>NZ_LMRB01000003.1:0-708775 GCF_001424715.1 Microbacterium sp. Leaf436
ACTTCTTTTAGTCGGAATGGCCACCCAATGTTGGGTGGCCATTTCGCATTTACGGGCACATTTCGTGTTCGTGGTCAGCGCCGGGTGGCGTTCCCTGTTGTGGGGGACGCCGCCCGGCGCTTCGTCGTAGGCCGACGACGGTCGCGACGGCTTGCCGAGAGGCGCCGTCCCTCTCCTGGCTGTTCGCCGCGCGGGGTCGATGAGGCTGACGCGGCGTCGGGCCGGGGCTACGCTGACGGCACCGACTGGAAGGATCGACCCATGCGTTTCTCTCACCTGGGCGCGGAGCCGCGTATCCACCCCGACGCCGTGGTCGCTTCGACAGCGGTCATCAGCGGTGACGTCGTGATCGGCGCGGGATGCCAGGTGCTGCATGGTGCCGTCCTCACGTCCGAGGGGAGCCGCATCGTGCTGGGCGAGAACACGATCGTGATGGAGAACGCCCTCATCCGCGCGAGCGCCACGCACCCCGTGCACATCGGCGCGCACACCCTGGTGGGTCCGATGGCGAGCGTCGCCGGAGCCGATATCGGCGACGAGGTGTTCCTGGCCACCGGCACACGGATCTTCAACGGGGCCGAGATCGGTGACCGCAGCGAAGTGCGGATCAACGCCGTCGTGCACCTGCGCACCGTGTTGCCGCCCGAGACGGTGGTTCCGATCGGGTGGGTCGCGGTGGGCGACCCGCTCCGTCTGCTCTCGCCGGATCGGCACGACGAGATCTGGGCGGCGCAGAAGGAACTCGACTTCCCCGGCTACGTCTTCGGGCTCGATCGTGAGACGCCGGATCTGATGGTGCAACTGACCGAGCGGTACGGTCGCAGCCTGTCGCGACACGCGTCCGATCGAGCCGTCGACTGAGGCCACCGCGCGCGGTTGGTCTGCGCGAGGGATGGCCGGTGAGCGGCAGGGACGACAACTCGTCGTGACGTGCGAAGCGCCGACCCCCTCGAAAGGGAGCCGGCGCATCGCGGTGGCGAGGGGTTGATCACCCGGTGTTCTGGAGTCCCGCGGCCACACCGCTCACCGAGAGCAGCAGCAGGCGCTGCTGTTCGGCATCCGGTGTCTCGGAGGTGTTCGCCGCGTCGCGCAGGGCGCGGAGCGCCCGCAACTGCAGCAGCGAGAGCGCGTCGACGTAGGGGCTGCGCATCTTGACCGCGCGCTGCAGCACGGGCTTGTTGCCCAGCAGGTCGCCGCCGGTGATGCGTTCGACCCACGACCGCGTGAGCAGCATCTCGTCCATCACGAGCCCGGCGAGATCGTCACGGTCGCCGAGCGCCAGGTAGCGGCGGGCGATGCGCTCGTCGGCCTTCGCGAGGCTCATCGCGACGTTGTCGATCATGGTGCGGAACAGCGGCCACTGCTCGTACGCGTCGCGCAGGCGCGGCTCATCGCCGACGGCGTCGAGCGCCGTGCCCAGACCGAACCATCCGGCGAGGTTGATGCGCGCCTGGGTCCACGAGAACACCCAGGGAATGGCTCGGAGGTCTTCGAGCGACTCGACCGAGAGGCCGCGTCGCGCGGGGCGAGAGCCCAATGCAAGGTGACCGAGCTCTTCCATCGGCGTGACCGTGGCGAACCACGGTGCGAAGCCGGGAGCCTTCACGAGGGCGAAGAAACGCTCCCGCGAGGCGACGTCCATCGTGCTCGCGACATCGGCGAACGCCTCAGCGGCCCCACGGTTGCGGCGCTCGATCGAGGGGGAGGATGCCGTGAGCACGGCCGCCGCGACCTGATCGATGTGGCGCATGGCGATGTCGGCATCGCCGTAGCGGGCGAAGATGACCTCGCCCTGCTCGGTGAGCTTGAACCGGCCGTCGACGGAGTGCGGGGGCTGCGCGAGGATCGCGGAGTTGGCGGGTCCGCCGCCTCGTCCGAGCGCACCACCGCGACCGTGGAAGAGCGTCAGCTCGATGCCCTCGGTCTCGGCCCACGTCGAGATCTTCGCCTGGGCCTCGTACAGCGCGAGGTTCGCCGCGACCGGTCCGACGTCTTTGGAGGAGTCGGAGTAACCCAGCATGACCTCGAGTCGTCGGCCCGTGGCATCCAGCCGACTGACGAACGACGGGTGCGACACGATCTCGGCGAGGATGCCGGGGGCGGCCTGCAGGTCGGCGAAGGTCTCGAAGAGAGGGATGACGTCGAGGACGGGCACGTCCTCACCCGGGCCCATCGCGAACGCGGCCAGTTCGTGCACGTTGGCCAGGTCTTCGGCCGACTGCGTGAACGACACGATGTACCGACCGGCGGCGCGGGGCCCGAAGCGCTCCTGCACGTAGGCGATGGAACGGAAGACCTCGAGCACCTCGTCGGTCTGCTCGCTGCGGGCGCCGCCCGCGCGGAGCTCCTCGAGAACCTTCCGGTGCACGGCCGAGTGCTGTCGCACCTCGAGCTCGGTGAGGTGGAAGCCGTAGGTCTCGACCTGCCACACCAGGCGCTGCAGGGCGCCGTAGGCCTGACGTGCGGCTCCCGCGGCGACGAGTGAATCCTGCACCGTCCGCAGATCGGCGAGCAGGTGCTCGGGGTCGCGGTACGCGAGGTCGGCGTTGCGGGAACGGGTCGCGGCGATCTTGCGTGCCAGCAACAGCATGATGCGGCGGTGGGGTTCGTCGGGGGAACGCTCGGCGATCTCGGCCGCGGCGTCTTCGTCGGCGGCGCGCAGACGGTGCCACAGGGTGACGAGGGCATCGCTCGGCGGCGTGGACTCGGCATCGAGGGTCAGTCCGCGACCCACGCGCTGCGTGGTGCGTTCGAGGCCCAGCAGCACGTGCTCGCTCGCGATCGCGGCGGCCTTGCGGGTGACGGATGCCGTGACGAAGGGGTTTCCGTCGCGGTCGCCGCCGACCCACGAGCCGACGCGCACGAACGGCGTCACGATCGGGGCGCGGGAGCCGGCGTGCTCGCCCTGCAGGATGTCGTCGATGCGGCGGTACACGCGCGGTACGGCGGTGTAGAGCGTCTCGTCGAACACCGACATGACCGAGCGCACCTCGTCGACGGGCGACGGCTTCTCGCGGCGGAGGGGAGCGGTGCGCCACAGCGTGTCGATCTCTTCGAGCATGCGGCGCTCGGTTCGACGGCTCTCGGTGCCACCGTCGGAGGCGGCGTCGTGCTCGGCGAGCAACTCCGACAGGCGACGGATGCTCGTGGAGATCGCGCGGCGGCGGGCCTCGGTGGGGTGAGCCGTGAAGACCGGGTGGAAGCGCAGCGCTTGGAGGCGCGCGAGCGCGGTCTCTTCGCCCACTTCGCTCGACAGCCGCTCGTATGCCGTCGCGATCGTGTCGGGCGTGCCGGAGCGCGACGGGTTGTCGCCTCGCTCGCGCAGCACGCGCACGCGCTGATGCTCCTCGACGAGGTTGACGAGATGGAAGTAGGCCGTGAAGGCACGGGCCACCTCGTCGGCCCGCGCGATCGAGAAGCCGTCGGCGATCGCCGCGGCCCGCTCGAACGCTTCGGGCGTCTCGTCGGTGTAGGCCTGGATCGTCGCCGAGCGCAGCCGCTCGACATCGTCGTACAGGCCGGGGGAGCCGCTCTCCTGAAGGACGCGGCCGAGCAACGAGCCGAGCAGGCGCACGTCGGCGCGCATCTGTTCGGGGAGCTCTTGGCCGGCTTCGAAGCGGCCCACGAGGTCGATGGCCTCGGTCGGGGTCAGTTCACGCACAGCCCCAGATTATCGGCGTCCGGTGACGTGTGAATGACGCCGGGACGGCGTGCGACGGCGCACGGGCATGGGGAGAAGCCGTGGCCGTGCAGTCCGCGTGGCCCAAAGCCGGACATCCTCCGGGCGAAACAGCCTCGCACCGCACACATCGGCGTCGAAGGGGATTTGTGGTCGCAATCGTCCGGAGTCGGTTCGGGCGGTGTTTCCAGAACGATCGCCCGCGGCCGGTCCACCGCACGGGTCGCGGCCGCGCGGGGGATACTCGGGGAACCGGCGCCGTCGGCGCTGCGAGAGGAGACGCCGTGAGCGACGATGCCCTGCGAGAAGCGGCCGAGACCATGCGGGCCGTGCGCGAACGCTGCGCGTGGACGAAGACGATCGACCACGCGGCCCTCGTGCCCTACCTCGTCGAAGAGAGCGCCGAGGTGATCGACGCCGTCGAGTCGGGCACCCGCGCCGACCTGCGCGAGGAACTGGGCGATCTGCTGTGGCAGGTGCTGTTCCACGCCGAGATCGCGTCGGGCGATCCCGTCGAGCCTTTCGACATCGACGACGTCGCTCGCGGACTCACCGAGAAGATGGTGCGCCGGCATCCGCACGTCTTCGCCGGGGCCGTGGCATCCACTCCCGAGGAAGTGCTCGTGCACTGGAACGCGGCGAAGGCGGCCGAGAAGAGCGAGCGCACGAGTGTCCTCGACGGGGTCAGCGACCACATGCCCGCGCTCGCGCTCGCGCAGAAGCTGGTCGGCAAGGCCGCGCAGGTGGGCGTGCACGCGCCGACGCACCGGCTCGCCGATCCCGCGACCGAGGCGGAGCTGGGCGACGCGCTGCTGGCGCTGGTGCAGCAGGGCCGCGACCGGGGCTGGGACGCCGAGCGCACCCTGCGCGAGCGACTCCGCACCCTGCGCGCCGACGTCGCGGCGGCCGAGGCCGCGCCGGGCGCCCCCTGACCCCCGCCCCGGCGTCACGAGCGCACACGTCGTGGCCGAGGGCACACGTCGTCGCGGGTGCTCTCGGCGTTGGCGTGTGCTCTCGACGGCGACGGCGCGAGCGCACCGGCGGGGGCTGAGACAATGGACGCGTGGCATCCGTGAACCCGCCGCGCGGCATGCGCGACTTCCTCCCCGCTGACAAAGCCCGTCGCGAGCGCGTGCTCGCCGTCATCCGCGAGCGCTACCGCGCCCACGGCTTCGACGAGATCGAGACGCCCGTGATGGAGGAGTACTCGAGGCTGCACGCCGGGATCGGCGGCGACAACGAGAAGCTGTCGTTCAGCATCCTGAAGCGGGGAATGGATGCCGAGGGCATCCGCGCCGCCGCCGACGATCCGGCCGCTCTCGCCGACCTCGGCCTGCGCTACGACCTCACCGTTCCGCTCGCCCGGTTCTACGCCACGAACCGGGCTCAGCTGCCGACGGTGTTCCGCGCGATCCAGATGGCGCCGGTCTGGCGGGCGGAGCGCCCCCAGAAGGGCCGGTACCGCCAGTTCCTGCAGTGCGACATCGACATCATCGGCGACGCGTCGGCCCGCGCCGAGGCCGAGCTGATGACGGCGAGCCTCGATGTGCTCGACGCGCTGGGGCTCGAGGGCGGAACGATCCGTGTCAACGATCGTCGCGTCCTCGACGCGATGCTCGACGTGTTCGGCTTCGCCCCCGACGAGCGGCCCGGGGTCCTGATCACGATCGACAAGCTCGACAAGATCGGCGCCTCGGGTGTCGTCGCCGAGCTGCGCGACCGCGGAGCGACGCCCGAGGCCGCCGACGCCGTCGCGGCCTATCTCGAACGTCCTCGCCCCGACGACGCGCGCTTCGACGACGCCGGCATTCGCGCGGCTCTGCCCGACGGCATCCCCGACGAGGTCATCGCGCACCTCGTAGCCCTCGGCGAGACGGTGGCCGCCGCGCGCGGCGCCGACGCGCCGCTGGTCTTCGACCCGTTCCTCGTTCGAGGCATGGGGTACTACACCGGCACGATCTTCGAGCTGGCCCACCCGAGCGTCGACTACTCGCTGGGCGGGGGCGGTCGTTACGACGGCATGATCGGGCGTTTCCTCGGTCAGGACGTTCCGGCCGTGGGGTTCTCGATCGGTTTCGAGCGCATCGTCGACCTGCTGCAGGACGCCGTGGACACGGGCGAGCGAGCCGTGGTGCTCGTGCACGATCGCGACGTCGCACTCGAGGACCTGCTGCGGGTGAAGGCGGAGCTCGTGGCCGATGGCGCACGCGTGCGCCTGGAGCAGCGCACGAAGAACCTCAAGGCCCTCCTCGAACGGGCGAGCGCCGACGGCTACACGTCGTTCGCGACGGTGAATGCCGGAACGACGGGCGCGTCGCTCGAGATCAAGCCGCTCGGCTGAGAGTCGCCGCGTCGCCCGGCGGCCACGCCTCGGTCACCCGGTGTTCACGTCGGCGAGGTGTGATCGGGACATGCGTCGCGCGAGGGTTCGACGGCCGGTTCGACGGCCGGTGACCCTCGCCGCCGCGTCGTCGGTCGCGGTGCTCGGGGCCACGGCCGTGGCCCTGCGTACCCTCATCTCGCGTCAGGCGGCGATCGCGCGGCGCCGCATCGGCAAGCCGCTCGGGGAACAGGCTCTGGATGCCGACCGCGTCTGGCGCCGGAAGAAGCACGACGGTCGACCGGTCGAGCTGCTGGTGCTGGGGGACTCGATCGCCGCGGGTCTGGGCGCCGGACACCGACGCGACACCCTGGGAGCACGGCTCGCCAAGGGCATCGCCCGCGCGGCCGCGCGACCCGTGCGCCTGCGCACCGCCGCGGTCGTAGGATCGGAGACCTCGGCTCTCGCGGCGCAGATCGCCGCCCTTCCGCCGGACTACCGCGCCGACGTCGCCGTCGTCGTGGTGGGCGGCAACGACGTCACGCACCGCGTTCCCCCCGTGCGCGCCGCGGCGCAGCTCGAGCAGGCCGTCGGCGCCTTGACGGCCCGGGGGACGGCCGTGGTCGTGGGAACCTGCCCCGACCTCGGCACGCTGCGCGCGGTGCCGCAGCCGCTGCGCACCCTCGCGTCGCGCTCCTCGCGCCAGCTGGCGGCGGCGCAGGCCCGCGCCGCCGAGCGTGCCGGCGCGCGAGTGGTGGGCCTGGCCCGGGCGGTGGGACCGGTCTTCGCCGAACGCCCCGACGAGATGTTCAGCATCGACCGCTTCCACCCCAGCGCCCTGGGTTACCGGCGCACGGCCGAGGCCCTGCTGCCGGCGGTGCTGGGCGCCCTCCGGGGCGACGCGGAGCCGTCGCCCTCGGTGTCGCCGCGGCCTTCCGCCGACGTCCCGGCCAACCCATAGCTCACGGTCGTACCGTTCCCCCACGCCTCCTCTGCACATCCTCCTGACCACCTGGCGCGCCGACCCCCTCACGCTCGGCGTGCTGTTCGTGGCATCCGCGGCCTACCTCGTCGGTGTCGCGCGTCTGCGTCGTCGAGGCGAGGAGTGGCCCCTGCGCCGGACGATCGGGTTCTTCGCACTCGGGCTCCTGCCGTACGCCGCGATCGAGCTCGGATTCCTCGCGGTCTTCTCGGCCGAGCTCCGCTGGGCGTTCTCGACCCGCATCGCGCTGCTGATCTTCGCCGTCCCGGCCGGGATCGCCGCCGGACGCCCGCTCGACCTGGCCGCCCGACTGGGAGCGGGCGCCGTGATCGAGCGCGTCCTCGCCTCCCGCGTCACGCGGATCTTCGGCAACGCGATGGTGGCCACCGTCGTCATCGCCGCGGTGTTCTGCCTCTTCTTGACCCCGCTCGCCGGCATCCTGCGTGTGAACCCCGTCGTCGAGGCGTCGCTGGGGGTGGTCGTGCCGCTCGTCGGGCTCGCGATGGTGCTGCCGATGATGGCGTTGGGGGCCGTGCACACGGGCACCTTCATCGCGATCGAGTTCCTGCTGGCTTTCGTCGAGCTGCTGATCGACTCCGTCCCCGGGCTGCTGCTGCGCCTCAACGACTCGGTCGTCGACCTGATCCCGGATGCCGTGCAGACGATGTCGTGGTGGCCGTCGACGCTGCACGATCAGCATCTCGCCGGCGACATGATCTGGTTCATCGCCGAGTTCGCCGACGTGCCGATCCTCGTCATCCTGCTCGTCCGCTGGATGCGCACCGACCGCGTCGAGGCCCAGGGCTTCGACGACCTCTCCGACGAGGAGTACGACGAGATGACCCGCGCGCACCTGCGCGGCGAACGCTGACGCGCGTTGACCCACGACCGCCGCCCCGCCAGGCTGGGACCGTGCCCACCCACGACGACGTCGACGCCTTCCTGACCCGCACGCTCGTCGGCTCCGACCCGATCCTGGATGCCGCGCTCTCGGCGCAGCACGCGGCGGGCCTCCCCTCGATCGAGGTCGCCCCCGTCAATGCCAAGTTCCTGCACCTGCTCACGCGTATCGCCGGCGCTCGCCGCGTGCTCGAGATCGGCACCCTCGGCGGATACTCGACGATCTGGTTCGCCCGCGCCGTCGGCGAGGGAGGCCGGGTCGTGTCGATCGAGGCCGAATCGGCCAACGCCGATGTCGCGCGGGCCAACCTGCGGCGCGCGGGCGTGGCCGACCGTGTCGACGTGCGCGTGGGGCGTGGCGCCGACGTGCTCCCCACCCTCGAGGGGGAGGACGCTTTCGACCTCGTCTTCATCGACGCCGACAAGGAATCCAACACGCTGTACCTCGACTGGGCCGCTCGGCTCGGGCGTCCGGGCACGGTCGTCGTGCTCGACAACGTCGTGCGCGGGGGAGACGTCGCCGATGCCGACACCACCGACTCGAAGGTGCAGGGCGCGCGCCGCGGCATCCTGATGCTCGGAAGCGACCCCCGCTTCGACGCCACCGCCCTGCAGACCCTCGACCGCAAGGGGTGGGACGGTGTGGCCCTCGCGATCGTCGTGGATGCCGGGGAGGTCGGCGCCGGGTCTTGACGCAGGCGGCCGCGGGCGTGGCGGAGCGGAGTCCGACGCGGAATGACGCTCTGGCCCACGAGCGTCGGGGGCGGTCACTAGACTCGACCACGGACCGATGACGCTCCGCCCTCTTTCACTCAAGAACCAACGAGGAGTCCTTCGTGGCACTTATCGAGGCTGTCAACGCGCGCGAGATTCTGGATTCGCGCGGAAACCCGACCGTCGAGGTGGAGGTGCTCCTCGACGACGGCATCGTTCAGCGCGCGGCTGTTCCCTCCGGCGCATCCACCGGCGCCTTCGAGGCCTACGAGCTGCGTGACGGCGACAAGAGCCGCTACAGCGGCAAGGGCGTGCTCAAGGCCGTCGCCGCTGTCGTCGACGAGCTGGGCCCCGCCATCGAGGGCGTCGAAGCCAGCGAGCAGCGCATCATCGACGAGATCCTCATCGAGACCGACGGTACCGAGAACAAGTCGCGCACCGGCGCCAACGCCATCCTCGGCGTCTCGCTCGCCGTCGCCAAGGCCGCCGCCGACAGCGCCGACCTGCCCCTGTTCCGCTACCTCGGCGGCCCCAACGCGCACCTGCTGCCCGTTCCGCTGTTCAACGTCATCAACGGTGGCGAGCACGCCGACAACGGCATCGACTTCCAGGAGTTCTTCCTCGCGCCCATCGGCGCCGAGACCTACAGCGAATCGCTCCGCTGGGGCACCGAGGTCTACCACGTCCTCAAGGGCGAGCTGAAGTCCGCGGGTTACAACACCGGTCTCGGTGACGAGGGCGGCTTCGCCCCCGACCTGCCCAGCAACCGCGAGGGCCTCGACTTCCTCATCCGCGCGATCGAGAAGGCCGGCTTCACCCCCGGTCAGGACATCGCCGTCGGCCTCGACGTCGCCGCCACCGAGTTCTTCAAGGACGGCGTCTACACCGTCGAGGGCAAGGAGTGGAGCGTCGACACGCTCGTCGACTACTTCGCCGACCTCGTCGCGAACTTCCCGATCGTCACGATCGAAGACGCGCTCGCCGAAGACGACTGGGACGGCTGGAAGAAGCTGACCGACGCCATCGGCTCGAAGGTGCAGCTCGTCGGCGACGACCTGTTCGTCACCAACCCCCAGCGTCTGCAGAAGGGCATCGACCTCGGCATCGCCAACTCGCTGCTCGTGAAGGTCAACCAGATCGGCACGCTGAGCGAGACCCTGGATGCCATCAACCTGGCCACCCGTTCGGGCTACACCTCGATGCTGTCGCACCGCTCGGGTGAGACCGAGGACACCACGATCGCCGACCTCGCCGTCGCCGTGAACGCCGGCCAGATCAAGACCGGTGCCCCGGCGCGCAGCGAGCGCGTCGCGAAGTACAACCAGCTGCTCCGCATCGAAGAAGACCTCGGCGACGCCGCGGTGTTCGCGGGCCGCTCGGCGTTCCCCCGCTTCAAGGGCTGATCGTCCGACGAAAGGAGAGGGAGCCCTACGGCTTCCTCTCCTTTCGCGTTTCCGTGCACGCGCCGGGGGCTCGGCGCGTCCCCGGGGCCCCGCAGGTCGGCGACGTAGACTCGGCTCCGCCCGTCGCCCGTGACCGCGCGGGCGAGAACGAGAGGGGATGCCGTGGACCGACCGACATTGCCTCCCCGCCGGCCCGTGGCATCCGGTGCCACGGGCGCGAAGAAGACCGGCACGAAGAAGTCGGCGAAGGCCGCCCCGTCACCCCGTGCGTCCCGCTCGACGCCGTCGACCCCGCGGCGCGTCGACGTGCGCGAGTGGCTCGGCAAGGTGCGCGTGTCGGGCTTCGTCGTCATCATGCTGGGGCTCGTCGTGCTCGGCACCTTCGTGCTCGTGCCGACCGTGGGCACCTACATGGATCAGCGTCAGCAGATCCAGGCGCTGGAGAACGCGGTCGCCGTCAGCCGCGACGACGTCGCCGAACTGGAGTCGCAGCGAGAGCGCTGGTCCGACCCCGCCTACATCACCACTCAGGCACGCGAGCGGTTGTACTACACGTTCCCCGGCGAGGTCGTGTACCTCATCGACAACGACCTGCCCGTCTCGGCCACCCCCCAAGAGCAGCAGGACGTCAGCGAGGACGTGGGTCAGACCCGCACCGACTGGATGGCGCAGCTCGTGCGCTCGGTCGCCGACTCGGGTGCCGCGCAGGTGGCCGTGCCGACCACGGTCGAGATCGGCGTGCCCGACCCCACCCCCGCACCCGAGGCGACGCCCGCCCCGTGAGCGGCGACAGCGACGGGCGCGCCCGTCGCGCGACCCGCGGGGCTCCCGTCGCGCTCGGACTCCGGCAGCCGACGCCGATCTCGCGGAACGCCGAGACCGGACCGGTACCCTGGGAGCGATGACTACCACGCACCTTCCCCCCGCGTCCGACGCCGACCTCGCCGTGCTGCAGGCGCAGCTGGGTCGCGTGCCCCGCGGGGTCATCGGCATCGCCGCGCGGTGCGTCTGCGGCAACCCGACCGTCGTGGCCACGTCGCCCAGACTCGATGACGGCAGTCCGTTTCCTACTTTCTACTACCTCACGCACCCCGCGGCTACGGCGGCGATGTCGGTGCTCGAGGCCGGTCACGTCATGGTGGAGTTCACCGACGAGCTCGCCGCCGACGAAGACCTGCGCGCCGAGTACCTCGCCGCGCACGAGGCCTATCTGCGCGATCGCGCGGCGTACGGCGAGCCCGAGGAGATCGCGGGGATCTCGGCGGGCGGCATGCCCACCCGGGTGAAGTGTCTGCACGCCCTCGCCGGTCACTCCCTGGCCGCCGGGCCGGGTGTGAACCCCATCGGCGATCGTGCACTGGAGCGCGGCACCTTCTCGCCCGAGCGCTGCGAGTGCGAGAGCCCCGGGACCGGCGGATGAAACGCGTCGTCGCGGGGGTGGCATCCATCGTCGTCGCGATGGTGCTGACCGGCGCGGCGACCGCTCCGCCCGTGCTGACCGGCACGGCTCCCTCGGCCCCCGCGAACGCGACACCGGCCCCGCCGGTGCCCGAGGACCCCACCGACTCCGTCCGCGCGTCGGAGTACTGGCTCGACCAGTACGGCGTGCGCGAGGCGTGGAACACCACACGCGGCGCGGGGCAGAAGATCGCGATCATCGACACCGGGATCGGGCGCGGCCCCGTCGAGTTCAACGGCGCGATCGCGGGAGGCACCGACGTGTCGGGTGTCGGTTCGTCGGACGGGCGCACCCCGGTCGGCGCCGTCGACGCCAACCACGGCAGCTGGGTCGCCTCGCTCGCGGCCTCGCGAGGGACCGGTGACGGCCGCGGCATGATCGGGGTGGCACCCGAAGCGGAGCTGCTGTCGATCTCGGTCGGTTTCGGCGCCTCGACGACCAAACCGTTCACCGAGCAGATCGCCGAGGCCATGAGGTGGGCGGTCGACAACGGTGCGACCGTCATCAACCTGTCGCTGACCACCAACACCCTCGACTGGGACCGCAGCTGGGACGACGCGTTCGAGTACGCCTTCGACAACGACGTCGTGGTGGTCGTCGCCGCGGGCAACCGGGGGAGTGGTACCGACCGCGTCGGGGCGCCCGCCACGATCCCGGGCGTCCTCGCGGTGGGCGGCGTCGACCCGAACGGCACCGCGAGCAGCAGCGCGTCGACGCAGGGCATCACGATCGGGCTGTCGGCGCCGAGTGAGCGCCTGCGCGGGGTGTCGGCCGACGGCACGCTCGTGCAATGGAACGGCACGAGCGGGGCCGCTCCCATCGTCGCCGGCATCGCCGCCCTCGTTCGCGCGGCCCACCCCGACTTGGATGCCGATAACGTCCTCAATCGTCTGATCAGCACCGCGAAGCCCGCCGCCGGCGCCACGACCGTGCCCGACAAGCTCTACGGTTACGGACTCGTCAACGCGGCGGCAGCCATCTCGGCGCGGGTCGACACCGTCTCGGAGAACCCGCTCGGGAGCCTGTCGGAGTGGATCCGGCTCTACCGTCGGGCCGACGCGGAACCCGCGCCGACCCCGACCGCCACGGCGGTCGAGATCCCACCGCTGCCGCCGGTGACATCGGCGCCCGAGGCGGGTTCGCCTCTGCTGCCGTCGCGCGATAGCGTTCTGTACGGATCGCTGCCGCTCGGCGCGGGCACACTGGCCGCTATAATAATTGCGCTCGGTGTCACTGCTGCTGCCCGGCGAATAAGACAGGCGCGCATCTCCCGCGAGCCGAGCCGCACCACAAACGAGGAGTCCCTCACATCGTGACCACTACCGTGCCCAGAATCCTCATCGTCGGTGGGGGCTACGCAGGTTTCTACACCGCGTGGAAGCTCGAGAAGCTCCTCGGCCGTAACGAGGCCGAAGTCACGCTCGTCGACCCGCTGCCGTACATGACGTACCAGCCGTTCCTCCCCGAGGTCGCCGCCGGCGAGATCGAGCCGCGCCACGTCGTGGTGAGCCTGCGCCGCCACCTCAAGCGCACCACCGTCATCGCGGGCAAGATCACCGGGATCTCGCACGCCACCAAGTCGGCGACGATCTCTCCGATCGCCGGTGACGAGACGTTCGAGCAGAGCTACGACCACATCGTCGTGACCGCCGGCGCCGTGTCGCGCACGTTCCCGATCCCGGGCATCGCCGACAACGCCATCGGGCTCAAGACCATCGAAGAGGCCGTGGCCATCCGCGACCGCCTCACGTCGAACTTCGACAAGGCGTCGGTGCTGCCCGCCGGTCCCGAGCGGGACCGCCTGCTGACCGTCGTCGTCGTCGGTGGTGGCTTCGCCGGCATCGAGGTCTTCGCGGAGCTCCGCGCGTACGCCTCGTCGCTGCTCAAGCAGTACCCCACGCTCGCGTTCGAGGACACGCACTTCCACCTCATCGAGGCCATGGGCCGCATCATGCCCGAGGTGTCGCAGAAGACGAGCGAGTGGGTGCTCGCCGACCTCGCGAAGAAGGGTGCCTTCGTGCACCTCGACACGCAGGTCAAGGGCGCCGTCGACGGCGTCATCGAGCTGTCGACCGGCGAGAACCTGCCGACCGACCTCATCATCTGGACCGCGGGTGTCATGGCCAACCCCACGGTCGTCCGTGGCAGCGACCTGCCCGTCGAAGAGCGTGGTCGCATTCGCACGCGCCCCGACCTGCGCGTCGGCACCGAAGAAGAGATCGTCCAGGGTGCCTGGGCCGCCGGCGACGTGTCGGCCGTTCCCGACCTGTCGGGTGGCGGCGTGGGCGGCTTCTGCGTTCCCAACGCCCAGCACGCGGTGCGCCAGGGCAAGCTCATGGCGAAGAACCTCGTCGCGGTGCTGCGCGGCGAGGAGCCCAAGGAGTACAACCACAAGAACCTCGGCGCCGTCGCCGGCCTGGGGCTCTACAACGGCGCATTCCAGTCGGGCAACATCGCGCTGACCGGCCTGATCGCCTGGTTCGCCCACCGCGGTTACCACGGTCTGGCCATGCCGACGTGGGAGCGCAAGTTCCGCGTCGTCGGCGATTGGGTGCAGAACTTCCTGCACGGTCGCGAGGTCGTCAATCTCGAGGCCGTCCAGCAGCCCCGCGCCGCGTTCGAGGAGTTCGCCGCGCGCCCGCGTCCGGCGGCGCCCGCGGCCGACGCTCCGGCGCCGGCAGCTCCGGCCGAGAAGAAGGCCGAGCCCGTCGCGGCGAAGTGACCTTCCGCTGATCGAGACCCTCGTACCCCGCCGGGTACGGGGGTCTCGTCGTTAGCGGCCCCGGATGCCGCGCCGTCGAGCGATACGGTGGAGGTCGGGCCCCCGTAGCCCAATGGCAGAGGCAGGCGACTTAAAATCGCTTCAGTGTGGGTTCGAGTCCCACCGGGGGTACGCCGTATCCTCGCGCTCACGGACGCTCCGCGTACTATGCGCGTTCTCTGGGAGTCCCCGCCACCCACCCGTTCCGGCCGGCGCCCCGCAGTTACACTGAAGGGCAATCTCGCGAACTGAGGGTGGGGACTTATGTGGGAGTGGCTTGTACCGGTCATCGTGATCGTCGGCATTCTGGCGATCGCCGGGATCTATCTGTGGGCCACCTACAACGCCCTGGTCGCGTTGAACGTGCGTGTCGACGAGGCGTGGAGTGACATCACCGTCCAGCTCAAGCGTCGTGCCGACCTGCTCCCCAACCTCATCGAGACGGTGAAGGGCTACGCGGCCCACGAGAAGGCCGTGTTCGAGAACGTCACCCGTGCCCGTGCCGAGACGCTGTCGGCCCAGAGCCCGGCCGAGGCCGGTGTCGCCGAGGGACACATGCAGCAGGCGCTCAAGTCGTTGTTCGCCGTTGCCGAGGCGTACCCGCAGCTCCAGGCGAGCCAGAACTTCCTGCAGCTGCAGCACTCGATCGTCGACACCGAAGACAAGATCCAGGCGTCGCGCCGGTTCTACAACGGTGGCGTGCGGGAGCTCAACACGAAGATCAAGGTCTTCCCCAACAACCTCTTCGCGCGCCAGCTCGGCTTCCGCGAGCGCGAGTTCTTCGAGGTCGTCGATGGCGCGGCGATCGCGGAACCCCCACGCGTGCAGTTCTGACGTCACGCGCCCCCTCTCACCGGAGGGGGCGCGTTCTCGTTGGCGCGGTCGTCGGGGTGGTCGTGCCGCTCCGCACGCAACGCCCCGGCGATGGCGTCCACCGCGTCGCCCCAGCGCGAGACCGTCACGCGCTCCAGGCCCTGCCACCGCGCCGCGGTTCGCAGCTCTTCGGCGACGCGGTCGGCGGCATCGGGCGGCGCCCCCTGCTCCCACCACGCCGACTGCACGCGGAGGGTGCTGTTCGCGCGGTCGGCTTTCAGGTCGAGGCGGCCCACCACGTCGTCGCCCACCACGACCGGCAGCGAGTAGTAGCCGAACCGCCGTTGCAGCGCGGGCGTGTAGATCTCGATCCGGTAGTCGAAGTCGAAGAGCCGCTCGGCACGGTCGCGGAACCACACCATCGGGTCGAACGGGGTGAGGATGGCCGCGACGTCGAGCTTGCGGGGGCGGGCGGCGTCGCGATGCAGCCAGGCTTTCGCGGGGCGACCCGCCACGCGCCAGCCCTCGACCTCGACGGGAAGCAGCTCGCCGGTGTCGACCAGATCGCGGATCGCGGCGAGGACCGCGGGGCGGTCGCGGATGCGCCAGTAATCAGCCAGGTCGGCCGCGGTGGCGACGCCGTACGCGACGGCGGCGCGGCGCACGAGCTCGGCGATGGCCGCGGCGCGGGGGACCGACGTCTCGAGCGCCGCGGCCGGCAGCACATCGGATGCCAGCCCGTAGCGTCTCTCGAACCCCCGGCGTCCGGCGATGGCGACGTCACCGCTCAGCCACAGTCGCTCCAGCCCGTTCTTCACGTCGTCCCAGCCCCACCACGACCCCCGCGAGCCGCTTCGGGCGTCATGGTCGATGTCGGCCGGTCGGAGCGGACCGCGCGTGGCCAGCTCGTCGCGCAGCCAGTCGAGCAGGGGCCGGTTCGCCCGCGCCCACTCGTCGTCGCCGTACTTGGCGCGCATCGCGTCGCGGCGGAAGTGCAGCAGCGGCCAATCGTCGACCGAGACGAGCGACGCCACGTGCGCCCACGACTCGACCCAGGTCGGCCGCCGCGAGAACGCGAGCTTGTCGAGCAGCCCGGTGTCGTAGGCGCCGAGGCGGGCGAACAGCGGCATGTAGTGGGAGCGCGCGAAGACGTTGACCGAGTCGATCTGAAGGATGCGCATGCGATGCAGCGCCCCGGTGATCTGGCGCGTGCCCACCATCTCGGGACGGGCGCGGGCGAAGCCCTGCGCGGCAAGGGCGATACGGCGCGCGTCGGCGCGACGAAGCGTCGTGGTCATGCTCCTCACCGTATCCACCACCGCCGACATCGCAGCGATCGCCGGGGAGAGCGGCGGTAGGCTGACGGAATGACCGGAACCGATCCCGAACCCCGTGGATCCTTCCTCGACGCCCTGAAGCGGCGCACCGTCTCGAGCGATCTGCAGCCCCCGGTTCCGCCGGCGTTGCGCCAGGCCACGGCCTACGCGTGGCGGCTGCTGATCATCGCCGCGGCCCTCGGTGTCGTCATCTTCATCGTCATCCAGTTGAAGCTGCTCGTCATCCCGCTGCTGGTGGCGATCCTCGTCACCGCGCTGGTGTGGCCCGGCTTCTCGTTCCTGCTCCGACACCGGTGGCCCAAGTGGCTCGCCATCGTCGTCACGGTGCTCACCACCATCGCGATCATCTCGGGCCTGGTCTGGCTCGCGGTCTGGCAGATCGCCCGAGAGTCCGGGTCGGTACGCGAGCGCACGGTCGCCGCGGTCGGTCAGTTCCGGCAGTACCTCATCGACGGTCCGCTGCACCTCAGTGCGCAGCAGATCGACGACGGCCTGAACCGCGCGGGCACGTTCCTGCAGCAGCAGGCCGAGGTGCTCTGGACCGGGGCCCTCGCCATCGGAACGACGCTCGGGCACGTGGGCACCGGGCTGCTGCTCACCTTCTTCATCCTCCTGTGCCTGCTCGCCGACGGCGGCGGAATCTGGCGCTGGACCACGCGGCTCTTCCCGCGCGTCGCCCGCCCCGCGGTCGACGGCGCCGGTCGGGCCGGCTGGCGAACGGTGAAGAGCTACGCCCGCACGCAGTTGCTCGTCGCCACCATCGACGCGGTCGGCATCGGCCTCGGTGCCTTCCTGCTCGGCGTTCCGCTGTCGATCCCGATCGGCGTGCTGGTGTTCCTCGGCGCGTTCATCCCGTTCGTGGGAGCCGTCGCCACCGGCGCTCTCGCGGTGTTCATCGCGCTGGTCTACAACGGACCGCTCATCGCGCTGTTCATGCTGATCGTGGTGCTGGGCGTCCAGCAGGTCGAGAGCCACATCCTTCAGCCGATCCTCATGGGCTCGGCCGTCAAGGTGCATCCGCTCGCCGTCGTTCTGGTCGTCGCCGGGGGCGCCATGATCGGCGGGATCGCCGGCGCGCTGTTCGCCGTGCCCCTCGCCGCTTTCGTCAACGTCGTCGCCGTATACCTCAGCTCGAAGGCGTGGCAGCACGACGGCGAGGCCCTGGTATCCCGAGATCTCATCTGGCAGACCGTCCCGCGCGAGCGCGGAAGGAAGACATGAACGACACTCCCACCCTGGCCGAGTTCGAAGATGCCGCGCAGGCTCTGCGCGGCATCATCACGCGGACGCCCCTCGACGAATCGCTGCACCTCACCGAACTGCTCGGCGTGCCGGTCAACCTCAAGCTCGAGAACCTTCAGCGCACCGGCTCGTTCAAGATCCGCGGCGCGACATACCGTCTCTCGCGCCTGACCGCCGAGGAGCGTGCCCGGGGCGTGGTCGCCGCCTCCGCCGGGAACCACGCGCAGGGCGTCGCCCTCGCCGCGCAGCAGCTCGGCATCGCGGCGACGATCTTCATGCCGCTGGGTGTGCCGCTGCCGAAGCTCCTGGCCACGCGCGGGTACGGCGCCGAGGTCATCCTCGAGGGCGCCACCGTCGAGACCCCGCTGCGTCTGGCCGCCGAGTTCGCGGAGCGCACGGGTGCCGTGCTGATCCACCCGTTCGATCACCGCGACATCGTCGTGGGCCAGGGAACGCTCGGGCTCGAGCTCGTCGAAGACATGCCCGACCTCGAGACGGTGATCGTCGGCATCGGCGGCGGGGGCTTCGCCGCGGGAGTCGCCACGGCGGTGAAGACGCGCGCTGCCGCCGAGGGGCGCACCGTGCGCGTCATCGGCGTACAGGCCGAGAACTCCGCGGCGTACCCGTCGTCGCTGGCCGCCGGGTACCCGATGCAGATCGAGACCACGCCGACCATCGCCGACGGCATCGCCGTGGCGCGGCCCGGCGATCTCCCGTTCGAGCTCGTCCGACAGTTCGTCGACGAGGTCGTCACGGTCACCGAAGACGACATGGCCCGGGCTCTGCTCGTGCTGCTCGAGCGCGCCAAGCAGGTCGTGGAGCCCGCGGGTGCCGTCGGTGTCGCCGCCATCCTGGCCGGAAAGGTCACGGCGACCGGCCCCACGGTGGCGATCCTGTCGGGTGGCAACATCGACCCCCTGCTGCTGCAGCGCGTCGTGGCGCACGGCCTCGCGGCATCCGGTCGCTACATGTCGCTGCGCATTCCGCTTCCCGACCGTCCGGGCCAGCTCGCCCGCGTCTCGGAACTCCTCGCCCAGGCGGGCGCCAATGTCATCGAGGTGCTTCACACGCGTCACGGTCAGGGCATGCAGATCAGCGAGGTCGTGCTGCAACTGAGCGTCGAGACCCGCGGCGAAGAGCACCGGGCCCTCGTCATCCGCACGCTGGAGGACGCCGGGTTCGTGGCCACGGTCGTTCCCAACTGAGGCGCTGAGCGCACCATCCGTGCCGTGAACGCCGCGAGCCGCCCACCCCGAAGGGGAGAGCGGCTCGCGGACGGTGGGGCTTACTGGCCCGAGTAGGTCTCGACCTTGACGATCTCGACCTTGATCTCTTTGCCGTTCGGCGCGGTGTACGAACCCTTGTCGCCCTCTTTAAGGCCCAGGATCGCCGCGCCCAGCGGCGAGGCCTCGCTGTAGACGTCGAGCTCGGAGTCGACGGCGATCTCGCGGTTGCCGAGGAGGAAGACCTCTTCGCCGCCGGCGACGATGGCAGTCACGACGGTGCCCGACTCGACGACGCCGTGGCTTTCGGGAGCCTCGCCGACCTTGGCGTCCTTGAGCAGCTGCTGGAGGGTGCGGATGCGCGCCTCTTGCTTGCCCTGCTCGTCTTTCGCGGCGTGGTAGCCGCCGTTCTCTTTGAGGTCGCCCTCTTCGCGCGCCGACTCGATACGCTTGGCGATCTCTTCACGGCCCGTGGTCGAGAGGCGCTCGAGCTCGTTGTGCAGGCGGTCGTAGGCGTCTTGCGTGAGGAACGTCACCTGAGCGTCGTTGGACACGGTTACTCCTTCGTCGGAACGCAGACGGCGCGGGTTCGGGAGCCGTCGGCGGGGGATATGTCGAACGCCCCGGCATCGAGCCGGGGCGCGTCGTGATCCCGCGAGTTTACGGCACCCAGCAGGCGTTGACAAAACCTGTCGTCGCCAGCGCGAGCGTCGGGATCTGCTCGGTGAACGCGCGGGAATGCTCCTCGGATGCCGGGTACTGCACGACCCGCCATCCCACCGTCCCGTGCTCCTCGTCGCGCGCCTCGAGAGCGCAGGCGACGGGCTCGCCGACCGGGGCGGTGATCTGGAAGGTCGTCGAGACCGAGCGCTCGTTCTCGACCGTGAACCCGGTGTCGGTCGCGGTGACCGAACCGAGGCTGCCGGCCACCGTCGTCCAGCCGAGGTACCCGATCGCGCCGAGGGCGAGCACGGCCACGATCGACCACCCCACGATGCGCCGCCGCGGCGAACGCGTGCGTCCGTAGCGGTCGTCGAGTTGGGCCTGCGTCGTCATGGTCTCTCCGGGCTTTAGGCTGGACATCCAGGCTACGCGCTTCCGCCCGGACCGAAGGACTCCATGCTCCCCGTGCTCGTCGCTCTCGCGACAACGCCCACCCCGGCCGTCACTCCCGACCCCGCGATCGTCACGCCGGGTCCGCTCGGCTTCGCCGCCATCGCGTTCATCGGCGTCGCCGTGTTCCTGCTCGTCTGGGACATGCTGCGTCGCATCCGCCGCGGCCGGTACCGCGAAGAGGTCAACGCGGAGCTCGACGCCGAAGAAGCGCGGGCACGCGAGGCGTCGGCCGACGACACCGACCCCACCGCGCCGCGCATCTGACTCCTGCCGGAGGTCCCGGCATCCGGGATCATCCGCCGTGGTACGCCGGGGCGAGGGCGATCAGCAGGCACGCCGTCCAGTGGCAGAGGAACGCCAGCACGGTGCACACGTGGAAGATCTCGTGGAACCCGAAGTGCCCGGGCCACGGATTGGGCTTCTTGATCGCGTAGATCACGGCGCCGCCGGTGTAGAGCAGTCCGCCGACCACGACCAGCACCATCATCGCGACGTTCGCCGCGAGCAGGTCGCCGAGGTACATCACCGCCGCCCACCCGAGGGCGAGGTAGAGCGCGACGTAGAGCCAGCGCGGGGCGTTGATCCAGAACACGCGGAACAGGATGCCGAGGATCGCGCCGCCCCAGACGATCGAGAGCAGCAGCACCGTCTTGGGCGTCGGCAGGGCCAGGACCGCCAGGGGCGTGTACGTGCCCGCGATCAGCAGCAGGATGTTCGCGTGGTCGATGCGCTTGAGCACCGCGAGCGTCTTGGGCTTCCAGTGGAAGCGGTGGTACAGCGCGGAGTTGCCGAACAGCAGCATCGAGGTGGCCGTGAACACGGCCGCGGCCCACTTGCCCGGGGTTCCCTGGGCCACAACGATCAGCACGATGCCCGCGATGATCGCGACGGGGAACGTTCCGGCGTGGATCCAGCCGCGCCAGGTGGGTTTGACCTCGGCCTGCGCGCCGACCGCCCCGGCGTCGAGGAGGGGGAGCTGGGGCATGTCGGGTCCGTCTGAGGGGGTCGTGCGCGTCACGTCTTCGACCCTACGTCCGCCCCCATGCCAGGGTGCGTACATGGGGGCAGGGCTCACCCTTTCCCCAGCGAGGGGCACCTGAACGTTCACGGTGAACGGGCCGGGACGCGGTAGCGTAGGAAGGTGGCGCGCGTGTGGAGGAACGAGGGGCGAGGCCCCCTCTACCGTCTGTACATCTCGCGCCTGCGTCGCCGCATGCCGGCCACCGTGCCGCATCACGTCGCCATGATGATCGACGGCAACCGCCGCTGGGCACGTCAGCTCGGGTACGACAGCGCCGCTCACGGGCATCGCGCGGGCGCCGCGAAGATGCACGAGTTCCTGCGGTGGTGCGACGACCTCGGCATCGAGGTGGTGTCGCTCTATCTGTTGTCCAACGACAACCTCGTCAAGCGCGACAGCAAAGAGCTGCAAGACCTGCTCGAGATCATCGCCCAGCTCGCCGGCGAGCTGTCGCACGAGCCCGATTGGCGCGTCAAGCACGTCGGTCGCGCCGAAGGGCTCCCGCCCGAGCTCGCCGAGGTGCTGCACGAGGCCACCGAGCGCACGCGCGGTCACGAGGGTCTGCACGTGAACCTCGCGGTCGGGTACGGCGGGCGCAGCGAGATCGTGGATGCCGTGCGCTCCATCATCAGCAAGCACGACGCCTCGGGCGGCTCGATGGAAGAGCTGGCCGCGAGCCTCACCCCCGAGCAGATCGGCGAGCACCTGTACACGGGCGGTCAGGCCGATCCCGACCTCGTCATCCGCACGTCGGGGGAGCAGCGGCTGAGCGACTTCCTGCTGTGGCAGTCGGCGCACTCCGAGTTCTACTTCGTCGAGGCGCTGGGGCCGGATCTGCGCGAGGTCGACTTCTTGCGGGCCATCCGCGACTTCTCGGCGCGCGACCGACGCTACGGGCAGTAGCAGGACGACCCGCTCGGGCGCCGAAGGGCGACCTTCGAGGCGAGTGATCTCCACGCCGCCGGGCGCCAAAACGTGCTGTTCACGAAGTCGTCACATTCGTGGCGTGTTAACGACCCGCGTCGGTGTCGCGGAGACGTACGGTGATCACATCGGGCACGGAGCCCGGTCGGGTCGACCTTCGGATCGCGACTCGTGACCCACAGGTCGACTCGAGGCAACCGGGTGATTCACCCGGGTCGGGAGTGGGTTGTGACTGCACGAGCACCATACGACCAGCGTCGCGTCGTCGAGAACACCGGATCAGAAACCGGATCCGACCAGGCCCTGCGCACGTATGTCCTGGATACCTCCGTTCTTCTCAGTGACCCGCGGGCCTTCTTCCGCTTCGCGGAGCACTCGGTGGTGATCCCCGTCGTGGTGATCACCGAACTCGAGGGCAAACGTCACGACCCCGAGATCGGCTACTTCGCCCGCCAGGCCCTCCGCCACCTCGACGAACTGCGCGTCGAGCACGGCCGCCTCGATTTCCCCGTCCCCGTGGGCACCGACGGCACCCTGCGTGTCGAGCTGAACAACACCGACCCCCAGGTGCTGCCGTCGGGCATGCGGATGGGCGGCAACGACAGTCGCATCCTCGCCGTGGCGATGAACATCGCCCAGGACGGCGCCGAGGTGACCGTCGTGTCGAAGGACCTGCCGATGCGCGTGAAGGCGGCATCGCTGGGTCTGAACACCGAGGAGTACCTCGCCGAGCAGGCGATGGACTCGGGGTGGACGGGCATCACCTCGCTCGACGTGTCGGGCGACGAGATGACCGACCTGTACGAGAGCGAGATCGCCGTCAGCGAGTCGGTGGTGGGGCTGCCGGTCAACACCGGTCTCATCATCCACTCCGAGCGGGGATCGGCCCTCGGGCGCGTGACCGGGAACGGCGAGTTCCGGCTGGTGCGCGGCGACCGCGACGCCTTCGGGCTGCACGGTCGCTCGGCCGAGCAGCGCATCGCGCTCGACCTGCTGCTCGACCCCGAGGTCGGCATCGTGTCGCTCGGCGGACGTGCCGGTACCGGAAAGTCGGCGCTGGCCCTATGCGCGGCGCTGGAGGCCGTGCTGGAGCGTCAGCAGCAGAAGAAGATCATCGTGTTCCGGCCGCTGTTCGCCGTGGGTGGTCAGGAGCTCGGCTACCTGCCCGGCGACCAGGCCGAGAAGATGGGCCCCTGGGGTCAGGCGGTCTTCGACACCCTGGGTTCGGTCGTCTCGGGCAACGTGCTGGAGGAGGTGCTGGCGCGGGGCATGCTCGAGGTGCTGCCGCTCACGCACATCCGCGGTCGGTCGCTGCACGACGCTTTCGTCATCGTCGACGAAGCCCAGTCGCTCGAACGCAACGTGCTGCTGACGGTGCTGAGCCGCATCGGCCAGAACTCCCGGGTGGTGCTCACCCACGATGTGGGGCAGCGCGACAACCTGCGAGTGGGCCGGCATGACGGGGTCGCCTCGGTCATCGAGACGCTCAAGGGGCACGCGCTCTTCGGCCACGTCACGCTCACCCGTTCGGAGCGCTCCGCCATCGCCGCCCTGGTCACCGAGCTGCTGGAGGCCGGCGAACTGTCCTGATCCGCGGTCGAGGAGGGGTCGGGATGCGACAGTATCCCGACCCTTTTCTCGTGCTCGCGGGTCCACATGAGAGCTTTCTCATGTCCACCTCCCCGCGCTCTCACTTTGACCCTTCAGGCTGGACACATAGGCGAGGGAAACCTCGTCACCGCCTCGGCGGTTCCCCCTGAGGAAACCCGAGATCCGCTCCACCCCTGCCGCCGTCGTTCGGGTACGTCGGCCGGTAGTGAACGTGATCTCCTCGAAACCCCCGGTACACCACCGGGGGTTTCGAGTTTCCGCGCACGGTCGCCGCCGTGCTCGGCCGGCCCCGGGGCGGTGGCACCGCACCTCGCCCCGTGCCTGTCACTCCCAGCGGTACCCCGCGCCTCGGACCGTGACGATGTGCGCGGCGCCGAGCTTGGCGCGCAGGTAGCGCACGTACACGTCGACGACGTTCGACGCGGGATCGAAGTCCATGTTCCACACCCGGCTCAGCAACTGCTCGCGGCTGAGTACCTGGCCCGCGTGGCGCATGAGCTCCTCGGCGAGGGCGAACTCGCGGGCACTGAGATCGATCGCGCGGCTGCCGACGGTCGCGCGGCGGGCGAGCACGTCGAGCGTCACGTCGCCGTGGGCCACGGTCATCGTGCCCGTCGGGACGGGTTCGCGCAGGCGCGACCGGATGCGCGCGAGCAGCTCGTCGAACTTGAACGGCTTCGCGACGTAGTCGTTGGCCCCGGCGTCGAGGCCCTCGACGGTGTCGCGCGTGCCGGTACGAGCCGTCAGCATGATGATGGGCACCGACGAACCCTGCCCCCTCAGGCTGCGGAGCACCTCGAAGCCGTCGAGCGAGGGAAGGCCGACGTCGAGGAGCACCAGGTCGACCTCACCGGACAGCGCCGTGTCGAGCGCTTCGGCGCCGTCGCCGACGGTGACCGTCTGATACCCCGCCGACTCGAGGCCCTTGGCCACGAAAGCCGAGATGCGTTCTTCGTCCTCGGCGATGAGGATGCGCGTCATCCGGTTGCCTCTCTCTGCAGGACCACGTCTCCGGCGCGAACCGGGGTGGGAAGCTCGGCGGCGGAGCGTCCGCGCACGAGGGGGAGGTGGAGGGTCATCGTGGCGCCGCCGCCCGGGGTGTCGCCCACCGAGCAGTGTCCGTCGTGCGCGCGCACGATGGCGTCGACGATGGCGAGGCCGAGACCAGAGCCCTCGATCCCGCGCCCGGGGGAGATCCGATCGAAGCGGCGGAAGACGCGGTGACGGGCGGCGGGCGGAATGCCCGGCCCGTGATCGCGCACCCACAGCCGCGCCGTCGTGTCGTCGGCGCTGCTGCCGATCTCGATGGCGGAGCCGGCGGGGGTGTATTTCGCCGCGTTGTCGGCCAGCTGCAACCACGCCTGCACGAGACGGTCGGCATCACCGTGGACACGGCCCGATGCCCGTGCCTCGATGCTCCAGGTGTGATGGGGAATGGCCCCGACGAGTTCGGCCACCCGGTCGGTGAGACCCCCCACGTCGATGAGGGATGCCGAGAGGGTGGCCGTCTCGGCATCGGCCAGGGCGTCGATGTCGTCGACCAGGCGCGCCAGGCGGTCGAGTTCGGCGATCCCGAGATCACGGGTGTCGGAGGCGTCCTGAGGATCGGACGGGTCCATCATCTCGAGGTGTCCGCGGACGATGGTGATGGGCGTCTTCAGCTCGTGCCGCACGTCGTCGAGCAGGTGTCGCTGCGCGTCGACCGACATCGCGAGGCGGTCGAGCATGCCGTTCACCGACGTCGTGAGGTCGGAGATCTCGTCGTACCCGTGTGCGCGCAACCGCGTGCCGAGGTCGTCGATCGTGATGGCGTCGGTGGTGTCGCGGAGGCGCTTGAGGGGCGAGAAGAGGCGGCCCGTCACGAACCACCCCGCGACTCCCACGAGCAGCAGGACTCCCACCGCCGAGAGGGCGTAGGTGGTCGTCGACAGCGCCACCAGCTCCATGCGCTGGTCGATCGAGATGACCTGCACGGCGGTCGCTCCGCGATCCGCGACGGCGACGTACAGCACGGGACCGTGGGAACTGTCGGCCTGCCCGCTCAGCTGCTGGTCGGCGAGACGGGCGGTCAGCGAGGCCAGGAGCACCGGATCGTCGGCGATGGCCAGACCGGGGGGCGAGGGGGTCGCGGCGAGCACCTGGTCGCCGTCGAGCGCGAGCGTGCCGTCGGTGCGGCCGGGGATCGTTCCCGCGACCAGGTCGACCGGGTCGTCGGAGCTCGACGCCACCGACGAGGCGAAACCGTCGAGCTGCTTCTGCGCGTTCGCCAGCACACGCTCGCGCTGAGCGGCGAAAGTGATGCCGCCGGCGATCATCATGCCGAGCAGGACGACGCCGAGGATCGCGCCGAGGATTCGCACCCGCGTCGAGATCGGTCTCGTCGTGGGGCTCATCCTCCGATTATGGCGCGCCTCGGCGTCGTCGTCGTGCGGCTCAGCCCGGGTGCGTCATCGACAGCAGGTCGAGCTTGGCGTCGAGCACCTCTTCGGTGATCTCGCCGCGCTCGACGTAGCCGAGATCGATGACGGCCTCGCGCACGGTGATGCCCTTGGCGACCGAGTGCTTCGCGATCTTGGCGGCGGCCTCGTAGCCGATGACCTTGTTCAGCGGGGTGACGATCGAGGGGGACATGCCGGCGAACGCCTCGGCGCGAGCGACGTTGGCCTCGAGGCCGTCGATCGTCTTGTCGGCGAGCACCCGCATGGCGTTGGCGAGCAGGCGGATCGACTCCAGCAGCGCCGTGCCCATGACGGGGATGGCGACGTTGAGCTCGAACGAGCCCGACGCACCGGCCCAGGCGACCGTGGCGTCGTTGCCGATGACGCGGGCGCACACCATGAGGGTGGCCTCGGGGACGACCGGGTTGACCTTGCCGGGCATGATCGACGATCCGGGCTGCAGGTCGGGGATGTGCAGCTCGCCGAGGCCGGTGTTCGGCCCCGATCCCATCCAGCGGATGTCGTTGTTGATCTTCGTCAGCGACACGGCGATCGTGCGGAGGGCTCCGGATGCCTCGACGAGACCGTCGCGGTTGGCCTGGGCCTCGAAGTGGTCCTTGGCCTCGGTGATGGGCAGCTCGGTCTCGGCCGCGAGCAGCTCGATGACCTTCTGCGGGAAGCCGAGCGGGGTGTTGATGCCGGTGCCGACGGCGGTGCCGCCGAGCGGGATCTCGCCGACGCGGGGGAGTACGGCCTGCACGCGCTCGATGCCCAGGCGCATCTGGCGGGCGTAGCCGCCGAACTCCTGACCGAGGGTGACGGGGGTGGCATCCATGAGGTGGGTGCGCCCCGACTTCACGATGCCCTTCCACGCGTCGGCCTTGGCCTCGAGCGCCACCGAGAGGTGGTCGAGGGCGGGGATGAGGTCGGTGATGAGCGCCTGGGTGACGGCGATGTGCACCGAGGTCGGGAAGACGTCGTTCGACGACTGCGACGCGTTGACGTGGTCGTTGGGGTGCACGGTCGAGCCGAGGATGCGGGTCGCGAGCGTCGCGAGCACCTCGTTCATGTTCATGTTCGACGAGGTGCCGCTGCCGGTCTGGTACGTGTCGACGGGGAAGTGCGCGTCGTGCTGACCGGTGACGACCTCGTCGGCGGCCTGCGCGATGGCGTCGGCGATACCGGCATCCAGCGTTCCCAGCTCCTTGTTGGCCAGGGCGGCGGCTTTCTTGATGCGGGCGAGGGCCGCGATCTGCGTCGACTCGAGGCCCGAGCCCGAGATGGGGAAGTTCTCGACGGCGCGCTGCGTCTGCGCGGCGTACAGGGCGTCCTTCGGCACGCGCACTTCACCCATGGTGTCGTGTTCGATGCGGTACTCGATGTCGGTCACGTCGTCGTTCCTCCAGGTCGGTCGTTCTGCTTCAGTTGGGGCTCATCACGCGGGCGCTTCGACGCGCGAGTCGTCGATGTCGCCCACGATGACGACGGGGAAGGCTTCCCCTTCGTCGAGTCGGTAGTTCGCGCCCACCACGGCGCAGCGGCCCTCGGCGACGGCTTCGCTGATCAGCTCGGACGCCCGCAGCAGCTCGCCCACGGTGTAGCGCAGGTGTTCGCGGCCGACCAGCTCGGGATCGACGGCGTCGGGGACACGGCCCTCGACGGCGCCGGCGCGCTGGACGCGGCGCACCGCGGGGACGATCGGGGCGATCTGGCGCCAGATGTACGCGGGCAGGGTGGGCGCATCGACCCCGGTGCTCTCGATGGCCGCACCGACGGCGCCGCACGCGTCGTGGGCGAGGACCACGATGAGGGGGACCTCGAGCACGCCCACGGCGTATTCGAGGCTGCCGATCACGGAGTCGGAGATGACCTGGCCGGCGTTGCGCACGACGAACAGGTCGCCGAGGCCCTCGTCGAAGATGATCTCGGCCGCGAGGCGCGAGTCGGAGCAGCCGAACAGTGCCGCCGAAGGGTGCTGCGCGGAGGCCAGTTCGGCGCGACGCTCGACGTCCTGCCGGGGGTGGGCGGGTGCGCCGGAGATGAAACGACGGTTTCCCTCGACCATCTGCTCCCACACCTGGTGGGGGGTCATGCGCTCGCTCACGGGACCTCTCTCAACTGCTCGATCTGGGATGTCACGGAGGCGGCCGCCAGGGCCGCGGTCTCGGGGGCGGCGTCGCCGTACACGAGCACGTAGTCGGGGCCGGCGGCGGTGGCCAGCGCGTAGTCGATGTTGCCGGTGCCCGCGGGGTTCGCCGGGCGGTAGACGCTCCACTCGATGCCGTCGATCGTCGTGGTGTCGGTGGCCCGGGTTCCGTCGAGCAGCTGTCCGGCCCAGGCCTCGTCGGCGTCGAAGCCCTGCGCGATCCGGAGGAAGCCGGACTCACCGGAGCGCACGTAGACCATGGTCCACGCCTGCGTGCCGCCGCTGCCCTCGATGGTGGCCTGGTTGACGCGCCACCCCTCGCCGAGCGAGGGGGTGAGCACCGGACGCCCGCGATCGCTTTCGAGATCAGCCGCGAGGGCGACCACGTCGGGCTCGGGACGGGGTGCGGGTTCGCCACGCGGCACGGCGGCCACGACGACGAGCACCACGGCCACGGTCACGAGCAGCGCGGCGATGAGGTTGCGGAAGGTCTTGCTGGAGCGATACCGGCGCGACGACTCGGCCTTGCGGTCGGCCGCCTCCTGCGGGGTCTCGGGGCGGCCGAGATGGGCGACGACGCGGGCCATCAGTCGTCCCCTGCGTCACCGCGAGCGGCATCGAGCCGGCGCTTCGCGCCCAGGAGCCATTCTTCGCAGCGCGCGTAGAGCTTCTCGCCGCGTTCCCAGAGCGCCAGCGACTCCTCGAGCGTGGGGGCACCCTGCTCGAGCTCGGCGACCACGCGCACGAGTTCGTCGCGGGCCTGCTCGAACGAGAGGGTGGCGACGTCGGAGGCGGAGCCCGGGGTCGTCGCGGTCATGGCATCCATTCTAGGCGGGACCCGCGGTCGCGCCGTCGCCCGGTGCCTCGGCATCGAGCGGTCGGTCGTCGGGCAGGGCGCCCTCGGAGCGCGCGGCGAGCTTGCCCTGTTCGACGGTGATCTTCAGGGCGCCGCCGGCGGGGGCGTCGCGGGCGTCGCGCACGACGGAGCCGCCGTCGCTCTGCACGATCGCGTATCCGCGGGCGAGGGTGGCGAGCGGGGAGAGCGCGCGCAGGCCCGCGCTGAGCTCGCGCGTGCGGCGACGTTCGCTCTCGAGCCGACGGTCGACGATGTCGCGGCCCCGATTCGACAGCATCCACAGCTCCTGCGCACGGGAGGTGAGCATGGAGTGCGGAGTGCGCAGCGCCGGGCGCGAGCGGATCTGCTCGAGCTGCGCGATGTCGTGCAGCACGCGCTGGGTCAGTCGGCCGGTGAGCCGGGCCCGCAGCTGCGCCACGATCGCCCGCTGCTCGGCCACGTCGGGCACGACACGCTTGGCGGCGTCGGTGGGGGTCGATGCGCGCACATCGGCGACGTCGTCGAGCAGGGGGCGGTCGTTCTCGTGCCCGATCGCGCTGACGATCGGGGTGGATGCCGAGGCCACGGCCCGCACGAGTCGTTCGTCGCTGAAGCCCAGCAGCGTCTGCGGATCGCCCCCGCCGCGGGCGATGACGATGACGTCGACCTCGGGGTCGGCGTCGAGCGCCTTCAGCGCGGCGAGCGTCTCGGGCACGCAGCGCTCGCCCTGCACGGCGGCGTACTTCGTGCGGAAGTTCACTCGCGGCCAGCGCAGCTCGGCGTTGCGGTGCACGTCTTTCTCGGCATCCGAGTTCTCACCCGTGATGAGCCCGATGCAGTGGGGGAGGAAGGGGAGCTTCTTCTTGCGCACCGGGTCGAACAGACCCTCGGACCGCAACTGCACGCGCAGGCGCTCGAGGCGCTCGAGCTGTTCGCCGAGCCCCACATGCCGCATCGCCGACACGGCGAACGAGAAGTCGCCCGTGCGGGGGAAGTAGTCGGCCTTCACGCACGCGACGACGCGGTCGCCCACCTTGAGGTCTGCGGGGAGGCGGTTGAGCGTGCTCGACCAGATGCGGAACGCCACGGTCGATTCGGTGCCGAGGTCCTTCAGACGGCCGAACACGTTGCCGCCGCGCCGGTTGAACGAGGTGATCTCGCCCTCGACCCAGACCGAACCCCATCGTTCGATGAAGCCGCGGATGGTGTCGTTCAGCCGCGACACCGAGGTGGGCGCATCGGTGCTCGACTCGCGGGGGTGCACGGAGTCGGCGGGCGGCGCCTGCCCCGCGATGGTCTCGGGCTGGAACGAGGTCATGGTCTCCGGAAGGGTCGAGGTGGCCGGTTCGGCCGGCATCCAGGGGCGCCCCGATAGAATCGAGGGGTGAGCACACCTGTCGTCCAACTGCCCGTTCCCCGAATCCCGGGTCGACGCGGGCGGCTCCAGGATATCCCCGTACAGGGAAAGAAGAAGGTGCTGCTGGCGGCGCCGCGCGGTTATTGCGCGGGCGTCGACCGCGCGGTCATCGCCGTCGAGAAGGCCCTGGAGCGCTATGGCGCGCCCGTGTACGTGCGCAAGCAGATCGTGCACAACATCCACGTGGTCACCGAGCTCGAGAAGAAGGGGGCGATCTTCGTCGAAGAGGTCGACGAGGTTCCCCCGGGGTCGCACGTCGTCTTCAGCGCGCACGGGGTGTCGCCCGCCGTCGTGTCGGCGGCATCCGATCGGGGTCTGCAGGCGATCGATGCGACCTGCCCCCTCGTGACCAAGGTGCACCGCGAGGCCGTGCGCTTCGCGCGCGACGACTTCGAGATCCTGCTGATCGGCCACGAAGGCCACGAAGAGGTCGAGGGCACCGCGGGCGAGGCCCCCGAGCACGTGACGGTGGTCAATTCTCCCGAGCACGCCGATGCCATCGAGGTGCGCGACCCGTCGAAGGTCGTCTGGCTCTCGCAGACCACGCTGTCGGTCGACGAGACGATGGAGACCGTGCGGCGCCTGCGCGAGCGCTTCCCGCAGCTGCAGGACCCGCCCTCGGACGACATCTGCTACGCCACCCAGAACCGTCAGGTCGCGATCAAGAAGGTCGCTGTCGGCGCCGACCTGGTCATCGTCGTGGGATCGGCCAACTCCTCGAACAGCGTGCGTCTGGTCGAGGTCGCCCTCGAGTACGGCGCCAAGGCCGCCTATCGCGTCGACTACATCGACGAGGTGAAGCAGGAGTGGCTCGACGGTGTCGAGACCGTCGGCGTCACCAGCGGCGCTTCGGTGCCCGAGGTGCTCGTGAGCGAGGTGCTCGAAGAGCTCGCCCGCGCCGGCTACCGCGATGTCGAAGAGGTGCGCACCGCCGAAGAGGACTTGATCTTCTCGCTCCCCAAGGAACTGCGACAGGATGCCAGCGGCAAGCGCGACAGCCGCGCGCTCGGCGGCCGGAGCAGCGCGTGAGCGACGGCGCGGAGCGGTCGGTCGCCCCGGGCGACGACGCGCGCGCGAGCGACGTCGAGGCGCGCCCCCGCCCGCAGTACGGCGAGTACGCGACACCGGAGGAACAGCGCGCGCGCATCCAGCGTCCCGAGGTGACCGAGGCGCTCGAGGCCGGGGTCGCACCGCAGCCCGAACCCGTCGCACCGGTGGCCGAGAAGGCGATCCCGTCGGCCGGCGCCGGGCGCATGGGCCTGCGCGGGCCGCTCTGGGACCGGATCCTCACGGGCGGTCTGCTCGCGTACGGACTGGTGTCGACGGTGTCGACGATCGTGCAGCTGCTCGACTTCCCCACGTACGCCGAGACCGCCGCCAAGATCCTCGGGGTCGACGCGAGCTACACCAACCTGTCGGCCGGATACCTCTGGGGTGCGGTGGCCGCCTTCATCTACGGCATCGGCTGGCTGCTCACCGCGGTGCTCACCTGGCGCCGCCTGCGTCGCGGGCGCGTCGCGTTCTGGATCCCGCTCGCGGGCTTCGTGGTCACGGCGTTGCTGGCCGGTCTCTGCGTGACGCTGGCCCTGGTCGGTGACCAGCAGTTCATGACGGCGATCATCGGCAGCGTTCCGAACTGAACCGTCGGGCCCGGTATCCCGTGTTCCCCGTGAACGAAGAGAGGGGACGGGCGTGGTGCGAGATGAACACGCGCAGCTGACGGCGTTGTACGACGCCCACGCCGTGCCCGTGTGGCGGTACGTGGTCAGCCTCACCGGCGATCACGCCGGCGCGGACGACGTCGTGCAAGAGACGCTGCTGCGCGCGTGGCGCACTCCGCGCGTGATGAACGACGAGCCCGCGACCCTTCGTTCGTGGATGTACACCGTGGCGCGAAACCTCGTGATCGACGAAGCGCGCAGCGCGCGGCGCCGGCACGAGCTGCCGGTCGACGAACTGCCCGAGACGGTGCGCGACGACGACACGGATGCCATGTTCGATGCGTTCCTCGTCGAGGAGGCGCTCGCGACCCTCACCCCCGACCACCGGGCGGTCATCGTGAGCGCCTATTACGGGGGTCGTAGCGTCGCGCAGGCCGCCGAAGAACTCGGCATCCCGGCCGGAACGGTGAAATCGCGACTGCATTACGCGGTGCGAGCGCTGAGGCTCGCGCTGCAGGAAAGAGGGGTGACCCGATGAGCGTCGATCATGAACGTCTGTCGATGTGGGACGGCGCCTACGTGCTCGGGGCGTTGAACGCTCCCGACCGCGCCGAGTTCGAAGCGCACCTGTCCGATTGCGCCGAGTGCCGTGCCGCAGTCGCCGACCTCGCGCCCACCGCCGGACTGCTCTCACGCGTGTCCGCCGATCGCGCCCGCGCGGTCGGTGCGACGACAGGACCGGTGCCGATCGCGGCGCCGGACCCGTCGCTGCGGGGCCGGGTGGTCGAGGCGGCGCGGCGTCGACGCGCGCGGCGGGCCACGGCCTGGACGCTCGCGGCGTCGATCGCCCTCATCGCGGTCGCCGTGCCGGCGGGAATCGCGGTGACGAACGCCGTCAGCTCATCGTCGGGCGCGGTCTACGCCCTCGACGACGTCGCGGGGGCGCCCATCGAAGCCTCGGTCAAGCTCACGTCGGTGCCGTGGGGCACCCGCATCGACCTGGTGTGCGAGTACACCGGGCAGGTCCTCGACGCGCCTCCGGGTGGCTGGCCCTACGCGCTCGCGATCACCGATGAGACAGGTGCGACGAGCGTGCTGTCGACCTGGCGGGCCGGCCCCGGGGCGACGACCGAGTTGAGCGCGGGTACCGATCTAGCGGCCTCGAGCATCGGCTCGGTCGAGATCCGCACCGTCGAGGGCGACCGCGTGATCATGCGGCGCGACTTCGCGACGCCCTGACGCGCGGCGCCACCTCGGCGGGTCGGCGCGGCGATCGGGACGGCCGTAGCATCGTCGCATGCCCCGTCTCGTCGCCGTCTGCGCCGTTCACCGCCTGCACCCGGATGCCGGGTCGATCGGCGTCACCGCGATCGACAAGCGCCCGCTCGACGGGGCGGTGCGCGTCGGCAAGCTCGGCGTCCGCGCCGACGTGCAGGCGAGCCGCAAGCACCACGGCGGCCCCGACAAGGCGGTGTACGCCTACGCGCAGGACGACGCCGAGTTCTGGGAGGGGCAACTCGACCGTGAGCTGCCCGCCGGCTGGTTCGGCGAGAACCTGCGCGTCGACGGTCTCGACGTCAACGGCGCCCGCATCGGTGAGGTGTGGCGCATCGGCGACACCGTCGAGGTCGAGGTGACGATGCCCCGCACCCCCTGCGCGACGTTCGCGCGCTGGGTCGGAGGCGCCGCGGCGCGCGGATGGGTGAAGCGGTTCTCCGACGAGGGGCGCCTCGGCGCGTACCTGCGGGTGCGACGCGCGGGGGAGGTGCGGGCGGGCGATGCGATCGAGATCGTGTCGTCGCCCGAGGGCGCGCCGACGGTGCTCGAGGTGTACCGGGGCTGAGACGCGGGGTCTTGGCATCCGGTCACCTGAGGCGGGGTGCGCGCACAACGGCGGGGCGTTTCGATGACACGCCGCTCGAGGCGGCGTGAGATCGGCATGTCGCCGGGCCGAGCCGCCGTTGTGCACGGCGGGCGCGCGTTGCGGCCCGGGCTCGGGCCGTGGCATCCGGAAACGACGAACGCCCCGGCCGAGGCCGGGGCGTTCGCAGTGATGCGGGTGGGTCAGCTCTTCGACTGGCCGTACGAGCCGAGCTGCTTCGTGGCCTCGACCACGCGAACGGCCATGGCCGACTCGGCGACCTTGCCCCAGGCGCGGGGGTCGTACTGCTTCTTGTTTCCGACCTCGCCGTCGAGCTTGAGCACGCCCTCGTAGTTCGAGAACATGTAGCCCGCGATCGAGCGCGTGAAGGCGTACTGGGTGTCGGTGTCGATGTTCATCTTCACGACGCCGTTGGCCACCGCGAGGGCGATCTCTTCATCGGTCGAGCCGCTGCCGCCGTGGAAGACGAGGTCGAGGGGCTTGGGGCCGGTGCCGAACTTGGCGGCGATGCCCTCCTGGATCTCGCCGAGCAGCTGGGGACGGAGCTTGACGCCACCGGGCTTGTACACGCCGTGCACGTTGCCGAAGGTGAGGGCCGAGATGTACCGACCGTTCTCGCCGAGGCCGAGACGTTCGACGGCCTTCGTGACGTCGGCCACGGTGGTGTAGAGCGCGTCGTTCGAGCCCTCGTGCTGCACGCCGTCTTCTTCGCCGCCGACGACGCCGACCTCGATCTCGAGGATGGCGTTGATGGCCTTCATGCGGGGGAGGAGCTCGGCCGCGATGTCGATGTTCTCGTCGAGGGGAACGGCCGAGCCGTCCCACATGTGCGACTGGAAGATGGGGTTGCGACCGGCCTTGACCTCTTCTTCGGAGGCTTCGAGCAGCGGCAGGACGAAGCCGGGAAGGGCGTCCTTCGGGCAATGGTCGGTGTGCAGGGCCACCGTGATGGGGTAGTTCTTCGCCACCTCGGTGACGTAGCGGGCGAAGGCGAGGGCGCCGGTGGCGCGTGCCTTGACCGTGTGGCCGGCGAAGTAGTCGGCACCACCGGTCGTGACCTGGATGATGCCGTCGGAGCCGGCCTCGGTCAGGCCCTGGAGCACCGAGTTGATGGTCTGCGAGCTCGAGACGTTGATCGCGGGGTACGCGAAGCTGCCGGCCTTGGCGCGGTCGAGCATGTCGGCGTACTGCTCAGGGGAAGCGACGGGCATGGAGGTGCTCCTTGGTGTTGTCGGGACACCGTCAGCCTAGCGAAGGCGCCGGATCGTGACGGTGCGACCTCGGTAGGAACGGTGCACTTCTGCCCATTCGTTAAGAAGAGCGATTCCTTCGCCTTGGCGTCGGTCAAATCCCGGGATTGTCGCGCTCCCGGTGGATACAGTGGCCACATGGTGAGCCTGACTGCCGACATGAGCCCGTTGCATCCCGACCGAAACCTGGCTCTCGAGTTGGTGAGGGCGACGGAAGCGGCATCCATCCGCGCCGTTCCCTTCATCGGTCGCGGCGACAAAGAGGCCGCCGACGGCGCCGCGGTCGACGCGATGCGCGCCTTCTTCAGCACCGTCGACTTCGACGGCACGATCGTCATCGGTGAGGGCGAGAAGGACAACGCCCCCATGCTCTACAACGGGGAGCGCGTCGGCAGCGGCCGCGGCCCCCGCTGCGACGTGGCCGTGGACCCGATCGACGGCACCTCGCTGACCGCCGCCGGCCGCCAGAACGCCCTGTCGGTCATCGCGGTCTCGGATCACGGAACGATGCTCGACGCCTCGACCGTGTTCTACATGGACAAGCTCGTCACCGGTCCCGCGGGCGTCGGTGTCGTCGACATCCGCCTGCCGATCGGCGAGAACATCCGTCTGCTGGCCAAGGCGCTCGGCAAGCCCGTCGACGAGATCGTCGTGTCGGTGCTGAACCGTCCGCGCCACGAGAAGCTCATCGCCGACATCCGCGAAGCCGGAGCCGGTACCCGCCTGATGAGCGACGGCGACGTCGCCGGCGGCATCAACGCGGCCCGCCACAACGCCCGCACCGATATGTGCGTCGGCATCGGCGGCAGCCCCGAGGGCATCGTGACGGCGTGCGCGATCAAGGCGCTCGGCGGTCACATCCAGGGCATTCTGACCCCGGGCAACGACGACGAGAAGCAGAAGGGCCGCGATGCCGGACTGCAGGTCGACGGCGAGGTCTACGAGGCCGATGGTCTGGTGAAGGGCAAGAACACGATCTTCGTCGCCACCGGCGTGACCGATGGTCAGCTCGTCGCGGGCGTTCGCCGCGAGGGGGACTTCCTGTACACCGAGAGTGTCGTGCTGCGCGGCGCCTCGGGAACTCTGCGTCGCATCACGTCGGAGCACCTCACGTCGAAGTGGCTCTGACCCCTTAGGGGAGGAGCCGCGGCTTCGGGGCGTGCAGTCTCACCCCGACGGGCCGTGCAGGCCGCCCCGGCACGCCGCGCTCAGCGGATGCGCACCTACAGCCGGGCGTGTCGTGACGCAAGCGTGACCGGTGTCGGAGGGGCTGTCTGGCAGAATCGTCAGCAGTGTCAACGGCGACGCTGTGACTTCCGAGACCCGAAGGGGGATCGTCCATGGCAGCAGCTCCGACGAATTCGACCGCACCTCAGACAGGTGCGCACGCGGTGGTGGCCAGCGCGGTGGACCCCGCACGTCGCCCCGATGTCCTGCTTCGCGTCCGCCGCGACGAGGGGCACGAGATCAGCGCCTGGTGGATGGTCGGCGCCTTCGTGGGCGTCTCGGCCGCGGTGATCAGCCTGCTCAGCTGGGTTCCGGGCGGCTCCTGAGCTCGAGGCCCGGCGGGTCTCAGCCGTGAGGATTCTCGTCGGCCAATCCGGCGCGCTCGCGCACGCCCCCCAGATCGGCCGAAACCGCGACGCCGGTCGGTGACCCGAGGGACTCCGATTCGTGAGGATCGGCCGTGCCGTCGGTCGTCGTCGTGATGTCGTCGAGCTCGATCATCTCGGGCGCCGTCCACCGGCGCGGGGTCGCGTCGAGCGCGGCGGGTGCGGCGACGGCGTCGAGCTTGGTCTCGTCGATACCCGGGAACTTGCGGGCCGTCACCAGAACGCGTGACTCGAGCGAGCCCGCGAACCTGTTGTAACTGTCGACGGTCTTCTCGATCGCTCGACGAAGGTCGTTGGCGTGCCCGGCCAGAACGCCGACCCGCTCGTACAGCTCGGTGCCGAGAGCGAAGAGGGTGCGTGCCTCGTCGGAGACGTCTTGCTGCGTCCACGTGAACGCGACGGTCTTGAGCACCGCCCACAGGTTGACGGGGGAGGCGAGCGCCACGCGCCGAGTGAACGCATAGTCGAGCAGGGCCGGGTCTTCGTCGAGGGCCGAGGCGAGCAGCGATTCGCTCGGGAGGAAGCAGATGACGAATTCGGGGCTCGAGGCGAGACCTGCCCAGTAGGTCTTCTTCGCGAGCGCGTCGATGTGCGCTCGCACCGCCTTGGCATGGCGCGACAGCAGGCTCGCCCGGCGTGCGCCCTCGTCACCCTGGGCGGTGACCGCGATGGCGCTGGCCTGCAGGTACGCCTCGAGGGGGACCTTGGCGTCGACCGCCAGCGCCTTTCCCCCGGGGAGGCGCACCACCATGTCGGGGCGACCGGCGCCGGCGTCGCTGGACACCGCCGCCTGCAGATCGAAGTCGACGTACCGCGTGAGGCCCGCGGCCTCGACCACGCGCCGCAGCTGGGTCTCGCCCCATACGCCTCGGGTCGTTCCCGAGCGCATCGCAGAGGCCAAGGATTCGGTGGTCGCGCGCAGGGCTTCGTCGGCCTCTCGCGAGAGTCTCAGCTGCTCACCGAGCGCGGAATACTGCTCGACGCGGTCGCGCTCGAGGCCGTCGACCTTGCGCTGCATCGCGTCGAGGGTCTCGCGCACGGGATCGAGTGCCCGCAGCACCGTCTGCTCGCGTCGCTCCCGCTCTTCGCGCGCCGCCTGGTCGGAGCGGGACTGACCGACGAGCTCGCGGTACAACGCGACCTGGTGATCGAGCTGCGCCTGCAGACCGGAGCGGGCGGTCTCGGCCGCCGCCACGCGGGCGCCGAGCGCCTGCTGCTCGACCGCACCCCGCGCCGCTGCGCGCGCCGAGGCGACGACCCACCCGCCGGCTACGCCGAGGGCGAGCGCGAGGATCACGAAAACGAGGGCGATGGCATCCATGGGGTCAGCATGCACCAGACCTCCGACATCGTCGGAAAGACGGGCCGGGAGGTCAGGCGACGGCGCGTTCGGCGGACTCGACGGGGATGCGCGAGATGCGCACGCCCAGGTGCGAGGCCAGGGCCTGCACATCGTCGGCCCCCGCGCGGCGGGCGCAGTCGATCGTGATCTCGGCGCACGCGACCGCGTCGGCCAGGGCATCGTGGTGCGCGAACGGCGAGCAGCCCGCCTCGGCCGCCACCAGCGGAAGACGGTACGAGTCGAGCGTGTAGGTCTTGCGCGACATCTGCACGCTGCACAAGTAGCGGTACGGCGGGCACTCGTCGCCGGTGGCGGCGCAGGCACGGCGCAGCACCGACATGTCGAACCCGGCGTTGTGGGCCACGAGCACGTCGGCCCCGGCGAAGGCGGTGAGGCGGGCGAGCTGGCTGCTCCAGTCGGCGGCGTGTGCGACGTCGGCGGCCTGGATGCCGTGGATGCCCACGTTGATCGGCGCGAAGTGGTCGTGCCCGCTCGGGGGCTTGATCAGCCACGCCGCGGTCGCGACGACCCGTCCGTTGCGCACCCGGGCGAGCCCCACGGCGCACGCGGAGGCGCCGCTGGAGTTCGCCGTCTCGAAGTCGATCGCGGTGAAATCCAAAGCCACGGGACCACCTTCACCGCGGGTCGACCTCGACGGCGGGAGGCGCGCCGGGAACCCCGCGTGTCGCCGGGACCGGTCGCGACGGCGACGCCCGCGGTGGTGTTGGAGGGTCGGCGTAGGGTCGGGGCATGACCGATCGCGAGAAGTCGACGTCGTTCGGACAGGCGGCCTCCGCCTATGAATCCGGGCGTCCCGAGTACCCGTCCGACGCCGTGGCGTGGATGCTCGAGCCCGCGCGCGAACCGGGTCGTGCGCTGCGCGTCGCCGACGTGGGCGCCGGAACGGGCAAGCTCACCCGGACGATCGTGGAACACGGTGCCGACGTGGTGGCGGTCGATCCGGATGCCGACATGCTCGCGACCCTGCGGCACAACGTCGGCGGGGTGCCCACGTTCGCCGGGACGGCCGAGGCGCTGCCGCTTCCCGACGGGGCCCTCGACGCCGTGGTCATGGGGCAGGCCTGGCACTGGGTCGACCCCGAAGAAGGGTCTCGCGAGATCGGCCGCGTGCTGCGCCGCGGGGGAGTGCTGGGCCTCGTCTGGAACATCCGCGACGAGAGCGTCGACTGGGTGCGTCGGTTGACCTCCGCCATGGGCGGGTCGAATGCCGAGGTCCTGCTTGCGACGACCGGACCCCGGGTGGCCGCGCCGTTCGGCGAGCTCGAGCATCATGATTGGCACTGGGACCGCATGATCACCCTTCCGCAGCTGCGCGACCTCGTTCTCTCGCGCAGCGACATCATCACCGCCGACCCCGAGAAGCGCGCGCGTATCGACGCCGCGGTCGACGAGGTGGTGGCATCCGTTCCCGAACTCGCCGCCGGCGGCTCAGTCGCGCTGCCGTACGTCACCCACGCGTTCCGCGCGCGGCGGCCCTGATCGCTCGTGCACGGCGCAAGCGCCGGTCGTGAGGAGACGGCCTTGAGACGGGCGGCGCGCGCCCGCGTGGCGCAGTGCGGCGCCGTGCGATCCGTCGCGGCCGGGTAATCTGGACTCCCGTGGCTCTTACCATCGGAATCGTCGGCCTTCCCAACGTCGGAAAGTCGACCCTCTTCAACGCTCTGACCAAGAACTCGGTGCTCGCCGCGAACTACCCGTTCGCGACCATCGAGCCCAACGTCGGGGTCGTCAACCTTCCCGATGTGCGACTGCAGCAGCTCGCCGACGTCTTCGGCAGCGAGCGCCTCGTGCCCGCCGCGGTGTCGTTCGTCGACATCGCCGGCATCGTGCGCGGCGCGAGCGAGGGCGAGGGGCTCGGCAACCAGTTCCTCGCGAACATCCGGGAAGCGGATGCCATCGCCCAGGTCGTCCGCGGATTCGCCGACGACGACGTGGTCCACGTCGACGGTGAGGTGAACCCCGCCGGTGACATGGAGACCATCAACGCCGAGCTCGCGCTCGCCGACCTCCAGACCCTCGAGAAGGCCATCACGCGCTACGAGAAAGAGGTCAAGGGCAAGAAGCTCGACCCCTCGGTGCTCGACGCGGCCAAGGCGGCCGAAGACGCGCTTCAGCGCGGGGTGCTGCTCTCGGCATCCAAGATCGACCTCAGCCCCATCCGCGAACTGGGACTGCTGACGGCGAAGCCCTTCATCTTCGTCTTCAACGTCGACGAGGCCGTGCTCACCGACCCGGCGCGCAAGGACGAGCTGGCCGCCCTGGTCGCCCCGGCGAAGGCCGTGTTCCTCGACGCCAAGATCGAGTCCGAGCTGATCGACCTCGACCCCGAGGATGCCGCGGAGCTGCTGGCCTCCACCGGCCAGGACGAGTCGGGTCTCGACCAGCTCGCGCGTATCGGCTTCGACACCCTCGGACTGCAGACCTACCTCACCGCCGGTCCGAAAGAGGCCCGTGCCTGGACGATCCCGCAGGGCGCCAAGGCGCCGCAGGCGGCGGGTGTCATCCACACCGACTTCGAGAAGGGCTTCATCAAGGCCGAGGTCATCTCGTTCGACGACCTCGTCGAGCTCGGCTCGGTTGCCGAGGCCCGCGCGAAGGGCAAGGCGCGCCTCGAGGGCAAGGATTATGTGATGCAGGACGGCGACGTGGTGGAGTTCCGCTTCAACAACTGAGGAGACCCCGAGCGTGGCCTCGCGTCGGGGTGGTGCACAACTCCCGCAATACCGAACCGGACGTGCCGCGTAGCGGCCGACGGACGCGATTCTGCAGGAGCCGTGATCAGCTCGCTGTCAGCGTGTATGTGGGCCGCGTATGGAGCGTGCGCCGTCGTTTTTGTGATGGTCAGCGAAGCTGCTGTGACCGTCGCACGGGTCGCGTGGACCCGTCTGTGTAGGCTGTCGACGACCCAGGGGGGGGGACACATGACCATCGAGGTCGACACGTCTGTCGTTCGAGGGGGCGCCGAGGCATCTGGAGAGCTCGCGTCCGACGTCAATCGCGCGCTGGAGTACTTCGACTCCCATATCGACAAGTCGCAGTCGTGGGTGGCCGGCGAATTGATGAACTGGCTCCTCGCCGAGCACAGCTCATTCGCCGCGAGTGTCGAGTCGGGGCTGCTGCGCTCGAAATCGCTGATGGCCGCCACTCAGGGCGCGTTGAACGACGTCGCTCAGCGCTTCGACGAGAACGAGTACGACGCTCAGGTCACTGTCCGCGATCTGTTCGGAGACCTCGACCCGACGGCGGTGACGACGCCGATCGACGCGGACACGGCTCGTCAGAGCCTCGCGTTCGACTCTCCCGTCGGCGCTCTCGTGGCACCCGAATCGTCCTTGGCCGACCCGGCATTTCAGGTCGTGTGGGGCATCCTCACCTGGCCCGACTATCTTTCGCTGTCCTTCTTGACTCGTAAGCTCATCAATGGCGCTATTCAGCTGGTTCAGCCGGGATGGACTGGCGGCCAGGATGTCTTCGAGTTCCTCGCGCAGAAGCTCAGCGGTGATTGGGACAAGGTTGCACTCGCGGGCAGCGCCTTCGGTCACGTAGGGGATTTCTTCGACGAACTCGCCGGGACTGTTCAAAACCTCGCCGTGGGGGTTTTCGCCTCCTGGACGAGCGGGGAAGGTGCGGACCAGGCGGGCGAGTACTTCGCCGAGCTCGTCGCTGCGTTCGCGGCCCAGCCCGATGTGTACAGCGACCTCGAGACGAAGTACACCAACGCCGCGTGGGCCGCCTACGGGGCATGTCAGGCCATGCTCTCGGCGCTCGACGCGCTCGTTGATGCGATCATCGCCGCGGCGATGGGAGTGTCTTCGGTCGCTGAGGCGGTCGCCGCGCTCTTCACCCTCGGGGGAATGGCGCCCGCCGCCATCGTCACAGCGGTCATCGCTGCGGTGCAGGCGTTCTCTTCGGCCTGGGGCGTGATGATGACCGCGACGTCGACGGCCATCGCGGCCGGAGCGGTCATCGGCTCCGCAACCACCACCATCGAGTTCGTTTCGATCCCGGAGGCCTGACATGGACCGACCCGACGTGTCCGCTGCGCTGTTGCGCACCACGGGTGACGACTTCGCCCTGAACCTGAAGACGAGGCTCTTGGAACTCGCCGCCACGACGGACGACGAGGCTTACGCCAGCCGCTTGCGCCTCGTCGCGAGCGGAAAGCGACCGCTGCGTACCTTGCTGGCGGACCCACAGTGGCGCGAGGCTTTCGGGTCTCAGATGCAGGTTCTCGCGGAGCCGCCGGCGCTCGATGAGCAGCAACGCCGGGCACTCGACGACGCTGTGGACAGGGCGCGGCAACAAGCGGCACCCGTGTCGGAGGAGCAGGCGGCGTCCGACGCCGCCGATGTCATGCGTCGGGCGACCCTCGCGGCGGACTCCATTCGCGAGGAGGAGCTCAACGGCTGGACCTACGTGCACGACTCCGACGATGGGAGCGACGACCCCGCTGAGGACGACCGATGACCCCCGACGCGACGGTGGTCGTGCGGTATGACGAGGCCGACAGAACGGCCGTCGAGCAGACCCTCCGCAAGCTCGTGCGCACGCAGGGCACCCTGATGCTGATCCTCGGGACGTTGCTCGGAGTACTGGTGCTGGTGCCGTTCATCGCCGCGGCGCGTGCCGGCGTCGACGTCTCCTTCTTCCTCGTCGTGGGTGCGCTCCTCGTCGTTCCCCTCGTGCTGATCGTGCTGGGAGTGCGGCAGCTGCGGCGGCGTCCGCGCCTGCCCGAGGTCGCCGTCACGATCACCCCCACCTCCGTGTTTTTTCCGGCCATCGAGCGGCCGTCGGCGCTGGCGCCTCGCCTTCGTGCGGAGGAGTGGCCGCGGGAGGGGACGAGCGTCGAGATCGTCCGTGCGTCCGGTCTGCAGAAGGCGCGCGTCGAGTTCACCCGTCACGACGGAGGCAAGCGACGTCGCCGTTCGATCGCGGCCGACTCCCTCGATGTCGATGCCCGTGTCATCGAGGACGCGCTCCGGGGGTCGCACACTTCCTAGGCGCGCCGCGCTGTGCCTCGGGGTTCGTCGGGGCCCCCACCCTCGACACCGCGGTCACACCAAGAGCAGCCGGACTCGACTCCCTCGGGGCGCGACCTCAGACGGGGACGACCGCGGCCGCGGACCCGGGATGCCGGAAGCCCCGGCCCCTCAGCCCAGGTCGCCCGGGTGGGTCAGCCGCCACCAGAGCGTGGGCTCCTCGATGGTGCCGGAGATCTTCACGTCGGCGCTTGCCGTGTTCGGGCCGGCGGTCCAGGTGACGGTGCCGACGACCTCGCCGTCGGCGTAGCTGCGCGGAGCGACGGTGACGAGCGAGGCGGCGACGGGGGTGTCCGACCAGGTGCGCAATGCGGCGTTCTTGGCGAGCACGATGGTGGCCGTGGACCCCCACGGCGTGGTGATCGTGCCGACCTCATCGCCCAACCGGCCGACGGAGACATCGTGGAACCCGTCTTCGATGCTCTGCAGCAGCGCGCGCACGTCGGCGTCGGTGCTGTCGTGCGTGGCCCCGCCCATGCGCACTCCCGTGATCTTCAACGGTCCACTGACGCCCACGTCGAGGGTCGACGTGAACAGCAGGTTGAACAGGCCGTCGCCGAGGTTGCCGGTCTTCAGCCCGTTGACGCCGAGCGTTCCGAGCAGGTCGTTGGTGTTCGTGACCGTTCCCGGACCGACGACGCTGATCGAGCGGGTGGCGGTGAGGGTCGCGATCACCGGATCGGCGGCGGCGAGGCGGCCCAGGGCGACGAGGTCACCGGGCGTGCTGCTGTTGCGTTCGTCGACGCCCGTGGCATCCACGATCCGGGTGTCGTTCAGCCCTTTCGCGCTCAGCCACGACCGGGCCGCCTGCACGAAAGCGCCCTCCGAGCCGAAGCCCCAGCGGGCCAGGGCCACGGCGTAGTTGCTCGCGGACGGCAGCAGCATCGTCGCCATCGCGTCGCGCTGCGACATCGACGTGCCATCGGGCATGCGGGCGATCGTGACGCCCTGCACGTAGAACTGGTCGTAGAGATCGGTGTCGGCCTTGGTGAACGAGATGGTCGGTCCGGGGTCATTCGGCCCGTCGAGCGGGTGCGCATCGAGCACGACCATCGCCGTGATGAGCTTCGTGACGCTCGCGAGGGGCCGCGGATCGTTGCCGCCCGACGAAGCGAAGGCGCCAGCGGCATCGGGCCCGAGGTAATCCTCTCCGCCCGCCACGCTCACGAGCATGGCCCCCTCGGCGGGAAGGGCGATCGCCGCGGGCGCGCCGGGCGCGACGGCCGACGCCTCCGAGGTGACGGTCGGTGCGGGGAGGGCGGCGGAGGACGCCCACCACATGTATCCGCCGCCGCCGGCGAGCACCATCAGAACCACGACGACGAACGTGACGAGGGCGATCCGACCGGCTCGTCCACTCCCGCGCTGCGCGCCGGGCGACTCGTCGAGAAGGTCGACGAGGTCGTCGAGCGTTCCCGGGCCGGACGACGCGCTCACGGCGCAACCTGGATCGACGGGATGAGGCGAGGGTCAGGGCGCACGCTTCGAACCTAACCCGGTCGGCTTGCTCAGGTCGCGACGAATTTCAAGCCCCCCGAGCCCGAAAGGACGGCGATCTACCGTGATGGCAACGGGAATTACCCGCATACCTAATGGGAGGAGCCGACATGGGACTCGACGACAAGATCAAGAACGCCGCAGAGGACATCACCGGCAAGGCCAAGGAAGCTTTCGGTAAGGCGACCGACAACGAGCGCCTCGAAGCCGAGGGCCAGGCCGATCAGAGCAAGGCCAACGTCAAGAAGGCTGGCGAAAACGTCAAGGACGCCTTCAAGTAAGTCGCCCTCCCCGAATGCCCCGGTCCCGCGCGGATCGGGGCATTCGTCGCTCCGCGGTGCGGGAGTCGACGCGGCGGGCCGGGATAATGGCGGGATGACCGATGCCGCTCCCACCGAGACCCCCACCGTCGTCTCGGGCACCCCCGTCGTCCTGCGCGCCCACGGCTACGAGGCCGCGATCGCCAGTGTCGGCGCCTCGCTGCGCTCCCTGACCCACGAGGGGCGCGATCTCGTCGTGCCGTTCGACGCCGACGAGTTGCGCCCCGCCTACCGCGGGACGACCCTCGCCCCGTGGCCGAACCGGATCGTCGACGGAATTCATCGCTTCGGAGGAGCCGAGCACCAGCTCGCCCTCACCGAACCCGATCGCGGTCACGCCCTGCACGGCCTGTTGTCGTGGGTCAGCTGGAACGTCTCGGATGCCACCGCCGACGCCGTCACGCTGACGGCGGCCGTGCCGGCGCAGGCCGGGTACCCGTGGTGGCTCGTCGTCTCGACCACCTACCGCCTCGGCGACGACGGCCTGACCCAGACCGTGCGCGCCACGAACCTCGCCGACACCCCGGCGCCGTGGGGGACCGGTCCCCACCCCTACCTCGTCGCCGGCTCCGCGCCGCTGGACGCCTGGACCCTGGGACTGCCGGCCGACACCGTGCTCGAGGTGACGCCGGACCGACTCGCACCCGTGGCGCTGGCATCCGTCGCCGGCGACGCCGAACGCTTCGACTTCCGCGCGCCCCGCGTGCTCGGCGCGGTCGAGATCGACCACGCGTACACGGACCTGGTGCGGGATGCCGGTTCACGGGCGACGGTGACCCTCACCGATCCGTCGGGCACGGGAGTGGCCATGAGCTGGGACGCCGCGTGCGCCTGGGTGCAGATCCACACCGCCGACCTGCCTGCCGGCCCCGGAACGCCCGGGCACCGCGCGGGACTCGCAGTGGAGCCCATGACCTGCGCGCCCGACGCGTTCAACGACGACGCCTACGACTTCGACACCGGGGTGGTCGCCCTCGCCCCGGGAGCGTCGCACGAGGCGAGCTGGACGATCTCGGCGCTCTGACGCACGACCGCCCCGTCGCGGAAGCGGCGGGGCGGTTCGTTGTCTGCGAGGGTCAGACGACCTGGGCTCCGCACATTCCGCAGTCGCCGCCGACCGACACCTCGACGAAGCAGTCGGGGCACATCGTGCGCACGGGCCGGTCGGTGATCGGCGTGGGCTTGGAGCTGGGCGTGCGGCGCTCGGCACGAGGAGCGGCCGCGCGGGTGCGCTTCAGCTCGACGGGCGCCGGGGGCGGGGGAGCAGCGGCCGGCGTGTGCTCCTCGCAGTAGAAGCGGACGAATCCGTCGTGGTGCTTGGGGTGGCGATGCTTGACGGCCCACAGCTCGGTGCGCTCGTACAGGCGGCCGTCGGTTCCACAGGCGACGCAGCGGGTGGCGTCGCCGGGGACGACGTCGGCGACGAGGACAGGGGCGTCGAAGCGGATGGCATCCCGCCAGTCCTGCGACGAAACGATCTTCATGGGGGACCCTTCTTTCGGCGGTTCGGGCCGCCTCACCCTCAACGGTACGCTCCTCCCCACCCGACCGGCGACGGGATTCGTGCGCAGAAGGGGTGGACACCGCCTGCGGCCCCCCGGATAGGTTGGAGACAATTCCCCCGCGTCGGTCTTTCGGCGCCTGTCGAAGGAGAAGCATGGAACTCGCCGCATTGGGAGCCGTCGGAGTCATCGTCGCCATCGTCGTGGTGGTGGCGGTCGTCGTCCTCCTGGTCCTCTCGCTCATCATCCGCGGCTGGTACCGCGTCGCCAAGGCCGACGAAGCCCTGGTCATCGTCGGTAAGCGCCAGAAAAGCTCTGACGGCAACTCGTCGCGGATCACCGTCATCACCGGCGGTGGCGCGATCGTCAACCCGCTCACCCAGCGCGGCGAGATGATCTCGCTCCGTGCCCGCCAGATCAAGATGGAGCCCACGGCGCAGTCGTCGACGGGCGTCACCGTGAACGTCAGCGGTGTCGCGCTGGTGAAGATCGGCTCCGACCCCGAATCCGTGCGTCGTGCGGCCGAGCGCTTCGCCTCGCAGGACAAGGCGATCGAGCAGTTCACCACCGAGCAGCTCGAGGGTGCGCTGCGCGGAGTGGTCGCGACCCTGACCGTCGAAGAGCTCATGCGGGACCGCCAGCGGCTGTCGGACCAGATCGCCGAAGGCATCAAGCAGGACCTCTCGTCGCAGGGGCTCATCCTCGACTCGTTCCAGATCCAGGGCATCACCGACCTGAACGGCTACATCTCGGCGCTCGGTGCCACCGAGGTCGAGCGCGTCAAGCGCGAGGCCGAGGTCGCCCGCATCAACGCCGTGCGCGAGATCCGTGCGCGCCAGATCGCCACCGACGAGGCCAACCTGATCGAGCAGACCGCGCTCGACAAGAACAGCGCCGCGGCCAAGGCCGAGGTCGGCCGTGCCAACGCCGAGGCCGAGCAGGCCGAGGCCCTCGCGCGCGCCGAACGCCGCCAGGCCGTGCTCGAGCAGGAGGCGCAGAACACCGAGGCGCGCCTGGAGTCCGAGGTCAACCGCGTCGCCGACGCCGACCTGTACCAGCGTCAGAAGAACGCCGACGCCGACTCGTACGCGCAGATCAAGGCCGCGCAGGCCCGCGCGCAGATCGCCGAGCAAGAGGCCGCGGCCGTGCGCGTGCGCGCCGAGGCCGACGCGCAGTCGGTGCGCCTGGCCGGTGAGGCCCGCGCCGAGGCGATCCGCGCCGAGGCCGAGGCCCTGGCGCACAACCAGGAGGCTCTGCTCGCGCAGCGTGCCCTCGAGGCGCTCGTGCCGATGATGACCGAGTTCGCGAAGGGGTTCGATCGCGTCGGCTCCATCACGGTGCTCGGCGGAGAGGGTGCCAGCGGACACCTCGCTGCGGAATCGGCGACGGGCCTGCGCTCGTCGTTCGAGGCCGTGCGCGCGGCGACCGGCATCGACCTGACGCAGATCATTCAGGGCCGTGCGATGGCCGACGCGTTCGCGAACGCGCAGCACCCGACCACCGCTGCGGCTGCTCCCGCCCCGGCGACGACGCCCACGGCCCCCGAGCCCGGGGCCTGAGCGCGGGGTCGTTCCATGCCCGAAGCCCCCGAAGTCGAGGCGCTCACGCTGTTCCTGCGTGAGCGCCTCGGCGGGCACGTGGTGCGCGACGTCGAGCTCGTCGAGGGGCGCGCGCTCAAGACACGGCCGCGGCCGCTCGACGAGCTCGTGGGGCGCACCGTGACCGGGGTGACCCGGCACGGCAAGCACCTCGACCTCGATCTCGACGGCGTGCACCTCGGCGTGGGCTTCGGTCGGGCCGGGTGGGCGACGTGGACGGACGCGGGCGCGGAGTCCGACGCCGAGCCCGGCTCCGGTTCGGTGGATGCCGTCGCACCGGCGGCGGTGATCGCGCGCCTCGTGCTCGACGACGGCATCCTGGGGATCACCGACGCGGGGGACTGGCTCTCGGTGCAGCTGCACGTCGTCGATACGGCGAACGAGGTTCCATCGGTCGCGAAGCTCGGACCCGATGCCGCCGACCCCGCGTTCTCACGCGAGGCGCTGGCGCACGCTCTCGGCGGACGGCGCAAACAGCTCAAAGCGCTGCTGCAGGAGCAGGAGTCGCTCGCCGGCATCGGCAACGCGTACTCCGACGAGATCCTCTTCGCCGCCCGGCTGTCGCCCGTCGCGCACGCGTCGAGCCTCTCGAGCGACGACGTCTCGCGGTTGCACGCGGCGCTGCACGACACGCTGACCGCCGCCGTGCTGGCGCGGCGGGGCGTCCCCATCGCCCAGCAGAAGGCCGCCAAGGTGGCGGCCATGGCGGTGCACGGTCGCACGGGCGAGCCCTGCCCCGACTGCGGCGGTGTGATCGAGGACATCCCCGGCACGAAGGGCGGCGGGCAGTACTGCCCGTCGTGCCAGGTGCTGCCGGGCTGATCGGCCGCTCGCCTCGTGCGCTGGTCGCGTCGGGTGGTCGCGGGACCGAGGAGTGTCCGTGGGAAACCAGTCGGACCATCGCCCCACCAACGCCCGCTCGGCCGAAACGACGACGGCCCCGAGCCGAAGCCCGGGGCCGTTGCCGACGAAGACGCTCAGGCCGTCTGGCCGGAGTGCTTCCCCTCGGCGACCTCTTCGACGAGCTTCGCATTGAACGCGGGCAGGTCGTCGGGGTTGCGGCTCGAGACGAGCCCCTGGTCGACGTGCACTTCCTCGTCGACCCACGTGGCTCCGGCGTTTCGCAGGTCGGTCTTCAAGGTCGGGTAGCTGGTGAGGGTGCGGCCCTTCAGCACGTCGGCCTCGGTGAGGATCCAGCCCCCGTGGCAGATGACGGCGACCGGCTTGTGCTGGTCGAAGAAATCGCGCGTGAAGGACACGGCATCCTGGACGATGCGGATGTCGTCGGCGTTCTGCACGCCGCCGGGAAGCACGAGGGCATCGAAGTCGGCTGCCGAGGCCGAGCCCACGGCGAGGTCGACGGGCTGCTGGTGCCCCTTCTCGCCGGTGATGCTGCCGTCGGCGGGCGAGACGAGCACGGCTTCGGCGCCCGCGGAGGTGACGGCCTCCCACGGGCTCGTGAGCTCGCTGTCTTCGAATCCGTCGGTGAGCAGGAAGGCGATGCGCTTGCCGGTGAGATCGGTCATGGTGCGACTCTCTCTTTCTCGATTAGGAACGCCTTCCACGCTAGAAACCGCCGCGCGGACGGGGGCGGGGGTTGCGGATGCCGCGCCCCGGCGTTAGCGGTGACGTGCCTCGATCGCCCGGTTGCGTCGGCGGCCCGCCGGAGTCCTGCGCGGGCGTAGCATGGAGCGCATGTCCGCTGACACCACGTCTGAGACGACTTCTGCATCGAAGCCGCTGATCACGCTTCTGAACGCTCCCGTCGAAGAGAAGGACGAGTCTCGCCCCGCGGCGTCGCAGTGCTGCGGCGGCGGTTCCTGCTCGCTCTGAGCCTGCACCCCCGGCGCGCCCGGCCCGTCGTGGTCGTGTCGTCCGGCGCACCGTGATCTGACCTGTACTCCGGGACGTGCGTCCCGGCGCTGTCGTCACTGCGCCTCGCCGCGCGTCGACACCGCCGCGCGCGGTCAGCGTTGCGCGTTTCAGTGCGCGATCGGCGCCGCGCCCTCGGGCTGATCGGCGGGCTTGCGAATGAGGAACGCCCCCACGATCAGGGGCACCGAGATGATCGCGGCGACGAGGAACGCGGCCCGCGTTCCCGCGGCTCCGGCCTCGAGGCCCCCGCCCGCCGCGGCCGAGACCGACGACATCAGCGTGACCAGCAGAGCGATACCGGCGGCGCCGGCGACCTGCTGCACGGTTCCCACGACGGCGGAGCCGTACGAGTAGAACCGGGGCTCGAGCGAACCGAGGGATGCCGTGAACAGCGGCGTGAACGACAGCGCGAGACCGATCATCATGACGGTCTGCACCGCGATGAGCAGCGCGAACGGGGTGTCGGTGCCGACGGTCGTGTAGAACCACAGCGAGCCGCTGGTGATCACGGCGCCCGGCACGAGCAGCACCTGCGTGCCGAAGCGGTCGTAGATGCGCCCGATCACGGGACCCGCGAGGCCCATCGCGAGAGAGCCGGGCAGCACGGCCAGGCCCGTCTCGAGGGGCGTCTTCTCGAGCACCGTCTGCAGGTAGAGGGGCAGCAGCGTGATCGCGCCGAAGAACGCCATCGACATCACGCCGAGCTGCGCCACCGAGAGGGTGAAGTTGCGGGAGCGGAACACGCGCAGGTCGAGCAGGGCGCTGTCGCTGCGCTGGAGCCGTGTCTGACGCCAGACGAAGAGGCCCAGTCCGATCACACCCACCGCGAGCGAGGCGATCAGGGTCACGAGCGAGGTCGACGCGGCATCCGGGTCGGAACCGTGGCCGCCGCCGATCTGGCTGAGGCCGAACACGAGGCCGCCGAAGCCGAGCGCCGAGAGCACCACCGACGGGATGTCGATGGGGGCGTTGCGGGTCTCGCCGAGGTTGTGGATCCAGCGGGCGCCCACGAAGAGGGCGACCAGGGCGATGGGCAGCACGATGCCGAAGATCCAGTGCCACCCGAGCGACTGCAGCACGAGCCCCGACATGGTCGGGCCGATCGCGGGGGCGAGCGCCATGACGATGCTGACGCGCCCCATCATGCGACCGCGCTGCTGCGGCGGCACGATCGTCATGATGGTCGTCATCAGCAACGGCATCATGATGGCGGTCCCCGAGGCCTGGATGACGCGGGCGACGACGAGAACCTCGAAGCCGGGGGCGAGGAAGGCCACGAGCGTACCGGTCGAGAACAGCGACATCGCCGCGATGAAGACCTGACGCGTGGTGAAGCGCTGCAGCAGGAAGCCCGTGATCGGGATGACGACGGCCATCGTCAGCATGAACGCGGTGGTCAGCCACTGCGCGGCGACGGCCGTGATGCCCAGGTCGCGGATGAGGAACGGGATCGCGACGTTCATCGTCGTCTCGTTGAGGATTGCGACGAACGCGGCGGTGAGCAGCAGCCAGATGACGCGGCTCTGCTCGGTGGTCACGCCCGAGGCGGTGGCGGGCGGGGAAGCGACGGGGGTGCCGGTGGCAGCCATGACGAGGTCCTTTTCGTGCGGGGGGCTTCGTGGCGCCGGAGAGGCGACGTGCCTCAGACCGAACGGCGGCGGCCGGCGGGATATTCCGACGTCGAGAGAAATTGGCCGGGACGATGTCGGGGAAGCGCGGGTCGGGGTCTCGCGGCCGCCCTCCGCGGTGCCCGGGCGGGAGCCGGTGTCGGCGGTCGGACGTAGGCTGGCCCGCATGACCCCGGGTGGAGTAGGCGGAAGCATGTTCCGCGGCGTGGACGCCGCCGAACAGCGCCGACGCAACTCCCAGGCACCGCGCGTCGCGAACCTCGGACGACGGGTCGTCGACCTGTTCCGGCCCTATCGCGGTCGCATCGTCATGACGGCGGTGCTCGTGGTGGTGGGGGCCGCGATCGCGGTCATTCCGCCGCTGCTGGTGCAACGCATCTTCGACGACGCGCTCTTCCCGATCGACGGGTCGCGCCCCGATCTGCAGCTGCTCGCCGTGCTGGTCAGCATCATGATGGTGCTGTTCCTCGTGTCGGCGGGGCTGAACGTGGGGCAGACGTGGTTCACGGCGACCGTGGGCAACCGCGTGACGGGCGATCTGCGCACGCGCCTGTTCGATCACCTGCAGTCGATGGAGCTCGGGTTCTTCACCCGCACGAAGACGGGCGTCATCCAGTCGCGTCTGCAGAACGACGTCGGCGGCGTGTCGGGCGTGCTGACCAACACGGTCACCAGCATCCTCGGCAACGCGGTGACGGTGATCGCCTCTCTCGTGGCGATGATCCTCATCGATTGGCGACTGACCCTCATCGCCGTCGCGCTCATGCCGTTCCTCATCTTCGTGCAGCGCCGGGTGGGGCAGGTGCGCGCGCGCATCGCGGGCGAGACGCAGGAGTCCCTGTCGGAGCTCTCGGCGATCACTCAAGAGACGTTGAGCGTGTCCGGCATCCTGCTGTCGAAGTCGTTCAACCGCCAGCGCACCGAGTCGGCGCGCTTCGACGCCGAGAACGACAACCAGGTGCACCTGCAGGTGCGGCGCGCGATGAGCGGCCAGGGCTTCTTCGCGGTGGTCCAGGTCATCATGTCGAGCGTCCCCGCCGTGATCTACCTCGTCGCGGGGTATCTCATCGCCGGTGGCGCGGGTGCCATCACCGCCGGCACCATCGTGGCCTTCACGACCGTGCAGGCGCGGCTGCTCATGCCGCTGATGGGGCTCATGCGCGTGGCGCTCGATGTGCAGACCTCGTCGGCGCTGTTCGCCCGCATCTTCGAGTACCTCGACCTGCGGCCGGCCATCGTCGACGTCCCCGACGCCCTGCCGGTCTCGGCCGCGCCCGGTCCGGTCGGGCGGGTGGAGTTCCGCGACGTGGAGTTCCGCTACCCCGACGCACCCGCGAACGCGCGGCCCACGCTCGACGGGGTCTCGTTCACCGTCGAACCCGGGCAGCACGTGGCGTTCGTGGGCCCCTCGGGAGCGGGCAAGACGACGATCCTGTACCTGACGCCGCGCATGTACGAAGCGTCGGGCGGGGCGGTGCTGTTCTCGGGAGCCGACGTGCGCGACCTCGATCGGGCCTCGATCGTCGACGAGATCGGCATCGTGTCGCAAGAGACGTACCTGTTCCACGCGACGGTGCGCGAGAACCTGCGCTACGCCCGCCCCGAGGCCTCCGACGACGAGATCGAAGCCGCCTGCCGCGCCGCGAACATCCATCACGTCATCGCCGGCTTCGAAGCCGGATACGACACCGTCGTCGGCGAGCGCGGATACCGCCTCTCGGGCGGAGAGAAGCAGCGCATCGCGATCGCGCGCGTGCTGCTCAAAGACCCTCCCGTGCTGCTGCTCGACGAGGCGACGAGTGCTCTCGACACCGTGTCGGAACGCATCGTGCAAGAGGCCCTCGAGACCGCCTCGCACGGGCGCACGACGCTGTCGATCGCGCACCGCCTGTCGACGGTCATCAGCGCCGATCAGATCCACGTCGTCGACGCGGGTCGCATCGTGGAGTCGGGGACCCACTCCGAACTGCTCGCCGCGGGAGGGCTGTACTCCAGCCTCGCTGCCGAGCAGCTCGCCGCCTCGTTCGTCCTCGCCGACGAGCAGCTCGACGCGGCGGGCCTCGCCCGCGCGGCACTGCCCTCCCGCCGGGCGGATGAACCGCCGGAGTGAACGACCGTCGTCGCGGGTCGGGATCGGCCGCAGCGATGAGTGAAGTGACGCCCGACGGCTCGACGGGCGGAGTCGCCCGGCGGCCGCCCTCAGACCGGCAGCGTCTCGAGGAACGCCTCGAGCGCGACGCGGTACGCCGGGTCGGGGTGCGCCTCGGCGATCCGCAACAGGGGCGGAAGATCGAGCGTGCGGATCAGCGCTCCACGCTCGCGGACGGCCGCGTCGGCGCCGGCGGCGCGCAGCAGCGCGATGCCCTCGCCCAGGGCGTCGAGGTAGTCGCGCAGCACGTCCACCTCGGCCAGGCGTTGAGTGATCGATCCGCCATCGCGGCGTTCCCGCCAGTCGACGACGACGTCGGGCACCACGTCGAACGCCGACGCGAGCGTGTACATGCGCTGCGCGAGCACCTGGTCTTCGTAGTAGCGGCCCTCGGGGAAGCGCAGGTCGTGCGCGCGCCAGAAGGCGGTGCGGCTCAGCTTCGACCAGGCGACGATGTTCCCGGATGCCGCCGGGTGCTCCGTCAGCGTGGTGCGCTGCCGCGCCGGGTCGGTGGCGGCGGCGACCCACGGCTGCACGTCGCCGGCCGTGTAGCCGGGCCCGCCGGCATCCGGGCGCAGGCGCACGTACGCACCCACGACGAAGTCGCTGCCGGTGCGGTCGAGGGTGTCGGCGAGGCGTGCCAGGGCGTCGGGGCGATAGCGGTCGTCTGCGTCGAGGAAGGCCGTGTAGGGGGTGTCGACCTCGGCGAGGCCGGTGTTGCGGGCGGCGCCGAGGCCGCGCTGCTCCTCGTGGCGCACGACGCGGAAGCGGGCGTCGGCGGCCGCGGCGTCGGCGAAGATGCGGGTCGTGTCGTCGGTGGAGGCGTCGTCGACGAGGACGGCGGTCCAGTTCGAGTGCGTCTGGCCGCGGACGGAGTCGAGCGCCTCCTCGGCGAAGTCCGCCACGTCGAAGCCGGGGATGATGACGGTGACGGCGGTGGAACTCACCCGCGTGATCCTACGGCGGCGACCGCGGCGACGACGGCATTCGCTACGGGGTCGAGAGATCCGGTGAGCCCCCGCGGCAGGGTGAAGCGCACGGCGGTGCGGGCCTCGTCGTGCGCGATGCCGAGCGCGAGTAGCACGTGCGACGCCTCGTCGCTCCCGGCGGCGCACGCCGATCCGCTCGACGACACGATCCCGCGCCGTTCGAGCTCGAGCAGCACCGTCTCACCGTTCGTACCGGGGAACACGAAGCTGGCGGTGCCGGGCAGTCGTCGCTCGGGGTGGCCGGTGAGGCGCGCGCCCGGGACGAGCGCGAGCACACGGGCGACGAAGGCGTCGCGGAGCGCCGAGACGCGCCGCGCCTCGGCTTCGCGCTCGTCCTCGGCCAGGGTCAAGGCGGTGGCGATCGCGACGGCCCCCGCGACGTCGGGAGTGCCGGAGCGGCGACCGCGCTCCTGACCACCGCCGTGCAGGAGCGGCTCGAAAGGGAGCCGGCCGCGCACGGCGAGGATCCCGGTGCCCTTCGGCGCGCCGATCTTGTGCCCGGCGACGGTGATCGCATCGGCCCCGAGCCCCGCCAGCGGCAGCCACCCGGCGGCCTGGACGGCGTCGAGGTGCAGGGGGACCCCGCGGGCGTGGGCGACGGCGGCGAGGGCGGCGGCATCCTGGATCGTGCCCACCTCGTTGTTCGCGTAGCCCACGCTGACGAGGGCGGTCTCGTCGCGCAGCACGTCGGCGAGGGCGTCGGGGGTCAGCGTGCCGGCGGCATCGACGGGGGCGTAGGTGACCTCGGTGCCGTGGAAACGGGCGAGGTAGTCGGCCGAGGCGAGCACCGACTCGTGTTCGATGGCGGTGGTGACGAGGTGCGTGCGCCCCGAGCCCAGCACGAGACCCTTGAGGGCCGCGTTGTTGGACTCGGTGCCTCCCGAGGTGAACATCACGTCTCCGGCGCGCAGGCCGAGCACCCGGGCGACCCGCGAGCGGGCGTCGTCGAGGGCGGATGCCGCGGCCTCGCCGATCTCGTGGTGGCTCGACGGGTTGCCGAAGAACCGCGTGAGGTAGGGCGCCATGGCCTCGAGCACCTCGGGGCGCACGGGGGTGGTGGCGGCGTTGTCGAGGTAGAGGGTCACGCCGTCTCGATGCGGATGTCCAGCCCGAGGTCGAGCGAGGGCGCGGAGTGGGTGAGGGCGCCGACCGAGATGACGTCGACGCCGGTCTCGGCGATGGCCCGCACGGTGTCGAGGCTCACCCCTCCCGACGCCTCCACCTGGGCGGCTCCGGCGATGCGGGCGACGCCGACGCGGAGGTCGTCGAGCGAGAAGTTGTCCAGCATGATCGTGCCGACCCCGGCGGCGAGCACGGCGTCGATCTGGTCGAGGCGGTCGACCTCGACCTCGACGTGGGTCGTGTGGGGGAGTCGGGCGATCGCGCTCTCGAGGGCCTGCGTCACCGACGTCCCGCTGGCGGTGAGCACGGCGAGGTGGTTGTCCTTCGCCATCACCGCGTCGGACAGTGAGAAACGGTGGTTGTGGCCTCCGCCGTCGCGCACGGCCTGGCGCTCGATCGCTCGTAGGCCCGGGGTGGTCTTGCGAGTGTCCACGATGCGTGCGCCGGTGTGTGCGACCTCGTCGACGTAGCGACGGGTGAGGGTGGCGATGCCCGACATGCGCTGCACGAAGTTGAGGCCGATCCGCTCGGCCGACAGCACCGCCCGCGCGGGACCCGTGACGACGGCGAGCGTCTCGCCGGGGGCGAAGGCGGCGCCGTCGGCCACGCGCATCTCGACGACGACCGAGGGGTCGGTCAGCGTGAACGCGGCCGTGAACACCGCACCGCCGCTGAAGACGCCGGGGACGCGGGCAACCAGCTCGGCCCGCGCGGTGGCGTGCTCGGGGATCAGCGTTTCGCTGGTGAGGTCGCCCCACGGGGCGTCTTCGTCGAGCGCGGCCGAGACGACGCGGTCGATGGCGGTGCGGGTCAGCATGCGGAGACCTCCTGGGGACGGGTACGGGATGCCGGGGTGGTGGGCGAGACGTCGGGTCGCGGCGGCGAGGCATCCCGCGTGCGGGCGCCCGGTGTCACTGTGCCCGGTGTCACTGTGCCCTGTGCCACCGTGCCCTGTGTTGCGGCGGCCGGGGTCCCGGCATCCGGAGCGTCGGAGCGGAAGTGCGCTCCGATCGAGCCCGATCGGGCACGGGCGGCAGCGACGACGTGCGTGGCCACCAGCAGCAGGTTGGCGTCCTCGATCGACCGGGCCGCGGTCTCGGCGCTCCACGCGGCGAGCACCCCGGCGGCGCGCGCGAGGCCGGCGCCATCGCGCACGAGTCCGGCCTCGGCCCAGAGGAGCTTCTGCAGGGCTTCACGTGAGAACGGCGGGGCCTCGGTGGGGGCGGACGTCTGCAGCGGCAGCGCGGGGGCAGCGGCGGGCCACGCCTCGTCACGCGCGACCGCGTCTCCGGCGCGGGCGCCGAACACGGCCCCCTCGAGGAGGGAGTTGGATGCCAGGCGGTTCGCGCCGTGCACTCCGGTGCGCGCCGTCTCGCCCACCGCGTACAGACCCGGCACGCTGCTGCGTCCGTCGAGGTCGGTCACCACGCCGCCCATCAGGTAGTGCGCTGCGGGGGTCACGGCGATCGGGTCGCGCGCCCAGTCGAGCCCGCGCTCGCGCACGGCGGCGTCGATCGTGGGGAAGCGCTCGGCGAGACGCGCGGCGCCGAGGGCGGTGGCATCCAGCCGCACGGGTCGGCCGTCCTGCGCGGCCATGGCCCGGGCGTTCGCGCGGGCGACGACGTCGCGCGGAGCGAGCTCGCCGTCGGGGTGCGCGTCGAAAGCGAAGCGCCGACCCGCCTCGTCGACGAGCACGGCCCCCTCGCCGCGCACGGCCTCGGAGACGAGGAACGGCGCGCCCACCGCGAGCGCGGTGGGGTGGAACTGCACGAACTCGAGGTCGGCGACGGCGGCGCCGGCCCGGATGGCGGCGGCGATGCCGTCACCGGTCGCGCCGAGGGGGTTGGTCGTGTGGGCGTAGAGCTGGCCCGCGCCGCCCGTCGCGAGGATCACCGCGTCGGCGGTGAGGCGCTCGCCGTCGGCGAGCTCCACGCCCGTGACGCGACCGTCGTCGAGGATCAGGTCGCGCAGCAGCGCGTGCTCGCGCACCGCGACACCCGCCGTGCGCACGGCGGCCCCGAGCGCCGCCTGGATCGCGGCTCCCGTGGCGTCGCCGCCGGCGTGCAGCACGCGGGGACGGGCGTGGGCGGCCTCGAGACCGCGGGCGAAGTCGCCGTCGACGCCCCGGTCGAACGCGACACCGCGCGCGACGAGCTCGACGATGCGCGTCGGCCCCTCGCCCACCAGCACGTCGACCGCGGAGGGATCGTTCATCCCCACGCCGGCGGTGAGCGTGTCGGCCGCGTGCGAGGCGACGTCATCGAGGGGAGAGGTCACCGCGGCGATGCCGCCCTGGGCCCAGCGCGTGTTCGTGTCGGCCACCGCGCCCTTGGTCACGACGGTCACCGCGCATCCGTTCTCGGCCGCGTGGAGCGCTGCCGTCAGGCCGGCGATGCCGCTGCCGACGACGACGACCGTGGTCATTTCACGGCGCCGCTGGGCTTGGCCGCGAGCATGCGCTCGAGGGCGACGGTGGCCGGGGCCGCGACCTCGGTCGGCACGGTGATGCGGTTGACGACCTCGCCCGCGACGAGCGACTCGAGCACCCACGCGAGGTAGCCGGGGTGGATGCGGTACATCGTCGAGCAGGGGCAGACGACGGGGTCGAGGCAGAAGATCTCGTGCTGCGGATACTGCGCGGCCAGGCGCTGCACGAGGTTGATCTCGGTGCCGATCGCGAAGGTGGTGGGTTCTGTGGCCGCGGCGATGGCCTTGCGGATGAGGTCGGTCGACCCCGCCTCGTCGGCCGCGTCGACGACGTCCATCGGGCACTCGGGGTGCACGATCACGCGCACTCCGGGGTGCTCCACGCGGGCGCGGTCGATCTGCTCGACGGTGAAGCGTCGGTGCACCGAGCAGAAGCCGTGCCACAGGATGACGCGGCTGTCGACGATCTGCGCGTCCGACGACCCGCCGAGGGGCTTGCGGGGGTTCCACATCGGCATCTGCTCGAGCGGCACCCCCATGGCCTTGGCGGTGTTGCGGCCCAGGTGCTGGTCGGGGAAGAACAGCACGCGGCGCCCGCGCGCGAACGCCCACTCCAGCACCGTCCGGGCGTTGGACGAGGTGCAGACGATGCCGCCGTGGCGCCCGACGAAGCCCTTGATGGCGGCGCTGGAGTTCATGTACGTCACCGGGATCACCGGCACGAGGCCCTCGGCATCCGGGGTGTCGAGATCGCCCAGCACGTCGGCGAGCTGCTCCCAGCACTCCTCGACCTGGTCGATGTCGGCCATGTCGGCCATGGAGCACCCGGCGGCGAGGTTCGGCAGGATCACGGCCTGCTCGGGCCGCGAGAGCAGGTCGGCGGTCTCGGCCATGAAGTGCACGCCGCAGAACACGATGGCCTCGGCCTCGGGCCGGTCCTTTGCGGCATTCGCCAGCTGGAACGAGTCCCCCACGTAGTCGGCGTGGCGCACGACCTCTTCGCGCTGGTAGAAGTGCCCGAGCACGACGACCCGGTCGCCGAGCGTCGCTTTCGCCGCGCGGATGCGGGCGTCGAGCTCGTCGTCGGAGGCGTCGCGGTACGCCTGCGGCAGTTCGCCCTGGCGGGGAGCGCCGGTGGGGATGACGTCTCCCATCGACGAGCCCGGACCGTAGCCCGGGCGGGTGTCGAAGTCCCAGGGGCCGACCGCGAGGTCGGTGGTGCAGGTGGCGTCGATCGAGGCGCCGGAGACGATGGCCTGGATCGCGTGGTCGACGCTCGGGTCGATCGCGGGACGCGGCTGCAGGGTGAGGGGCGTGGCGGACATGGGCGTTCCGATCAGTGACGGGACGGGAGGGGGCCGCGGTCGGCCAGCTCCACGTCGCGGTTGTAGCGGTACAGGCGGGCGGGGCGGTGGCTTCCGGTGCGGAAGCGCTCGGTGGGAATGAGGGTGTCGGACGTGTCGACCTGGCGGCGGAAGTTCGCCGGGTCGAGGCGTTTGCCGAGGATGGTCTCGTTGACCTCGCGGAGGTCGGCGAGCGTGAACTCGTCGGGGAGCAGCCCGTGCGCGATGCGGCTGTAGCCGACCTTGTTGCGCAGGCGCCACAGCGTGTACTCGACGATGTGGTCGTGGTCGAAGGCGAGAGCGGGCAGGGCGGTCGCGTCGAACCACTCGACGTTCTCGGGGGCGTCGCCCTGGCGGGCGTGGGCGGCGACCTGCGCGTCGACCTCGTCGGAGCGCAGCAGCGCCCAGTACACGATCGACACCACGCGGGTGGGGGAGCGGTCGACGGCGCCGAACGCGTACAGCTGCTCGAGGTAGCTGGGGGTCAGCCCGGTGGTCTCGGCGAGGGTCCGGGATGCCGCCGTGTCGAGCTCTTCGGTCGCGTCGAGCCAGCCGCCCGGCAGCGCCCACCGCCCGTCGAAGGGGTCGCGGGTGCGGCGCACCAGCGGGAGCGACAGGACGGGTTCGTCGTCGGCGCCGCGGCGCACGCTGAAGATCACGGTCGACACCGCGACGCGCACGTCGGCGTCGCGGGACTCGGGCTCAGGGGTTCGTGTCATGGTGACCATATCTCCGGGATCGATCTTAGTGTCATCCCGACCCGAAGGGCGAATCGCTGACCGCTGTCCGTGGTGACGGGGCGGCGGGTCACGGCCGAGTGGGCGGTCCGGGGCACGATTGGCGCACTGGGGTGGGCGATATCCGCCCCAATGCGCCAATCGCGCCCCGAACCGCGGCGACCGCGGGATCGAGGAGCGGGCGCGGGGCTCTTCGCCCCGGAACCGCGCCCGCCCGCCCCGGCCGCGTCGAAAGGGTTCTCTCAGACGCGCGGCTTAGCGTGAGAGTCGGATTGGGGAGGTCGGATGCCGATCATCGACATCGTTCTGATCGCCCTTCTGGCGATCGCGCTCATCACGGGCCTCTCGCGAGGTTTCCTCGCCACGATCGGCTTCTTCGCGGGCCTCGCGGTCGGCGCCGTCGCCGCGTACTGGGTGACGCCGTTCGTCGGCCAGTGGATCACCGAGCCGGCCTGGCGGGGCCCCGCGATGATCGGCGCCGGCATCCTGCTGCTGCTCATCGGCTCGGGTCTCGGCAGCGCCCTGGGCGGCTTCTTCCGTCGGGGCGCCGACCGCATCAAGCTCCGCGTCCCCGAGCGTCTGCTCGGTGGGGTCGTCAACGTCGCCGCGGCCGCGCTCGCCGTGTCGTTCGTCGCCGGATCGCTCACCCCGGTCGGAGTTCCCGTCGTGTCGGCGGCGCTGGGCTCGTCGGCGGTCATCCGGACGATCGACGACCTCATCCCCGCCCCCGTGCGCGGTGCGCTCGCCGAGTTGCGCGGAACGGTCTTCGCCGAGGGGATCCCCCGCCTCGGCGAGCTCATCCAGATCGGGACCGTGCCGAGCGCCCCGGCGGTCGCCCTCGACGACCCCGCGCTGACGCAGGCCGCGCAGTCGGTCGCGCGGATCTCGGGCACCGCCTACGCCTGCGGCATCACCTCGAGCGGCTCGGGGTTCGTCGTGGCGGCCGACCGCATCGTCACCAACGCGCACGTCGTCGCCGGCGTCGACACGCCCCTCGTCGAGCTGCCCGGCCGCCCCGCGCGCGAGGGGCGGGTGGTCTACTTCGACCCGACCGACGACATCGCCGTGGTCTCGGTCGACGGTCTCGATGCCGCGCCCCTGCCGATCTCCCCGACCCTCGAGGTGGGGGCTTCCGCCGTGGTGCAGGGGTACCCGGGCGGGGGACCGTTCACCTCGGGCAGCGCCCAGGTGCTGTCGTCGGGCACCGTCCCCGTTCCCGACATCTACGACACCTCCTCGGTGCCGCGAGACATCTACGCGCTGGCCGCGGTGGTCCGGCCGGGGAACTCGGGGGGACCTCTGCTGACGACGACGGGTGAGATCGCGGGCATCGTCTTCGCCCGTAGCGACACCGACGACAACGTCGGCTACGCGATGACCCCCGCCGAGCTGCTCCCCGTGGTGGCGCAGATGGACGCCCTGTCGGCGCCCGTCGCCTCGGGAAGCTGCACGCGCCGCTGAACGGGGTGCCGGGGCGACGGCCCCGCGCCGGGGGCGGACCCTTCCACATCCGGTGCTCGCGGACAACCGGGCAGCCGGCGGCCGTCGCCGTTTCCTACCGTGGAGGGATGAGCCAGAAGACAACGCTTCGCACGGTGTCCACCGCCCTCGCCGCCTCGACGGTCGTCCTGCTCCTCGCAGGGTGCGTCGGACAGAGCAGCTCCGAACCCTCCGCCTCGACCCCGCCCGCATCTCCGAGCAGCCCGTCCATCACGGCTTCGGCCCCGGCTTCGCCCTCCGCCGACGGGGTGAGCGAATCGGAGGCCGTGAGCCTCGTCGAGGACTACCTGACGGCGTTCCAGGAGGAGCGTTTCGCCGACGCCTACACGCTGCTGTCCGAGGGGGCGCAGTCGATCGCGGGGCCCGCCGAACGGTTCGCCGACACGGCCGTCGGCGGGTTCGTCCGCGTCGACGACGCCACCGGATATCTCGGAACGGACGGCGTGATCACCGCGGGGCCGGGGCCGGTCGACGATGCGGTCCTCGTCACGGCCGTCGCCGACCGCCACGCCGATGCGTGGATCGTGCGGGACACACCGGAAGGCCCCCGCATCGACGATGCCGGCGTTCCCCTCACCGGACAGAGCCCGTACGAGTGGGTGAATCCCGCCTCCGGGCCCGAAGACATCCGCGACGTGACGGCCGTGGACCCCACGGCACCCGCCGCGATCGTCTTCGCCGATCGGGGAGACGGCGCTGAGGACGGTGCCAGCCTCGTGGGTGATCCGGATCAGATCGTCGCCTACATCGGCACGACGGAGGTCACCGCCTCCGCTGCGGCCTCCGAGTCGCAGCGCCGGTGGGACATCGCCCTCGACAGTGTCGTGCCCTCGGCCGACGTGCAGCCCCTCACCGTCGCCTGGAGGGTCAGCGACGACATCGACGTCTGGCGCACCAGCACCACGCCCCTGTACACCGGGTGAGGGGAGCCCGGGGCCCGCGGCGGTGAGGGCGACGTGGGCGATCGAGGCCGCGGCATCCGGCGTCGTTCACCGCGGGGCTGGACAGAGCGCCGCGGGCCTCCGCTAGGCTGACCCCACAAGTCCACACCGGCCCCATGATCGATGCGGGAGAGCTCCGGCGAACGCAGCCGGGCACCGAAGGAGCAAGCCTCCCCGCCAATCTCTCAGGTACGCGTACCGCGTCGATCGGGCCACTCTGGAAAGTGATCCGGGTGCACCGCGCCGGATCCGCCGACGGTGAAAGCCCGCGCATCCTGTTCGTCGAACGGATGCCGTGGCGAAACTCTCAGGCCCATGACAGAGGGGGAGTTCTCCAGGCGCCGACCGGCGTCTGTCCGTCATCGCGAACGGCAGAACTCATGACCGACACCCCCGCCCCTCCACGCTCGTCGCCGCTGCACGATCGGCACGAGGCCCTCGGCGCCTCGTTCACCGACTTCGGCGGCTGGAACATGCCCGTGCGCTACACCTCCGACCTCGCCGAGCACCACGCGGTGCGCACGGCCGCGGGCCTGTTCGACATCTCGCACATGGCCGAGTTCTGGGTGCAGGGCGGCCGCGCCGCGGACTTCCTCGACTTCGTGCTCGCCGGCCGCATCTCCACCATGCGCGTCGGCAAGGCCAAGTACTCCCTCGTTCTGGCCGACGACGGCGGAATCGTGGACGACGTCATCGTCTACCGCACCGGTGAGGACTACTTCCTGGTGATCGCGAACGCCGGGAACCGGGATGCCGTGGCCGCGGCGTTCGACGGTGCCCGCGCCACGTGGTCGTCGGCGCAGGCGTTCCTCGACGGTCCCCTCGAGGGCACCGATTACGCCGTCACGTCCGGTGGGGCCATCCCGCGGGTCGAAGACGTCACCGACCAGCTCGCGCTCATCGCCCTCCAGGGCCCCGAGGCCCTCGGCATCCTGAGCTCCACCCCGGGAGTCGAGATCACCGGCACGGCCCTGGACGAGCTGGGCTACTACGCCTGGACCGACGGCACCTTCCAGGGTGCCTCGCTGTTCGTGGCCCGCACCGGGTACACCGGCGAGGACGGCTACGAGCTGCTCATCCCCACCGCCCAGGCCGGCGCCATGTGGGACGCCGCGCTCGCCGCGGGCGCCGATCGCGGACTCGTCCCCTGCGGCCTCGCCGCGCGCGACACGCTGCGCCTCGAGGCGGGGATGCCGCTGTACGGCCACGAGCTCTCGCGCGACATCGTTCCCGCGCAGGCCGGCCTCGGCCGCGTCGTCGCCGTCGACAAGGCGGCCTTCATCGGCAAGGACGGCGTGGCGTCGAGCCCCGCCGACGCCCCCGTGCTCGTCGGGCTCGTGTCGGAGGGCCGTCGCGCGGGCCGCGCCGGTTACTCCGTGCTCCGCGGCGACGACACCGTCGGCGAGATCACCAGCGGTGCCCTCAGCCCCACCCTCGGCCACCCCGTGGCCATGGCTTTCGTCGCGCCGTCGGCGAGCGAGCCCGGAACCGAACTGACCATCGACGTGCGCGGAACCCGCATCCCCGCCATCGTCACCGCCCTTCCCTTCTATCGGAGAAACGCATGACCGACCTCACCGCCCTCAGCTACACGTCCGAGCACGAGTGGATCTCCCTCGAGGGGGACATCGCGACCGTCGGCATCACCGACTTCGCCGCCGACAAGCTCGGCGACGTCGTCTTCGTCGAGCTGCCCGGCGCCGACTCCGCGGTCGCCGCGGGCGACGTCTGCGGCGAGATCGAGTCGACCAAGTCGGTCGGCGAGCTCTATGCCCCTCTCACCGGCACCGTCGTCGAGGTGAACGACGCGGTCGTCGACGACCCCTCGCTCGTCAACGCCGAGCCGTTCGCCGGCGGGTGGCTCATCAAGATCCGCGTCGAGGGCGATCTGCCCGAGGGCCTCCTCGACCGCGCCGCGTACGAGGAACTCACCGCATGAGCACCCTCCTTCCCGCGCGGACCGATACCGCCGCGCCCGCCGTCTTCGTCGATCGCCACATCGGCATCGATGCCGCAGCGCAAGCCCGCATGCTCGAGGTCGTCGGGTACGACAGCGTCGAGGCGCTCGTCGAGACCGCCGTTCCGGCATCCATCCACGTGCAGCAGCGGGCGACCAGCTCGATCCCGACCGCGGCCACCGAGGCCGAGGCGCTGGCGGAGCTGCGGGAGCTCGCCTCCGCGAACCGCTCGGCGCGACCGCTGATCGGGCTGGGGTACTACGACACCTTCACCCCCTCGGTGATCGCCCGCAACGTGCTCGAGAACCCCTCGTGGTACACCGCGTACACGCCCTACCAGCCCGAGATCTCGCAGGGCCGACTCGAAGCTCTCATCAACTTCCAGACGATGGTGACCGACCTGACGGGCCTCGCCACGGCGAACGCCTCGATGCTCGACGAGTCCACCGCGGTCGTCGAGGGCATGCTCGTCGCCCGCCGCGCGTCGAAGGCGAAGACCGACGTCTTCCTCGTCGACGTCGACACCCTGCCGCAGACCAAGGCGCTGCTGCACCACCGCGCCGCCGCCGTCGGCATCCGCATCGAGGAGACCTCGTTCGCGGGGGAGCTGCCCGAGGCGTTCGGCGCGTTCGTGCAGTACCCCGGCGCCACGGGGCGCGTGTGGGACTTCTCGGCCGTCGCCGACGCCGTCCACGCCGCGGGCGGTCTCGTCGTCGCCGCCGCCGACCTCTTGGCGCTGACCCTGCTGCGCTCGCCCGGCGCCCTCGGTGCCGACGTCGCGGTGGGAACCACCCAGCGCTTCGGCGTGCCGCTCGGCTTCGGTGGTCCGCACGCGGGCTACATGGCCGTGCGCGCGGGCCTCGAACGCCAGCTCCCCGGCCGCCTCGTGGGCGTGTCGCAGGATGCCGTGGGAGCCCCCGCGTACCGCCTGTCGCTGCAGACGCGCGAACAGCACATCCGTCGCGAGAAGGCGACCTCGAACATCTGCACCGCCCAGGTGCTGCTGGCCGTGATGGCGGCGATGTACGCGGTGTACCACGGCCCGCAGGGGCTGCGGGGGATCGCGACGCGCGTCGCGCGGAAGGCCGACATCCTGGCATCCGCCCTGCGTTCGTACGACCTGACGCTGGCGAGCGACGCGTTCTTCGACACCGTGCGCGTGCACGTGCCGGGGCGCGCCCAAGACGTGGTCGACCGGGCGCGCGAGCGCGGCTATCAGCTGCTGTGGGTCGACGACGCGACCGTGGGGGTCTCGGTCGACGAGACGACGACGGATGCCGACCTCGCGGCCGTCCTCGACGCGTTCGGCCTCGCGAGCGACGACCTGCCCGAGGGCGTCGCCCTCCGCGGCGTGGACGAGGCGCTGCACCGCGACGACGAGTACCTCACGCACCCCGTCTTCCACACGCACCGCAGCGAGACGGCCATGATGCGGTACCTCAAGAGCCTCGCCGATCGCGACTACGCGCTCGATCGCGGCATGATCCCGCTGGGGTCGTGCACGATGAAGCTGAACGCGGCGACCGAGATGGCCGCGGTGTCGTGGCCCGAGTTCTCACGGGTGCACCCGTTCGCCCCCGAGGCCGACGTGCACGGCTACCTCGAGATGATCGAGCAGCTCGAGCGCTGGCTCGCCGAGGTCACCGGCTACGACGCCGTCTCGCTGCAGCCGAACGCCGGGTCGCAGGGCGAGCTCGCGGGACTCCTCGCCATCCGCGGCTACCACCTCGCGAACGGCGACACCGAGCGCACGGTGTGCCTCATCCCCTCGTCGGCGCACGGCACGAACGCGGCCTCGGCGGTCCTGGCGGGCATGAAGGTCGTCGTCGTCGCGTGCGACGAGGCGGGGAACGTCGACCTCGACGATCTGCGGGCCAAGATCGCCCAGCACGCCGAGTCGCTCTCGGCGCTGATGATCACGTACCCCTCGACCCACGGCGTGTACGAGCACGACGTGCTCGAGATCACCCAGGCCGTGCACGACGCCGGTGGACAGGTGTACGTCGACGGGGCGAACCTCAACGCGCTGCTCGGCTTCGCCCGCTTCGGCGACCTGGGCGGCGACGTGTCGCACCTGAACCTCCACAAGACGTTCGCGATCCCGCACGGCGGTGGGGGCCCGGGCGTCGGCCCGGTCGCCGCGAAGGCGCACCTCGCGCCGTTCCTGCCCTCGCATCCGTTCTCGCAGCGCGCCGACCACGCCGGCGGCGTGTTCGACGGGGGACCCGTGTCGGCCGCGCCACACGGGTCGGCGGGGATCCTGCCCATCTCGTGGGCCTACGTGCGCATGATGGGGGCCGAGGGGCTTCGCCAGGCCACGGCCGCGGCCGTGCTGTCGGCCAACTACATCGCCGTGCGCCTGCGCGAGCACTACCCGGTGCTGTACGCGGGCGAGGGCGGTCTGGTCGCGCACGAGTGCATCCTCGACCTGCGCCCGCTCAAGGAGCAGACCGGGGTCACCGTCGACGACGTGGCCAAGCGTCTGATCGACTACGGCTTCCACGCCCCGACGATGTCGTTCCCGGTCGCCGGCACCCTCATGGTGGAACCGACCGAGAGTGAAGACCTCGCCGAGCTCGACCGGTTCGTGGATGCCATGATCGCGATCAAGCACGAGGCCGACGCCGTCGCCGCGGGGGAGTGGCCCGCCGACGACAACCCGCTCGTGAACGCGCCGCACACCGCCGAGACCGTGGTCGTGGGCGAGTGGGAGCACGCGTACTCGCGCGAGACCGCGGTGTACCCCGTGCGTTCTCTGATCCGCGGCAAGTACTGGCCCCCGGTACGCCGCATCGACCAGGCGTACGGCGATCGCAACCTCGTGTGCTCGTGCCCTCCGCCGGAGGCGTTCGCCTGAGCGCCGCGTGAGTGCGGCGGCGATCCCGGCCGGGTTCCGGGATCGCCGCCGGATCGTTCGCCGACGGCCCGGACGGGGGTTCGCACAGGAGGCGTTTAGTACAGTTCGGGTGTGCACCACGGGCTGACTGACCACTCACGACCGACTCGACGACGCGGACGGGGGCGGTCGATCGCCCTGATCGCCGCCTGTGCCATCGTGCTCGCCGGATGCGCGGCGCCCGACGCGGCACCCGCGCCCGAGCCGGAGGCCCGCACCAGCCTCACGGTCGGCGTGGTCGGCAGCCTCACGAGCTTCAACGCCGAGAGTCGCACCGGCGACACGGCGGCCAATCGTGCGGTGTCCGAGCTGCTCGACGAGCAACTCGGTTCGCTCGACGGCGACCTGCAGGTCGTCCCGAACGACGGCCTCGGACGCATCACCCGCGTCGAGGGCGACCCCCTGAAGGTCAGCTACGAGCTGTTCACCGACCGCACGTGGTCGGACGGCACGCCCGTCACCCTCGACGACCTGCTGTTCGGCTGGGCGGTGTCGTCGCACTTCTTCGACGACGCCACGTACGACGCCACCGGGCAGATCGTCTCGGGCACGCGGTACTTCGACACCGCAGCCCCCGCCGACCCCAACGCGCGCACGGCGCGCCCGAGCATCGACCGTGCCGCCGACACCCTGACCCTCACCTATGACGAGCCGTTCGCCGACTGGAACCGCCAGTGGCTGCTCGATCGGCCGGTCCACGTCGTCGCGCAGCGCGCCGGGGTGAGTGTGAAAGACCTGCTCACCGCCATCCTCACGGTCCCCGAGGGCGACCCGACGGCGCCCGTCGCCCCCAACCCCGTGCTGGCGGCCGCCGCGCAGGCCTGGAACACGGGCTTCGACGTGCCCGCGGGAACGGCTCCCGATCCGGCATCCGTCGTCGCCGCCGGCCCCTGGACCGTCGCTTCGGCCACGACGGACACCCTCACCCTGGCCCGGCGCGACAGCTACCAGGGCGCGCACTTCCCCGGGCTCGAGGGTCTCACGGTGCGCTTCTTCGCGGATCGTGCGGCGCAGCTCTCGGCGATCGAGGCGGGAATGGTCGACGTGGCGAACATCGGCGACCTCGACGAGGACGAGCTGAAGACGCTCACCGACGCCGGTCTGCAGGTGGTCACCGGGCCCACCACCGAGACCCTGCAGCTGCGGTTCGCCAACGGCACCGCCCCCGCCCTGCGAGAGGCCACCTCGCGTTCGCTCGACCGCTCGGTGATCGTGAAGGACGCGCTGGGCACCGTGCGGCCCGACGCGCAGCCGCTGCAGTCGTTCCTGTCGTCGCCCGCGGCCGGTCAGCTCTATCGCGACCTCACCTCGGGCAACGGTGCGCCGGGAACGGGGAGCGACGTCGACGGTGCGCGCGAGGCGCTCGACGACCGCGCCGCGGTGCTGCGGGTGGGGTACGACGCCACCGACGAGATCTCGGCGCAGGTCTTCACGCGCATGGTGACGATGGGGGCGACCGCGGGCATCGCCGTGCGCGTCGCGACCGAGACCGAGACTCCGGATGCCACCCTCGCCTGGGTCGGAGAAGACGAGAGCCTGTACCGCTCGGCCCGCGATCGGATCGCCGAGGGGGTCGACGGGCCCGACACCGCGCGCCTGTTCGCCGGACTCACGAACGACACCGACCCGGTCGACGTGCTCGCCGCGGCGAAGAAGATCGATCAGTCGCTGTTCACCGCGTACGCCGGGGTGCCCCTGCTCGAGCGCACGGGCGCGGTCGTGACCGCCGCCGGCGTCGGGGGAGTGGCCTACACGTCGCAACCGAACGGCCTGCCGCCCGCATTCTGGACCTGGACGCCGCCGCAGCCCTGATCGCGAGGTCCGCCGTGGCGGCCCGACCGCCGCCGATTCAGCGCGATTCGTGCCGCCCGTGGGGCGTCACGGGGTGACGGTCGGCGACGGTGTGGGCGTGACCGCGGGGGTGGGCGGGGCGAAGATCGCGGGCCACCACGCCGCTGCCAGCGGGTAGCCCACGAAGGCCACGATGTCGATGATGGTGTGCGCCACGACGAGCGGCATGACGCGGCCCCAGCGCTTGTAGCACCAGCCGAACACGAGTCCCATGACGACGTTGCCCAGCGCCGAGGGCCACCCCTGGTAGAGGTGATAGCTGCCGCGCAGCAACGCCGTCGACACGATGATCCCCGTCCACGACCAGCCGAGGCGTCGCAGGCGGTCGAAGAGGTACCCGAGGAAGATGACCTCCTCGGTGAGCCCCGCCCGAAGGGCCGCGAGCACCAGCAGAGCGATGACCCACCACGACGAGTCCAGGGGGGCCGGAACGACGGCGATGCTCTGGCCGAGCGCACGTCCGATCGCGTACACCCCGATCCCCGGAACGCCGATCAGCAAAAGCAGCAGCACCCCGCGCAGAATGTCGCTGCCGAACCGCCGGAAATCCAGGCCGATCCGGTGCAGAGCATTGTTCGCCGGCTCCCACAAGAGGAAGACGACGAGCGCGACCAGAGCCAGCGAGAACGCGATGTCCAGGAACTGGTAGACGGCGTCCCAGAGCGGTTCGGCGCTGCGCGACGGATTCAACTGCGTCTGCTGCTGCGAGATGGGCGCCCGGGTTACGGTGCGCACGAACGACACCACCGAGTAGATCGCGGACTGGCCCACGGTGATGAGCAGGACGAGGGCGATCTCCCAGATCAGTCGTCGTCGTCGATACGTCGCGTCGCCCTCGCCGAGGGAGGGCGGGTCGGAGAACGGATGCCGGGTCACACCGTGTATCTAACACCGGCGGGCGATGACCGATGGGTGCGCGCACGAGCATCGGTGGGGGATGCTCGGCCGCTTCCGGGTATGACACAGAACGGGGTTGTCAGAATGCTCTACGCAACCGCGCTCAAGTTAAAGGTCTGTAACGAATTGCCCAGGAGTTTTGACCATCCGGAAGCCTTTATCTATCGTTTCGGTATCCACGGCTTCCCCCTGCCACTCGCGTGTCGGGGGTGCCCGTCCACTCTGCACTGGAGGCAAAGTGTCTGAAAAGACTCGGCGCATGCGCGCCCTTACGGCGGGAGCAGGAGTCGCGGTCGCGGCTCTGGCCCTTGCCGGTTGCACCACCACCGCCACCCCCGAGGGCGGTGCGTCGTCCACCGGCGGCACCGTCACCATCGCCACGACGAACGCGTTCACCTCGTTCAACGGCGACACCCCCGAGGCCAACCTCGACACCAACGGCATGGTCGGTTACCTGACCGGTGTCAGCGGCGGCCTGGGCCTCGGTGGCTTCCAGCGCCTCGACAAGGACTTCTCGATCCTCGACAACACCGACTTCGGCACGTACGAGACGGTCTCCGAGGACCCCCTCACGGTCAAGTACACGATCAACGAGGGTCTCACCTGGTCGGATGGCGAGCCCATCAACGCCGATGACATGCTCGTCAACTGGGCCATCAACTCGGGCTACTTCGACGACGCCAAGCTCGACCCCGCCACCAGCGAGGTCACCAACGGCGGCACGCAGTACTTCAGCCTCGCCGGCAGCACCGCGGGTCTCGACACCACCGCGTTCCCCACGATCAGCGACGACAACATGTCGATGACGCTCGTGTACTCGAAGCCCTTCGTGGACTACGAGCTCGTCAACCCGATCGGCAAGCCGGCCCACGTGCTGGCCGAGAAGGCGGGCGTGTCGGAGTCCGAGTTCGTCGACCTGCTCAAGTCGCTGCCCGAGGGCAACCCCGACGCGCCCGTCGCCCCCAACGCGACGCTCAAGGCCGCGGCCGACTTCTGGAACACCGGCTACGACGTCACCGCCATGCCGACCGACCAGAGCCTGCTCGTCGCGAGCGGTCCGTTCATCGTGACCGACTTCACGCCCGAGCAGAGCATCACGCTGGGCAAGAACCCCAACTACAAGGGCGAGATGTCGCCCGCGTACGACCAGCTGATCATCCGCTTCATCGGCGACTCGAACGCTCAGGTCACGGCGCTCCAGAACGGTGAGGTCCAGGCCATCCAGCCGCAGGCCTCCGCCGACACGCTGACCGCGCTCGAGAACGCGAACGCCACGGTCCACTCGGGCAGCCAGCTCGCGTACGACCACGTCGACCTGACCTTCGGCGGTGTCTTCGCCGACGCCAACGTCCGTGAGGCCTTCCTCAAGACGATCCCGCGCCAGCAGATCCTCGACTCGATCATCAAGCCGGTCAACCCCGACGCCGAGGTGCTCAACTCGCAGATCTTCCTGCCGACCGACGGCGACCAGTACACCACCGCCGTCTCCTCGAGCGGATACGACGCGTTCACCGAGCCCGACATCGAGGGCGCCAAGGCGCTGCTCAACGGTGCCACCCCGACCGTTCGCATCCTTTACAACACCAACAACCCGAACCGTGTCGACAGCTTCCGCGCCATCCAGCAGTCGGCGCAGCAGGCCGGCTTCGTGATCGAGGACGCCGGTTCGCCCGACTGGAGCAAGCTCCTCGGCAGCGGCAGCTACGACGCGTCGATCTTCGGTTGGGTCTCGCCCGGTGCCGGTAACGCCGCGCTCCCGCAGATCTTCAAGAGCGGCGGCGGCGGTAACTACAACAACTACAGCAACTCGGCCGTCGACACCCTCGTCGACGAGACCCAGGTCACGGTCGACACGACCAAGCTGGCCGACCTCAAGGTGCAGATCGACACGGCCACGGCGAAGGACTTCTACGGTCTGCCGCTGTTCCAGTCGCCCGGTCTGTTCGCTGACAACGGTTCCGTGACGGGCGTCGACTACTTCGGCGGCCAGACCGGCATCGTCTGGAACGCACAGGAGTGGACGCTCGCGGGTTGATGACCCGTTGATCCCTCGTGAGGCGCCGGAGTCGCTCGGCTCCGGCGCCTCACTTCGTCTGCGCGCGGCGCGCTCTGTGCGCCGCGCCCGCGACTATCCTTTCCAGGGCGCCGTCTCCGCGTCCGTCACCCGATCGAAAGAAGACCTCCCGCGATGGTCGGATTCATTCTCAGGCGCATCGCCGTCTCGATCCTGGTTCTGCTTGCAGCATCGTTCATCATGTACGTGCTCGCCGCCAACGCCGGCGACCCCCTCCAGGACCTCCGCGACAGCACCGCCGCCAACCGCGACCAGCTGATCGCCGCCCGCGTCGCCGCGCTCGACCTAAACGTGCCCGCGCCGCTGCGTTACTTCCTCTGGCTGGGCGGCGCCGCCGGCTGCCTCATCCCCTTCGCCGGAACCTGCAACCTGGGTCTGACGATCAGCAATGCCCCCGTCCTCGACATCCTGCCCACCGCGGTCGGCTCCACCCTCCAGCTCGTGACGGCGTCGTTCGTGCTGGCGATCGTGCTGGGCATCGTGGTCGGTGTCGTCTCGGCCCTGCGCCAGTACAGCGGCTTCGACTTCGGCATCACGCTGCTGAGCTTCTTCCTCTTCTCGCTGCCGTCGTTCCTCGTGGCGGTGCTGCTGAAGGAGTTCCTGGCCCTCGGCTTCAACAGTTTCCTCGAGTCGGCCACCTCGATCCCGATCTGGGTGATCGTCCTCCTGGCGGTCGTGTCGGCCGTCGTCTGGCAGGCCATGATCGGCGGCGAGGCGCGTCGTCGCCTGATCGTCGGCGCCACCGCCGCCGCGGCGACCGTGGCGCTGCTGGTGTACTTCAACGTCACCGACTGGTTCCGCAACCCCGGGTTCGGTCCCGTGGGCCTGCTGCTGATCATCGCCGGTGTGGTCGTCATCGTCACGGCCCTCATCGCCGGGCTCACCAACCGTCGCGCCCTCATCGTCGCGGCGCTCAACGGCGCGATCTCGTACCTCTGCTTCTTCCTGCTGCAGGGACTGTTCGACATCTCCACGCCCGCGACGATCATCATCATCGGCCTCGTCGCCGTGGTCGTCGGCCTCGCCACGGGCTACCTGCTCGGCGCCCCCGACCGCGGCATGACCGCGCGCATCGGCGGCCTCGTGGCGTTCCTGTCGTTCGCGCTCGTGATCCTCGACCGCTACATGCAGTCGTGGCCGGCATACGTCAACAACCCGCGCATCAACGGTCGCCCCATCGCGACGGTCGGTGCCGTCACCCCCGGGTTCAACGGCGACATGTGGATCACGGGCATCGACAGCTTCACCCACCTGCTGCTCCCGACGATCTCGCTGCTGCTGATCTCGTTCGCGGGATACACGCGCTACGCCCGCGCGGGCATGCTCGAGGTGATGAACCAGGACTTCATCCGCACGGCCCGCGCCAAGGGTCTGCCGGAGCGGACGGTCATCCTGCGCCACGGCCTGCGCAACATGCTCATCCCGATCGTGACGCTCGTCGCGACCGACGTCGGAGCCCTCCTGGGTGGCGCGGTCATCACCGAGAAGGTCTTCGCGATCTCGGGCATGGGCCAGCTGTTCGTGACCTCCATCCAGCGTGTGGACGTGAACCCGGTGATGGGCTACTTCATCGTCATCGCGATCACCGCCATCGTCTTCAACTTCCTGGCCGATCTCGCCTACGCGGCGCTCGACCCCCGAGTGCGAGTGGTCGCATGATCGCCGCCGTCCGATTCCCGGAGGTCTCCCGATGACTCAGATGCTTCCCGAACCCGCGAACGTCGATGCGCCGGTCCCGGCCGACGAGCGCGACACCGTCGGGGTGAGCCAGGGACGGCTCGTCCTGCGTCGCTTCCTGTCGAACAAGATCTCCGTCGTCTCCGGCATCCTGTTCGTGCTGCTGGCGATCTTCTCGATCTCGGCGATCGGCCTGGGGCCCATCCCCGGCTGGTGGAAATACGACTACACGTCGCTGAACCCGCAGAACGACGGCGGGGCGCCGACGCTGTCGGTCTTCCCCTTCTCGCTGGGCGAGCACCCGTTCGGTCAGGACCGCATCGGCATCGACTACTTCGCGATGACGATGCGCGGCATCCAGAACTCGATCCTCGTGATGATCATCATCAGCTTCGTGGGCACCACGGTCGGCACCGTCATCGGCGCCCTCGCCGGGTACTACCGCGGCTGGGTGGATGCCGTCCTCATGCGCATCACCGACGTGTTCATCGTCATCCCGATCATCGTGATCGGCGCCGTCGTCGGTCGAGCGACGGGCGGCCTCGGTGTGATCCCGCTGGCGTTCTTCCTCGCGATGGTGTCGTGGACGACGATCGCCCGCCTGGTGCGCGCCGAGTTCCTGTCGCTGCGCGAGCGCGAGTTCGTCGAGGCCGCCCGCGTGGCGGGTGCCAGCGACGCGCGCATCATCTTCAAGCACATCCTGCCCAACGCCATCGGCGTGGTCATCGTGGCGGCGACGCTCCTCGCCGCCTCGGCGATCCTGCTCGAGACCGCGTTGAGCTACCTGCAGCTCGGCGTGCGCCCGCCCGACGTGTCGCTGGGTCTGATCATCTCCGACAACCAGTCCGCGTTCTCGACGCGACCCTGGCTGTTCTGGTGGCCCGCGGTGTTCATCGTGCTGCTGGCGGTGCTGGTCAACTTCGTCGGCGACGGCCTGCGCGACGCCTTCGACCCCCGTCAGAAGCGCTTCTCGCTGCGTCGCACGAAAGAGACGTCGGCGTCGTCGACCACCGCTCCCGCGAGCACGCAGGCGCGGGTGCACCCGGAGACCCCGTCGTCATGACGCTCGCCTTCGCGCGGGTGTCAGCCCAGGGCGACCGCCGCGACGAGACCGGCCGCGCCGGCCACGAGCAGCACGAGGTTGCCCGTGCGGACGCCCACGTGCACGCGGACGCTCTCGGCGACACCCGCCTCGATGCGTCCGGCTTCGCGCAGCGCGTGCCAGCGGGTTCGCACCATCTCGGCGGCGCGTCCGGAGTCGGTGTTCGGCAGCTCGCCGGGGCGCGTCTGCGGCGTCGACGGGCTGTCGCTGCGGCGGTGGGCGCGAGCGGCGCGGAGCGATCCGGTCGCGCCGGGCGCCGGTGCGGCGGTGACGCCGATGCGACGTCCGGGCGTGTGCAGCTGCAGCGAGTACCGCGTGTCGACGTGGATGAGCGCCGCCCACGGCACGAGGTAGCGCAGGGCGATGTTGTCGACCTGCACGCCGTCGTCGTCGACGGACACCGAGGGCGACCACAGGATGCCGGTGACCAGGGCGGCCGCTCCCAGCGCGCCCACGATCACGAGGGCGGGCGCCTCGCTCGCCCCGGGCGTGACGAGCAGACCGATCGCCACGACGGCGATGATCGCCCAGACGATGCCGCACAGGACTCGGGTGAACGTCGAACGGAACGTCTGGCGTGGCATCCTCCGATTCTTTCATTCCCCGATCACTCACTCCCGCTCGGCGGGACCGAGAGGACAATCTCATGAGCACGACCGAGAAGGCGGCCATCCCCGCCCTCGAGATGACCGACGTCAGCGTCGACTTCGCGGTCGACGACGTGTGGGTTCCCGCCGCGAAGCACCTCACCTACTCGATCGCGCGCGGCCAGGTCGTCGCGGTGGTCGGCGAGTCGGGCTCGGGCAAGAGCGTCAGCTCGATGGCCGTGCTCGACCTGCTGCCGCGCAACAGCCGCGTCACCGGCAGCATCAAGGTCAACGGCCGCGAGGTCACCGGCCTGTCGGCATCGCAGATGCGGCAGCTGCGCGGTCCCGAGGTCGCGGCGATCTTCCAGGAGCCGATGACGGCCCTGAACCCCGTGCTGACGGTGGGGTCGCAGATCATCGAGGCGCTGCGCGCGCACACCCCGATCGCTCCCACGCAGGCCAAGGCCCGCGCGATGGAGCTGCTCGAGATGGTCGGGCTCCCCGACCCGGCCAAAGCCTTCGCCTCGTACCCGCACCAGCTGTCGGGCGGCCAGCGCCAGCGCGCCATGATCGCGCAGTCGATCAGCCTGGAGCCGGCGCTGCTCATCGCCGACGAGCCCACGACCGCGCTCGACGTGACCGTGCAGGCCGAGATCCTCGATCTCATCCGCGACCTGCGCGACCGCCTCGACTCCGCGGTGCTGCTCATCACGCACGACATGGGCGTCGTGGCCGACCTCGCGGACTGGATCGTCGTGATGAAGTCCGGCGACATCGTCGAGCAGGGGCCGGCCGCGAAGGTGCTGGGCGACCCGCAGGACGCCTACACGAAGGAACTGCTGGCCTCGGTCCCGCGCCTGGGCGAGACCCTCGAGGGCGAAGCCACGGTCGACGTGGTCGAGGCATTGGCCACCGCGGTGGCCAGTGGTCCCGCCCGCACCGAGACGATCGCCCTCGCCGTCGCCGCCCCCGAGATCGCCCACCCGGTGCTGCAGCTCGACAACGTCTCGATCGAGTACGGCAAGAAAGGACGCGTCGCCGCCTTCCGCGCCGTCGACGACGTCACGCTGGGCATCGCCGAGGGCGAGATCGTCGGACTGGTCGGAGAGTCGGGGTCGGGCAAGTCGACCATCGGCCGCGCCGCCATCGGTCTGCAGCCCATCGCCGACGGTCGTCTGGTGGTCGACGGCGTCGACATCTCGAGCGGTTCGCGCAAGCTCATCAAGTCGCTGCGCCGCCGCGTGGGCATCGTGTTCCAGGACCCGTCGTCGTCGCTGAACCCGCGCCTGCCGATCGGCGAGTCCATCGGCGAGCCGCTGTTCCTCGCCGGTGAGGCCAAGGGCGCCGAGCTCGACGCGCGCATCGAGAAGCTGCTCGACGAGGTGCGTCTTCCGCGCAGCTACCGCAACCGCTACCCGCACGAGCTGTCGGGCGGGCAGAAGCAGCGCGTGGGCATCGCGCGCGCCCTCTCGCTGCAGCCGCGTCTGCTGGTCGCCGACGAGCCCACGAGCGCGCTCGACGTCTCCGTGCAGGCCCGCGTGCTCGAACTTCTCAGCGAGCTGCAGAAGGAGCACCGTTTCGCGTGCCTGTTCATCAGCCACGACCTCGCCGTCGTGGATGCCATGGCCGATCGCATCGTGGTGCTCAACCGCGGCAAGATCGCCGAGCAGGGCACCCGCGATCAGATCCTGCGCGCACCGAAGCAGCAGTACACGCAGCGACTCATCGCCGCGATCCCGGTGCCCGATGTCGAGGTCCAGGCCGCGCGCCGCGAGCTTCGCCACGAGCTGCTGAAGGACAACCCCGCCTCCTGAGGTGCCGGAAAGGGGCGGGATTCCGAGGAATCCCGCCCCTTTCTGCTGTCTGCCAGGCTGCGCGGCGGGCGCCCGGTAGACTAAGGGAGCCCGATTCCGGGCGCCACCCCGAATTTTCCTGGAGACCCTCCATGGCGCACGCCCTTCGTCCTGACCTCCGCAACGTCGCGATCGTCGCGCACGTCGACCACGGCAAGACGACTCTCGTCGACGCCATGCTCCGCCAGACCGGCTCGTTCGGCGACCACGCGCACATCGAAGAACGCGCGATGGACTCGAACGACCTCGAGCGCGAAAAGGGCATCACGATCCTCGCCAAGAACACGGCGATCACCTACAACGGCGTCCACAGCGACGTGCCGGTCACGATCAACGTGATCGACACCCCGGGCCACGCCGACTTCGGTGGCGAGGTCGAGCGCGGCCTGTCGATGGTCGACGGTGTCGTGCTGCTCGTCGACGCGTCCGAGGGCCCGCTGCCCCAGACCCGCTTCGTGCTGCGCAAGGCCCTCGAGGCCAAGCTCCCCGTCATCCTGTTGGTGAACAAGACCGACCGACCCGACGCGCGTATCGGCGAGGTCGAAGAAGAAGCGCACGACCTGCTGCTCGGTCTCGCGTCCGACCTGGTCGACGACGTTCCCGACCTCGACGTCGACGCCCTGCTCGACGTCCCCGTCGTGTACGCCTCGGGTCGTGCGGGAGCTGCGTCGCTGAACCGTCCCGCCGACGGCTCGCTGCCCGACAACGACGACCTCGAGCCGCTCTTCGGCGCGATCCTCGAGCACGTTCCGGCCCCGTCGTACGACGATGAGGCGCCGCTGCAGGCGTGGGTCACCAACCTCGACTCGAGCCCCTTCCTCGGTCGCCTCGCGCTGCTGCGCGTGTTCAACGGCACCCTGAAGAAGGGTCAGACGGTCGCGTGGGTCCGTGCCGACGGCACCACCAGCAACGCCCGGATCACCGAGCTGCTGAAGACCCGTGCGCTGGAGCGCTACCCGGCCGACGACGCCGGCCCTGGTGACATCGTCGCCATCGCCGGTTTCCCCGACATCACCATCGGCGAGACCATCGCCGACCCCGAAGACGTGCGGCCCCTCAAGGCCATCACGGTCGACGACCCGGCCATCTCGATGACCATCGGCACGAACACCTCGCCCCTCATGGGCAAGGTGAAGGGTCACAAGCTCACCGCCCGTATGGTCAAGGACCGCCTCGACCGCGAGCTGATCGGTAACGTCTCGCTGAAGGTCGTCGACATCGGACGCCCCGACGCGTGGGAGGTGCAGGGCCGCGGAGAGCTCGCCCTCGCGATCCTCGTCGAGAACATGCGCCGCGAGGGCTTCGAGCTCACCGTCGGCAAGCCGCAGGTGGTCACGAAGAAGATCGACGGCAAGACCTACGAGCCGTTCGAGCACCTCACCATCGACTCGCCCGAGGAGTACCTCGGCGCGATCACGCAGCTGCTCGCCGGCCGTAAGGGTCGCATGGACAACATGACGAACCACGGCACCGGCTGGGTGCGCATGGAGTTCGTCGTCCCCTCGCGCGGCCTGATCGGCTTCCGCACCGAGTTCCTCACGACCACGCGCGGCACCGGTATCGCCAACGCGATCTCGCACGGCTACGAGCCCTGGGCCGGTCACATCTCGACCCGTCAGAACGGCTCGATCGTCGCCGACCGCATGGGCGTCGTCACCCCCTTCGCGATGATCGGCCTGCAGGAGCGCATGTCGTTCTTCGTGCAGCCGACGCAGGAGGTCTACGAGGGCATGGTCATCGGCGAGAACTCGCGCGCCGATGACATGGACGTCAACATCACCAAAGAGAAGAAGCTGACCAACATGCGCGCGGCCAGCTCCGACTCGTTCGAGTCGATGACGCCCCCGCGCCTGCTGACGCTCGAGGAGAGCCTCGAGTTCGCCCGCGACGACGAATGCGTCGAGGTCACCCCCGAGGCCGTCCGCATCCGCAAGGTCGTGCTCGACGCGACCGAGCGCGGACGCTCCGCCTCGCGCTTGAAGCGTCAGGATGCCAACGCGTAAGCGTCTGCTCCTGAAACGGCCCCGCACCAGCTCCGGCTGGGCGGGGCCGTTTCGCGTTTCTGCGGCGTTCGTCCCCCGTTGAGTGTCCAGGACACGCCGTTGTGCCTCGGGCAGTGGCGGCGTGTTCTGGACACTCGACGGGTTGTGGCGCTGGGGCGGGGTCGGGCAGGGCTCGGCTGGGCCGGGCTCGGCTGGGCTGGGCGCGGATGCGGCCTGAGCGCCGGGGCGGGCCCGTTCGCGTTTCCGCGGCGTCGATTCCCCGTTGAGTGTCCAAGACGCGCCGTGTGCGCCGGTGCGGGGGCGGCGTGTCCTGGACACTCAACGGGGTTGTGGCGCTGGGGGCTCGGCGTGGGTGTGGCGCGGGGGGCTCGACGGGTGCTGCAGCGCGAGCGGTGGGCTCAGCGCGACTCGACGACGCAGACGACGCTCATGCCCGGCTCCAGCGCCTCGAACACGTGCGGAGCGTCGCCGGGGTACGAGAGGTAGTCGCCGGGGGACAGCTCGTAGGGGGCGTCGACCGGGCCGACGAGGCCGCGACCGGTCACGAGCACGACGTGCTCGATCGTGCCGCGGGGGTGGGGCTCCGACAGACGCGGCGTGCCGGGCTCGGCGCTGAGCAGATAGATGTCGCGGCGGGCGTGCGGCGGACTCGCCGACAGGAGCACGGCGAGATAGTCGGATGCCGAGGACGACACGGCCGCGGTGGCCTCACCGGCGCGGATGAGCGTGGGGGAGCGCACACCCTCGTCGACGAGCACCGCGAAGGGCACCTCGAGGGCTGTGGCCAGCGCCCAGAGCGTCTCGACGCTGGGATTGCCCCCGCCGTTCTCGAGCTGCGAGACCGTCGCTTTGGCGACGCCTGCGCGGCGTGCGAGCTCCGAGACGCTCAGATCGCGTCGTTCGCGCTCGCGACGCAGGGTCGCGGCGATGCGGTCGCTCAGATCGGTCATGCGTTCATTATGCTCAACGATCGTTCGACTTGACGAACGCCGCCCGAGCGTTCACGATGTTGACCATGCGTTCGTTCTACCGAACACCCGAGGGTGTCGCCGCTCGCCAGGGGCTCGCCGTCGCGCTGGCGACGAGCGCCTACGGCGTGTCGTTCGGCGCCCTGTCGGTGGCCTCCGGACTCGACGTCTGGCAGACGTGCGTGCTGAGCCTGCTGATGTTCACGGGCGGATCGCAGTTCGCGTTCGTCGGTGTCATCGCCGCCGGCGGCGCGGCCGCCGCTCCCGCCGCGATCGCGTCGTCGGTGCTGCTGGGCGTGCGCAACGCCGCGTACGCGATGCGGATGGCTCCCGTCGTGGCGGGCGGATTCTGGCGCAAGGCCGGCGCGACGCAGTTCACGATCGACGAATCGGTGGCCGTGGGCCTTGCGCAGTCCATGCCGCGCGCACGCCAGTGGGGGTTCTGGGTCACCGGCGTCGCGATCTGGATCGGCTGGAACATCTCGACCCTCCTGGGCGCGCTGCTGGGCGACGTGCTGGGCGACCCGCGCACATACGGCCTCGATGCCGCCGCGGCGGCGGCGTTCCTCGCGCTGCTGTGGCCCCGGCTGCGGGGGCGCGAGCCGCTCGCGGTGGCCGCGGGTGCGGCGGTCGTCGCCGCCGCCCTCACCCCCGTGCTCATGCCGGGCATCCCCGTCATCGCCGCCGCGGGCGTCGCGGTCGTGGTGGGGCTGTTCGATCCGCGCCGCCCCACGTCCGCTCCCGGAGTCGTCGCCGAAGAGAAGGGGATGCCATGACCCTGTGGACCGCGGTGCTCCTGGCCTCGGTGATCTGCGTCGCCCTGAAGGGCGTCGGCTACCTCACTCCCGCGCACTGGCTCGAGGCACCCCGCCCGGCGCGCATCGCCGATCTGCTGACCGTGGCACTGCTGTCGGCGCTGGTGATCGTGCAGACGGTGGCGGCGGGCTCGGAGATCGTCCTCGACGCGCGACTGCCGGCCGTCGCGGTCGCGGCGCTGCTGCTGTGGGCGCGCGCTCCGTTCCTCATCGTGGTCGTGGCGGCCGCGGTCACCGCGGCGCTGCTGCGCCTGTGGGGGTGGGCGGCGTGACCGGGGGTTCTCTCGGCGCAAAGGCGTCGCGCCTAAACTGACGCGATGAACTCTGGCATCCTGCGCATCGTCGGTTGGGTCGTGGCGCTGCTGGTCGGCGCCTTCTACGGGGCGGCCGGCACGGTCGCGCAGGCGTACCGCCTCGGGCCCGTGCCGCTGGGACTGATCCTGGCCACGATCGGCAGCGCGGCGCTGTTGATCGCGTTGCGCGTGCTGACGGGGGACCGGATCAACGCGCTGGCCGGCGGGTTCGGCATCTCAGCGGCGACGTATCTGTTCTCGCAGGTGGGTCCCGGCGGGTCGGCCATCGTCTCAGCCCCCACCCCGGGCACTGAATGGATCCCCGTGGTGTGGACGATCGTGGGCCCGGCGCTGATGGTCTTCGTGGCCTTCTGGCCCGACTTCTCGCACCTGAAGCAGCAGCCCGCGGTCGGCACGGGCGCGAACGCGACCCCGGCCACGACCGCGCGGTGACGCCTCAGGGGTTATCGGCGGCCGCGCGGCGAGGCCGGTCGCTCCTGCGCGATTAGACTGGGGTCGTGACTTACGTGATCGCCCTCCCGTGCGTCGATGTGAAGGACCGTGCCTGCATCGACGAATGCCCCGTCGACTGCATCTACGAGGGCGAACGATCGCTGTACATCCACCCCGACGAATGCGTCGACTGCGGTGCGTGCGAGCCGGTCTGCCCCGTCGAGGCGATCTACTACGAAGACGACCTGCCCGAAGAGTGGTCCGATTACTACAAGGCCAACGTCGAGTTCTTCGACGACATCGGCTCGCCCGGTGGAGCGGCGAAGGTCGGCGTGATCGCCAAGGACCACCCCGTCATCACCGCGCTTCCCCCGCAGGCCCACTGAGCCGTGGGCGTCGCCGACCTCGCCGACTACCCCTGGGACGCCGTCGCCCCGTACGCGGAGCGCGCGCGGCGGCACCCCGCCGGCATCGTCGACCTGTCGATCGGTTCGCCCGTCGACCCGACGCCCGACGTGATCGCCACGGCCCTCGCCGACGCGACCGACGCGCACGCGTACCCGCAGACGGCCGGCACGCCGGCGCTGCGCGAGGCGATCGTCGACTGGTACGCCCGTCGCCGCGGAGTCCCGGGCCTGACGGCCGCGAACGCCCTTCCGACGGTCGGATCGAAGGAACTCGTGGCGCTGTTGCCGCTGCTGCTGGGCCTCGGTCCTGGCGATGCCGTCGTGCACCCGCGCGCCGCGTACCCGACCTACGAGGTGGGTGCCCGTCTCGTCGGGGCCGAGGCCGTGGCATCCGATGATCCCTCCGAGTGGCCCGCGCACACGCGTCTGGTGTGGATCAACTCGCCGGGCAACCCCGATGGTCGCGTGCTGTCGGCGGCGGAGCTGACGGATGCCGTGACCCGGGCGCGCGAGCTCGGCGCGGTCCTCGCGTCCGACGAGTGCTACGCCGAACTCGGGTGGGACGCGCCGTGGGACCGCGAGCGGGTGCCCAGCGTGCTCGACCCGGCTGTCGTGGGCGACGACCTCACCGGTGTGCTGTCGGTGTACTCGCTGAGCAAGCAGTCGAACCTCGCCGGATACCGCGCGGCCTTCCTCGCCGGTGACGCGGCCCTGGTGGAGCGACTGCTGACCGGTCGCAAGCATCTCGGTCTCATTCCTCCGGCCCCCGTGCAGCGGGCGATGACCGTCGCCCTGGGCGACGATGCGCACGTCGTCGAGCAGCGCGAGCGGTACGCGCGTCGGCGGGCGATCCTCAAGCCCGCGATCGAGGCCGCGGGTTTCACGATCGACCGCAGCGAAGGTGGGCTGTACCTCTGGGCGACCGAGGGCCGCGACGCGTGGGAGAGCGTGGGTCGGCTGGCCGACCTGGGCATCCTGGTCGGGCCCGGGCACTTCTACGGCACCCACTTCCCGAACCACGTGCGCTTCTCGCTCACGGCGACCGACGAGCGGATCGCCGCGGCGGCGGAGCGGCTGGCTCCGTAGCCGAGTCGGTGCGAACCTCGCCGGTGGGTCGATTCCCCACGTGAGCGCCGGGCGCGCCTTTCGGAGTGTCGCCGCACGCCGTCGATCACGATCGACCGCCCCTATGAGGAGGATCCCTCCCTTCGATGGGGGCATCCTTTGGCGATGTCATCTGTAGGCGCCCCGGCCTACTAGGCTGTAAAAGCAGTGCGTTCGGGCAACCCTCCGGGCGTGCGCCGACCAGGACGCCGCCCCTCGCGGCATCCCCGGTTCGGGAAGATCGCGGGTGCCTCCCGCCCTCGCGGTCGACAAGTGGGCGACCAGAAATCGCAAGGAGGCGCGGTGAGCGACGTGGGTACGCAGCAGGACAAGGCCACCCTCACGGTAGGGGGCACCACCGCCGAGTTCGCGGTTCTTCGGGGCACCGACGGCATCCCGAGCATCGACATGGCGTCGCTGACCAAGCAGACCGGGCACACGGCGCTCGACTACGGCTTCGTCAACACCGCATCGACGAAGTCGGACATCACCTACATCGACGGTGATCAGGGGATCCTGCGCTACCGCGGATACCCGATCGAGCAGCTGGCCCAGAACAGCACCTACCTCGAGGTCGCGTGGCTGCTCATCTACGGCGAGCTGCCCTCGGCATCCGAACTCGCCTCGTTCGACGAGCGCATCCGCCGTCACACGCTGCTGCACGAAGACCTGAAGAGCCTGTTCTCGTCGCTTCCGCCGACCGCGCACCCCATGTCGGTGCTGTCGGCCGCCACCGCGGCGCTCTCGACCTACTACGAGGCCGAGTCCGACCCGCACAACCCCGAGCACGTCGAACTCAACACCGTGCGCATGCTCGCGAAGCTCCCCGTGATCGCGGCCTACGCGCACAAGAAGAGCATCGGGCAGGCTTTCCTCTACCCCGACAACTCGATGAGCTTCGTCGACAACTTCCTCAAGCTGAACTTCGGCGTCATGAGCGAGCCGTACGAGATCAACCCCGTCATGACCAAGGCCCTCGACCTGCTGCTGATGCTGCACGAGGACCACGAGCAGAACGCGTCGACCTCGACGGTGCGCCTGGTGGGCTCCACCGGCGCCAACCAGTTCGCGTCGGTGTCCGCCGGCATCCAGGCCCTGTCGGGCCCGCTGCACGGCGGCGCCAACGAGGCCGTGCTGCAGATGCTCGGCCGCATCCGCGATTCGGGCGAGAGCGTCGAACGCTTCGTCGAGCGCGTGAAGAACAAAGAAGAGGGCGTCAAGCTCATGGGCTTCGGCCACCGGGTCTACAAGAACTACGACCCGCGCGCCAAGCTGGTGAAGGGCGCCGCCGACGAGGTGCTCGAAGCCCTCGGCGTGAGCGACCCCCTGCTCGACCTCGCGAAGGAGCTCGAGCAGATCGCCCTCGAGGACGACTACTTCAAGGAGCGTCGCCTGTACCCCAACGTCGACTTCTACACCGGCGTCATCTACAAGGCGATGGGTTTCCCCACGCGCATGTTCACCGTGCTGTTCGCGATCGGACGCCTCCCCGGCTGGATCGCGCAGTGGCGCGAGGCCATCAGCGACCCGCAGACGAAGATCGGCCGCCCGCAGCAGCTTTACACGGGTGCCGCGGTACGCGACTACCCCGGCATCGGCTGACACCGGCCCTCGAACGCCCCGTCCCTCTCGCGAGGGGCGGGGCGTTTCGTCTGCCGGCGGGGAGGTGCTGGCTCTCGGCGGCCCGGAAGCGCGTCGGTGCGGGTGTGGCCGAGGCAACCGGTGAGTGCGGCGGGGCGCGGCGGGGTGCGGCGTCGAGACCCCGGCGCCGCCTCGCCCATAAACGCTGATCGTGCGGATACACGCGGTGTCGTGGCGTTTATGCGCACGAAGAGCGTTTATGGGCATGATGCGGACGCCGCGCGGGCGCGGGGGACGGACGGATGCCGCGCGGCCGTGGCGGCGGGACGGATGCCGCGGGGCGGGCGACGCGACACGCGGTGCGGTGCGGCGCCGCGCGTGCAGCGCCACGCGTGCAGCCTCAGGCGTGCAGGGCCTCGTTCAGCGTGACGCCGACGCCGGCGCGGGCCGAGACCTCGACGGCGCCGGTGAGGGAGTTGCGGCGGAACAGGATGCCGTCACGGCCCGACAGCTCGCCGGCCTTGACCGTCTCGTCGCCGACCCGCACCTTGGTGCCGGCGGTGACGTAGAGTCCGGCCTCGACGACGCAGTCGTCACCGAGCGAGATGCCGATGCCCGCGTTGGCGCCGAGCAGGGTGCGCGCGCCGATCGAGACGCGGTGCGTCCCCCCTCCCGAGAGCGTGCCCATGATCGAGGCGCCGCCGCCGATGTCGGTGCCGTCGCCGATCACGACGCCCTGCGACACGCGCCCCTCGATCATCGAGGAGCCGAGCGTGCCGGCGTTGAAGTTGACGAAGCCCTCGTGCATCACGGTCGTGCCGGGCGAAAGGTGGGCGCCGAGCCGCACCCGCGAGGCGTCGGCGATGCGCACGCCCGCGGGCAGCACGTAGTCGGTGAGGCGCGGGAACTTGTCGAGCCCCTGGATCTGGATGCCGTGGCGCTGGAGCGAGGGACGGAGCCGCGCCGCGTCGTCGGGGTGCATCGGGCCGGCGCTGGTCCAGGCGACGTTCGGCAGGTGGGAGAAGATCCCGTCGAGGTTGATGTCGTTGGGACGCACCAGCAGGTGCGACAGCGCGTGCAGACGCAGGTACGCGTCGGCGGTCGACGCCGGTGCCGCGTCGGCGTCGATCGTGAGGGCGACGGCCTCGACGACGACACCCCGGCGCTCGTCGGCCCCGGCCGTCTTCTCGAGGTCGGCCCGCTCGGCATCCAGGCCATCAGGTACGCCCAGGATCGGCCGGGGGAACCACGCGTCGAGCACGGTCCCCTCGAGGGTGCGGGTGGAGAGGCCGGCAGCGCTGATGCGTCGTTCGTTGCTCACACGTCCAGGCTAGCGGGGGTGCCGCCTGTGGGAGGATCGGGGCATGGCCGCCCTCGACCTCACTTCCTCGTCCCTCGACCTCACCCGTGCGATCTGCGACATCGCCAGCGAGTCGGGGGACGAGACCACCCTCGCGGATGCCATCGAGGCCGCCGTCTCGGCCTACGGGCACCTCGAGATCATCCGGGACGGCGACACCGTCGTGGCGCGCACGCAGCTGGGGCGCGACCGACGCGTCGTCATCGCGGGGCACATCGACACGGTCCCGATCAACCGCAACCTGCCGGTGGAGGACCGCGAGATCGACGGCGAGGCGTTCCTCTGGGGCCGCGGCACGGTCGACATGAAGGCCGGCGTCGCCGTGCAGCTGAAACTCGCCGCGGAGCTGGTCGCACCCCCCGTCGACATCACGTGGATGTGGTACGACCACGAAGAGGTGGACTCCTCCCTGAACGGTCTCGGCCGTCTCTCGCGCAACCGTCCCGACCTGTTCGCCGGGGACTTCGCCATCCTCGGGGAGCCGAGCAACGGCGAGGTCGAGGGAGGGTGCAACGGCACGCTCCGCGCGCTCATCCGTACAGACGGCGTGCGTGCGCACAGCGCGCGCTCGTGGATCGGCGAGAACGCCATCCACAAGGCGGCCCCCATCCTCGCCCGCCTGGCCGAGTACCGCGCCCGCGAGATCGAGGTCGAGGGTCTCGTCTACCGCGAGGGCCTCAACGCCGTGCGCATCTCGGGCGGCGTCGCCGGCAACGTCATCCCCGACGCGTGCGAGGTCGAGGTCAACTACCGCTTCGCGCCCAGCCGCGATGCCGAGGCCGCCGAGCGCGTCGTGCGCGACGTGTTCACCGGATTCGACATCGAGATCGTCGACGTGGCGGAGGGTGCTCGGCCCGGGCTCGACGCGGCCCTCGCGCAGGACTTCGTCACGGCCGTGGGGGCGACCCCGAAGCCCAAGTACGGCTGGACCGACGTCGCACGGTTCTCGGCCCTGGGCATCCCCGCCGTCAACTACGGCCCCGGCGACCCGCACCTGGCCCACCACGACGAGGAGCGCGTTCCGCTCGCGCAGATCGACGCGGTCGAGCGGGGTCTGCGGGCGTGGCTGAGCGGGTCGTGACCGCCGAGGTCACGGCATCCCCGTCCGTCCGCGGATGGGAGCGGCTGCCCGTCGCCGCACGGATCGCCCTCGTCTACGTGATCGCGCGCGTGATCACGACCGGGTTCTTCATGGTGACGGCGGCCCTGTCGGGACCGGCGTCGCGCTACGGCGTGGCCCCCTCGTTGGGCGAGCTCGCGCTGGGCTGGGACGCCCAGTGGTACTGGCTGGCGGCGGTGTCGGGGTACCCGGCCGACCTTCCGCTGGCGGCCGGGGGTCACGTCGCCGAGAACGCGTGGGCGTTCATGCCGCTGTACGCCTACCTGTCGGCGGGCCTCGGCGCGCTGCTCGGGTCGTGGGGCGCGGGGGCCGTGGCCATCTCGCTCGCTTCGGGCTACGGCGCGTGCGTTGTGCTGCACGCGCTGCTGCGCGAACGCATCGGCACCTCGGCGGCGATGTGGGCCGTCGTCTTCTTCGCGTGCGGCCCGCTGGCCGCGCTGTTCCAGGTGGGGTACGCCGAGGCGCTGTTCCTGTTCCTGCTCTTCCTCGCCCTGCGCTGCGCGCAGCTCCGACGATGGGGCTGGCTGTACCTGCTCGTCCCGGCGATGGGGTTCACGCGCCCGGGCATCCTCGCCTTCGCGCTGTTCCTCGCCCTGCTCGGCATCCATCGCTTCCTCCGTCGCCGCACGGAGCCGCTGCCGAGACGCGACGTCGTGCACATCGTGGCGCTGGGGGCGCTGTCGACCCTCGTCGGGTTCGCGTGGCAGGGCATCGCGACGATCGTCACGGGCGATCCGGGCGCCTACCTCGCCACCGAGCTCGCGTGGCGACGCAACTGGCTCGGCGATAGCGGGGGGCACTTCGTCCCGATCGACGGGTGGGTGCAGGCGGCGGGATTCTGGTTCACGCAGTGGGGGCTCGGGCCCGTCGTCGGATACGTCGCGCTCGTCGTGCTCATCGTCGGCGCCGCGGCCGCGCTGCTGCTGCTGCCCCAGGTGAAGCGACTGGGCATCGAGGTGCGCCTGTGGTCGGCGAGCTACCTCGTCTACCTGCTGCTGGTGTTCTTCCCCCAGTCGAGCATCTTCCGTCTGCTCGTGCCCGTCTCGCCGCTGTGGGGGGCGTTCGCCGTGCCGACCTCACGCGCCTGGCGCCTTGGCGTTCTGGCACTGTCGCTCTTGGGGCAGTGGTGGTGGATCTACAACATGTACGGGCTGGCCAACACCTTCTGGCAGATTCCGTGACCGTGCAGGATGACGTACTTCGCCGCACGGGACGACGGCACTCGCGGCTTACCGGTAAACTCCTAGGTAGACCAACGACGAAAAGGGGGCCGCGATGGCAGCCATGAAGCCGCGTACCGGCGACGGACCGATGGAGGCCGTGAAGGAGGGCCGGTTGATCATCGTGCGCGTGCCGCTCGAGGGCGGCGGGCGTCTCGTCGTCTCGGTGAACGACGCCGAGGCGAAGGAACTCCACGACGTACTCGGCGGTGTCGTCACGGCGTGACGCATCTCCACGAGTGAAGGCCGGTCCCCGCGGGGGCCGGCCTTCTTCGTTCGGGAGGACGCTCAGGCGTCGGTGAGGCGCGTCGTCAGCTGCAGAAGGCCCTCTCCCGAGGTCGACAGCGCGCCGATGACGGCGGGGGAGGACTGCACCTCCTGGATGAGCGAGCGATACGCGGTCGTGACGGCGTCGCGGCGCACCGGATCCGCCACCGCACCGTGCGACAGGACCCGCGGAATCAGCACCGTGCCGCCGGCGCGGACGAGCCGCAGACCGTGCTCGACGTACTCGATGACGCCCTCGGGATCGGCGTCGATGAAGACGATGTCGTACGAGGCCTCGTTCATGCGCGGCAGCACGTCCGACGCGCGGCCCGTGATGAACCGGGCGCGGGCCGCGGGCACCCGGGCGTCGATGAACGCGGCTCGAGCGGCACCGAGGTGCTCGGGCTCGCTGTCGATCGTGGTGATCGTGGCGCGGGGAGACCCGTGCAGCAGCCACAGGCCCGACACACCGCCGCCGGTGCCCACCTCGACGATGTTGAGGGCACGGGACGCGGCCGACAGCACCGCCGACTGCGCGCCCACCGCGGGGCTGATGGGCGCCGCTCCCAGTTCGAGGGCGTGCGCGCGCGCCCGAGCGATGTGCTCGGGCTCGACCGTCGACTCCTGCACGAACCGCTCGTTCGCCTGATAACCGCTCACGTGGACCTCCTCGATCAGGCTAGACGGCCCGAGCGCGCTCGACCCCCAGGCGCGGCCGGTAATCTGGTCCCATGTTCTTCGGGCTCACGATCGAGAAGCTGATGCTGATCGGCGTGATCGCCGCCGTCCTCGTCGGCCCCGAGCGCCTTCCCCGCTATGCCGAGGCGCTGGCGAAGTTCACCAAGCGCGCCAAAGAGACGATGCAAGGGGCGCGCTCGCGCATGCGCGACGAGATGGGCCCCGAGTTCGACGACGTCGACTGGAAGAAGCTCGATCCGCGTCAGTACGACCCGCGCCGCATCATCCGCGAGGCACTGCTCGACGACACTCCGACGGCCACGATGCGTGCGGCCGGTGCGGCCGCCCTCGCGGCGCGCGAGAAGACGACGGTGCCGCCGTTCGTCGCCGGCGAGCGCCCCCCGTTCGACGACGAAGCGACCTGAGCCCCTCTTCGCGTTCCCGCGCGGCCGTGCCGCCGGAGCGCACGACAAGGCGGCATGCCCTGTGTCGGCAGCGGTGGGCGCCGGGTCACACGCCGAGACGCAGCGGCTTGCCCGCCAGGCCCCGAGGGCGCACGGCGAGTGCGGCGGCCGCCGCGTCGATCGCCCGCGCGGCGGGGTCGTCGGGCTGCGACAGCACGACGGGGCGCCCCTCGTCGCCGCCGGTGCGCAGAGCCGGGCTGAGGGGGACGGATGCCAGCAGGGGCACGTCATCGGTCTCGTTGGACAGAGCGCGGGCCACGGCCTCGCCGCCTCCGGAGCCGAACAGATCGAGCACCGTACCGTCGGGCAGCGTCAGGGCGGCCATGTTCTCGATGACGCCGATCGGGCGCTGACCGGTCTGGCGGGCGACGAGGCCCGACCGCACGGCCACGTCGGCCGCGGCCGCCTGGGGGGTGGTGACCACGAGCACGTCGGCGTGGGGGAGCAGCTGACCCACCGAGATCGCCACGTCGCCGGTCCCCGGGGGCATGTCGAGCAGCAGCACGTCGAGGTCGCCGAAGAACACGTCGGTGAGGAACTGCTGCACGGTGCGGTGCAGCATGGGACCGCGCCAGGCGACGGCCCCCGCGGCCTCTTCGCCGGGGCGGCGCAGGAACATGCCGATCGAGATGACCTTCACGCCGTACGCGACGGGCGGGAGGATCAGATCGTCGAGGCGCGTGGGCGCGGGCGGCAGCCCGTCGGCGTCGACCAGGCCGAGAAGGCCCGGGATTGAAAAGCCGTGCACATCGGCGTCGACGAGTCCGACGCGCAGACCCCGGGCCGCCAGGGCGACGGCGAGGTTGGCGGTGATCGTCGACTTGCCCACGCCGCCCTTGCCGCTGGTGACCGCGATCACGCGGGTCAGCGAGTCGGGGCCGAAGGGCATCTCGCGCTTCGCGCGGCCCCCGCGCAGCTTGTCGGTGAGCGCGCGACGCTCGTCGGGCGACATCACGCCGACCCGCACCTCGACCGCGTCGACGCCGGCGACCGAGGCCGCGGCATCCCGCACCTCGCGTTCGATGCGATCGGCGGCCGGGCACCCCACGATCGTCAGCGCGATGCCGACGTCGGCGACACCGCCGTGCACCTCGATGCCGCGCACCATGTCGAGCTCCGCGAGCGGACGGCGCAGCTCGGGGTCGGTGACGGCGCCGACGGCGGCACGCACACGGTCGGCGACCTCTGTCGTCACGGCGTGGCCCGCGAGGGCTCGTCGTGATCGTCGAGGCGTTCGAGCGCGGCCTTCAGCTCGGCGCGCAGGCTGTCTTTCGTGATCACCTCGTCGGTGAGGTCACGCACCGCCATGCGCAGCGCGACGATCTCACGGGCGAGGTACTCGGTGTCGGCGAGATTGCGCTCGGATCGCTGGCGGTCCTGCTCGATCTGCACGCGGTCGCGGTCGTCTTGACGGTTCTGCGCGAGCAGGATGAGCGGAGCAGCGTACGAGGCCTGCAGCGACAGCACGAGCGTCAGCGCCGTGAAGCCGATCGCGGCCGAGTCGAAGCGCAGGTCGTCGGGGGCGAGCGAGTTCCACGCCATCCACACCACGCAGAACAGGCTCAGCATCAGCAGGAACGCGGGGGTTCCCATCGCTCGGGCCACCCACTCGGTGAAGCGGCCGAACCGGTCGCGCGAGGGCTGGGGAGCGCGGGGCGCGAGCACGCGGGCGCGACCGCGGGGGGCGTCCAATGCGGGCTGGCGGTTGTTGCGTGCCATCAGCGCCTCCTCCGGGTCTGCGGGACGATCTTGGGAATGCTCGTGGTGGCGGTGGGTCTCGTGGTGACCTTGGGCCGCGGATCATCGCCGTCGTGGGTGCGCCAGTCGTCGGGCAGCAGGTAGTCGAGCACGTCGTCGACGCTCACGCAGCCGACGAGGCGGTGCGCCTGATCGACGACGGGGAGCGAGACGAGGTTGTAGCTCGCCAGCATGCGGGCGACCTCGGCGGCCGTCGCGTCGGAGGGCACCGGCTCGAGGGTGTCGTCGATGATCGCACCGAGACGCTCGTGCGGGGGGTACCGCAGCATGCGCTGGAAGTGCACGGTTCCCAGCAGCCGACCCGTGGGTGTCTCGTACGGCGGGAGGGTGATGAAAACGGATGCCGCGAGGGCGGGGTGCAGTTCGTGCCGGCGGATCAGGGCCAGGGCTTCGGCCACCGTGGCGTCGGCCGAGAGCACGATCGGCTCCGGCGTCATGAGGCCGCCGGCGGTGTCGGGGCCGTACTGCAGCAGCGCGCGGACGTCTTCGGCCTCGTCGGGCTCCATGAGATCGAGGAGCTGTTCGAGTCGCGTCTCGGGCAGCTGGCCGAGGAGGTCGGCCGCGTCGTCGGGCTCCATGGCGTCGAGGATGTCGGCGGCGCGCTCGTCGCCGAGCTGCTCGAGGATGTGCACCTGCTCGTCTTCGGGCATCTCTTCGAGCGCGTCGGCGAGGCGGTCGTCGCTGAGCTCTTCGGCGACTTCGATCAAGCGCTCTTCGGGCAGGTCGAGCAGCGTGTTCGCCAGGTCGGCGGGCTTGAGCTCGGAATACGTCGCCACCAGCTGCTCGGCGGACTGGGCCTCGCCGGGGGTCTGGTTCTCGCGCACCTCGGTCCAGCTCGCGAACGTGGTCGCCCCCTTGGCGAAGGGCGAGGCGCTGGTGCGGGGACGGCGGAGGAAGAGCTGGCCCACGTCCCACTCGCCGAGTCGGTTGCGCTCGATCGCGACGTCTTCGATCACCGCGGTGCCCGAGCCGTCGACGAGGCTCACGCGTCGGCCCAGCATCTCGACCATCACGCGCACCTCGCCGCCGCGCTGCTGGAATCGCCGCACGTTGATGAGGCCGGTCGTGATGACCTGGCCGGCCTGTATCGAGGTGACGCGTCCGATGGACACGAACACATGTCGCCGGCCGGGGATCTCGACGACCAGGCCCACGACGCGCGGAGCGGCGGCGGCGCGGTAGATCACCACGACGTCGCGCACCTTCCCCAGACGGTCTCCCGCGGGGTCGAACACCGTGCAGCCCGCCAAGCGGGCGACGAAAACCCTTTGCGTGCTCACTGGACCAGCGTAGTCCGCCACCGCTGCGCAAACCCGGTGGGACGGTCAGGACTGCGTGACAAGATGGTGAAATGAGCATGTTCGCGGGGAGACCGGGCGCGGGACGCGACGACGTGGGCGAGAAGGTCGCCTCCTTCCCGACGTACGAGCAGGCGCAGAAGGCCGTGTCATCGCTCATCGCGGGCGAGGTTCCGGCGCGCGAGATCGCGATCGTCGGTTCGGGCCTGCGCTCCATCGAACGCATCACCGGCAAGCTGGGGTACGCGACGGCCGCCCGCTCGGGCGCGTTGAACGGCCTGATGCTGGGCCTGCTGTTCGCGTTCATCTTCGTGCTCGGCATGCCGACCGTTCAGATCTCGGCCTTCGTCGGCGTGCTGCTGGTGGGCATGGCCCTCGGCATGATCCTGAGCCTGGGCACGTACTCGATCGTGCGCCGCCGCCGCGACTTCGCCTCGGTCATGCGGGTCGCCGCCGACCACTACGACGTCTGCGTCGAAGCCACCAGCATCCAGAAGGCCCGCGGAGTGCTCGGCGCCGGTGCCACCCGCACGACGGTGTCGCGCCCCACCGCCGCCCCCACTGCGCCGCCGCAGTACGGCGAACGCGTCGCTCCCGGCGCCGGCGCCCCGGCTGCGCCCCCGCGCCCGCCGGTCCCCGGTGCGACCCCCGTCGACGACGAGCCGCCCCGGTACGGCGAACGCATCACGCCCGTGCCGCCGCGCGAGAACCCGGCGCCGCCGGCCCAGACGCCTTCGTCCGCCCCGCCCGAGGGCGACGCGCCCACCGAGCGGTGACCGTCACCGCCGTTCGCCTCGCCGTCGCGCTGCCGACGGGCGCGAGCGAGGTGTCGGGACTCTGGTCGCCCGCGCCGCGTCCCGGACCCACGATCGCTCTGGCCCACGGCGCCGGCGCCGGCATGGACCACCCGTTCCTGGAGGGTCTCGCCGCCGGGCTGGTCGACGAGGGAGTGAGTGTGCTGCGGTTCGTCTTCCCCTACGTCGAGGCCGGACGACGGATGCCGGGACCCGCCCCGCACGCCGTCGCGACCTGGGCGGGGGTCGAGGCCTGGTTGGCCGCCGCACATCCCGGGCCGTACGCGGCGGTGGGCAAGTCGTACGGCGGGCGCATGGCATCCGTCGCCACCGCCGAGGGCGTGATCGCCCCCGCCGGGCTCGCCTACCTCGGCTACCCTCTGCATCCGCCCGGGCGCCCCGACAGGCCCCGCGTCGACCACCTGCCCGCGATCGCGGTGCCGCAGCTGTTCGTCGAGGGCGAGAACGATGCGTTCATCCAGCCGCGCGACCAGTTCGACGCGGCCGTCGCCTCGTGCCGCAACGCCCGGGTGGAGTGGATCGCGGGCGGGAACCACTCGTTCGAGGTGAAGGGCGCGCGGCGGCCGGCCGATCAGATCGGCGCGGGACTCGCTCCGATCGTCGCGGCCTTCGCGCGCGCTCTCTGACGTCTGCCCGTCCGACAGCCGGTGATCCGCGAGGCGGTCTTCCGGCGGCCGGTCAGCGCCCCGCGGCGTAGCCCTGCGCTCCGCGGGGGTTGGCCGCCGCCCACAGAATTCCCTCGGCATCCCGCCCGACGGCGCTGACGCGCCCGAGCGCCCAGTCTCCGGCCCGGCGCACGCGGTGCCCGCGCCGTTCGAGCTCGGCGATGACCTCGTCGCCGAGGCGGTCCTCGACGACCGCGCCCGCGGGCGACCAGCTGCGGGGCCAGAACGAATCGGCCACGGCGGTGGTGTGCAGGGTGGGGGCGTCGATCGCCTGCTGCGGCGAATACGCGCCCACCAGCATGCGCAGCAGCACCGGCAGCTGCCACTGGTCCTGCTGATCGCCGCCGGGGGAGCCCATCGCCGTGACCTCGTCGCCGCGGCTGAGCAGGGTGGGAGTGAGAGTGGTGCGCGGGCGTCGGCCCGGAACGAGGGATGCCGGATGCCCGGGCTGCAACCACGTCATCTGCAGGCGCGTGCCCAGGCAGAAACCGAGCGAGGGGACGACCGGCGACGATTGCAGCCACCCGCCCGACGGTGTGGCCGAGACGACGTTCCCCCAGCGATCGATCACGTCGATGTGCACGGTGTCACCGCGCGTCTGACCCGACCGGTCGACCGTGGGTTCGCCGGTCGCCCCGGCGGCGGCGATCACGTCGGCACGCAACGGAGGCAGCGTCGGGGCGTGCCCCTCGGGCGCTCCCGGACGCAGCTCGGTCGAGGCGCGGTCGCCGATGAGTTCCCGACGCTGGGCGAGATAGTCGTCGGCGAGGAGCGCCGACACCTCGACCACGCCGTCCGCGTCGCCGAACCAGGCGTCACGGTCGGCATACGCGAGCTTCTGCGTCTCGAGCAGCAGGTGCGCTCCCTCGGCGGTGGCCGGGTCGAGCTGGGAGTCCTCGGCGGTCTCGAGCATGCGCAGCACCTGCAGCAGGGCGGGACCCTGCGACCAGGTGCCGGCTTTGTACACGTCCCACCCGCGGAAGCGCGCCGTCACCGCGGGTTCGTAACCCGCGCGCCACGACGCCAGGTCGGCGGCGTCCAGGACGCCGGGGTGATCGGCGCCGTCGGAGTGCCGGTGCGGGGTGCGCACGAACTCCGCCGCCCGGGGGAGGACGGCGGTCATCCAGTGCTCGCGCGCCGCGTCGATACGCCCCGCGCGGTCGGCGGCGGTGTCGCCGGCGGCGATCAGCTCGTCGAGGACCCCGGCCCACGCCGGGTTGCGCATGAGCGTGTCGGCGGACGGCACCTCGCCGTCCGGCATCCAGAGCTCTGCCGACGACGGCCACTGCGCGCGGAAGAGGTCGGCGACGCGGCCGATGGTGGCGGCGGCCCCCGCGACCAGGGGGTGTCCCTCGCGCGCGTAGCCGATGGCGAAGGAGAGGACATCGGCGGGTTCCCACGTGCCGTGATCGCGCAGCAGCAGCAGCCACGCGTCGACCGCGCCGGGAACGGTCGCGGCCAGCGCACCGGCGCCGGGTACGAGGTCGAGGCCTCGCCCCTCGAAGTGCTCGATGGTGGCTGCGGCCGGGGCCGGGCCCTGGCCCATGAGCACCAGGGGCTCGGCGGCACCGGCCGGGCGCACGAGCGCGACCAGGTCGCCGCCGGGGCCGTTCAGGTGCGGTTCGACGACGTGCAGCACGAAGGCCGCCGCCACCGCGGCGTCGAACGCGTTGCCGCCGCGCTCGAGGACGGCCTGAGCGGTCGCCGTCGCGGTCCAGTGCGTCGACGCCGACATGCCGAACGTGCCGCGAAGGGTCGGCCGCGTGGTGAACGAAGACGGGGGAGTGAAGGTCATCGCGACGACCGCGCGATCCACTCCTCGACCTCGTCGGCGGTGCGGGGGATGTCGGCCGACAGGTTGACGGGACCGTCGGCGGTCATCACGATGTCGTCCTCGATGCGCGCACCGATGCCGCGGTACTCCTCGGGCACCGTCAGATCGTCGATCTGGAAGTAGAGCCCCGGCTCGATGGTGAACGCCATCCCCGGCTCGAGCAGTCCGTCGTAGTACATGTCGCGTCGGGCCTGCGCGCAGTCGTGCACGTCGAGGCCGAGGTGGTGGCTCGTGCCGTGCACCATGTAACGGCGGTGCTGACCGCCGGTCTCGGCCTGCAGCGCCTCGTCGGCGGTGACGGGGAGCAGGCCCCACTCGGCGACGCGGGCGGCGATGACCTCCATCGCGGCCTCGTGCAGGCGGCGGAACGGCACGCCCACCTCGGCCGCGGCGAACGAGGCGTCGGCCGCTTCGCGCACGGTCTCGTAGATGCGGCGCTGCACGTCGGTGAAGGTGCCCGAGACGGGCAGCGTGCGCGTGATGTCGGCGGTGTAGAGGCTGTCGACCTCGGCCCCGGCATCGATGAGGATGAGGTCGCCGGGCTTCACTGCCCCGTCGTTGCGCGTCCAGTGCAGGTAGCACGCGTGCGGACCGGACGCCGCGATCGTGTCGTACCCGACCGCGTTGCCGTCGGAGCGCGCGCGCTGGTGGAACACGCCCTCGACGATGCGTTCGCCACGCGGATGCTCGACGATGCGGGGCAGCTCCGCGACGATGTCGTCGAAGCCGCGGCCCGTGACCTCGACGGCGAGGGCCAGCTGGGCGAGCTCGTACTCGTCTTTGACCAGGCGCAGCTCCGACACGAAGCGGGTGACCTCGTCGTCGTCGTCGAGCGTGCGGTCGTCGTCGCCGACGGCGAAGTCGTGCAGGTGGGCCGTGGCGATGCCGAGGTCGGCCGCGACGCCGTCGAGCGCGGGGCGCGGGCCGATCCAGAACTCGCCGACGGTGGCGTCGGAGTAGAACTCCGCGGTCGTGCGGTCGGCGCGCTCGCGGAAGTAGAGCACGGCCTCGTGGCCCTCGTCGCGCGGCTCGAAGACGAGCACCGAGTCGGGCTCGGCGTCGCTGCCCCACCCGGTGAGGTGCGCGAAGGCGGAGTGCGCGCGGAACGGGTAGTCGGTGTCGTTGCTGCGCTGCTTGAGACCGCCCGCGGGGATCACCACGCGGCGGCCCGGGAACGCCTGCGACACGCGCTCGCGTCGCCGCGCGGCCCACGCGGCCTGTTCACGCGCCTCGGGGAGCTCGACCGGGTGCTCGGCCCAGCCCGTCGAGATGGTGTCGAGGAAGCCGCGGGGGAACGGTGCCTTGCGATTGCTCGGTGCGGCGGGCGTCTGCTCGGGCGTCGGGTTCTCGACGGTCTGCGGTTCGGCGGTCTGCGCGGTCGTGTCGCTGGTGGAGGGGGCATCCATCGTTCCAGTCTCGCACCGCCGGGCCCGGATCGCATGGCCACGGCGAGAAGCGGGCTCGGGAGCGCGGCGGCCGAGGGTGCGCGGGGAGCGTGCCGAATCCGTCGACGGGCTCGGGCGGGGCGGCTCAGCCGCCCGTGCGCTCGAGCTGGACGACGATGGGGCGGTGGTCGCTGCCCGACCCGTCGAGGGTGCGCATGACGACCGAGCCCGACACGGTCCAGTCGGGCGTCGCCATGACGTGGTCGATCGGGGCGCCGAGCAGGGCCGGGGCGTCGGTCGGCCACGTGCCGACACCGCCGTTCCCGCTCGCGGACGCCGTGTCGTGGCAGCGACCCAGCGTTCCGCCGTCGACGCCCATGCCGGTCATGTGGTCGAGCGTCGCGTTGAAGTCGCCGGCGAGGATCACGTTGTCGCTCGCGCATTGATCGGCCAGCCACTGCAGGTCGCTACGCCACTCGGTCATGTACTCCTCGCGCGGTGCCACGGCGTGGGCGGCGACGATGATGGGTCCGTCGCCCGAGGTCGGCATCGCCACCGCGCTCGGCACCGTCGAGGTGTTGCTGGAACCGTCGAGCGAGGACTGGATCACGGAGTAGTCGCCCAGTTCCGGTCTGATCAGCACGGTCGTCGAGGTGGCATCCCATCCGGTGATGCCGTACTCGCCGTACTCGGCGTGGTGCGCCCACATGGGCTGACCCATGTCGCGCATGAGTTCGGCGACGCGGGCGCCCGTGTCGATGGTCGTCTCGGGCAGAGTCACCACGTCGGCCTGCATGCCGACGGCGAACTGGGCGATGGATTCGGCCGAGGTGGCCGAGCCCGCGGTGTTCCACGTCATGATGCGCAGGCTCGTGTCGGTCTTCGCAGGCAGCGCCTCGGTGCCGAGGCCGCGCTGCGCGAGCAGGGCGACGTTGATCCCGCCCGCGAGGCCGAGGACCAGCGCCAGGGTGAGAGCGAGCACCCGCACCGGACGGATCAGGGCGAACAGCAGCATGAGCAGCGTCGCGGCCACCAGAACGGCGGCCAGAGCGGCGCGGAACGAAATGATCTGCGCCAGGGGGAAGGTGCGCTCCAGGCCGAAGAACGCCGGCCACGTCAGCACCGCGGCACCCGCCGCGACGACGAGCGCGACGAGGAATCCGAACAGCCGACGCACGCACCCGACCATAAGGGAGCCGTCTGAGAGATCGACCGATGCCGACCGGGCATGCCCTGGGCCTGGGACCGCGCGCTACGCTCGACGGGTGCAGCATGATCGTCGATTCGAGGGGCCGAGCGATCTGCACCTGCACTCCTCGCACTCCGACGGCACCGAACCGCCCGCCCAGGTCATGGCGGCCGCGCACCGGTACGGCCTGCGTACGGCCGCCCTCACCGACCACGACACGACGTCGGGCTGGGCCGAGGCCGCCGAGGCGGCGTCGTCGCTCGGGATGACGTTCGTTCCGGGCATGGAGCTCTCGGCCCGCCACCGGTGGCGCAGCGTGCACCTGCTGGCGTACCTGGTCGACCCCGACGACACCGCGCTGCGCGCCATGACCGACCGGATCCGCTCCTCGCGCCTCGATCGCGCGCAGATCATGGCCGAACGCATCTCCCACGACTACGACATCGCCTGGGGCGACATCGTCGCCCAGACCGCCGACGGGGCGACCGTGGGACGCCCGCACATCGCCGACGCCCTGGTCGCAAGGGGCATCGTGACCGATCGCACCGAGGCGTTCGCCGGCATCCTGCATCCCGCGGGCGACTACTACGTCGCCCTCTACGCTCCCGATCCGGTGACGGCGGTGGAGCTGGTGATCGGTGCCGGCGGCGTGCCCATCGTCGCGCACCCGGCGGGACGCGCGCTGCTGCCCGACGGGGTGACGCAGGCGATGCTCGACGCGGGACTCGCGGGCTTCGAGCTCGGCCACCGCGAGAACCTGCCCGAGCCCACGGCGCTGCTCGCCGACCTCGCCGCGCGCCACGATCTCATCGTGACCGGATCGAGCGATTACCACGGCCTCGGCAAACCCAACGTCCCAGGCGAGAACACGACGGCCGACGACATGGTCGCGCGCATCTTCGCCCTGGGCCACGGCACGGCACCGGTCTTCCCGTAGGCAACCGTCGGCGGCGGCGGGGCCGCGGCGAGCATCCCTGCGACGGCGAGGGGTGACGAGCGTCCTCCGCTCGTTGCATCCCCTCCGCTCGTCACCTCGCTCTCGCCGTTCCGCTGCTCGGCGACGTCGCTCGCGCACACCGCATGCGGGCGTCTCCCGGCAGCCGGCGCGCCCGGAAACGAGAACGGCGCCGACCCCCGGAGGGATCGGCGCCGTGTCGACGTGCGGGTCAGGCGACGGGGGCCGTCGGGGTTCCCGAGCTTCCGCTGCCGCGACGACGACGGCGGCGACGCGGGGCCGCGTTGCCGTCGTGGTGCTCCTTGCCGGCGCCGTCGTGCGTGCCGGCACCGCCCTCGGCGCGCGGGGTGCTCTCACCGGTGGACTCGCCCGATACGCCACCGCGACGGCGACGGCGCGGACCGCGCTCGCCCTCGGCATCCTGGCCCTCGGTCTTCTTCTCGACCTTGGGGACGACGGCCTTCGGGGCGGTCACGAGACGCCCCTTCGTGCCCACGGGGATGTCGAGGTCGGTGAACAGGTGCGGGCTCGATGAGTAGGTCTCGGTCGGCTCGGGCTGGCCGAACTCGAGCGCGCGGTTGATGAGCGCCCACTTGTGCAGGTCGTCCCAGTCGACGAACGTCACGGCGATGCCGGTCTTGCCCGCGCGGCCGGTGCGGCCCGCGCGGTGCAGGTAGGTCTTCTCGTCGTCGGGGATCGTGTGGTTGATCACGTGCGTGACGTCGTTGACGTCGATACCGCGCGCGGCGACATCGGTGGCGATCAGCACGTCGCGCTTACCGGCCTTGAACGCGGCCATCGAGCGCTCGCGCGCCTCCTGGCTCATGTCGCCGTGGACGGCGGCGGCGTTGAAGCCGCGATCGCCGAGCTCGTCGACGAGCTTCTGTGCGGCGCGCTTCGTGCGCGTGAAGATGACCGCCTTCTCGCGACCGTCCGACTGCAGGATCCGAGCGATGATCTCGTCTTTGTCGAGCGAGTGCGCGCGGTAGACGAGGTGCTTGATGTTGGCCTGGGTCAGACCCTCGTCGGGGTCGTTGGCGCGCATGTGGATCGGGTTCGACATGAACCGGCGCGCGAGGGCCACGATCGGGCCGGGCATGGTCGCCGAGAACAGCTGCGTGTGCCGCACGGGCGGGACCTTCGAGAAGATCTTCTCGATGTCGGCGAGGAAGCCGAGGTCGAGCATCTTGTCGGCCTCGTCGAGCACGACCTCGGTGGCGTTCGACAGGTCGAGCAGACGCTGGTTGGCGAGGTCGATCAGTCGACCGGGGGTGCCGACGACGATCTGCGCGCCGGCTTTGAGCTGGTCGATCTGGCCCTCGTAGGCCTTGCCGCCGTAGATCGCGACGACGCTGGTGGGGCGGTTGCTGGTGAGCATGTCCATGTCTTCGTAGACCTGGACGGCGAGCTCGCGGGTGGGCACGACGATGAGCGCCTTCACCCCGGGCTCGGGATTCAGACCGAGTCGCTGGACGACGGGGATGCCGAAACCGAACGTCTTGCCGGTACCGGTCTTGGCCTGGCCGATGATGTCCTGCCCCGGAAGGCCGAGGGGGATCGTCTGCTCCTGGATGGGGAAGGCATCGATGATGCCCTTGGATGCCAGGGCATCGACGATGTCCTGGTCGACACCGAGATCGGAGAATGTGGTCATGTGCGTGCCTGTTCCGGCGGTGAGAGACCGCCTGAGGAGTCGAATCCACGCCCTCACTCGTCCGCAGGCGCGGGGCCCCGATCCATCGCCGGGGCTCTTCCACTCTACCCGGCGTGTTTCGACGGCCCCCGACGCCTAGGCTGTAGGCGTGTTCGCGTGGTTTCGTCGTCGTCAGCGCCCCGTGGGCCGCACTCTGCAGCTGCGCTCGCGCGGAGACCTGGGCGAAGCCCTCCGCGTCGACTTCGCCGAGCTGGCGCCCGAGGTCGAGACCTTTCTCGGGCAGGCCGCGTACCTGCAGCTCGGCTTCTTCGAGACGCTCAGCGAACTGATCGCCTCGACGCCCGAGCTCGCCGAGAAAGAGTCCCTCTCACGCGCGGCCGGAGCGGCGCTCATCAAACACCAGGAGCTGGTGGGACTCATCCGCGAGCGCGGCGCCGACCCCACCCAGCTCATGCTGCCGTTCCGCGAGTCGCTCGACGCCTTCCGTCGCAACACGCACGGCGTGCGTCCGCAAGAGACGATGCTGACCGTGCACATCACCGCCGGCATGCTCGACGACTTCTACCTGGCCCTGTCGTCGAGCTACGGAGAGACCGGGCGACGTGTCGCCCGCATTTTGCAGGCCGACGACGACCGCCAGGCCATCGTCGAGATCCTCGGCGCCACGATCCAGAGCGACGAGGAGTGGCGTTGGCTGCTCGCACTGTGGGGGCGACGCCTGGTGGGCGACACCCTGCTGGTGGCTCGCGCCGGCCTGCGCAACGGTCACCTCGACCGCGACGAAGAGGCCAAGGTCGAACCGGTCTTCAGCGGCCTGATGGGGGCGCACGCGCGACGCATGGATGCCATGGGGCTCGCCGCGTAAGAAGCGGGCCACGGGCGGGCGGCGGTGCCGGTGCGCGCCATCGGGGTGGGCGAGGAGCGCGGTACCGCCCTCAGATGCCGAGCTCGGCGCGATCCGCCGCGTCGCGGTTCAGCCGCGCGCGCGAGATCACCGGCACCAGCGAGAACGTCGTCGCCACGGGAGCGAGGACGACGACCAGCCACAGCACGGGGGAGTCGATCCCCAGGCCCGCCCACGTGAGGGCGGTCCAGACGATCGCGGCCGACGCGGCGCCCGCGAACGGGGCGAGGGCCGCGCCGCGGAGCTGTCGATGCGGGAGCACGACGTGGGCGGCGAGGCCCACGACGGCCCCCACGATCAGACCGAGCAGGATCTGCACGGGGCGCTCTGTCAGGCGACGAAGCCGACGCGACGGGCCTCTTCGGTGCCGAACTCGACGAACGCGAGGTTCGCGGTCGGAACCAGGTACGTGTTGCCCTTCACATCGGTGAAGACGACGTGGCTGGCGGAGTTGTCGAGGGCGGCGGCGACCGCCGACTTGACGGCGTCCGAGCTCTCGTTCGTCTCGAAGTTCAGCTCGCGGCCGGTGTTGGTGATGCCGATACGGATCTCCACGATGCGTCCTTTCCCCGCGGGCCGCGGTCGGCCCGGCGCGTGCTTCCGACTCTAGGGCAGCCCTCCGACACCGCGTCCCGCGCGGGCCCCCGCTTCGCGGATGGCGAACGCGATGGCTCTGGAGCGGGCGGCCTCTCACGCGAGCGGCGCGGTGACAGGGCGCACGGGACCGCCGCTCGGGGAGGGGCGTCCCTCGAGGCGCCTCGTGGCAGGCCGGGCGCGGCCGGTGATGTCGGAGGTCGCCGTTAGCGTGGATGCCATGCAGATCTCCGCCGCGGCCGCGCTCGCCTCCGGGGTGTCCCGCGTCGACGGTCTCGCGGGTGGATCACCGGCGGCGATCGCCCTCGACCGGCTCGACGACGCGCAGCGCGCCGTGGTGCAGTGGCCGGCCGAGGCCAGCGGTGTGGTGGTCGGTGCCCCGGGCTCGGGCAAGACGTCGACGCTGCTGTCCCGCGTGCGCGTGCTCGTGGCATCCGGTGTCGACCCCGACGATCTGCTCGTGCTCACCCCCACGCGGCCGGCGGCGACGGCGCTGCGCGATCCGCTCGCCCTCGCGGTGGAACGGGCGACCTCGGGCGCGCTGGCGCGGTCGCTGGCGTCGTTCGCGTTCCACCTGGTGCGCGGAGCCGAGGTGCGTCGCGGTGCCGAACCACCCCAGCTGCTGACCGGCGGCGATGAGGACCAGATCATCCGCGACCTGCTCGACGGAGATGCGCTCGACGAAGCCGAGGGCGTCTCACGATGGCCGGAGTGGCTCGGCACCACCATCCGCGCGACGCGCGGTTTTCGCGGCGATCTGCGCGCGTTCCTCGCGGAGTGCACCGACCTGGGCCTCGACTCCGCTGCCCTCGTGCGTCTGGCCGAAGAGCACGAGCTCCCGGTGTGGGCCTCGCTCGCCTCGTTCGCCGACGAGTACCGCGCGGTGCGCGCGTCGATGCGCGGAGCGCACCGCGACGCCGCCGACCTGGCCCGCGAGGCCGTTTCCGTGCTCGGTGAGGCGCGCCGGGAGCGCGATCTGCTCGGGCGGTTCTCGTCGTTGCGCTGCGTCCTCGTCGACGACGCGCAAGAGCTCACCGCGGGCGGCATCGACCTGCTGCGCGCCTGCCGCGACCTCGGGATCGGTGTCGTCGCTTTCGGTGACCCCGACGTGGGCTCGGGCGCGTTCCGCGGCGCCACCCCCGAGAATTTCGCTCGGCTCGCGCGCGAGCTGGGCGCGACGGCCGCGCTGGGGGAGCCGCACCGCGGTACCCCCGAACACATCGACCTCGTGCGGCAGGTGGCGGCGCGGATCGGCGCGGCCGGGGTCGTGGCGCACCGCCGCGCCCCCGTCGGCGCGGCACCCACCGGAGCCGTGCGCACCTACCTGCTGCGCTCTCCCGCCGAAGAGGCCGACGCGATCGCGCGTCTGCTGCGCGAACGGCACGTGCTCGACGGGATTCCCTGGTCGCAGTGCGCGGTCATCGCGCACGACTCCCGCCAAGTGGCCACGCTCGAGGCCGAGCTCGCGGCGCGCGAGGTGCCGGCGCGCTCGAGCGGCCCGGGTCTGGCGCTCGGGGTGCAGCGTCCGGTGCGCGACCTGGTCGCGCTCGTCGAGCTGGGCATGCGTGACCCCGACGGGTGGGCGGCCGATGCCGTGACCGATGCGCTGCTGGGAACCTTCGGCGGCCTCGATCCCATCGAACTCCGGCGCCTTCGCACCGCGCTCCGCCACGACGAGCTGTCGGCGGGAGGATCCCGCACCGCGAGCGAGCTGCTGGTCTCGGGCGTGCGCTTCCCCCTCGAGCTCGAGACCGTCGACACCCGCGAGGGGCGACGTGCGGCTCGACTGGGCGAGACACTGGCGGCCCTGCGGGCGCAGACTCAGGAGAAGGCCACGGCGCACGAACTGCTCTGGACCGCGTGGGAGCGCAGTTCTCTGGCACGGGTCTGGCGCGAGGCCTCGCGGGGGCACGGTCCGCTCGCCGAGCAGGCCGATCGTGATCTCGACGCGATCGTCGCCCTCTTCCAGGCGGCCAAGCGGTTCACCGAACGCGAGCCCGACGGAGAAGCCGCCGTGTTCCTGCGTTCCGTGCTCGACAGTGACGTCGCCGAAGATCGCATCGAGCAGCCCGCCGTGACCGAGACGGTGCGCGTGCTCACGCCCGCCGCCGCGGCCGGCACCGCGTACGACACCGTGATCGTGGCCGGCGTGCAGGACGGTGTGTGGCCCAACACCCGGCTGCGCGGCGGTCTGCTCGAGACGTGGCGTCTCGCCGACGCGGTCCAGCAGCCCGACCTCCCCGTCTCGGGCATGCTCGACCGCCGCCGCGCCGCGATGCACGACGAGTTGCGACTGTTCGTGCGCGCGATCAGTCGAGCGAACGCGCGGCTCGTGGTCACGGCGGTCGACGACGACGACACCGGTCCGAGCGTGCTGTTCGAGATGCTCCCCACCCCCGAGCCCGCCTCGGCGATCCCCGAGCACCCCCTGTCGTTGCGCGGACTCGTCGCGCGTCATCGGCGTGCGCTCACCGTGCCGCGGGTTTCGCCGGGCGACCGCGCCCACGCCGCCGGCCAGCTCGCCGTCCTCGCGGCGGCGGGGGTGGCCGGTGCGGCCCCCGACGAGTGGTACGGCGTCGCCGCACCGACTTCGACCGCGCCGCTGCGCGACCTCACCCGCGAAGACGTGCGGGTCTCGCCGTCGCGCCTCCACGCCCTCGAAGAGTGCGAGCTCGACTGGGTCATCGCCGATCTGGGCGGTGACCGAGGCGGCACGACGGCGGGCATCGGCACGATCATCCATGCGGCGCTCGAGACCGCGGCATCCATCTCCGAGAGCGACCTGTGGGCCGTGGTCGACGAGCGCTGGGGCGAGTTGGTCTTCGACGCCGTATGGCGTGAGCGGGCGGAACGCACGCGCGCCCGGGAACTGGTGCGACGGCTCGCGACCTACCTTCGCCGGTTCGACGACGCGGGTGGGCGGCTGATCGGCGCCGAGCGGCACTTCGAGGTGCCCATCCCCCTCGACGACGCCGCGGAGCACCGCGCCGTGCTCAGCGGCGACATCGACCGCGTCGAGCTGACGCCGAGCGGCGAGGTGGTGATCGTCGACCTCAAGACGGGCAAGAACGAACCGCAGACCGACGCGAAGGTCGCCGACAACCCGCAGCTCGCCGCGTACCAGCTGGCGTTCTCGTCGGGTGCCATCGAGCCGGTCGCCGGCCTCGCCCCGGGAGGAGCGAAGCTGCTCGTGCTGCGCCCGACCGCGGCGACGAAAGAGTACGCCGAGCCGTTGCAGAAGCCGTTCGACGACGCGCAGCGTGCCGATTTCGTCAGCCGGGTGCAGCGCGCCGTCGGCGTGATGCGGGGCACGAGCTTCGCCGCGCCCTACGAGGTGCACTGCCGAGACGAGTTCTCGTACGGGTTGTGCCGCATCCACACGGTGTCGGCGGTGAGCGCCTCGTGAGCGCCACCGTCTCGGCGGCGGTCATCGCCGCGGCCCTCGGGCAGTTCCCGCCGACGTCGGAACAGACGTCGGTGATCGAAGCCCCGCTCGCCCCGGCGCTGGTGGTCGCGGGCGCCGGCAGCGGCAAGACCGAGACGATGGCCGGACGCGTGGTGTGGCTCGTCGCGAACGGCCTCGTCCGCCGCGACGAGGTCCTCGGACTCACCTTCACCCGCAAGGCCGCGGGTGAGCTCGCCGAGCGCATCCAGCGGCGGTTGCAGCGACTTGCCGAGTTCGAGGCGCGCGGACTGCTGCCCTTCCTCCCGGCCCTGCACGAGGCCGGTCGGCTCTCGGTGTTCGCCGACCTGGCGCCTCTCGACGGTGCCCGCGGCGATGCCGCTCGTCGCGAGGCGCTCGACGCGCTGGCCGCCGAGGTCGGTGCGCACGCCGACGACGCCCACGACGGCGACCAGCTGCTGCACCGGCCGACCGTCTCGACCTACAACAGCTTCGCCGACGGGATCGTGCGCGAGCACGGCGTGCGCATCGGCCGCGACGCCGAATCGGCGGTTCTGTCGGAGTCGGCGGCCTGGTTGCTCATGCGGCGCGTGGTGTTCGCCTCCGACGACCCGAGACTCGAGGAGCGACAGGAATCCCCGCGCACGTTGATCGACGCCGCCCTGCGCATCGCGCGCGACGGCGTCGACAACCTGGTCGACCTCGAGCGTCTCGCCGCGTTCCCCGACGAGTTCGCGCGCATCGTCGAGCGCCCCTCGACGTCGGCCCGCGTGAGCGTCTACAAAGAGGTGGGCGACGCCGCGGCGAAAGTGTCGGCGCTTTCGCTTCTCGCCGCCCTCGCCGCGGACTACGACCGCGAGAAGGCCCGCGTCGGGGTGATGGATTTCGCCGATCAGGTGGCGGGCGCGCTGCGCATCGCCCGGGAGCACCCGGCGGTGGTCGCCGAACTCCGCGCGCGCTATCGGGTCGTGCTCCTCGACGAGTACCAGGACACCTCGGTCGTGCAGACCGACCTGCTCGCGACGCTGTTCGGCGGGACCGGGGTCATGGCGGTCGGCGATCCCCACCAGGCCATCTACGGGTGGCGGGGCGCCAGCGCGGGCAACCTCGGCGGATTCCCCGCCGCTTTCGCCCCGGAGGGGGGATGCCGGCACTTCGCGCTGCTGACGAGTTGGCGCAACAGCGCGGCGGTGCTGCGGGCGGCCAACGCGGTCCTCGCCCCCCTCGCCGCGCGCGCGGCGGTAGAGGTGGGTGAACTCGCCCCGCGCCCCGGCGCGCCGGCAGGCGTCGTCGACGTGGTCTTCGAGAACGACCTCGACGCCGAAGCCGATCGCGTCGCGTCGTGGTTCGTCGGGGTCCGCGCCGCCCGCGCGGCCGAGGGACGCCCCACGACGGGCGCGATCCTCTTCCGCAGCAAGAAGCACATGGTGCGCTTCGGCGACGCGCTCGGTCGCCGCGGAATCCCTCATCGCATCCTGGGTCTCGGGGGGCTCCTCACCACCCCCGAGGTGGTCGACGTCGTCTCGGCCCTGCGGGTCATCAGCGACCCCGAGGCCGGATCGGCGCTGATCCGATTGCTGTCGGGCCCGCGGTGGGCCGTGGGCCTGGCCGATCTTCGCGCCCTGGCGCAGTTGGCACGACGCCTCGCCACGCATGACGTCGGCCTGCAGCCCCTCGCCCCCGAGGTCGTCGACCGACTGCGCTCCACGCCGGGGGCCGACCGGGCCTCGCTCGTCGACGCGCTCGACTTCCTCACGCGTCAGACCGACGGCCACGGTTGGCTGGCCGAGATCACCCCCGAGGGGCGCGCGCGGCTGCGCGACGCCGGTGCCGTGTTCGCGGCGCTCCGGCGCAGCGTCGGCGCACCGATCCCGGAGCTCCTGCGATTGATCGAGGTCGAGTTGCGTCTCGACATCGAGCTCGCCGCGAACGAATCACGCGGACCCGCCCGCATCGCCTCGGCGCAATTGCGCGCGTTCGTCGACGAGATCCGCGGCTTCCTCGCCGCCGACGAGTCGGGGTCGGTGTCGAGCCTGCTCGCGTGGCTCGATCACGCCGAGCAGGCCGACGAGTTCGCCCCGCGCACCGAGCCGCCCGAAGACGACGTGGTGCAACTGCTCACGATCCACGGCTCGAAAGGGCTCGAGTGGGATGCCGTCTCGGTGGTGCGCCTGGTCACCGACGAGCTCCCCTCGCTGGCACGCGACACGAAGGGATGGCTGGGGTTCGGCATCCTCCCCGCGGAGTTCCGTGGTGATTCCGCCTGGCTTCCCGTGTTCGGGTGGCGCGGTGCCGAGACGCAGCAAGACCTCAAGGCCGCCATCGACGCCTTCGTCGCCGACAACCGGGCGCGGCAACTCGACGAGGATCGCCGACTCGCCTACGTGGCCTTCACCCGCGCCCGCGACCATCTCATGCTGTCGGGATCGAGCTGGTCGGGGACGAAGCGCCCGCGCCGCCCGAGCGTGTTCCTCGACGAGGCGACCGAAGCGCTCGGCATCGACCTCGAGATCGGCGATCCGGGCGACGATCCGTACGACGGGGAGCGTCGTGTGCTGCACTGGCCGCTCGACCCGCTCGGGTCGCGTCGCACGGCCGTCTCGGCTGCCGCAGCCGCGGTGAACGCCGCGCGTACGTCGGGACCGGTCGATGCCGATCCCGACCTCGCATTGCTTCTCGCCGAGCGTGCCGACCGGTTGCGTCCGGCCCACACGCCCGCGCCCACGCGCATCCCCGCTTCTCGATTCAAGGATTTCGTCGCCGACTACGGCGAGGCGGTCGAGGCGCTCCGCCGGCCCCTCCCGGAGCGCCCCTACCGTCAGACGCGCCTGGGCACCCTGTTCCACGCCTGGGTCGAACAGCGATCGGGGTTGGTGGGCGCGGGGACCGGCCTCGACGACGACGCGCTGTGGGATGACGACGAGGCGGGCGCATCGGCCGCCGACGCGGCCGAACTCGAGCGCCTGCGCGCGTGTTTCGAGCGGTCGGAATGGGCGCCGCTGATGCCGCTCGAGGTCGAGACCGAGATCGACTTCGTCACGACGCGGCTCGACGGCCGCGAACACGTCGTCATCTGCAAACTCGACGCCGTCTACCGGCGCGGGGACCGCTACGAGATCGTCGACTGGAAGACCGGTCGTCCGCCGCGCACCGAGGCCGAACGCACCGCGCGCATGTTGCAGCTCGAGCTCTACCGCGAGGCGTATCACGCCAAGCACGGGATCGACCTCGACCGTATCGACGTCGCGCTGTTCTACGTCGGCGACGAGCTGGTGCTGCGCGGCTGAGGCGGCCTCGCGGAAGGGGCGCGCGTGTTGAGTGCGGCGCGGGCGGGTCGCTCACGTCGAGCGTTGCGCGAGCGGCTCACCCGCGTCGAGCGCGGTGCGGACCGGCGCGACGGCTGCGGCCCTGCGAGACGGGTGCGTCAGGCCCCGTCGCCCGAAACCCCCCAGCGGCGGAGGGCCGCACGGCTGGCGCGCGCAGCGTCTTCCTCATCATCGTGGTCGGTGTCGTCATGGTCGGTGTCGACGGCACCGCCCCGCAGCGCCGGCTCGTCGTGCCGAGCCCAGCCGGGGAGCGCGCCGTCGCCGTGTGCGGCGGCGGGTGAGACGTTCGCCTGCTCGTCGGCTCCCGCGTGCGCCTGTCCGGGCGCGGTGCCGGGCGTCCCGGTCCACCCGTCGAGATCGATCGGCTCGGTCGCGCCGGGCTCGGGTGAGGAGAACTCGTCCGTCGAGCTCGGGGCGGGCGGGGTGAACGAGAGGGCCCCCGTCTCGGCATCCGGATCCTGGTCGGCGGCGAGTGCGTCGGCGAGGGCCTCGGCCGCCGCGGCCCGATCGCGTTCGGCCGAGAGGTAGAGCGAGAGCGCCTCGGGGTCGTACGCGTCGGTCTGCATCGAGGTGTCGACCGACCCGGGCGCCGACATGGGGGGCACGCTCTCGACCAGGGCGAGGGCGTCGTCGATGTCGCTGCGCGAGTCGGGGACGATGTGGTCTCCGCGCACACCCTCGGCGAGGGCGTCGAGAAGGGCGACGGCGTCGGCGACGACGTCGGTTTCCCCCGCGTCGTGGCCGTGCACGAGCCAGCGCGCGAACTCCAGTTCGGCGTACAGGCGCGCGCGTTCGCGCAGCAGGGGGTCGGGGGAGCGCTCCGCACCGGAGGCGTAACCGGCGTAGACGTCATCGGTGGCCAGCGGGGCCGAGGCGAGCCAGCGCAGGTCGACCGCGGGGTCGCCCACGCTCAATCCCGCCCAGTCCAGCAGGCCGACGACGTGCGGCACGCCGTCGTCGTCGTCGGTGAGCAGGATCGACGAGCTCGTCGCGCCGCCGAGCACGACCGCCGCTTCGAACCGCCAGAGGTCGTCGACCTCGAGAGCGCGGCGCCAGCGCAGCATGAGGCCGTCGCTGACCCGGCCGGTGGCATCGGCGCGGTCGAGGAGGCGCCGGACGTCGTCGCGCGTCTGATCGGCGGAGCGCACGGGCAGGCCGTCGGTGCGCACGATCGACACGGGCAGGGCGTGCACGGCGGCCAGGGCAGCGCCGATCGCCGGTGCGTACCCCGGGCCCTTGGGCAGGTGCGCGGGGTCGATGCGATAGCCGTCGATGTGCCCGACCACGAGCACGCGCTGGGCGCCGGATCCGCTCTCGCCGGCGACCTCGGGGACCGCGAAGGGCAGCAGGGCACGCACACCAGGGGTGAGCGCGTGAAGCGCGCGCGCCTCGGCGGCGAGGTCGGCGCCGTCGTCGTCGCCGGCCGGCATACGCACGACGAGCTCCCGTCCGTCGTCGGTACGCGCCAGGGCGGTGTCGAACCTCCCGCCGGCGTTCTCGGTCAGGATGCTGACGCGGGTGATGGCGGTGCGCGGCAGTGCCGCCGTCGCCGACGCGGCTAAAATGAGGGGCGAGCGTGCCATGCCCCCAGGGTAGGTCGGGCCCTCGCCCACCCGCCCGCGCCACGCCCTTGAGAGAGGTGTTCGATGCCGCTTCCCGCGTCTTCGCCGCACGATCACACGCCGCACGGCCATACGATCGACTCGGCCTTCGACCGATCGGCGATCGAGCGGGATCGCGTCGATCTGCTCGACTCCCTCCGTGAGGCGGCCGATACGCGCGTGCTGGCCGTCCGACGTGATGCGGCGCCCGTCGCCGACGCTCACCTGCGACTGGTGAGCGTGCCCGAAATCGTCGACGCGCTCGAGTGGGCGTTCCTGGGCAGGACGGCCGACGGTGCGGGGGCGCTCCTGGCCGTGCTCGCCGACGACGCCGAGCTCGACGGCATCCCGGACGCCGCATGGATGGCGCTGCGCAGCGGGGGAGGCGATCTGCCCGCCGCCGAGGCCGAGGTGCTCACGACGGCCGTGGCTCTGGCCGGCTGGCTGCGCGATGCGCCGTTCTGCCCGGCCTGCGGCGCCCGCACCCTGCTCGGACAGGCCGGATGGTCGCGCCACTGCCCCTCGTGCGGCCGCCAGCACTTCCCCCGCACCGACCCGGCGGTGATCGTGCTGGTCACCGGCGGCGAGAACGACGACCGCGTGCTGCTCGGCGCGAACGCGGCCTGGGGTGGGGACCGGTATTCGTGCTTCGCGGGCTTCGGCGAGGCGGGGGAGTCGCTCGAAGAGACGGTGGAGCGCGAGGTCACCGAGGAATCGGGTGTGCGCCTGCGCGATATCGCGTATCGCGGCTCCCAGGCCTGGCCGTATCCGCGGTCGCTCATGCTGGGCTTCCGGGCCCGGGCCGTCGACGTCGACGAGGCCCGACCCGACGGCGACGAGATCGTCGAGGTGCGCTGGTTCGATCGCGGCGAGATCGCCGCCGCCCTGCGCGGCGAGGGATCGGTGCAGCTGCCCGGACCCGCCTCCATCGCCCGGCGTCTGATCGACGGCTGGGTTCGGGGCGACGCGTGACCGGCCCCCTCGACGGACTCGACGAGCACCAGCTGGAGGCGGCGCGCGCGCTGCGCGGACCGGTGTGCGTCCTCGCGGGCGCGGGGACCGGCAAGACCCGCGTCATCACCCGGCGTATCGCGCACGGCGTCGACACGGGCGCCTACTCGCCTCAGCGGGTCATGGCGGTCACCTTCACCTCGAAGGCGGCGGGCGAGATGCGGGGGCGGCTGCGGGCGCTCGGGGTGACGGGCGTCTCGGCGCGGACGTTCCACGCCGCGGCGTTGGCTCAGGTGAACTTCTTCTGGCCCACCCTCGCGGGCGACCAGGCACCCTCGATCATCGACAACAAGGTGCGCATGCTCGCGCACGCGGCCGACGGGGTGGGGCTGGCGCCCGACACGGCGACCCTGCGGGATGTGGCCGCCTCGATCGAGTGGCGCAAAGTGACCCTGCGCTCGGTCGAGCAGTACGCCGCGGAGCGCCCCGACGGGGTCGGTCGACTCGGGGTCGATCAGGTGGTCGCGTTGCAGCGGGCGTACGAGAAGCTCAAGGACGAGCGGCGTCAGATGGACTTCGAAGACGTGCTGCTCACCTGCGCGGGCATGATCGAGGCGGAGCCGCGGGTGGCCGCCGCCGTCCGCGAGCAGTACCGGCACTTCACCGTCGACGAGTATCAGGACGTCTCGCCCCTGCAGAACCGCCTGCTCGAGCTGTGGCTGGGCGACCGCCGCGACCTGTGCGTCGTCGGCGATGCCAGTCAGACGGTGTATTCGTTCACCGGGGCCGATGCCCGCTACCTGCTCGACTTCGAGCGGACCCACGACGACGCGCGCGTGGTGCGCCTGGAACGCAACTATCGCTCCAGTGCGCCGGTGCTGGCCGTCGCGAACGACCTCATGCGCGGCCGCGCGGGCGCCCTCGAACTGGTCGCCGCCCGCGACGACGAGGCCGTCGTCCCCACCGTCCGCGGGTTCGACGATGACGAAGCCGAGGCCACGGCCGTGGCCCGATCCATCGCCGATTCGATGAAGCGCGGCGTCGATCCGCACGACATCGCCGTGCTGTACCGCTCGCACGCGCAGTCGGCGGCGCTGCTGTCGGCGCTGTCGGCGGTGGGGGTGGCGGCATCCGTCCTGGGCGGGCGCAAGTTCTTCGACCTCCCCGAGGTGCGGCAGGCGCTCATGGCCCTGCGAGCGGCGTCGGTGGCGCCGCTGGAGACGGGCTTCCACGCGACGGTCCGTGACGTTCTGCGCGGCATGGGGCTCACCGACGATCCCCCCGAGGCCGGGGGCGCCCTCCGCGAAGCGTGGGAGGCACGGGCGGCGCTGCTGCGCCTGGCCGAAGAGGCCCCGAACGATATGGACCTCCGTGCGTTCACCGACGACCTGCAGGCGCGCGCGCGTGACCAGCACGAGCCGACGACGCGCACGGTGACGCTGGCGACGCTGCACGCGGCCAAGGGTCTGGAATGGGATCACGTCTACCTCGTGGGGGTGAGCGAGGGCCTGCTGCCGATCTCGTACGCGAAGACCTTCGAGGCCGTCGACGAAGAACGTCGACTCGCCTACGTCGGGGTCACCCGTGCCGCGCGCACGCTCTCGGTCAGCTGGGCACGGGGACGCGGCCGGATGGAACGCTCGCCGTCGAGGTTCCTTCGAGAGATCGGCAGTGGCAGTCTGCACTCGGTCGATGCAGCTGCCAGACCCGCCGGAACGAATCGACGCGCAGCCGCACCGACCGTGTCGTCTCGGCGATCGGCGAGCTGAGTAGCGAGCGCGCCGCGCGTCCGGCCTCGGCAGCCAGCGCCGCGTCGACGTCGGGTCTGGGCCGCGCGAGCAACTGCGCGGCGAGCGTCGGCCATTGCTCGTCGTGGTGGCGGGTCACCGCGTCGAGGCACGCGAGGCACGCGGTGCGCCCGGGGGAGACGACGGGGCCGACGGTGGCGCTCGCACCGTCGAGCGCGAGCGGCAGATGCACGACGTCGTCGCGCACGTACATCGCCGCGCGGCGGGGATCGACACGGTGCGACGCGAGCACGACGACCCGCGTCCCCCGGGGGACGGGCTCGGTCACGCGCCCCGCCCAGGCGATCAGGCGCGTGCGGGGCGGGAGCGCCGCGAGCACCGCCTGCACCGCCCGTGCGGACAGGTCGTCGCCGGCCTGGAGCACGAACGGCGCGTGACGCCCAGCGCGGCGCAACGCCGGCGAGACCTGCGCGAGCAGGGCGTCGGCATCGCGATCGGTTCCGCCGTGCACACGCGTCAGGGCGCGCAGGGCCGGGGTCGTCGTGCCCTCTTCGAGGGCGGCGACGCAGGCGTCGACCCAGGCGTCGGCGCGGGGGATGCGCGCGATCGCCGGAGCGCCGAACTGCACGCTGCCGTCGGGGCGCCAGAGCGGGGGAGCGGAGGGGTCGAGTCTGATCATCGCCCGAGCATGACGCAGGGGTTGACCCCGGATGCCGTTATCCCCAGCCATCCTCGCCGGATTGCGCGTGGGGAGGACGGGACGGGGAACCGATGCCCGGGTCGGCGCGACGGCCGACCCGAGCCGACCGATCAGACGGGGCGCTGGTCGCCCGGGGTGCCGTCGTCGTCGCGCCGGTCGTCGCCGGGGAGCACATCGCCCGGGAGCACGTCGCCGGGGAGGGCCTCGTCCGCCGAGGAATCGGCATCCGTCGCGCCATCGCGGCCGTCGCCACTGGTCTCTTCGGCGATGAGCTGGGCGAGAGCGTCGTCCATGGCATCCGAGGGAGCCGCTTCGCCCCGTGATGCGGCGGTCAGACGGGCGATGAGGGCGGCGGGGTCGTCGATGTCGTCGGCCGACGGCATGAGGTCGGGGTAGTCCCACAGTGCGTCGCGTCCGGCGACGCCCACGGCGTCAGTGACGGAGCGCCACATCGCGGCGGCCTCGCGCATGCGACGCGGACGCAGCTCGAGACCGACGAGCGAACCGAGCGCCTGCTCGGCGGGCCCGCCCACGGCACGGCGTCGACGCACGGCCTCGGCGATGCGCGCGGCCGACGGGAGGCGCGAGGTGGCGTCTTCGGTGACGACGTCGACCCAGCCCTCGATCGTCGCCAGGAGGTTCTCGAGACGCGTCAACGCCGCTGTCTGCTCCTCGGAGCGCGCCGGCAGCAGCGCGCCGCTCTCGAGCGCGCCGCGCAGCTCTTCGGGCTGCGACGGATCGAAGCGCGAGGCGAGGTCTTCGAGGGCGTCGGTGTCGACGCGGATGCCGTGGGCGAAGTCGCGCACCTGCGCGATGACGTGCAGCCGCAGCCACCGGGCGTGCCGGAAGAGGCGGGCGTGCGCGAGCTCGCGCGTGGCGAGGTACAGCGCGAGCTGGTCGTCGGGGATCTCGAGATCGCGACCGAAGTCCGCGAAGTTCTGCGGCAGGATCGCCGCGTCGCCCTCGGGCATGACCGGGATGCCGACATCGCCGCCGCCGACGACCTCGGTCGACAGGCGACCGACGACGTGCCCGAGCTGGGTGGCGAAGAGCGAACCGCCGACCGTGCGCATGAGCCGCCCGGCGCCCGCGATCATCTCTTGCATGTCGTCGGGTGCCTGCTGGCCGAGGGCCTCGGTCAGCGCGTCGGCGATGCTGGTCGCGACGGGTTCGGCGAGCTCCTGCCAGAGGGGCAGGGTCGCGCTCACCCAGGCGCCGCGGGTGACCACGCGCGGGGGACGCGGAAGGTCCGAGATCGTCGTCGCCTCGCCGAGCCAGAGACCGGCGAGCGTGAACGCCTGGTCGATGTCGGTGCGCTGGCCCGTCGACACGCCGAGGCCGTCCTGGTTGGCGATGTGCAGGGCCTGGCGTTCGGCGAGGCTCCAGTCGACGCCCTCCTGCGTGCCGGCGAAAGCGCCCTGCAGTTGGTTCATCACCTGCTGCAGCATGGCCGGATCGATCTGCATGCCCGACAGGCGCGACAGCTGCTCGGGGTCGATGCCGCTGGTGTCGCCCGACATGAGGCGACGCATGAGTTCCTGGAACTCTTCTTCGGGGCTCCGGTCGTCGGCGCCTCGGTCGTCGTCTGCCACTTCAGCCGCCTTTCAGCCGGGTCATCGGGATCACGACCTACGCTAGTCGCACGCTTCCCCGCTTCCCCCGGCACGGCTCCTCGCCGCTTACGCCGCGCGCGAACGACCCGGCAAAGGATTGAGACCGTGACCCTGTTCGACGACAACGCCTCCGTCGTGCCCGCATCGCCGCAGCGGTGGCGGCGCAGCACCGTCGCGGGCCTGTGGTCGCTCGCGATCGCCGTGATCCTGCTGTTCGTGATGACCTTCCTGCCGTCGGCGTACGTCATCCAGCAGCCCGGACCCGTGTTCGACACCCTCGGCACCTCGACCAACGCCGAGGGCGAGGAGGTGCCGCTGATCAGCGTGCCCGACGAGGACGACGACACCTCCACCGGTCAGCTCGACCTGCTCACCGTGCAGGTCAGCGGCAACCGCGAGCGCACACCGTCGTGGATCGAGCTCGCGCTGGCCTGGTTCGACCGCTCGCGCGCCGTGGTGCCGATCGACCGCATCTTCCCCGCCGGGCAGACGACCGAGCAGCGCAACACCGAGAACGCCGCCCTCATGACCGACTCGCAGGTCGAGTCCTCGGCCGCGGCGCTGCGGGCGCTGGGCTACGACGTGCCGCAGCAGATCGCCGTCGCGACGGTCGATGACTCGGGTGCGGCGGCCGGCCTGCTGCAGCAGAACGACGTCCTCACCACGGTCGACGGCGTCGCGGCGCCGAACGTCGACGCCGTGCGCGCGGCGGTGCAGGCAGCCGCCGGTGCGCCGGTGACGATCGGCTACGAGCGCGACGGCGCAGCCGGGACGGTCGAGATCACCCCGCGCCAGACCGACGTCAACGGTCAGCAGCAGTACCTGCTGGGCGTCGGCCTCATGCTCTCGTTCGACCTCCCCGTCGACGTCAAGATCCAGCTGAACGACGTGGGCGGCCCGAGCGCCGGCATGATGTTCGCCCTCGGCATCATCGACAAGATGTCCCCGGGCGACCTCACGGGCGGACAGCACATCGCCGGCACCGGCACGATCGACGCCGACGGCAACGTGGGCCCCATCGGCGGCATCCGACAGAAGCTCTACGGAGCACGGGATGCCGGGGCCACCTGGTTCCTCGCACCCGCGGCGAACTGCAACGAGGTCGTCGGCCACGTGCCCGACGGCATCCGGGTGTTCTCGACCTCGACGCTCCAGGAGTCGCTCACGGTGCTCCAGACGATCCGCGACGGAGGCGATCTCGACGCCCTCCCGACGTGTGGTTCGGGATCGTAGCATTCACGGCGTACCCCGAGAAGGGCGCGCCTAGGATGGGGGAGTGACCACGACCTCAGCGCCGAACCAGGCCACGCCCCCGAACCGCTCACGACGGATCATCTCGATCACCCTGGCGGTGATCGCAGCTCTCCTCGTCGCCTTCTTCGTCTTCGCGAACCTGTACTCCGATTGGCTGTGGTTCGCCCAGCTCGGCTTCACGGAGGTGCTGACCACCCAGTGGATCGGGCGCACCGTGATGTTCGTCGTGGGCTTCCTCGCGATGGCGGTGCCTGTGTGGGGCGTCATCCAGCTCGCTTACCGACTCCGCCCCGTCTACGCGCGTCTGAGCTCGCAGCTCGACCGCTACCAGGAGGTCGTCGAGCCGCTGCGCCGCCTGGCGATGTGGGGCATCCCGATCTTCTTCGGCTTCTTCGCAGGCTTCGCGGCATCCGCCCAGTGGGAGACCACCTGGCTGTGGTTCAACGGGGTCGCCACCTCGGTCACCGATCCCCAGTTCGGCCTCGACACCGGCTTCTACCTGTTCGGGATGCCGTTCTACGCGGCCGCGCTCGGCTTCGCCTCGGCCGTCGTGCTCGTCAGCCTGCTGCTCACCGCCGTGGTGTCGTACCTCTACGGCTCGGTGCGGGTCGGTCAGCGCGAACTGCGCATCTCGAAGGCCGCGCGCATCCAGCTCGCGATCCTCGCCGGTGTCTACCTGTTGCTGCAGGGTGCGAGCCTCTGGCTCGACCGCTTCCGCACGCTCGTCGAGCCGTCGGAGCGCATCACCGGACCGGGCTACGTCGGTGCCAACGCCGTCATCCCCGGACAGACGATCCTGGCGATCGCGGCGGTCATCGTCGCGGCGGCGTTCTTCGTCACGGCTTTCATCGGCCGCTGGCGCTACCCGCTCATCGCCACCGCGCTGCTGGTCGTCTCGGCGATCGTCGTCGGTGCCGCGATCCCGTGGGCGGTGAACACCTTCCAGGTGCGCCCGAACGAGCTCGCCCTCGAGAGCCAGTACTACCAACGCAACCTCGACGGGACGAAGGCCGCGTACGGCATCGACGGTGTCGAGAAAGAAGACTTCCAGGCCGAGACGCAGGCCCAGGCCGGTCAGCTGCGCAACGACGCCGAGTCCACCGCGCAGCTGCGCATCATGGACCCCGCGATCATCGGCCCCACCGTGCGTCAGCTCGAGCAGTACCGCGCGTACTACCAGTTCAACACCCCGCTCGACGTCGACCGGTACACGATCGACGGCCAGACGCAGGACACCGTCGTGTCGCTGCGCGAGCTGAACATCGGTCAGCTGGGCGATGCCGCATCGTGGCAGAACACGACCCTCGTCTACACCCACGGCTACGGCATGGTGGCGGCAGCGGGCAACGAGCGCACCGCCGACGGCGACCCGGTCTTCCTCGAGCAGGCCATCCCCGGCACCGGTTTCCTCACCGACCTCAAGTACGAGCCGCGCGTGTACTTCGGCGAGCAGTCGCCGGCGTACTCGATCGTGGGCGGAGAAGAGGGCGGCGAGCAGATCGAGCTCGACTACCCGCTGGGTGCCGACGGGGGCAGCGAGACCCGCACGACCTTCGCCGGCGACGGCGGACCGAGCGTCGGCAACGTGTTCAACCGGCTCATCTACGCGCTGAAGTTCCAGTCCGAGCAGATCCTGTTCTCGGACTACGTCAACTCCGAGTCGCAGATCCTGTACGACCGCAACCCGAAGGAGCGCGTGCAAAAGCTCGCGCCCTACCTGACCCTCGACAGCGACCCGTACCCCACGGTCGTCGACGGACGCATCAAGTGGGTCATCGACGGCTACACCACGAGCGCGAACTACCCGTACTCGTCGGGCGTGTCGCTGTCGCAGGCCATCGCGGACTCGAACAACCCGGCCCCCACCTACGCGCTGGATGACATCAACTACATCCGCAACTCGGTGAAGGCCACGGTCGACGCCTACGACGGTTCCGTGAGCCTCTACGCCTGGGACGACGAAGACCCGCTGCTCAAGGCGTGGCAGAACATCTACCCCACGACGATCAAGCCGTGGACCGACATGTCCGCCGATCTCATGAGCCACGTGCGGTATCCCACCGACCTCATGAAGGTGCAGCGCTCGATGCTCGGCGTCTACCACGTCGACGACGCGCGCTCCTTCTTCCAGCAGGACAACCGGTGGACGACGCCGAACGACCCGCAGGACCCGGCCGCCTTCCAGCCGCCGTACTACCTGACGATGAAGATGCCGAGCCAGGACGACCCGTCGTACTCGATGTTCACGAGCTTCATCCCTGCCTCGCAGGGCGGGCAGGCTCGAAACGTGTTGACGGGCTACCTCGCCGTCGACTCGAACGCGGGCGATCAGAAGGGGACGAAGCGCGAGGACTACGGCCGATTGCGCATGCTGGTGATCGATTCGTCGACCACGGTGCCCGGACCCGGACAGGTGCAGAACACGTTCGACTCCGACACCAACGTGTCGTCGCAGATCAACATCCTGAAACAGGGACAGTCGCAGGTGCTCAACGGCAACCTGCTGACCCTCCCGGTCGGCGGCGGTCTGCTCTACGTGCAGCCGGTGTTCGTGCAGTCGTCGGGCGACACCAAGCTCCCGCAGCTGCGGCGAGTCCTCGTGGCGTTCGGTAACAAGATCGCGTTCGAGAACACCCTGAGCGAAGCGCTCGACACCCTGTTCGGCGGCGACTCCGGAGCCAACACCGGCGACGAGACGGTCACCCCGACCGACCAGGGCGACGGCACCGGGAACACCGGGGGCACCACCCCGACGGTCCCGGCCGGCGACTACGCGGCCGCGTTGGCCGAGGCACGCAGCGCCCTCGAAGCGCGTCAGTCGGCGTTGACGAGCGGAGACCTCGCGGCCTTCGCGACGCAGGACGCCCGCCTCACCGCGGCCGTCCAGCGCCTGCTCGACCTCGAGAGCGAAGGCCAGGGCGGCACGGTGTCGCTCGACCCGTCGGCGACCCCGACCCCCGAGGCCACTCCCGCGGGCTGATTCCGCTCACCGACGCCGGCGCTCCGCTCACGCGGGGCGCCGGCGTCGTCGTTGCCGCCGCGGATCCCCGTTGAGTGTCCACGACACGCCGTGTCGCCCCGGGCCGGGACGGCGCGTCTTGGACACTCGACGGTGGGGTGCTGGCATCCCGGGCCCGTCCATGTGCGGTGACGGCCGCGACGCCGCGCTCACCGTGCCGCGCTCACCGCGGCGCCCACCCTGTTGAGTGTCCACGACACGCCGCGTTACCTCGGCCCGCGACGGCGTGTCTCGGACACTCAACGGTGGGGTGCCGGCATCCCGCGCCCGCCCGTGCGCGGTGACGGTCGCGCTGCCGACCGCGACGCCGCGCTCCCCGCGCCGCGCGCCCCGCGCTGCCCACCCCGTCGAGTGTCCACGACACGCCGCGTCGCCCCGGCCCGCAACGGCGTGTCTCGGACACTCGACGGTGGGGTGCCGGCATCCCGCGCCCGTTCGTGCGCGCTGCCGACCGCGACGCCACGCTCACCGCGCCGCGCTGCCCACCCCGTCGAGTGTCCGAGACACGCCGCATCACCCCGGCCCGCAACGGCGTGTCTCGGACACTCAACGGTGGGGTGCTGGCATCCCGCGCCCGTTCGTGCGCGGTGACAGCCGCCCTGCCGACCCCGACGCCACGCTGACCGCTCCCCGCGTCGCGCTCACCGCCCCCGCCCACCCCGCCGAGTGTCCACGACACGCCGCATTGCCCCGCGCCGCAACGGCGTGTCTCGGACACTCAACGGTGGGGATGCCGCCACCCCCGCACCCGTTCGCGCGCGCGGACGGACGCGCGGGCCGAGCGCGGCGCCCGCGACGCGTCAGGCGCTCAGGAACCACCACCAGATCAGGAGCATCGTCGTGCCGAAGCCGGCGATCTGGTTGAGCCAGAGGAAGCGGTTCCATCCGGCGGTGGCGCGGTCGCTCTCGGCGTCGGTGACGTTGCGATACGGCCAGCAGACGACGAGGTACGGGATGACGAGCACGGCGGCCAGCGGCCCCGGCCACGCGGTGAGCAGCATGGCGACTCCGGCCAGGGCGTAGGCGACGAGGGCGAAGCGCACGGTCCAGCGGGCGCCGCGCGCCGTGGCGATCGACGAGATGTCGGCGGCGCGGTCGGCTTCGACGTCCTGCACGGCGCCGAAGGCGTGCGACGCGATGCCCCACAACGCGAAGGCGACCAGCACGGCGACGAGCTGCCAGGTCCACGTCGCCCCGGCGAGTACGAGGCCGTACACGGCGGGGGAGAAGAAGTGGATGCTGCTCGTCATCGAGTCGGCGAACGGGCGCTCCTTCAGCCGCAGGGGAGGGGCGGAGTAGAACACGACGAAGAACAGGCTGATGGCCAGAACGAGCCACGACAGCGGCGATCCGATGGCGACGAGGTACACCACGAACGGCACGCACGACAGCGCCGAGGCCCACAGGGTGATGCGGTGCATGCGCTTGTCGAGCACGGCGCCGTGGGTGCCGCCCTTGCGCGGGTTGCGCAGGTCGGACTCGTAGTCGAAGACGTCGTTCACCCCGTACATCGCGAGGTTGTACGGCACGAGGAAGAAGATCGCGCCGACGATGAGCGGGGCGTCGATCTGCCGGGTCGTGAGCAGGTACGCCGCGGCGAAGGGGAAGGCGGTGTTGATCCAGCTCACCGGCCGTGAGGACACGAACAGCTCGCGCAGCACGCGCGCGGGGGTGAGGGCGGCGGGGGTGGTCATGCGGGGTCCTTCCGCGACGAACGCGAGGGTGAGGGCTGCGGCGACGGAGACCGCGACGAAAGCAGGGTGTACACCGCGGGCACGAGGAACGCGGCGCACAGCGGGTACGCGAAGTCCTCGATCGGGGCGAGGCCGAGACGCAGCCCGCTCAGGTGCTCCTCGGGGTATGAGAACAGGTCGACGGCGATCATGAGGTTGTCGAACACGAGGGTGAGACCCGCCAGGACAAGGGCGGTGAGCCCCGACGAGACCATGCGCTCGGCGAAACGCGGACGCCGGAGTGTGGCGAGCGTCACGAGGACCGTGACGATCACGAACGGCAACACGATCAGCGGGTACGTCACGTCCGCTCCCCGGGCGCCCCCGCGGGGTGCCGCGCCGAGACGCCGAGCCCCCGTCGCCGCGCCGCGCGCCGCTCGAACACCGCGAACATCACGATCGACAGGTAGCTGAGGAACAGCAGGAAGAAGACTTCCTCGAGGGGCAGGTGAGGGGCGACCATGACCCCGACGAACAGCGGGCTCTCGCCCTTGACGAACACTCCGGTGACGATGCCGACGACGTCCCAGACGAGGAAGAACGCCGTCGACAGCAATACCGCGGCACTGGTGCGCACCGGGGCGACGCGCAGGGCCAGACCGAACTTCAGATCGATCGCGATCATGCCGGCAAATGAGAAGAGGATCGCGCCCAGGTAGATCCCCGGCACCTCAGACCGCCGTGTGCACGGGCTCTGCGAGGGGACCGGCGGAGGTGTCGCCCGTCAGGCGCTTGACCACGAGCTCCGCCGAGATCAGGCACATCGGCAGGCCGATCCCCGGAAGCACCGAGGTGCCCGCGTAGTACAGGTTGCGCACCTTGCGGGAACGGTTCTTCGGTCGGAAGATCGCGCTCTGGTTCAGCGTGTGCGCGAGTCCGAGCGAGTTGCCGTGCCACGCGTGCAGGTCGTTCGCGAAGTCCTCGGGGGCGATCGTGCGGCGCACGACCACGCGCTCGGCAAGATCCGGGATGCCGGTCCACTCGGCGATCTGCGCGATGACACGGTCCGCGGCCTTCTCGATCCGCTCGTCGCCGGCTCCCGAGACGCCTCCGCGTCCGCTCACGGGGTCGGCGGGCACGGGGACGAGCACGAAGAGGTTCTCGTGTCCCTCGGGTGCCACGGAGTCGTCGGAGGCGCTGGGGCGGCAGATGTAGATCGAGGCGGGGTCGGGGATCTTCTTGTTCTCGCCGAAGATCGCGTCGAAGTTGGTGTGCCAGTCGTCGGTGAACAGCAGGGTGTGGTGGGTGAGCTGCGGAAGCTCGCCCTTCACCCCGAGCAGCAGCAGCAGGGCGCCGGGGCTGGGCACCTTGTCCTTCCACCACTTCTCGGGGTACTGACGGTCCTTCTCTTCGAGCAGGTCGTTCTCGGTGTGGTGGAGGTCGGCGCCCGACACCACGGCATCCGCCGAGATGACGCGGCCGTCGGCCAGACGCACGCCGCGCGCGACACCCGACTCGGTGATGATCGCATCCACCGGCGACGAGGTCTCGATCTGCACGCCGCGCTCACGCGCGAGCCGCTCGATGGCCGTGATGATCTCGGTCATGCCGCCCCGGGGGTAGAGCACGCCGTCGCCGAGGTCGAGGTGGCTCATGAGGTGGTACAGGCTCGGCACCTCGAACGGGGAACCGCCGAGGAACACCGCCGGGTAGGCGAGGATCTGCTGCATTCGCGTGTTCTTGAAGTCCGTCGTCACGCGCTTCCACAGCGTGCGGGTGAGCAGCGGGATGAGCGTGGGCAGACGCTTGACCAGCGCGGGGTCGCGCAGGCCCTTCGTCGACGAATACGGGTCGTACAGGAACTTCGAGGTCGACAGCTCGTAGGCGTCCTTGGCGGAGTCCAGGTAGGCGTCGATGTTGTCGCCGGAGCCCGGCTCGTGCTCTTCGAACAGGGCGCGCACCGCTTCGCGTCCCGAGACGATGTCGATGGGCTCGCCCTTTCCGGGAGGGCCGTAGACGCGGTACGCCGGGTCGAGACGCACGAGATCGAGCTGCTCCGCCGCGCTCGTGCCGAGCAGGCGGAAGAAGTGGTCGAACACCTCGGGCATGAGGTACCAGCTGGGGCCCGTGTCGAAGCGGAAGCCGTCGCTCTCCCACGACCCCGCTCGGCCGCCGAGGGCGTCTCGGGCTTCGAAGAGCTGGACGTGGTGACCCCGGTCGGCCAACAGGGCGGCGGTGCCGAGTCCGGCGATCCCGCCTCCGACGACGACGATGCGCTGGGCGCTCATGAGCGTGAACCTTTCGGGGGACGCCCGAGGAGGGCGCGGGCGGCGAGGGTGGCTTTGACACCGTCGGGGACGCGGACGCGGGGGGCGCCGGCGGGAGACGCGCGCAGTCGACGCGACAGCTCGGCGAACAGGTCGTGCGCCGTGGTCACCGCCGCGCGGCAGTCGGGCGGGAGGGTGGGGATGACGGCGGCGGCCGCCGCCAGGTCGGCGTCGATGCGATCGAGCACGGCGATGCGGCGCTCGTCGTCGGCCGCGCCGTCGAGGTAGTCGCGCCCGAGTCGGTCGGCGTCGTCGGCGAGGTCGCGCAGGAAGTTGACGTCTTGGAAGGCGGCGCCGAGGCGTCGCGCGCCGTCGACGAGGTCGGCCGCGGGCCGGGCGGGCGCCGACATGCCGGCGTTGAGGAACACCTGCAGGCACATCAGTCCGACGACCTCGGCGGAGCCGTAGACGTAGGCGTCGTGCGACAGGTCGTCGTGGGCGGCGGTGTCGAGGTCGGTGCGCATGGATGCGAAGAACGGGGCGATGAGATCGGCTCCGATGCCGCATTCCCGTGCGGTCCGGGCGAACGCGTGCACGACGAGGTTGGCGCTGAAGCCGGTGGCGATGGCATCCATCACCTCGGTCTCGAGACCGTCGAGAACGGCGCGCTCCCGCTCGGGCGTGAGGCCGGCGTCGTGAGCGGGACCATCGACGATCTCGTCGGCGACGCGCACCAGGGCGTAGATGTTGCGCACGTGCGGGCGGGGTCGCGCGCCCAGCAGCCGGGCGGCGATGCCGAACGACGTCGAGTACCGGTTGATGACGGCGGCGGCCGCGTCGTCGGCGGTCTGGGAGTACAGCGCCAGACCCGTGGGGACGGAGCTCACGGCATGCGCCCCTGCACGGCGTCGACGAGGTTCAGCAGCATGGACTGGCACGCGGGCGGCAGCGTGGAGGCGGCGGCGATGCCTCGAGCCTCGTCGAGCGTCTCGCGCACGAGATCCTCGAGTCGCGCGCGGGCACCGGATGCCGACAGCGCCACCTGCGCGGCGCGCACCGCCACCGGGCCGGTGTGGGCGTGCGCCAGGGCCTCGCTGACGACGGGCCAGTTCTCGCTCTCGCGGGCCAGGGAGATGAGGTGGGTCTTCTTCGCCTCGCGGAGGTCGCCGCCCTCGTCCTTGCCCGCGTCAGCAGAGGTGCCGAACGCACCGATGAGGTCGTCGACGAGCTGGTAGCCCAGGCCCAGACGCTGACCGAAGCGCGACAGCGCGTGTCGGAGCGGCGCGTCGGCGCCCGCCATGACGGCGCCCGCCTCGAGGGGGGCCGAGAAGGAGTACACGGCGGTCTTGTCGTGGGTGGTGCGCAGGATGGACTCCGCGTCGACCTCACCGCCCGACACGGCGTTCTCGACGTCGGACAGCTCGCCGGCCGCCGAGATGAGCACGGCGTCGTCGATCAGGCGCAACAGTTCGGCGCGGATCGGCGCGGGGATCTCGGCGAGGGCGACCAGGCGTCCGGCCTCGTGCAGCAGCAGGTCGCCGGCGAGGATCGCGGCGGCGTCTCCGAGCAGGGCTGCGCCCACGGCATTTGCCCCCCGACGCAGTCCGCGCTGGCGGAACTCGCCGCCGACGTTGGGGACGCCGCGGCGCTCGGTGTCGTGGTCGATGACGTCGTCGTGCACGACGAACGCCGTGTGCAGCAGCTCGAAGGCCGCGGCGACCTCGAACAGGGCGGGGCGCGCGATGTCGGGGCCGTCGAGCGTGTCGAAGGCGGCGACGACGAGCAGGGGGCGGAAGCGCTTTCCGCCCTCGGCGGCGCGACGGATCGCGGATGCCAGCGCCCGGGCGCCGTCTCCGAGATCGGCCACGCGGCTGTCGAGGCGGGCCAGTGCCGCTTCGATCGCGGCGTCGATGCCCTCACGGGCGACGGGAGTCGTCGACAGCGCGATCATGAGGCGCGCCGCACGGCGGGAGAGGAGTCGAAGAGGTGAAGTTGCTGGGCCTGGAGGACGAGCCAGGGGCTGAACGCCCAGGGAGTCGCCTCGAGCGACGCGGCGAGCTCGAGGGGGTCGACCCAGCGGTACTCGGCGACCTCGTCGGGGTTCGGCTGGGGCTCGGCGTCGGTGCGCGCGATGTAGACGGGGCAGATCTCGTGCTCGACGATCCCGCTGGCGTCGACGGCGCGGTAGCGGAAGAGCGGCAGCGCCACCTCGAGGTCGCGCAGCGGGAGGCCGACCTCGAACTCCGCGCGGCGGTGCACCGCCGAGGCCACGGGCTCGGCCGGTCCCGGGTGCCCGCAGAAGGAGTTCGTCCACACGCCCGGCCACGTCTTCTTGTGCAGAGCCCGGCGGGTGACGAGCACCTCACCGGCGGCGTTGACGACGTGGCACGAGAAGGCCAGGTGCAATGCGGTATCGGTGTCGTGCACGCTCGCCTTGGGCGCGGTGCCGATTTCGTTGCCGAAGTCATCGAGAAGGACGACATACTCGGTCTCGCTCATCGTGCCTCCTGTTTGCTAGTTTAGCTAGCGATGTCAGCGACTATACCCAGCCGGAAAGGGGGTGTCCACCGTGAGGAAACCCGCTTCGGCGTCTGGTACGCGACCCGCTGTGACCGACACATTACGTGCGGTTCAGACCCTCAGTGACGCCCTTGACCGCATGCACAGCGGCATGAAGGGCGACATGGACATGAACGCGAGCGATCTCGCGACGCTGCGCATGCTGACCATCCGCGAATACCGGGGGCAGAGCGTGAGTCCGCACGACGTCGCGACGCACCTGCGCATCTCGACCGCGTCGACCACGAAGCTCATCGACCGCCTCGTCGCGTCCGGCCACCTGGAGCGCCGGCCGCACCCGTCCGACGGTCGCGCGCGTGTGGTCGTGCTGACCGAGAAGTCGCGGCGGGAGTTCTTCCAGCACTTCGGTGCTCATCTGAGCGCGATGGGAGAGGTCGCCGCGCGGTACGACGACGCCCAGCTCTCCACGATCAACGACTTCCTGGGTTCGCTCACCGAGGCCATCACGACCGACGGCTGAGGGCGCCGCGCGCCACGCGCACGCCGACGTCGTCGTAGGCGTCGCGGGGACGACCGGCGCGACGGGTGGCCGCGCGCACCTGTGCGGCGCTGTCGGCCCAGCCACCGCCGCGGAACGTCCGTGTCTCGCTCGCGCCCTCGGGGTCGAAGCGGTCCCAACACCACTCCGACACGTTTCCCAGCGTGTCGAACAGGCCGTGCAGGTTGGGCAGACGCAGGCCCACATCGACGGGGGAGCCCAGGCGATCGGCGGCCGTCCATCCGATCTCGCGGATATGGCCGTAGGTCGATCCGGTCGCCCCGGCGCGGCACGCGTACTCCCACTCGTCTTCGGTGGGGAGGCGGAACCCGTCGCCCTCGGCATCCCAGTCGACGACCTCTCCGTCGAACGAGTAGACCGGGTCGAGTCCCTCCCACTCGCTCAGCGCGTTGCAGAGGCGGATCGCGCGGAACCAGCTCACCTCGACGGCAGGGCGCCGGGGATGCCGCGCGGACACCCCGAGATGCTCGGCGAGCTGTTCCTCGGTGATCGGGTACACGCCGATCTCGAAGTCCGCGACGGTGATCTCACGCCGCTCGGCTCCCCGCTGGTCGCCCCGCAGAACGGTGCCCGCGGGGATGCGGGTCATCTCGACGTCGCTCACGCGAGCTCCACCATCCACAGGTCGCTGTCGCCCGTGATGAACAGGCGCTTCTCGTCGGCGTCGAAGGTGCAGTTGCTCACCACGTGAGGAGTGGGGATGACGCCGAGGCGCCGACCGGTGTCGTCGACGATCACGACGCCCGCCTCGCTCGAGATCCAGAGCCAGTCTCGGCTGTCGACGACGAAACCGTCGGGGATGCCGGCATCCACCGTCGCGAAGGTGCGCGGGGCGCCGAGCGTCTCGCCGTCCCAGCTGCACGCGACGACGCGGGGGAGACCGTCGGCGCGTGACTCGGCGACGTAAAGGGTGCGCTCGTCGCGGCTGAAGGCGAGGCCGTTGGGCTGGTCGAGGTCGATCATGCGCTGCAGGGCCTCGCCCTCTCGCCAGCGGTACACGCTCTGGTGGTCGATCGCCGGATCCGCGGGGTACCCCTCGCGGGGGTCGGAGATGCCGTAGGTGGGATCGGTGAACCAGATCGCCCCGTCGGAGGCCACGACGAGATCGTTCGGGCTGTTCAACGGCCGGCCCTCGAACGCGTCGGCCAGAACCGTCGTGCCCTCGGCGTCGGTGCGGCTGATCGCGCGACGGCCGTGCTCGGCCTGTACGAGGCGCCCCTGGGCGTCGAGGGCATTGCCGTTGGCGAATTCCGAGCGATCACGCACGGTCACGATGGCCCCGTCTTCGCGCCACGCGAGCGTGCGGCGACCGATCACGTCGCTGAAGACGAGCGACTGCTCGGCGGGCCGCCACACCGGTCCCTCGGCCCACGTCGCGTCGGCGTAGAGCGAGAGCAGGCGCGACGACGCGGGCAACACCGACGCGAGGCGGTCGTCCCACACGCGCGGGGGAGCGACGTCGACGGGCTGCGGCTCCCGCGGGTTCTGCAGGACCTGGCCGTCGAGGGAGAAGCGGAGCATGCCCCCAGTCAACCTGGTGCCCCGGCATCGCGAGGCCGGGTTGACGGCTCAGCCGAACGGGTGCGGCGTGGGAGCACCGGGCGAGGCGGCGAACTGGATGAGCACCTGCAGGCACGGCTCGTCGCCGACCGTGCCCGAGAGGTGTCCGGTGCTGCCGTCGACCTCGGTGGTCTCGGTGTCCTGCCCGAAGTGCAGGTCGCCGGGTCCCATCTCGACGCGGGAGCCGTCCTGCGTCTCGAGGAACCACCGACCGCGGAGCGGGATCACCCACTGCGGATGGGGAGAGGGATGCCACTGACCGACCCATCCGACCGGGAGCGCCGCGAAGAGCACCGCCGACACCTCGCCGGGGAAGGGGCGCATCCACTGGGGGTCGGCGCCGCCCCCGACGCTCTGCAGTCCGAAGCCGCGCAGCATCGACTCGTCGAGGCGGCTCCGGCCGTCGAGTCCCGTCCACATGTGCACGAAGGGGAGTGCCGGCGGGCTGCTCTCATCGCGGCCGTCGTCGTCGAGCGGGGTGGTGGTCGTGGTGCGCATGCCCCGAGTCAAGCAACGAGGTCGCGAGGGAAGGGCCGGGTTGACGGCGCGCGCGCGGATGTCGCGGTGTGCGAATGGCAGCGGGCGGGAAGCGTCGCCGAGAAAGGCAGAAGGCCCCGGATCTGACGATCCGGGGCCTTCTTCTTGTTGCGGGGGCAGGATTTGAACCTACGACCTCTGGGTTATGAGCCCAGCGAGCTACCGAGCTGCTCCACCCCGCGGCACAAGAGAAAACATTACGCCGAGATGAACCGGAGCACAAATCCGCAGGGGTGGCCCGGGCGTGTTGCAAAATAATGTCCTGGTGAGCGGCATCTTCGGGGATCTCGGGTGTCACGGGCGTCGACCGGCGTGGTTGCGGTCGACGTCGTCGTGAACCGTGCTGCCGGCGGCACAGACGGGGTCGTGCGCGCCCTGGTGATCCTCGTACTGTGGGTCGTGGCGCCGGCGTTCACCGGGTGCCGCCGAGAGGAGAACCCGCGATGAGCCACGACACCGTCGGCGTCGCCGTCGCGCAGTTCGCGCCGGCCGCTTCCCGCGAGGGCAACCTGGCCGACATCGACGCCACCACCCGCACCGCGGTGTCGCGCGGTGCGCGCGTGGTGGTGTTCCCCGAGTACTCGAGCTACTTCGTCGACCCCTTCGACGACTCGCTCGCGCAGAACGCCGAGGACCTCGACGGCCCCTTCGTCTCGGCGCTGACCACCCTGGCCGCCGAGCTCGACGTGATCGTCGTCGCGGGGCTGCTCGAGCGGGCCGACGACGGCCGACGGGTGCGCAACACCGTCGTGGCGGTCGGTGCAGACGGCATCCGCGCGGTGTACCGCAAGCTGCACCTCTACGACGCCTTCGGCCAGCGCGAGTCGGACTGGGTCGAGCCGGGTGAGATCTCGCCGCCGCAGACCTTCGAGGCGCACGGCCTGCGATTCGGTCTGATGACCTGCTACGACCTGCGCTTCCCCGAGGTGGCGCGCACGCTCGCCGACGCCGGTGTCGAGGTGGCACTCGTGCCGGCCGAATGGGTGCGGGGGCCACTCAAGGAGCACCACTGGCGCACCCTCGTACAGGCACGGGCCATCGAGAACACGTTCTTCGTCGCGGCGGCCGACCACCCGCCGCCCCTCGGCGTGGGGCACTCGATGATCGTCGACCCCCAGGGCGTCGCCCTCGCGCAGGTGGGCACGGCGACCGACGTCGCCGTCGCGCACATCGACCCGGATGCCATCGCCCGGGTGCGCCGGGTGAATCCGGCCCTCGCGCTGCGACGATTCCGCGTGACGCCGCGCTGACGGGCGTCGCAGGCGTGCTGCGCCTGGGCGACCGCCCGACCGGTCAGCCGCGCGACATCCCCGCGAGCCGCTCAGCCGCGTCGGTGAGGACCTCGACGCGCTTGCAGGCGGCGAAGCGCACCAGGGTGGCGTACTGTCCGCGATGCGGCGGCGACACGAAGGCGGTGAGGGGGATGCCGACGACGCCCGCGCGAGCGGGGAGCTCACGGCAGAACGCGTCGGCGTCGACGGCGCCGAGCGGGGCGGCATCCACCACCGTGAAGTACGAACCCCCCGGCGTCGACACGTCGAACCCCGCGGCGCGCAGGCCCGTGCCGAGCAGGGCGGCCTTGGCGGCCATCTCCGCCGCCACCGAGGCGAAGAACGCGTCGGGGAGGCGCAGACCCACCGCGATCGCGGGCTGGAAGGGCGACGCCCCGACGTAGGTGAGGAACTGCTTCACCGCGAGCACGGCCGACACGAGGGCGGCGGGACCGGTGACCCACCCCGTCTTCCACCCCGTCAGCGAGAACGTCTTGCCGGCCGACGAGATCGACAGCGTGCGCTCAGCGGCGCCGGGAAGGGTCGCCAGCGGTACGTGGGGTGCGTCGAACACGAGGTGCTCGTACACCTCGTCGGTGACGATGATCGCGTCGTGCAGGTGCGCGAGACGCACGATCTCGTCGAGCACCTCGCGCGAGAAGACCGTGCCGGTGGGGTTGTGCGGATCGTTGACGAGGATCACGCGCGTGCGGTCGGTGACGGCGGACGCCAACTGCGCGAGGTCGGGCTGGAAGTCGGGCCAGCGCAGCGGCACCGGCACGAGGCGTGCACCCGAGAGGGCGACGCACGCCGCATACGAGTCGTAGTAGGGCTCGAACACGACGACCTCGTCGTCGGGGCCGTCGACGAGAGCCAGCAGGGTGGCGGCGAGCGCCTCGGTGGCCCCGACGGTGACGAGAACCTCGCGCGTCGGATCCAGCTCGATGCCATAGAAGCGCCGCTGGTGCTCCGCGATCGCGGCCAGCAGGTCGGGGAACCCCCGCCCGGGGGCGTACTGGTTCACCCCGTCGGCGATGGCGCGGCGAGCCGCTTCGAGCACGGGCTCGGGCCCGTCTTCGTCGGGGAAGCCCTGTCCGAGGTTGAGCGCACCGGTGGAGGCGGCGAGCGCGCTCATCTCGGCGAAGATCGTGGGAACGGCGCTGCCGTCGGGCGAGAGGAGGCCCGCTCCGCGGGCGGTGCGCTGCCAGGCGCCGGGGATCTGCTGCATGGTGGGGCTCTCCGAAGGAACGGGGCGGGTGGCTTTCACCGTAGCGGAGCCCCGGTCGGGGCCGGCGACCGAGGACACCCGGATGCCGGGAGCCACGGCATCCGCGCCGCCGACGTCGGGCGGTGGGAGAGGGGGCGGCATGTCGCGCCCTCGTGCGCAACCGGGGCATGCCCCGCGGGCGACTGCTGTTACACCCATAGAGAGGGCTCACGCGCGTCATAGGTAGACCACAGGATGCGCGGTCATCGTAGAAGCGCCTGGAAGAAGGAGCACCCCATGAGCGACACCACGAACAACCGTCCTGACGGTCACGACGACAGCACCACCCCCGCGGGCGACGCCGCCGCGCCCACGCCCTCGCAGCCCGAGGCCCCGCGGGCCGAGGCGGCGAACGTGCCGCCGAAGCCGACGCGCTCGCCCGCCGCGGCCGCCGCCGCCTGGCCGCCGCCCGTCGCGGGCAGCGCCGCGCCGCAGCCGACCGCGCCGCAGCCCACCCCCGGCTACGCCTCGGCCCCCTCGGGCGCCACCTCGCCCACCGGTCAGGCCTTCGGCCCCGCCGCGTCGGGCGCGCACCCCACCCTCGTGCTGCCCGAGAACGCCGCGCACGCCACGCCGCGCAAGAAGAGCTCCGTGCCGCGCATCGCCGCCCTCGTGGTGGCGGCCGCCCTCGTCGGCGGCGCCGCCGGTCTCGGGGGCACCTACGCGGGCCTCAGCATGTGGGGCGGATCCGACAGCTCCACCGTCGCCGGCCCCACGGCCGTCACCGTGAACGACCGCGACGACGTCAACGAGACCGCGGCCGTGGCATCCAAGGTCGTCCCCAGCGTCGTCACCATCAGCGCCACCGGCACCTCGTCGGGCGGCACCGGCTCGGGCGTCATCCTGAGCGACGACGGCTACGTGCTCACCAACACGCACGTCGTCACCCTCGACGGGGCCACCGGCGACGCCAAGATCTCGGTCACCACCTCCGACGGTCACGTGTACGCCGCCACGGTGGTCGGCACCGACCCCACGTACGACCTGGCCGTCATCAAGCTCGAGAACGCGACGAACCTCACGCCCATCGAGTGGGCCGACTCGTCGAAGCTCAACGTCGGCGACGCCACCACCGCCATCGGCGCCCCGCTGGGCCTGCCCAACACGGTCACCACCGGAATCGTCAGCGCGCTCAACCGGTCGATCCAGGTCGCGTCGTCCGCCGCGCCGAAGGACGGATCCGAGCAGGACCAGGGCTCCGAGCCCGGAGGCGAGAGCCCGTTCCGCTTCGACTTCGGCCAGGGCCAGCAGTCGCAGCAGGCGACCCAGACCATCAAGATCGCCGTCATCCAGACCGACGCCGCCATCAACCCGGGCAACTCCGGCGGAGCACTCGTCGACAACGAGGGCAAGCTGATCGGCATCAACGTCGCCATCGCCAGCGCGGGCGGCTCGTCGTCGGGTGCGCAGTCGGGCAACATCGGCGTCGGCTTCTCGATCCCCTCCGACATCGCCAAGCGCATCTCGCAGGAGATCATCGACAACGGCTCCGCCACCCACGGCCTCTTGGGCGCCTCGGTCCAGGATGCCGCGTCGATCCAGGGAGCGACCACGACCGGCGCGTACGTGGCCGAGGCCACCAGCGGCGGTGCGGCCCAGGCCGCGGGCCTCACGAAGGGCGACGTCATCACGGCGTTCGACGGCGTGCCCGTCACCAACTCGATCGACCTCACCGCCCAGGTGCGCGCGCTCGCCGCGGGCGCCCAGGCCGAGGTGACGTACAACCGCAACGGTCAGGAGAAGACCGTCGAGGTCACCCTCGGCACGATGCAGAACTGACCTCGGATCGGGTCGTCGCCGACCCGCCGCCCGCCGCCGGACGACCGGAGCGGGTCCTCCTCTCCAGGTGACGGACGCCACCCCGCGATAAGCTCGCGGGGTGGCGTCTTTCTCGTTCGGTGCGGGGAACGCGCAGAAACTCCGCCGTCTTCCGCTGTATCTCGCGGGTCGGCTCCTGACGTTGCTGGTGCCCCGGTCCCGCGACGAATGGGTCTTCGGCAGTGCGGTCGGCGTCGCCGACGGTGCTCTGGCCCTGCACCGGGTCGCCGCCGACCACGGTGAGAAGACGACGTGGCTCGTCGCCGACGACGGGCAGGTGCGGACGGCCCGGGATCTCGGCATCCGGTGGGTCAGGCGCGACTCGGCACGCGGCCTGTGGCGCACCGCGCGCGCCCGGGTGATCGTGGTGACGCACGGCTTCGGCGACGTGCAGCGTTACGCCGTCGGCGGGGCGTTCGTCGTGCAGCTCTGGCACGGCATTCCGCTCAAGCGCATCGGCCTCGACTCGGCCGAGACCACGCGCGCTCCCGTGCTGCCGAGCGTGCTGAGTCCGGTGCTGCGGCTGCTGTACCGGCGCACCACGCGTCGAATCGACCTGGTGCCGGCCGCCTCGCATCTCGTGCGGGGCCGCCTCGAGACGGCGTTCGCGCTGACCGACGCCCAGGTTCCCGTGACGGGGGAGCCCCGCGTCGACGTGCTGTCTTCCGGCGAAGCGGCGGAGCGCCGTGCCCGTGCCCGCGCGGCGCTGCAGACGCTCACGGGCACGCTGCTCGGCGAACGTCCCGTCGTGCTCTACGCCCCGACCTGGCGAGACGGCGACCCCGATCCGGCGATTCCCACGGCCGACGAGTGGGCGGCCATCCGCGCCGTGCTCGACCGCCACGACGGCGTGCTGCTCGTGCGCTCGCATCCCCTCGGCGCGGGGGAGTACCGACCTCCCTGGCCCACCGATCGGGTGCGTCCGCTCGGCAGCGACCTCGTCGCCGACGTCACGCCCCTGCTCCCCGGTCTCGACGTGCTGGTGACCGATTACTCCTCGCTCGCGTTCGACGCCGCCCTCGTGCCCCTGCCGGTGGTCTTCTTCGCCCCCGACCTCGAGGCGTACACGGCCCGCCGCGGCCTGTACGGGCGCTATGCCGACGTCGCCGGCGACGTTCCCGCCCGCACGTGGAGCGCGGCGGTCACCGCCATCGAGGCCGTCGTGAATGACCCGACCGAGGCGCTGGCCGCCTCCGTCGCACGCAGCGCCACCGTGCACGCGCACCGCGACGGACGGAACGCCGAGCGCGTGCACCGCCTGATCCGTGACCGCCTCGATCCCCGCGGCACGACACCCGGCACCGGCGTCCTGCGCGGTGCGCGCCGGCGGACGACGAGAAAGGCGACGCGATGACCGAGGCGCGGTTCTTCGACGACGACGGCACTCCCGCGCTGGAGCTCAGGGGAACGGGCGCCCGTCCGGCATCCGTCGACCTGGTGGGTGCCCGGGCGCGATCCACCGCGCGACTCTCCGGACGCGGGCGTACCTGGCGCGCGGTCATCCCCCTGCGGGCCGCGCGGTGGGGTGGATCGGCGCTGGCCCTGCCGTCGGGTCGGTACCGCCTGCGCATCGACGCGGACGGGGCTCCGGATGTCGCGCCTCCGGCGACGACCCTGCCGGAGGTCGCCCTTCCGGGTCTCCGCGCGGCGTTGTCGGACGGCACGGTCGTCATCGGCCCTCCCGGTGACCCCGCCGACCGCACGCCGGCGGGCCGGGCCGCTCTCGAGCGCCGGTACGCGCGCGAACGCGACCCGCTCGAGAACGCCGTGTTCTTCGAGAGCTTCTACGGCCGCACCGCCGGCTGCAACCCGCTCGCGATCGACCGCGAGCTCGCCCGCGTGGCACCGGGGGTGACCCGTTACTGGAGCGTCGTCGACCACTCCGTCGACGCGCCCGCCGGAGCCGTCGCCGTCGTCGAGGGGAGCCCCGAGTGGTGGCGTGCCCGTGGGGTGTCGCGACTGCTCGTGGTCAACGACTGGCTGCGGCGCCGGTTCGTGCGCCGCCGCGGGCAGGTCGTACTGCAGACCTGGCACGGCACGCCCCTCAAGCGCCTCGCGCTGCACCGGCCCGGGTTCGACCCGCGTCGTGCGCTCGCGGTGCTGCGCGAGAGCCGCCGGTGGAACGTGCTGCTCGCGCAGAGCCCGTACGCGGCGCGCGTGCTCACCCGCGCCTACGCGTTCCTGCGTCGACCGGTGTGGATCGAGGGCTACCCGCGCAACGACGCCCTGCGCACCGACGACGGCGCGCTCACGCGCCGACGCCTCGGCATCGGCCCCGACGAACGGGTGCTGCTGTACGCCCCCACCTGGCGCGACGACCGCGAGGCCATGGTCGACTTCGTCGACCCGGCGGCCCTCGCCCGCGCCGCCGACGCCGTGGTGCTCGTGCGCGGCCACACGCGCACCCTGCAGCCGGGCCGAGACGCCGACGGGGCGCGGGTCATCGACGTCACCGGGTACCCCGACACCAGCCGCCTGCTCGCCGTCGCCGACGCACTGATCACCGACTACTCCTCCGTGATGTTCGACTTCAGCGTGACGGGCAAACCCCTGTACTTCCTCGTGCCCGACCTCGAGCACTACCGGGGCGAGCTGCGCGGGTTCTACTTCGACCTTCTCGACGCCGCCCCCGGGCCCGTCGTGCGCACGCAGCACGAGTTGGAGCGAGCCCTGGCCGAGGTCGACCCCGACGTCTTCACCGAGCGGTACGCGCGCTGGCAGCGCGAGTTCACCGCCCGTGACGACGGGCGCGCCGCCGAACGCGTCGTGGCGCGCATCCTCGACCAGGGTTTCGTCGACCGCGCCTGATGCCCTCGCCTCACGTGCGCGACCGGACGCCTCGACGAACGGGGCAGGGCTAGGGCAGAGGCGTGTTCCGGCCGTCCAGGCGCGACGTGTCGACGGTGTCGCGCGCACCGCGCGCGAGCGCCCAGACGAACCCCCACCCCCACGAGACGTGCATCGACGGCAGCACGGCGGCCGTCCACGCCTTGTCGCGCCACCCGCGGCCGCCGCCCCGACCGAGAGCGACGAGGGCGATGAGCAGGGCGTACCCGGCGACCGGCAGATGCAGCACCCAGGAGCGCCCCCGCCGACGGCGGCCGAGCTGCACCCCGGCCGTCACCGCCGAGACCGCCGCCGCGCCCACCAGCGCCGGGGGAGCGAAGTACCGCAGGGAGTTGCCGCGCCCGTAGCGGCGCACGAGCTCGCCCCGCCATGCCCCCGTGGCGCGGAACTGGCGCACGAGTCGCGTCCAGCTCTCGCGCGGCCAGTAGACCGCTTCGAGCCGCGGGTCGAACCAGACGCGGTACCCGGCGCGCCGGATGCGCAGGTTCAGCTCCCAGTCCTCGCCGCGGCGGATGCTCTCATCGAACAGTCCGACCTCGTCGAGCACCGCGCGCCGCATGACGCCGAGGTACGCCGACTCGGCGGGGCCCTCCTCGGTGCCGCCGTGGTACGCACCCCCGCCCAGGCCGACGCGGGAGTTGTAGGCCCGGGCGACGGCGCGCTGGAAGGGGGAGCGCCCGTCGGCGCGCATCACTCCGCCGACGTTCGCGGCCTGCACCCGCGCGAGGGTCCGCAGCGCCCGCCGCGCGTAGCCCGGCGCCAGTTCGGAGTGGGCGTCGACGCGGACGATCGTGGGGTACCGGCTGGCGCGGATGGCCCGGTTCAGCCCCACGGGGATGTCGGCGGCGGGGTTCTCGATCAGCACGATGCGGTCATCGGCATCCGCCAGTTCTCGAGCGAGGGCGTCGGTCCCGTCGGTGGAGGGGCCGAGGGCCACGACCAGCTCGACGGGTCCGGGGACGTCCTGCGCGAGGGTGGAGGCGACGGCGCGACGCAGGTACCGCTGCTCGTTGAGCACGGGCATGACGAAGCTCACGCCGGCATCGTCGGGGGGAACGGGCGCGTCTCTTTCGCCGAGGGTCGAAAGGGGCATCCGTCGATCCTGTCACGAGAGGCTGGCCGGTACCCTGGAACGATGCCCCTCGCCCGCGACACCCGGCTCGCTGTGGGCCTGCTCCGCAAAGCCCTCGCCACCCGACGCGCGCGCCGCGACCTGCGCGCGGCGCTCGACGCCCGCGGTCCACTGCCCGAGGGGCGGTTCCGCGTGGCGGTTTACTTCGCCGACGGCGCCGCGAACATGTACCAGATGCGGCAGTGGTACGCGCCCCTGCAGCACCTGGCCGAACGCTGGCCGGTCGTCGTCATCAGCCGGGCGATCCGCGGGGCCGACGCGCTCCTGCGCGACGACGCTCTGCCGGTCGCGTACGCGCCGACGGTCGCCGACGTCGAGCGGGTGCTGAGCGAGCAGGACATCCGCGTGGTGTTCTACGTCAACCAGAACACCCGCAACTTCCAGATGTTCCGCTACGGGCGGCGCTGGCACGTGTTCATCAACCACGGCGAGTCCGACAAGATGTACATGACCACGAACCAGGTGACGGCGTACGACTACGCCTTCGTCGCCGGAGACGCGGCCCGCGAGCGGCTGTCGCGGGAGCTCTGGGACTACGACCTCGATCGCCGCACGTTCTCGATCGGGCGCCCGCAGGCCGACCACTACGGCGGTGAGCCGCCGTTCCCGCCCGACGAGCGCACCGTGGTGCTGTACGCCCCCACGTGGGAGGGCGACCGGCCCTCGGCGCGGTACGGCTCGGTCCTCACCCACGGGGAGTCGCTCGTCGCGGCCCTGCTCGCGACGGGACGTCATCGCGTGATCTACCGCCCGCACCCGCGGTCGGGCATCGTCGATCCGGCGTACGGGGCGGCGAACGCCCGCATCGCGGCGGCACTTCAGGCCGCCAACCGCGCCGACCCCGGCGCGGGCCACGTGCACGACACCGGCGCCGAGATGGGCTGGCAACTCACCGCGGCCGACCTCGCGGTGGTCGACATCTCGGCGATGGTCTACGACCGTCTCGCCGTGGGCAAGCCCCTGCTCATCACGCGGCCCGTGGACCCCGCGGCCGTCGTCGACGAGGGCGGATACCTGTCGGCGTGCGAATGGCTGGATGCCGCGGCATCCGGCGACATCGTCGGACACGCCGAGCGCGTGCTCGACGACCCCGCGTCGGGTGAGCGTCTCGCGCACTGGGTGCGGCACTACTTCGGCGACACCACGCCGGGATCGGCCACCGTCCGGTTCGAGACCGCGGTGGCCGAGCTCATGACGCGCTGGCACACCTGGCACGCGCGCGAAGAATCGCGCCACGACACCCCGCCCTCGGACTGAGGCTCCGGGCCGTCACTCCAGCGGAGCGAGCCGACCGATCGCGGCGAGGGGGATGCCGACCCAGTCGGGGCGGTTGCGCGTCTCGTAGATCGCCTCGTAGACGGCCTTGTCGAGTTCGAACGCGGCACGCAGCGTCTCGTCGTCCGTGCTCTGGGGGCCGGCGGTCTCGGCGTAGCCCTCGAGGAACGCCTGCTGGGCGGCGATGACCCACGCGCGCACCGCGGCGCCGTCGTCGTCGGCCACGGCGCCCGAGACGTAGTCGAACGAGCGCAGCATGCCGGCGACGTCGCGCACGGCGACGTCGGGCTGCAGGCGTTCGGCGATGGGACGCAGCGGCTCGCCCTCGAAGTCCAGCAGCACCCAGCCGTTGCGGGCGGTGTCGAGCACCTGCCCGAGGTGCAGGTCGCCGTGCACGCGCTGCAGCGCAGGCCAGGGGGCGGTGGCGGCGGCCGCGTACACGGCACGGATGCGGTCGGCGTACGGCTCCAGCGCCGGGACCTCGGCGAGGGCGATCGACAGACGCCGCTCCCACGCACCGACCACGGCCGCGCGGTCCTCGGCGTCGGGCTCGCGCGTGGGGAATGCCCGCGCGAGCGAGACGTGCATGCCGGCGACGCTCGTGCCGAGCGCGTGGGCGCGCGCAGCGAAGTCGTCGTCGGCGGCCGCGGCGTCGAGGGCGACGCGCCAGGCGTCCTCGACGCCGTCGAAGAACTCCTGGGCGAAGGCGAGCGACCCGCTGACGGGAACGCCCTCGGGCGTCACCCACGATCCGCGCACCTCACCGATCGCGGCGGGCACGAACGCCGCGCCGGCGGCGGCGAGAGCCGACTGCAGCTCCACGTCGGGGTTGATGCCCGGATGCACCTGCCGGAAGAGCTTGCAGATCACGGGAAGGCCGGCATCGTCGGGCCGGAAGATGAGCGAGGTGTTCGACTGTTCGCCGCTCAGCACGCGGGCGGTGGCGCGGGGCGCGGGCGCTTCACCGTCCGGCGAGGCGAGGGCGAAGGCGGTGAGGCCGTCGTCGGGGGTTCCCGCCGCCCCGCCGCGAGTGACCCAGGAGTACAGCAGGTCGGTGAAGGCGGGGTCGGTGGTGGCATCCGCCCACACCCGCCCCTCGTCGGCCGCGCCGATCAGGCTGCCCGGCAGCACGGAACCCTCGGCCCGCACGACGACAGGTACCTGATAGAGGATCGCCGGCGCCGCAGCGTCGTCGCGCACGAGAAGCAGTCGCGTGTCGGTCGCGTCGAGTGCCCAGTCGGCCACGATGGTCAGCCGCGGATCGCGGCCCTTCGTGCCGTACCAGCGCTGACGCGGCATCCAGACCGCGAGGAGATCGAGGAGGTCGCCCATGCGGCGAGGCTAACGCGCCAGGGCGAACGACGCGCGGGACTTGCGCCGGAGGCCGTGTCGGTGAGATGGGTCAGGATGCCGCGCCGGCGGTCTCGCCCGTCGTGTCGTCATCGCGTGCACCCTCCGCACCCGTGCGGCGCCGACGAGGCAGGGCCTTTCGGGCCGCGGAGCCGGTGCGGCGACCCGCGCCGCCGACGACCTCGGCGATCGCGCCGCCCACGCGGTGGATACCGCCCAGGGTCGCACGTTCCATCGTCTCGGCACCGGGCCTCGGCTCGAGGTCGGCGGGGAGCTGGAGCGGGGCAGACCCGAAGGCTCGTCGCGCGTTGACGAGAACGCGCCGGCCGAGGAGGTGGTTCCCCGCACCTCCGACGACGGCCCCGACGCCGAAGGGGAGGGCCTTCCCGAGCCACGACGCGCCGCCGCGCGTGGCGAACTGGCGCACGAACATCGTCTTGAGGCGGTCGACGAGGGGACCGACCGCGGCGCGCGGCAGGGTCTTGGTCACCATCTCGCCCCAGTAGCTCGCACGGGTGCCGCCGCGACCGGCGGCCTGCGAAGCGAGCTGCGACACGAGGTCGACGCCCTCTTTGCCGAGCAGCAGAGCGAGAACCAGCGCCCGACCTCGATCGGGGTCCGCCACGACGAGCCCGTGCACCTCGGCGACCGACTGCGCGTACAGCGCGGTGGCCTCGAGGAAACCGACGGTCTCGACCCCGCTCAGCGCGAGGGTCACACCGGTGCCGATACCGGGGACCACCGCGGTCGCCCCCACGGCCGCGCCTCCGGTGGTGACGGCGGCGAGGTAGCGGCGCTCGAGGATCCGCAGGATCTCGTCGGGAGCGGCATCCGGATGCCGCAGCCGGATGCTGCGGAGATGCGCGAGCACCGCGGGGCGCTGCACGGCGAGCACGCGGTCGAGCATGCGGACGGTTCGGGGGTGTTCCTCCGACCCTGCCGGGGGGAGCCCGCCCTTCCAGGGCGCGTCGTCGGGGAGGGAGTGGATGCGGTGCACCTTCTCGGACATGGAACCATCCTTGCTCGTCGCGCGCCGAGGCGAGGGCGACTTGACGATGACGTGTCGGCGCGTGCGGGGGAGAGGTTCGGGGCCCTGCCGAATGACGGTCGGGTGAGGCCTTCGCCGCGCAGTGCCGCCGGAGGACCCCGACGACTGACCGCGACGGTCAGACGAAGAGGTTTGCCCGCTCGAGGTCTTCGGCGAAGTCGACCTCGACCGCGTAGAGATCGGAGATGTCGAGCGGTTCGACGCGCATGCCGTCCTCGGCGATCGCGAGCTCGATGCCCCGTTCGAAGTAGTCCTGGTCGTCGACGCGCTGCAGCTGACGTTGCAGGGCCTTCTTGTCGCGCGCCGAGACGTAGTTGATGCCCACGGCTTCGCCGATGCCGCCGACGACGACCTTCGACAGCTCGGCGATGAAGCCCTCGGCATCCACCGTGTACTTCACCTCTTCGTCGCTGACATTGGCGGTGTCGACGGTCACGAAGGAACGGTCCGCGTCGATGAGTTCGACCGCGCGACCGAGGACGCGGGGATCGAAGACCACGTCGCCGTTCATCCACAGCACTCCGCCTCGGCCGCTCTTGGCCAGCGCGCGCAGGAGGCTCTTCGAGGTGTTGGTCTGGTCGTATCGGTCGTTGTAGACGTAGTCGACGTGCGGGAACGTGTCGACGATGGTCTCGGCGCGGTAGCCGACGACGCTGGTGATGCGAGCCGTGCGGCCGAAGGCGGCGCGGATGTTGTCGTGCTGCTGCTGCATGATGCTGCGGCCGTCGGCGAGCACGGTGAGGGGTTTCGGCAGGCTGCGGCCGAGGCGCGAGCCCATGCCCGCGGCGAGGATCACGATCTGAACAGTCAAGGCTGGCTCCTGGGGGGATGAGTCGTCATGTCCGGTTCACCGGAATGTCACGCCTTCGTGTTCGATCGATGCTAGCGAAAGGGCCCTGTGAGGTGGCATGATTCGCGCCGGTCGTTGTGGTTTCGTGATGCCGTCCTGGGGTTGCGTCCCGCGACCCGGCGTCGGGCGATGTCGGAGGTGCTTGCTAGTTTGGGATGATGACAGCGTCGCTGCCGCAGCCCCCCGAAAGTTCCTCGTCCGACACCGAGGGCGCCGCGGCGAGCGCCGAATCCTCCGAGTCTCCGCAGCCGGCCGCGAAACCGCGAGCCCCACGCGCTCCGCGTACCACCGCACCCCGCGCTCCCCGTCGTCCTCCCGCTCGTCCGAAGGCGACGGTCGAGGCGGCAGATGCCGCGACCGACGCGTCCGCGGATCCGTCCGAGGCCGCCGACACGCCGCAGCCCACGCCGAAGCCGCGAACTCCCCGCACGACTGCCAGCCGCGCGGCGTCCACAGGCGCGGCGCCGCGCACCCCCGCCAAGAAGCCGGCCGCGCCGCGTACCTCCGCAGCGTCCGCATCCACGTCATCGACCCCGCGCACGACGGCCGCGAGAAAGCCCGCGGCCAAGCGCCCCACGGCGAAGAAGCCGGCGACGCCCCGCGCGTCTGCGGCGACCGAGACGGGCGTCGACGCCGCCACGCCGCCCGACGCGGTGGTTCCGTCACCCGACCTCGTGATTCCGCCGCGTCCTCCGCTCCCGGTGCGCACGACGGATTCCGGCGCCTCGGCAGACGCGATCTCCCCCGACGCCGTGCCCGCGGATCCCGCGACCACGGACGCTGTGGCGGAGAACGCTGTGCCTGCCGATGCTGTGCTCGCGGATCCCGCGACCGCCGATGCTGTGCCCGCCGATCCCACTCCCGCCGACGTCGCCGTCGAGGAGCCCGTCGTCTCCGAGGCCGCCCCCGGTGCCGACGCTGCGAGCGCCACTGACGAGGACGAGACCGCGATCGACGCGCCGGCTGACCAGGCATCGCCGATCTCCGCCGCTCACCCCGACATCGTGGTCGATACGCCTCTCGCCGACAGCGAGACGGGCCCCGCCGACGCGCTCACCCCTTCGGTGGCCGACGACGCCTCGGGGGAGTCCGAGTCGGCCGAGCCCGAGGCGACCGAGCAAGAGGCCACCACCGAGCCCGCGCCGACAGAGCTCGAGGCAACGGAACCCGAACCCGCGGAGCCCTTCTCCGATCCGACGCCTCCCGATGTCCGGGTCGCTGACGAGAACGATGTCGTCCTTTCAGACGAGATCGACCCCGCGTCCGAGGCCGGGGCGACGCGCGAGTCCCCCCTCGCGTCCGAGGCCGGGCCGGCGGGCGAGACGGAGTCCTCGCCCGAGAACGACGCCCAGACCGTGCGCGACGAGCCCGAGCTGGCAGCCGATCCGGAGCCCGAGCCCGCACCCCTCACCACCCCGCACTCCGGCTCCGCGTCAGCCGATACCGCCGATGCCGCTACGGCGGACGCCGACCGTGCCGACCAGGACAGCGCCGACGCCGTCCCGGCGCTCACGCTGCGCGGCGTCACCAAGACGTTCGGCGAGCTGCGGGCCGTCGACGCGATCGACCTCACCGTGCCGGCGGGTTCGTTCTACGGCCTCGTCGGGCCGAACGGGGCGGGCAAGACGACCACTCTGTCGATCATCGCCGGCCTGCTGCGCGCCGACGGCGGCACCGTGCAGATCAACGGTGTCGACGCCGCCCGCCGCTCACGCGAGGCGAAGAAGCTCATCGGCGTGCTGCCCGACCGTCTGCGCACCTTCGACCGGCTCACGGGTCGGCAGCTGCTGTCGTACTACGGTGCGCTGCGCAGTCTTCCCGCGCCCCTGGTCGAGAGTCGCATCGCCGACCTGGCGCGCGCGTTCGATCTCGTCGACGCCCTCGCACGGCCGGTCTCGGACTACTCCGCCGGTATGACGAAGAAGGTCATGCTCGCCGGCGCGATGATCCACTCGCCGCGACTGCTCGTCCTCGATGAGCCGTTCGAGGCCGTCGATCCCGTCTCGAGCGCGGTCATCCTCGACATCCTGGGCACGTACGTCGACCACGGCGGCACCGTCATCCTCTCCAGCCACGGCATGGAGCTCGTCGAACGCGTCTGCTCGCGGGTGGCGGTCATCGTGTCGGGCCAGGTGCTCGCCGAGGGCACCGTCGACGAAGTACGCGGCGAGGCGACGCTGGAACAGCGCTTCCTCGAGCTCGCGGGTGGTCTGGGCGACGTGGAGGGCCTGGAGTGGTTGCACACGTTCTCCGCCTGAGACTGGCGATGATGTGGGGCGCCCTGCGGGGCGATCCCCGCGAGGTCGTCCGGCGCGTCATCGGTGTGGTCCTCCTCGTCGCTGCAGCGGCGGTCGCGGCCGTGAGTGCCGCGGGTCTCGCGGATGCCGATCGGCTGACCACCGCCGTGGTCACCGTGCTCGCGGGGTCGGCGGTCACGCTCGGCTTCGCGGTGGGTCCGCCCGTCACCGCCTCGATCGACCCGCTCGACCCCCGACGATTCGCGGTGGTCGGGCCGGAGCCGCGGCCGCTCGCCGGCGCCCTCCTGCTCGCCGGGTTCCTCAGCGTCCCGGTTCTCGTCGTGCTGGTGCTCGGGGTGAGCCTCGCCGTCGCGTGGGGCGCCCATGGTGCCGCGGCGGTCGCCAGCGTGGCCTCGGTCGTGCTCGGTCTCGCCACGTGCGTGCTGTTCGCCCGCGTCAGCATGGCGCTCGGTGCGCTCGTGCAGCGCCCGCGGCAGTCGCGGGAGCTCATGGGCGTGTACCTCGTGGCCGTGCTCGTCGTCGTCGTTCCGGTGGGGGTGTTCCTCGGCTCGCTCGAATGGCGCGGGGCCGTTCCCTCTCAGCTCGCCTCGGCCGCGGAGATCCTGGCGTGGACGCCGATCGGCGCCGCCTGGGGGATCGCGTTGGCACCGTCGGCGGGGGCCGCCGTCGGAAGCCTGGTCGTCGCCCTCGCCACGGTCGGTGTGCTGGCCGTCGCGTGGTTCGTCCTGGTGGACCGCCTGCTCACCACGACCCGTCGTCCCGTCGCCGCGCGCGAGCGCGGGGGAATGGGATGGTTCGCGATCCTCCCCGGTACGCCCGGGGGAGCGGTCGCCGCCCGCAGCCTGTCGTATTGGCTGCGCGACCGCCGCTACATCGTGAACGTCATCATCGTGCCCGTCGCCGCCGTCGTGTCGACCGTGCCGCTGCTGGTCGCGGGCGTGCCCTTCGAGATCGCGGTGCTGCTGCCCGTGCCGATCATGGCGCTGTTCTTCGGATGGCTCCCGCACAACGACCTCGCCTACGACTCCACCGCGTTGTGGATGCACATCGCCTCGGGCGTGCGCGGTGCGCCGGATCGCATCGGACGTCTCGTTCCGGTGCTGCTGATCGGCCTGCCGGTCCTCGCGCTCACCCTTCCCCTCGCGGTGGTGGCCCACGGCCGCTGGGCCGTCTTCCCCGCCCTGGTCGGAGTGTGTGCGGCCCTCTTCCTGGCGGGGCTCGGCTTCTCGAGCATCTCGTCGGTCGTGGCGCCCTATGCGGTGTCGCGGCCCGGAGACAGCCCGTTCCAGCAGCCTCAGCGGTCGGGCTCGGGGGGCGTCATGGCGCAGGGCCTCGTGATGGTGGGAGCGCTGCTGGCCGCGGCCCCCGCGATCTGGCTCACCTGGCGTGCCGTGGCGGGCGACTCCATCGACGCGATGTTCGCGCTGGCGGTCGGCGTCGGCACGGGACTCGTCGTGCTCGTCGCGGGTGTGGCGATCGGAGCGGCCCTGTTCGAGCGCCGCGGAACCCGTCTGATGGAGTTCGCCGAGGCGACCTGACGTGGGCTCCACCGTCCCCTCGGCGCGGTCCGCGGCTACACTGGCTGACCATGAGCACGCCTCTCGACAGTCCTGACAGCGGGGGTCTCGCGACCCTGGATCGAGAGCTCGAAGAGCTCATCCGCGAAGAGAACATCGAGCCCGGTGACCACGAGCGTTTCTCGCATTACGTCAAGAAAGACAAGATCCTCGAGTCGGCCCTCACCGGCAAGCCGGTGCGGGCGCTGTGCGGCAAGAAGTGGACCCCGGGCCGCGATCCCGAGAAGTTCCCCGTGTGCCCGCAGTGCAAAGAGATCTACGAGTCGCTCATCAAGTGAGCGTCAGACCACCTCGACGGTCGTCGTCGCCGAGGTGGTTCCGTCGGAGCCGTACAGCGCCAGCGTGAAGCGATAGGTCCCCACGGGCAACGGGTGGAACCCGTCGAGCGGGTAGGTACGGACGTCTTGGGCGTACCCGCCGATCGAGATGGTGAGCACCCCCGTCATCGATGACGGCCCGAGGGGCCCGTCCACCGAGACGGTGTACGGAATGACCGCCACCGCGGGGTCGGGCCGCGGCCACCACACGATGTTCTGGTCGTACCGCGCGCGGACGTACACCGCGATCGGTCCCCGGTTGGTGTTCGTCGCCGGGTCGTATTCGTGCAGATCCTGCGCCGCGAAGTCGGAGCTCGGGCGGATCTTCGCGACCGGGACGCCGCCGCCGGATGTCGCCAGGGCGGGGGTCACCGTCACCGACACGATCGCGGGAACCGCCCACGCGGCCGCGGAGATCACCCGGCGGCGCGTCGATCGAGGAGCGTTCGGCATCAGGATCCCCTCCTGCGGCGTCGGTGGCCGCATCGCAGAACGCTCCACGCTAACCGGGGGGTCTGCGTGAGAACGCCGCCTCCGCGTTCCGCTCACCCCGCGTCTCACCCGTTTGCGATCACAGACCGAACCGCACGCCGACGTGCGTGCGCGATGCGCCCCCGCGGCATCCCCTGTTCACGCCGGTGCAGGGGCAAACCGCCCGTCGGTCAGCCCGCCTCGCGGTACTCCGTCGGCAGGGCGGGCTCCGACCCGCTGAGTGCGAGCGCCCGCACCGGCAACTCCTCGCGCACGCGGGCGTGGTGCGCGCGTGCCGCCTCGACGCCCTCGTGGCCGAGGGTTGCGGCATCCGCCTCGCCGTCGACCATGAGCGTGGCCTGGAGGGGACGGGCATCGGGATGCTCGGCGGCGGTGGACAGTTCCTCGAACCCGTCGCTGACCATGATGAGCTCCGAGGTGGCGGTCCCCCCATCGAGGGTGCGGAACGCCGCCTTGCGGCCCCCGTGCGAGGCCTTCTGCGCCGATGCCTTCGCGACACCCACCCATGAGCCGTCGGCGGATTCGCGCGCGACGAGCTTGAACACCAGACCCGCGGTCGGAACGCCGGAGCCGGTCGCGACCGACGTGCCGACGCCGTAGGAGTCGACCGGAGAGGCCGCGAGCGCGGCGAGCGCGTACTCGTCGAGGTCGCTCGTGACGGTGATGCGCGTGCCCGTGGCGCCGAGCTCGTCGAGCAGCGCCCGCACCTCGCCCGCGACGATCGGCAGGTCGCCCGAGTCGATGCGTACGCCGCCGAGCTGCGGACCGGCCACGCGCACGGCGGTTCGCACGCCCTCGGCGATGTCGTAGGTGTCGACGAGCAGGGTGGTCCCGCTGCCGAGCGCGTCGATCTGCGAACGGAAGGCGTCTTCCTCGCTGTCGTGCAGCAGCGTCCACGCGTGGGCGGCGGTGCCCATCGTCGGCACGCCCCAGCGACGCCCCGCCTCGAGATTGCTGGTGGCCGAGAAGCCGACGATGTAGGCGGCACGCGCGGCGGCGACCGCTGCCTCTTCGCTCGCGCGACGCGAGCCCATCTCTGCGAGCGGTCGGTCGCCGGCGGCGATGCTCATGCGCGCTGCCGCCGTGGCGACGGCGGAGTCGTAGTTGAGGATGCTGAGCGCGAGCGTCTCCAGCAGCACCGCCTCGGCGAAGGTTCCCTCCACGGTCAGCAGGGGGGAGCCGGGGAAGTACAGCTCACCCTCGCGGTAGCCGGTCACCGATCCCGTGAAGCGGTAATCGGCCAGGAAGTCGAGGGTCGTGGCATCCACCACTCTCGCGTCCCGCAGGTAGCGCAGTTCGTCGTCGCCGAAGCGGAAGTCGCGGATCGCCTCGAGCAGCCGGCCGGTGCCCGCGACGACACCGAAGCGGCGTCCGCCCGAGAGTCGGCGCCCGAACACCTCGAACACGCAGCGTCGCGAGGCCGTGCCGTCGCGGAGGGCCGCGTCGAGCATCGTCAGTTCGTAGCGGTCGGTGTGCAGGGCGGTGCTGCGGCTCATCGCGCCAGCCTATTCCGGCGTCGTGGGCAGCTCGGGAGTTTGTGCGCGTATTCATACGGCCTTGCGCTGTGCCGAATTCCTGAGTTCTGCGCCCGCGAACACCCCTGAGGGCTGGATCGGCTTGGGCGCGCGGAAGTCCTCAGGAGTTCGGCACGCGCCCCGCACCGCCCCCGCGCCCCCGCCGCAGGTGTGCGGCCCCCGCGGCCCCGCACCGATCCGTGTCGGCCCTGCCCGGTAGGCTGGGCACCTATGGACAACGCGCCGATCGGGATCTTCGACTCGGGAGTCGGCGGTCTCACCGTCGCCCGGGCCGTGTCGGCGCAGCTGCCGCGCGAGTCGATCCTCTACATCGGCGACACCGCCCGCTCTCCCTACGGCCCGAAGCCCATCGCCGACGTGCGCAAATACGCGCTCGAGGTGCTCGACACCCTCGTCGAGCAGGGCGTGAAGATGCTCGTCATCGCCTGCAACACCGCGTCGGCGGCGATGCTCCGCGACGCGCGCGAGCGCTATGACGTACCCGTGGTCGAGGTGATCGGCCCCGCCGTGCGCACCGCCATGTCGACGACCCGCAACGGCCGCATCGGCGTGATCGGCACGGCCGGGACGATCGGCTCGCGGGCGTACCAGGACATGCTCGAGGTCAACGAGAACCTCACGGTGTTCGCCGAGGCGTGCCCGCGATTCGTCGAGTTCGTCGAGGCCGGCGTCACCGACTCGCCCGAGGTGCTCGCCACCGCCGAGCAGTACCTCGCGCCGCTGCGGCACGCCGGGGTCGACACGCTCGTGCTCGGCTGCACGCACTACCCGTTCCTCGAGGGCGCCATCAGTTACGTGATGGGTCCCGAGGTCAGCCTGGTGTCGAGCGACAGCGAGACGGCGAAAGACGTCTATCGCCAGCTCGTCTCACGCGACCTCCTGGCGAGCCCGGATGCCGTTCCGACGCACCGCTACGAAGCCACCGGGTCGTCGGCCGACGACTTCCTGCGCCTGGCGCACCGCCTCATGGGCCGCGAGGTGCGCGAGGTGCAGCTCGTGCAGACCGGCGCCATCGACCTGCCGCGCCGAGGCACGGCATCCCTTTCGTCCGAGGAGGACACATGACCCGTAAAGACGGCCGCACCGCCGATCAGCTCCGCCCCGTCACCATCGAACGCGGATGGTCGGCACACGCCGAGGGCTCGGCCCTCGTCACCTTCGGCGGCACCAAGGTGCTGTGCACGGCGTCGTTCACTAACGGCGTTCCCCGCTGGCTCACCGGCAAGGGCAAGGGGTGGGTCACGGCCGAGTACGCCATGCTGCCGCGCGCGACGAACAGCCGCAACGACCGCGAGAGCATCAAGGGCAAGGTCGGCGGTCGCACCCACGAGATCTCGCGCCTGATCGGCCGGGCGCTGCGCGCCGTCGTCGACACCAAGGCGCTGGGCGAGAACACGATCGTCATCGACTGCGACGTGCTGCAGGCCGACGGCGGTACCCGCACCGCCGCCATCACGGGTGCCTACGTCGCCCTGGCGGATGCCATCGCCTGGGGACGCGAGAAGAAGTTCATCGCGCAGCGCTCCGAGGTGCTGCGCGACTCGGTCGCGGCGGTGTCGGTCGGCATCGTCGACGGCGAACCGCTGCTCGACCTGGCCTACGTCGAAGACGTGCGCGCCGAGACCGACATGAACGTCGTCGTCACCGGTCGCGGTCTGTTCGTCGAGGTGCAGGGCACCGCCGAGGGCTCGCCGTTCGACAAGGCCGAGCTCGACCGCCTGCTCGAGCTGGGCGTGAACGGCTGCGCCGAGCTGCGCGGCATCCAGATCGCGACGCTCGAAGGCTGACCATGCCGCGCATCGTGCTGGCCACGCACAACCCGCACAAGGTCGAGGAGTTCCAGGCGATCGTGGCCGAGGTGCGCCCCGATCTCGACGTCGTCGCCTATGACGGTCCCGAACCGGTCGAGGACGGCGTCACGTTCGCGGCGAACGCGCTGATCAAGGCGCGTGCGGCCGCGGCCCACACGGGGCTGCCCGCGTTGGCCGATGACTCCGGGATCGCCGTCGACGTGCTCGGCGGGTCGCCGGGGGTGTTCTCGGCCTACTGGGCGGGGCACAAGAAGGACTCCGCGGCCAACCTGGAGCTGTTGCTCGATCAGTTGTCCGACGTCGCCGATCCGCACCGCGCGGCGCAGTTCGTGTCGGTGATCGCGCTCGTGCGCTCCGACGGCACCGAAGAGACGATCGAGGGACGCTGGCCGGGCCGCCTGGCGATGCAGCCGGCCGGACCGGGTGGGTTCGGGTACGACCCGATCTTCGTGCCCGACGGTCAGCCCGCCGATGCCGAGCGGACGGTCGGCGAGTGGAGCGCGGCCGAGAAGAACGCGTCGTCGCACCGGTCCCGCGCCTTCGTCGCCCTCGCGCCGCTCCTCGAGTCCCTCTGAGCGTGGAGGAGGACCGATGAGCCCTCTTCCGTCGGTGTCGATCATCGTTCCCGCCTACAACGAAGAGGCGGTCATCGAGCAGTGCCTGAACGCCATCGTGGGCCAGACGCTCCCCGCCACCGAGGTGCTCGTCGTCGACAACCGCTCGACCGACGGCACGCGCGCGGTGGTCGAGGGCGTGAGCGCGCGGCATCCCGACGCCGGCATCCGTCTGCTGCGTCAGGACGACCGCCAGGGACTGGTGCCCACCCGCAATCTGGGGATGGATGCCGCCACCGGCGACGTGCTCGCGCGGATCGACGCCGACACCGTCCTCAAACCCGAGTGGGTGGCCCGGGTCTCGCACATCTTCGCGTCGACAGACGTGGATGCCGCGTCGGGACCCGTCGAGTACTACGACCTGCCTCTGCGTGCGGTGGGACATCAGATCGACGATGCCTTCCGACGCCTGCAGGTCAAGCTCGCCGGCGACTTCGTGTTCCTGTTCGGCAGCAACATGGCCGTGCGGCGGGAGGCGTGGCACGACGTGCGGGAGTTCCTGTGCGACGACGAGGCCGACGTGATGCACGAAGACCTCGACATCGCCATCCACCTCGCCCTCGGGGGGCGTCGGATCGGCTACTTCTCGCGGATGGTCGCGGGCATCGGCGCGCGGCGCCTCGACGACCGCCCTCGGGACTTCCGGCGTTACATCGACCGTTTCGAGAACACGTACGCCGCGCACGGCATCCGCGACGTGCGACTCCGGGCTCCGATGGCGGTGTTCCTCGGCGTGTACCCGGCGCTGCACGCGCATCGGCGGATCCAGGCGCAGCTGAATGCACGTCGGCGCTGACCGAGAAGGCGGTCGGGCGACCGCGTCGGGCCGGGACAACCCTGTCGGGTCGCCGCGGGGGAGCCGACACCGGTTCTCATTCCCGACTACCGCGATATCACGCGGCGCCCGCGGTGCGCGGCCTAGCCTGAAGTCATGCACGATCACGCGCCTGCCGGCGGCATCCGCGATGCCGGCAACAGACGTCTGCTCACCATCGCTCTCACCCTGACCGCGACGGTCATGGTCGTGCAGATCGTGGGGGCGATCCTGTCGGGCTCGCTCGCCCTGCTGGCCGACGCGGCGCACATGTTCACCGACGCGGCCGCGCTCGTGGTGGCGCTGATCGCCACGGCGATCGCCGCCCGCCCGGCCGATGACCGCCGCACCTTCGGATACCAGCGTGCCGAAGTGCTCGGCGCGCTCGCGAACGGCGTGATCCTCATCGCGCTGTGCGCCTGGGTGGGCGTCGAGGCCGTGCAGCGGCTGCTCGCGCCGGCCGACGCCGAGGTGCAGGGCGGGCTCATGCTCGTCGTCGCGACGGTCGGCATGATCGCCAACGCCGTGTCGATGTGGGTGCTCGGTCGCGCGCAGAAGCGCAGCATCAACGTGCGCGGCGCGTATCTCGAGGTGCTGGGCGACCTGGTCGGGTCGATCGCGGTCATCATCGCGGCGATCGTGATCGTGACGACCGGATTCGCGCAAGCGGATGCCATCGCCTCACTGCTCATCGCGGTGCTGATCGTGCCGCGTGCCATCGGTCTTCTGCGCGAGGTCGTCGTCGTGCTCACCGAGTCGGCGCCCGTCGGCGTGCACGTGGCCGAGATCCGGCAGCACCTGCGCGAGGCCGACGGCGTGGTCGACGTGCACGACGTGCACGTCTGGCAGCTCACGCGGGGCGCGCCGGTGTTCAGCGCGCACGTGATCGTCGACGACGCGGCGCTGTCGGACGGTCGCGCCGCCGCGATCCTCGCGACGCTGCAGGGCTGCCTCGCCGAGCACTTCGACGTGGAGCACTCGACCTTCCAGCTCGAGCCCGCCGGGCACGTCGAGCACGACTCACAGCACGCGTAGAGCCGGGGATCCCGCCGGGCTCGGCCCGGGTCGGCGAGGGCGCGCATACGCCCGGGCTCCGCGCTCAGCCGGCCCGTGCTCAGACCTCCCGCACCACCTCGCCCGGATCCTTGTCGGGCCGCAGACCCCGCCAGCGTGCCTGGCGCAGGATGCCGCCGGGGGTGAACTCCGCGAACTCCACCTCGGCGACGAGTTCGGGCCGCACCCACAGCGCGTCGCGGGCGTCGGCGGCGGGCACCCCCACGAACGGGTCGGTGTCGCTGCCGAGCGCACCGAGCACCTCGCCGAGTCTGGCCAGCGTCTGCTCGCCGAAACCCGAGCCGACCCGGCCCGCGTAGTGCAGGCCGTCCGGCCCGGGAACACCGACCAGCAGCGACCCGATCGTGCCCGCGCGGTTGCCCTTGCCCGGGCGCACGCCGCCGATCACGACCTCCTGCGTGCGCGAATGCTTCACTTTGAGCCACTGTTCCGAACGCTCGCCGCGGCGGTAGGCCGAACCGGGATCCTTGACCACGACGCCCTCGAGTCCGAACCGGCCGCTCGTGGCGACGGCGGCGTCGACGTCGTCGAACACGGGCGGCAACACGACGGGGGGCCCGGCATCCTGCGCCAGCGCCTCCAGGATGCCGCGCCGCTCGGTCAGCGGCAGGGCGGCGACGTCGCGCTCACCGACCGAGAGCACGTCGAACAGGTACAGCTGCACCGGTGTCCGCCGCGCTTCGCGCTCGATCTCGCGGGGCTGTGCGAGGTTCATCCGCTTCTGCAGCAGGGGGAAGCTCGGGCGCCCCTGCGCGTCGAGCGCGACGATCTCGCCGTCGACGACCGCGGGCTTCGGGCCGAGTCCGAGGTCGACGGTCGTGAGTTCGGGGTAGGCGGCGGTGAGGTCGTTGCCGTTGCGCGATCGCAGGCGCAGCCGCTCGCCGTCCCAGAGACCGATTCCCCGGATGCCGTCCCACTTCATCTCGACCCACGGCTCGCCCCAGCGGCCGGCGGCGGCTCGGGCGATACCGGCCGTGGCGGCGGTGGACAGCATGGGGCGCAGCTGCGCGGGGCTCGGGAGACTCGCGGGGGTCGGGGAACGGGCGGGGCTCGGGGGCGTCGGCGACGTCGAGGTACGCGGCGCCGACTCGGGGGAGGATTCCGGCTCGGGCGCGGCCCGATCCGCGCGGCCGTGATCGAGGGCCACCACCGGGTCGCCCTCGCTCTGCGGCCGACCCTCGGCATCCGTCTTCATCCGGTGCAGCAGCCACTGCGACTTCTCGCCCGCGCCCTCCGTGCGGATGAGGGCCAGACGCACTCGGCCGAGCGGCCCGTCGGGCCCGCCCTCGAGGGTGGCGATGACCTCGTCGTCGCGCCATTTCTCGAGCTCGTAGGTGCCCGTGTCCCACACCGTCATGATGCCGGCGCCGTACTCGCCGCGGGGGATCTCGCCGGCGAAGTCGAGGTACTGCATCGGGTGGTCCTCGGTCATGACCGCGAGGCTGTTCTTCGCCGTCGTCGGGGGGACTCCCTTCGGGACGGCCCAGCTGACCAGTACCCCGTCGTGTTCGAGTCGCACGTCCCAGTGCAGACGGGTGGCGTGGTGCTCCTGGATGACGAAGCGAGGGAGACCGTCGGGTGCGGCGTCGGCGTGCGGGGCATCGGGCACGGGCTCGGGGGTCGCGCCCGCCGTGCGCTTGGAGATGTACGCGCGGAGCGGTCCCGCGTCGCGCTCGACCGGCGAGAGCGGATCGCCGGGGCGATCGAGCACCTCGGTGAACAGCAGGTGGCGCAGGCCGGGGTCGTCGAGCTCTTCCCACGTGCGCGGTGCCGCGACGGTCGGGTGCGATCGTCCCCGCAGCGAGTACGGCGCGATCGTGGTCTTCGAGCCGTTGTTCTGGCTCCAGTCGATGAAGACCTTCCCGGGGCGCGCGGACTTCGACATCTGACTGACCACCAGGTCGGGGTGGTCGGCTTCGATCGCCCGGGCGAGTTCTTTCGCGATGGCGCTGGCGGCGTCGCTGGACTGGCGGCCGTCGAGGTGCGCGTAGAGGTGGATGCCCTTGCTGCCGCTCGTCACCGGCAGCGGGTCGAGGCCGATGTCCTGCAGGATGACGCGCGCCCACCGTGCCACCTCGGCGCACTCGGCCAGGCCGACGCCGGGTCCGGGGTCGAGGTCGAGCACCAGGCGATCGGGGGGGAGTTTCTCGCCGTCGGGCGAGAACCGCCACTGCGGCACGTGCAACTCGAGGCTCGCGACCTGCGCCAGGTAGACGACGGTGGGCAAATCGTCGACGAGGGGGTAGTCCTTGGCGCCCGAGGAGTGGTCGATCGGCAGGCGCCGCACCCAGGTCGGCGCTCCGGGTTCGAGGGCCTTGGCGAAGAAGGGCTCGCCCGGGTCGGCGTCGGTGCCGACCCCGTCGGGCCAGCGCTTGCGGGTGACGGGACGCTCCCGCACGTGGGGGAGCAGGCGCGGGGCGATACGGGTGTAGTAGTCGATCACCTCGCCCTTGGTGGTCCCCGTCTCGGGGTACAGCACCTTGTCGAGGTTCGACAGGCGCAGGCGGCGTCCGCCGATGCGCACCGTCTGCTCCGTCATCGCCCCAGCGTAGAGCGGGGGCGAGTCCCTCGCGCGGCAACCCCCTCGGCATCCGCCCCTCTTTCGGTGTTCACTGTTCCCATGCGATCGATCTGGAAGGGCGCCCTGACCTTCGGCCTGGTCAACGTGCCCGTGAAGGTGTACTCGGCCACCGAGGACCACGACGTCTCTCTGCACCAGGTGCACAACAAGGACGGCGGGCGCATCCGGTATCAGCGCATCTGCGAGGTCGACGGCGAGGTGGTGCCCTACGCCGACATCGATCGCGCGTACGACGACGGCGAGCAGACGGTCGTGCTGACCAAAGACGACCTCGCGTCGCTGCCGAGCGAACGCAGTCGCGAGATCGAGGTGGTCGAGTTCGTCCCCAGCGATCAGGTCGATCTGCTGACCCTCGACAAGGCGTACTACCTCGAGCCCGACTCCTCGTCGCCGAAGGCGTACGTGCTGTTGCGCAAGACGCTCGAGCAGACCGACCGCACCGCGATCGTGCGCTTCTCGCTGCGTCAGAAGACGCGGCTCGCGGCCCTGCGCGTGCGCGACGACGTGCTCGTGCTGCAGACGCTGCTCTGGGCCGACGAGGTGCGCGAGGCTGCGTTCCCCGCGCTGGATGAGAGCGTGCGCATTTCGGCGAAGGAGCTCGAGATGTCGGCCTCTCTGGTCGAGAGCTTCTCGAAGGATTTCGACCCCGAGGAGTTCACCGACGAGTACCAGGCCGAGCTGCGCACCCTCATCGACGCGAAGCTCGAGCAGGGCGACGCCATCGACACCGCGGCGACCTTCGGCGAGCAGGAGAGCGACGACGACGGCGGCGAGGTCATCGACCTCATGGAGGCCCTGCGCGCGAGCGTCGAGCGCAGCCGCGCCGCCCGCACCGAGAAGGCCGACGACGCGCCGACCAAGAAGGCGCCGGCGAAGAAGAAGAGCTCGAAGGCGTCCTGAGTCAGCGCGCGGGCTGGTCGCCGTCTTCGAGCGTCTTCGGGTCGAGCGTGAGGGCCTCGGCCTCGGCGTGCGTCACCACTCCGTGGCCCGCGGCGGCGTCGCGCTTGGCGGCGGCGCGTTCGCGGAAGTAGTGGATGCCGATGAACACGACCGTGCCCGCGACGGCGGCGAGCAGGATGACGTCGATGTACTCCGTCACGATGTCGCGGATGAACGGGATGTATCCCACCACGTAGCCGAGCATGGTGAGGCCGATGCCCCAGATGATCGCGCCGATGAGGTTGTACAGCGTGTACTTGCGCCACGGCATGTGGCCGACGCCGGCGGCGATGGGGGCGAACGTGCGCACGACGGGCACGAAGCGGGCGAGGATGACGGTCAGACCGCCGAACCGCTCGAAGAACGCGTTCGTGCGCTCGACGTTCTTCCTGCTGAAGATGCCGGATTCCTTGCGCTCGAAGATCGAGGGCCCGGCCTTGTGCCCGATGTAGTACCCGACTTCACCGCCGATGAAGGCGGCCACACCGATGGCGAGCGCCACCCACCAGGCGTTCAGTCCGAACACGCCGTTGGGTGCCTGCGGGGTGGAGTGCGAGAGCAGCCCGGCCATGATCAGCAGGGTGTCGCCGGGCAGCAGGAAGCCGATGAGCAGACCGGTCTCGGCGAAGATGATGAAGCACACGACCAGCAGCGCCCAGGGCTGCGAGTTGGTGATGATCGTCGCGGGGTCGAGCCACGGGAGCAGCGCGCTGGTGGTGTGGATCACATCGGTCCCGTCGGGTCGGAGTATCGGTGCGGGGAGCAGCGAGAATCGTGCGGAAGGGGGGACTTGAACCCCCACGCCCGAAGGCACAGGAACCTAAATCCTGCGTGTCTACCGATTCCACCACTCCCGCGAATGGGTTCATTCTAGGTCCGCGTGAGCGGCGCTACGTGTGAAGCGGCCCCCAACCGCCGCGACCTCACCCGCGGGTGGTGCGCGGGGGCGACACGCCGGGGGAATGCGGGCGTCGACCGCGTGCTTGTCTTCCGCATGAAGGCGATCACGTACTCCCAGCCCGGTGACTCCTCCGTTCTCTCGCTCGCGGAGCGCCCGCTTCCCGAACCCGGCGCGGGCGAAGTGCGCGTGCGCATCGTCGTGTCGGGGGTGAACCCCACCGACTGGAAGGCCCGGGCCAGCACCGACCGGCCACTCGCGTTCGACGAAGTGACGCCCAACCAGGACGGGGCGGGAATCGTGGATGCCGTCGGCGACGGCGTCGAGGGTCTCTCGGTGGGCCAGCGGGTGTGGGTATACCTCGCCGCGCACCAGCGTCCGACCGGAACCGCGGCCGAGTACTCGGTGCTCCCCGCCGAGCGCGCCGTCCCGCTGGCCGACGCGGCGTCGTTCGAGCTCGGCGCGAGCCTCGGCGTTCCCGCGATGACGGCCCACCGCGCCCTCACCGTGCACGAAGACGGCCCGTCGCGCCTCGCCCCGGGCGCCCTGTCCGGGCGCACCGTGCTCGTGCAGGGCGGGGCCGGAGCGGTCGGACACGCCGCCATCCAGCTCGCCGTCTGGGCCGGAGCCACCGTCATCGCCACGGTCAGCAGCGACGCGAAAGAGGCGCTCGCGCGCGCGGCCGGCGCCCACCACGTTCTGCGCTATCCGAACGAGGCGCTCGCCGACGGCATCCGCGAGCTCGCTCCGAACGGGGTCGAGCACATCGTCGAGGTCGCCATCGCCGACAACGCCGGTCTCGACGTCGAGGTGATCGCGAACCACGGCACCATCGGGTACTACGCCGACAACGGGGGCGATGCCTTCACGGCGGCGGTGCGCGCGAGTTTCGCCAAGAACGTCCGCTGGCAGGGCCTGCTGCTGTACACGGTGGGCGAGCGCGCGCTCGCCGCGGCCGCCGAAGACGTCTCGGCCGCGGTGGCGGCCGGAGCGCTGCCGGTGGGCGAGGAGGCCGGACTGCCCCTCAGCGGGTTCCCCCTCGACCAGACCGCCGCCGCGCACGACGCGGTCGAGGCGGGCGTCACCGGTAAGGTCCTGATCCGCGTGGCCGACGAGCGCTGAGCCCCGACCGACCCGCAGGGCAGCGGGACGGATCGTCCCGCCTCGAACGACGACGTCCCGCCGGGATCACGCACCTCACGGTGCGGATCCCGGCGGGACGGTCGTTCCGGGGCCGCGCGTCTCACGCGGCCCCGGTCCTCGTCACTGCTGCGGACGTCGGCGGACGACGGCGGTGCCGGCGGCCACGATGACTCCGAGGGCGAGCATGCCGATGCCGATGGCGGGCAGCGGCGAACCCGCGACGTCGGAACCGGTGCGCGGCAGGTTGCTGCCGGGGCCGTTCGCGCCGGGACCCGTCGTCGCCGTGGGCACCGGGCTCGGGGTGGCCGTCGGCTCGCCGGTGGGCTCACCCGTCGGCTCCGGGGTCGGCTCGGTGGTGGGCTCGGGCGAGGGCTCGCCGGGCGTGGGCTCGGGAGTGGGCTCCGGATCGACGGCGGCGTCCCACGCCAGGGCGAAGGCGGCGTGCCCGATCGCGGGAGTGAAGATGTCGATCGAGTCGCGGTTCACGTTCGCGAGGGTGTCGTCGACCGTGTGGTAGTTGCGGTCCATGAAGACCCCGGGGGTGCCGCCGAAGAGCTCGGCCTGCTCGTCGGTCTTGATGTCGTCGCCACCCGAGAAAAGGCCGCCCGAGGGGATGCCGTTGTCGATGAACGCCTGGTAGTCCGAGCGACCCGAGTACTCGGAGTCGATCCACGGCTGTTCGATCGAGTCGAAGTAGTCGGTGTAGATCTTCTCGATCTCGACCGAACCGTCGGGGATGGTCACCCCGTCGGCGGGGAACGTCGAGCGATCGGCGTCGTACACGCCCACCGTGAAGTTCTCGGAGCCGATCATGTCGTAGTTGAGGTACGCCGAGATGCGCGCGAGTTCGGCGGGGTCGTTCTGCACCAGGTCGTCGACGTAGGCGGTCGAGCCGAGCAGGCCGATCTCCTCGGCGCCCCAGAGCGCCAGACGGATGCGCTTGTCGTTGGGAACCTCGGATGCCGCGACCTTCTCGGCCAGGGCGAGCACGGCGGCCGAGCCCGAGGCGTTGTCGTTCACGCCCGGGCCTTCGGCCACGCCGTCGAGGTGCGCGCCGATGACGACGGTGTCCTCGGGGTCGCCCGCGATGCTGTCGGCGATGACGTTGAAGGTCTGTGAGACGAGGAACTGCTTCTCGATGACGGCGGTGCCCTCGACGGGCGCGTCGGCGGCAGCGGCCTCGACGAGAGCGGCGAGCGTGTCGCCGGCGGACTGGGGAAGGGTCGCCGCGGGGGAGTCCTCTTCGTTGCGGGGACCCGAGCCGACGTTGGTCAGCTGGTCGTCGGGCGAGATGCCCTCTTCGGCCGGCCGTTCGTTGTTGTAGACGAAGACGCTGCCCGCTCCGGCGGCCGAGGCGAAGTCGATCTTCTCCTCGAAGGTGCAGACGCCGCGCTGGACCAGCACGATGGCGCCGGCGGGGACGGTGGCGTAGTCGGTCGCGGCGCAGCCGATGTGCGTGCCCTCGGCGTCGAGGGGCAGCGCCAGAGCCGCGGTGTACGGCTCGTCGGTGCCTTCGCTGTTGTCGAAGTGCGAGCCGGTGTAGGTCGTGCCATCGACGGTCAGCGAGGCTTCGCCCAGCTCGGAGTAGGGCACGTCGAAGGTCTGCCGCGAGACGGTGAACGCCCCGGTGCCCTCGAGGATCTGCTCTGCGTACTGCGCCGCGGCCTCGTAGCCCGGACCGTTCCAGGTGCGGTAGCCCTGATCGGCGAACGACTCGGTGATGTCGGCCAGCTCGGTCAGGTGGGTCATGACGTCGGCGCCGGTGAGGCCGAGGTCGTCGGGGGCGTCGCCGGGGGCGGGGGCGGCGAACGCCGCGGGGGCGATCATCAGGGCGCCGCCGACGAGAGCGCTCGTCGCCAGCACGGCCGACGCGCGTCGAGCGCGTGAGGCAGTGGGGTGCAGGGTGTTCCGGGGCACGATGGGGAAACCTCTCCGCGGGCACCATCGCCCGCTTCATCCAGGGGGAATGACACGTCACCGTCAAAATGGCGATCGCGTGACCGATTCTCATCGGAAATTCATCAGATGGCCAGAGTCCGCCGGATTTTTTACCGTCCCGAAACACGTCCCGGCTGTCGGGGGAGTGTCGGATGGCAGCCGTTCCGGCTCGCTCCCGCGCGTCAGGGGCGGCGTCGAGGGACGTATCGCGGCACCCATCGCACGAACCCGATCGCGCCGAGCAGGGCGATGAATCCCATGGCCCCCACGCCGACCGACAGCGAGACGAGCGCGGTCAGAGCCGACACCAGCAGGGGGGCGGTCGCGCCCCCGGCGTCGGTGAGCGTGCGCCACGAACCGAGGAACGCGGCCGGCTCCGTCGGCGGGGCGATGTCGGCACCCAGGGTGAGCAGGATGCCGCTCGACAGCCCGTTGCCGACGCCGAGCACCGCGGCGAACAGGGCGAACCACATCTCCGCGCTGCCGAGGTCATGCGTGAACGAGAGCGCGAGGAAGCCCGCCCCCATCAGCACCATCGCGGGCAACGCCGCCCACAGGCGCCCGAAGCGGTCCATGACCTGGCCGCTGGCGTAGAACAGCGCGAAATCGATGGCGCCCGAGACTCCGACGACCACGGCGATGGTCCCGGCATCCAATCCCAGCGACACACCCCAGAGCGGCAGCACCACCTGACGCGCCGAGCGGACGGCAGACAACGAGGCCGCCGCGAGACCCAGGCGCGCGAGCACACCGCGGAAGCGCCACATCGTGCGGAACACCCCCACCCGCTCGACGACGGGAATCGCTCCGGTCACCGGCTCGCCGCTGTCTTCGGCATCGCGGGAGTCGGCCTCGCGGGAGTCGGGGTCGCGGGAGTCGCCCTCGTTGCGTCGGCTCACGGAGCCCGCGCCCACCGGCACGGCCTTCTCGGGATCGGGCCCGAAGAACACCAGGAGGATCGTCGCGACCTGGCACACGGCGAAGAAGACGATGGATGCCGTCTCGTCGCCGAAGATCCCCAGCAGCGCCGCCGAGACGAACGGCCCGACGAACATTCCGAGGCGGAAGGTCCCGCCCAGCAGCGACAGCGCGCGAGCGCGAAAGTGCAGGGGCACCCGGGTGGTCATGAAGGAATGGCGCGCGAGGGCGAACGCCGCGGCGCAGAATCCGATGAGGAACACGGCCGCGGCGAACAGCAGCAGGGAGTTCGCGAAGACCACTCCTGTCAGACCGCCCAGGATCACGATGCCGGCGACACCCATCGTCAGGCGCTCGCCGAATCGCGCGACCGCCCATCCGGCGGGGATGTTGCCGCAGAGCTGGCCCACGACCAGGGCCGCCGCCACGAGCGCGGCCACGGCGACGTCGGCCCCGAGGCGGTCGGCGATCACCGGGATGAGGGGGATGACGGCCCCCTCGCCGAGGGCGAACAGCAGGGTGGGACCGTAGATCATCGGCGCGAAGCTCACCAGCACGTTCCGGGGAGAGTCGGCTGTCACCGTCTCCACGATAGGCTGAATCCAAATGCTCGAACTCGATCTGACCGCCGACATCCAGGCTCTTCGCTCGACCTTCGCCGATATCCAGGCCGTGGTCGACGTCGATGCACTCACCGCCGACATCGCTCGCCTCAGCGAAGAGGCCGGCGCACCCAACCTCTGGGACGACGTCGACAACGCTCAGAAGATCACCAGCCGTCTCAGCCACCGCCAGGCCGAACTCAAGCGCGTGACCGAGATCGAGCAGCGCCTCGACGACCTCGAGGTGCTCGTCGGTCTCGCGATCGAGATGGACGACGACGAATCCGCCGACGAGGCGCGGCGCGAGCTCGCTTCGCTCAAAGACGTGATCGGTCAGCTCGAGGTGCAGACGCTCCTCGACGGCGAGTACGACCCGCGTTCGGCGGTCGTCACGATCCGCTCCGGCGCCGGGGGCGACGACGCCACCGACTTCGCCGAGATGCTGCTGCGCATGTACCTGCGCTGGTGCGAGCGTCACAAGTACCCCGTGAAGGTCATGGACACGTCCTTCGCCGAGGGCGCGGGCATCAAGTCGGCCACCTTCGAGGTCGACGTCCCCTACGCCTACGGCACCCTGTCGGTCGAGGCCGGCACGCACCGCCTGGCCCGCATCAGCCCGTTCGGCGGCGCCGACAAGCGCCAGACGAGCTTCGCCGCGGTCGAGGTCATCCCCGTGATGGAAGAAGCCGTCGAGGTCGAGGTCCCCGAGGGCGACATCCGCGTCGACGTCTTCCGTTCGTCGGGCCCCGGCGGACAGTCGGTCAACACGACCGACTCCGCCGTGCGCATCACCCACCTCCCGACCGGCCTCGTCGTGTCGATGCAGAACGAGAAGTCGCAGATCCAGAACCGTGCGGCCGCCATGCGCGTGCTGCAGACTCGACTGCTGCTGCTCAAGCGCGAAGAAGAGGCCGCGAAGAAGAAGGAACTCGCCGGCACGATCACCGCGAGCTGGGGCGACCAGATGCGCTCCTACTTCCTCTACGGCCAGCAGCTCGTGAAAGACCTCCGCACCGGGTACGAGGTCGGCAACCCCGCGGTCGTCTTCGACGGCGACCTCGACGGGCTCATCGCCGCCGGCATCCGGTGGCGCAAGCGCAAGGACGACGACTGATCCGCGACCCCCGCGGTCCGAGAGTCCTGTGGATGCCACCACCCCGGCATCCATAGGACTCTCTCGGTTTGCGGACACGGCGCGTCCTGTCGAGGTCGTCGGGGCACCCGCTTAGGCTCATCGAGCCATGATCCGGTTCGAGAACGTCACCAAGCGGTATCGCGGCACCGCGAAGCCCGCCCTGAACGCCGTCGACTTCGAGGTGCAGCGCGGGGAGTTCGTCTTCCTCGTCGGTGCCTCGGGTTCCGGCAAATCGTCGTGCCTGCAGTTGATCCTGCGCGCCGAGACCCCCAGCGACGGTCGTGTCGTGGTGCTCGGTCGCGACCTGCGCACGCTGTCGAACCGCAAGGTTCCCTACTTCCGTCGCCACATCGGCTCGGTCTTCCAGGACTTCCGCCTGCTGCCGAACAAGACCGTGCATCAGAACGTGGCTTTCACCCTGCAGGTCACGGGCGCTTCGCGCGGGTTCATCCAGCAGGCCGTGCCCGAGGTGCTCGCGCTCGTCGGTCTCGACGGCAAAGAGAAGCGCCTTCCTCACGAGCTGTCGGGCGGTGAGCAGCAGCGCGTCGCGATCGCCCGCGCGCTGGTCAACCGTCCCCAGGTTCTGCTCGCCGACGAGCCGACCGGAAACCTCGACCCCGGCACGTCGATCGACATCATGCGTCTGCTGGCCCGCATCAACGCCGGTGGCACGACGGTGGTCATGGCGACCCACGAGGCCGGCTTCGTCGACCAGATGCAGCGTCGCGTGATCGAGCTGAGCGGGGGCGAGATGGTGCGCGACGAGCGCCACGGCGGCTACGGCGACACGTCGAGCCTGCCCCGCCTGGCCCCCGAGGTCGAGAAGGGTGCGGCCGCGGTCGCCGCCCTCACGGCCGTGCTCGAGGTGCAGCGCGAAGTGACCAACATCTCCGGCCCCGTCGAGCCCCTGCGCGGCCCCGAGGGCGCGCCGGCCCCGTCCGCTCAGCCCGCCGCGGCCCCCGCGCGCGCGTCGGCGACCCCGGGCGCCACGCCCGCCGTGACCACACCGTCCGACGACGCCCCGCGCGAGCCGGGCACCAACACGCGCTCCATCCCGGTCAGTACGCCGGACGTCGACGCCCTGGGCCTGGCCGACCGGCTGGGACTGGGCGGGAAGAAAGACCGCAACGACGAAGTGGGACCCACGTCATGAGGTTCGGGCTCATCCTCTCGGAGGCCTTCACCGGCCTGCGTCGCAACGCGTCCATGGTGATCTCGGTCATCCTGGTCACCTTCGTGTCGCTGACCTTCGTCGGCGCCGCGATGCTCATGCAGATGCAGATCGGCAAGATGCAGTCGTACTGGGCCGATCGTGCCCAGGTGGCGGTGTTCATGTGCGCGGCGGTGTCCGACGTCGACACCTGCACCCCGGGGCAGGCCGCGACGCAGGAGCAGATCGACGCCGTCAAGGCGACGCTCGACGGCGAGGCGCTCGCCCCGCTCATCCGCGACTACACCTACTCGACGAGCGACGAGGTGTTCGAGAACGCGAAGAGCCTGCTGTCCGACGACATCGCCGACGTGGTGACGGCCGACCAGTTCAACGCGACCTTCAGCATCAACCTCGTCGATCAGAATCAGGCCGACGTCATCTCGGAAGCCTTCGGCGGCCAGACCGGCGTCGAAGAGGTGAAGGACCAGATGCAGTACCTCGAGCCGCTGTTCCAGGCGCTGACGGTCGCGACCTACGTCGCCGTCGGCATCGCGGGTCTCATGCTCATCGCGGCGGTGCTGCTGATCGCGACGACCATTCGCCTCTCCGCCTTCGCCCGACGGCGAGAGCTCGGCATCATGCGCTTGGTCGGCGCCTCCAACCGCTTCATCCAGACGCCGTTCATCGTCGAGGGCGTGTTGGCGGCCCTCATCGGGTCGGCTCTGGCGAGCGTGGCCGTCTGGGCGATCGTGGGGGTCGGAGTCAACCAGTACCTGCGCGACCGCATCGGCTTCATCACGTCGTGGGTGGGACTGTCCGACGTCGCTTTCGTGATCCCCGTCATCGTGGTGATCGGCGTGATCCTCGCCGCGCTCAGCGCGAGCTTCGCGATCCGTCGCTGGCTGCGCGCCTGAACCCCTGCGTTGTCCGGCATCGGATCCCGGATGCCGGTGACCCCGGCATCCTGTACGCTGGAGGGCTCTGTGTGCCCATGATCATGAGGAGGTGGCACCATGCCTCGTGAGCAGGGTGAAAAACTGATCGCGTCGAACAAGAAGGCGCGCCACGACTACGCCATCGAGAAGACCTACGAGGCCGGTCTCGTGCTGACCGGAACCGAGGTCAAGTCGCTGCGGCAGGGTCGTGCGAACCTCACCGACGGGTACGCCTACATCGACGGCGGGCAGGCGTATCTCGATGCCGTGCACATCCCCGAGTACTCGCAGGGTCACTGGACGAACCATTCGGCCAAGCGCACCCGCAAGCTCCTGCTGCACCGCGAAGAGATCGTGAAGCTCTCGCACGCGGTGTCGGCCGGCGGGTACACGCTCGTTCCGCTGCGGTTGTACTTCCTCGACGGTCGCGCGAAGGTCGAGATCGCGGTGGCCAAGGGCAAGCGCGAGTTCGAGAAGCGTCAGACCATCCGCGAACGCGAAGACAAGCGCGAAGCCGAGCGCGCCATGCGTACGAAGAACCGGCTGGGTGACTGAGGTCGGATTCGTGGCGGTGACCTGCGTTGCCGTGACGCTCGTTGCGGTGACCTACGTGCGCGTTCAGCGCGCTGGGTTGCCGCGGGACGCGGTCATTCCGCGCGGAAGCGCCCCTCGACGACCGACCTCACGACGATCTCGGGCGGCTGCAGGCTGAACGACGGGCCGCTCGAGTCCGAGGCCGCGGCGAAGCGCGCCGACAGGTGTGCCGTCGGTTCCGGCCGTGCCCCGAGCAGGCCGGCGTCGGCGATCTCGACCGGTGACACGGAGGCCAAGCCCAGAGCGCCCGCGTACGCGCCCGCGCGCTCGACGGCGACGTGTACGGCGGCGGCGGCCACGTCGCTCTCGACGCGCACGCGTGTGGCAGGGGAGAGGCGCCATTCCACGGCGATGACCTGCACGTCGTCGGACTCGGTGACGTCGCCGAGCCACCACGACAGGGCCCCGGCGTCGGTGAACGTCGCCGACAGCTCGACGCTGGCGTGGTGCACGAGCGGCAGCTGCGCGCCGTCGCTGTTCCACGGTCGGTCCGACCAGACCGACACCCGAGCACTCGACCATTCCGACACCTCGCCGGAGCGCAGGTGCGCCACCAGGCCGTCCTGCACCGACGAGGCTCGTACCTGAGCGCCCTCGATCACGGGTCCGCGGGACGGCCCGTCGGTCGACACCGTCACCCGGACGGCGGCCTCTTCGGCGCGCACGCGTGCTTCGCTCTCTCCTCGGACGGTGACCACGACCTCGCTCATGCGGTGAGCCTACGCGAGGGGTGTGGTCGTTCTGCGGATGAGATCGAGGGGGAGGGGTGCGGGGGCCGCTCGTGGTGCTGACCGCCGCGGGGTCGCGTCGAGTTCCCGGCACCACCTCGCCACCGCTGCGGGCCACGCGGAATGCGCCGGGTGTCGGAGCGTTGTAGACTGTGAGGCTCCGGTGCTTCGGCATCCGGATTGGTAATTCAACAGCGTGACAGTGGCCGCTCCACACGGAGTTCACGGGGCTGATCGGTTTCGACAGCGTCTGCGAACCCGCGAGAAAGCGGGCCGAGGATGTGGGGTTATCTCGTAAACGCTCCCTGCAAAACAATAAGTGCCGATGCTAAGCGCACTGACTTCGCCCTCGCTGCGTAAGCGAGCCCGATAGTCCGTCAGACCGTGTGCGACCCCGCCACGGATCCTGGCGTCATTTAGGGGTCTTGCTGTGTGATGGCGTCTGGACGTCACACGGGACTTTTCCCAGGCTGGGCTTGTCGACTTAGGTGTCTGTGACAAAGGTCGGAGCCGAGTAGAACGTCTGCACAGACTGCGCCCGGAGAAAACGCGGAGACCCAGCGTTGGACGGGGGTTCGATTCCCCCCAGCTCCACGAGTCACTGTCACGTGAGAAAGCCCTCGTTCCCGCCCGTTTCGGCGGGGACGAGGGCTTTCTTGGTTTCGGGATCGAACCGAGCGCGTGGTCTGCGCGCTCAGGCGGCCGTGCGGGTGTGCACGTCGCTCTCGCCCGACACCTCGTTGAGTTCGAGGTACACGCGCCCCTCGGTGCGGGTGAGGGTGGCCGTGTTGCGCCGCTCGATGCCTTCGGAGACGCGCTCGACGAAGCCGGGCTCGAAGCTGTGCAGCAGCAGGTCCTCGGCGCGGTGGATGCGTTTGCCCGCCCACGCGGCGGCGACCTTCTCGGGGTCGCGGTGCGTGTAGACGACGGTGCGCTCGGCCTTCATGCTGCCGTTGTGCAGGCGGGCGGCATCGGGGGCACCTACCTCGACCCAGGCGACGATCGAGCCGGTCAGGTCGCGCACCATCACGGCGGGCTCGTCGGTGGCGGCGACGCCCTCGCTGAACGTGATGCCCTCTTCGTACTCGAGGCAGTACGCGAGCACGCGAGTCAGCATGTACGGGGCGGTCTCGGAGGGATGCCGCGCGACGCGCAGGGCCAGCTCCTCGTAGACGCCGCGGTCCACGTCGGACAGTTGCACGGTGAACGTGTGAATGGTCGCGCCGATAGCCACGAGGCTCGAGCCTACGTCAGGACGGGGCGGGGAAAAGGCTCGCGCGAAGCGGGGCGGTCCGCCCCGGTGGCCGGTCGGCTGCGGGACGGTTGCCGCGCATGCCGCCCCGACCGTAGCGTCGAGGGATGCCAGACCCCCGCGCCGCACGGATCGACGTCGGTCCGTTCCACCTCGCTCCCACCCCGAACGCCGGAACCTGGACCGCCCTCGCGCGCCGAGGCACGGGGACCGGTCCCGGGCAGAGCGGGGGTGCGCCGGCATCCGGGCTCAACGCTGCCGATGACGACGGGGACCGGGGTTCGGGTCTGCACGCGACCCAGCGGCCGGGGGAGCCGGCATCCGGGATCACCGCCTCGTGGGCGGATTGGGTCGCGTTCGCCCACCGCGTCGTGCAGGCGGATGCGCTGTGGCGCGATGTCGAGGCGCGTGGTGACGCCTGGGACGAGGGGTTCGGGGCCGCGCGCGATGCGGCTGCGGTCAACCCGTACCGGTGACCGCCCGGGTGGACGCCCTCGACCGGGTGTACCGAGGCGGGGGGTGCGTTACTGGGGACCCTCGACGAGCACCAGGCTCTGCCGGGTGTCGGCGAGCTTCACCCAACCGTCACCGAACAGGTAGGTGATGCCGTACCCGTCGCCGTCTGTGCTGATCGCCCACGAGGGGTCCTCGGTGATGTAGGTGCCCGCGTCGCCGACCTCGCGACGCCAGCCCGAGGCGGCGAGCTCCTTTTCGGCCGCCGCGGCGTCGGTGTCGTCGATGCGTGCCCAGCCGAACATCTGCACGCGATCGGTCGTGATCTTCTGATCACCCCACTTGCACTGGATGCCCTCGTCGAGCTCGATGCTTCCGATGCGGAACGGCTCGGACTGCGCACTCCACCCCAGGCTGACGAAGTCGTCGGCCGTCGCCCGGGGAATGATGTTCTGGCAGGTCGGGTCTTCTGCGACGGGGTCGGTGGTCGGTGTGGCCTCGGGTGCTGCGGAGGCCGACGGCGTCGAGGTAACTGCTCCCGCCGGTGCCTCCTGAGGCGCTGCCGGTCCCGAACACCCCGCGAGGACTACGAGGGCGACGGCGGTCAGCGTCGTCGTCGAGAGCGCGAGGGCGAGGGGACGGCGCCTCACGAGGCGTCCTCGTGCAGCAGGGCGAAGAACGCGTCGTGCAGCAGGCCGTTGGTCGCGAACGACGACTCGGCGTCGAGACGGTCGGTGCCGTCGAACGCCGTGAAACGTCCGCCGGCTTCGCGCACGATGGGGGCGATGGCGGCGATGTCGTACTCCTTGACTCCGAATTCGGCGACGAGTTCCAGCCGACCCTCGGCGAGCCACATGTAGGGCAATGCGTCACCATAGGCACGATCGCGCCACACCGCTCGCGTGAGACGTTCGAGAGCGGGAAGGTGATCGACGTCATCCCACTGCTCGATGCTCTGGAAGCTGATGCTCGCAGCCGACACCTGGTCGATGCCCGAGACGTGGATGCGGCGCTCGTCGCCGGTGGCGGTGGTCGTCCACGCGCCCTGCCCGGTGGCGGCCCACCAGCGTCGACCGATCGCCGGCTGACTGACGACGCCGATCTGCGGTACGCCGTCGACGGTGAGGGCGATCAGCGTCGCCCAGACCGGGATGCCGCGCATGTAGTTGTGGGTGCCGTCGATCGGGTCGATGACCCACCGGCGTGCGGTGTCGCCCGAGGTGCCGAACTCCTCGCCCAGGATGGCGTCGTCGGGCCGCTCGGCATCGAGGATCGCGCGGATCGCGCGCTCGGTGGCGAGGTCGGCTTCGGTGACGTGGGTGCGGTCGGGTTTGGTGTCGATGCGGAGGTCGGCCGCGTCGAAGCGTTCCATGGCGACCGCGTCAGCGGCGTCGGCCAGCCGCAGCGCGAGGGCGAGGTCGTCGGTCAGATTCGTCGAGGTCGCGGAGGGGTCAGCAGTGGAGGACACCGCACCAGGATAACCGGCGCTCCTGGCACGATTTGGTGTCGCCCCGTCATGCCTGGTAACGTAATCCCTCGGTTCGAGACGCCGATTTCGAACTGTGAAGACGCACCTCTAGCTCAATCGGCAGAGCAATTGACTCTTAATCAATGGGTTCTCGGTTCGAGTCCGAGGGGGTGCACCACCTCCGAAATTCCCCTCTCGCCTCACCAGGGCGAGGGGGGATTTTCGCATTTTCGGGGCGATTCTCCGGGTGCCTGTCGGTTGTCCCGCGGCAAGATGGAGGGGCCCGCGCGTGCTCGTCGCGGCGCAGACGGGGGATGCCATGGCCGACGACGAACTGTGGGACGTGACCGACGTGCAGGGCACTCCGACGGGTGGGCTGCACCGCCGGGGGGATGGACCGGTGCCGGAGGGCTCGTTCCACATCGTGGCCTCGGTGTGCGTCGTCGCCCCGAGCGGTCGGGTGCTGATGAGCCGACGCGCCGAGGGGAAGGACTACCCGCTCGCGTGGGAGTTCCCCGCGGGCAGTGCCCTTCGAGGAGAGTCGAGCCGCGGCGGGGCGGTCCGCGAACTCGAGGAGGAGACCGGTATCGCCGTCGCCCCGGACGACCTCGTCCTCGTGGGCCGTGTCGTGGAGCCGAGCGCCCTCTTCGACCTCTGGGTCGCGCGGGTGGCGAGCGAGGTCACTCCGATCCCAGACCCGGAAGAGGTTCTGGATGCCGAGTGGGTCACGCTCGACGTCGTGCACGAGCGGTGGAAGGACGGTGTCTTCGCCACGCCGTGGAACATGCGGTTCGATCAGCTCTGGGACGTGCTGGGGGAGCGGGTGCGTGAGGGCGATGCCGAGGTGACGGGGGCGTAGGGCTCCGTCGCGCTTCGCTCGGTCAGAACGGCGGCGGATCTTTCTCGACTTCGTGGCCGCGCGGGGACGTCCACGCCGAGGGGACGGGGACGTTGAGCTTCGTCGCGCTTCGCTCGGTCATAACCGCGGCGGATCTGTGTCGATCTCGTGGCCGCGCGGGACGTCCGCGCCGAGGGGACGGGGGTGTAGAACTCCGTCGCGCTTCGCTCGGTCAGAACGGCGGCGGGTCTGTCTCGACCTCGTGGCCGCGCGGGGAGGTCCATCGCACATCGCCGGTGTCGGGATCGCGGGAGGGACTCCAGCGCGATTCGTGCCGCAGTCGGTGATGATGTCGACACTCGGGTTCGAGATTGTCGGCGTCTGTCGCGCCTCCCTCGGCCCATGCCGTGAGGTGGTCGATGTCGCAGTCCCGTGCGCTCCGCGCGCAGCCCGGGAACACGCATGTCGGTGAGGTGACGCCCAACCACCGGCGCAGCGCGGCCGTCACGCGATACGAGGTGCGATCGAGCGCCAACGGAGCCCCGCTGAGCGGGTGGGTGAGCAGACGGGTCCAGCTCGTGGCGCCACCCGCGAGGCGACGGGCGGTGTCGAGGTCGATCGGACCGTACCCGTCGAGGGTCGCCGGTCCGTCATCGCCGCCGAGGAGCGTCAGCGCGGGAACGGTCACGACGATCGAGGCGCGCGAGGGGGCGGGGCGCGCGTTCTTCACGCGTGGGTGCGCCGTGGCCTGTTCGGGAGTCCGCGGGGTGGTTGTGGAGCTGACCGGCACTGTGGGTGTCGCGGTGGCCGGTGCGGAGCCTGGGCGCGCGCCGTCGACCGTGTCGGCTCCATCCAGCAGGTCGGCCAGCGTGTCGGCGCGCAGCTGCGCCAGTGTCCGTTCTTCGTCGGTGGTCGCGCGCAGGTGTCGGGCGAACCGGTCGACGCGCGCCATCGCCGCGTGGGCACGATCCGCCGGCAGCAGCGCGCTCAGTGTCGCCATGCCGTCGAGTTCCGCCGTCACCCATACGCCGCGGTCGCGAGCGGCTCGCGCGTGTCGCTGCTCGAGGGAGTCGGCGTGGACGCGTTCGCGAAGCGCGCGCGCAGCCACGACGAACTTCGCGGGCGTCAGGGTGCGCGCGCGTTCCGAGGCGCCGTCGTCGAAGGTCGCCCACGTTTCGGGGCTGTCGGGCAGGCTGTCCGCGAGACGAGCGGTCTCGACGGCATGTCGCTCCGACGTGCGCCCCTCGGTGAAGTCGCTCCAGGTGCGCGGACAACGGTCCTGCATGCCCTCTGCCTGCGAACCGCGGACGCGAACCGTCTGTTCGGAGAGGCGCAGGCGCACGGCGATCTCGGCGACGGCCGCGCGCTGAGCCAGGTCGCACCGGTCGCGCGCGATGGCCGCGGCCCCACGACGTCGCGGGTCGCTCCCCACGCCGTCGAGCGTGGGATCGGGGCCGACCCAGGGTTCGGGATCGATGCTCGCGCGGCTCACGAGAAGCGCGATGAGCCGGTACCCCTCGGCGGTGGCCCGGCGCTGCGTCACCGCTGCGACCTCGAGCGCGCGGAGCAGAGCGTCGACGTCGGCGTCGCCGTCGAGGAGCGGCGGGCTCGCGACCTCGCCAGTGTCTGCGGTGGGGGTCGAGCCGTCCTGCGGTGCGCTGGTCAAGCCGTCGTGCGCGGTGGGCGCCGGGTCGTCGCCGCCGGGGTCGTCATCAGAGTCGACGATGTCGGTCGACTTGTCGATCTCCGCCCACGAGAACTCGCCGGACGCACGCTCGTCGCCACTCTCATCGCCGTCGAGAAGCCCGAGCTCTCTTGCCCAGAGCGTGTCCGCTTCGAGCTGCAGATCTCGGGCGCTCGGAGGGGGCACATCGCGCCACCATTCGACGGCCCGGCGGCTGTCGTTCACGGGGGCGGAGAGGCTCATGTCCAGACGGTATCGGCAACCTCCGACATCGGCGGAAGGACCGTTCGCGGGGCTCCTCGGTGGGCCATCCGGCCTTGGAGGGGTGTCGATGCGGGGCCACGGTGCACCCTTCGCCCCTCACCGACGAAGGGCCCCGCCCCGCGACGCACGCCGCAGACCGAGGCCCCTCACCCCGCCCCGTCAGGCGGCGTCGCCGATCAGCACCGCAGCGCCCTCGTCCGCGGCATCCGCGTGTGCTCCGTCGATGTGGGCCAGCAGGCGGCGTCCGAACAGGATGCACGCGCTCGAGATCACGACCGACACTGCGGCCATGAAGTACGGCACTCCGGCGCCGTAAGCGTGCCAGAGCAGCGCGGCCAGCGGGGGAGCCACGGCCCCGCCGAGGAACCGCACGGCCGAGTAGGCCGATGACGCGACCGAGCGCGGAAGGTCGGTGGCCTCCATGACCGCTTCGGTGAGCGCGGTGTTCACCACGCCGAGCACGAGACCTCCGACGACGATGCAGACCACCAGTGCCGTGGCCGACGACACCACGAAGGCGGCGACCAGCAGATCGACGGCCAAGAGCGGCAGGGCGATCAGCAGCACCGTCGTCAGGCGCAGGTGCCGAAGCAGCAGCGGGGCGACCCACACGCTCGTGACGGCGAGCCCCAGGCCCCAGCCGAAGAACGTCAGGCCGATCCCCATGGCCCCGAACCCCAGCGGGAACGGTGAGAAGGCGAGCAGGGTGAAGAAGCCGATGTTGTAGAACAGCGCGGTGGCCGCGAGGATCGCCAGCGCGGGGCGACCGAGAGCGCGGAACGGCGCACTGAACGCGATCGGCCGCCGCTCGGGCGTCGGTCCGCGCAGCAGCAGGGTGACCGCCACGAACGCGATCGCCATGAGCACGACCACCCCGAAGAACGGTCCGCGCCAGCTCGCCTCGCCCAGGATGCCGCCGAGCAGCGGGCCGATGGCGATGCCGAGGCCGAGCGCCGCCTCGTACAGGATGATGGCGGCCGAACTGCCGCCGGATGCGGCTCCGACGATGGTGGCCAGCGCCGTGGAGATGAAGAGGGCGTTGCCGAGGCCCCAGCCGGCGCGGAAGCCGATCACGGCATCCACGCTGCCGCTCAGGGCGCACAGCAGCGAGAACACCACGATGAGCCCGAGGCCGACCAGCAGGGTCGCCTTCGCGCCGATGCGGCTCGAGATCCAGCTGGTGACGAGCATCGCGAGTCCGGTGACCACGAGGTAGCTCGTGAAGAGCAGCTCGGTCTCGACGGGGCTCGCCTGCAGAGCGTCGGCGATGGCGGGGAGGATCGGATCCACCAGGCCGATACCCATGAAGGCGACGACGCAGGCGAACGCCACCGCCCACACCTGTGCGGGCTGCTTCCAGACGCTGGGGGTGGCGCCGCTCATCGACCGGCTCCGATCGTCTCGCGCGCGGGGGCGGGCTGCAGGCCCACGCGGGCCGACAGGGCGCCGGCGGCGACGCGCACGGCGTTCCATTCGGCATCCGTCAGATCCGCCACGTGCGGGGCGAGGGCGGCGCGCAGCGACTCGAACCAGCGGGTGAGCGCCTCGATCCCGGCGTCGGTCGCGGCGATCACGCTGACCCGCGAGTCGGCGGGGTCGGCCTGTCGGGCCACGAGCCCCGCGGCGTCCATCTGGTGGACGAGGCGGGTCATGCCGGGCTGGGTCACCCGGCTGAGGGTGGCCAGGTCGCCGAGGCGCTGGGGGCCGTGGTCGCGCAGCAGCGTCAAGGTGCGCCACTGCGCGCCGGGGGCGTCGTTCTGGGTGTCGATGGCCGCGATGCGCGTGAGGGCGTGCACCGCGAGCAGGAGTTTCTGCAGGTCGTCGTCGCGGGTCATACCAAAAGCATACCGCAGGTATATACCTGGGGTATCTAACGCGAGCCGAGGCGCGTCGACAGCTGGTGCGCGTGCGAGAGCAGGATGCGCCCGAGCTCCGCCAGCCGTTCGCCGCCGAAGCGGAACTCCACGCCCGTGAGGCTCAGTGCCCACTGCGGGTCGCCGTCGCGGGTGAACACGGCCGCGCCGATGCCCCAGCTGCCCTCCACGATGAGCCCCGGGTTCACCGCGTAGCCGCGTGCCTTCGTGTCACCGATCCGCGTGCGCAACCGCGCGGACGAGTGCGAGGCGCCCCACTTCTCGACCAGTTCCGGATGCCGCTCGAGATACGCGTCCACATCCTGGGGCGGAAGGAACGCGAGGATCGCCAGGCCGGCCGACGCGACGCCCAGCGGGAACCGCACGCCCTCCGAGAGCACGAACGAACGAATGGGGAAGCTACCGTCCTCGCGGACCAGGCAAACGGTCTCGTCCCCGCGACGCACCGAGAGGAAGGCGCTCTCCTCGGTGCGGACGGCGAGCGAGCGCACGATGTCGCGCGCCGTCGCGGTGATGTCGAAGCGGGATGCCGCGACGCTCCCCATCAGGTACAGCTCCGGCCCCGGAAGCCAGTGGCCGCTGTGCTCGTCACGGTCGACGAGGCCCTCGGCGCGAAGGGCCGTGAGCAGCCGGTGCGTGGTCGGGCGGGTGAGGTCGGCGTCGCGGGCGAGGTCGCCGACTGTCGCGCCACGTGCGCCCGCCGCCGTCACGAGGCGCAGCAGGTGCGCGGCTCGGGCGATCGCCTGAGCGCCGGGCACCCCGCGCCCGCCCGCGGACGGGGTGGGCGATCCGCCGCGTCGACCCGCGCCGTCGTCGGGGTCGATTCCGGATGCCGTGTCCACGATGTGGACGCTACGCCCCGACCCATCCACATGGCAAGAACCCACTGCCGGTCCCGGCGCTCGCCGGAGCAGCATGGGACGACGCAGACACGAAGGAGTTCGCGTGATCGACAAGACCTGGAGCTCGGCCGCCGAGGCCGTCGCCGACATCCCCGACGGGGCGTCCCTGGCCGTGGGCGGGTTCGGCCTGTCGGGCAACCCCATCGCCCTCATCGAAGCGGTGCTCGCCCAGGGCACCCGCGACCTCTCGGTCGTCTCGAACAACTGCGGCGTCGACGACTGGGGACTCGGCATCCTGTTGGGGGCCGGACGCATCCGCAAGATGACCTCGTCGTACGTCGGCGAGAACAAGGAGTTCGAGCGGCAGTTCCTCTCGGGCGAACTCGAGCTGGAACTCACGCCCCAGGGAACGCTCGCCGAGAAGCTGCGTGCGGGGGGCGCCGGTATCGCCGCCTTCTTCACCCAGACCGGCGTGGGCACGCAGGTGGCCGAGGGCGGTCTGCCCCGCCGCTACGACGGATCCGGGGGCATCGCGGTGGCCTCGCCCCCCAAGGACGTGCGCACGTTCGACGTGAACGGCCAGCCCCGGGAATTCGTGCTCGAAGAGGCGATCACGACCGACTTCGCCCTCGTGCACGCCTGGAAGGGCGACCGCCACGGCAACCTCGTGTTCCGGAAGGCGGCGCGCAGCTTCAACCCCCTCGCGGCGATGGCCGGGCGCACGTGCATCGTGCAGGTCGAGACCCTCGTCGAACCAGGCGAGATCGAGCCCGACGCCGTGCACCTGCCCGGGGTGTTCGTGCACCGCATCGTCGAGGTGGGCGAGGTCGAGAAGCGCATCGAGAAGCGCACGGTGAGCGGGAGCGCCCGATGAGGTGCCGCGCGTGCCGGCGTCCGTCGCCGCCCCGGACGCCGATCGCCTCCGCCCCGTCCGCGTCGACCGAGAAGAGGATCTGACATGCCCCTGACCCGCATCGAGATGGCCGCGCGTGCCGCCCTCGAACTCGCCGACGGCGCCTACGTCAACCTCGGCATCGGCCTGCCCACCCTCGTGCCCAACCACGTGCCCGACGGCGTGACCGTCGTGCTGCAGTCCGAGAACGGCATCCTGGGCGTCGGTCCCTATCCGACCGACGACGCCGTCGACGCCGACCTGATCAACGCCGGCAAAGAGACGGTGACCACCCTCCCGGGGGCAGCGTTCTTCGACTCCGCGCTGAGCTTCGGCATGATCCGCGGGGGGAAGATCGATGCCGCCATCCTCGGGGCGATGCAGGTGTCGGCATCCGGCGACCTCGCGAACTGGATGATTCCGGGCAAGATGGTCAAGGGCCCCGGCGGCGCGATGGATCTCGTGCACGGAGCGGCTCGCGTGATCGTGCTCATGGAACACGTCGCCAAAGACGGAACGCCCAAGATCGTCGACACCTGCTCGCTGCCGCTGACCGGCCGGGGCGTCGTCGACCGCATCATCACCGACCTGGCCGTCATCGACGTGACCGACGAGGGGCTCGTGCTCACCGAGCTCGCCCCCGGTGTCACCATCGAAGAGGTGCAGGATGCCACCGAGTCCGCCCTGATCGTCGCGCCCGGCGTCGCCGCACGGCCCTGACGGCCCCGCTCCACCGTCTCCCCGACCGGAAGGACACCCCATGTCACTCGACACCGCCATGTCACACGACACCGACGTCGTCATCGTCGCCGCCGCCCGCACGCCCCAGGGACGGCTGAAGGGGCAACTCGCTCCGCTCACCGCCGTCGAGCTCGGCGCCGCGGCGATCCGCGGGGCGCTCGAACGCGGCGGGATCCCGGCCGCGTCGGTCGACGCGGTGCTCGTGGGCCAGGTGCTGCAGGCCGGAGTCGGGCAGAACGCCGCGCGCCAAGCGGCCCTCGCCGCCGGCATCGGCTGGGACGTGCACGCCGCGACGGTCAACAAGGTGTGTCTGTCGGGCCTCACCGCGATCATCGACGCCGCGCGCATGCTGCGCCTCGGCGACGCCACGGTCGTCGTCGCCGCCGGTATGGAGTCCATGACCCGCGCGCCGCACCTGCTGATGAACTCGCGCGAGGGCTACGCCTACGGCTCGGTCGAGGTGCTCGACCACCTCGCCCACGACGGGCTGACCGACGCGTACGACCACGAGAGCATGGGCGCGTCGACCGAGCGGGCGAACACGCGGTACGAGGTGTCGCGCCAGGATCAGGATGCCGTGGCCGCCCGCTCGCACCAGCGGGCCGCCGCCGCGCAGGCGGCCGGGGTCTTCGACGCCGAGATCGTGCCCGTGACCATCCCGCAGCGCAAGGGAGAGCCGCTCGTCGTGCGCGCCGACGAGGGGATCCGCGCCGACACCACGGTCGACACCCTGGCGAAGCTGCGCCCCGCCTTCGCGGAGGGCGGGTCGATCACGGCCGGCAACGCCTCGCAGATCTCCGACGGCGCCTCGGCCGTGGTCGTCACCTCCCGTCGCATCGCGGCCGACCACGGCTGGGACGTTCTCGCCGTGGTGGGCGCCGCCGGCCAGGTCGCCGGCCCCGACAACTCGCTGCACGCCCAGCCCGCACGCGCGATCGCCCGTGCCCTCGACGCGCAGGGGCTGACCGCGGGCGACCTCGACCTCGTCGAGATCAACGAGGCCTTCGGCGCGGTCGTCGCCCGCTCCCAGGCCGAGCTCGGTCTGTCCGACGACGTGGTCAACCCGCACGGCGGCGGCATCGCGATCGGTCACCCCATCGGAGTGTCGGGCAACCGCCTCGTGGTGCACGCCGTGCACGAGCTGGTCAAGCGCGGCGGTGGCACGGCGGCCGTGGCGCTCTGCGGCGGCGGCGGCCAGGGCGACGCGCTGATCCTCACCCGCGCGAACGTCGCCGGCTGAAACACGGAACGGATGCCGCGACCTCGAGGCCGCGGCATCCGTTCGCCGTCAGGGGGTCAGCGCGAGAGGCGCTTCTTCAGCAGCTTCTGCTGCTTCTTCGACACGGGGGAGTCGCCCGCGATGACTTTGCCGCGGCGTGCCCGGCGGGTGTCGACGACCGAGCCCACGGCGAGGGCTAGGGTGATGCCCCAGCTGAGCCACGCGAGCGCGACGCGCCACGTGAACGGCTCGTCGTTGCGCAGGGCGCGCAAGAGCGTGACGCCGCCGGTGATGGCGCTGAGAAGACCGGTTCCGAAGATGTACTGGCGCATGCGCCCAACCTACCCAGGGTGGGGGAACGCACGCCGCGCCTTGACACGGTGACGCGCCGACGCGTCGATCGTTCGAGCTCGGACGCCGCGTCGACCGCGGGAGCGCGCCACGTTCGGCCGACGCTCGTGTCGCATCCCGTCCAGCCCCCTGCGCGTTTCCGCACCGCTGTTAGCCTGAGAGCAATTCCCGAGGAGGACCTGTGACCCAGGCCGAGTTCGTCGTCGTCGCCAATCGTCTGCCCGTCGATCGCACCCCCGACGGCGAGGGATGGCGGCGATCCCCGGGAGGGCTGGTCACCGCCCTCGAGCCCGTCATGCGCAGTGCCGAGGGCGCCTGGGTCGGCTGGGCGGGTCAAGCCGACGTCGAGGTCGAGCCCTTCGAGTTCGACGGCACGCTGCTGGTGCCGGTCACCCTGTCAGCCGCCGACGTGCAGCTGTACTACGAGGGCTTCTCGAACGACACGATCTGGCCGCTCTACCACGACGTGATCTCCCCACCCACGTACAAGCGCGCCTGGTGGGAGGCCTACGTCCGCGTGAACCAGCGCTTCGCCCGGGCCGCCGCCGATGCCACCGCCGAGAACGGCACCGTGTGGGTGCAGGACTACCAGCTGCAGCTCGTGCCCAAGATGGTGCGCGAACTGCGCCCCGACGTCACGATCGGGTACTTCCACCACATCCCCTTCCCCGCATACGGCCTGTACTCGCAGCTGCCGTGGCGCAAGCAGGTGCTCGAGGGGCTCCTCGGCGCCGACGTCATCGGCTTCCAGCGCGTGGCCGACGCGGGCAACTTCGCCCGTGCCGTGCGGCGTCAGCTGCGCTACGAGACCAAGGCCAGCGGCATCCTGGTGCCCGACGGCGAGGGCGGCACGCGCGTCGCGCTCGCGAAGGCGTTCCCCATCTCGATCGACGCCGAGTCGTACATCGAGCTCGCGCAGCGCCCCGACATCCAGCAGCGCGCCCGCGAGATCCGCGAGGGTCTCGGCAATCCGCGCAAGATCCTGCTCGGTGTCGACCGCCTCGACTACACCAAGGGCATCCGCCACCGCCTCAAGGCGTGGGGCGAAGTGCTCGAAGACGGACGCGCCACGGTCGAAGACGCCACCCTCGTGCAGGTCGCGAGCCCCAGCCGCGAGCGCGTCGACGCCTACATGCAGTTGCGCGACGAGATCGAGATGACCGTCGGGCGCATCAACGGCGACTACGACACCACCACGCACACCGCCATCCGCTACCTGCACCAGTCCTACCCGCGCGAAGAGATGGTGGCGCTGTTCCTCGCCGCCGACGTCATGCTCGTCACGGCGCTGCGCGACGGGATGAACCTCGTGGCCAAGGAGTACGTCGCCAGCCGCATCGACAACCGCGGAGTCCTCGTGCTGAGCGAGTTCGCGGGTGCCGCCGACGAGATGGGCAGTGCGCTGAGGATCAACCCGCACGACATCGACGGGCTCAAGGATGCCGTGATCCGCGCGATCGACATGCCCGCGGCCGAGCAGGGACGACGCATGCGCACTCTGCGCAGGCGCGTGCGCGAGCACGACGTCGAGGCCTGGTCGCGCGGCTTCCTCGAAGCACTCTCGGCCTTCCACGACAAGACCAGCGCGACCGCCGCGGTCGAGGTCGAGGCGGGCACCGAGGGCGAGGACGCCCGATGACCGCGCCCGACGCGGCCATTGAGGCCGTCGCCACCACCGAGACCCTGCTCGTCGCCCTCGACTTCGACGGCACACTGTCGCCTCTCGTCGACGAACCGCTCACGGCCCGCATGACCGCGGGTGCGCGCGCGGTGGTCGACGAGCTCGCCGCGCTTCCCCGCACGACCGTGGCCCTCGTCTCGGGCCGGACCCTCGCCGATCTGCGCGTCATCGCGGAGCACGGCGACGACTCGCCGATCTGGTTGGCGGGTTCGCACGGCGCAGAATTCCGGATGCCGGGGGAGCAGACGACGGTCTCGTCCGACGCGGCGGCCGACACCGCCGACGAGACCGCGCTGCGCGACCGTCTCACGGCCGAGATCTCGCGCGCCGTCGCCGAGATCCCGGGCGTGCGCATCGAACCGAAGCAGTACGGTCTCGGCGTGCACACCCGCACGGCGGACGCCGGGGGAGCCGAGGCCGCGCGCGCGACGGCCGATCGACTGGTGCAGGCGCAGGCGCCGACCTGGCGTCGGCGCACGGGCCACGACATCCTCGAGTACTCGTTCCGTCACGAGGGCAAGGACTCCGCGGTGCGGCACCTGCGCGAACGCCTCGGCGCCACCGGCGTGCTGTTCGCCGGAGACGACGTCACCGACGAAGACGCCCTCGCCTCGCTCGAGCCGGGCGACCTCGGGGTGCGCGTGGGCGGGGGAGAAACCGTCGCCGCCCTCACCGTCTCCGACATCGACGGGTTCGTCGAGGTGCTCGAGACGGTGGCGCGGCTGCGCGCCGCGCACACCGGCTGAGAGCGCATCCCGTCGGCGCACATCCGACCGTGACCGGTAATCGAAGGATCACGCGTCGACGGGCGTGGCAGGGTCGGCACGCGCAATAGACTTCAGCAATGCCCGCACCGCAGAATCCGAACAACGGCGAGTTCGACATCAAGCCCCGCAGTCGCGTCGTCACCGACGGCATCGAAGCCACCACGTCGCGCGGAATGCTCCGCGCGGTCGGCATGGGTGACGAGGACTGGGACAAGCCCCAGATCGGCATCGCGTCGAGCTGGAACGAGATCACGCCCTGCAACCTCAGCCTCGACCGCCTCGCTCAGGGCGCGAAAGAGGGGGTGCACTCCGGCGGCGGATACCCGCTGCAGTTCGGCACCATCTCCGTCTCCGACGGCATCTCGATGGGCCACGAGGGCATGCACTTCTCGCTCGTCTCGCGCGAGGTCATCGCCGACAGCGTCGAGACCGTCATGATGGCCGAGCGCCTCGACGGGTCGGTCCTTCTCGCCGGTTGCGACAAGTCGATCCCGGGAATGCTCATGGCATCCGCCCGTCTCGACCTCTCGAGCGTCTTCCTGTACGCCGGCTCCATCGCCCCCGGCTGGGTCAAGCTCAGCGACGGCACCGAGAAGGACGTCACGATCATCGACTCCTTCGAGGCCGTCGGTGCGTGCCTCGCGGGCAAGATGAGCGAAGCCGACCTCAAGCGCATCGAGTGCGCGATCGCCCCGGGCGAGGGCGCGTGCGGCGGCATGTACACCGCCAACACCATGGCCTCCGTCGCCGAGGCCCTGGGCCTCAGCCTCCCCGGCTCCGCCGCACCGCCGTCGGCCGACCGTCGCCGCGACTACTTCGCCCACCGTTCGGGCGAGGCCGTGGTCAACCTGCTGCGCCAGGGCATCACCACGCGCGACATCCTCACCAAAGAGGCGTTCGAGAACGCCATCGCCCTCGCCATGGCGCTCGGCGGTTCCACCAACGTCGTCCTGCACCTGCTCGCGATCGCCAACGAGGCCGAGGTCGACCTCGACCTGCACGACTTCAACCGCATCGGCGACAAGACGCCGCACGTCGCCGACATGAAGCCGTTCGGCCAGTACGTCATGAACGACGTCGACCGCCACGGCGGCATCCCGGTCATCATGAAGGCCATGCTCGACGAGGGCCTCCTGCACGGCGACGCGCTCACCGTCACGGGCAAGACGCTCGCCGAGAACCTCGCCGACCTCGACCCCGACCCCGTCGACGGCAAGGTCATCCACTCGTTCGACAACCCGATCCACGCCACCGGCGGCATCACGATCCTGCACGGGTCGATGGCGCCCCAGGGTGCGGTCGTGAAGTCGGCCGGCTTCGACGGCAACGTCTTCGAGGGCCCCGCGCGCGTGTTCGAACGCGAGCGCGCCGCCATGGACGCCCTCGAGGCGGGGCAGATCGCCGCCGGCGACGTCGTCGTCATCCGTTACGAGGGCCCCAAGGGCGGCCCCGGTATGCGCGAGATGCTCGCCATCACCGCCGCCATCAAGGGCGCGGGTCTCGGAAAAGATGTACTACTCTTGACGGACGGTCGATTCTCAGGCGGCACAACCGGACTCTGCATCGGCCACATAGCTCCCGAAGCGGTGGACGCAGGTCCTATCGCCTTCGTGCGCGATGGTGATCTGATACGGGTCGATATCGCCGCTCGCACCCTCGACTTGATCGTCGATGAGGCCGAGCTGAGTTCCCGCCGTGAGGGCTGGGAACCGCTCCCCCCGCGCTATACCCGTGGCGTTCTGGCCAAGTACTCCAAGCTCGTGCACTCCGCCGCGGAGGGCGCGGTCACGGGCTGACGGCCGTCCCCTTCTCACCTTCTCTGGTTCTCGAGGTACCACCATGTCCGTCGATTCCACCACGGCCATTCCCCGGCCGCCCGCACGCACCGCACCGGCACCCGTGCTCACGGGTGCGCAGGCGGTCGTCCGATCGCTCGATCTTCTCGGGGTGACCGACGTGTTCGGTCTTCCGGGCGGGGCGATCATGCCCGTCTACGACCCCCTCATGGACGACGAGAACGTCCGCCACATCCTCGTGCGCCACGAGCAGGGCGCCGGCCACGCGGCCGAGGGCTACGCGGCCGCATCGGGTCGCGTCGGCGTGGCGATCGCCACGTCGGGCCCCGGTGCGACCAACCTCGTCACCGCCATCGCCGATGCCTACATGGACTCGGTCCCGCTGGTGTGCATCACCGGTCAGGTGTTCTCGACCCTCATGGGCACCGACGCCTTCCAAGAGGCCGACATCGTCGGCATCACCATGCCGATCACGAAGCACTCCTTCTTGGTCAAGGCCGCCGACGAGATCCCCGGTGCCATCGCCGCGGCCTTCGAGATCGCCTCGACCGGCCGCCCCGGCCCCGTGCTCGTGGACATCACGAAGGACGCGCAGCAGGCCGAGGCGCCCTTCGTCTGGCCGCCCAAGATCGACCTGCCCGGCTACCGCCCGGTGACCAAGGCGCACGGCAAGCAGATCCAGGCCGCGGCGCAGCTGCTGGCCACCGCCAAGAAGCCCGTGCTGTACGTGGGCGGCGGCGCGATCCGTTCGAACGCCTCGGCCGAGCTCAAGGTGCTCGCCGAAGCGACGGGCGCCCCCGTGGTGACGACGCTCATGGCGCGCGGCGCGTTCCCCGACTCGCACGACCAGCACCTCGGCATGCCGGGCATGCACGGCACGGTGCCCGCCGTGCTCGCGCTGCAAGAGAGCGACCTCATCGTCTCGCTCGGCGCGCGCTTCGACGACCGCGTCACGGGCAAGGCGGCGCTGTTCGCCCCCCACGCCCAGGTGGTGCACGTCGACATCGACCCCGCCGAGATCTCGAAGATCCGATTCGCAGACGTGCCGATCGTGGGCGACCTGCGCGAGGTTCTCATCGACCTCGAGGCCGCCTTCCGCGCCGCAGACGCGGAGCAGCCGCACGACTACACCGAGTGGTGGACGTACCTGAACGGACTCCGCGAGGAGTTCCCGCTCGGATACGCCAAGACCACCGACGGTCTGCTGTCGCCGCAGCAGGTGATCCAGCGCATCGGTGAGATGACCGGACCCGAGGGCGTGTACGCCTCGGGCGTCGGACAGCACCAGATGTGGGCCGCGCAGTTCATCAAGTACGAGCGTCCCAACGCGTGGCTCAACTCCGGCGGTGCCGGCACGATGGGCTACGCCGTTCCCGCGGCCATGGGCGCCAAGGTGGCCCAGCCCGAGCGCGCGGTGTGGGCGATCGACGGCGACGGATGCTTCCAGATGACCAACCAGGAGCTCGCGACCTGCGTCATCAACGACATCCCGATCAAGGTCGCGATCATCAACAACTCCTCGCTCGGCATGGTGCGCCAGTGGCAGACGCTGTTCTTCGACGGACGCCACTCCAACACCGACCTCAACACCGGGCACGGCACGCGCCGCATCCCCGACTTCGTGAAGCTGGCCGAGGCGTACGGCTGCCTCGGCATCCGGGTCGAGAGCGAAGACGAGATCGACGCCGCCATCCAGCTCGCGCTCGACACGAACGATCGCCCCGTGGTGATCGACTTCGTCGTGAGTGCCGATGCCATGGTGTGGCCGATGGTGCCGCAGGGCGTCAGCAACAGCTACGTCCAGTACGCCCGCGACCACTCGCCCACGTTCAGCGAGCAGGAGGACTGACATGTCGAGGCACGTGCTGAGCCTCCTGGTGGAGGACAAACCGGGTCTGCTGACCCGCGTCGCCGGGCTCTTCGCCCGTCGCGGCTTCAACATCGAATCCCTCGCCGTGGGCGTGACCGAGGTGCCGGGCCTGTCCCGCATCACCGTCGTCGTCGACGTCGAGGGGCTGCCGCTCGAGCAGGTGACGAAGCAGCTGAACAAGCTGATCAACGTCATCAAGATCGTCGAGCTCGACCCCGCGGCATCCGTGCAGCGCGAGCACGTGCTCGTGAAGGTGCGCGCCGACAACTCGACGCGGGCCAACGTGCTCGAGGTCGTGAACCTCTTCCGCGCCTCGGTCGTCGACTACGCGTCCGACGCCATCGTGATCGAGATCACCGGCGACAAGGGCAAGGTCGAAGCGTTCTTGAAGGCCATCGAGCCCTTCGGCGTGAAGGAGCTCGCACAGTCCGGGCTGCTCGCGGTCGGTCGCGGCGGCAAGAGCATCACCGAGCGCGTCCTGCGCGGCTGAGCTTTTTCACTTCCATTCACCAGCGGCCCCGGAGCGGGCCACGATTCAAGGAGAAACATCCTCATGGCAGAGATCTTCTACGACGACGACGCCGACCTCGCGATCATCCAGGGCAAGAAGGTCGCCATCGTCGGCTACGGCTCGCAGGGCCACGCGCACGCGCAGAACCTCCGCGACTCGGGCGTCGAGGTCACCATCGCCCTCAAGGACGGCTCCAAGTCGGCCGCCAAGGCGCAGGAAGACGGCTTCGAGGTCAAGAACGTCGCCGACGCGGCCGAGTGGGCCGACCTCATCATGATCCTGGCGCCCGACCAGCACCAGCGCTCGATCTTCGCGGACTCCATCAAGGACAAGCTGACCGCGGGCAAGACCCTCGCCTTCGCGCACGGCTTCAACATCCGCTTCGGCTACATCGACGCCCCCGAGGGCGTCGACGTCATCCTCGTCGCCCCCAAGGCCCCCGGCCACACCGTGCGTCGCGAGTACGTCGCGGGTCGCGGCATCCCCGACATCATCGCCGTCGAGAGCGACGCCTCGGGCTCGGCCTGGGACACCGCCCTCTCGTACGCGAAGGCCATCGGCGGCACGCGTGCCGGCGTCATCAAGACCACCTTCACCGAAGAGACCGAGACCGACCTGTTCGGTGAGCAGGCCGTGCTCTGCGGTGGCATGAGCCACCTCGTGCAGGCGGGCTTCGAGACCCTCGTCGAGGCCGGCTACCAGCCGCAGATCGCGTACTTCGAGGTGCTGCACGAGCTCAAGCTCATCGTCGACCTCATGTGGGAGGGCGGCATCGCCAAGCAGCGCTGGTCGATCTCCGACACCGCCGAGTACGGCGACTACGTCTCGGGCCCCCGCGTCATCTCGTCCGACGTGAAGAAGAGCATGCAGGGTGTGCTCGCCGACATCCAGTCGGGCGCGTTCGCCGAGCGCTTCATCGCCGACCAGGACAACGGCGCCCCCGAGTTCCTCGAGCTCCGCGAGAAGGAGCAGGGTCACCCGATCGAGGCCACCGGCAAGGAGCTGCGCGGTCTGTTCGCGTGGAAGCAGCAGGACAGCGACTACGTCGAGGGCTCGGCCGCGCGCTGAGTCCGTCCACTCGAACGCCCCGGAACCTCGCGGTTCCGGGGCGTTCGGTGTTTCCCGAGGGGGCGACGGTCATCGGATGCCGCGTGCTCGGCCGTCGCACGAGTTCCCCGTCCGGCGGGGCGCGGGCGGCGGGCGGGGGAGCGGCACTAGCGTGGACGCGTGAGTACTCCGCGCGATGACGACGCCCTCTCGTGGGGCGGTGACGACGATCCGACGCTCGACGTCGGAGACAAGCGCGCCCCCGAGCATCCGAGCGGTACCGGGCCCGACCCGCTCGTGCCCGAGCCGCGGCCCGAACCCCTCGTGCCCGAGCCGGTCCACCGTCCCGAGGCGGAGGCGCCCGCCGTTGACGCCCCGGTGCTCGAGACCGCCGCGGACGCGCCGGTCGAACCGGCTCCCGACGACACCCCGGCCGCGCGGAGCGCGGCGCCCCTCGGCAACGCGGGCCTCGTCGGCATCGGCATGGTGGCCGCGACCTTCCTGCTCTTCGCCGTCGGCTGGTTGCTCGCCGGTCGGCAGCTGCAGGGACTCGGCATCCCGATCCCCGAGGTCACCGTCGTCGCGATGACGATCGGCGCCACTCTCGCCCCGATCGTGTGGTTCGTCGCCGTGCTCGTGCTGACGCGCGGGTGGCGCACCTGGCAGCGGTTCCTGCTGCTGATCCTGGGCATCGTCCTGCTCGTTCCCTGGCCGTTCCTGTCGATGGGATCCCTCGCATGAGTGCGCCCGCCCGCCCGCGTCACCTGCCCACCGGCCTCGTCGTGACCATCGCCGGTCTGTTCGGCCTCTTCTACGCCTACGTCGTGTGGAGCGCTGTTGCGCTGCTGATCCTCCAGGCCACCGGCCCGCTCGGCCTGAACGGCCTCGGGTGGGTCGTGTACATCCTCCCCATCGTGTTCCCCCTGATCGCGTTCGGCGCCGCGTTCGCGATCGGCCAGCGGCGCAAGGCGGGGGAGTTCGCCATCGTCCTCCTCGCGGGTCTGACGCTGTCGGCTGCGTTCTGGCTGGCCATCGTCGGGTACGGGACGACCTCGTACGGGCTCTACGGCGGGTGATCCGAGGCGCCGACGTGCCGGCGCGGCTCGGCGCTTCCACATCCGCGTCGGGCTTTCGGCATCCGGAACTCTCCGTCACACGGTCGGGGGCGTCCTCGGCTCCGCGCTAGGCTGGCAGACGGCCCGCACGCTTCGCGCTTCCGGTTCGCGCCGGACAGGCACAGGGGTGCGCGCCGGTCCCCACGCACCGTTTCGAAGGACGCATCCGTGACGAAGCCCGTCGTGCTCATCGCCGAAGAACTCTCTCCCGCCACGATCGACGCGCTCGGCCCCGACTTCGACGTGCGCAACGTCGATGGGACCGACCGCCCCGCGCTGCTCTCGGCTCTCGCCGATGCGCACGCGGTGCTCGTGCGCTCGGCCACCAAGATCGACGCCGAGGCCCTGGCCGCGGCGCCCTCGCTGAAGGTCGTCGCCCGCGCCGGTGTCGGTCTCGACAACGTCGACATCAAGTCGGCCACCGCGGCCGGCGTCATGGTGGTCAACGCGCCGACGTCGAACATCATCTCGGCCGCCGAACTCACCGTCGGCCACGTGCTGAGCCTCGCGCGCCACATTCCGGCGGCGCACGCCTCGCTCGCGCAGGGCCTGTGGAAGCGCAGCTCGTTCACCGGCACCGAGCTGTTCGAGAAGACCATCGGCATCATCGGTCTGGGTCGCATCGGCGCCCTGATCGCCGCCCGCCTGCAGGGCTTCGACATGCGGGTCATCGCCTACGACCCCTACGTCACCGCCACCCGCGCCCAGCAGCTGGGTGTGCAGCTGGTCTCGCTCGACGAACTGCTCGAGCAGAGCGACTTCGTCACCATCCACATGCCGAAGACGCCCGAGACGACCGGCATGATCGGCGCCGAGCAGCTCCGCCGCATGAAGACGTCGGCCTTCGTCATCAACGTCGCCCGCGGTGGCCTCATCGACGAGAACGCGCTGTACGAGGCCCTCACCACGGGCGAGATCGCCGGTGCCGGACTCGACGTGTTCTCGACCGAACCCCCCGCAGAAGACGGGCCGGCGCGTCGCCTGCTCGACCTGCCGAACGTCGTCGTCACCCCGCACCTCGGTGCGAGCACCGACGAGGCGCAAGAGAAGGCCGGCGTCTCGGTCGCCCGCTCGGTGAAGCTCGCCCTCGAGGGCGACCTGGTGCCGGATGCCGTGAACGTCGCCGGTGGAGCGATCGATCCGTTCGTGCGCCCCGGTATCGCGCTCGTCGAGATGCTCGGTCAGTTCTTCAGCGGCCTGGCCGACAGCGCCCTGACCAGCCTCGACATCGAGGTACGCGGCGAGCTGGCGCAGTACGACGTGAGCGTGTACCGCCTCGCCGCCCTCAAGGGGATCTTCAGCCAGATCGTCAGCGAGACCGTCTCGTACGTCAACGCCCCGCTCTTCGCCGAGCAGCGCGGCGTCGAGGCGCGATTGGTCGTCGAGGCCGAGAGCCCGCTGTACCGCAACATCACCATCCTGCGGGGAACGCTGTCCGACGGCTCGACGCTGACCGTGGCGGGTACCCTCGCCGGCACGCGCATGGTGCCCAAGGTCGTCTCGATCAACGGCTACGACATCGAGGTGCCGATCGAGCAGCACCACCTCGTCATGCGGTACGCCGACCGCCCCGGCATCGTCGCGATCTACGGCCAGAAGCTGGGCGAAGCGGGCATCAACATCGCCGGGCTCCAGGTCGCGCGGCCCGACGCCACTGGACGCGCCCTCTCGGTGCTCACCGTCGACTCGCCCGTTCCCGACGACATTCTCGGCGCTATGCGCGAGGCCGTGAACGCCGACCTGTTCCGCCAGATCGAGATCGTCGAGGGCTGAGACCCGCACGGCATCGGGGGAGGGGGTCGCGGGTGCGGCCCCCTTCTTCGTTCCCGGGGTTCGCGCGCCGGGTGGGTACCCCGGTGGCGTGCGGGGCTGGTTCCGCCCGGCGTGCGCGGGGTTCGTTTCACACGGCGCGTGCGCAGGTTCCGCGATGTGCACGAACTCAGGGGCATCCGCCCCGGATCGACGGAGTTCGAGCGAATCGCGGAGGTCGCGCGCGGGCCCCCGAAGGACTCAGGTGGTCGCTGAGACCACGGCCTCGATCAGCTTGTCGAGGTCGGCGCCCTCGAGCGCGGGGCCGGGGACGGCGTTGAGGTCGAGTACGGCGTTGAAGTACAGCCCGTCGCTTACCAGCAGCACCATCTGCAGGGCGGTCTCGTCGCGCGTGTGCGCGCGCAGGCTCTCTTCCCACAGCTCGCGCACGCGGCGGAGAGACGCGGATGCCGTGTCGTTGCCGTTCTGCGCCAGTCTCGACACCGCGAGGATCGTGACGTCCAGTGCCGAGCCGGTGTTCTGCGAGGAGCGCAGATGCGCGGCGACGACGCCCTCGGTGGAGTTCTCGATCTCGGCGACGTCTTCGCGGGCGAGGTGCTCGAGGCGCTCGACCAGGGCGGCCTCGAGGGCGCTCTTGGAGTTGAAGTGGTAAAGAAGGCCGCCTTTCGACACCCCCGCGGCGCGGGCCGTCGCATCCATGGTCGCCGCGCGTTCACCGTCGTCGACCAGGATGCGGGTGAACGCATCGAGGACGGCGTCGCGGGCGAGTGGGGGGCGGCTCATGGCTCCTCGATCGTACTGGCGGATGGGGCTGACACTCTGTTACTATACCGGCTGGACGGTTTAGAAACGGAATCCGAAAATGCTCACCTCGTCGTTGCCCACCCATGAGATCACCGTGACCCGCGCGGGGTGGCGGGGATGGTTCGCGCTGGCGGTGCTCATGCTGCCCGTGCTGCTCGTCTCGGTCGACAACACGGTGCTGAGCTTCGCGCTGCCCGAGATCTCGCTGGCGCTGCAGCCGTCGAGCATCGAGCAGCTGTGGATCATCGACGTCTACCCGCTCGTGCTGGCCGGGCTGCTCGTCACCATGGGCACCCTCGGCGATCGCTTCGGTCGCCGCCGCATGCTCCTCATCGGGGCCATCGGCTTCGCCGCCGTGTCCGCGCTGTCGGCGTTCGCGCCCACCGCGGCCCTGCTGATCACCGGTCGCGCCCTCATGGGCGTCTTCGGTGCCATGCTCATGCCGTCGACGTTGTCGCTGCTGCGCACCATCTTCCGCGACCGCGATCAGCGCCGCATCGCCATCGCCGTCTGGGCCTCCGGCTTCTCGGCCGGTGCCGCTCTGGGCCCGATCGTCGGCGGCTTCCTGCTCGAGCACTTCTCGTGGGGCTCGGTGTTCCTCATGGCCGTACCCGTGCTGGTGCCGCTGCTGATCCTCGCCCCCTTCTTCGTCCCCGAGAGCCGCGACCCCGCCCCGGGTCGTTTCGACCCCCTCAGCGTGCTGCTCTCCCTCGCCACCATGGTGCCGATCGTCTACGGCATCAAGAAGCTGGCCGTCGAGGGACCGATCTCGCTCGCACCCGTGCTCTTCGTCGTGGGCGTCGCCTTCGGCTGGCTCTTCGTCCGTCGTCAGCGTCGCCTCCCCTCGCCCATGCTCGACATGACCCTCTTCCGCCAGGGCACCTTCTCGGGCGCCATCCTGGTCAACCTGCTCAGCGTGGTCGGCCTGGTCGGCTTCCTCTACTTCGTGGCTCAGCACCTTCAGCTGGTGGTCGGGCTGTCGCCGATGGTCGCGGGCTTCGCGCTGCTTCCCGGACTCGTGTTGATGATCATCTCGGGTCTGGCCGTCGTGGCCGTGGCGAAGCGTTTCTCGCCCCGCATCGTCGTGCCCGTCGCGCTGTCGTTCTCGGTGGTGGCGTACGTGATGGTCGCGATCTCCACGGCCGACCTCGCCCTGCTGATCATCGCCTTCGCGCTGCTGGGCATCGGCATCGGCGCCGCCGAGACCGTGTCGAACGAGCTCATCCTCTCCAGCGCGCCGTCCGCGAAGGCGGGCGCGGCCAGCGCGGTCTCCGAGACCGCGTACGAGGTGGGTGCCGTGCTCGGCACGGCGGTGCTCGGTGGCATCCTCGCCGCGTTCTATCGGGCGCAGCTCGTGCTGCCGGCGGGGCTGCCCGAAGAAGCAGCGCACGCCGCGCGCGAGACTCTGGCGGGAGCCGTGGCGGTGTCGAACACGCTCTCCGACCCCTCTCTCGCCGAGTCGCTGCGTCTCGCGGCGGCGCACGCCTTCGACTCGGGTGTCGTGATCACCGCGCTCATCGGTGCGGGGCTGATCGTCGTCGCCGCCGTGATCGCTGCCACTACCCTGGGAGGATCCCGCAGCACGTCGAAGAAGTGACGTGCCCCGAGCTCTGAGGAGAGCGATGTCGCGTGTCGTGAAGCTGGCCGTCATTCCCGGTGATGGCATCGGTCCCGAGGTGGTCGCCGAGGCCGTCAAGGTCCTCGACGCCGTCACCGCCGCATCCGACGTCACGTTCGAGAAGACCCCGTTCTCGCTCGGCGCGGGTCGCTACCTCGAGACCGGCGACACGCTCACCGACGACGACCTCGCCGCCATCGCCGCACACGACGCGATCCTGCTCGGCGCGGTCGGGGGAGTGCCCGGCGACCCGCGCCTGAAGAACGCGAACATCGAACGCGGGCTGCTGCTGAAGCTGCGTTTCGCTCTCGACCACTACGTCAACCTGCGTCCGTCGAAGCTGTACCCCGGAGCTTCCGGCCCGCTCGCCGATCCGGGCGAGATCGATTTCGTCGTCGTGCGCGAGGGCACCGAGGGGCCCTACGTGGGCAACGGCGGCTCCATCCGACAGGGCACCCCGCACGAGATCGCGAACGAGACCTCGGTCAACACGGCCTTCGGTATCGAGCGCGTCGTCCGCTACGCCTTCGCCCTCGCCGAACGTCGCCGCCAGACGCTCACCCTCGTGCACAAGACCAACGTGCTCGTGCACGCGGGCGGCATGTGGAAGCGCATCGTCGACGCGGTGGCATCCGAGTTCCCGGGGGTCGCCGTAGACTACCTGCACGTCGACGCGGCAACCATCTTCCTGGTCACGAACCCGGGCCGCTTCGATGTGATCGTCACCGACAACCTCTTCGGAGACATCCTGACCGACCTGGCCGGCGCCGTCACCGGTGGCATCGGCCTCGCCGCATCGGGCAACATCAACCCCGACGGCGCGTTCCCCTCGATGTTCGAGCCCGTCCACGGATCGGCGCCCGACATCGCGGGCACCCAGAAGGCCGATCCCACGGCCGCGATCCTCTCCGTCGCCCTGCTGCTCGACCACCTCGGGCTCACCGACGAATCCGCCCGCATCACCCGCGCGGTCGAGAGCGACATCGCGAGCCGCGCCGGCGCCCGCACCACCGCCCAGATCGGCGACGCCATCGCCGCCGGCGTCCAGGCGTAACCTGGACGGATCGGCCCGCATCGCCTCCGCGCAATCGACAGATTTTGGATCACTGATGACGACCATCGACACCGACCCCGACACCGGACTCGACCCGCTCGAGTTCTCGGTCACCCGTAACCTCGCGGCCAAGAACGCGGCCGATCGCGACGCGATCCTGGCCGCTCCCGGCTTCGGGCAGAGCTTCACCGACCACATGGTCGACATCTGCTGGTCGGTCCGCGGCGGATGGCACCGCCCGCGCGTCTCGCCGTACGGCCCGATCTCGCTCGACCCGGCCGCGGCCGTCCTGCACTACGGCCAAGAGATCTTCGAGGGCATCAAGGCCTACCGCCACGCCGACGGATCGGTGCACACGTTCCGTCCCGACCAGAACGGTCGCCGTCTGCAGCGCTCCGCGCGGCGCCTGGCGCTGCCCGAGCTGCCCGTGCCCTACTTCCTGCAGTCGCTGCGCGAGCTCATCGCCGTCGACGGCGCCTGGGTGCCCTCCGGCGAAGACCAGAGCCTGTACCTGCGCCCGTTCATGTTCGCGAAAGAGGCGTTCCTGGGCGTGCGGCCCGCGCACAAGGTCGCCTACTACCTCATCGCGAGCCCGGCCGGCGCCTACTTCAAGGGCGGCGTGAAGCCGGTCTCGATCTGGCTCAGTGAGGATTACTCCCGCGCCGGTAAGGGCGGCACGGGAGCGGCGAAGACCGGCGGCAACTACGCCGCGAGCCTGCTGCCGCAGTCCGAGGCCTACGAGAACGAGTGCGACCAGGTCGTCTTCCTCGACCAGGACCGCAACGTCGAAGAACTCGGCGGCATGAACGTGGTGTTCGTCTACAAAGACGGCACGATCGTCACCCCGCAGTCCGACTCGATCCTCGAGGGCATCACGCGCGACTCGCTGCTGCAGCTGGCCCGCGACCGCGGTCACCACGTCGTGGGGCGCAACGTCTCGCTCGACGAATGGCGCCAGGGGGTGGCATCCGGAGACATCGTCGAGGTGTTCGCCTGCGGCACCGCCGCCGTCGTCACCCCGATCGGTCTGCTCAAGGGCCGCGACTTCATCGATGAGCAGCCCACGGGCACCCTGGCTCTCGAGCTGCGCCAGGAGCTCACCGACATCCAGTACGGTCGCGCCGAAGACAAGCACGGCTGGCTCTACCGCCTCGACGCCTGAATCGAGGCGACGGACGGAGGGACTCCCGGGCGACCGGGGGTCCCTCCGTTTTTCATCGAGGGCGGCCGCGCCCGTGCCCGATGAACGCGTTCCCTCCCGAGACACTCCGCGCCGCGGCGTGTGTCGCGAGGATCGGCGTTTATCGCGTCGGAGCGGCGCGCGCGGCTGGGCCCGTTCTCGCACCGGTTCACGGCGGGCCGGGAGAGAGGGCTCGCGTGGGGGCGGGCCGCTCATCGGGCCGGCGGCGGGACGGGCGTGTCGGAGCCCGCCGATAGGCTGGAGCGGTGAAGATCGCTCGATTCAGCTACCAGGAGTCCATCCGCTACGGCATCGTCGACGACGGTGAACTCGTGGTGCTCGCCGGCGACCCGATGTTCGCCGGGTTCGAGACGACGGGGGAGCGCGTTCCGCTGGGTGAGGTCGCCCTGCTCGCGCCGGTCATCCCGCGCTCGAAGGTCGTCTGCATCGGCAAGAACTACCACGATCACGCGGCCGAGATGGGCGGGGAAGCCCCCGCCGAGCCGCTGATGTTCCTCAAGCCGAACACCTCGGTCATCGGGACGGGCGACGTGATCGTGCGCCCCACGAGCCTGACCTCGCACACCGACTACGAGGGCGAACTCGCCGTCGTCATCGGCCGCATCGCCAAGAACGTCCCCGCCGAGCGGGCGAGCGAGTACATCTTCGGTTACACCGTCGCCAACGACGTCACGGCGCGCGACCTGCAGCGTTCCGACGGGCAGTGGTCGCGGGCGAAGGGCTTCGACACGTTCTGCCCCGTCGGTCCCGTCATCGAGACCGACCTCGATCTCGACGCCGCCGCGATCACCACGCGCGTCAACGGCGAGGTGCGTCAGCAGGGGCCGGTCTCCGACATGATCCACGGCATCGGTGCACTCGTCGCGTACGCCTCGGCGGTGTTCACCCTGCTCCCGGGAGACCTGATCCTCACCGGCACCCCGGCGGGCGTCGGTCCCTTCGATGCCGGCGACACGATCGAGATCGAGGTCAGCGGCATCGGGGTGCTGCGCAACACCGCGCGCGATGCCTGACCTCGCCGCGCCGACGGGTATCGACCTCGCCGCCGCTCAGCGCCGCACGGTGCGGGTGCTGGCGGCGGGACAGGTGCTCACCGGCGTGGCATTCGGCGCGACGCTGTCGCTCGGCGCTCTTCTGGCCGCCGACCTCTCAGGGCAGGAGGCGCTGTCGGGCTTCGCCACGGCGGCGGTCACGCTCGGTGCGGCGTTGACGGCGATCCCGCTCGCGCGCCTGGCGGGGCGCCGCGGTCGGCGGGTCGCCCTCACCACGGGAAACGTCGCGGCCCTGATCGGAATCGTCCTCGTCATCGCGGCGGCGGGTCTTCGGCTCTTCCCCCTGCTGCTCGTGGGGATCGCGCTCATCGGTGCCGGCAACGCCGCGACCCTGCAGTCGCGCTTCGCCGCCACCGACCTCTCGAGCACCGCCCGCCGCGGCCGCGATCTGGCGACGGTGGTGTGGGCGACCACCGTCGGCGGGGTCGTGGGGCCCCTGCTCCTCGCGCCGGGGGAGCTGATCGGGGCGAGCGTCGGCATGCCGCGCCTGACCGGCGCCTACCTCTTCTCGTTCGCCGCCCAGGTCTGCGCGTTCGCGCTGTACGTGCTGGTCCTGCGTCCCGACCCGCTGCTGCTCGCCCAACGTCTCGACCGCGAGAAGACGGCATCCGCCTCCGCGCCCGCTCCGCAGGCCGATCACCCCGGCCTCGCCCGCTTCGCCATGCTGGCCGTCGCCGCCTCGCACGTGACGATGGCGTCGGTGATGGCGATGACGCCGGTGCATCTGTCGCACATCGTGGCTCCGGATGCCGTGACCCTCGCCGTCGGTGTCACGATCGCCGCGCACGTGTTCGGCATGTACGGGCTGTCGCCGGTGTTCGGCGCCCTCGCCGATCGGTTCGGCCGCATCCGCGTCATCGTGCTCGGGCAGGTGCTGCTGGCGGCTTCGCTCGCCGTCGCCGCCACGCTGCCGGATTCGCAGGCGGGGGTGTTGGTCGCGCTCGTGCTGCTGGGGCTGGGCTGGAGCGCGGCAACAGTGTCGGGCGCGGCGCTGCTCACCGAGGCGACCCCGCTCGCGCTCCGTCCGCGCCGACAGGGCCGCAGTGACACCCTCATGACCGCGTGCGCGGCGGTGGGATCGGTGCTCGCCGGCCTGATCCTCGGGGCGGTGGGCTACGACGGCCTGGCGCTCTGGGCTCTGGTCCCGGTGTCGACGGTCTGCCTGAGCGCGATCCTGCTGCGCCGGACCCGCACCCCCGCGTGAGCCGCGAGAATCTGTCGCTTCGGAGACCCCCGAAGCGACGATCTCTGGCGACTCCCGCGCGACGCGCGGGAGCGCCGGGGCGCCGGGGCGCGGTCAGATCGCGTAGACCAGGCCGTCGAACGGGGACAGGTCGGAGTCATTGCGCACGCCGAGGGCGTGCAGGGCGCGGTCGACGTCGAGCTCGTCGTTGAACACGTGGAACGCCACCCGGGCGCGGCCCGCGCGTCCCGACGCCGTGATGCCGTGGGCGGTGAGCTGGGCGAGGGCTTCGCCCGTGGCATCCGGCCACGTCACGATCGCCGAGGGGCGGGCGGGGTGAGCCAGGCCGAGACCGTCGCGGAAGCGCGCCGCGAGCCCGGTGGCGTGGGCGTAGATGGCGGTGATGTCGGCGTCGGCGAAGAGAGCGAGAGCGGGAGCTGCACCGACGAACGCCTGCCAGGCGGGTGACACGTCGAAGCGTCGGGCGTCGGAAGCCAGCGTGCCGCCGGTGCCGTAGCACGATGACCACGGGTCGTCGCCCGAGTACCAGCCGGCCTGCACCGGACGGATCTCGCGCGCGAAGTCGGGATCGATCGTGAGGAACGCCACTCCGCGGGGGCAGCACAGCCACTTGTAGGTGTGGCACACCGTCGCGTCGAACATCGTCGCGTCGATCGGAAGCCACCCCGCGGCCTGAGTGAGGTCGCAGAGGGTGCGGGCGCCCGCTCGCGCCGCGGCGGCGGCGACGCCGGCGGCATCCGCCACCTCGCCCGTCGCCGACTGCACCAGCGAGAACGCCACGAGCCACGTGTCGGGCGAGACCGCATCGGCGAGTTCGTGCAGGGGAGCGGTGCGCAGGCGGATGCCGCGTCCCGCGTGGACGAAGGGCGCCACGAGCGACGAGAAGTCGCCCTCGGCGCAGAGCACCTCGGCACCGTCGGGCACCGACGCGGCGATGAGCGAGACCAGCACCGAGGTCTGCGAGCCGATGGCCACGTCGCCGACGGGCGCGCACACCAAGCGGGCGAACGACGATCGGGCCTGCTCGACGGCCAGCGACGCCGCGACGACGTCGGGACGACCGGATGCCGCGGACTCGAGGTCGGCGCGGACGGCGGCGACCGTCGCTCGCGGCGGGAGGCCGAGGGTGCAGGCGGCGAGGTAGTCGCGGCCACCGGCGAAGTGCGAGGTGAGGCTGCTCATGTGTTCCAGGTTCCCGCCGAACGGGTTATTGCACCAGGGCAGGTGTTGCATGAGAAGCATCAAGAATGCTTATGTATGGGGATGAGCGAGACAGACGACGTCCTCGATGCGAACGCCCTCCGCGTCGTCAAGGCGATCGCCGACACGGGGTCCATCACCGCCGCCGCCCGCGCGCTCGGTTACAGCCAGCCCGCCGTGAGCCAGCAGCTGCGTCGGCTCGAGCGGCGCGCCGGGTTGCCGATCGTCGAGCGGGTCGGACGCGGCATCCGGCTCACCGAGGCCGGCCTGGTGCTCGCGCGGCACGCCGCCACCGTCACCACCGCGCTCGACGCGGCCGCCGGCGACCTCGCCGAGCTGCGGGGGCTCCGCGCGGGGCGCGTGCGCATCGCGGCGTTCCCCTCTGCCTCGTCGACGGTCGTGCCGCGCGTGATCGCCGCGGTCACCGCCCGGCGTCCGGGAGTCTCGATCAGCTTCATCGAGGCCGAGCCGCCCGAAGCCATCTCCGCCGTGCGCGAGAACCGCGCCGACATCGCCCTGACCTACAGCTACCCGGGTGATCGGCGCGAACACCTGGAGTCCGCGGCATCCGGACTCTCGGCGCGGGTGATCGGCGACGACGACACCGTCGTGGTCGTGCCCATCGGGCACCCCGCCGCCGCCCACGACCCGATCGATCTGTCGCGGCTCGCGGGGGAGCGCTGGATCGCGGGCTGCCCGCAGTGCCGCGGACACCTGCTCGAGGCCTGCGGGCGGGCCGGATTCACGCCGGACATCGCGTTCGAGACCGACAACTTCATCGCGGTCGAAGCCCTCGTCGCCCAGGGGGTCGGCATGGCGATCCTGCCGCGCATGGCCGTGGTGTCATTGCCCCTGCTCGCCGGAATCGCCGCTCCCCGTCTGCCGGCCGCCGAGGCGCGCACCCTGCACGTGGTCACCGCGCGGGGAGCGGAGCACGTTCCCGCCGTGGGGGCGGCTCTCGAGGTGATGACCGACGTGCTCGCCGATCACCTCCGTCTCTCGGGAACCGGCACCGCCCGCCGGTAGGATCGAGGCGATGTCTGCCACGCCTGATCCCCGCACCACGACCGCCTCCGGCGCCGACGTTCGCGTCCGCTTCTGCCCGTCTCCGACGGGTCTGCCGCACGTAGGTCTCATCCGCACCGTCCTGTTCAACTGGGCCTACGCCCGGCACAACGGCGGCAAACTCGTCTTCCGCATCGAAGACACCGACGCCGCGCGCGACAGCGAGGAGAGCTACCAGCAGCTGCTCGAGGCGCTGCGGTGGATGAACATCGACTGGGACGAGGGCGTCGAGGTGGGCGGCCCCCACGCGCCGTACCGGCAGTCCCAGCGTCACGACATCTACCGTGAGGTGCTCGACAAGCTCATCGCGGCCGGGGCCGTCTACGAGAGCTACTCCACCGCCGACGAGATCGACGCGCGCAACGCGGCCAACGGTCGGGCGAAGCAGCTCGGCTACGACAACTACGACCGCGACCTCACCGACGAGCAGAAGGCCGCCTTCCGCGCTGAGGGGCGCGAGCCCGCGTGGCGCGTGCGCGTGCCCGACGAGGACCTCACCTACGTCGACCTCATCCGCGGCGAGGTGACGTTCCCGGCCGGATCGTTCCCCGACTTCGTGGTCGTCCGCGCCGGCGGCATCCCGCTGTACACGTTCGTGAACCCCGTCGACGACGCCCTCATGGGCATCACCCACGTCATCCGCGGCGAGGACCTCATGCCCTCCACCGCTCGCCAGCTCGCGCTCTACCGCGCGCTGCTCGACGCCGGCGTCACCGACTACGTTCCGCGCTTCGGACACATGCCGCTCGTGCTGGGAGAGACCGGCAACAAGAAGCTCTCCAAGCGCGACCCGCAGGCCGACCTGTTCCTGCAGCGCGAGAAGGGCTTCATCCACGAGGGCCTGCTCAACTACCTGTCGCTGCTCGGATGGTCGCTCGCGAGCGACCGCGACGTGTTCTCGCTCGACGAGATGATCGCCGCGTTCGACATCGCCGACGTCAACCCCAACCCGGCGCGCTTCGACCAGAAGAAGGCCGAGGCGATCAACGGCGACCACATCCGCCTGCTGGATGCCGATGACTTCGCGTCGCGGATCGTCCCCTACCTCGCGGGTGCAGGTCTCATCGCGGAGCAGCCGAGCGAGGAGCACCGCGCGATCATCGCGTCGGCAGCTCCCCTCGTGCAGGAGCGCGTGCAGCTGCTCGGTGAGGTGCCGGGCATGCTCGGGTTCTTGTTCGTCTCCGACGTGGAGTACGCCGAGGACGCCCTGAAGGGCCTTCCGGCCAACGCGGGCGAGGTGCTGGTCGCCTCGGTCGCCGCCCTCGAGCTCGTTCCCGAGTCCGCCTTCACCACCGAGGCGGTGCAGGCGGCGTTGTCGAGCGCTCTGGTCGACGAGCTGGGGCTCAAGCCCCGCATCGCCTACGGCCCCCCGCGCGTCGCCCTCACGGGCCGCCGGGTGTCGCCGCCGCTGTTCGAGTCGATGGAACTGCTCGGCAAGGCCGACACCCTCCGCCGCCTCGGCGCCCTGGTGCAGCACCTGGGCTGAGCGGAGCGGCCCGCGCGACGCGCGCGGGCCGGCCCCGTTTTGGCACTCGGGCCGACGTCGCGTAAGCTTGTCTCTCGGCACGAGTTACGGCTCACCGCCTTGGGGTATGGTGTAATTGGCAACACGGCGGTTTCTGGTTCCGTTGTTCTTGGTTCGAGTCCAGGTACCCCAGCAAGACGAAAAGCCCCGGTCATCGCTTATGTTGCGAGAAGCCGGGGCTTTTGCTTTCTTCCCGCCCCGACGTGATGCCGCACTCGCGAAGGGGCACGCCGCATGACCCGAACCACACCGCCACCCCCGCGGCCTCCGTCGGCGCAGCAGCGGCGCCGACGCAGAGAGCAGCTCGCGACGTGGATCACCCTGTCGGTGGTCGTCGTCATCTGCGCGGCCGTCGGCGTCGGCGCGTACGCGATGGCGAACTCCTGGTGGGTCGTCGAGGATCCCGCGCCGTCGGCCGACCAAGAGCTGTCGGACGGACAATCCCGATTCGACCGCGCCGGGACCGACTTCTTCAACCGGCAGCGCGCCGTCGTCATCGATCTGACGACCTCGGCGTCGGCCAGCGACCTGGGCCTCCCCGCCGACGCGGACACGCCGGTGGAGACCCTCGTGCCGCTCACGGTGACGGTGCGGGCCGACGGGGAGTCCCTGGATTTCTCGGGCGCGACGTGGTTCGCGCTCGCGACGCGCGGCGATCTCCTGTCGGCGGTGAGCGTGCAGCCGGCCTCGAGCACGACGTGGGTCAGCATCCGCGCCGACCTCGAGCAACGGGCGGAGCAGTGGGGATGGTCCGAGGCCGACGTCGCCACCCTCGCGCAACAGGTCGGCGACGCGGCCCGCGCCGAGGGCCAGGCGACCACGGCGAGCCTGCCGCCCACGCCCCTCGGCAGCATCACGGTCTCGGCCCACGTCGCGGTCGACGCCGACGGGCGACTCTCGTTGCAGTACGTCTTCGCCCGCTGATCGGGCGAGGGTCGCGTGCGGCGCGAGGAACGGCATCCGGTTTGGCGTGGGGGAGATCGGCGCCCGCCGGGCCGTGGTCGTCCGAGAGGCGATGCGCGACCGGTCGTGACGAGCGAGAATGGTGCCATGGGTCTTTTCGTGCAGCGTCCCGAAGAACCGAGCGAGTGGGCGGGCCTTCCCGGCGAGCCCCAGCGGCCGCGCAGTCGCGCCGAGGTCCTGCCCGACGACGCTCCACTCGACGTCGCGTCGCCCGCTCTGCTCGGGCTCGGTGAGACGTCGATCTCGTCGATCGAGATCCCGGTGACCGCCGTCGACGACAGCACGTCGCCGGAGGAGTAGGGGGCGCGTTCGTCGGGGGTGAGCATGGCTTCGCTACGATCCCCTCAGTGCCCGCGTCGACGGGCCGGAGCCGGAAGCAGGTCACCCGTGAAGCGTTGGTCCCTCGTCGTCGCTGTCGTCGCCCTCCCGCTGCTGGTCGCGGGATGCACTCCCTCCGCGTCGGGCGACACGCCGGTGACGGGCTCGAGCGCGAGTCCCGCGGCGTCCATCGGTTCGCAGGCGCTTCCGCCGACGGTCGTCTCGCCCGGAGAACTCGACACCCGCGACGCGACGGTCGTCGTGGCGACCGCCCTCGTGCTCGCGGTGCCCGACGGCACCGAAGCCGAGTGGAGCGGGACGACGGCGGATCCCACGATCGCGGAGTTCTCGGCCGGCGGAGCGTCGGAGGGCGCCGTCTTCCGTCCGGGGTTCGAGGCGCGCAAGGTGGGCACCACGACCGCGACGCTCACCGGCCCCGACGGCCAGCAGATCGCGTTCACGATCTCGGTCGTCGCTCCCTGACGGGGAAGCACGCGCGAGGACTCCGTCCGGGTGCGTGCCTCCCCGCGGGGTCCTCAGCGGGTGTTCGTGAGCCGCGCGGCCATTCCCTCGAGCAGAAGGTCGATGCTCATCTGCAGCTGCGTGTCGTCGAAATCGACGAGGTCGGCTCGAGCGAAGCGTCGAAGGGCCGGGAGGTGTGCGCTCTCCGCCTCGTCGAGTGCGAGACGCAGTTCCGGAACCTGCGGGTGCCCCGACGGCTGCTGCGCGATGAGTTGCTCGCGTGCCAGAGCGCCGGCCATGGTGGTGAGCGCCGCCAGACTACGGGCGGCGGTCTCGTCATCGAAACCGGCCTCCGTCATGATGCGCAGGGTGCGATCGACGGGCTCGAGGAGCGCGACGTTGGCAGCCGTGAGGCGCACGTACACGCCGAGACCCCTGGCGGCGAGGACGGCACCGTGCATCGACAGCGCCAGGAGTCGACACGCTTGCCGCCAATCGGCATCCGGGGGAAGAGCAAGGGTGCCGAAGTTCCCGGTGAACGCCTCGAAGGCCACAGCCTGTCGAAGGGCGCCCACGTCGCTGACGTGATGATGCACCGCCGCGCGGTCGACGCCGAGTCGGTCGGCGACGGCCTTGACGGTGATCGTCTCGGCGTCCAGGTCTCGCGCCGCCTCGACGATCCGGGCCGCGGTGAGTCCGGCGCGGGTGCCGCGCCCGCGCCGAGGCCCGTCCGGGGTCGTCTCGTCGTCGGTCACCCGTCCATCCTAGGCGTCGACGATTGTATTCACGGGCGTGAATACCTACTCTGAGCATGGTCGTCTCACTGAGGGACGCCGCCTCAACAGAAGGAGAACGCAATGGCCGGGACATCGGGACACGTGACCGCCGACAGCACCATCGGCTCATGGTTGGAGCATCCCGTCGGCGGCCCGCTGATCCGCGGACTCCTACGGGAGTCCGGAGTGGGCGATGACGTCCTGGGTCCCGTCCGGGAACTCCCGCTGCAGCAGCTCGTGACGATGAGTCAGGGCAAGATGCCGCAATCCGTGGTCGACGATCTGGTCTTGCGCGCGAACGACGGGGTCGTTCCGCCGTCGGGGGACTCGGCGGGATGGGTGGAGAAGATCACGCCGGGTCGATTCGCGGGGAAGACGGTCGTCGTCACCGGTGCCGCCGGCGGGATCGGTCGTGCGACGGCCGTGCGCATCGCGCGAGAGGGTGGTCGGGTCGTGGCGGTCGACATCAGCCGCGACCGGCTCGCCGAGACCGCGGCCGCCGCCGAGGGCGCCGAGATGGTCGTCGTCGTGGGAGACATCACGCGGCAGCAGGACATCGACGAGATCGTCGCAGCCGCCGGGGACCGCATCGACGGCCTGGCGAACGTCGCCGGCATCAACGACGACTTCTCGCCTCTGCATGAAACCAGTGACGAGATGTGGGATCGAGTGATCGGTATCAATCTCACCGGGGGCTTCAAGCTGTCGCGCGCCGTCGTTCCGCTCATGCTCGCGGCGGGGTCCGGGGCGATCGTGAACGTCACTTCCGAGGCGGGGCTGCGAGGCAACGCCTCCGGGAACGCGTACACGGTGTCCAAGCACGGCGTGATCGGTCTGACGCGGAGCGCCGCGTTCATGTACGGGCCGCAGGGGCTGCGCGTCAACGCGGTCGCACCGGGCGGCGTCGCCACCGGCATCCCGATGTCCGCCCACCCCTCTGTGGCGGGATCCGCCCGCCTGGCGCCGTTCCAGCAGGCGATCCCGACGATCGCCACCGCCGAGAAGCTCGCCGCGTCCATCACGTTCCTGCTCAGCGACGACGCGGTGAACATCAACGGGGCGATCCTGCCCTCCGACGGCGGGTGGTCGGTGCAGTAGTCGCCCGTGTCGAGGGGACGGGTGCCGGGGAGTGCGCAGGCCCGTCTCCTCGACACCCGGCTCGGGCGGCCCCGCGACGTTCCTCGCGTCGGTACGGACCTGGATGCCGCGGAGTATTGCTGTGTGTTGTTTCGTGTTGTATCGTGTGGGAATCTTCGAAGGAGATCCCGTGTACGCAATGGAGCGCCAGCAGCTCATCGAGCGCGAACTGCGCGAGGTCGGACGCGTCAGCGTCATCGACCTGGCCCGCCGCTTCGACGTGACGACCGAGACCGTGCGTCGCGACCTCGACCGCCTCGAGGGCACCGGATCTCTGCGCCGCGTGCACGGTGGGGCGGTCGGTGTCGACCGGGCCAGCACGGCGGAATCCTCGCTCACCGAGCGGCGTGAGCGCCGCGGTGACGCCAAGCGCGCGATCGCCGCCGAGGCGGCCGGCCTTCTCGGAGCGGACTTCCGCGGGTCGATCTTCCTCGACGGCGGAACGACGCCCGCCGCCGTGGCCGCGATGCTCCCCGCCGCGCTCGACGCCGGCTCCGGGGTCGAGGTCGTCACGCATTCGCTCGAGGCGGCGCACCTGCTCGCTGGCGAGGAGCGTCTCTCGCTCACCACCATCGGCGGACGGGTACGCGGGGTGACCGCCGCGGCCGTCGGTGCGCACACCGTTCGCACCATCGGCCAGCTGCGCCCCGACATCGCCTTCGTCGGCACGAACGGTCTGAGCGCCGGCTTCGGGCTCAGCACGCCCGATCCCGACGAGGCCGCCGTCAAGACCGCCATCATCCAGTCGGCCCGTCGTGTCGTACTCGTCGCCGACGCGGCCAAGTTCGGAGAGGAACTGCTCGTGCGTTTCGCCCGACTCGACGAGATCGACGTGCTCGTCACCGACGCGGCCCCGCCCGCCCCGCTCGCGGAGGCCCTGGCCGACGCCGACGTCGAGGTGCGTGTCGCATGATCGTCACCCTGACCGCCAACCCTTCGGCCGACCGCGCCGTGGTGCTCTCCGACGCCCTCGCCCCCGGTGAGGTACAGCGCGCGCTGTCGTCCCGCGAAGACGCGGGCGGCAAGGGCGTCAACGTCGCCCGCGTGGTCACGGCGGCCGGAGCCCCCGCGCGCGCCGTCGTCCCCGTCAACGCGCACGACCCGTACCGGATGCTGCTCGAAGACACCGCCATCGCCCTCGACCTGGTCGAGGTCGCGGGGCGCGCCCGGGCCAACCTCACCATCACCGACCCGGCGGGCGAGACCACCAAGCTCAACCTGCCGGGTGCCGAGCTGTCCGGCGCCGAAGCCGAGGCTCTGGTCGCCGGCGTCGTCGCCGCGGCCGAGGGCGCCACGTGGCTCGTGCTCGCCGGATCGCTGCCGCCGGGCGTTCCCGCCTCGTTCTACGCCGATCTCATCACGGCGGTCCGCGTGCGCTGGGGCGCCGCCGCTCCGCGCGTGGCGGTCGACGCCTCGGGGCCGGCGCTGGCCGCGGTGGTCGCCACCGCCCGTCCCGATCTCATCAAGCCCAACCACGAAGAGCTCGCCGAGCTCGTCGGTGACGACGCCGCCGGCGACGCCGATGTGCTCACCGAAGCGACCCGCCGTGCACGCACGCTCGTGCCCGAGCGGGTGGCATCCGCCCTCGTGACCCTCGGGGCCGACGGTGCCCTGCTGTTCACGGCCGACGGCGCGTGGCGCGGTCGCGCCCCCCGAATCCAGGTCGCCAGCACGGTCGGCGCGGGCGACAGCTCGCTCGCCGGCTACCTGCTGGCCGACCTCGAGGGAGCCTCGGCTCCCGACCGTCTCGCGCGGAGCATCTCGTACGGCGCCGCCGCCGCGACCCTGCCGGGGACTCAGGCCCCGACACCGGCCGATCTGCCCGCGGGCACGATCGCCGTCTCCGACTTCTCCACCCACACCGCAACATCCTGACCACGGAGGTCACCAGACAATGTCCGACATCATCACCGCGGAGCTCGTCACCCTCGACGCGCCCCTGGGCACCGACAAGCAGTCGGTGATCCGTGCCCTGGCCGAGCGCGTCGTCGCGCAGGGTCGCGCGACCAGCGCCCAGGAACTCTTCGACGACGCCTGGGCCCGTGAGCAGAAGGACGAGACCGGCCTGCCCGGCGGCATCGGAATTCCGCACGCCCGCAGCGCCTCGGTCACCGAGCCGACCCTCGCGTTCGCGCGTCTGACGCCCGGGGTCGACTTCGGCGCCCCCGACGGCCCCGCCGACATCGTGTTCCTCATCGCCGCGCCCGCCGGTGCCGACGAGGCGCACCTGGCGGTGCTGTCGCAGCTCGCGCGGAGCCTCATGAACAACGACTTCATGTCGGGTCTGCGCGCCGCGCAGACGCCCGCCGACGCCGTGCGCATCATCACGGATGCCGTGACCCCGGCCCCCGCCGCTTCGGCCCCCGCCGCAGCACCTGCCGCCGCGGCGGCCCCCGCCGCCACGCGCGCCGAGACCCGTGCCGCGGGGCGCACGAAGAAGATCGTGGCGGTCACCGCGTGCGCCACCGGCATCGCCCACACCTTCATGGCCGCCGACGCGCTCACCGCCGCCGGCGCCGAGACCGAGGGCGTCGAGCTGATCGTGGAGCCGCAGGGCTCGAGCGGCTACAAGGCCCTGCCGCAGAGCGTCATCGACGACGCCGACGCCGTGATCTTCGCGGTCGACGTCGACGTGCGCGAACCCCAGCGCTTCGCGGGCAAGCCCGTCGTGCGCGCCGGCGTCAAGCGCGGCATCGAGCAGCCGAAGCAGCTCATCGCCGAAGCCCTCGCCGCCAGCGACAACCCGAACGCCGCGCGCGTGCAGGGCGGTGCCGCCGGTGCGGGTGCCGCCGAGGCCCCCATCGCCCAGCAGTCGGTCGGCCGCCGCATCCAGCGGTGGCTGCTGACCGGTGTCAGCTACATGATCCCGTTCGTCGCCGGTGGCGGTCTGCTGATCGCCCTCGGGTTCCTTCTCGGCGGGTACCAGGTCACGCAGAACGCGGCCAACGTCATCATCCAGAACTCGCTGTGGGATCTGCCGACCGAAGGCATCACGTCGTCGTTCGGCCCGCTGGGCCAGTACCTCGGCTCGGTCGCGTTCATGATCGGGTCGACCTCGATGGGCTTCATCGTGGCCGTGCTCGCGGGCTTCATCGCCTACGCGATCGCCGATCGCCCCGGCATCGCCCCGGGCTTCGTCGCCGGTGCCGTCGCCGTGCTCATGAACGCCGGCTTCATCGGCGGCATCATCGGTGGTCTGCTCGCCGGTTTCATCGCCTGGTGGCTCGGTCGCTTCGACGCCCCGCGGTGGCTGCGCGGCCTCATGCCGGTGGTAATCGTGCCCTTCCTCGGCTCGATCTTCGCCTCGGGGCTGATGATCCTCTTCCTCGGACGCCCGATCGCCTCGCTCATGGCCGCCCTCACCGAGGGCCTCACCGGCCTCGCGGGCAGCGGTGCCGGCGCGATCGTGCTGGGCGTGATCCTCGGCCTCATGATGTGCTTCGACCTCGGTGGCCCGGTCAACAAGGTCGCCTACGTCTTCGCCACCACGGGCCTCGCCGCCGCCACCCAGTCCAACACCACGCCGTACCTGATCATGGCCGCGGTCATGGCCGCGGGCATGGTGCCGCCGCTCGCGATGGCGCTGGCCTCGACCGTGCTCGCCCGCGGCCGGTTCACGCCGGTCGAGCGTGAGAACGGCGCCGCAGCGTGGCTGCTGGGTGCTTCGTTCATCTCCGAGGGCGCGATTCCGTTCGCCGCCGCCGACCCGCTGCGCGTCATCCCCGCCTCTATGGTGGGCGGTGCGATCACCGGTGGACTCAGCATGATCATCGGCGTGCAGTCGTTCGCCCCGCACGGCGGCGTGTTCGTGTTCTTCGCGATCAACCCCTTCTGGGGTTTCGCGCTCGCAATCGCGTTGGGTACGGTCGTGACGGCGCTGATCGTCGTCGCGCTCAAGCGCATCGGCGCTCAGAAGGACCCGTCCGTCGCCGAGACCGCTCCCGCGGCCACGGTCGCCGCGTAATACCCCCGTCGAATCGAGAGGATTCACCATGGCAGAACGTCAGGCCACCATCGCCAGCGCCTCGGGCCTCCACGCCCGTCCCGCGAAGCTCTTCGTGCAGGCCGTGCAGGAGAAGAAGATCCCCGTCACGATCGCAGCCGAGGGCGGTGCCGACCTCAACGCCGGCAGCATCCTCTCGCTCATGGGCCTGGGTGCCGGTCACGGCACCGTCGTGACCCTGAAGGCCGAGGGCGACGGCGCCGAGCAGGCGCTCGACGAGCTCGTCGCTCTTCTCGAGACCGACCTCGACGCGCAGTAAGCACCGCGCTTCACAACACCGGATGCCACGGGCCCCAGGGCTCGTGGCATCCGGTGTTTCGCGTACGGGTGGCGGGCCGAACTCCTGAGTTTCGCCGATCGGTGCGGGCTGTCGGCCGCCGAAGGGCCCGGGCGCGCGGATCGTTCAGGAGTGTGGCCCGGTCCGAGCCTCAGACGTCGAGAGTGTCGCCCGGCTGCAGATCGACGAACGATCCGCCGTTCTGCTCAGCGGCCCAGGTGAGGCGCGCGGCGCCCATCTGCTTGCCCGCCGTCGACAGGGTCATGTCATGGGTGGCGAACACACGGTCGGGCTTGACGTCGAGGACGAAGTCGATGGCGTCGCCGATCTTCAGCCACGGGGCACCGACGGGCGCGGCCAGCAGCTGCACCTTCGAGCGCTTCGGGACGGCGTACGAATCGCCGGGGTAGTACAGCGCGTCGTTGACGAGCACGCCGACGTTGTCGACGTTCGGGATCGACTCGTGGATGACCGCGTGCGTCCCTCCGAAGAACTCGAGGTGGAAGGGGCCCACGTCGAGACGGTCGCCGGGGGAGACCGCGATGACGTCGAAGCCGGCGGCCGCGTGCACCACGCCCTCGGGACCGTAGATCGGAACGCCGGGGTGGGCCTTCTGCAGGCGCGTGAGGTGATCGGCCGTCCAGTGGTCGGCGTGTTCGTGGGTGATGACGACGCCGACGAGACCGACGAGGTCTTCGAGCGGCGAGGTGAAGCTCCCGGGGTCGACGACGAGGGTGTGTCCCGACTCGACGAGGACCAGGGCGGCGTGTTCGTGCTTCGTGAGGCGCATGCTCCCAGTGAACTCCGCGACCGCGCGGGCGGCAACCGCTGGCGGGGGAGGCGAAGTCGGGCTATCGGCTCTTCCGCCCGCCGCGTTCTCGCGGTACCGTGGCCGGACACGCCCGGGAATTCGGTGGTTCCGGCCCCGATTTTGCGTGCGCGCAATTCGTGGTGCATACTTGAACGGTTGCGAAGCGGCCCCATCGTATAGCGGCCTAGTACGCTGCCCTCTCACGGCGGTAACGCGGGTTCGAATCCCGCTGGGGTCACCAACATTATTAGCGCCCCGGTTCCCTTGAAAACAAAGGGAACCGGGGCTCTAGTGCTTTCCACGCTGCCACTCCACAGCGTCAGCGCGCTCCTGTCTTGGACACACTTTGGACACACCGGCGAACAGCCCACATCTCACAGGCGGTGCGGATCGCCGCGTTCTGGCGGCGTCCTGACACTGCCGTGCGCCGACGCGTGGACGCTACGGTTAGGAACATGGCAGCCGGTGGTGGAGACATAGTTCCCGAGGTCATCCGTGAATTGATGATCGTTGAGCGCAGCGTGGGCAGCACGCTGTCGCAGTCCCTCAAGAGCCCCGGCGGGCTGAGCCCGCTCGTGCATGGCGCTGGGGGAGTGCGTGAGCAAGTCGTGCTCTACGCCACGAAAGCCATCGAGAAGTCCAGCGGGAGCGTCACCCGCGAGAAGGTGATCCTCGCGGCTGTGGTCGCGGGGGTCAGCATCGGCGGCACGTTGCTCGTCACGAAGGGTGTCCCGAAGATCAAGCAGGTCTGGGCGGACAAGAAGGCAGAAGCTCAGGACATCGAAGCTGAGTCGGAGGCGGGCTCCGAGATCGCAACCGTGCCCGCACCGACGAACGATGTGTCGCGCCAGGCAGGCGACGAGATCGAAGAGTCGGTGATCGAGATCACGAGTGAGCAGTGGTTCACGCTGTTCTTTGAAGCACTCGCTCACCGTGCAGCGAGCAACGCCCACCGCGCCATCAGCGCAGAGCAGTGGGCGACACTCGTCAGCGCTCGTATCCTCGACGATGAGGGCACTCGGGAGCTTGCAAGTGCGATGCGTGAACTGACACCCGAGGAGATCAACGAGAGAGTCGATCTGATCTTGGAGAAGCACCCCGAGCTACTGACCGAAGACCCGGAAACCGTGGTCGAACGTGTGTTTGGCGAAGAGTCAGACGCGCTACTGCTCCCAATTCAGACGCAGGGCTCAGTCATGCCGCAGCGGGCATTCGAGATCACTGAGCCCACTGACGATGACGAAGACGAGACCGACAAGGCGTAGGCGCTACTTGTCGTCCCACATCGGGTCGTCGAAGGCGATGGGCTCGACCCTGGAATTGGCAGGGGCGAAGTTGGCGGAAGTCGTGAGTGAACGCACCTTCCAGTCGAGCCGTTCCGCTACGTCGTCCAGGTCGTCCTCGAAGAGATCGGCGTACACGTCGAGGGTCACGCTTGCTTTCTCGTGACCAAGCGCGCGCTGGAGTGCCTTCACGTTTGCGTTCTCCGACACCGCGAGGCTCGCGTATGTGTGTCGGAGTTCGTGTGGTTCGATGTCGCCGAGCGGCTTCGCGGGCGGCAGATCAGCGTCGAACGCAGCCTGTAGCGCTCGTTCGTCCATGAGCTTGACGGCGGGGGAGAGCCATCCCTTGCGGAAGCTCGCGTTGCGCAGCCATGAGCGGGTGCGTACTCCGACGAACAGCGGCTCCTGTTCAAGCACACGAAGGTGCTCTCGAAGAAGCTCGGACTGTCGAGGTCGCTTCGCGATCTGGCTCTCCAGGCGCGCGATCCGCTCGGGCACCTTGCTGACCCGAAGTTCGAGCCCTGCGATCTGCGGGAGACGGCTCAGAGCGCGCTCAGCGACCGCCAGGCGCTCGTCCACGGGCTCGGTGGGCATCCCGGCGGCGATGCGCGCTTCCCGGTCTTCCTGAAGCCCCTGGATGCGCGCGTCGAGCAGGGTGCGCTCGGCGCGTACCTCATCGAGGCGAGCAATGAGTTCGCCCTCACGCATCCGTACCCGATCCAGTTCGGCGTTCTTGTCGGCGAGCAGTTTCAACTGCGCGCGCAGGGTGGCAGCGTCTACATCGAGTTCCGCGCGACGCCGCTCGATGTGCTTGCTCAAGAGTTCGGCGACGAACGAGGGGATGGGCACCGATCGTGCGGCGTAGGACTTCGGTACATCCTCGATCTGCTTGCCATCGACCTGAACGATCGTGTGGGCGACCGAGATTCGGCGCTTGCGGAGGTCAACATCGTTGATTCGCAGTCCAGCAAGCTCGCTCCACCGCAGACCTGTATACGCGAGCGTGAGGGCAACCAGACCGTAGCCATGCTCCTCTCCGTGGTTCGTCTCGTTGACCGCCTCGTAGAGATCGCCCACCTGCGCGTGGTCGAGATAGCGCTTCGGCTTCTTGGCGAGCTTCGGTTGGGCGATCTTGCTCGCGGGGTTGCTGTGGATGCGGTTGTGGTCGACGGCGTAGGACAGGATGCCGCGCAGCACAGAGACGGTCTTGCGGATCGTCTCGGGCTCACCTTCCAAGGTGCGCACCCACTCGCCAACATCACCCTTGGTCAGATCTCCGATGCGACGTTCGCCGAGATCGGGGATGACCCGGATACGCACGATGCTGCGGACGCGGGAGAGGGTGGACTTCTTGGTGCCCTTGGTATCGGCGGAACGAGCGGCAAGCCATTCCTCAGCGACCTCCGCGACCGTCGCGCGACCGAGCGAGGGATCGACGAATGACCCCTGAGAGCGACGCACCTCCATCGAAAGCTGGAACGCCCGCGCGGCGGCACGGGTGGTGAACCCGCCCTTTGCTCCCGCAGTGCGGTCGGGCTTGCGGTAGCGCACCTTGTACCGGGTGCCCTTCGCTGTCGAGTAGGTGGAGATGCCGTTTTTCGCTTTCACGACCACATCATGGTCGGGACGGCACCGAACGGAATCGAGAGGAACCAATCGCGCCAGGATTGTGCGCCGCGTGTGGCTAAGTGAGCGGACAGAAATCCCTGTTCAAAGGGCTAAACGTCAGCGTGAGACTCGTAGCCGAACTATTCTGAAATTGCCCGAAAGGCGGCGGTTCGATCGGCTCCGACCATGATGTGGTCGTGTCCGATCCGAGGGCGGTGTGAGCAGCAGTTGAGTGCCTGCTCACACCGCCTCTTCCTCTTCTTCCGGAGTCTCAATGTCTGCCGCGTTCTGGCTCGATGCCCGCGTCCTCGGGATGCCTTCGACGACCGAGGCATGGGTGAATGAACTCTCCGATGCGTTGAGCCGCGTCCGGTGCATTTATCCACTGGACACCGTCGTGATCCTTCCTCCGCTGCTGTCGCCCACGGTGCGTCGTCGAGTCGAACTCTTTTCGCCCGACGACATCGTTGGTTCAACGTCGGCATCCGCCGCTGCGGTCTCCGGGGCGGTCGTCACCGACTCTCGTCTGCGCCAGACGCGAGGGGCGGCGGTCGGGTGGTTCCTTGCGATTGACGGGCACCGCGATCGCCTCCGTGCTGCCTCGATCCCGATCGCGCTGATGCCTTGCGGATTCCGTGTTGATCCGCCGCCGGTCGATGATGTCGAAGCACCATTGCTCGAATACGCGCGTAAGACTGGTGCAGGGTGGTGAGTCCGCGACAGCGACCAACTCTTCGGCTGCCGGGTCTCGTGGTCATCGAATCGTCAGCATTCGCGACGCCATTCCTCGCCGACGATGACCACGTCGTCGATGTGTGCGCGTGGCTGAGCTATGAGGTGTCGAAGTGGCTCCCCGGAGCCGAGACCATCATCTGCTTTCCGCCCGACACGGTGCTGTCCAACTGGGCGCGCGGAATCCAGCAGCGCCTCGCCTACATCGGAGTTCGCACGAGCACGCGGGATCGCATCGCGTCAGACCGCCTGCGTACGCGGATGCTGTGGCACGCGGTCGCCGAGAACGAGCGCGTGGAACGTCTGCGTCTCGAACTCGCGGCAGACCGCGAGCATCGCTTCCAGATTCGACTCGGCGAGATGGTGGAAGTCGAGGTGATCGCCGCAAGCGTCATCGAGCACGCAGCGATAGTCGCGTTCCCCACCGGCGTCTACGACGATGAGGTGCTGCCGGACGAGGAACCCTTCTGATGCGCGCCTCGGGTGCTCGGAGAAGTCACGCCGCTAGCGTGAGAATGTGACCGATCTCGACCTCGAAGCGCTGCCGCTCTCAGACTTGTTTGATCTTCACGCACGCATCCAGCGCGAGTTCGGGAGGCGTGGTGTCTCGCGCACCTCTGGCGCGATTCAGGGCGAGGTCGGTGAAGGGCTCGCGCTTGCGGTCTACGGAGGGACGCTACCGCCTCCGGGAACACGGGCGTACGACCTCACGGATGCACAGGGGCGGCTCGTTCAGGTGAAGACCCGTACGCTGCCGCCAGGCGTGAGCCGCATGTTTCAGTTTGACTCGCTGGACTTCGATCTGGCGGTATGCATTCGCTTCGATCGTGATAACAACGAACTCGACTGGGCACGAGAGTACGAGGTCGAGGAACTTCGATCGCTCGTGAGTCCTCACGCTGACGGTCCTCGACTTCCGATGGGTCGCGCGAAGGCAAGCGGGCGTGACGTGACCGCCACGTTCCGTGCTGCCTACGACGTTCTTCGCGGCATCGGCTAGGGGTTCACGCGGAAGCGATGACCCCATCGAGTCGTGCGTACGCATTTCGCATCTCCTCGGTGACATCCACCCCAAGTGTCTTTACGCGAGCGCCCGTCAGCGTCGTCGCATTCGTCCACCCGCTTGTCGAGCCATGACCCGTGACCTCGTCGCTCGTGAGTTCGCGCGCATAGGTGATGTCGAGCGTTGCAGGATCAAATGTCAAGAAGATAGCGCTCGTGAAGTCGAACGATCTGAACTGACTGAACTTACCTCCGGTGCCCGCCATGATCCGCGCTTTGACCTGAATGCGGTCGCCCGCGACCGTCGTCACGTCGTGCGACTTCGTGGAGTTCGGTTCCAACATGCCGCCGCGAGCGATCCACACAATGCGTTCCGCAACGTCACCGAGCGGCGCGTTTCGGCTTCGGACGATGCCACGTCGAAGCAACTCACGGAGGGCATCCTCGATGCGTTCGAGCAGTTGTCGCGCGCTGAGTGCTGAGAGATCGTCGGACACGTTCGCAGACTAACCGAAGCGTCGACCCGGAGTCGTCGCAGCCACTCGATAGATTGAGCTTGAGGCTTCCCCGGACGAATTGAGCGCACCTGTGTCGAACGACGACGTACACGTAAGTAGCATCCACGATGTTCTAGAGCAGTACCGAAAGGTCGCGTTCGACGAGTACGACAAGGGTGCGCACTTTGAGCGTCTGATGCAGGCGTTCCTGCGAACCGAGCCACAGTACGCCGAGTTGTACGACGAGGTCTGGCTGTGGTCGGAGTACCCCGAGCGTGGCAACCGCACCGACACTGGCGTCGATCTCGTCGCGCGCAACCGTGACACCGGCGACCTCACGGCGATCCAGTGCAAGTTCTTCGCTCCTACGACCACGGTCACGAAGGCGATGCTCGACTCGTTTCTCTCCGCGTCCGGGAAGATGACCGAGAACGGTGCTCCTGAGTTCACCTCGCGCCTAGTGATCTCGACCTCCGACAAGTGGGGCAAGAACGCAGAAGACGCAATCTCGGGGCAGTCCATCCCTGTCGAGCGCCTGCGTGTGCAAGACCTCGATGACTCGTCGATCGACTGGTCGCAATTCGTCTGGAACGAGCCCACGAAGCTCGAGAAGAAGCGCCTCAAGACGCCGTTCGACTATCAGAGCGTCGCGATCGACGATGTCGTTGCAGGATTCACAGACCGTGATCGCGGAAAGCTCATCATGGCGTGCGGGACGGGCAAGACCTTCACCTCGCTCCGGCTCGCGGAAAAGGTTGTCCCGCTGGGCGGCACCGTCCTGTTCCTCATGCCGTCAATCGCGCTATTGTCTCAGACGCTCAAGGAGTGGACGATCCAGGCAGAGGTGCCGATGCGCTCTTTCGCGGTCTGCTCCGATGTGTCGGTCGGTAAGCGTCGCACCGAGGAAGACATCCCTGTCACCGACCTTGCTTTCCCCGCGACGACGAACGCATCGGCGCTCGTCAAGCAGTTCTCACAGGGCGATGGCTCTGACAAGCTGACGGTGATCTTCTCGACCTACCAGTCGCTCCCCGTGATCTCGAAGGCGCAGGGGATGGGGCTCCCGGAGTTCGATCTGATTGTGAGCGACGAGGCGCACCGGACGACCGGTGCTGCGATGTCGGACGATGACGAGTCCGCGTTCATGAAGGTGCACGATCAGAGCTTCGTGCAGGGCAAGAAGCGCCTCTACATGACCGCGACCCCGCGCATCTTCTCGGACGGCACCCGCAAGAAGGCGGGGGAGATCGGCGCGAAGCTCGCCGACATGGACGACGAGGCGGTCTACGGACCTGAGTTCCACCGCCTCGGCTTCGGACAGGCAGTCAGCATGGGACGACTCACTGACTACAAGGTTCTCGTGCTCGCCGTCGATGAGACGTTCGTCGCGCGGGAGTTCCAATCCTTGATGTCCCAGGACGGCTACGAACTCGCGATGGAGGATACCGCGAAGATCGTCGGCACCTGGAACGGTCTCTCGAAGCGCTCGGTGATCCCTGGCGAGTACGAGGACGACCCGCTGCCGATGCAGCGTGCAGTGATGTTCGCAAAGGACATCGCAACTTCTCGCAAGCTTGCGGACGCATTCCAGCAGGTAGTCGAGGGAGAGATTGGGCGCATCGAGGGATCGGGCGAGGACACTTCGCGCCTGCTTCACGCGGAAGCGCGTCACGTTGACGGGACGCAGTCGATGCTCGTGCGCAACGAGAAGCTCGATTGGCTCAAGGAAGCGTCTCCGGACAGCACTGTCCGAATCCTCTCGAACGCGAAGTGCCTGTCGGAAGGCGTGGACGTTCCTGCGCTTGACGCGGTGATGTTCATGAACCCTCGCAAGAGCGTGGTCGACGTGGTGCAGTCAGTCGGTCGCGTCATGCGCAAGATGGCAGGCAAGAAGTTCGGGTATGTGATCCTCCCGATCGCGATTCCTGGTGGTGTCGAACCTGACGAAGCGCTCAACAACAACGACAAGTACCGCGTCGTCTGGCAGGTGCTCCAGGCGCTCCGAGCCCACGACGAGCGGTTCGACGCTGAGGTCAACAAGATCGACCTCACGAAGAAGACCAACCGTCTGATGGTTGATGTGATCGGTGCGGGCGGGGGCAAGAGCGATAACGAGGAGGACTCGGCGACCAAGGGAGCAGACAAGGTGCAAGGCGCTCTGCAGCTTGACTTCTCGAAGATCGAAGCCTGGCGTGACGCGATCCTCTCCAAGATCGTCCAGAAGGTCGGTCAGCGGCGGTACTGGGAGAACTGGGCAACGGATGTCGCGGCGATCGCGCAAGCCCACTCGGAGAGGATCAACGCGCTCGTTCAAGGTGACAACAAACTGATTCGCGACGAGTTCGAGGCGTTCACTGAGGGTCTGCGGCTCAATCTGAACCCTGATATCTCGCACGATGACGCGGTGCAGATGCTCTCGCAGCACCTCATTACCCAGCCCGTCTTCGACGCACTATTCGAGGGCTACGCGTTCTCCGAGAACAACCCTGTCTCGCAGGTCATGAACGCGATGGTTCGTGTGCTCGACGGCGAGAACCTTGAAAACGAGACGACGAAACTGGAGTCGTTTTACGAGTCCGTGCGGGTGCGCGCAGCGGGCATCGACGACGCGGCGGCGAAGCAGACGATCGTCAAAGAGTTGTACGAGAAGTTCTTCTCGACAGCGTTCTCTAGAACGAGCGAAAAGCTCGGCATTGTGTACACCCCGAACGAGATAGTGGACTTCATCATCCACTCAGTCAACGACATACTGCGTGACGAGTTCGATACATCCATCTCCGACGAAGGGGTACATGTCCTCGACCCGTTCACCGGAACCGGCACCTTCATCGTCCGGCTGCTCCAGTCGGGTCTCATCAAGCCGCACGACCTAGCGCGGAAGTACCGCTACGAGTTGCACGCGAATGAGATCGTGCTGCTCGCGTACTACGTCGCTGCGATCAACATCGAGGAGACATACCACTCGCTTCGAGGCGGCGAGTACGTGCCGTTTGATGGAATCGTTCTGACCGACACTTTTCAAATGTTCGAGGACGACGACGAACTTGATGACATGGGAGTCTTCCAGGCGAACAACGACCGAGTGATCGCACAGAAGGAACGCGACATCCGTGTCATCATCGGCAACCCGCCGTACTCTGCCGCGCAAAAGTCGGAGAACGATGCCAACAAGAACAACGTGTACAAGACACTCGACTCGCGGATTCGGGATACCTACGCGAAGCGGAGCACGGCAACCCTCAAGTACAACCTCTACGACTCGTACATCAGAGCCATTCGTTGGGCATCCGACCGCATCGGTGATTCAGGGGTCATCGCCTACGTCTCCAACGGTGGTTATCTGGACGCGAACACGGCTGATGGACTTCGACTTAGTCTGGTCGACGAGTTCACGAGCATGTACATCTTCAACCTCCGAGGCAATGCGCGTACTTCCGGCGAGCGCCGACAGCAGGAGAAAGACAACGTTTTCGGGCAGGGCTCGCGCGCCACGATTGCCGTCGCACTGTTCGTGAAGAACCCGGCTGGGTCTTCGCCAGCGAAGCTCTACTACCAAGACATCGGCGACTATCTGACGCGAGACCAGAAGCTCGCCAAGATAGGGAATTTGAGATCTGCGTCCGGAGTTTCTTGGCGGCAGATAGAACCCTCTCCCGAAGGTGACTGGGTCGCGCAGCGCGATGCGACCTTCGCTGGGTTCCCACCGATTGCGACCAAAGATCAGAAGTCGCGGGAGGCTCGATTTTTCGCAACCTACTCGCATGGCTTGGTCACATCACGCGACGCATGGGTCTACAACTACTCCAGGGAGGCTCTGACCGACAACGTCAAGCGCCTCATCGCGAACTACAACATCGAAGTCGAGCGCTGGAAGAGTTCTGGTGGCGAAGGCGAGCCGCGTGATTTCGTGTCGAATGATGCAACCAAGGTCAACTGGAGCCGCGACCTCCTAGCTCGACTCCAGAAAGGCAGAAGCGCTGACTTCGCCCCAGACTCGTTAGGGCGTCTGGTTGCCTACCGTCCGTTCTCGAAGCAGCTTTCCTACTACAACCCGGTGTTCAACGCCATGAGCGGGAAGCTGGCGTTGGTTTTCCCCGACGCTTCAACCCCGAACATTGGAATGTATGTCGTCGGCATGAGTTCCGCAGTCCCGTTCTCAGTCTTGATGCTCGACTGCATACCCGACCTTCATGTCACCGGGGCAGGTAGCGGCGGTCAATTTTTCTCGCGCTACACCTATCGTGCGGTAGAGAACGACCCTTCAACACTGTTTCCCGAGGACGGCACGCTGGGCGTCTTCGATGAGATGGATGGCAAGCTCACTGCCCCGGTTGAGGCGGGGTTCGAGCGGATCGACAACATCACTGACGAGATTCTGACCGACTATCGACTGTCGTTCGGGAAGGGCGTGACGAAGGACGACATCTTCTTCTACGTCTATGGGCTGCTGCACTCGCGCGAGTACCGGGCAGAGTTCGAGGCTGACCTCAAGAAGATGCTCCCGCGCATCCCGAAGGTGAAGGCGTTCAAGCAGTTCGTCGAAGCCGGTCGTGCGATGTCCGAGCTTCACCTGAACTACGAGACCGTCGAGCCCTACCCGCTGATCGAGAACGTCACGCCGAACGCCTCGCTTCGTGTGACCAAGATGCGTTACGCGAAGGAGGGTCGCCAGGACAACAAGACGACGATCATCTACAACGACAGCATCACCCTCACTGGCATCCCGGAGGAGGCGCAGGAGTACCTGCTCGGCTCTCGCTCTGCGCTCGACTGGATCATTGAGCGGTATCAGGTGAAGACCGACAAGGCGTCGGGCATCGTCAACGATCCGAACGCTTGGGGTGACGAGCACGGCGATCCGCGCTACATCCTCGACCTCATCAAGAGGATCACGACGGTGAGTGTCGAGACGGTCAAGATCGTCAACGGGTTGCCGTCTCTGGAGGTCGTCGGCGCGTGACTCCCTCGATGGGGAGCCGCGCGCAGCAGAGCGCGATTCAACGCGCGATCTCACAGGAGGCTTACCTCTCGCGAGCCCTGTTGGGGGCGGGAACGACCTCGATTCGTCTGTCCTCTTCGGGCGATCCGGGGCGCATGTACGAAGCATTCCTCGGACTCGCGCAGGGTGTTGAGCGGATCGGAAAGCTGATCCTGGTTGCGGATCACTACGCCCGAACAGGCACGTTCATGGCTCCGGGCGAAGTCGAGCGCTATCGTCACGATCTCAAGCGTCTCGTGCGAGCAGTTGAGGATGTTGCGACCGCGCGAGGGGTGTCGCTCGATGACGCGCCGTCCTCGAACGCAGGCTCGAAAGCAGTCGTCCGATTCCTCACGAAGTTCGCCGAGACCGACCGCTACTACAACCTCAACCGGCTTGCTCAGGGCGACAGCGTGACGATCGACGACCCGATCGCGAGATGGGTAACGATCGTTCGAGCAGAAGCCCCCGAGCGGCGGCGGTCGCCTGCGCGGGAGCGGCAGGAAGCCATGAATCGCTCGATGGCGCGGTATATGGATGAGAACATTCCACTGGCGATTCTGGACTTCACCTCTCTGAGCGGCGCGGCGCTCAATTCTTACGAAGCGATGACCGTGCAGACACAGCTTGACGAGTGGGTTGCAGTCGAGGGGATGCTCCTCGCTATCCGACCGATTCGGTTCTTGTCTCGGACGATCGCGTCCCTGGACTACGCGCGAGGTCTCCCCGTGTTCACCGAGTTCTTCGATGACTGGATGATGCAGGACTCCTACCTGCGGCGTCGGCGTCGGTTCCCGCTTCATCGGAAGTAGGCGATCGCAATGGGTGCGGAACCTAACCCGGCGAAGTGGCACCACTATGTTCCCCGGATGCTGCTGCGCGGGTTCGCAACGGACAAAGACTTGATTACTGCCGTTCGCCTACCTGGTGACACGACGTTCACAGCGACGACGAAGAGTGTCGCAGCAAAGAAGCACCTCTACTCGGTCGAAGCGGAGGGGCAAGCACCTGACGCATTCGAGAAGTCCCTCGGTGAGGTGGAAGCCGACGCGAGCCGGATCATCCGTCAGATCGTGGAGGGACGTGCGCGACTGAGCGAAGAGGATCGCAACGGGCTCGCGTTCTTCATCGCGCTCCAAGCCGCTCGCGGACCCGAGACGAAGCGCAGCATGGAGCACGTCGCGAGCGAGGCGCTGAGAATGCAGATCGGTGCGGGCGGCAAGGAAGCGCTGCGACGCAAGGTCGCTCAAGAGGCGGAACGCGAGCCCACGAACGACGAGCTCGAAGCGCTCTGGGATCGGGTCATGGAGCCCGGAGCAGTCCTCGCCCCGATGACCAACCTCGCTTTCGTCAAGCACATCGTCACCACGGCGCAAGGGCTCTTGCCGTACATCTCGGGTCGCCCCTGGACGGTGCATCGCTTCGCTCAGCGATCGCTGATCGTCTCGGATTCACCGGTCGGGCTCATCCCGCACCCCGACGATGAAGACGACAATCCGTGGGGCGGCGTTGGCTTCATGGGCGCGTGGGGAATCACGTTCCCGCTGACGCGCAAGGTCGGCATCATGATGTCCGACCCGATGGTGTTCGCAGGTTTGATACCGGTCGAGCGCGTGCGCGCGGGTCACTTCGACCAGACGATGCAGGGCACGGCAGCCGTCGAGAAGCTGTTCAACGAGATGACCGTGCGCGGCGCTCGGGAGTGGGTCTACCACCACCCCGACGATGCGAGATTCGTTCCGAGCGACCTTCCTGAGCCCGATTTGCTTGGTGTGCAAATGGTGGGCGAGCGGATCGAGTTCAACGGGGAGCCGATGTTCCCCCGCGCAGAGAACCACGCCTAACGTGAAGTTGTTGTCGAGCCATAGGTTGAACAGGTAGGTAAATCATGTCCCCACTCTTCAAGCGTCGTCGCGAGCTTGCTGCGCTCGAAGAGCGCGAACGTCAGGGCGAGTCCTTCTGGACGGAGTCGTTCTCCACCGAAACCCGGAACCGACTACTGCTGGTGATGGCGCACAGCGATGGAGGCAGCGATTATCGCGCGATCGAGGCAGCGAAGCGCGTCCTGCTTGCAGACCTTGGTCAACTTGCGCTCTTCGGCAACGGTCAAGGGGATTCGCGACAGCACTTCTTCCGCTACCTCACTGAGTGCGACGATGACATGGTTCCCTCGGTGATCGAGGCGTTCATGGAGGGGTACGCCACCGCGTTCGAGCAAGAAGCCGCTCGTCAAGCTTTCGCCTCGGGGCTCGTACATGGCGGCTCTCGAATCCCTTTCAATGCCTCGCTCATCCGTGAGATCAACCGCGTCCTCGCCGAGGATCGGATCGCATTCGAACTGATCGATGGTGAAATGGTGCCCTTCGCATCACGAGAACTTCACGTTGAGGTGGTGGAGCCCGTCTTGCGTCTTCTTGCGAAGCCCGGATGGGAGCGGGTAGAGAAGAGCTACCAGAGCGCGCTTTCCGAGATCGCGCGCGGTGATGGAGCGGACGCGATCACCGATGCGGGCACCGCGCTCCAGGAAGCACTAGTACACCTTGGCGCTGAGGGCAACCAACTCGGCGACCTCACGACCTCGGCGAAGAGCAAGGGCATCATCGCGTCGCATGACGCCCCGCTGCTCCAGACGATCGACAAGGCGTGCCGGTGGGCGTCTGCCGACCGGAGCAACACCGGTGACGCGCACAACGCCGACGAGGCGAGCCGTGAGGATGCCTGGTTCACGGTTCACGTTGTCGGCGCGATCCTGTTGCGACTGTCGCACGGCGGCTCGCGGGTCTCCGGCTGACTCGTCAGGATCACTCGCGAGACGATCGAACGCGGTTAGGCGACCGCGTCGGCGATCTCTGCGCGGGTCACCCCCAGGTGGTTCATCGCGCGGATGTGATCGACCTTCTCGCGTGTGAGTCGATCCTTGTCGTAACTCATACTGAGCCAAACTGACCCACTGCGCGGTAAGCGGTTGCGCGCGAGACGCCGAACCGTGAGGCAACCTTGGCTGCGCTCTGGTCGCCGCGATGAGCCATCGCGAGAGCGAGGTCACGCAACCGATCGTCGCTGAGCGCAGGGCGACGACCGAGTTGTGTGCCATTCGCACGTGCGGCGTCAAGACCCTCTCGGACACGAGCGCGAATCAGCGATCGCTCGAACTCCGCGACCGCACCGAGGAGCGTGAGCAGGAGCTTCGAGGTGGGAGAGGAGGGGTCAATGTCGAACGACTCGGCAGCGCTTCGGATCGCGATGCCGTCATCCGCAAATACCTCTACGGTGCCGACCAGTCCGGTGACCGAACGTGCGATGCGATCCAGGCGATCGACGCAGACGGTGTCCCCGCGTCGCGCGTAGGCGCGCAACTCCATCCACCCGGAGCGCTGCTCGACCGGGGTCGATCCTGAGACGCCGATATCCTCGAACCACCGCTCGATGCCGAGGGCGCTTAGTGCAGCGCGCTGACTGTCAGTTGTCTGTTTGTCGCTCGTGCTCACGCGCAGGTAGGCGAGGTGTGCCATCTCACAATCCCCTTCGAGCGCATTCCGAGACGCTCATAGATGTGAGACGACTTGTGAGACAGAAATGCGATCGTGTCAGGTTCGACTACTCGGTACATTCCGCCTGTCGCACATACATTTGTTTCTGCGACGCCGCCTCGCGGTCATCATGGTCGGAAGATGTCGGAGCGCCGGGTTAGCTTGAATCCATGTGGATGCTCGCGACCGAACCCCCTGCCGACCTCGTCCCAACGTGGATCGAGGCGATCGCGACCCTCGTCGGTGTCGTCGTCGCTCTCGTCGCGATCGTCTTCACCGTGGTGCAGTTGCGACTCACTGCTCGACAGATGCGTGACACTGCGATCCAGGAGGCGAAGAATAGCGAAGCTCGCACGCGTCCGTATGTTGGGATCGAGATCGTTCCGGGTATCGCAGGTTCGGGCTCGATGGACATCATCATCGAGAACCACGGCAAAACCACTGCTCGGAACATCAAAGTCAGCCTGGTCGACGACACCTTTCAAGCTCAGTCAGAAGGCGACGAGATCGGCGAAGCGCTTGGGCGGCTGTTTGCCACAGGCTTCGATCTCGCTCCCGGAGCGCATCGCCGCGTCTTCTGGCAGTTTCCCGCCGACGAGAACTCATCGCCGCGAGGTCACATGGGCACACCAGTCGCTGCTGGCATCGCGTTCTCTTATGAATGGGTTCCAGGGGACGAGCGACCGGTGCGGCGCTACGAAGACTCGATCCGGTACGACTTGACCGAGTACCCGAAGTTGATCCCGCTCCCTGGGACGGGTTCTACCGCACAAGGCTCATCGTCGGACGCTCAGAATAAGAACCTGCTGAACGTTTTGCGCGCGATCGCGGCGAACGTTGCTGAGATCAGGCGATAGCGGGGCAGTATCTTGAACAGATGTCGGATAGCCCACTTGCGATCTGCCCGCGCTGCGGCGCGATGGTGCAGGTCTACGAGTCGGGCGCTGGTCTCTACCTCGGTTGCCCGGAGGTCGGTTGCTCGTGGATGAGCACTCCGATCAACCTCGAACCCGGAGACGGCGACATCGAACCGATCCTTCGTGAGATTGAGCGCATGGAACAGGAAGACCCCGACGCAACGTAGCGCCGGGGTCATCCTGCCCTCGTGGTGGCTTACGCGGTCTGGCGACGGCGGATCATGTAGACCCCAGTGGCTCCGAAGAGCGCGAGGAGTGCGACGCCACCGACCCAAAGAGCAGGGGTAGAGTCTCCGCCCGTCCAGGCGATGGTGCCGTCGCCCTTCACGCTCAGGGTCTCGTCCGGCTCACCGCACTCGCCGGTGCTCACCGTGCGACCCAGGGCGTCCTTGGTCGTCTCGATGAAGTACACCTTCGTGTTGGTGCCGAGCTTCTCCGGCGTGAACTTGGCGGAGTCGATCTCCAGGTTCTCAGCCATGCCGCCCGTCAGGGGCTCGCTCGTCCACTCGAAGACCTGGGTCTCGGCGGTGCAAGCCTCGGTGACCGGAGTCGTGTCCGAAGCCTGGTAGCCGACGATGGTGACCGTAGCGCCCTCCGGCACGTAGCCGTTGAGGATCGCCTTGTCCCAAGCCTGCTCGCCGGTGTCGACCGTCTGGTCGCCGTTGTCGGTCTGCGCCTTGGTGGTCACATCGACGATCACTGCGGACTCCTCGGCGATGCCGCACTCACCACGGTGGATTTCGATGGACTCGCCATCCTCCGGGTTGTACGCCAGCGTCTCGACCCACAGGTACTTGCCGAACTCCTCGGGAACGAAGCTCTCGGAGGTGAACTCGCCCTCAGCGGTGACGCGGATTGCCTCAGCGGTCGTGAAGACCGGCTCGGCGTCGCAGACCCACTGCAAGTTGTTGGCACCCGGCTCCGTCGAGGGCTCGAAGCCCTCGGGGTAGTCGATTGCCCACTCGCCGGTCTCAGCGTCCTTGACGACGGGAACCTTGTACGCCTCGAAGGTCAGGTCGTAGCCCGACTCAGCGATCGGTCCGGTGACCGTCGCCACGTCAAACAGACCGGGCTCCTCGCCGAGCTTCGCAGCAGGCTGCGCCTGCGTGGTCACCTCGGGAACGACGACCTTAGTGGTCTCGTTCGGCAGACCGCAGATTCCACGGCTGACTTCCTCGCCACCGGGCGTGGTCACGACCTCGACCCAGTGGTACTCGCCCTCGGGCTGTGCCGGAGCGTTCGGGGACTGGTAGGTGCCCTCAGCGTCGATCGTCTGCTGGGTGCTCGTCCAGAGGAGGTTGCCCGCCTCACAGACCCACTCGCCTGCGTCGTTCTTCGTTGCCTCGTAAAGCTCGAAGTGCAGGTCGAGACCATCGGTCGGGATGCGACCGGTGACCACAGCGGTGTCCCAGATCGGGTCGCCCACGGGAACGTCGGTGCGTGCGTGGGTCGTGACGACCGGGGCGACGACCTTCGTCATCTCAGCGGGGATACCGAACTGGTCAGCCCAGTCGAGCATGTAGCCCTGGAACTCAGCGGGCTGCGAACCCTCGTTGATCTCCCAGACCCACACGACGTAGCCCTCACGCGCCGGAGCGGTGAACGGCGTCGGGTTGTCGTAGGTGCCGGGACCGGTGGCGACGATCTGGGACGTACCCAGAACCTCGGCTCCAGCCGGAACCTCGTCGGAGATCGCCGGAGCGTCCTCACCCTCGACGAAGTATGCGGTGCCGTCGAAGGTGACCGGCACGCGAGCGCCGTCCGCCTGAATCCAGCCACCGGACGAACCGATGGTCAGCGAGTCGCTGACCTCGTCGGTGATGGCGACCTCAGCCTCGGGAACCTGTGACACAGCGACGATCTTCGATGGCGAGATCGTGGACTCGATCGTCTGCGCGAAAGTGTCGGTGAAGCTGTAGTCGGCGGGCATGTAGGTCGCGACCTCGGGTGCCTGGTCAGCCGATTCGATAGACCACTGCCACGAATACCAGCCTGGCTCCAGAGCACCGATCTCCGCGTCCGCTTCGTAGGTGCCGGGTCCACTCAAAGTGACCGGGATGTCGGTCGCAGCGACGGGTGCCCACGACGGTGCGGTCGGGCTCTCGTCGGGCAGAGCGAGGAACGGACCGTAGAGCGTGCCGCGAGCGTCGACAGGAACGTATTCCCCACCCGTGCCCTGCGGCCACGGGTTCGCAGCCGGATCGGTCGGGTTGGCGATCGTCGCGAACAGAGTGTCCGTGAAGGTCTCACCCTCGGCGATGAACACCGGAGCCTCGGTGGACACAATCGCATCGAAGATGATGATCGGTGCCACCGATCCTGCGCTGAGATCGAACGTCGCGGGTGCCGGTGAGCCGACCGTCGCGGTTGTCTGACCGTCCGAGTGAAGAATCCGGACAGACTCGCTGTAGCCGCTTCCGAGCACGGTAGCCGTGCCGGTCGCGGAGATGTCGTATGTCGGCTGACCGGCATCGACGGACGGCGAGTAGTTGCCCGTAATGGGGATGCGAAGACCATTGGTCGCGTTGACCGACATTGTGTTCGTCCCGGTCGCTGTGAAGACAGCGCCAGTCAACGTCAGCACGGTGTCCGCGTTGGCTACACCGGCGAGGTTGACGACGAGTTCTCCGTCGCGATAGTTCGTCATCTACGGAATGCGCAACCGGATCGAGATCGCGAATGTCGTCGCTGATGCGGGCGGAGATCGCGCGATCCAGGTGGTGCGACACGAAATCGCCCACGCAATCGCGTACCGTGCGGGAAATTGCATGGACGCTGGGCTGAACACCGAGATCACTGCTCAGTACGTCTCGATGAAAATTTGGGGCTTCTACGTGGATAACTACCGTGCCCCGACTGCCGCTGAGAACGACGCGCTGCGCGCCGTCTGCGGCTAGTCCCTATAGACAGCTCTGAGTGGTGTCAGAGCCGAGACCCCGTCCCTGCACTCTCATCCTTGGTGCAGCCAGGCGGGGTCTCACCCTTCTCAGAAACGGAACTCATCATGCGCAGGATCGGCTCCTGGATCATGCAGAACGACCTCCGCTTCCTCGTCGCTGTGGGCGTCGCGATCCTGCTGCTGGTCGTCATCGTGCGACCACTCTTCTGGGGTGGTTTCACTGCCACCGAGGGTGCGATCTACGAGCGCCCCGCGACCGTCTCGCAGGACGTGGAGGATCGTGCGCTGGAGCACGCGCTCCTGCTCGTGTATGAAGTCGAGATTCGCTTCGATGCTGAACGTGTGTGCCCTTCCGACGCGGACGCCTGCGTTCGCGACATCGACCCGCAGATCATTCACCTCGATCAGAGTCTCGGAGAGATAGCGCTCGACCAGCCGGGACTCTTCGTGACGATCGTGATCCACGAGGCGGCTCATGTCTACGACCTTGAGCACGATCTTGACCTGGCACCGTTCCGCGAGTTCGACGACATCATCGAACCGCGCGAGGTCTTCGCGGACTGCGCGGCTCAGGCGATCGTGCTGATTGCTGATCCGAGTTACCTCGAATGCCCGGAGGAAGGTCGACTTCTCGCGCTCGACATACTTGGCATCGAGAGCGTCCGGCTGGGGTGGGTCGGCGACCGCATCTCACTCGACGTGCGTCGCTGAGGATCGAGTAGAGCTAGGCAGCCGTCGAGGTCATCTTCCGGCTGTCGAACCAAGCGCGAACGTCAGCGCGGCGGTAGCGAATGTCGGTGCGGCTGAGCTTGAGGAACGGGGGAGTGCTTGCCCCTCCGAGAAAGCGCATCTTTGCGAGCCGCTGCCTGTTGAATCCGAACTCCTCGCAGACCTCGTTGATGCTCATCAAGTCGTCCATTTGGTGTCCCTTTCTTCGTGGTCGCGCTCATCATGGTCGGGACATGAGTGGATCGAAGCGGGGTTGGGCGAAGTCTTCGGAATCGGACACATTTTGGACACGCCACTACGGAATCGAGGGGAATCGAGGAAGCTCAACCGGACTCAGGAAGCCCGGAATCTCGCGGAACTGGGCGAGAAAGTACCCCACGGATAGTGCTACGAAAGCCCTCTCACGGCGGTAACGCGGGTTCGAATCCCGCTGGGGTCACCACAGAGAAAAAGGCTCCGACCATGTGGTCGGGGCCTTTTTCGTGTCTCGGTTTCTTGCGCCTCGGTGGCGCGCCCGCGCGGCTCCGGGCCTGAACCCGTCTCAGTCCTCGCTCGCGGCGCGGCGCCGACGCACCAGGCGACGCGTCCCCCAGACCACGGCGAAGACGACTCCCGCGACGGCGATCCACGGCAGCAGGAACCCCAGGCCGATGACGACGCCGTTCAGCGTCGCGACGAGGCCGTTCCAGCCGGCGATGAGCCCGTCGCCGAAGCCGGCGGGGTCGGCGGTGACGGATGCCGCGGGCTCGGTCAGTTGCACGCTCAGCGTCGACATCGCCACCTGCGACTCGACCGACTGCAGCACCTGCCGGTCGCTGTCGAGTTGCGCCTGACGCTCCGCGAGTGCGGACTCCGCGGTGATGAGGTCGGACACCGATGCCGCTTGGGCGAGGAGTTCGGTGAGGCGCGCCACCGAGGCCTCTCCGGCCGACACCCGGGCACGCAGGTCGACGGCTTGCTCGGTCACGTCGGAGCGGGTGACGCTCGTCGCCGTGACCTCGCCGACCTCGCGGAGGCCGTCCATCACCGAGGTGAGGGTGTCGGCGGGTACGCGCACGGTGATCCAGCCCGACGACGTCGGTGACACGGCGGCGGAGCCGTCGATCGGCAGGCCCATCGCCCCACCGCCCAGCTGGGACGACTCGACGTATCCGCCGACGCTCGTCGCCGTGGCCGAGATCGTGTCGATCGCCGCGGTGAGATCGTCGACCTCCACGGTGCTCGACCCGGTGGCGACGATGTCCCGGGTGCCGGCGTCTCGAGTGCCCGCGTCGAGTGCGACCGAGGAGTCTCCCGCTGCGCCCGACCCCGCGGCCGCCTCCTGGCCCGGGGCTGCGGGCGCACTGTCGACACTTCCGGCGTCGAACCGTTCGCCGGCCCACGGGGCGCCCTCGGCCGCGCCGGAGCCGGCCGCCGCAGACCCGCCGGAGCTCTGGGAGGTGGTCAGGGTGGGGCCGACCACGGCCGCGATCACCACGACGGCGGCGGCTGCTCCGACCCCCGTCCAGATACCGCGACGGCGTCGACGCACGCGGTCGCGCTCGTGGCCGATGCGCGCGAAGACGGCGTTCTCGATGGCATCCACGCGATCCGCGGGAAGCGAGGGCAGGGTGGGGCTGGTCATGGGGTCTCGGTCTCCATCGCGGTGGCGCGTACCCGGGAGCGGATACGGGAGAGGCGGTTGCGCACGGTGCCGTGGGATACGCCGAGCTCCGCGGCGGCGGCCTCGTAGCCGTACCCCTCCGCGGCGCACAGGCGGAAGATCTCGCGGTCCAGCTCGCTCAGGCGGTCGACGGCCGCGAGGATGGCCGCCACCGTCTGGGCCTGCACGACCTGCGCCTCGACGTCGACGGCCGCGGGGATCTCGTCGTCCAGCGCCGCGTGCGATCCGTGGCGCCGACGCGCCCGCAGGCGGTTCTGCGCCTGCAGTCGGCACACCGTCGCGAGCCAGGGGAGGAGCGACGCCCCCTCCAACCGCAACGACGGGATCTTCCGCCACGCGACGACGAACGTCTCTTGCACGACGTCCTCCGCGTCGCTCGCGTCGCCCACCAGGCCGAAGGCGATCCAGTACACCGGACGCGCGTACGCGCGGTACAGCTCGCGGTACGCGACCTCCGACCCGCCGGCGGCGCGCGCCACGAGGGCCCTGTCGTCGATGACGTCGTGGGTCATGGCATCCGTCCCGCTCCCGGTCGATTCCCGTGAGCACTCTCTCACTGAGAGGTGTCCGCCCGCGCGTGATCGTCTCGCATCCGGTGGGGACGAGGGGCGGGGCCGGAGCCGGGCACCCGATAGAATCGAGCGTTTCCCCGACGAAAGGCCCCGCCATGGAGCTGCAGCTCGACCCCGTCTTCCAGACGGTCACTCTGGTGGTCCTGGTGCTGATCCTGGTCGCCGACCTGCTCATCATCCTCAAGCGCCCGCACATCCCCGCGGCGAAGGAATCGACGCTGTGGGTCGTGTTCTACGTCACGCTCGCCCTGATCTTCGCGGGTGTGCTGTGGATCGTCGCCGGGGGAGAGGTCGCCGGGCAGTTCGTCGCCGGGTGGTTGACCGAGTACAGCCTGTCGATCGACAACCTCTTCGTGTTCGTGCTGATCATGGGGCAGTTCGCCGTGCCCCGGCGCTATCAGCAGGAGGTGCTGATGGTGGGCATCATCATCGCGCTGATCCTGCGCGGGGCGTTCATCCTCGTGGGCGCCACCATCATCGAGAACTTCAGCCCGATCTTCTACCTCTTCGGCGCCTTCCTGGTCTACACCGCGATCCGCCAGGCGTTCCCCGGCTCCGAACACGACGGCGACTCGCAGAAAGAGAACCTCATCGTGCGGACGCTGCGCCGCGCCCTGCCGATGAGCGACGCGTACGACGGCAAGAAGATCGTCACGCGCGTCGACGGCAAGAAGCTGTTCACCCCGATGATCATCGTCTTCGTCGCGATCGGTGTCACCGATCTGCTGTTCGCGATCGACTCGATCCCGGCGATCTTCGGCATCACCCAGAGCCCGTTCATCGTCTTCACCGCGAACCTCTTCGCGCTGATGGGGCTGCGCCAGCTCTACTTCCTGCTCGGCGACCTGCTCGATCGCCTCAAGTACCTGCACTACGGGATCGCGTTCATCCTGGCGTTCATCGGCGTGAAGCTCGTCTTCCACGCGATGCACGTCAACGAGCTGCCCTTCCTCAACAACGGCGAGCCGATCGAGTGGGCGCCCGAGATCTCGACGTGGGTGTCGCTCGCCGTGATCATCGTGTCGATGGCGGTCGCCACCGTCGCCAGCCTGATCGCCGCCCGTCGCGAGCCCGCCGCCGTCGGAGCACAGGATGCCGTCGCCGACGAGAAGGGCACCCCGACGACGGTGGAGCACCCGGAGCGCGACTGACGTTTCGCCTCGCACGCCCTCCTGGGCACACACGTCAGCCCCGAGGCGGGCGTGTCCCACTTCGTGCAGGTGAACGCCGGTCTTTCTGCACCAAGTGGGACATCACGCGCGAGGCTGGGGCGGCGCTCTGTGGCGTGTCCCACTTTGTGCGGGTGGGTGACTGATTTCCTGCACGAAGTGGGACACGGTGTCGCGCCGGGGCGCTCAGAACGCGCGGAGGTTCGCGTGCAGGCCGCCGTCGACGTACTCCTCGCGCAGAATGCCGCGCCGACGCAGGATCGGGACCAGGTCGTCGAGCACGCGGTGCACGGTGACCGGGTGCAGGTCGCCCCACAGCAGCACGCCGTCGTTGCCCCAGGTGCCGAGCTCTTCGATGCGGTCGGCGAACTCGTCGGCCGTCCCCACGAAGCCGCTGCCGTCGTTCAGTCGTCCGAGGCGTGCGTGGGCGCCCAGCAGTGTGCGCAGCGGCGCGTCGTCGTCGTGCTTCCCGACGAGTCGCCGGATGCTGCCCTCCGACACGTGCTCGCCGAAGATCGACCGGTCCAGCGGGCGGTCCAGATCGAGGGCCGTCAGATCGGTCTCGAGGTCGCTCGACTGCTTGCGGGCGATCGCGATCAGCGCCTCGTCGTCGGGGTGGGCGGATGCCGCGACCAGGCGGTCGGCTTCTTCCGGCGACGACACGAGCACGGGTTGGATGGCGAACAGGATCTTGATGTCGTGGGCCGAGCGCCCCGCGGCTTCCGCCGCGGCGTGGATGCGTCCGCGGTAGGCGCGGATGCTCGCCTCGTCGAGGGGGGCGAGCGCCAGTTGCACATCGGAGTTGTGCCCGGCGAACGACAGGCCCCGCCCGGATCCGCCGGGTGACACGATCGCCGGCTCGCCGTCGGTGAAGGGAACGGCGTTCAGCGGACCGTCGAAGCCGAAGTGCTCGCCGCGGTGACGCGTGGCGTGCAGTTTCGTCCCGTCGGCGTAGACGCCGCTGCGCTCGTCCTCGACGAGCGCGCCTTCACCCCAGCTGCGCCAGAGGTCCCGGATGCCGCTGAGCCACTCCTCGGCGCGGTCGTAGGCCGCGTCGTGTCCGAGCTGCGGGGCGGGGGAGAAGTGCCGGGCGCTGCCGGTGTCGGTCACCACGTTCAGCCCGAGGCGGTGCCCGCTCAGGTGCTGAAGGGTCGCGAACTGCCGGGCGGCCGTGTACGGCAGGTACGCCGCCGGGTTGACCGTGGGCACGACGCCGAGGTACCGCGTGGCGGCGAAGAGGTAGGGGGCGAGCAGCAGCGGATCGTGCTTGGGGCCGCCGAACGCGTGGCGCACGCGGAGGTCGATGGTCTCGGCACTGCCCAGCGAGGGGGCGTCTTCGATGATCAGCAGATCGAAGCCCGCCTGCTCCAGGGTGCGGGCGGAGTCCTGGTAGAGCCCGGGCTGCGTCCACCGGTGGTTCCACCGCAGGTAGGGGTGGCCCCACCCGTGGGGGCCGAAGCCGCGGGCGAGGAACCAGCCGAAGTGCTGCAGACGGCTCACAGCACGACCACCTCTCGCTCGACGTCCGACGAGAGCCCGGCGAGACCGTCGAGCGCCTGAGCGAGGTCGGCGAGCAGGTCGTCGATGTCTTCGATGCCGATCGAGAAGCGCAGCGTGCCCGGGAAGACCCCCGCGCGCTCGCGCTCGGCGACCGTGCGCGCGGCGTGCGAGGTGCTCTGCGGGTGCAGCACGAGCGAGCGCACATCGCCCAGGTGGGTCATGTGCGTGATCACCTCGACCGATTGCACGACGTGGCGGGCCGCTTCGAGACCGCCGCGGAGGGTCACGGTGAACACCGAGCCGCTGCCGCGGCGCAGGTAGCGCGCACCGAGCTCGTGGTGCGGGTGCGATGCCAGGCCCACGTGGTCGACGCGCTCGACCTCGGGGCGCTCCTGGAGCCACCGCGCCACGGCGAGGGCGTTCTGCGACTGCCGCTCGACGCGCAGGCTGAGGGTCTCGATGCCCTGGCCGATCAGGAAGGCGTTGAGCGGCGACGGCGAGGGACCGAACCGCGGGGCGACGCTCTCGCGGATGTAGGCCCCGCGCGCGCGTCCGCCGTGCTTCTCGGCGTAGCTCGCCCCGCCCAGGCGGTCGGTCTGCACGAGGTGGGGGAACCGGTGCCCCGAGGCCGCCGCGTCGAAGCGTCCGTCGTCGACGATGACGCCACCGAGCACGGCCCCCTGGCCGGCGAGGAACTTGCTCGCCGAGTGCACGACCACGGCCGCGCCGTGCTCGAGGGGCCGCAGGAGGTACGGGGTGGTGAACGTGCTGTCCACGACGAGGGGGATGCCGTGCTGCCGCCCGATCGTCGAGACCGCGGCGATGTCGAGCACGTCGTTACGGGCGTTGGAGAGCGTCTCGGCGAAGAAGGCGCGCGTGCGCGGGGTGATGGCATCCCGCCACGCGTCGAGGTCGGAGGCGTCGACGAAGGTCGTCTCGATCCCCAGGCGGGCGAGGTTGTCGAGCAGGAGCCCGCGGGTGCCCTCGTAGATGTGCTCCGACACGACGACGTGATCGCCGGCGCCCGCGAGCGCGAGCAGGGCGACGGTGACGGCGGCCTGTCCGCTCGAGACGAGCACGGCCTGGTCGCCGCCCTCGAGAGAGGCGAGACGCTCCTCGACCGCCTGGACGGTGGGGTTGCCCGTGCGGGTGTAGCCGAAGCCGGCGCCCGTGCCGAAGTGCTCGGCGGACTCGTCGAGATCGGTGAATGTGAAGCCGGCCGTCAGGTAGATCGGGAGCGCGCGCGGCGACGCGGACACGGTCGAGGCGCCCACGTGCACCTGTCGGGTCGAGAATCCCGGTTCTGCGTTCGCGGCCATGCGGCACGCTCCTTCCTGCGGCGTGTCGACAGGCTTTCACGCGGGGCCGGGGAGCGCCCAAACGTGCGGCGCCGTGTTACGTCGTCGACGCCGCGCGTTCTCGCTCCCGCGCCGCCGACGGCCTCGCGATCGACGCCGGCGGCGACGGCTGTGCCGGTGTCGCCGGTGGTATCGTGGCGAGGTGCGGATCGCCGGCCTCCTCCTTAGCGGCCGCGACGAGACCTTGTTCTAGGCCTATCTCGTCGCGGAGTTCGTCGCGGGCCTCACACCCCTCCCGAGGAGAAACGCAAACCATGAGCAGCGCATCGATCGACGGCATCCGCATTCCGGATCGTCCTCGCACCCTGGCCGAGAAGGTCTGGGACGACCACCTCGTCGTCAAGGGCGAGAACGGCCAGCCCGACCTCATCTACATCGACCTGCACCTCGTGCACGAGGTCACCAGCCCCCAGGCCTTCGACGGTCTGCGCGCCGAGGGCCGGCCGGTGCGCCGGCTCGATCTGACGATCGCGACCGAGGACCACAACACCCCCACCCTCGACATCGACAAGCCGATCGCCGACCTCACCAGCCGCACGCAGATCGAGACGCTGCGTCGCAACGCGGCCGAGTTCGGCGTGCGCCTGCACTCCCTGGGCGACAAGGAGCAGGGCATCGTGCACGTCGTGGGCCCGCAGCTCGGCCTCACCATGCCCGGTGTCACCGTCGTCTGCGGTGACTCCCACACCTCCACCCACGGGGCGTTCGGGGCGATGGCGTTCGGCATCGGCACCAGCGAGGTCGAGCACGTGCTCGCCACGCAGACGCTTCCGCTCAAGCCCTTCAAGACGATGGGCATCACCGTCGAGGGCGACCTGCGCCCGGGCGTCACGGCGAAAGACATCATCCTCGCGATCATCGCCAAGATCGGCGCCAACGGCGGCCAGGGCTACGTGCTCGAGTTCCGCGGCAGCGCGATCCGGTCCCTCTCGATGGAGGGGCGCATGACGATGTGCAACATGTCGATCGAGGCCGGCGCCCGCGCCGGCATGATCGCGCCCGACGAGACGACCTTCGCCTACGTCAAGGACAAGCCGCACGCGCCGCAGGGCACGGACTGGGACGAGGCTGTCGCGTACTGGCGCACGCTCCCGAGCGACGAGGGTGCGGTGTACGACGCCGAGGTCTTCCTCGACGCCGCCGACCTCGAGCCCTTCGTCACCTGGGGCACGAACCCCGGTCAGGGCGTGTCGCTGTCGGACGTCGTGCCGACCCCCTCCGACATCACCGACCCGAACGAGCGCGCGGCCGCCGAACGGGCGCTGGAGTACATGGATCTGGCGGCGGGCACCCCCATGAAGGACATCCCCGTGGATGCCGTGTTCATGGGCTCGTGCACCAACAGCCGCATCGAAGACCTGCGCGCCTTCGCCTCGGTGATCCAGGGCCGCACCAAGGCCGAGAACGTGCGCGTGATGGTCGTGCCGGGCTCCGCGCGCGTGCGCCTCGAGGCCGAGGCCGAGGGCCTCGACAAGGTCTTCATCGACTTCGGCGCCGAGTGGCGCTTCGCCGGGTGCTCGATGTGCCTCGGCATGAACCCCGACCAGCTGGCGCCGGGCGAGCGCTGCGCCTCGACCTCGAACCGCAACTTCGAGGGACGCCAGGGCAAGGGCGGCCGCACGCACCTGGTGTCGCCGCTCGTCGCCGCGGCCACCGCCGTGCGTGGCACGCTCTCGAGCCCCGCCGACCTCGACGCGATCGCGAGCGACGGCACCCTGATCACCGGCGGTGCCGCCCGAACCGATGAGACCGTTTCGACCGGGGCGGAGGCCTGACATGGAGAAGTTCAGCACCCACACCGGTGTCGCCGCCCCGCTGAAGCGCTCGGCCGTCGACACCGACCAGATCATCCCGGCGGTCTACCTCAAGCGCGTCACCAAGACGGGCTTCGAAGACGCCCTGTTCGCCAACTGGCGCCAGGATCCCGAGTTCCTCCTCAACCAGGACGCCTACCGTTCGGCATCCGTGCTCGTCGCCGGCCCCGACTTCGGCACCGGCTCGAGCCGCGAACACGCCGTGTGGGCGCTGCGCGACTACGGGTTCAAGGTGGTGCTGAGCCCCAAGTTCGCCGACATCTTCCGCGGCAACTCGGGCAAGCAGGGCCTGGTCACGGGCGTGATCACCGAGAACGAGGTCGAGCGCATCTGGGCCGCCATCGAGGCGCAGCCCGGTATCGAGATGACCGTCGATCTGCAGGCCAAGACCGCCACGGTCGGCGACCTCCAGGTCTCGTTCGAGATCGACGATTACACTAGGTGGCGGCTTCTCGAAGGGCTCGACGACATCGGGCTCACGCTGCGTGACGAAGACAAGATCACGCAGTTCGAGGCGCGCCGCGAGGCATGGCGGCCACGGACCCTCCCGGTCCGCTGAATCCGATCGACCCGATCGGTTCGATTCGCCGCCCCTCGTCCACGAAGTGAGGTCCACCCCCCTATGAGCACACTCGTCACCGATTCCGCAGATCAGAACCCCGGACAGCCCGACTGGGAAGCGGCCGAGACCCTCACGATCCGCGGCGGTCGCCCGCTGCGCGGCACCGTCGAGGTCAAGGGGGCCAAGAACCTCGTCACCAAGGCGATGGTCGCAGCCCTTCTCGGCGGCACCACCAGCACGCTGCGCGACGTGCCCATGATCAGCGACGTGAAGGTCGTGCGTTCGCTCCTCGAGGTGCACGGCGTGACCGTGACCGAGGGCGACGAAGAGGGCACGCTGCACCTCGATCCCTCGGGCGCGGTCGCCGCGCACTTCGAAGAGATCGACGCGCACGCGGGCGCCTCGCGCATCCCGATCCTGTTCTGCGGACCGCTGCTGCACCTTCTCGGCGAGGCGCTCATTCCCGACCTCGGTGGATGCCGCATCGGCGACCGTCCGATCAACTTCCACATGGACGCGCTCCGCGCCTTCGGTGCGGTCGTCGACAAGAGCTACGAGGGCATCCGCATCACGGCCCCGAACGGCCTGCACGGAGCGAACATCACGCTGCCGTACCCGAGCGTCGGGGCGACCGAGCAGGTGCTGCTCACCGCGGTCCGCGCCAAGGGCGTGACGGAGCTGCGCAACGCCGCCATCGAGCCCGAGATCATGGATCTCATCGCGGTGCTGCAGAAGATGGGCGCGATCATCTCGTACGAGCCCAACCGCGTCATCTTCATCGAGGGCGTCGACAAGCTCGACGGCTACGACCACCGCGCGATCTTCGACCGCAACGAAGCCGCATCCTGGGCGTGCGCGGCACTGGCGACCGACGGCGAGATCTTCGCCAAGGGCGCCCGCCAGCAGGACATGCTGACCTTCCTCAACGTCTTCCGCAAGGCCGGCGGATGGTTCGACGTCCGCGAGGACGGCATCCTGTTCCGTCGTGGCGAGTCGCTCAAGCCCGTCATGGTCGAGACCGACGTGCACCCGGGCTTCATGACCGACTGGCAGCAGCCGCTCATCGTGGCGCTCACCCAGGCGTCGGGAACCTCCACCGTGCACGAGACCGTCTACGAGAACCGACTCGGTTTCACCGAGGCCCTCAACAAGATGGGCGCCGACATCGTCGTGCACCCCAAGGGGCTGTCGAGCGCCGACCGGCGCGTCCCGCGTCGCGATCTCGAGCAGGCGGCCGTCATCAACGGCCCGACGCCCCTGCACGGGGCCGACGTCGAGGTTCCCGACCTGCGCGGCGGCTACAGCTACGTCATCGCCGCGCTGGCGGCCGAGGGCGAGTCGACGGTGCGCAACATCGGCATCATCCGCCGCGGCTACGAGAAGTTCCTCGAGAAGCTCACCGCTCTCGACGCCGACTTCCGCGTCGTGGGGTGACGCGCGTGGCCGCTTCCTCCGAGAAGAGCCGCCCGAGTGCCTTCTGGCCGCTCGCGGCGATCATCGTCCCGATCACGGGTCTGTTCGCGCGGATCGAGATCCGCGGGGCCGAGAACCTCCCTCGCGAGGGCGCGTACGTGATCGCTCCCAACCACAACTCCGAGTTCGACCCCGTGATCGTCGCGGTCGCCGTCTGGCGGCTGGGTCGGGCCCCGCGGTTCCTGGCCAAGGAGAGCCTCTTCAGGGTCCCCGTGCTGGGTGCCGCGCTGAAGGCCACGGGCATGGTGCCCGTGCCCCGCGCGTCGACCAGCGCGAACCAGTCGATGAAGGCCGCCGAGCAGATCGCGCGCGACGGCCGCGGTGTGATCGTCTACGCCGAGGGCACTCTCACGCGCGACCCCGACCTGTGGCCGATGCGTGGCAAGACGGGAGCCGTGCGCCTGGCCCTCGCCGCCGATCTGCCGCTCATCCCGATGGCGCAGTGGGGCGTGCAGCAGATCCTGCCCCGCTACGGCAAGCTGCGCTTCCCCCGGCGTTCGCACGTCATCGTGGAGTTCGGTCCGGCCATGGACATGAGCGAGTACCGGGCAACCCCGACGCACCCGGCGACGCTCACCCGAGCGACCGACGCGATGATGAATCGGATCACGGCCCTGCTCTCCGGCATCCGGGGTCTTCCCGCCCCCGCCGAGCGGTGGAACCCGTCGCAGCACGGGCAGAACGAGACGGGGCGCCTTGAGCCGTAGGAATGCGCCACCCCTCGCCGGCCCCAAGGTCGCCGTCGTCGGCGCCGGGAGCTGGGGGACCACCTTCGGCAAGATCCTGGCCGACGGGGGAGCCTCGGTGGTCATGTGGGCCCGACGCGCCGAGCTCGCGGCCGAGATCACCGAATCGAAGCGCAACAGCCGCTATCTCGCCGGGATCAACCTGCCGCGCACCATGACGGCGACCACCGACCTCGCCGAGGCGCTCACCGGCGCCGAGCAGATCTATCTCTCGGTTCCCAGCCAATCGCTGCGCGAGAACCTCGCCGCCATCAAGCCGCTCGTGCAGCACACCGACGTGCCCATCGTCTCTCTCATGAAGGGCGTCGAGAAGACGACCGGGCTGCGCATGAGCCAGGTCATCGCACAGGTGCTCGAGTGCGACCCGGCGCGGATCGCGGTGGCATCCGGCCCGAACCTCGCCCTCGAGATCGCGCGCGAGCAACCGACCGCGGCGGTCATCAGCTCGCTCAGCCCCGAGACCGCCGAAGCGGTGGCCCGTCGTGCGCGCAACCGGTACTTCCGCTCCTTCGTCAACACCGACGTCATCGGCACCGAGTTCGGCGGAGTGCTGAAGAACCTCATCGCCGTCGCCATCGGCATCGTCGACGGCGTCGGCTACGGCGAGAACACGAAGGCGTCGATCATCACGCGCGGCCTCGTCGAGATGACCGACTTCGCGGTCGCCCAGGGCGCGCAACCCGAGACGCTCCAGGGTCTCGCGGGCCTCGGCGACCTCATCGCGACGTGCCAGTCGCCGCTCAGCCGGAACAACACCGCGGGGCGCCTGCTCGGTCAGGGATACGGCTACAAAGAGGTGGTCGCGCAGATGCAGCAGACCGCCGAGGGGCTGGCCTCGGTCGCCCCGGTGCTGCAGCTGGCGAAGCAGGTCGGTGTCGACATGCCCATCGTTCAGCAGGTGAAAATGGTGCTCGACGGCACCATGGACCCGCGCGACATCGCGCCGCACCTCACGACAGACGACGACCAGCCGCAGGGCGAGAGGACGCAGAATGACCAAACCGGTGGTGGTGGTGCTCTTCGGCGGGCGCTCCAGCGAGCATTCGATCAGTTCCGCCACGGCGGGCGGGGTTCTGCGGTCGATCGACCGTGAGCGTTTCGAGGTGATCCCGGTCGGGATCACCCGCGACGGCGCCTTCGTGCTCGAAGACGACGATCCCGACAAGTTCGCCCTGCGCCCCGAGGCCCTGCCCCAGGTGGTCGACAACGGCACCCGCGTGCGGATGCCCGACTCGACGCTCTCGCGGGAGTGGACGGTGACGGATGCCGATGGCATCCGGTCCCTCGGCGAGGTCGACGTGGTGATGCCCATCCTCCACGGCCGCTTCGGCGAAGACGGAACGGTGCAGGGCCTTCTCGAGCTGCTCGGCATCCCCTACGCCGGCGCCGGGGTGCTCATGTCGGCGATCGGGATGAACAAGAACGTCACCAAGCGCGTGCTGCGCTCGGCGAACGTCCCGGTCGTGCCGTGGGTCGCGGTCACGCGCGCCGACCTCGCCCGCGACCGGGCGCTGTGGGAGCGCCGCATGCGCGCCCTCGACCTTCCGGTGTTCGTGAAGCCGAACCAGGCTGGCTCGAGCGTCGGCGTCACGAAGGTGTCGCGCTGGGAAGACCTCGATGCGGCGCTCGAGACCGCCTTCGCCGAAGACGTCCTCGCGCTCGTCGAGCAGACCATCGTCGGGCGCGAGCTCGAGTGCGGCGTGCTGCCCGGGCGAGACGGGGGAGCGGTGCGCGTGAGCGTCGCCGGAGAGATCGTGGTCACGGGGCGCGAGTTCTACGACTTCGAGGCCAAGTACCTCGATGCCCCCGGCGTCGATCTCGTGTGTCCCGCGGAGCTCGGCGACGGTGAGCTCGCCGAGATGCAGCGCATCGCCGCCCAGGCCTTCGAGGCGATCGGCGGGCAGGGCCTCGCGCGCGTCGACTTCTTCTACACGGGCACCGAGTTCTACGTGAACGAGGTGAACACGATGCCGGGCTTCACCCCGATCTCGATGTTCCCCACCTGTTGGATCGCCTCGGGTCTCACGTATCCCGACCTCATCAGCGACCTTCTCGACGCGGCGCTCGAGCGGGTCTGACGCGCGTCGACGGGCACCGGCCGGAGCGTCGCCGACGGGGGCGCCGCGCGCGGCGTGCGGTCGCGCCGTTCAGGGCGTCGGGGTCGGCGCGGGCGTCGCGTCCGAGACCGAGGTGCACACCGAACCGGTGGCGGGCAGGTACTGGCGGATGAGCGGGCCCAGCGCCTGGGCGACGTCGCCACTGCTCGCGATGTCGTAGTCGAGGAAGACCTGGACGGCGGGCTGACGCCCGAACGTCGTCAGGGTGTACCGGTTCTGGTCGGCCTGCGACTCGTCGACGATCCAGTCCACGCCGTCGAACGAGCGGCACGGCAGCGTCGAGGGGCCGGGGGCTTCGAGGCCGCAGGTCATGAGGATCGCGGCCGGGTCGCCCCAGGCGCCGGTCGCCTGCGCATCGGTCCAGCGGCGGTCCTGCCCCGAGATCGAGGCCGGCAGACGCGAGACGACCTCGGCGCACGCGGCGTCGTTGGCGAGCTTCGCGGGCTGCATCGGCACGGTCGTGCTGCACGCCGCGAGCCCCGGGATCAGGGCGACGGCGGCGAGGAGCGCGAGGGTCCGAGTTGAGCGGGGCACCCCTCCAGGCTAATAGCGTGGAGGGGTGACCGACGCCGAGACCACCCGTGAGACCACCGTGGGAGAGCTGTCCGAGGGGCAGATCCTGCGGGGCATCCTCGACCGCCTTCCGCCCTCGACGGCGCCGGTGGGTCCGGGCGACGACGCGGCCGTGCTCGCGGTGCCCGACGGGCGCGTGGTCGCGACGACCGACACCCTGGTGCACGGCCCCGACTTCCGGCTGGCGTGGTCGTCGCCCTTCGACCTGGGCTTCAAGTCGGCGGCCGTGAACCTCGCCGACGTGGCCGCGATGGGGGCGCGACCGATCGCGCTGCTCGTCGCCCTGGCGATGCCCGAGTCGACACCGGTCTCGTTCGTGCGCGGATTCGCCGACGGACTCGCGGCCGCGTGCGCGGAACTCGCCCCCGGCTGCGCGGTCGAGGGCGGCGACCTCACGGTCTCGGACACGCTGACCATCGCGGTGACCGCGCTCGGCAGCCTCGACGGTCGGGAGCCGGTGCGCCGATCGGGCGCGCGGGCGGGCGACGGTGTCTACGTCATCGGCGAGCTCGGGCTCGCGGCGCGCGGCCTCGAGGTGCTGTTCGGGCGGTTCACCGACGCCCAGGGCGCGCCGCTGCCCGTCACCGACGACACGCGCGCGGCGCTCAGCGCCGTCGACGCCCTGGCCCTGTCGCGACAGCTCGCTCCGCGCCCGCCCCTCGCCGAGGCTCTGCGCGCGGCCGACGCGGGGGCGACGGCGATGATGGACGTGTCGGACGGCCTCGCTCTCGACGCCACCCGCCTGGCCGACGCCTCCGGCGTGACGGTGGCCTTCGACTCCGCCACCCTGGGCGAGAACCCTGCCCTCGCTCTCGCGGGCGGGGAGGACCACGGCTTCCTCGTCACCTTCGCCCCGGATGCCGAGCCGCTCGGTCATCGCGTGGGAACCGTCGTGCCGCGCGGTGCCGACGCCGTCACGGTGGACGGCCGCGCGTGGACGGGGCGCACCGGCTGGGATCCCTACCGCGATTGGGACGCGGGTCGCGGCTGATCACCGCCGCCGTCCGGGGCCAGTGGGCCGTGTCGTCGTCGGCGCGGGCCGGCGACTCCCCGCACCAGCCCGGGAGCGCCGGCGTCAGAGCGTCGGTCGGCCCCACCACATGGTCGTGTCGCCGTAGGCGCGGTCGCGCTCGGCCTCGAGGCCGGCGGCCGCCCAGTCGGGCGCGGTCGAGCGCGTGGCCCGCTCGACGATGACCGTGGCATCCGCGCTCAGACGGGGCGCCAAAGCGACCAGTGCCCGGGTCAGCTCGTCGTCGCCGAGGTCGTAGGGCGGGTCGAGGAAGACGAGGTCCCACTCGGCGGTGGATGCCGACAGGAACGTCGTCACGTTCGCGCGGTGCACCCGCGCGGGGGCGGTCACCCCGGCCGAGCGCAGGCGGTCCGCGTTCGTGCGGATCAACGCGGCCGCGGGGGCCGACAGCTCCACGAGATCCGCGGAGGCGGCTCCGCGGCTGAGGCTCTCGAGCCCGAGGGCCCCGGAGCCGGCGTACAGGTCGGCGACGCGGGCGTCGTCGAGCAGCCCCGCCGACTCCAGCGCGCCGAACAGCGACTCTCGAACGCGGTCGCTGGTGGGGCGGGTGCCCTTCGGGGGGACGTCGAGGACGGTGCCGCCGCCGCGGCCGGAGATGATGCGCGTCACGGTCTCAGCCTAGGCTCCGGCGCGGCCGGTCACCGCGCGCGTATGCACAGCCCCGTGCGGCCGGACGACGGTGTCGGCGGCTCTCCCTAGACTCGGAGCATGCCCGCTCTCACGCTCGCCTCCCGTCTCGACGGTGTCATCGGCGGCAAGACGGCGGCCGCGTTCGATCGCGCGTTCGGCATGAAGACCGTGGGCGAACTCCTCGAGCACTACCCGCGTCGCTATGCCCGACGCGGCGAGCTCACGCCGATCGCGACGCTGCCGCTCGGTGAGCCCGTGACCATCGTGGCCGAGGTCGTGAGCGCGAGCGAGCGGCGTATGCAGAACCGCCGCGGGTCGCTTCTCGAGGTCGTGATCAGCGACGGCGACGGGCGCATGTCGCTGACCTTCTTCAATCAGCCCTGGCGCCTTAAAGAGCTCACCCCGGGTCGCCGGGGCATCTTCTCGGGCAAGGTCGGCGAGTACCGGCGGCAGACGCAGCTCACCAACCCCGACTACGAGCTGTTCGACGACATCGCCGAAGCCCGGGCCGAAGCCGAGGTCACCGCCAAGCGCCCCATCCCGATCTACCCGGCCACCAGCTCGGTCCCCAGCCCCCTCGTGCAGAAGACCATCTCGCTCGTGCTCGACGCCGTGGGCGACATCGACGATCCGCTGCCCGACGACCTGCGGGCGCGCCGAGGGCTCGTCGACGCCCGCACGGCGCTCGAACACATCCACCGGCCCGAAGACGACGACGACATCGCTCCGGCCGTGGCGACGCTGCGCATGCACGAGGCCTTCGTGCTGCAGACCGCCCTCCTGCAGCAGCGGCAGTTCGTGCGGGCCCTGTCGGCCACGAAGCGTCCCGCCGCCGCGGGCGGGCTGCTCGAGAGGTTCGACGCGATCCTGCCGTTCGAGCTCACCCCCGACCAGCAGAGCGTGGGTGCCCGGATCGCCGCCGACATGATCGGCGACTGGCCGATGAACCGGCTCGTGCAGGGCGAGGTGGGGTCGGGCAAGACGCTCGTCGCCCTGCGGGCGATGCTGCAGGTCGCCGAGTCGGGCGGGCAGTCGGCACTCATCGCCCCCACCGAAGTGCTCGCCGCTCAGCACCTGCGCTCCATCGCCCGCATGCTGGGCCCCGAGCTCGCGCCCGAGCTCATGCCGACCCTGCTCACCGGCCAGCTGCCCGCCGCCGAGCGCCGCAAGGCCGCGCTCCGGGTGGCCTCGGGGCAGGCCCGCATCGTCGTGGGCACCCACGCGCTGCTCAGCGCCCGCACGACCTTCGCCGAGCTGGGCTTCGTCGTCGTCGACGAACAGCATCGCTTCGGTGTCGAGCAGCGCGAGGCACTGCGCTCCAAGGGCGAATCGCCGCACACGCTCGTGCTCACGGCGACGCCGATCCCGCGCACCGTCGCCATGACGGTGTTCGGCGATCTCGACGTCTCGACCATCCGCACCATGCCGGCCGGGCGTGCCGGCATCCAATCGTTCGTGGCTCCGCTGGCCGAGAAGCCCGGGTGGTTCGCGCGGGTGTGGGACCGGGTGGCCGAAGAGGTGCGTCTCGGACGCCAGGCGTTCGTCGTGTGCGCGGCCATCGATGCCGAACAGCTCGCCGCCGACGAGAAGACCGACGAACCCGCCGACGCCCCGGCCGCGGCGGCCGCCGCCGAGAGCGGCCGCACCCGGTGGGGCGTCGTGCAGGTCGAAGAGATGCTGTCGCGCATGCCGTCGTTCGCGGACATCCGCGTGCAGATCCTGCACGGCAAGCTGCCGGCCGACGAGAAGGACGCGGTCATGCAGGCCTTCGCGCGCGGCGACATCGACGTCCTCGTGGCCACAACCGTGATCGAGGTGGGCGTCGACGTGCCGAACGCTTCGACCATGGTGATCCTCGAGGCCGATCGCTTCGGGGTCTCGCAACTCCACCAGCTCCGCGGACGCGTGGGCCGCGGCGGGGTGCCGGGCCTGTGTCTGCTGGTCACCGAGGCGTCTCCGGGTTCGTCATCGCGATCGCGTGTCGAGGCCGTAGCGAGCACGCTCGACGGCTTCGCGCTGGCCGAGGTCGATCTCGAGCTGCGGGGCGAGGGCGATGTGCTCGGCGGGGCGCAGTCGGGCGTGCGCTCGTCGCTGCGACTGCTGCGCGTGGTGACCGATGCCGATCTCATCACCGAAGCCCGCGCCGAGGGGGAGCGGCTGCTGGCCGACGATCCGACGCTGGAGCGGCATCCCGGTCTGGCGGCCGCGCTCGAGCGCCGCGTCGGCGTGGAGGAGCGGGCGGCGCTCGCGAAGTCGTGACGGCGCGGGCCGGGTGCGGGGCGTCGTCGGTAGGCTGACGGCATGAACCCCCGGATCGCCGTCGTCCCCGGCTCATTCGACCCGCCGACCCTCGGTCACCTCGATGTGATCCGCCGCGCGGCGGGGCTGTTCGATCAGCTCCACGTGCTGGTCGTGCACAACCCGGGCAAAGAGGCGATGCTGCCCCTCGCGCAGCGGCAGTCGCTGCTGGAGCAGTCGATCTCGGAGGCCGGGATCGAGGGCGACGTCATCGTGGCGGCCTGGAGCATGGGGCTCCTGGTCGACTACGCCACCGAGGTCGGCGCCCGAGTTCTCGTGAAGGGCATCCGTTCGCAGGTGGACGTGGCCTACGAGACCCCGATGGCGATCGTCAACCGCGACCTCGCCCACGTCGAGACGGTGTTCCTGCTGCCCGATCCCTCGCACGCGCTCGTGTCGAGCTCGCTCGTGCGACAGGTCGCGGGGCTCGGCGGCGACGTGTCGCCGTACGTCCCCCCGGCCGTCGCCCGTTTCCTCGACACCGGGGCACGCGGGCTCTGACCGCGGGTCCCACCGGTCCGCGGCGGGTCGCGACGCGGCATCCGGCCCGTGTTCAGGGGCGCGCGGGTAGCATAGACGACCGTGAGAACCCGCCGACCCGGTCCCTTCCAACTCCCCGTACGTGACATCGAGCACCACGCGGGAGAGATGCGCGAGCACAGCCTCGACATCCCCGCGCCCGAGAAGTGGGGTGAAGGACTCGTCTCGATCCCCGAGGCCGAGCCCCTCGAGATCGAGGTGCGTCTGGAGTCGGTGCACGAGGGCATCCTCGTGTCCGGCACCGTCGACACCACCGCCACCGGCGTGTGCGGCCGATGCCTCATCGACATCGAGGAGCCTGTCGAAGTCGAGTTCCAGGAACTTTTCACGTATCCTGGGAACGAAGCGAGTGACTTCGACGTTCAAGACGACCACGTGGATCTTGAAAATCTGGTCCGGGACACCATTGTCCTGTCGCTTCCGTTCCAGCCGGTGTGTCAGCCGGACTGCCCCGGGCTCGACCCGAATACGGGCGAGAGGCTGACGGAAAGCACCGGCGACACGGAGCAGACGTCCGTTGATCCTCGATGGGCTGCGCTCCAGCAGTACACCCCAGACGACGGCGATGCGCTCCGCGCCGCCCCCAAGACAGAGAAGAGCTAGCCATGGCAGGTAACCCCCCGAAGCGGAAAGTCTCCCGCTCGAACACCCGCTCGCGCCGCGCGCAGTGGAAGGCCGAACCCACTCCGCTGGTGAAGACCATCGAGAACGGCAAGGTCGTCTACAGCCGCCCCCACCAGGCCAAGGTCGTCACCGACTCGCAGGGCACCGAACTCTTCATGGAGTACAAGGGCCGCAAGGTCGCCGACGTCTGATCGTCGCCCGCGACGAGACACTGCGACGCGAAACACTGTGACGCGAAACACCGTGACGCGAAACACCGTCGGGCGCTCAGCGCTCACCGAGAAGCTCGGGGTCCACATCGACCCCGAGCTTCTTTCGCTTGCCCTGACCCACCGCTCGTTCGCCTACGAGAACGGCGCCATCCCGCACAACGAACGTCTCGAGTTCCTCGGCGACTCGGTGCTGGGCCAAGCCGTGACCGTGCGGCTGTTCACCCGGCATCCGGATCTCGACGAGGGAAGCCTCGCCAAGCGACGCGCGAGCGTCGTGTCGACCGTGGCCCTCGCCGAGGTGGCGCGCACCATCGGCCTCGGCGATCACGTGCGGCTCGGCCGGGGCGAGATCCTGACCGGCGGTCGTGATAAGGATTCGATCCTCGCCGACACCATGGAAGCCGTGATCGGGGCGACGTTCCTCTCGGCGGGACCGGATGCCGCCACCGACATGGTGCTGCGCCTGGTCGAACCGCTCTTCGCCGACCCCGAACGCTACGGCGCGGCGATGGACCCGAAGACGAGTCTGCAAGAGATCGCTGCGCGGCTGGGGCTTCCGGCTCCCGTCTACGGCGTCGAGGCGACCGGGCCCGACCACGACCGTCGCTTCACGGCCACCGTGACCGTCGGCGAGGTCGTGACCACGGGTGCCGGGTCGAGCAAGAAGCAGGCGGAGATGGCCGCCGCCCTCACCGCCTGGCGCGAACTCGACGCGCGTGCCTGAACTCCCCGAGGTCGAGGTCGTCCGCGCGGGACTCGAACCCGCGGTCACCGGCGCCGTCATCGCGTCGGTCGACGTGCGCGACGAACGCGCCCTCACCCGGCACACCGGGGGAGCCGCGCACTTCGAAGCCGAGCTCACAGGTCGCCGCATCTCGTCGGCGGTGCGCCGGGGCAAATTCCTGTGGATGCCGGTCTCCGACACCGAGGCCATCGTCACCCACCTGGGCATGAGCGGTCAGATGCTGCTTCGTGTTCCCGGGGCACCCGAAGAGCGCCACGAGCGCATCCGCATCGAGCTCGAGCACCCTGCGCACGGGCCGTTGTCGGTGGTCTTCGCCGATCAGCGCACGTTCGGATCGCTCGCGGTCGACACCCTCGTGGACACCGCCGACGGCGCCGCGGCGGGGCGTGGATCCGACCTCGCCCGGGTGCCGACGCAGGTGGCCCACATCGCCCGCGATCCCCTCGACCCCGCCTTCCGCGCCGATCGCTTCCGCGCGCGCCTGGCGCACACCGCATCGGGCATCAAGCGCGTGCTGCTGGATCAGACCGTGGCCAGCGGCATCGGCAACATCTACGCCGACGAGTCGCTGTGGGCCGCGCGCATCCACCCCGAGACCGCGGCGTCGGCTCTGTCGACCCGTGCCGTGAACCGTCTGCTGGCCGAGGTGCAGGCCGTGCTCGAGAAGGCCCTCGCCGAGGGCGGCACGAGCTTCGACGCGCAGTACGTCAACGTGAACGGGCAGGCCGGGTACTTCGCGCACTCGCTCAACGCCTACGGCCGCACCGGTCAACCGTGCCCGCGATGCGGGCGCCCGATCGTGCGCGTGTCGTTCATGAACCGCTCGAGCCACTTCTGTCCGTACTGCCAGCGCGTGCGGTGAGCGACCCGCCGGCGCCCGGTTCCCGCGCGCCGCGGTTCGCGGGACGCGCGGGAACCTCTCCCGGTCGGGCGGATGTCAGTCGAGCACCTTCTTCCACACGCCCTCGTAGGCGACCGGAACGAACCCGATGCGCTCGTTGATCGACAGCATCGGGCGGTTCTCTTCGGCGTTGTACGTCATCACTCGCGGAGAGTCGGGGGCGATCTCGCGCCAGGCCTGCAGGGCGGCGCACTTCACCAGCATCCCCAGGCGGTGGCCGCGGTGGGGCGCCGTGACAAGGGTGTCCTCCTGATGCGACATCGCCGAGCGGTCCTTGCCGATGACGAGTTCGGTGAACGCCGCCAGCTCCCCGGAGTCCACGTGCTGCGCGGCGGTGATGAGCATGTGGCGACCCGCGTCGAGGTAGGTCGCCTCGAAGCGGCGGACGCGCGCGGCATCCCACACCTCCTCGTCGAACTCGAGGTCGGCCGAGGGGGCGTCGGTGACCATGCGGGACTTCATCGCGGCGAAGGACTCGACGAACTCGTCCGGGGTCGGGAGCGCCCACTGCACGACGCGATAGCCGCGGGCCGCGCGCTCGGCCTCGTCGAGCAGGTCCCGCACCCGCGGTGCGGCGCCGGCGAGGTCGAGGCTGCTGACGCGCATGACCTGCTCGAGGGTGCTCCCCGAGGCCTGGAAGAAGCGCGCCGCGTGGTCGCGCGGGACGGAGCCGAATCCGGTCGGTGCGGCCAGCCGCGGTCCGTCGGTCTCGGGGTGCTCGGCCCAGGCCTGCAGCACGGTGCGGTGATGCTCGCGCGCGGTGCGCTCGATCAGGGCGAAGGCGGCCCGACCGATGCCGCGGTTCCGGACGGAGCGTCGGAGCTCCACGAGCCAGAACCCGGTGCGCGCCCCCTCTTCCTGCGGCAGGTCGAGTGAGGCACGACCCACGACCTCACCGTCGAGCACGGCCAACCAGCAGTAACGCACCTGAGAGGGGTCGGGCTGGTACGACGGCAGCAGCTCGTCGGCGGGCATGGAGTTGTCGTCGTGTCCGGAGATCTCGGCGTAGACCAGGTTTCGCACCCGGGCCATCTCGCGGAAGTCGGCGGCATCGGGGGCATCGATCGAGATCGGCACGTGCAGGGGGCGCAGCTCGAGGCCGGCGGGAAGCGAAGTCATGTCGTATGTGTCTTTCTTGCGGGGAGAAGGGGGCGAGCAGTGCCGCCCCCGAGGGGACGGCACTGCCGGGTCAGGCCGGCGGACGCTGCAGCGCGGCGGCGCGGTACCAGTCGCGTTCGCGTTGGGTGCGCTGGGCGTCGTGCTGCCGTGCCCGGTGGACGGCGGCGGCACGCCGCTCGATCGCGTGGATCCGGGCGGCGTGACGGGTCAGCAGCCAGAGGCCGAGACGCAGGGTCAGTCGGTCGAGGCGGCCGACCGGGTGGTCGGTGACGGGGATGGTGAGAGGGGCGGGCGCGGCAGATGCAGAGTGCGGCGCGTGCGTGGGCAGAGTGCTCATGCGGAGGCTCCGAGAAGAGAAGAGCGGAAAGAATCGCGCGAGCCGAGCTCGCACGGGAAGGATCCAGAGGATCGGGTGCACGGCATCCGAGGGATACGGCACGGGAAGCGGAGACGGACGGCGTCTCGACGCGAGGTGACAACCCCGTGGGGCGGGTCAACCCTGGCGGGAGGGCATTCCGACGGCGGTGGTCACTCCGGTGAACGGTGCGGAGAGCACGGGAACGGCGATGAAGCCGGTGGCGGTGAAGCCGGTGAGAGTGCGAATCATGGGAGGACCTCCTTTCGTCGTCGGTTGCGACCACCGACGCTAGCGAGGTGCGCGCGCGAATGTCAAGCGTTCGTCCAGATTGGCGTGCCCTCCGGGCGCGTCGCGACAACGGTGCGCGGCTTGGCGCCGCGGAATCCCGCGGAATCTCGGGTACCGTGAGGCCGTACTCGATCGCGGGAAGGCGGGGTGACATGCACCTCAAGAGCGTGACGCTCAAGGGCTTCAAGTCCTTCGCCTCGTCCACGACCTTCGCCCTCGAACCCGGCGTCACCTGCATCGTCGGGCCGAACGGATCGGGGAAATCCAACGTCGTCGACGCCCTCGCCTGGGTGATGGGCGAGCAGGGAGCGAAGACGCTCCGCGGCGGCAAGATGGAAGACGTCATCTTCGCCGGAACGTCCACGCGTGGACCCCTCGGGCGCGCCGAGGTGCACCTGACGATCGACAACAGCGACGGCGCCCTGCCCATCGACTACAGCGAAGTGACGATCAGCCGCACGCTGTTCCGCACCGGCGCGAGCGAATACGCCATCAACGGACAGACGTGCCGACTTCTCGACGTGCAGGAGCTGCTGAGCGACTCGGGCCTGGGCCGCGAGATGCACGTCATCATCGGCCAGGGCCGCCTCGACACCGTTCTGCAGGCGACGGCCGAGGATCGGCGCGGGTTCATCGAAGAGGCGGCGGGGATCCTCAAGCACCGCCGTCGCAAAGAGAAGACCGCGCGCAAGCTCGAGGCCATGGAGACCAACCTCACCCGTCTCAGCGACCTCGCGGGGGAGCTGCGACGCCAACTGAAGCCGCTCGGCAAGCAGGCCGAGGTCGCACGCGAGGCCGCGACGATCGCGGCGGTCGTGCGCGATGCGAAAGCCCGGCTGTACGCCGACGAACTGGTGCGCCTGCGCGGGCAGCTCGCCGACGCCGCCCGCGCCGAGAGCGAGCGGCACACCGAACGCCTGGGCTTGCAGGAGCAGGCCGATGGGCTGCGTCAGCGGGTGGAGCGGCTCGAGAACGACCAGCGTTCCGAGGCGGTCGACCGTGCGCGCAGCGTCGCCTTCGCGCTCGAGCAGGTGCAGGAGCGTCTGCGCGGGCTCTACAGCCTGGCCGGGCAGCGTCTGACGCTGCTCGCCGACGACGACGCCGACGGCGCGGGGTTCGCCCCCACGGTGACGCAGACCATGATCGACGACGTCCGCGCCGAGATCGACGACATCGCTGCCGGTCTCGGAGACGCGCACGACGCCGCCGCGGATGCCGCACGGGCCGTGGCGCGGGCTCGCGCCGAGCTCGACGCCCTCGACACCGAGATCTCCGCGCAGAGCGCGCTGGTGTCCGAGCACGACATGCGCCTCACCACCCTGCGCGGAGCCGCGGATGCCGCCCACTCGGCCCTCACCGCGGTGCGCGCGGGCGTGGAGCGTCAGCAGCGTGCGCTCGAGGCCGCGCTCGCCCGGCGCGCCGAAGCGGAAGAGGCGCGGGCGGCGCTCGATCCCGACGTCGTGCCCGAGGCGTCCACCGTCGAACACGCCACGGCGTACGAGCGCGCCCAGCGCGACGCGAACGACGCCGAGACGCAGGTGGCGGCGCTGCGGGAACGCCTGCACGCGGCCGAGCGCGAGCGCGACGCGCTGTCGGCGCAGACGGCCGCGCTCGGACGCGCGCTGGACGTGCGCAACGCCGCGGCCGAACTGATCGCGGCCGGGGGCACCGGCATCCGGGGGCTCGTCGGAGACGACGTGCGGGTGACGGCCGGCTTCGAGGCGGCGATCGCCGCCGCCCTCGGCACCCTCGCGGAGGGTCTGCTCGTCGACGACATCGACGCGGCGTTCGCCGCTGCCCGGACGGCCGCCGACTCCGATCTGGGGCTCGTCGAGATCGCGATCGCCGATGCCGCCGTCTCGGACGCCCCGCCGACGGTGGCGGGCGGGGTGCCCGCCGCGCAGGTCGTCACGGCCTCGTCGGGGGTGAGCGCCATCCTGTCGCGGGTGGTCGTCGTGGACGACCTGGCGACCGCCCGGACGGCTCTGCCCTCGCTCGCCCACGACATCACCCTGGTGACCCGCGCCGGAGAGGTGCTGACCGCGCGCACCCTGCGCGCCGGTTCGGGAGCGGGCGGTTCGCGCCTCGAGCTCGCCGCCGAACGCGCCGCCGCGAGCGAGCGGCTCGACGAGATCGTCGTGATCGCCGATTCGTTGCGCGAGGCCCTCGGCGACGAGCAGCGTCACCAGAGCGAGGCGCGTCAACGCACCAAGGACGCGCTGTCGACCCTGCGCGCGCACGACGCCGCGCTGGCGGCGCACGCCGAGAAGGTGAACCGCGTGACGGTGCGGCATGAGGCCGCCGTGGCGGAGTGCGAACGCCTGGCGGCCGGACTCGCGCAGACCGAGGCCGCCGTCGCCGAGGCCGAGGCCACCGCCCGCGTCGCCGAGGAGGCGCTGCGCCGTGCCCAGGAGACGCCCCGCCCCATCCTCGACGTGTCGGCGCGCGACGGATTCCTCGCCGAGGTCGAGGCGGCGCGCGAGGGGGAGATGCGGGCGCGACTCGACATCGAGACGCTCCGCGAGCGGGTGCGCGCGGGCGAGGCCCGCATCGTGCAGCTCGAGCAGCAGCGGGAGCGAGAGCGCGCGGCGGCCGACGAGGCGGCGCGACGCACGGTCATCCGTCGCGCGCAGCGCGAGATCGCCGCCGAGGTCGCCGGGCACCTCCCGGCGGTGCTCGACTCCGTGGATCGATCGGTGAGCGAGGCACGCGTCGAGCTCTCCGCCGCGGAGTCGGCCCGAACGGCCGTGACCGAGCAGTTGAGCCGAGCGCGCACCGAGGAGAGCGGGGTGCGCGAGCGCCTGGCGCGTCTCACCGAGAGCGTCCACGGTCTCGAGCTGCAGATGCACGAGCAGAAGCTGCACATCACCAGCCTTCTCGAACGCGTGCACTCGGAGCTCGCGCTCGACGAGAGCATTCTCGTTTCGGAATACGGTCCCGACCAGGTCGTTCCCGGCGAGGGCGACGGTGACGGCGTGCCCTTCGACCGCGCGGCGCAGAAGAAGCGTCTGCAGGAAGCCGAACGCAAGCTCGGCCAGCTGGGACGGGTGAACCCCCTCGCCCTCGAGGAGTTCGCGGCCCTCGAGCAGCGGCACGCGTTCCTGACCGAGCAGCTCGCCGACCTGCAGCAGACGCGCGCCGACCTGCAGACGATCATCGCCGAGCTCGACGACCGCATGCAGACGATCTTCGTCGCGGCCTTCGAGGACACGCGGGTCGCCTTCACCGAGATCTTCCCCATCCTGTTCCCGGGCGGTGCGGGGAGCATCTCGTTGACCGACCCCGACAATCCGCTCACCACCGGCATCGAGGTGTCGGTGCGCCCGGTCGGCAAGAAGATCGAGCGGCTGTCGCTGCTGTCGGGCGGGGAGCGCTCGCTGGCGGCCGTGGCGTTCCTGACCTCGATCTTCACCGCGCGACCCAGCCCCTTCTACATCCTCGATGAGGTCGAGGCGGCGCTCGACGACGCCAACCTCGGTCGCCTGCTGGGGGTGTTCGAGAAGCTCCGCGCGAGCAGCCAGCTCATCGTCATCACCCACCAGAAGCGCACGATGGAGATCGCCGACGCCCTCTACGGGGTCTCGATGCGTCAGGACGGCGTGTCGGCCGTGGTCGGACAGCGCGTGGGCGATCGCGCCGCCGCGCGGGGCGAAGCCGCCCCCGTAAGCTGAAGCAATGGCTGAGAACTCCTGGTCGCTGGGTCGCGCGCTGCGCGGACTCTTCGTCAAACCCACGATCGACGAGACGACGTGGGACGACCTCGAGACGGCGCTGTTGACCGCCGATTTCGGCCCCGACGTGACCGAGCGCCTGATCGACGAACTGCGCGAGAAGGTCGAGCGCTTCCGCACGACCGATCCGCGCGATCTGCAGCGCATGCTGCGCGAGACGCTCGAGGAGCACTTCGCGAAGTTCGACACCACCCTGCGACTCACCGAGCGGCCGGCCGTGGTGCTCGTGGTCGGGGTGAACGGCGTGGGCAAGACGACCACGATCGGCAAGTTCGCGAAGTTCCTGCAGCGCTACGGCCGGACGGTCGTGGTGGGTGCCGCCGACACGTTCCGCGCGGCAGCCGTCGACCAGCTTGCCACCTGGGCCGAGCGCGGCGGCGCGACGATCGTGCGCCCGCAGCACGAGGGCCAGGACCCGGCATCCGTCGCCTTCCAGACCGTCGCCCACGCGAAAGAGACCGGCACCGAGATCGTGCTCATCGACACCGCGGGGCGCCTGCACACCAAGGGCGGGCTCATGGACGAGCTCGGAAAGATCAAGCGCGTCGTCGAGAAGCAGGCGCCCATCAGCGAGGTCCTCCTGGTGCTGGATGCCACGACCGGCCAGAACGGACTGATGCAGGCGCAGGCCTTCCTCGACAGTGCCGGGGTCACCGGCCTCGTGCTCACCAAGCTCGACGGGTCGGCGAAGGGCGGCTTCGTGCTCGCCGTGCAGGAACTCACCGGCATCCCCGTCAAGCTGCTCGGCCAAGGCGAGGGCATCAACGACCTGACCGGTTTCACCCCGCACGTGTTCGCGGCCTCGCTCGTCGACTGATTGCGGGACCCTTATCGCAGTCGGCGCCCCAGGCGGGTCGCCTTCCCGAAGTCGGGGCTGACTGCTTACATGGACTCATGGCCATCGAGCACGATTTCTTCGGACTCCTCGAGTCGGGTCCCGACGGTTCGATCTTCTGGTCGGAGAACGTGGAGTTCGGCGATCAGAGCGTCACGGTCGACTTGACCGCCCCCGACCAGGACGACGTCTCGGTCGACGCGCTCGATGTCGCGGCCTCGCTCATCTCCACGCTCGAGGCAATCGACCTCGTGGCGCGCAACGCCATGGTGAACGAGCTCGACACCCGCACGAGCGAGGTGACGGAGTACATCCTGCAGCAGCAGGCCACCCTCGGTGACGAGCTCGAGGACTTCCTCACCGACGTGACCGGTGACACGCACATCGACGTCATCAAGGCGCTGCAGCTGATGAGCATGACGATCCTCGTCGACGAGCACGGGGGAGCCGACCCCTTCGCGGTGCTCGAGTACGCCCTCGATCCCGACGCCACCGACGATGCCCTGCTGGTGAACCTGGGCTCCGACGGTCAGGTGCAGTCGGTCACCAGCGCCGACTGAGGCCCGAGCCCGAGACGGCCGGGCTCACGACGCGGGTGAATGCCCGCGCGGACGTGCGAGAACGACGGCTGCCGTCTGCCGCCGTGGCGACGAGACGGCCGCCGCCGCCGACGAACCGCGTCAGACGGCCTGCGCGAAACCGGCGTCGGCGGCGGCGATGTCCTTCGCGAGGTGGGCAAGGTGCGGCGGGATCTCGCGGCCCATCGACACCATCGACTGCGCCCACAGGCGCCCCGCGCGGTACGACGAGCGCACCAAGGGACCGGCCAGCACGCCCAGGAAGCCGATGCGCTCGGCCTCTTGCTTGAACTCCACGAACTCGGCGGGCTTCACCCAGCGCTGCACGGGAAGGTGCCGGGGCGTGGGGCGCAGGTACTGCGTGATGGTGATGATGTCGGTGCCGGCCGCGCGCAGGTCTTCGAGCGCCTGCACGACCTCCGCGGGCTCCTCGCCCATCCCGAGGATGAGGTTCGACTTGGTGATGAGGCCGGCCTCGCGCGCGGCGGTCAGCACGCCGAGCGAGCGCTCGTACCGGAACGCGGGACGGATGCGCTTGAAGATGCGGGGCACCGTCTCGACGTTGTGCGCGAACACCTCGGGCCGCGACGAGAAGACCTCGTCGAGGTGCGAGATGTTGCCCGAGAAGTCGGTGGCCAGGATCTCGACGCCCGTGCCCGGGTTCTCGGCGTGGATGCGTCGCACGGTCTCGGCGTGCAGCCACGCGCCCTCGTCGGGCAGGTCGTCGCGGGCGACGCCCGTGACGGTGGCGTAGCGCAGCTGCATCCGCGTCACGCTCTCGGCGACACGGCGCGGTTCGTCGGTGTCGTAGTCGGCGGGCTTGCCCGTGTCGATCTGGCAGAAGTCGCAGCGCCGCGTGCACTGCGATCCGCCGATGAGGAAGGTCGCCTCGCGGTCCTCCCAGCACTCGAAGATGTTGGGGCAGCCGGCCTCCTGACACACCGTGTGCAGTTCCTCGGTCTTCACGAGGTTCTGAAGCGCCGTGTACTCGGGCCCCATCCGGGCCTTGGTCTTGATCCACTCGGGCTTGCGCTCGATCGGGGTCTCGGCGTTGCGCACCTCGAGACGCAGGAGCTTGCGTCCGTTCGGAGCGGTGGATGCCGGGGCCCCGGCCGCTCCGGTTCCGCAGGCGCTCACGCGGCCACCGCCGCGTACTCGGCGCGGAACGCGCGCTCGATCGCCGGGGCGAGATCGGCGGGGGAGACGTCGCGGCCGATCACCTCGCTCACGGTCGTGACCCCGGCATCCGAGATCCCGCACGGGACGATGCGCCGGAAGCCGGCGAGGGAGTTGTCGCAGTTGACGGCGAAGCCGTGCATGGTCGCACCTCTTTCGACGCGGACTCCGATCGCCGCGACCTTGTCGACGCCGAGGGGGCGCCGGACCCAGACGCCGCTGCGTCCCTCGATGCGGAAGCCGTCGACCCCGTGCTCGGTGAGAGCCGAGATGAGCAGTGCTTCCAGTCGCCGCACGTGGGCGACCACGTCGATCGGCTCGGGCAGACGCACGATGGGGTAGCCCACCAGTTGGCCCGGTCCGTGCCAGGTGATCTTTCCCCCGCGGTCGACGTCGACGACCGGGGTGCCGTCGTCGGGCCGCTCGTGGGCCTCGGTGCGCTTGCCGGCCGTGTAGACGGCCTCGTGTTCGAGGAGCAGCAGGGTGTCGGGCCGGGTGCCGGCGACCACGTCCGCGTGGATCGCCCGCTGGTGGGCCCAGCCGTCGAGATAGGGCACGTAGTGCGGGGAGAGCCCCGCGTGGTGGATGTCGATCATCGACCGCTCCCAATGTTGGATTGCGTCCAAGAATACATGCGACGAGCCGCCTAGGCTGAAGCGGTGACCCCCGAGCCCCGCAGCGGACGCCCCCGCGCCTCGTCGCAAGAGGTGCTGGCCGAAGCCGCGTGCGAGCTGTTCCTCGAGCGCGGCTACGACGCCACCTCGGTGTCCGACATCACCCGCCGGGTCGGCGTCAGTCGTTCCAGCTTCTTCAATTACTTCGCCGCGAAGAGCGACGTGCTGTGGTCGGGGTTCGATGAGCGTGTGGATGCCGCCCAGCGGCACCTGCGCACGGGGTCGGCGATCGATGAGACCCTGATCCGCATCGGAGAGGGGTTCGCTCCCGACGCCCTCGCCCTGGCGATCACGAACGCCGACGCCATGGGCATCGCCGCCGAGCTCGACCGCGATCGCGCCATCCGGCAGTTCCGGCTGCAGCGGGATCTCGCGGCGCGGTTCGTGCGGGACGGGATGCCGGAGCTCTCGGCCGAGGTGCGCGGGGGAGCCCTCTCGGCGGCGGTTCTGGCTGCCGTCTGGGCGTGGGCGGACCGCACCGCAACCGGGCCGGCGCTCCGTGACATGCTCACGGCGGCCCTCGCTCTCGCCTGAGCCCGGCGGCGCCGAGGCCACGGGCCACGCGGGACGGCAGCGCCTTTCGCGCCACCCGCGTAAACTCGTCTCATCATGGCGACTTTCGGCACCCTCTCCGACCGGCTCACAGAGACCTTCCGCAACCTCCGGAAGAAGGGCCAGCTCACACCCGCCGACGTCGACGGGACCGTGCGCGAGATCCGCCGGGCCCTGCTCGACGCCGACGTGGCGCTGCCCGTGGTCAAGGAGTTCACGGCGGCGGTGCGCGAACGCGCCCTCGGCGACGAGGTCAACCGCGCGCTGAACCCTGCGCAGCAGGTCGTGCAGATCGTGAACGACGAGCTCGTCGGCATCCTGGGCGGTCAGCAGCGACGGCTGCAGTTCGCGAAGAACCCCCCGACCGTCATCATGCTCGCGGGCCTCCAGGGCTCCGGTAAGACGACCTTCGCCGGCAAGCTCGCCAAGATGCTCGAGAAAGACGGGCACACCCCGCTGCTGGTCGCCTGCGACCTCCAGCGTCCCAACGCCGTCAACCAGCTGCAGGTCGTCGCCGAGCGCGCCGGTGCCGCCATCTACGCCCCCGAGCCGGGCAACGGCGTCGGCGATCCCGTGAAGGTCGCCCGCGACGGCGTCGCCTACGCCACGCGCCAGCAGCACGACATCGTCATCATCGACACCGCCGGCCGCCTCGGCGTCGACGCCGAGCTGATGAAGCAGGCCGCCGACATCCGCACGGCGACCCAGCCCGACGAGGTGCTCTTCGTCATCGACGCCATGATCGGCCAGGATGCCGTCAACACGGCCAAGGCGTTCCAGGACGGCGTCGACTTCACCGGCGTCGTGCTGTCGAAGCTCGACGGCGACGCCCGCGGTGGTGCGGCCCTGTCGGTGGCCTCGATCACCGGTCGGCCGATCATCTTCGCGTCGACGGGTGAGGGTCTCGACGACGTCGAGCCGTTCCACCCCGACCGCATGGCGTCGCGCATCCTCGACCTCGGTGACATCCTCACCCTGATCGAGCAGGCGCAGTCCGCGTTCGACGAGGCCGAGGCGATGGCGGTCGCCGAGAAGCTCGCGACCGAGACGTTCACGCTCGAAGACTTCCTGCAGCAGATGCAGCAGATGAAGAAGATGGGCTCCATGAAGAAGATGCTCGGGATGCTCCCGGGCATGGGCAACATGAAGCAACAGCTCGAAGACTTCGACGAGCGCGAGATCGATCGCACCGAGGCCATCATCCGCTCGATGACGCTCGGCGAGCGTCGCAACCCCAAGATCCTCAACGGCTCGCGTCGCCTGCGCATCGCTCGCGGTTCGGGCATGACGGTGACCGACGTCAACCAGCTCGTGCAGCGCTTCGACCAGGCAGCCAAGATGATGAAGACCGTCGCACGGGGCGGTGTGCCCAACATCCCCGGCATGGGTCCCGTCGGCGGAAAGCCCGGCGCCTCGTCGAAACGCGGCAAGCAGCAGAAGGCGAAGGGCTCGCGCTCGGGCAACCCGGCCAAGCGCGCGGCCGAGAACGCCGGGGTCGCCGAGGCGACCGCTCCGACCGGTTCGGGCTTCGGTCTGGGCGGCCAGGCCGCGCCGAGCGAGGCCGACCTCGCCGAGCTTCAGAAGATGCTCGGTCGGGGCTGACCCCGCGACGAAAGCTGCTCGGTCGCGGCTGACCCCGCGACGAGAGCTGCGCGGTCGCGGCTGACGCCGCGCCCGGGTCGTCGGGTCAGGGCAGCACGTCGGCGTCTTGCAGTGCCGACATGACCGTCTGCTCGATCGCGCGCTGACCCCGCGGCGTCGGGTGCACGTCGTCGGGCTGCATCCATTCGGGGTGCCCGACGAGCGGCTGACCGACATCGACGAAGGTCCCCCCGGCGTCGTCGATGGCGTCTCTCAGGGCCTGCGAGGTGACGGCGGTGTCGTCGGGGACGTCGGCTTCGTCGTTCCAGATGGTGCTGAGTCCGACGATGCGCGCGTCGGGTGCCGCCTCGCGCAGCAGCTCGATGGTGTCGGCGGTGTCGTCGCGGATCTCGTCGCCGTCCTCCCAGAAGTCGTTGCTCGAGGATTCCACGACGATCAGCTGTGGGTGCAGGGCGGCGACGGCGGGCGCGAGCCCCGAGAAGGGCACCCCGCAGTCGCCCGTGACGACGAAGCCCGCTCCCGCGCAGGCGAGGTTGGTGAGGTTCAGGTGCGCGCGCGTGCCGAGCAGCACCGGCCACGCCTGCTCCGGTTCCAGCCCGAACCCCGACATGAGGGAATCGCCCACCGTCACCACGCGCAGGGGCGCGGGCGTCGACGAGGGGATCGCTGTGGGGGAGGGGCGCAGCACCGGATCGGCGAACGTCGGCTCGGGCCGAGCGGTCGACGTCTCGGCGGCGCAGGCGGTGAGGAGCACGCCCAGGCCCACGGCGATCGCCGTCGTGACCACCAGAGAACGCCCGCGCATCATGGAGCGATCCTATGAGGGCGACCCTATGAAGGGGCGCCGAGCCCGCTCACACCCGCAGCGAGGCGAGGTGCTCGCGCAGGGTGGGTCCCGCGCGGAACTCGCGGATCAGGTGGTGCACGACCTCGCGCAGATCGCCGTCGGCGGCCTCGGCCACCGCGACCTGGCGAGCGGAGCTGCCGCCGGTGGCGAGGATCGTCTCGAGCCCGGCGAACTCGCGCGCGCAGTGCAGCTCGGCCGCGACCTCGGCGAGCTCCTGCATCGTCGAACGCAGGTGGTCGACCACCGGCAGCTGCGTGCCGTCGCGATCCACGATGACCCGCGCGTCCAGACCGTAGCGGGCCGCGCGCCACTTGTTCTCGCGGGCGTACCAGGGCGGGATGCCGGGAAGCTCGCGGCCCTCGTCGATCAGGCGCGAGAAGTGCTCCACGAGCGTCTGTGCGAGGGCGGCGACCGCGGCGAGCTCGGGCAGGGTCGACATCCCGTCGCACGCGCGGATCTCGACGGTGCCCCACTTGGGCGCCGGACGGATGTCCCAACGCACCTCACTGGCATCCGCCATGACCCCGGTGCGCACCATGTCGTCGAGGTAGCGCTCGAAGTCGCCCCAGGTCTCGAGCTGCCAGGGCAGACCCGCCGTGGGCAGCTGCTGGAACACGAGGGCGCGGTTCGAGGCGTACCCCGTGCGCTCGCCCGCCCAGAACGGGCTGGATGCCGAGAGGGCCTGCAGGTGCGGGAGGTAGACGGTGAGGGCGTTGACGATCGGCACGACCTTCTCGACGTCGTCGACGCCGATGTGCACGTGCACACCCCAGATCATCATGTTGCGGCCCCACCACTGCGTGCGCTCGATGAGCGAGTGGTAGCGCGTCTTGTCACTGACCTGCTGGTCGAACCACTGCGCGAAGGGGTGGCTCCCGGCGCACAGCAGCTCGACGCCGAGCGGCTCGGTCTCTTCGCGAAGAGCGCCGATCGCATCGGCGATGTCGTCGACGGCGCCGGCGACGGTGTCGCCCACGCCGCTGGTGACCTCGACGGTGTTCGTCAGCAGCTCACCCGTGACGGTGAAGCGCTCGAGCGCGGTGCGGTCCTCGAGGCGTTCGAGGATCTCGGGGGCACGGGGGACCAGGTCGCCCGTCTCGCGGTCGGCGAGCATGAGCTCCCACTCCAGCCCCACGGACGAGCGCGTCGATGCAGCGAACGGCAGCCTCATGCGGCTCAGTCTCGCATGCGGCATGCGGTGGATCGCGCCGGTGGAAACGCCGTGTTACGCCGACTCCGGCGCGTCGCGGCGTGTCATTCGACGTCGCTGTCGCGGGTGGGGCGACGGATCTGGCAGAATAGAGGGTCGGACCCACCACTCGACCCTCTATCCAGTGTCGGTCCGCCCTTTTGAGCTTCCGCCGGGTGTGCACCCCACGCTCCAGGCGTTCGGTTCGTTCGTTTTCCATCATCAGGAGTCATCGTGGCTGTCAAGATCCGTCTCAAGCGCCTCGGAAAGATCCGCGCGCCCTACTACCGCATCGTCGTCGCCGACTCGCGCACCAAGCGCGACGGTCGTGTCATCGAAGAGATCGGCAAGTACCACCCGACCGAGGAGCCCTCGTTCATCGAGGTCGACTCGGAGCGCGCGCAGTACTGGCTGTCGGTCGGCGCCCAGCCCACCGAGCAGGTCGCCGCCATCCTCAAGCTCACGGGCGACTGGGGCAAGTTCAAGGGCGACGCCAACGCCGTGTCCACCGTCAAGGTGCGCGAGCCCAAGGCGCCCTTCCAGCCCGACGCCGCCAAGAAGTCGGTCGTCAAGCCCAAGGCCGAGAAGAAGGCTGCCGAGGCCCCCGCCGAGGCATCCGCCGACGCCGCCGAGACCTCGGCCGAGTAATTCCCGTGCTGTCTGCCGCGCTCGAACACGTCGTCAAGGGGATCGTCGATCACCCGGACGCCGTGACCATCCGTTCCAGCACCTCGCCCCGCGGCGATGTGCTGGAGGTTCACGTTCACCCCGATGACCGGGGTCGCGTGATCGGGCGCGGCGGACGCACCGCCAGAGCACTGCGCACCGTCGTGTCCGCCCTCGCCGACGGGCGTCGCGTTCGCGTCGACGTCGCCGACGACTGATGGCGGCCGACGACACCGCGGGCTCCCAGCCCGCCAAGACCCAGCTCCGCGTCGGGCGCCTGGTCAAGGCCCACGGCCTCAAAGGCGCCTTCAAGCTGGAGCTCTACACCGACGACCCCGACGGGCGCTTCGTCCCGGGCAGCACCTTCACTCTGCAGGTGCCCGAGTCGTCGCCGTGGCACGGCCGCGAACTGACCGTTCGCGAGTTCCGGTGGATGAACTCGCACCCCGTCGCCTTCTTCGAAGGTGTCGACGACCGCAACGCCGCCGAGGCGCTGGTCAAGGCCATCCTGTGGATCGACCAGGACTCCGAGACCGCCCCCACCGAAGACGACGCCTGGTACGACCACCAGCTGGTCGGTCTCGACGTGGTGCGTGACGGCGACATCATCGGTCGCGTGGTGCGGGTCGATCACTTCCCCGCGCAGGACCTGCTCATCGTCCGCCTGAGCGGCGACGAGCGCGAGGTCCTCGTTCCGTTCGTGAGCGCGATCGTTCCCGAAGTCGACATCGCCGCCGGTCGCGTGGTCGTCACGCCCCCGGCCGGTCTCTTCGAAGAGCTTCCGTCGGTCGAGGGCGACGAGCCCGAGCCGGACGCCGCCGACCTCGAGGCGCACGTCGACGAGACGCCCGACGCCGACGAGGCCACCGACGCGCGCGAGGACTGACGTGCGCATCGACATCGTGTCGATCTTCCCGACGATCTTCGACGCGCTCGAGGTGTCGCTGCTGGGCAAGGCCCGTCAGAGCGGTCTGCTCGACGTGCGCGTGCACGATCTGCGCGACTACACGCACGACCGTCACCGCACGGTCGACGACACGCCCTACGGGGGCGGCGCCGGCATGGTCATGAAGCCCGAACCCTGGGGCGAGGCGCTCGACGACGTCACCCGCGATGCGCCCGAGCGGCCCGTGATCGTCTTCCCGTCGCCCGCCGGCGAGCGGTTCTCGCAGGCCACCGCGCGCGAGCTGTCGACCGCCCCGCACCTCGTCTTCGGATGCGGTCGCTACGAGGGCATCGACGAGCGCGTCTTCGACTACGCCGCCGAACTCGGCGAGGTGCGTCTCATCAGCCTGGGCGACTACGTGCTCAACGGGGGAGAGGTCGCCGTGATGGCGATGGTCGAGGCCATCGGCCGCCTCGTGCCCGGCGTCGTCGGCAACCCCGAGAGCCTCGTCGAGGAGTCCCACGAAGACGGGCTGCTCGAGTATCCGTCGTTCACCAAGCCCGCGGTGTGGCGCGAGCGCGAGGTGCCCCCGGTGCTGCTCAGCGGCAACCACGGTGCGGTGGGCTCGTGGCGACGCGAGCAGCAGCTCGAGCGCACGCGACAGCGCCGGCCCGACCTGCTCGCCGACTGACCCCGCCGCCCCGGGTGTACGCCTCGCGGCCCGGGGCGGAGGGGGAGTCCGCATCGGGTGCGCCCCGCGCTCGGCACCGGCCTGCCCTGTGAATGACGGATGCCGCGACCCCGAGGCCGCGGCATCCGTCGATCGCGTGTCAGTCGACGCCGAGGAACGAACGGTCCGTGAGCACGATCGGGCCGTCGGCGGTGATCGCGACCGTGTGCTCGGAGTGCGACCCGCGCGAGCCGTCGGCGCTGCGCAGCGTCCAGCCGTCGGGGTCGGTGACCAGCTCGTCGGTCGTGTGCAGGAACCACGGCTCGAGCGCCACGACGAGGCCCGCACGCAGCGGGTAGCCGCGTCCTGCCTTGCCGTCGTTGGCGACGTGCGGATCGCCGTGCATCGTGCGTCCGACGCCGTGACCGCCGAAGTCGGTGTTGATGCTCAGGCCCTCGGCGTGGGCGACCGCGGCGATGGCCGCCGAGATGTCGCCGATCTTGTGGCCGACGGTCGCGGCGTCGATCGCGGCGGCCAGAGCGCGCTCCGAGGTGTCGATGAGCGCCAGGTCCTCCTCGCGGGCCGTGCCGACCACGAACGACACGGCCGAGTCGGCGACCCAGCCGTCGACCGACGCCGCGAAGTCCAGCGAGACGAGGTCGCCGTCGCGCAGGACGTAGTCGTGGGGGAGGCCGTGCAGCACGGCGTCGTTGATCGAGGTGCACAGCACCTTGCCGAACGGGCTCGCGCCGAACGAGGGGTGGTAGTCGATGTAGCAGGACTCGGCACCGGCGGCGCGGATCATGTCGTGGGCGCGGCGATCCAGGTGCAGCAGGTTCGTGCCCACCTTGGTCTCGTCGCGCAGGGTCGCGAGCACCTCCGCGACGAAGCGGCCCGCCGGACGCATCGCTTCGATCTCGGCCGGGGTGCGAAGTTCGATCATGGTGTTCCTCTCGTGGAACATCCATTCTCCCCGACGCGGCGCCCTCGCGCCGAGACGGGCAGAGGGTTCTCATAGGCAGCGCACATTCCCGCGCCGTAGCATCGGTCCATGGCGCTGCGCAGACTCTTCCTCGGCTGGTTGTTCCCGGCCGCCTTCGTCCTGCCGCTCTGGCTGTTCGTCGGATGGATCGTCTTCTCGGGCGGAAGCGGGTGGGCTCTGCTGTGGCTGTTCGTCGCCCTGCCGGCCGTCTTCGTCTCGCAGGTGCTGCTGTCACTGCTCATCCGCGGACGTGCGAGCGTGCGCGAGTCGCGCGCGGTGTCGTGGCGCGATGTGGCGGGCCTGGGGCTGTGGCACGTGGTGATCGTCGCGCTGGGCTTCTTCGACTCGCGCGTGTTCTTCCCGCTGCTGGTGCTGTCGGTCGTCGGTGCGCTGCTGCTGTTCTGGTCGTCGCTGGCGCAGTTGTGGAACGAAGCGCGGGGCGCGGTCACCGTGCTGCACGCCACCGACGGCACGGCCTACATCCCGCCGGCGCAGGAACGCCCGGCGACCCAGCCCGCGGACGACGTGATCGTCGTCTCCGAAACGCGCCGTCCCGACTGAGCCGGTTTTGCCGCGCTCGGTGTCCGTGGCAGAATAGGCGTTTGTGCCCTGACCGGCTCTGCCTCAGGGGAGTCCGCCGCATCCGCGGCTTCGGGCACGCCTCACCTTTTCCCCTTTTATCGTGCGATCGACCTGTGGCGGTCGCAGGAAGTGAAGATCATGCAGATCCTCGACTCCGTCGACGCAGCCTCGCTGCGGTCCGACATCCCCGTCTTCGCCCCCGGCGACACCGTCAAGGTGCACGTCAACATCACCGAAGGCACGCGCTCGCGTGTCCAGGTCTTCCAGGGCGTCGTCATCGGCCGCTCGGGCGATGGCGTCCGCGAGACGTTCTGCGTCCGCAAGGTCAGCTTCCAGGTCGGCGTGGAGCGCACGTTCCCCGTCCACAGCCCGGTGATCGACCACATCGAGGTCGTCACCCGCGGTGACGTCCGTCGCGCCAAGCTCTACTACCTGCGCAGCCTCCGTGGCAAGAAGGCCAAGATCAAGGAGAAGCGCGACCGCTGAGTCCGCTCCCCTCGAACGCCCCGTGGATTTCACCCACGGGGCGTTCGGCGTTTTCGCGGCGGCGTCGGTCATCCGTCGGGGCCCCGATGTGCGACCCTTGTCCGTGCGGTTCTCCGGTGTGCGGCGGACCCGGTGAAGGAACACATGAACGACCAGACCGCCTCGACCCCGGATGCCATGGCATCCCGTTCCGACGGTCGGCGTCGTCGCGGGTGGGGACTGTTCTTCCGCGACCTCGTGGTCATCGTGCTCATCGCGCTTGTCGTGTCGTTCCTGGTCAAGACGTTCGTGGTTCGGTCGTTCTACATCCCGTCGGCGTCGATGGAGAACACGCTGATGATCAACGACCGGATTCTGGTCGATGAGCTGACCCCCCGTTTCGGCGAGTACTCGCGCGGCGACGTCGTCGTGTTCCGCGACCCGGGCGGATGGCTCGACACCACACCGGCCGCTCCGCGGTCGCCGCTCGTCGAGGGCGTCGACTGGGCGCTCTCGCTGTTCGGCCTGTCGGCGCCCGACAGCGACGACCACCTGATCAAGCGCGTGATCGGCACCGCCGGCGACCACGTCGTCTGCTGCAACGCGCTCGGGCAGACCACCGTCAACGGCGTGCCGCTCGACGAGAGCTACGTGCGCCTCGCGCCCGGCGCCACGGCTCCCGAGCCGGTTCCCTACGACATCACGGTGCCCGAGGGCTCGCTCTGGGTGCTCGGCGACAACCGCAACAGTTCGCGCGACTCGCGCTTCAACCAGGATCAGCCCGGGCTGGGCTTCGTTCCCGTCGACAACGTCGTCGGGCGCGCCTTCCTCAAGACGTGGCCGCTCGACCGGTTCGGCCTCGTCGACTTCCACCACGAGGTGTTCGCGGGGGTCCCCGCGCCGGGATCGCCGTGATCGAGCCCACCCTCACGCTCGAGCGTCGCCTGCTCAAGGAGCACGCGATCGTCATCGCCTGCGACGAAGTGGGTCGCGGGGCGCTGGCGGGACCGGTGGCGGTCGGCGCGGCGGTGGTCGACCCGGCCCGTTCACGCAAGCGCGTGCCGATGGGGCTGCGCGACTCCAAGCTCGTACCCGAGGCCCGTCGCCCCGAGGTCGCCGCGCGGGCGGCGGCGTTCGTGCAGCACAGCGCCGTCGGGTGGGCGAGCTCCGTCGAGGTCGATGAGATCGGCATCATCCGTGCCCTCGGGCTCGCGGCGGTCCGGGCGATCGCCGACCTGCGCGCCCACGGCGTCGTGCCCGAAGAAGCGCTCGTGATCCTCGACGGCAACCACGACTACATCACCCCGGCGGGCGAGTCGGGGCTGACGGTGCGCCCGATCATCAAGGCCGACCGCGACTGCGCGAGTGCGGCCGCGGCATCCGTCATCGCCAAGGTCGCCCGGGACACGCTGATGGTCGGTCTGCACGACGACCTGCCCGCCTACGGGTGGGCGCGCAACAAGGGGTACGCGAGCCTCGATCACCGCGACGCCATCGCCGTGCACGGCATGAGCGAGCACCACCGGCATTCGTGGGCGATCGCCGCGGCGCCCACGCTGTTCTGACGACGCCGATCCGACGACGCCGAGGGACGCGCCCGGGAGCGCGCCCGCGTGCGGCTCGGCGCCCGACGCCCGCCTAGGATGGGAGAACCATGGATGACGACGTCTTCGAGGACTACGACCGCGAACTCGAACTGGCCCTTTACCGCGAGTACCGCGATGTCGTGCGCCAGTTCACCTACGTGATCGAGACCGAGCGACGGTTCTACCTGGCCAACGACGTCAATGTCGTGCGCCGCGACACCGAGCACGACTTCTACTTCGAGATCTCGATGACCGACGTGTGGGTGTGGGACATCTACCGCGCCGACCGGTTCGTGAAGTCGGTGCGGGTGCTGACCTTCAAGGACGTCAACGTCGAAGAGCTCTCGCGCCATGACTTCCAGCTGCCCGACGAGCTGTCGCTCGACAACTGACGCTCCTCCACAGCGGCCCGATCTCTCGGGCTCTCCACCGATGACGGTTTCGACGCCGCGGACGGGGTGAGCCGGATGCCACGCTCTCGGGCATGGCAGCGAAAGACGACCTCGGCCGAGCCGGGGAAGAACGCGCCGTCGCCTTCTTGACGGGTGACGGTTACCGGATACTGGCGCGGAACTGGCGGTGCGCACAGGGCGAGCTCGACATCGTCGCCGAGCACGGGCGCACTCTCGTCGTGGTCGAGGTGAAGACCCGCCGGAGCGAGGACTTCGGTCACCCGTTCGAGGCGATCGACGCGCGCAAGGCGGCTCGCCTGTGGCGGTTGGCCATGGCGTGGATCGCCGCTCACCCCGACGCGGCACGCGGCCGCCATCTGCGCATCGACGCGATCGCCCTCGTGGGGGACGATCCGGCGACGGCCCGCCTCGAGCACCTCGAGGACGCCCTGTGAGCGTGGCGCGCACGTGGGCCGTGGCGCTGACGGGCCTGCGCGGAGACCCCGTCGAGGTCGAGGCCGACGTGTCGTCGCAGACGCCGGAGTTCGCCATCATCGGACTCCCCGACAAGTCCCTCGGCGAAGCAGGACGCCGGGTGCGCAACGCCTGCGCCAATCGTGGTCTCGATCTGCCGAAGCGGCGGATCACCGTGAACCTCTCGCCGGCGAGTCTTCCCAAACGCGGGTCGGGGTTCGACGTTGCCATCGCCGTGGCCGCGCTGGCGACGACCACGCGCATGGATGCCGCCCGCGTCGCCGCCACCGTGCACATCGGCGAGCTGGGACTCGACGGGCGGCTGCGCCCGGTGCCGGGCATTCTTCCCGCGGTGGTCGCTGCCCGCCGCGCGGGGCACGCACGGGTCGTGGTCCCCGCGGCCAATGCGGCCGAGGCCGCCCTCGTCGAGGGGGTCGAGGTGTTCGCCGCCACCTGCCTGGCCGAGGTCGTGCGCTGGCACGGAGGGGCGACCGACGCCGTGGAGCTGGACCCCGTCACGGCTCCGACGGTCGACGACTCCTCCGATGAGAGCCACGAACTCGCCGACGTCGTCGGGCAGGCCGATGCCGTCGACGCGCTCGTCGTGGCGGCGGCCGGCGGCCACCACATGCTGATGAGCGGGCCCCCGGGCGCGGGCAAGACCATGCTGGCGCGTCGGCTCCCCGGCATCCTGCCCCCGCTCGACGACGACGCCGCGCTGTCGGTGGCGTCGGTGCGCTCCCTGTCGGGCGAGACGGTGACCCGGTTGTCGCGGACACCGCCGTTCGAGAGCCCTCACCACGGCGCGACGGCCGCCGCCCTGATCGGGGGAGGGTCGGGCGTGGTACGCCCGGGCGCCATCGCCCGCGCCAGCGACGGGGTGCTGTTCCTCGACGAGGGTGGTGAGTTCCCGGCGGCGGTCCTCGACGCCCTGCGCCAACCGCTCGAGAGCGGCGTCATCCAGGTGCACCGATCGGGGGTGGCCGCCACCTATCCCGCGCGTTTCCAACTCGTGGTCGCGACGAACCCCTGCCCGTGCGGTCAGTACGGGGTGGCCGGGGGAAGGTGCGAGTGCGCCCCGCAGGCGATCCGGCGGTACACGCGTCGACTGTCGGGTCCCCTCCTCGACCGGATCGACATCGACCTGCGCCTCCAGCGCGTATCGGCCGCGCGACGCGAGAGCGACACGCGGACGGTGACCACCGCGCAGGCGCGCGAGACCGTCGCGCGGGCGCGAGAACACGCGGCGGTCCGGTGGGCCGCAACCCCGTGGCGTCGAAACGCCGACGTGCCGGGGACCTGGTTGCGCGGCCCCGCGGCACCGTCGCCCGCCGTGCTGAGCCCGCTCGACGCGGCACTGCGGCGTGGGGCGCTGACCCTGCGCGGCTACGACCGGCTGCTGCGGGTGGCGTGGACCGTCGCCGACATCGCCGGTCATGAGCGGTTGCAGCCCGACGACGTGGGTCGAGCGCTGTACCTGCGGCGGGGGATGAGCGCGTGAACCTCCCCGATCTCGAGGCACCGGCCGCGCGCCGCGCCCTCCGCGGGCTCCGGCGCGCCGAGGGCGACGAGGGCTCGGCCTACGCCCGCGCGATCTGGAGCGTTCTGCTCGAGCCCGGCGACGGGGTGGCCGGGGCCCTGATCGCGGCGCACGGGCCGGTCGACGCGCTCCGTCTCGTCTCGCGCGGAGAGGGGGCGGAACTCGGGGACGCGCGCGCACGGTGGCTGCCGCGCCTGCAGCCCGATTCGATCACCGCCGCGCTGGAGTCGGCCCGTCGGGCGGCGGTCGACCTCGTCGTGCCGGGCGACGAGGACTGGCCGGTGAAGCTCGACGACCTCGGTGCCCATGCCCCGGTGGCTCTGTGGCGGCGGGGCCGATCTGCGGCTCCCGTCGGGCCCGTCGTCGCCCTTGTCGGGGCGCGCGCCTCGACGGCCTACGGCGAGGGGATCGCTGCCGACCTCGCCGCCGAGCTCGCTGCGGACGGCGTCACGGTGGTGTCGGGAGCGGCGTACGGAATCGACGGCGCGGCCCACCGCGCCGCGTTGAGCACCGCGGGAACGACGAGCGCCTTCCTCGCCGGAGGCGTCGACCGTTCGTATCCGCGCGGGCACGAAGCCCTGCTGACGACGATCGCCGCGTCGGGTGGGGTGTGGAGCGAGACACCGTGCGGAGCCGCACCGACGAAATGGAGGTTTCTCGCGAGGAACAGGCTGATCGCGGGGTTCGCCGATGCCGTGGTCATCGTCGAGGCCGGGTGGCGCAGCGGCTCGCTCAACACGGCTGCACATGCGGCGACGCTCGGTCGCACCCTGGGGGCGGTACCCGGGCCGGTGACGAGTGCGGCCTCGGCCGGCTGCCACCGCATCCTGCGCGAGTACGACGGAGTGTGCGTGACCTCGGCTGCCGACGTGCGCGAGATGCTCGGCGGCGCGGGAGCGGGCACATCGGCCGACGAGGGGCGTACCGACGAGAGCACCCGGATCATGGACGCCCTCTCCGCGCGGTCGGCGCGGCCGACCGACGAGGTCGCGCGGCGGAGTGGGCTGGCGCCCTCGCACGCCGTCGCGCTCCTGGGCTTCGCCGAGCTCGAGGGGCGGGCGATGCGCGACAGCGAGGGGGACTGGCTCCTGATGCACGGCGCGCGATGAGAGGGAGGGCGGCGGGGTGCCCGATGCTCGGCGCGTGGCCGCGTGAGCGCCTTCGGTCGTCCGTTCGGTCCGATCGCGGTCTGAGCGCGCGTCGTGTCGGGCTCCGCCGTGCGTGGCGGGCAGGGTGGAGCCGTGCGTGTGTCGGAAGCCGTCGAGGGGTATCTCACCCACCTCTCCGACGTGCGCCGGCTCTCGTCGGCGACGGTGCGCGCGTATCGGGCCGACCTGGCCGACCTCACGGGGGCGACCGGCGATCCGGACGTCGCGGCGCTCGGCGTCGAGGACCTCCGCGAGTGGCAGTGGGAAGCGTCCAGATCGGGGCTGTCGAAGGCCACCGCGGCGCGGCGGACGTCGGCGGTTCGCGGGTTCCTCGCCTGGGCGAAGGATGCGGGGCTGATCGACGGCGACCCGGCGCAGCGCCTCGTCGCCCCCAAGCGCGGTCGCACGCTGCCGGCCGTCGCCACTGCCCAGGCACTCGAGGGTGTCCTCTCGACGGCGGCCGAGAACGCGCGCGAGGGCGATCCGCTGGCGCTGCGCGACCACGCCCTGCTCGAGATGCTCTACGGCTCGGGCGCCCGCGTGTCGGAGATCTGCGGTCTCGACCTCGACGACATCGACCCCGAGCGTCGCACCCTGCGTCTGCGCGGGAAGGGCGACAAGGAGCGCGTCGTGCCCTACGGCGTTCCCGCCGGCCTCTCCCTCGACGCCTACCTGGTCCGCGCGCGCCCGGTCCTCTCGGCGCGCGGTGAGGGGGGCGCGGGACGCGCGGTGTTCCTCGGTGCGCAGGGGCGGCGCCTGGGCCCACGGGCCGTGCACTCCCTCGTCTCGCGCACCGTGGCCCCCGTCGTCGGCGCTGAGACCCTGGGGCCCCACGCGCTGCGCCACTCCGCAGCGACGCACCTGCTCGACGGGGGCGCCGACCTGCGCGCGGTGCAGGAGATCCTCGGACACGCCAGCCTCGGAACCACGCAGATCTACACCCACGTCTCGGGCGAACGGCTGCGGGAGGCGTACAAGCTCGCGCACCCGCGGGCCTGAGCATTCACGGGCCTGAGCCGCCGGGGGGCTTGGAGCCGGGGCGTATGGCATCCGCGCGCCGGGCATCCCATCGCCTGAGCATCAGCGCACCCCACCAGCAACGGGGTCGAGTAGGCGCGGGCCGCGCGAGCTCAAGCGTGCACGGGCTCAGTCCGGCGTGGGCCCGCGCGTGCCCGACCCCGCGTGACGGCCCGATACCGCGACCCGATGCACGCTCTGCGCGGCCAGCCGCTGGCGCTCGCCCCGTCGGCGGACGTAGCGTGAGCCGGGTGAATCGCCGATCCGTCTCCGCCGCGGCGGGTGCCGTCGTGCTCGTCCTCTCGCTCGCCGGGTGCGCGCTGCAGCCGACGCCCGTAGAGACGCGCCTCCCCCCGGGAGCGGTCGTCACCTCCGCGCCTCCGACCGCGGCCGCGCCCTCACCGACGGTCGTCACCTCGCCCCCGACCACGGCGCCGACGGTCGCACCCGTGCCCGATCCCTCGACGCCGGCGTCGGACCCCGATGCCCTCTCGTGCGGCGACGGAGGCTCGCAGAACGTCTCGGGCGCCGAACAGACGGTCCGCGTCGTCGGCACCTGCGCCGAACTCACCGTCTCGGGGTCCGCGCTGACGGTGGATGCCGCGGGCGCGACGATCCGTTCCCTGCGCGTCTCGGGCGATCGCGTCCGGGTGTCCGCGTCGGCGATCGATGCGCTCGTCGTGCAGGGCAACGATGCGGCTGTCTCGTCGGGCGGCGCCATCGGCAGCGTCGACCTCAGCGGCGACCGCACGACCGTCGACGCCGGTGGTGCCGTCTCATCGGTCACGGTACGCGGACAGGACAACATCGTCCGCGCCGGCGGGGGAGTCGGCCAGACCACGGTCGATGGTCGCGGTAACCAGATCGGCTGACGCCCGGCCGCCCGCAGCGAGCAGGTGACGTCGCGGAAGCGCGCCGCCCGGTCCCGTCGTCAGCAGCAGGGCAGCAGAACCGCTCGCGGAACGCCGCCCAGCAGACGCAGCGGATTGATGTACTCGCCGTCCAGCCGCACGCCGAAGTGCAGCGTGTGCGGCCGGGTGTGACCTTCGGGGGCGACGGTGCCCACGACGGCTCCGCGGGCGATGCGGTCACCGGCGACCAGGCCGGTCGCCACGGGCTCGAGGGTCGTGACCAGACCGTCTCCGTGGTCGATGGTGACGACGAGGCGTCCGGCCACCGCTCCGGCGAAGGCGATGCGACCGTCGGCGGGGGAGCGCACCGGCTCGGGGGCTGCGAGGTCGATTCCGCGGTGGCCCGGACCGTAGCGGTGGGCGGGGGCTTCGAAGGGGCGGAGGAGCTGCACCGTCTGCACCGGCCACACCCACCCCCGATCGGCGAGCGGATCGCCGCCGACCGTCGGGTTCGCCGCGAGCAGCAGGGCGAGGATCATCGCGAACCGGAGCGCGCGCAGGACGAGGGGCCGGGGTCGCATGGCCGAAGTCTCCCGCCCCGTTCCGTGCCCTCGAGGGCGAATCGGGCGTGACGGTGACGGTCCCTCTCATGCACGCGGTGGGGAGGAGGCGTCCTGTATGCTGGAGGACGCATCTCGCTTGTCGGGATGACTCCGCGTGCCCTCAGCGCAGCGCGCCGCCCCTCGGGGCAGCGCATCGCGCGGCATCCACACCCCATGGTCCTCCGCTCCGGCGGATGGCGGGTGTGCGCCGGGCACCAGGCTCGTCGAACGCATCGTCCGACGCGAACAACCACAACCACGGCGCGAAAGCGCCCAGAAACAGGAGTACGACCATGGCCGTCGTCACCATCCGCCAGCTGCTCGACAGCGGCGTTCACTTCGGACACCAGACCCGCCGGTGGAACCCGAAGGTCAAGCGCTTCATCCTGACCGAGCGCTCCGGCATCCACATCATCGACCTGCAGCAGTCGCTCGGGTACATCGACAAGGCTTACGAGTTCGTCAAAGAGACCGTCGCGCACGGCGGCACCATCCTCTTCGTCGGCACCAAGAAGCAGGCGCAGGAAGTCCTCGCCGAGCAGGCGACGCGCGTGGGCCAGCCCTACGTCAACCAGCGCTGGCTCGGTGGCCTCCTCACCAACTTCCAGACGGTGTCGAAGCGCCTCGCCCGTATGAAGGAGCTCGAAGAGCTCGACTACGAGAACCCGGCCGAGAGTGGCTTCACCAAGAAGGAGCTGCTGCTCAAGAAGCGCGAGCTCGACAAGCTGCACAAGTCGCTCGGTGGTATCCGCAACCTGCAGAAGACCCCCTCGGCCATCTGGGTGGTCGACGCCAAGCGCGAGCACCTCGCGGTCGACGAGGCCAAGAAGCTCGGTATCCCCGTCATCGGCATCCTCGACACGAACGCCGACCCCGACGAGTTCCAGTACCCGATCCCCGGTAACGACGACGCGATCCGCTCGGTGAGCCTTCTCACGCGCATCATCGCCGACGCCGCCGCCGAGGGCCTGATCCAGCGCCACCAGCCCGCCGGAGAGGCCGAGGCCGAGGCCGCCGAGCCGCTCGCCGAGTGGGAGCGCGAGCTGCTCACCTCGGGCACGTCCGACGAGGCCGCGGCCGAGACCGACGCCGAGACGACCGAGGCCGCCACCGAGTCGGCTGACGACGCCGCGGGCGCCGAGGCTCACGACGAGGCCGTCGCCGACGCGTCGGGCGAGACCGCGACCGAGGTCGCCGACGCCGAGGCCACCGACAGCAAGTAAGCCGCGCGACCCCCGGTCACCCTCGGGTGGCCGGGGCGTCACCCGCACAGGCTACGATCCGGCGGGGTCGTGACCGCCCCCTCTTCGCGAGGGTGGTGACACGGCCCCGCCGGGCTCACATCTAGAACGCAAACGACAAGGAGACCGCCACACCATGGCAAACTTCACGATCGCCGACATCAAGGCGCTGCGCGAGCAGCTCGGCACGGGCATGGTCGACACCAAGAAGGCGCTCGAAGAGGCTGACGGCGACGTCGAGAAGGCCGTCGAGATCCTGCGCCTCAAGGGTGCCAAGGGCAACGCCAAGCGCGCCGACCGTTCGACCAGCGAGGGCCTCGTCGCCGCGCGCGAGGTCAACGGCACCGTCACGCTGCTCGAGCTCGCCTGCGAGACCGACTTCGTCGCCAAGAACGAGCGCTTCATCGCTCTGGCCGACAAGGTCGTCGACGCGGCATCCGCCGCCGGCGCCGACTCGGTGGAGGCCGCCCTGGCCGCCGACGCCGACGGCAAGACCGTCGAGCAGCTCATCTCGGACGAGGCCGCGATCATCGGCGAGAAGGTCGAGCTCCGTCGCGTGCGCACCCTCTCGGGCGACAAGTTCGAGGTCTACCTGCACAAGACCAGCAAGGACCTGCCCCCGCAGGTCGGCGTGGTCCTGGCCTACACGGGTGACGACGCCGAGACCGCTCGCTCCATCGCGCAGCACATCTCGTTCGCCAACCCCTCGTACCTCACGCGCGACGCCGTGCCCGAGGCCGACGTCGAGAAGGAGCGCGAGATCGTCACCGAGATCTCCCGCAACGAGGGCAAGCCCGAGGCCGCCCTTCCGAAGATCGTCGAGGGCCGTGTCAACGCGTTCTTCAAGCAGGTCTCGCTGCTCGACCAGGACTACGCGAAGGACAACAAGCTGTCCGTCGCCAAGGTCGCGTCCGACGCCGGTCTCACCCTGACCGACTTCGCCCGCTTCAAGGTCGGCGCGTAATCCACGCATGACGAGGCCCGGGATGCCATGGCATCCCGGGCCTTTTCCCTGCCCGGGGGTCGTTTCGGTCGACGCGGGCGGGGAGCTAGTTTGTTCAAGACGAGAGGACACCACACGTGATCGATGAAGCCACCAAGCGCCGCCGTGTACTGCTGAAGCTGTCGGGGGAGGCATTCGGCGGGGGCCAACTGGGCGTGAATCCCGACGTCGTGAGCCAGATCGCCCGCGAGATCGCCGAGGCGGTCGACCGGGTCGAGATCGCGATCGTGGTCGGCGGTGGCAACTTCTTCCGCGGGGCCGAGCTGAGCCAGCGCGGCATGGACCGCGGGCGCGCCGACTACATGGGCATGCTGGGCACCGTGATGAACGCGCTCGCCCTGCAGGACTTCCTCGAGCAGGCGGGAGCGGCCACCCGCGTGCAGTCCGCCATCTCGATGACGCAGGTCGCCGAGCCCTACATTCCGCGTCGCGCCGTGCGTCACCTCGAGAAGGGTCGCGTGGTCATCTTCGGCGCGGGAGCGGGGCTGCCGTACTTCTCCACCGACACCGTCGCCGCCCAGCGCGCGCTCGAGATCGGCGCCATCGAGGTGCTGGTCGCCAAGAACGGCGTCGACGGCGTCTACACCGCCGACCCGCGCACCGACGCCGACGCCGTCAAGCTCGATCACCTCACCTACCGCGACGCTCTGCAGAAGGGCCTGAAGGTCGTCGACTCGACGGCGTTCAGCCTGTGCATGGACAACGGCATCGACATGCGCGTGTTCGGCATGGAGCCGGCCGGCAACGTCACCCGTGCGCTGCTCGGCGAGACGATGGGCACCCTGGTCACCACATGACGCGCCGTGCGGGCCCGGGGAGCCGGGTCCGCACGCGGCTAGACTGAGAAGTCAGTCCCAACGAATGGAGTCACCGTGATCGCCGATGTCCTCGCCGATGCCGGAGCGCGCATGGATCGTGCCGTGGAGGCCGCCAAGGAGGACTTCGCGACCGTCCGTACCGGACGCGCGAACCCCCAGATGTTCCAGAAGGTGCTGGTCGACTACTACGGCTCGCCCACCCCTCTCGGTCAGCTCGCCTCGCTGAACAACCCCGAGGCCCGCACGCTCGTGGTGAATCCCTACGACAAGTCGGCGCTGAAGGCGATCGAGCAGGCGATCCGCGACATGCCGAACCTCGGGGTCAACCCGACGAACGACGGCACGATCGTGCGCATCACCATGCCGGAGCTCACCCAGGACCGCCGCAAGGAGTACGTCAAGATCGTGCGCGGCAAGGGCGAAGACGCCAAGGTGCAGGTGCGCAACCTCCGCCGCAAGGCCAAGGACGACCTCGACGCCCTGAAGAGCGATGTCGGCGAAGACGAGCTCGTCCGCGCCGAGAAGGACCTCGATGGCCTCACGCGCACGCACGTCGACAAGATCGACGAGGCTCTCAAGCGCAAAGAGGCCGAACTCCTCGAGGTCTGAGTCATGACCGACCTGCCCGAGACCGGCGACACCGATCCGGTCGATCCGACCGATGCTCGCCGGGCCGATCCGGTGCGCCGTTCGCCGATCACGGGCGAGGGCGTGACCGCAATCGAGTCGCAGCTGCGGGCGATGCGCACCGACGCCGAACAGCACATCGCGCATGCCCGCGCGGAGTTCGACCAGGCCAACGAACGTCTCAAGCAGCGCACGGGCCGCGACCTCATCGTCGCCACCCTGATCGGCGTGGGCATCGGCGTGATCGTGATCGCGTCGCTGGTCTTCGTCAAGTGGCTCTTCGTGCTGTTCGCCGCGGCGGCCATGGTGCTGGGCGTGCTCGAGTTCTCGCGCGCGCTCCAGGTGGCCGGGCGGCGCGTCGACGTCGTACCCCAGCTCGTCATGGGCTTCCTGCTCGTGCTCAGCGGGTTCTTCCTCGGCGCGTGGGTGCACTGGGTCGCCACGCTGGTCGCGGTCGTGGTGGTCATCGTGTGGCGCCTCACCGCGCAGCTGTTCTCGGGCGACGGTCGCGCGCCCATCGAGGTGATCGGCGACGTTCTCGTCGGCGGCTTCGTGCAGCTCTACGTCCCCTTCCTCACCAGCGTCGCGCTGATCCTGCTCGCGCAGCCGCGCGGCGAGTGGTGGGTGCTGGCGTTCCTCATCCTGGCCGTCGCCGCCGATACCGGCGCATACGTGTCGGGCTTGACGTTCGGGCGGGGCGGGCGGCATCCGATGGCCCCCCGCATCAGCCCGAAGAAGACCTGGGAGGGCTTCGCCGGGGCCTGCGTCGCCGCCCTCGTCGCCGGGGCGCTGCTGGCCGTCTTCATGCTGCAGGTGCCGTGGTGGGCGGGTCTCATCTTCGGCGCCGTCGTGCTGGCGACGGCGACGGTCGGCGACCTGGGTGAGTCGATGCTCAAGCGCGACCTCGGCATCAAGGACATGAGCTCGTGGATCCCCGGCCACGGGGGAGTGCTCGACCGCCTCGACTCGATCCTGCCGTCGGCCACCGCCGCGCTGGTGATGTTCTACCTGCTCGCCCCGCTGGGAGTGTCATGACCGAGACCCCGATCCACGATCGAGTGAGCGCGACGCCGTTCCCCGAGGCCTCCGGGCGCTCCAAGGGCTACGAGAAGCGGGCCGTCGACGCCTTCCTCGCGCAAGCGCGCGAGGCGTTCGAAGCGGATGCCGAGGGAGCGCTGCGCTCGTCGGAGATCCGCGCCGCCGCCTTCCCCCTGGTGCGCGGCGGTTACGCGGTCGCCGCCGTCGACGCCGCGCTCGGACGCGTCGAGGACGCCTTCGCCGCCCGCGAGCGGGAGTTCGCCCTGTCGCGGCTGGGCGCGCGGGCGTGGGTCGCCGAGACCCGCGACACGGCCCAGGTCGTGCTCGATCGGCTGGGTCGCCCGCGCGGCGAACGCTTCGATCGTGTCGGCCTGCTCCGTTACGGCTACCGCGTCGACGAGGTCGACGTCGTCGCCGACCGAGTCGCGGGGTATCTGGCGGCGGGCCACCCCGTCACGCCCGAGCAGGTGCGCGCCGTCGCCTTCCGCATGCAGCGCGGCGGATACCGCGAGGCGCAGGTCGACGCCGTGCTCGATGCCGTCGTCGAGGTCATGCTCGCCGTCGGATGACCCGTTCACGTGGCACGCGCCCGCGGGCGTCGGTAGACTCGAGCACACTGTGACTGCCGGTTCAGACCTCTCGCGTGCCTCCTCGTCCCGCGCCGCCCGCCGGGGCGTGGTGTCCGTCGACGTCGTGCCGCCCGCGCTTCCGCGTCGTTCGGCGCCGCGCTGGTCTCGCCGACGCGGAGTTGTCGGTGTCTTCGCCTCGTGTGCCGCGGTGCTCTTCGCCGCCGCGTACGTCGGCCCGATGGGCGCGGCGCTGACGCCGGCCCAGGCGGACGAACCCCGCACGGTCACGCTGTACGCCGAGGGCCTCGGCGACACGCAGGCCGTGTCGACCTCGGGCGAGAAGCAGGCTCCCGTGCTCGATCGCTCGAGCTACAACGTCTACGTCAAGCCGAAGCCGACCCCGACACCGACCCCCACGCCGTCGAGCGGGTCGGGATCGTCGGCGGGCGACGCCGGACCGCTGTTCTACTCCGGCGGCGGTGCCCCGGGGGAGTGGATGGCGGCGGCGGGCATCTCCGACGCAGACATGGGCTACGTCGACTACATCGTCAGCCGTGAGAGCGGCTGGAACCCGAACGCGACCAACCGCTCCTCGGGCGCGTGCGGTCTCGTGCAGGCGCTGCCGTGCAGCAAGGTGCCCGGAAACGGCTACGACCCGGTCGACAACCTGCGCTGGGCCACCGGGTACGCCACGGGCCGGTACGGCAGCTGGGCCGGCGCCTACGCGTTCTGGACCAGCAACCACTGGTGGTGAGCGGCGCCCATGCCCCGCTCCCGTAAACGTCGTCCGGAACCCGGCCGCGGCGAGGATTCCCTCGATCGCCTGATCGCCGGGTGGAAGCGCACCGAGGTCAAGCGCGGGATCGACTGGACCGTGCAGCCGATCTCGGCACCGCAAGCGCTGAAGGACTACGTCTGCCCCGGCTGCGGTCGCGCGGTCGTGGCCGGAACCGCCCACCTCGTCGTCTGGCGGGCCGACGGCGTGCTCGGCGACGCCGCCGACCTCGCCGCCCGACGCCATTGGCACACGCACTGTTGGAGGATCGCCTGATGGAGATACGCGGACCCGTTCTGCTCCCCGCCCGTCGCGAGGACATCGAGCTGCGGACGGTCGACGAGCTCACCCTCGTCGGCGAACTCGCTCTTCCGCTGGAGCGGGAACCCGTCGCGACGCTGGTGACCCTGCATCCGCTGCCGACGGCGGGCGGCTTCATGGACTCGCACATCCTGCGCAAGGCCGCGGGGCGACTGCCGGCCCTGGCCGACCTCGCGGTGCTGCGCTTCAACACCCGCGGCACCACGTCACCCCGCGGGACGAGCGAGGGCACCTTCGACGGGGGAGCGAGCGAGGTCTTCGACGTCGCCGCAGCCGTGGACTTCGCACGCGAGCGGGGTCTTCCCCGACCGTGGTTGGTCGGGTGGTCGTTCGGCACCGAGCTGGCGCTGAAGTACGGTCGCGATCACGACGTCGAGGGCGTCATCCTGCTCTCGCCGCCGCTGCACCGTGCGACGGCCGACGAGGTCGCCGCGTGGGCCGGCGACGCGCGGCGCATGGTCGTGCTGGTTCCCGAGTTCGACGACTACCTGCGACCGGATGAGGCGCGGGAGCGATTCGCGTCCGTTCCGGATGCCACCCTGATCGCCGTCGAGGGCGGGAAGCATCTGTGGGTGGGCGAGACCCAGACCCGTCGGGTGCTCACCGAGATCGTCGCCGCCGTGAACCCCGACGCGCTGCCGCTCCCCGTGGAGTGGGACGGCGACCTCGACGGCTGACGACGGTGTCCCACGCGAGGCGAACGGCTCGGCCGGTCTCGCGGGGTGACGGAGCGTCGATCACCGCTCGTTCTGCCGCGGGATGATCACCTCGCGGTAGATGATGAGGATGCTCGCGGCCACGGGGATGGCGATGAGGGCGCCGAGCAGGTTGAGCAGCGCACCGCCGGCGAGGGCCGAGATCACGACGACGGCACCGGGTACCGAGACGGCGCGGTTCATGATGCGCGGCGAGATGACGTACGCCTCGATCTGCATGTAGACGAGGTAGTAGACCAGCGCGATCAGCGCCGTCGTGGGAGATCCGAGCCCGGGCAGAAGGCACGTCAGCACGATGATCGTCGACCCGGTGAGCGTACCCACGAGCGGGATCAACGAGAAGAAGAAGGCGATCACGGCGAGCACGGCCGGGAACGGGGCGTTGATGATCGACAGGAAGATCGCGCTCAGCACGCCGTTGATCACGCCCAGGCTCACCTGACCCATGACGTAGTAGCCGACGGAATCGGTGATCTTCTCGGCCAGCTCGATGAACCGCGCGCGCTTCGACGCGGGGACCAACTGGTAGACGGCCGACTTGAGCGACGGGGTGGATGCCGTGAAGTAGATCGTCAGGATGAGCACGATGAACGCGCCGCCGACGCCGGCCGCCACCGCACCGCCGATCGTGAGGAGGCTGTTGCCCACCATCGTCGAGATGGACCCCACGTCGAGCGTGGTGACCCACTGCTGCACACCGGCCCACACCTCGTCGAGGCGCAACCAGGGGAGGGTCTGCTCGACCCAGGTCTGCACCTGCGTGACGATCTCGTTCCACCGGGTCGGCTGCAGGAGCTGCTCGATCTGCACCACGAGCTGGGTGATCTGCCCGACGATGATCGGCACGACCATCACGATGATGCCGGCGAAGATCCCCAGCACCCCGAGGATCGTCACGAGGACCGCCGCCCACCGGGGGAGACCGCGCTTCTCGAGGAACGAGACGACGGGATCGAGGCCCAGCGAGAGGAAGAGGGCCGTTCCCACGTACAGCAGGATCGTGGACAGGTTCTCGACGCTGCCGATCAGCAGCAGCCCGACGCCGACGCCGAGCGTCGCCAGCAGCGCCACCTGGAAAGGATTGTGGATCTTCATGACGACGACTCCCGCCTCGGACGGGTGCGACGGCGCCCGTTGTCGTCAGGATACTGACGCCGCGCCCTCGAACGTGCGCGACGGGCCTCGCCGCGAACTTTCAGGCGTCCTCGGCTAGTCTGAAACGTCGATTCTTCGGTGGTGCCAGGGCCGCCGGTGGGGATGGTGTGAAGAGTGAGATTTGTCTGGGCCGTGGTGGCGTTCGTCATCGCCGCCGCCATGATCGGTGCGGGCATCGCTCAGCGGACCGTATTCCAGGGTCCGTCCGAGACCACCGCGGCCGTGCAGACCGAGGGCACCACGCCCTACACGCTCATCGACGGGTCGGTTCTCACCAGCACCCCGGGCGCGCAGACGCTGCGCGTCGCGGGTGACGGAGCCGTGTTCGTGTCGTACGGGCGCACCTCCGACATGCAGGCGTGGCTGTCGGACACGCGGTACACCTCGGTGGTCCCCGGCGGCGAGGGCAGCCTCCAGACGTCGGTCGTCGAGCCCACCGCGACCGCGACGGGCGAGGTCGCCGGGCGCAGCCCGGTCGATTCCGACCTGTGGCTCGACGAGTTCGAACAGACCGGTTCGCTGTCGACCACTCTGCAGCTTCCCGCCGACATGAGCGTCCTGGTGGCCTCGGACGGTATCGCTCCCGCCCCCTCCGACATCAGCGTGACGTGGCCGATCGACGACAGCACACCCTGGGCGGGCCCGCTGATCGTGGGCGGCGGCATCGCGCTTCTCGCCGGTCTCGTGCTGTACCTCCTCGGCATCCGGCACGTGCGTCGTTCGCGCCGCCCGCGCCGCAAGGGCCTCCCGCTGCCCGTGACCGAGCCCATCTCGATCGGCGAGTCCCGGACGGCGGGCACGGGTGTCGTGAGCGAGTCGCCGGCCCGCCGGGGTCGGGTGCGCGGAGCCCTGGGTGGCGGACGACGCGCCCTCATCGCGGTCCCCGCGCTCGGTGTCTCGCTCACCCTGCTCGCCGGCTGCTCCGCCGATGCGTGGCCGCAGTTGGCCGCGACCGAGACGCCGAGTGCGTCCCCGACCGTCATCGTGCCCGAGGGCCAGTTCCCGCCGGCCGTCACCGAGGCGCAGGCGACGCGCATCGTCTCGCGCGTGTCGACCGCGGTGACGCAGGCCGACGCGTCCCTCGACAAGACCGCCGCCGCGACCCGCCTGACGGGACCGGCGCTCGCGGAGCGCGAGACCAACTACACGCTGCGGGCGGCGATCACCGACCGTCCGGCCCTCCCCGCCATCCCGGCCGAACCGGTGCAGATCATCCTGCCGCAGACCACCGGCGCGTGGCCGCGCACGCTCATGACGGTCGTGGAGTCCGCTGACGCGGCGACTCCGACCACGACGATCATGATGATGACGCAAGAGACGCCCTGGGCCGAGTACAAGGCCGCGTACGTCGGAAACCTCGAGGCCTCGACCAACCTGCCCGAGCTGGCCGCCCCGTACGTGGGCGCCACGCAGGTTCCCCCGGACTCGTCGTTCCTGGTCATGGAGCCGCAGAAGGTCGCGGAGGCCTACTCCGACATCATCAACAACGGGCAGAACAGTGCCTCGTACGGCCTCTTCGACACGGCGAACGACCTGCTGCTGACCGCCATCCAGGACAACAAGACCAAGCGCACCGACGAGCTGAATCAGACGGGTCAGGGCACGGCCGAGATCAGCTTCGCCGCCTCGGCCGGTCCCGCCTCGCCGATCGCTCTGGCCACCCTCGACACCGGCGCGATCGTCGCGGTCAACGTGTACGAGAGCGACACGGCCAAGCCCACGAACGCCGACGCCGTGATCAAGCTCGACAACAACCCGGCGGTGAAGGCGCTGACCGGCGTCGACCAGTCGGCGACGGGCTTCACCACCACCTACTCCGACCAGGTCTTCTTCTACGTCCCCAGCCAAGGCTCGGACGACCAGATCCGCCTGCTCGGTTACCGATCCAGCCTCCTCGAAGCGAAGGTGTCCCCGTGAGCACTCCCGCCCCCGGTTCCGTCATGCGCGGTGCCGTCGACCTCTCGTCGCTGCGCAACCGCCCGCAGCCCCCCGCCGCCGGTGAGGCCGCCCCGGCGGCCCCGCCGTCGGGAGCGCTGCCCCTCGTCTTCGACGTCACCGACGCCAGCTTCGGCGAGGTGCTCGAGCTGTCGCGGACCGTTCCGGTCGTCATCGACCTGTGGGCGGAGTGGTGCGGTCCCTGCAAGCAGCTGAGCCCCGTGCTCGAGAAGGTCGTGACCGAGCTCGCGGGCCGTCTCGTGCTCGCCAAGGTCGACGTCGACGCCAACCCGCAGCTCGCCCAGGGCTTCCGCGCGCAGTCGATCCCGATGGTGCTGGCGCTCGTCGCCGGCCAGCCCGTGCCGTTGTTCACGGGCGCCGTCCCCGAGGAGCAGGTGCGCGAGGTGTTCGCCCAGCTGCTGCAGCTCGCGGCCCAGCACGGCGTCACAGGCACGATCCCCGTCGACGGCGCCGCCGATGCGGTCGCCGAGCCCGAAGAGCCGGTTCTGCCCCCGCTGCACGCCGAGGCGTTCGCCGCGATCGAAGAGGGCGACTACGCCCGGGCGATCACCGCCTACGAGCAGGCGCTCGTCGAAGACCCCCGTGACGCCGACGCCCGCGCCGGACTCGGACAGGTGAGCCTGCTCGCCCGTGTGCAGGATGCCGACCTGCAGGCCGCCCGTGCGGCCGCGGCCGCAGCTCCGACCGATTTCGACGCGCAGTTCCTGGTTGCGGACCTCGACCTCGTGGGCGGCCACGTCGACGACGCCTTCGCGCGTCTGCTCGATCTGTTCGCCGAGCTCCCGGCCGACGATCGGGCGCCCGTTCGCGAACGCATCCTCGAGCTGTTCGGTCTCGTCGGCGACGACGACGCCCGCGTCATCCGCGCGCGTACCCGTCTGGCATCCCTGCTCTTCTGAGCCGACGACGAAGGCCCCACCCGATCGAGGGTGGGGCCTTCGTCGTGCGCCGAGGTCAGCTCTCGGCGCGGTGGTGCAGCCACAGCACGCCCAGGGGCGGGAGCGTGACGACGGCGCTGCCGCGGGAATCGGTCGTCACCGCACCGAAGTTGCCCTGGCCCGAGCCGCCGAACGCCTCGGCATCGCTGTTGAGGATCTCGGTCCACGTTCCCGCTTCGGGCAGGTCGATGGGGAAGTCCCCGAGCGGGACGCCCGAGAAGTTGCACAGCACGGCGATGGTGTTGCCGTGGTGGTCGCGGCGCGCGAACGCCAGCACGTTGGGGTTCCACGCGGGAGCGCCCAGACGCGAGAACGCGGCGCCGTCGTGATCGCGCGACCACAGGGCGGCCTGGTCGCGGTACACGCGGTTGAGCTCGGCGACGAAGGCGTGCAACTGCGCGTGCGAGGGCTGGTCGAGCATCCACCAGTCGAGGCCGCGCGACTCCGACCACTCCGACATCTGGCCGAACTCCTGGCCCATGAAGAGCAGCTGCTTGCCCGGGTGGCCCCACATATAGGCGAGGAACGCACGCATGTTGGCGAGTTTCTGCCAGTGGTCGCCCGGCATGCGGCCGAAGAGGCTCCCCTTGCCGTGCACGACCTCGTCGTGGCTGATGGGGAGCACGAAGTTCTCGCTGAACGAGTAGACGAACGAGAACGACAGCTCGCCCTCGTGGTGCGAGCGGTACATGGGATCGCGCCCGATGTACTGCAGCGAGTCGTTCATCCAGCCCATGTTCCACTTGAACCCGAAACCGAGTCCGGCGTGCGAGGTGGGGGCGGTGACCCCGGGGAAACTGGTCGACTCCTCGGCGATGATCGCGATGCCCGGATAACGCTTGTACGAGGTCGCGTTGACCTCCTGCAGGAATCGGATGGCCTCGAGGTTCTCACGCCCGCCGAACTGGTTGGGAGCCCACTCGCCGTCATTGCGCGAGTAATCGAGGTAGAGCATGGATGCCACGGCATCCACGCGCAGACCGTCGACGTGGAACTCCTCGAACCAGTACAGCGCGTTCGCGACGAGGAAGTTGCGCACCTCGTTGCGGCCGTAGTCGAAGATGAGCGTGCCCCAGTCCTTGTGCTCGCCGCGCCGGGGGTCGGGGTGCTCGTACAGGGGTTCGCCGTCGAAGCGCGCGAGCGCGAACTCGTCTTTGGGGAAGTGGCCGGGGACCCAATCCATGATCACGCCGATGCCGGCCTGGTGCAGCCGGTCGATGAGGTAGCGCAGGTCGTCGGGGTCTCCGAAGCGGCTCGTCGGAGCGTAGTAGCCCGAGACCTGGTAGCCCCAGGAACCGCCGAACGGGTGCTCGGCGAGCGGGAGGAACTCGACGTGCGTGAAGCCCTGGGCCCCGACGTAGTCGATGATCTCGTCGGCGGCGTCACGGTACGACAGCCCTGGTTTCCACGACGCGAGGTGCAGCTCGTAGATCGACATCGGGCGGTCCAGCGGAGCGGTCGTCGAGCGTTCCTCGATCCACGCGTCATCCGCCCAGGCGTACTCGGACTCGGTGACGACCGAGGCCGTGGCCGGGGGGACCTCGGCCAGGCGGGCCATCGGGTCGGCCTTCTGGATCCAGGCGCCGCCGCGGGTGAGGATCTCGAACTTGTAGCGGGTGCCCGCGCCGATGCCGGGGACGAAGAGCTCCCAGACGCCGCTGCCGCCCATCGAGCGCATCGCGCTGCCCGTGCCGTCCCAGCCGTTGAAGTCGCCGATCACGCGCAGGGCGCGGGCGTCGGGCGCCCACACCGTGAAGGCCGTGCCGGCGGAGCCATCCATCTCGCGGACGTGGGCGCCCAGGATCCGCCAGAGTTCTTCGTGGCGCCCCTCGGAGATGAGGTGCAGGTCGAGCTCGCCGATCGAGGGAGCGTGCCGATAGCCGTCGTCGGTGGCGTTCTCGACCCCGTCGTCGTAGGTCGTGCGCAGCGTGTACCGGCCGGGGTTCTCGGTGAGAGCGGCCTCCCACACGCCGCCGTGCACGTGCTCGAGGGTGACGCTGTCACCGGTGGCGAGATCGGCAGCCACCTCGCGCGCGAGAGGACGCCGCGCGCGCAGGACCCAGCCGTCGGCGCCCTCGTGCACGCCGAGCACGCTGTGCGGGTCGTGGTGCGCGCCGTTCGCCACGGCATCCAGGATCTCGGGAGGAAGAGTGGTCATCGGTTCTCCTTGACGTGCAGGATGTGCACGGGCTCGGTGAAGGCGTCGAGACGCACGAAGTTGTGGTCGGCCCAGGTCCAGACCTGTCCCGTCACGAGATCTTCGACGTCGTACGACGTTCCCGGTTCGACACCCCAGACGGTGGTGTCGAGGTGGACGGTGCTCTCGCGGGTCGAGTGCGGATCGACGTTGGCGATCACGATGATCGTGTCGCTCTCGCCGGTGGGTGACAGGGCCGCATCGAGGTGCTTCGAGTAGACGAGGATCGCGTCGTCGTCGCTCCAGTGCACGCTGAGGTTGCGCAGCTGGCCGAGGGCGGGGTGCGCGCGTCGAGCCTCGTTGAGGATGCGCAGGTACGGGGCCAGCGAGTCGCCCGCCGCCTCGGCACCGGCCCAGTCGCGGAACTTGTACTCGAACTTCTCGTTGTCGATGTTCTCTTCGGCACCGGGACGCGCGACGTTCTCGTACAGCTCGTACCCGGCGTACACGCCGTACGTGGGGGCCGCGGTGGCGGCGATCGCGGCGCGGATCTTGTACGCCGGTCGGCCGCCGAACTGCAGGTACTCGGTGAGGATGTCGGGAGTGTTCACGAAGAGGTTGGGACGGAGGAAGTCGTCGGTCTCGTGCGCGAGGCCCGAGAGGAACTCCTCGAGTTCTTCCTTCGTGTTGCGCCACGTGAAGTAGGTGTAGCTCTGCTGGAACCCGGCCATCGCGAGCCCCTGCAGGGGAGCGGGGCGCGTGAACGCCTCGGCGAGGAAGACCGCGTCGGGCTCTTCGGCGCTGACGGTGGCGATGAGCCACTCCCAGAACTGCAACGGCTTGGTGTGCGGGTTGTCGACGCGGAAGATCTTCACGCCCTGGGCGATCCAGTGGCGCACGATCCGCAGCACCTCGGCGCGGATGCCGTCGGGGTCGTTGTCGAAGTTGACGGGGTAGATGTCCTGGTACTTCTTCGGCGGGTTCTCGGCGAAGGCGATGGAGCCGTCGGGCAGCGTCGTGAACCACTCGGGGTGCTCGGTGACCCACGGGTGGTCGGGAGAGGCCTGGAGGGCGAGGTCGAGGGCCACCTCGATGTCGTTCTCGCGCGCCGCGGCGACGAAGGCGCGGAAGTCGTCGAGAGTGCCGAGGTCGGGGTGCACGCTGTCGTGCCCGCCCGCGGCCCCGCCGATGGCCCACGGCGAACCGGGGTCGCCCGGCTGGGTGACGAGGGTGTTGTTCGGGCCCTTGCGGTTGGTCTGACCGATCGGATGAATCGGCGGCAGGTACAGCACGTCGAAGCCCATCGCGGCGACGGCGGGGAGGCGCTCGGCGGCGGTGCGGAAGGTTCCGCTGACGACGCTGCCGTCCTCGGCGCGCGTGGCGCCCTCGGAGCGGGGGAAGAACTCGTACCACGAGCCGACACCGGCGCGGGTGCGTTCGACGAGCAGTTCGGCGTCGCGCCCGACCGAGACCAGACCCATCAGGGGCCGGGCGTGGAACAACGCGGCGATCGCGGGGTCGCGGACGATGTCGAGGGCGACGTCGTCGTGCGTGTCGGGGTCGCGGAGTGCCCGCGCGGCGTCGTACAGCACGTCTTTGTCGCTGCCGGGGCGCTTCTTCTCGCCTCGGGCGCGGTCGAAGAGCTGAGCGCCCATCTCGCGCATGACGGCGACGTCGACGCCCGCGGCGATCTTCAGGTCTGCCGCGTGCTCCCAGGTGGCGAAGTCGTCGGCGTAGGACTCGAACCGGAACCGCCAGACACCCTGCTCGAGGGGGACCACGAGCGCCGACCAGCGGTCGAACCCGTCGTTCAGTGGGCTGAGACGGTGCAGTGATTCGTCGCCCGAGGGCGAGAACAGGCGCACGTGCACGCCGATCAGATCGTGTCCCTCGCGGAAGGCGGTCACCGTGAAGGGCACGGCTTCGCCGACGAAGGCCGACGGTCGGAACCGCCCGCCGGGAACACTCGGATGCGGAAGGGCCAGGGGGATGCGTGGGGTGACCACGTTCCGTGACGTCGGTGTCGGCTTGACCGGCCGCACGGGGATCGAGGCGGCACTGCGCCAGGGCAGCTCGGGCGTGAGAGTCGTCGTGTCAGCCACGGTCCGAACCTACCGCGGGGCGACGACGTGCCCTCACCTTTCTCGCGCCCTTGACAGGGCGCGTCGGTTACTCGACGCGGAACAAACGCATCGATGCGCCCGCCAGCGAGACCGTCTCGCCGGGGGCGAAACGCTCCCCGCCGGGGGTCGGCGCCTCGTCGGCACTGGACCACAGCGAGACGTAGGCCGTGCCGGCATCGTCGTCGAGAGCGGGCAGCACGATGTCGGCCGGCGCCTCGGTCCCGTGCACGACCAGCAGGACCTGGTTGAGGTCTTCGTGCTCGGGCGTCGAGGTCGCGAGGTATTGCAGCGTGCGATGCGCGGGGTCGTTGAAGGCGTCACTCGACATCGTGCGCCCCTTCTCGTCGAACCACTGCATGACCGAGGCCGAGGGGATGCGCTCCCCGAGTCGGGCGAACCGCCGAGGACGCAGGGCCGGGTTGTCGCGGCGGATCTGCAGCAGACGCTGCGTGTGCGCGAACAGATCGCGCTGCCAGGGTGCGAGATCCCACGACAGCCAGGTGAGGGCCGAGTCGTGGCAGTAGGCGTTGTTGTTGCCCCGCTGGGTGCGTCCCATCTCGTCGCCCGCGGTGATCATCGGGATGCCGGCCGAGACGAGCAGCGTTCCCATCAGGTTGCGCATGGCCTTGCGACGGGTGGCGAGGACGCGTTCGTCATCGGTGCGTCCTTCGGCGCCGTGGTTGAAGGAGCGGTTGGTGTCGGCGCCGTCGCGGTTCTGCTCGCCGTTGCCCAGGTTGTGCTTGACGTCGTACGAGACGAGGTCGCGCAGCGTGAAGCCGTCGTGCGCCGTCACGAAGTTGATGCTCGCGAGCGGTCCGCGCTCCTCCGAGAAGGTGTTCGAGGAGCCCGCCAGGCGCGTGGCGAAGCCGCCGATCCCCACGGGGGCGGTGTCGGCGCGGCGGGCGTAGTCGATGTCGCTCAGCCAGAAGTTGCGCACCCGGTCGCGGTAGCGGTCGTTCCACTCCTGCCAGCCGTCGCCGAAGTTCCCCGTCTGCCACCCGCCCATGCCGACGTCCCACGGCTCGGCGATGAGCTTCACGTCGGCGAGTTCGGCGTCGTCGCGGATGGCCTGGAGCAGCGGATGCTCCGGCGTGAACGAGTGCCGCTCGTCGCGGCCCAGCGTGACGGCGAGGTCGAAGCGGAACCCGTCGATCTGCACGTCGTTGGCCCAGTAACGCAGCGAATCGAGGACCAGCCGCGCGGCGGCGTCGGTCGAGGTGTCGACCGCGTTGCCGCACCCGGTCTCGTCGATGTAGGCGCCGTCGTCGGTCTGGCGGTAGTACGACCGGTTGTCGATGCCCCGCAAGCTCGTGCGGGGGCCGCCGATGCCCTCTTCGGCGGTGTGGTTGTAGACCACGTCGAGGATGACCTCGAGGCCGGCCTCGTGGAGCAGCTTCACCATGCCCTTGAACTCGCGCAGCACCGCCTCGGGACCCTCGGCGCGGCTGGCCGCGGTGGCGTAGGCGGCGTGCGGGGTGAAGAAGTTGAGGCTGTTGTAGCCCCAGTAGTTCGTCAGCCCCAGCTGCAGCAGACGCGGCTCGGTCGCGAAGGCGTGGATCGGCAGCAGCTCGACGCTGGTGATGCCGAGCGACAGGAAGTGATCGATCATGGCGGGGTGCGCGAGACCGGCGTAGGTGCCGTGCAGCGCCGGCGGAATGAAGGGATGCCGCTTGGTCAGCCCCTTCACGTGGCCCTCGTAGATCACGGTCTTGTCCAGCGGCACGCGCGGTTTCGTCGACGTGCCCCAATCGAAGCCGCCCTCGACCACGACCGCGCGCCAGTCGCCGAAGTTGCCCGAGACGAGCCCCCGCGCGTACGGCTCGACCAGGAGCGTCTGCGGATTGAAGGTGTTGCCGGGGCCGAGCGGACCGCCCACGCGGATGGCGTAGCGGGCTCCGGGCCGCAGCAGAGCGGAGGTCGCCTCGAACACCCCGTCGCCGAGGGGGACCATCGTCACCGTCTCGGTCGCCCAGTCGAGGTCGACGTCGTCGAACACGAGCATCTGCATCGCGTCGGCGTGACCCGACCACACCCGGAGGGTGCCGCCATCGGGGCCCAGCCTCACTCCGAGATCGTCGAAGGCGCTGCCGAGCAGGCCGGGGCGGGCGGGAAGGACAGTCTCGGGTCGGACCATGCGTCTTAGGGTAGTGAACGGCGGCAGGCGTCGTCGGAAGGACAGCACGATGCAGGTCTACCTCGATCACGCAGCGACCACGCCGTTGCGCGCAGAAGCGCGCGCTGCGTGGCTCGCCGCACACGATGTGCTGGGCAATCCGTCGTCGATCCACGGGGCCGGCCAGGCGGCGCGTCGCTTGCTCGAAGACGCCCGCGACCAGCTCGCCCTCGTACTGGGGTGCCAGCCCATCGAGATCGTCTTCACCGGCAGCGGCACCGAGGCGACCAATCTCGCCCTGAAGGGGCTGTGGTGGTCCCGCCCGACCGGGGTCGACGCCCTCGTCCTGCCCGACGGCGAGCATCACGCCACGCTCGACGTCGTGAGCTGGCTCGCCACCCAGGGCGCACTCGTACGCCCGGTCGGCCTCGACGCCGTCGGTCGGATCGACGCCGACGCGTTCGCCGCGGCGCTGCCGGGAACCGCCGTCGCCACCGCGCTCGTGGCCAACAACGAAGTCGGGACGGTGCAGAATCCGGCGGCGCTCGCGGAGCTGGCATCCGGAGCCGGGGTTCCGCTGCACCTCGACGCCGTCTCGGCACTCGGTCAGATCGCGGTGGACTTCGCGGCCTGGCGAGGTGCGGGCACCGCGGCCGGGGGACTGGCGGCGATGTCGGTCTCGGCGCACAAGGTCGGTGGCCCCGTCGGGGTGGGGGCCGCGGTGGTGTCGCGGCACGCGACGCTGACGGCCCTCGTGCACGGGGGTGGGCAGCAGCGGGGGCTCCGCGCCGGAACGCAGGACGTCGCGGGAGCCGCCGCCTTCGCCGCCGCGGCCACCGCCGCCGAGGCCGAGCGCGAGGCCGAGAACGTGCGGCTCGGAGCGCTGCGCGATCGCCTGGTCGACGGCATCCTGAGATCCGTCCCCGCGGCGCGCCTGCTGGGCGATCCGACGGATCGGCTCGCCGGAAACGCGCACGTGCTGTTCCCGGATGCCGCGGGCGAGACGCTGCTGTTCCTGCTCGACATGGCGGGGATCGCCGTGTCGACGGGGTCGGCGTGCCAGGCCGGTGTCGCCGAGCCCTCGCACGTCGTCCTCGCTCTCGGACTCGACGACCGCGCCGCCCGCTCGGTGCTGCGGTTCAGCCTGGGACGCACCTCGACGTCGGCGGACGTCGAGGCGGTGCTCGCCCGTCTTCCCGACGCGTACGCCCGGGCCGTGGCATCCGGCGCCCGTTCAGCCCCGCGTTCGTAGACTGGACCCATGCGAATTCTGGCGGCGATGAGCGGTGGCGTCGACTCCGCGGTGGCCGCGGCCCGCGCGGTGGAGGCGGGCCACGACGTGGTGGGCGTGCACCTGGCGCTGTCGCGCGCGGGCGGAACGCTGCGCGCCGGCAGTCGCGGATGCTGCACGATCGAAGACGCGATGGACGCCCGCCGCGCCGCCGACAAACTCGGCATGCCCTTCTACGTCTGGGATTTCTCGGAGCGTTTCCGCGACGACGTCATCGACGACTTCGTGTCGGAGTACCGCGCGGGGCGCACTCCCAACCCGTGCATGCGGTGCAACGAGAAGATCAAGTTCGCGGCTCTGCTGGAACGCGCTCTCGAGCTCGGCTTCGACGCCGTGTGCACCGGGCACTATGCCACGCTCATCGACACGCCCGACGGGCGGGAGCTGCACCGTGCGTCCGACAACGCCAAGGACCAGTCGTACGTGCTGGGCGTGCTGACGGCGGAGCAGTTGGCCCACACCTACTTCCCGCTGGGGTCGACCCCGTCGAAGGCCCTGGTGCGCGCCGAGGCGGCCGAGCGCGGATTGACGGTGGCACAGAAGCCCGACAGCCACGACATCTGCTTCATCCCCGACGGCGACACGCGCGGCTGGCTCGCCGACAAGGTCGGGGCCGAGCGCGGCGAGATCCTCGACCGCTCGGGCGCCGTCATCGGCACGCACGAGGGGGCGCACGCCTTCACCGTCGGTCAGCGGCGGGGCCTTTCGCTCGGCGTTCCCGCCTCCGACGGCAAGCCGCGCTTCGTGCTCGAGGTGCGCCCGATCAACAACACCGTCGTGGTGGGGCCGAAAGAGGCACTCGCGTGCGCCGAGATCGCGGGGGAGCGCTTCACCTGGGCCGGCCGGGCACCCGCGGGGGACCGCTTCGTCTGCCACGTGCAGATCCGCGCGCACGCCGACCCGGTGCCCGCTTGCGCTTCTCTGGTGGACGGTGTGCTGACGGTACGGCCCGATGCGCCCTTCGACGGCGTCGCCCCGGGCCAGACGGCTGTGCTTTATGACGGCACGCGCGTGATGGGCCAGTTCACGATCGACCGGACGGTGTCGGCGGTGCCGGTCGACGCCTGACCTTCTCGCGCGGGCGTGGGGGTCCGCCGGCGGTGATGAGCGGAGGGTGTGGGTTCGGGGGAGGGTGGATGCCGTGGCATCGGTCCTCCGTTGGTCCCTGGCACTCCGCTCATCACGCCAGTGAGGCAACCCCGACGGCGATGTCGGGACCCCTCCCTAAGCTGGAGGACGTGACCGAGCACGACCAGCTTCCCGACCTTTCTCTCGACGACGCGCGCGTCGAGGCGGCCGACCTGACGCAGCGCATCGTCGACGCGCGCGAGGCGTACTACGGCCGGGACGCCGAGCTCGTCGACGACGCCACCTACGACGGATGGATGCAACGACTCGAGGCCATCGAGCGGTTGCACCCCGAGTTGCAGGGGCAGGACAGTCCCACGCAGTCGGTGGGCGCCGCCGAGGCGACCGACCTCGCCACCATCGAGCACGCCGAGCGCATGCTGAGCCTCGACAACGTCTTCTCGCCCGACGAGCTGCGCGACTGGGCGGTGAAGACCGAGGCGGCGGCGGGTCGAGCGGTGCACTGGCTCAGCGAGCTCAAGATCGACGGCCTCGCCCTCAACCTCCGCTATGAGCACGGCGTTCTCACCTCGGCGGCCACCCGGGGCGACGGGCGCGTCGGTGAGATCGTGACCGACAACGCGCTCCGTCTCGCCCGCGTTCCGCGACAACTGTCCGGCGAGGGGCATCCCGCCCTCGTCGAGGTGCGCGGCGAGGTGTTCATCCCCGTCGCGAAGTTCGAGAACCTCAACAGACTGCAGGGCGAGTACCGAGAGCGCGCGGTGGCCGAGTCCCGCGAGCGCGCCGCCGGTCGACGCGGCACCCGGGCCTTCGACGAAGAGAAGGCCGAGCAGGCGGCCGCGCGACGGTTCCCCGCCTTCGCCAATCCGCGCAACGCGGCCAGCGGCGGACTGCGCCAGCAGATCGAGAAGAAGACCGGCCTCGAACTCGAGGCCGGCCTCGCCCGCATCGACTCCCTCTCCCTGTACGTCCATGGCCTCGGCGCGTGGCCCGATCCGCCGGTCGCCGCCCAGAGCGAGATCTACGACCTGTTGGCGTCGTGGGGACTCCCCACGTCGCCGTACAGCCGGGTCGAATCGTCGATCGACGGCGTTCTGTCGTTCGTCGCGCACTACGGCGCGCACCGCCACGACGTGGAGCACGAGATCGACGGCGTCGTGGTCAAGGTCGACGAGCTGGCGCTGCACGACGAGCTCGGCGCCACGAGCCGCGCTCCGCGCTGGGCCATCGCCTACAAGTACCCGCCGGAGCAGGTCAACACGAAGCTCATCGACATCGTCGTCTCGGTCGGGCGTACCGGGCGGGCCACGCCCTTCGCCGTGATGGAGCCGGCGAAGGTCGCCGGCAGCGTGGTGCGCCAGGCCACTCTCCACAACCAAGACGTGGTCAAGGTCAAGGGCGTGCTCATCGGCGACACCGTCGTGCTGCGCAAGGCCGGCGACGTCATCCCCGAGGTCCTCGGCCCGGTGGTCGAACTGCGCGACGGCACGGAACGCGCGTTCGTCATGCCCGCCGACTGTCCCGAGTGCGGCACCGCGCTGCGCCCCGCGAAAGAGGGCGACATCGACCTGCGGTGTCCGAACGCCCGCTCCTGCCCCGCGCAGGTGCGGGGGCGTGTCGAGCACATCGGCTCCCGCGGCGCGCTCGACATCGAGGCGCTCGGCGAAGTGACCGCCGCGGCGCTCACCCAGCCCGAGGTCCCCGACCGCCCACCCCTCGACACCGAGGCGGGGTTGTTCGATCTCACGATCGAGCAGCTCGTTCCCATCGAGGTCGTCGTGCGCGACTCCGAGACGGGCGAGCGCAAGGTCGACCCCGACACCGGAGACCTCGTGCGTCGCGCGCCGTTCCAGAAGCTCGGCCCGGCCACGTATCCGCCGGGGACCGAGGACCTCGATCCCGCCGAGCGCCGACGCCGCGGCATCCGCAAGGATCACCGCGAGGTGCGTCCGTCGGAGCAGGCGCTGAAACTGGTGGCCGAACTCGAGAAGGCCAAGACCAAAGACCTGTACCGTCTGCTCGTCTCGCTGAACATCCGCCACGTCGGACCGGTGGCCGCCCGCGCGCTCGCGCAGTGGTTCGGATCGCTGGATGCCGTCCGCGCGGCCTCGCGAGAAGAGCTCGCCGCCGTCGAGGGCGTCGGGGGCATCATCGCCGACGCGGTCATCGACTGGTTCGAGGTCGACTGGCACCGCGAGATCGTCGAGCGATGGACGGCCGCGGGCGTGCGCTTCGCCATTCCCGGCCACCCGGGGCCGGGCGCCGCGGCAGCCGCCGGTGGTGTGCTCGCGGGGCTCACGGTCGTGGCGACCGGGTCTCTCGAGGGGTACTCCCGAGAGGGGGCGCAGGAGGCCATCCTCGCCGCCGGAGGCAAGGCCGCGTCGAGCGTGTCGAAGAAGACGGACTTCGTGGCGGCCGGCCCGGGAGCCGGGTCGAAGCTGGCGAAGGCCGAAGAGCTCGGTCTGCGCATCCTCGACGCCGCACAGTTCCGCGTGCTGGTCGAGCAGGGGCCTGCGGCTCTTGACGGCGGTGACGGCGGCAACGCGGATGCGATCGCCGACGCGACCGCTGACGTCACCGCAGACGGCGGCGCGAGGGCTGTCGGCGACGTAGACGAAGCGACCTCTGAGACGCCGACCTCCGACATGCCGACCTCGGACGACTGAGCAGCCCCGGCCCCCCGCAGACGCCCCCCGGAGCGCAGACACCGCAGGCCGTTCGCGTGCGCGCACATCCGTGGGGTCGCAACGACGGCCTGACCGCACCTACCGTGGGAGATGCCCGAGGTCCGCGCCGCGGAGAGGCGGCAGTCCCGGATCGGCCCCTCCCTCCCGCACGGAGGGGCGGAGCCGACACCGGCCCCGCCCCTCAGCGCGCGTATCGCGACGTCAGCCGGCGCAGACCGCCGCGGCGTCGGTGAAGCTCTGCTGCAGCGTCTGCACCTGCTCGCCCAAGCCGTCGACGCCGCTCGGGTCGGCGACGACGCCCTCGAGGAAGGCGACGTAGTCGTTCAGCGCACCGCTCGCCTGGGCGGCGGCGGGGGCGACCTCGGTGTTCGTGATCGACGAGAAGGCGTCGTCGACGTTCGTCGCGAGGCTCTTGAAACTCGTCATCGCGGCCTCGGGGTCGGACGAGCTCATCGACGAGCCCGCCTTGCTGACCTCTTCGAACTGCGTCTTGACGATGTCGCACGCGTCGGCCTTGGACTGATCGGCCGCCGGAGCGCCGCCTCCCGAACAGCCGGCCAGCAGCAGCAATGCCGACGCCGCCAGGGCGGCGAGCGGAGTGCGCTTGATGATCATGTGATCCCCCTCTGTCTCCCCGGGCGGATCGCTCCGGGTGGGGCTCACGATATCGAGGGCACGACGAGGGGCGCCATCTTGCACCGGGGACTTGTGTCGGAGCCGCGCGGGGCCTCTCGTTCAGCCGCCGAGCAGCTGATCGCGCACCTGCCGGCGCAACACCTTGCCGATCAGCGAGCGGGGCAGCTCGTCGACGACCACGAGACGCTTGGGCACTTTGTACGGGGTCAGGATGCCGCGCGCGAACGCCCGCACCGCCTCGGCGTCGAAGTCAGCCGGGGTGGTCGGCACGACGGCGGCGACGACGTCTTCACCCGAATGTTCGCTCGGCACGCCGACCACGGCCACATCGGCGACGGACGGGTGCTGACGCAGCACGTTCTCGACCTCGGTCGGTGCGACGTTGAAGCCGCCGGTGATGATGAGTTCCTTGATGCGGTCCACGATGCGCACGAACCCGTCGTCGTCGATCGTCACGATGTCGCCCGTGCGGAACCAGCCGTCGACGAACACGGACTCGGTCTCTTCGGGTTTGCCGTAGTAGCCCGAGAACACCTGGGGACCGCGCACGAGCAGCTCGCCCCGTTCGACGTCGGTGCGGGGGTCGTCGGGGTCGACGACGCGGCACTCGGTGCCCGGCAGGGGGAGCCCCACGGTTCCGGCGACCCGGTTGCCGGCCACGGGGTTCGCCATGAGCACGGGGGAGCACTCACTGAGCCCGTATCCCTCGACGAGGTAGCCGCCGGTGGCCTTCTCGAACGGCACGACGAGGTCGTGGGGCAGTGCCATCGCCCCCGAGATCGCGACGTCCGTTCCGGCCAGCGAGATTCCCTGGGCCTCGGCGGCGGCGAGCAGCCGTTCGGCGATCGGCGGAACGAGGGGCAGGAACGTCGCGGGGTGCTTCTTCGTCACGGCGAGCACGAGGTCGGGGTCGAACTTCGGGAAGAGCACGAGCCGCGCGCCCATCGACATCGCGAAGGTCAGGCACAGGGTCAGCCCGTAGGCGTGGAACATCGGCAGCACCGCGTAGACGACGCACCCCTCGCCGCGCACGATCTGCGGAACCCAGGCGCGGGCCTGGGCGGCGTTGGCGAGCAGGTTGGCGTGCGTGAGCATGGCGCCCTTGGGGGTGCCCGTCGTTCCGCTGGTGTACTGGATGATCGCGAGATCGTCGGCGGTCGGTCGCGGGTGCGACTCGGGCAGCGGCGCGTGACGGACGAGCTCGGTCCAGGGGGTGGCATCCCGCGTCTTCTCGGTGAGCGCGGCGCGGGACTCGCGGGCCTTCGCGATCGGCAGTCGGAGCGCGAGACGCGTGAGCCGAGGCATCGCCAGGGTGACGTCGACCGACACCAGTGTGCTCACCCGCAGGTCGGCGGGGAACTCCTGCACCGTGCGCACGACCTTGCTCCAGACGATGGCGTGCTTCGCGCCGTGGTCTTCGAACTGCTTGCGCAGCTCGCGCGGGGTGTAGAGCGGGTTGTGTTCGACGACCACCGCTCCGAGCCGGAGCACGGCGTAGAACGCCACGATGTGCTGAGGGCAGTTCGGTAGCACGATCGCGACGGGGTCTCCGGCGCGTACGCCGTGGGCCGCCAGAGCGGCTGCCGCCCGCGAGATCTGCGCCGACATGTCGGCGTAGGTCGTCTCGCGTCCGAAGAACTGCAGCGCCGGGGCGTCGGGATAGTCGCGCGTCGAGGCGTCGACGATGTCGACGAGCGAGCCGGTCTGGGCTCCGACGTTCTCGGGGACGCCGTCGGCGTAGCTGCGGGTCCAGGGACGGGGCGGGTCGAAGCGCGTCACGCGGCCAGCCTACGGCGAGGGGCGAGCGCCCCGCCGTCGGAACCGGCCCGGCGTTCCGCACAGCGGGGATACGCGCGGCATGTCACCGGTCTCCGCTCGTCCATCGCGGCCCGGCGCGCGGCGCCGCGCGAACTAGACTCGACGGGTGTCTGAAATCACTCCTGATCTCGTGCGCCATCTCGGTGTGCTCGCTCGGATCCAGTTGAGCGACGAAGAGGTCCACAGCCTCACCGGCCAGCTGGATGCCATCGTCGACAACATCGCGAAGGTGTCCGAGGTCGCAACGCCCGACGTCGTCGCCACGAGCCACCCGATCCCGCTCGAGAACGTGTTCCGCCCGGATGTCGTTCAGCAACCGCTCACGCGCGAGCAGGTGCTGCAGAACGCACCCGACCAGGCCGACGGCCGATTCCGCGTGACCGCCATCCTGGGGGAGGAACAGTGACCGACCTGACCCGCCTGAGCGCCGCCGACCTGGCCGCCGCTCTCGCCCGCAAAGAGGTGTCGAGCGTCGAGGCGACGCAAGCGCACCTCGACCGCATCGCCGCCGTCGACGGCGACGTGCACGCGTTCCTGCACGTCAGCGACCACGCCCTCGAGGTGGCGGCCGACATCGATCGCCGCCGCGCCGCGGGTGAGCAGCTCCACGAGCTCGCCGGTGTGCCCCTCGCGGTGAAGGACGTTCTCGTCACGACCGACATGCCCTCGACCAGCGGATCGAAGATCCTCGAGGGCTACATGTCGCCCTACGACGCCACCGTCGTCGCGCGCTCGCGCGCCGCGGGCCTCGTGCCCCTGGGCAAGACGAACATGGACGAGTTCGCCATGGGTTCGTCCACCGAGTTCTCGGCCTACGGTCCCACGCGCAACCCGTGGGACCTCGACCGCATCCCGGGCGGCTCCGGCGGTGGCTCCGCCGCCGCCGTGGCGGCGTTCGAAGCTCCGCTGGCCCTCGGCTCCGACACCGGGGGGTCGATCCGTCAGCCCGCTCACGTGACCGGCACGGTGGGCGTCAAGCCCACGTACGGCGGAGTCAGCCGCTACGGCGCCATCGCCCTGGCATCCAGCCTCGATCAGGTGGGTCCGGTCACCCGCACCGTTCTCGACGCCGGTCTGCTGCACGACGTCATCGGCGGACACGACGCGAACGACTCGACGTCGCTCTCCGACGCGTGGCCCTCGTTCGCCGCGGCTGCCCGCGAGGGCGCCACCGGTCAGGTGCTCAAGGGGCTCAAGGTCGGCGTCATCCGCGAACTCGACGACCAGGGCTTTCAGAAGGGGGTCTCCGACTCGTTCCGCGCCTCGCTCACCGCGATGCAGGAGCAGGGTGCCGAGATCGTCGAGATCAGCGCCCCGCACTTCGAGTACGGTGTCGCCGCGTACTACCTGATCCTCCCCGCCGAGGCGTCGAGCAACCTGGCCAAGTTCGACTCGGTGCGTTTCGGCATGCGGGTGAACCCCCAGGGCCCCGCCACGGTCGAGAACGTCATGGCCGCCACGCGCGACGCCGGCTTCGGTCCCGAGGTCAAGCGCCGCATCATCCTCGGCACCTACGCGCTGTCGGCGGGCTACTACGACGCCTACTACGGCAGCGCCCAGAAGGTGCGCACGCTCATCCAGCAGGACTTCGACGCCGCCTTCGCCGAGGTCGACGTCATCGCGACGCCGTCGGCGCCGACCACGGCATTCCGCCTCGGCGAGAAGATCGACGACCCGCTGCAGATGTACCTCAACGACATCACCACGATCCCCGCCAACCTGGCCGGTGTCCCGGGCATCTCGGTGCCGAGCGGCCTCGCCGCCGAAGACGGCCTGCCCGTCGGCATCCAGTTCCTCGCCCCCGCCCGCGAAGACGCGCGTCTGTACCGCGTCGGCGCGGCGCTCGAGGCGCTGCTGGTCGACCAGTGGGGCGGACCGCTGCTGGACAAGGCCCCCTCTCTCACGAACGGAGCGTCGAGCTGATGGCGAAAGATGCGCTGATGGACTTCGACGAGGCGCTCGAGCGATTCGAGCCCGTCCTCGGTTTCGAGGTGCACGTCGAGCTGAACACCGCGACGAAGATGTTCTCGTCCGCGCCGAACCCGGCGAACGAGGCCCACCACGGCGCCGCGCCGAACACCCTGGTCGCGCCCGTCGACATGGGACTGCCGGGTGCGCTCCCGGTCGTGAACGCCGAGGCGATCCGTTCCTCGATCAGCCTGGGGCTCGCCCTCGGCTGCTCGATCGCGCCGTCGAGCCGCTTCGCGCGGAAGAACTACTTCTACCCCGACCTCGGCAAGAACTACCAGATCTCGCAGTACGACGAGCCGATCGCCTTCGAGGGCTCGGTCGAGGTCGAGCTGGCCGACGGAACGCTCGTGACGATTCCGATCGAACGCGCCCACATGGAAGAGGACGCCGGCAAGCTCACCCACATGGGTGGCGCGACCGGTCGCATCCAGGGCGCGGAGTACTCGCTGGTCGACTACAACCGCGCGGGTGTCCCGCTGGTCGAGATCGTCACCAAGCCGATCATCGGCGCCGAGCACTCGGCTCCCGACCTGGCGAAGGCGTACGTGGCCACGATCCGCGACATCGTGCGCGGTCTCGGCATCTCCGAGGCCAAGCTCGAGCGCGGCAACCTGCGGTGCGATGCGAACGTGTCGCTGCGCCCCCGCGGGCAAGAGAAGCTGGGCACGCGCACCGAGACGAAGAACGTCAACTCGATGCGTTCGGTCGAGCGCGCCGTGCGGTACGAGATCCAGCGCCAGGCCGCGATCCTGGCCCAGGGTGGCACGATCACGCAAGAGACGCGCCACTGGCACGAGGACACCGGTCGCACCTCTCCCGGGCGCCCGAAGTCGGATGCCGACGACTACCGCTACTTCCCCGAGCCCGACCTGCTGCCCGTCGTACCGGCTCCCGAGCTGATCGAGGAGCTGCGCGCGGCTCTTCCGGAACCCCCGGCCGCTCGTCGCCGTCGTCTGAAGGCCGAGTGGGGCTTCACCGACCTCGAGTTCCAGGACGTCGCCAACGGTGGTCTGCTCGACGCCGTCGCCGAGACGATCGCCGCCGGTGCCACCCCCGCGACCGCGCGCAAGTGGTGGACGGGTGAGATCACCCGCGTCGCCAACGCGCAGGAGCGCGACGCCGCCGACCTCGTCTCGGCCGCGCATGTCGCCGCTCTGCAGCAGCTGGTCGAGGCGGGCACCCTCACCGACAAGCTCGCCCGTCAGGTGCTCGAGGGCGTCATCGCGGGCGAGGGCACCCCGCAAGAGGTCGTCGACGCCCGCGGCCTGGCCGTGGTCTCCGACGACGGAGCGCTCATCGCGGCAATCGACGACGCCCTCGCGGCTCAGCCCGATGTGCTCGCGAAGATCCGCGACGGCAAGGTGCAGGCCGCCGGCGCCGTCATCGGCGCGGTCATGAAGGCGATGAAGGGCCAGGCCGACGCCGCGCGCGTGCGCGAGCTCGTGCTGGAGCGCGCCGCCGCCCAGTAGAACGCCCCGGATGCCACGGCACCGCCGCCCCACGAGGGGCCGGTGCCGTGGCATCCGTCGTTTCCCGTCGGTGTCGACGCCTCCACTCCGCCCGATGTCGGAGGTCGGGGGGAGAATGGATGCCATGGGACGAGGCGACGGCACCGGGAGGCTCGTCTCGCGTCCCGACGCCGACGACACCGGCGCGGGCATCCTGCACGTCGATATGGACGCCTTCTTCGCGTCGGTCGCCGTGCTCGACGATCCCTCGCTCGCGGGCAAGCCCCTGATCATCGGCGGCTCCGAGGGCCGCGGAGTCGTGTCGAGCGCGTCGTACGAGGCACGACGGTACGGGGTCAAGTCGGCCATGCCCGTGGCGATCGCCCTGCGGCTCTGCCCGACGGCGATCGTCGTCAACCCGCCGTACCAGCGCTACACCGAGATGTCGCGGCAGGTCATGGCGATCTTCCACGACGTGACCCCGCTCGTCGAGCCCCTGTCGATCGACGAAGCCTTTCTCGACGTGCGCGGAGCGCGCCGCCTGTGGGGGAGCCCCGCCACCATCGCCCGCGATCTGCGAGCCCGGGTCAAGGCCGAGACCGGATTGACGTGCAGCATCGGTGTCGCGGCCACCAAGCACGTCGCCAAGATGGCGTCCACCATCTCGAAACCCGACGGACTGCTGGTCGTCTCGGCCGCCGACACCGAGGCGTTCCTCCGGCCGCGCTCGGTGCGCGCCCTGTGGGGCGTGGGCCCGAAGGCGGCCGAGGCGTTGGAGTCCCGGGGGATCCGCCTGGTGTCCGACATCCTCGACACCCCGCGGCACGCGCTCGACCAGGTGCTGGGCGCCGCCATGGGCGAGCGCATCTGGCACCTGTCGCGCGGGGTCGACGCGCGCGAGGTGCACACGGGTCGCGCCGAGAAGAGCGTGGGACACGAAGAGACGTTCCACACCGACATCTCCGACACGCGCACCCTGCACGTCGAGTTCCGTCGACTCGCCGACCGCGTCGGGGCCCGCTTGCGCGCGCAGCAGTACGAGGCGTCGACGATTGCGATCAAGGTGCGTTTCTCGGACTTCACCACGCTCAGCCGTTCGCGCACGCTCGCCGAGCCCACCTCGGTCGGACAGCGCATCGGCGACGCGGCGATCGAGCTGTTCGATTCCATCGACCGCCGCCAGGCGGTGCGCCTGGTGGGCGTGCGGGGCGAGAAGCTCAAGCCCGCGGCCATGGCGGCGACGCTCTGGGACGACGATGCCGAGTGGCGCCGCATCGAGGGAGCGCTCGACGGGGCCACGGCGCGCTTCGGGCGCGGTGCGGTGACCCGGGGGTCGCTCCTCGGCCCCACGCGCGGCGGGGGCGCTCTGCCCACCAACCCCCGGCCGTCGTACGACCACTGACACGCCGTCGGCGTCGACGCAACGCCCTTGGGCCGCTGATCCCCGGGCCGGTACGGTGGGCTCATGCCCAACATCGCTCTGGAACTCGGCCAGCAGTCCACCCACTTCGGCGTCACCTCCGCCTACGGCGAGCAGCAGGACGTCGACGGCGTGCGCATCGTTCCCGTCGCCCTGGTGTGGGCCGGGTACGGCGGCGGCTCCGACGAGCAGGGCAACGGCGGCGGTGGCGGCGGTGGCTACACCCTGCCTCTCGGTGCCTACATCCGCCGCGGCGACGACCTGCGGTTCGACCCGAACCTCGTGTCGCTGCTCGCCGTCGGCATCCCGTTCGTGTGGGTCGCCGGTCGCGCGCTCAGCCGTGTCATCCGCGCCCTCAAGAAGTAGCGCAGACCCGGTCGACGACGCCCTGGCCGCAGCGACGGCCTCCGTCGTGGCGCGCGTCAGCGCCCTAGGCGTGGCGAATCCGGTGATCGTCGTCGACGGCCGCAGCGGCGCGGGCAAGAGTTCTCTCGCGCGTCGGCTCGTCGCCGCGTGGCCGGGTCGCGGTCGGGTGCAGCTCGTGGCCCTCGACGACCTCTATCCCGGCTGGGGCGGGCTCGCCGCGGGGGCGGAGTACGCCCGCGAGACCGTGTTGTCACCGCACGCGCGGGGCATGGTGGGCGTCTGGCAGCGGTGGGATTGGCAGAGCGACGCGCGCGCCGAGGCGCACGCCGTCGACCCGTCTCTTCCTCTCGTCGTCGAGGGCGCCGGGGTGCTCACTCCGGAGTCGGCGCGCCTGGCCGATGTCACGGTGTGGGTCGACGCTCCATCGTCCTCCCGCAAGCACCGCGCGCTCGACCGCGACGGCGACACCTACCGACCGCACTGGGACGGCTGGGCGGCGCAAGAGGAGCAGCACCTCGTCGCGCACGATCCGGTGTCGTTGGCGTCGGTGGTCGTCCGGGTGCCGTAACGCGACGGCGAGTCCGGCGCCTGGTCGGCACGACGTGCAGAACGCCCCGTGACCGCCCGCGCGCCAGGGGCACGGCATCCGGAACTCTCCGCGTTCAGCGCCGATCGAGAGCGGTGACGAGGCCGTCGAGACGGTAGCCGATCCAGTCGTAGATGCCGAAGCGCGGATCGTCGGGCTGGTGGTCGTCTTCGCTCTGGATGCCGAGACGCGTGGCCAGCACGAGCCGCACGGCCGAGAGGGTGCGCATCCACGCCAGGGCCTCGGTCTCACCGAGTGCGACCGAGATCGTGGCATCCGGATCGCCCTCGGCGTCGAGGTCCCCGCCGTCCATGCCCAACGTCCGCAGCACGATCGCGGCGTCGTCGGCCCGTCGTCCGAGCAGGTCGTCGCCGGTGAGGCGGCGGAACTCCCGCGTGGCGTCGTCGTCGTCGGGATAGGCGTCGGGTAGCAGGCGTGCCACGGCGGGGTCGTCGTCGCGTCGACTGTCGGCGATCACGTCGCGGAACTGACCCACGATGCCGGCCAGGTGGAGGGCTTCGAGACCACTGATCTCGAGCACCACGATCTGCTCGCTCACGCGGGCTCCTTCCGCACGGTGGCCCAGAGTCCGAAGTCGTGCATCGCGTGCGTGTGGGCTTCCATGACTTCGCGAGGACCGCGCGCCACGACGGCGTGCCCGTCGTGGTGGACGGCGAGCATCAGTCGCTCGGCCGTGGCGGTGTCGAAGCCGAAGTAGGTGCGGAAGACGTGGCGCACGTAGCTCATCAGATTGACGGGGTCGTTCCACACGACCGTCTGCCACGACGACGGTGGCTGCGCGTTGAGGTCGGTCTCGTCCACGACGTCGAGGTCGGGTGTCGCGAGCCCGGCCATCATGCCCATCCCAGCTCGTGCAGACGCTCGTCGTCGATGCCGTAGAAGTGCGCGATCTCGTGCACGAGCGTGGTGTGGATCTCGTCGCGCAACTCGCCCTCGTCGTCGCACGCGGCGAGGTGGGGTTCGCGGTACAGGATGATCCTGTCGGGCAGTTCGCCGACGCCGTAGCGCTCGCGCTCGGTCAGGGCCCATCCGTCGTACAGGCCCAGCAGATCGAGGGAGCCGTCTTCGGGGCGGTCTTCGACGACGAACACCACGTTGTCGAGCCCGTCGACCATGTCGTCGGGCAGGCGGTCGAGTTCATCGACGACCAGGCGTTCGAACGCTTCGGCGTCGAGGTCGAGGGCCGCGCGCGTGTCGGCGTCGTCGTTCACGGCGGGCCTCCCGGGGTCGCAAGCCGATCGATGGATGCCGAGCCGGCGACGCCGGCGGACACAGACGATTCTACGGGCGCTGCGCCCGGGAGTCCGGGACGACGAAAGCCCGGCGAGAGGACTCGACCGGGCTTTCGTGGGTGTGGGGTGGCTAACGGGACTTGAACCCGCGACCCCCGCGACCACAACGCGGTGCTCTACCGACTGAGCTATAGCCACCATGTGTCCGCCGCAGCAGACAACTGAACGATTATGTCATAGGTCCAGCGCGAACGACGACACGGCCGAGGCCGAGACGACCTTCGCCTCGTCGCTGGTGGGACCCGGCTGCGGCACGAAGACCGCGGCGCGGTAGTAGGCGAGTTCGCGGATCGATTCGCGGATGTCGGCGAGGGCGCGGTGCCCGCCGTGCTTCGCGGGCGCCTGGAAATACGCGCGTGGGTACCAGCGGCGCGACAGCTCTTTGATGCTCGACACGTCGACGTTGCGATAGTGCAGCCAGCGGTCGACGCGCGGCATGTACTTGGCGAGGAACATGCGGTCGGTGCCGATGGTGTTGCCCGCCAGCGGGGCCTTGCCCTCGACGGGCGCGAACCGCTGGATGTACTCGAGCGCCTGGAACTCTGCGTCAGCGAGGCTGACCCCGTGGGGGATCTCGTCGAGCAGTCCCGACGAGCGATGCATGTCGGTGACGAACTCGCCCATGTTGTCCAACGCGGAGTCATCGGGCTTGATCACGATCTGGAAGCCGGGGTCGAGCACGTTGAGCTCGAAATCGGTCACGACGACGGCGATCTCGACGAGCTCGTCGACCGCGAGGTCGAGTCCCGTCATCTCGCAGTCGATCCAGACGAGACGGTCGTTCTCGGAGGCGTTCACCATCCCCTCAGTCTAGTGAGGGGCTCCGACACGGCATCTGGTCCCCCAGACACGATTCGAACGTGTGACCGGCGGATTAGAAGGCCGCTGCTCTATCCACTGAGCTACTGGGGGTCCGCTCCAGGATATCCGTCGGGCCGTTCCGTCGACACCAGCCCCTGGTGCGGCCGGACGCGCGAGCGTAATCTGCCGCCATCGAGAGCGAAGGAGCACTCATGTCCGAGACCATCACGCACCGCCGCCTCTGGGTCGCGTACGGCCCCTCCGGGGTCGTCGGCAAGATCCAGAAGGATGCCGAGGGATACGCCGTCCATATGGCGGGCAAGGACGAGCGGCTGGGGGTCTATCCGTCGATGGAGATCGCCAAGAACGCGCTGCATTCGCACCTGAAGCCCGGCAGCGATCGCCCCGAGTTCCGGGAGCACTGAGCGTTCGAGGTCACACCCGGGCCGGGCGGCGCGCGCGTCGCGACGGTTCGGGCGTGGCCAGGAGCGGAAGCGCGACGTGGACCAGGGGTCCGATACCGAGGGCGAACACGACGGTGCCGATCCCCACCGTTCCGCCCAGCATCCACCCCAGAACGAGCACGCTGCCCTCGACCCCGAGGCGGCAGGCCCAGATGGGCCATCCGAAGCGCGCGTGCATGCCCGTCATGAGGCCGTCGCGCGGACCGGGGCCGAAGCGCGCGCCGATGTACAGACCGGATGCCACGGCCACCAGGACGACGCCCGCCACGAGCATCGCCGCCTGGACCCAGAACACGTCGGGGTGGGGGAGGACACCGAGCGCCACCTGCATGCTCGTCCCCACGAGAAGGATGTTCGCGACGGTACCCACGCCCGGCTTCTGGCGGAGGGGGATCCAGAGCAGCAGGACCCCCAGGCCCACGATGTTGGTGATCCATCCGATGCCGATCCCGGACACCCGCGAGATGCCCTGCGCGAAGACCGTCCACGGGTCGACGCCGAGGCCCGCGGAGACGGTGAACGCGCAGCCCACGCCATAGAGCGCGAGTCCGACGATGAGACGGGTGATGCGGGAGAACATGAAGGAATCCAATCACGTGATTGGCTTGGTCGAATAAGGCCAATACGGATACCGTGGCCCCATGGATTCCCGCATCTCCGCCCGCGCTCTGGCTGAAGCACTCGGGGGGTGGCGGGGGACCGGCCCGGCGTACGAGGCGCTGGCCGACGGCGTCAGACTGCTCTGCCTCGACAACCGCCTCGCGCCCGCGACCGCGTTGCCCGCCGAACGCGAACTCGCGACGGCGCTGTCGCTGAGCCGCACGACCGTCGCCGCCGCGTATCGCAGCCTGCGGGACACCGGCCACATCGAGAGTCTTCGCGGCAGCGGGAGCGTCACCCTTCCCGTGGGGCGCAACGATCCCGGACGCTACGAGGCCGACGACACGATCATCGACCTGCAGCAGGCCAGCCCGGCGGCGTGGCCGGGGCTTCCGGCCGTCGTCTCGGAAGTGGCCCAAGACGCCCCCGCGCTGGTCGCCCGAATCGGCTACGACGTGGTCGGCGATCCGACACTGCGCTCGGCGATCGCCGAACGCTATGTGCGGCGCGGTCTGCCGACGGACCCCGATCAAATCCTCGTCACGACCGGTGCGCAGAGCGCGATCCACCTGATCGCGTCGATCCTGCTGACGCGCGCCGACCGAGTGATGATCGAGACGCCGACCTATCCGCACGCAGCGGACGCCTTCCGCCGTGTCGGCGCGCGCCTGGTCGGCGTTCCCGTCGACCCCGAGCGCGGCTGGGACCTGGAGCGGGCGGCACAGACCTTCGCGCGTGCCCTGCCGACCCTGGCGTACCTCATGCCCGACTTCCACAACCCCACCGGCCGCACCATGACCTCGCTCGAGGCGGCGACCTTCGTCGAGGGCGCCCGTCGGGTGGGGAGCGTGCTGGTGCTCGATGAGACGACGGCGGAACTCGACATCGATCGGCGCGGGACGGCCGCGCCGTTCCCGGACGACGACCGGATCATCCGTGTGGCGTCGCTCGGCAAGACCGTGTGGGGCGGGCTCCGCGTCGGATGGATCCGCGCCGCGCCCGACATCATCCGACGGCTCGCCGCCGGTCGCCCCGTGCACGACCTGGGCACACCGGAGTTCGAGCAGGCCATCGCGGCGCGTCTCGTTCCCCGGCTGGACGAGATCTCGGTGCAGCGCGGCGACCTGTTGCGCGCCGGACGGGACAGCCTGGTCGCGGCGCTTCGCCGAACCTTCCCCGAGTGGGAGGTGCCCCAACCTTCCGGTGGCGTCTCGCTGTGGGTGGGCATCGGGCACCCGCTCAGCACCCCGCTGGTGATGAACGCGCGGGCGCGCGGGCTTGCTTTGTCGGCGGGTTCGCGTTTCGCGGTCGAAGGAGGCCACGATCGCCGGCTGCGGCTGCCCTTCACCGCGGCACCCCCGACCCTCGAGCGCGCGGTCGACATTCTGCGCACCGCCTGGGACGACGTGCGCGGCGGCGGCTCCGTCGCAGCGCGCGACGAGCTCTCGACGGTCGTCTGACGTCGGTCGAGCTGCCTCTGCGCGCGGAGCGCCGCGTCGGCGCGCGGGGCGCGGTCGCGCGGCTGAGCCGGGGGAGGGCGGTGTCGGCGTCTGAGCGCGCGGAGCGCGGTGCCGGCGGCTGAGCCCGCGGGGCACCGGGTCAGCGGCTGTACCGCAGGCACTCGAAGGCCTCGGATGACGACCAGAACGCGCCGAGCTCACGGAAGCGTCCCGAAGCGGCATGGAAGCGCTCGGCGGTGTACCGCCAGCCCCCCTCGGCCGCGATCGCGCGAATGTGACCCACCACGAGGCCGCGTGGGTCGGCGACGCGCCACAGACCCGCGGCGACATGGGTCGCCGCGCCCCACCCGGCCGGACGCGGAGCCGGGGCGAGGTCGTTCCAGAGTGCGGTGCTCATGCGGACACGGTAGAACCAACCTCCGACATCGCCGCGGACGGGGGATCTCACCCGTCCTCCCCACGACAGGGATCGCTCGATCCCTCCCCGGATGTGCGGTTCGGGCCCGCGCGGACCAGGCGAGTGCGGTCATTCTGGCGGGGCTCCGGCATCCGTCGGGCACACGGATGCCGGAGCGCACTACACACACCGAGAGGACTTCATCATGAGCGACCACATCACCCTGGTGGGCAACATCGTCGGCGATCTCGAGCAGCGCTCGACGCGCGGAGGCGGGACCGTCGCGGCCTTCCGTCTCGCCGTCGGCGAGCGACGTCTCGATCGGGAACGCGGCGAATGGGTCGACGGGCACACCAGCTTCTATGCCGTGTCCGTCTTCGGCGAGTTGGGGGCGCACGCGCTGCGGTCGTTCCAGAAAGGGGAGCGCATCATCCTCAACGGCCGCCTGCGGCTGCGGGAATGGGAGACCGAGAGCAAACGCGGCGTCAGCGCCGACGTCACCGCCGAGGCGATCGGCCACGATCTGCGGTGGGGGATCTCGCGCTTCGAACGCACGCCGCGGCCGGAGTCGTCGAATGCTCCCGCGGGCCCCGCGGTCGTGGCGGCGGCATCGGCCGGACGAACGGCGGCGGCGGCCCACAGCGACGCCGACGGATGGGCACTTCCGGGAGGGGAGTCGCCCGAGGCGGCGACACGCGACGAGAACGAGTCCGGCGCTGCCGCCGACTCGTCGGCCGAGCCCGTCGACGCGCCCTTCTGAGACGGTCGGCGCGGGGGCGGAGGCCGTCGAGGCTGCGGTCGCGGGCCGCGTCCGTAGGATTGACCGCGTGTCCCGCTCCCACGGTCGTCCCCTCGCCGCTCTGACTCTTCTGGCCGTGCTGTCGCTGGCCGGCTGTACGGGCGGCCAGTCGCCGACGACGCCCCAGGGGTCCGCGACGCCTGCGGCCATCGCCACCGAGGGGACGACGCCCTCCGACGCCGGTGCCGCCACCAGCGCTCCGGCGCCGGTCGCACTCGTGCCGAACGGAACAGCCGCCGAGAACCTCCCGTACTTCGCGCAGATCGTCGGTGCGGTCTGGTCCGGACCCGATCAGGTCGCCGGTCGTGCCTACATCGACGCCCTCGCCGCAGCCGGGTTCGACAAGGGGTCGATGCAGGTCACGGCCGACCAGACCACGATCGGCAACCCCGCCGAGAGCATCGAGTTCTCGGTGCGCCTCGGTGGCGACTGCCTGGTCGGTCAGGTCGGTCCCTCGATCGGCAACCCCGTGTCGACGGTGCTTCCCGGGTTGTCGGCCGGGGGCTGTCTGATCGGACAGACGCGCACGATCGACTGGTGAGCCTTCGCGCCCGATCCGGGCGAGGCCCTTGGGTGCGCGTGCCCTCCCTCGGCGCCGGCGGTCCGACCTCCCCGCGCGACGCGGACCTCGAGCGACGGGCGTCCACCGATCGGCAGCAGCGGACCCCGGGCGTCGGCGCGGAGGCTCTGCGCCCCTAGACTGGAGAGGTTATGGCGGAATACATCTACTCCATGGTCCGCGCCCGTAAGTCTGTGGGCGACAAGCTGATTCTCGACGACGTCACGATGTCGTTCCTCCCGGGTGCCAAGATCGGCATGGTCGGGCCGAACGGTGCGGGAAAGTCGACGATCCTGAAGATCATGGCCGGTCTCGACGTCCCGTCCAACGGCGAGGCGCGGCTGAGCCCGGGCTTCACCGTCGGCATCCTCATGCAGGAGCCGGAGCTCGACGACAGCAAGACCGTCCTCGAGAACATCCAGGACGGCGTGGCGATCAAGCCCAAGCTCGATCGGTTCAACGAGATCTCCGCCCTCATGGCCGATCCCGACGCCGACTTCGACGCCCTTCTCTCCGAGATGGGCACGCTGCAGGAAGAGATCGACGCCGCCGACGGGTGGGACCTCGACTCCCAGCTGGCCCAGGCGATGGACGCCCTGCGCACCCCGCCCGCCGATGCGTCGGTGGTGCCGCTGTCCGGTGGTGAGCGCCGGCGCGTCGCGCTCGCGAAGCTCCTGCTGCAGAAGCCCGACCTGCTCCTGCTCGACGAGCCCACGAACCACCTCGACGCCGAGAGCGTGCTCTGGCTCGAGCAGCACCTGAAGGCCTACAAGGGCGCCGTCATCGCGATCACTCACGACCGGTACTTCCTCGACAACGTCGCCGAGTGGATCGCCGAGGTCGACCGCGGTCACCTGTACCCCTACGAGGGCAACTACTCGACCTACCTCGAGAAGAAGGGCCAGCGCCTCGAAGTCCAGGGCAAGAAGGACGCCAAGCTCGCCAAGCGCCTCAAAGAGGAGCTGGAGTGGGTGCGCTCCAACGCCAAGGGTCGCCAGGTCAAGTCCAAGGCTCGACTCGCCCGCTACGAAGAGATGGCAGCCGAGGCCGAGCGCACGCGCAAGTTGGACTTCGACGAGATCCAGATCCCCGCGGGTCCGCGTCTGGGCGGCATCGTCATCGATGCGAAGAAGCTCGAGAAGAGCTTCGGCGACCGCTCGCTGATCAGCAACCTCAGTTTCAACCTTCCCCCCAACGGCATCGTCGGTGTCATCGGGCCCAACGGTGTGGGTAAGACCACGCTGTTCAAGACGATCGTCGGTCTCGAGCCGCTCGACGGCGGCACGCTGAAGATCGGCGAGACCGTCAAGATCAGCTACGTCGACCAGTCCCGCGCGAACATCGACCCCGAGAAGACCCTGTGGGAAGTCGTGTCCGACGGACTCGACATCATCACGGTCGGCAAGACCGAGATCCCCTCCCGCGCGTACGTGTCGAAGTTCGGCTTCAAGGGACCCGACCAGCAGAAGAAGGCCGGTGTGCTCTCGGGCGGTGAGCGCAACCGCCTCAACCTGGCGATGACGCTCAAAGAGGGCGGCAACCTGCTGCTGCTCGATGAGCCCACCAACGACCTCGACGTCGAGACACTGAGCTCGCTCGAGAACGCGCTGTTGGAGTTCCCCGGCTGCGCCGTGGTCATCACTCACGACCGGTGGTTCCTCGACCGCATCGCGACGCACATCCTCGCCTACGAGGGCACCGAAGAGCACCCCGACCAGTGGCACTGGTTCGAGGGCAACTTCGAGGCCTACGAGCAGAACAAGATCGAGCGCTTCGGTGCCGACGCCGCCAACCCGTCGCGGTCGTCGTACCGCAAGCTCACGCGTGACTGACGCGGCCGCCGCGTCGGCGGGCGCGGCATCCCCCGACGAGGGTCCGGTCGCCGCCGGACCCTCGCGGGTGCACGTCCCCATCCACCTGCGGTGGGGCGACCTCGACGCGCTCGGGCACGTGAACAACACCGCGATGCTGAAACTGCTCGAAGAGGCGCGCCTGCGGGCCTTCTGGTACAGCGACGGCGACGAAGAGCCCCTGCCGACCGCGGTGTTCGACATGGACGTCCTCGCCAGCGGCGGGGAACGCGCAACCCTCATCGCGCGGCAGGAGATCGAGTACTTCCGACCGACGCCGTACACCCAGCGCCCCTTGGACGTGCGGATGTGGATCGGCGCGATGGGCGGCTCGAGCGCCGACATCTGCTTCGAGGTCTACAGTCCGGTCGGCGATCCCGAGCGCGTGCTCTACGCGCGCGCCACGGCCGTCGTCGTGCTCGTCGACACCTCGACCGGTCGCCCGATCCGATGGACCGATGCGGAGCGCGCGGCATGGGCGCCCTACACGGGCGATCCGATCGAATACCGGCGGCGAGCCGCCCGCGCCTGAGCCTTCGGCGCCGTCAGTCGTTCGGCACCCGCACCATGACCTCCTGGGCCACGCTCGCGACCAGCACGCCGTCGCGCGAGTAGATGCGCCCGGTCGACAGGCCTCGGCCGCCGCGGGCGTTGGGGGACTCCTGCACGTACAGCAGCCAGTCGTCGACGCGACCCGGACGGTGCCACCACATGGCGTGGTCGAGGCTCGCGACCTTCAGGTTCGGGACGTTCCACGCGACGCCGTGCGCGCGCATGATGGACTCCTGGATCGTGAGGTCGCTGAGATACGCCAGCGCCGCGCGGTGCACCGCCGGGTCGTCGGGCAGTGCGCGACGCGTGCGCATCCACACGGCCTGTCGCGGCACCCGCGGGCCCTCGACCGAGGTGTAGATGGGCGACGGGACGTGCAGCACGTCGACCGGTCGCTCCGAGAACATCCGGCGGCTGAGCGGGTGGAGTCCCTCGGCGTCGAACGGCGCGAGGTCTTCGGGCTGAGGGATGCCGTCGGGCATCGGTTCGGCGTGCTCCAGGCCCGGGTGCTCGTCCTGGAACGAGGCGATCATCGAGAAGATCGGGACGCCGGCCTGGTAGGCCTGCGTGCGCCGGGTCGAGAACGAGCGTCCGTCGTGGATGCGGTCGACCGAGAAGGTGATGCCGTCGGCCGGGTCGCCCGGGCGGAGGAAGTACCCGTGCATCGAGTGCACCGCGCGTTCGGGCGGGAGCGTGCGCGACGCGGCCACGACCGACTGGGCCAGCACCTGGCCGCCGTACACCCGCCCGAACGGCATGGGCTGCGAGACACCGGTGAAGATGTCCTCGGTGGTGCGGGCGCCGGCGTCGCGCAGGTCGAGCACCGCGAGGAGCGACGCCACGGGATCGAGGGCATCGGTCATGGTGACTCGCTTTCCGGCGCAGCGAGCCCGCGCCGCTTGATAGTTTAGGGCGGGTGTCCGCGCGCCTGTTGTTCCCCGACCCCCAGGCGGCAGCCGACCTGCTGACCTTCGCCTCCCGCACGATCCGTCTGGGTGACGGCACCGTGCGCTTGCGTGCCGACGGGGGAGTGCTCGTCGCCACCGCCGCCCCCCTCGCTCCCCGCGGGTTGCTCGACGCCACCCCGACGGTGCTGGGCCTGCGCGTCTCGGCGATCGATCCCGAGCTCGAGTGCGACCTCGTGGTCGACGCCTCCGCGCTGCTCCCGGCCCCTGACGACGCCTCAGCGGTCGTCCTTCCCGAGACCGCCACCTCGCCCGCGTGGGCGGGGATCTCGCCCCCGCGCAGCGGATGGGAGCAGAAGGATGCCATCGACGCCGCCGTTCTGGCATCCCGAGCCCAGTACGGGGTCGCCGCCGTCGCCGACGCGCTCCCCGCCGATGCGGGTGAGGACATCGTGCGGGTGATCCGCGCGCAGGTGTGGGGTCAGCCCGACGACGCCCTCGGGGGTCTGCCGCTCGGCACCGCCTTCGCGGCCTTCGCGCTGGGCTTCATCGCCGGCAGCGAGATGGCGCCCGTCCGCACGAGCGGTGCGTGGACGCGCGTGAGCCTCGCTCGCGGTCACGTGCTCGTTCGAGGCCCCGTGCGCTCGGGGCTGACCGCCGTGCGCGCGACCGGGAGCTGATCCAGCCCGCGCATAGGTGGCCGCTTTACGCTGAGGGAAGCAAGGGGAGTACTCCCGTCGCGATGCATCCGTCATCACGAGCCCACCGTTGGGCTCCGGGTGCGTCGGTCCCGTCCGGGGCGGAGGAGACCTTGACGTCGCAGTTTCCGCTGCCCGTCGAGAGGTACCCCATGGTCTCGTTCTCCCGTCTGTTCGATCTCGCTTCGAAGGCCGTCGACAAGGCGTCGTCCTCGTCGTCCTCGCGGGACGGCTCCGCTCCCCACCCCTCGTCGGGTGCCTCCCGCGACTGGCGCACCATGGTGCGCTCCGCCGCCGATGCCGTCACCGGTGACCGCCGGGCGGACTCCGCGCCCGCTCCCTCGCCCGTCGCCGATTCGCGCCGAGACACCGGCCGATACGCTCCGCCGCCCACGTCGGGCTCGGCCCCGGCGCTCTCGGCCGACGACCGCGGGGCGATCGCGCGGTACGACTACCTGCTGCGCACGGCCGACCCCGATCGCGTGGAGCAGATGCATCGCGAGGCCTTCGCGCGACTGACGCCCGAGCAGCGCGCGCACGTGCGCGAGCGCATGGATACCGACCTGCACCCGCACGAGCGTCCGCGCTCGGACGCCCCCGACGACCTCGCCCGCACGGCCGCACGCGCTGAGGCCACGCGTCCGGGTCGCATGTCGCAGCTGCTGTCCCGCGCGGGCCGCGGCGGGCTGATCGGCGCGGGAGTGGTGGGTGCGGGCGGGCTGCTCGCCGCCGTGGCCGGCGGAGCGATCGTCAGTGCGGTCGCGGGGCCCCTGCTCGCGCAGGCGGGTCAGCTGGGCGTCGACTTCGCCGGGCTCGCCGAGGGCGTCGACCTCGACGCTCTGGCATCCGGTGTCGACCTCGAGACACTCGCGGGCGGCGTCGATCTGGGGGCGGCGGGCGACTGGGCCGGCGGCGCGCAGGACGCGGTGTCGGGTCTGGGCGATCAGGTCGGCGGGCTCGGCGAACGTTTGTCGAATTTCGACATCCCGGGCTTCGGCGACTTCCTCGGACGCTGAGGCGGCTCGACGACCCGCTGCACCGCGTGAATGCGCGACGGTGCGCGGGCGGCCAGCTTCGAGCCAGCTGACGTGGCGCCAGTCGAGGTTGCGCCGGTCGACGCGGCAAGGCGGACGGCGCGGCCGACCCGACGGCGCGCGGGCCGGTATGACCACGGCGCCGGAGCGGCGGTGATCGGCACCCGCCGCCCCGTGACGTCGCTCAGTCGGCGGCGCGTACCGGGAGACCCGTGTCGGGGCGCCCGTTCTGCTGCGGCCCGATGCCGCGGGGCTCGAACGTGTTGACCATCGCGTAGGCGGCGCGCTCGAGGTAGTCCCAGAGGGGCGCCTCGAACGCGGGCGGCAGCGCGATCTCGTCGACGGCGGCGCGCATGTGCCGAAGCCACCGGTCGCGGGCGTCGGGATCGACGTGGAACGGCATGTGGCGCATGCGCAGACGCGGATGACCTCGAGTCTCGCCGTAGGTCGCCGGCCCACCCCAGTACTGGGCGAGGAAGAGCGTCAGACGTTCGGCCGCCGGCCCGAGGTCTTCTTCGGGGTACATGGGCTTGAGCACCTCGTCGCCGGCCACGCCGCGGTAGAACGCATCGACCAGGTGACGGAAGGTGTCCATGCCGCCGACCTGGTCGTAGAAGCTGATGGGTTCGGTCACGACTGCTCCTCCTGGTCGGCACGGACGGCCGGAGGCGTCGGCTTGGCGACGTCGGCCCCGGGCACCTCGGCGCCCGGGAGATCCAGGGTCGCCGTCGGGGTCTCGTCGCGCACGGCCTTCTTCTTCGTCTTCGTGGGGACGGCGTCGTCGTGGTCGTCGGCGGTGTCGGACGACTCGATCCGGCGGCCGCGGGGCTTCCAACGCGGGCGGTCGGCGCCGGGCGCCACCGGCGTCTCTTTCGTCTTCGGCGGGTGCGCGCCGCGCACGCTCTGCGCGCCCTCGGGCCCGCTGAGCATGATGGAGTTCAGCTGGGGCAGGGCGATGCCCATCGCATCGATCGCACGCTTGAGGCGCGCGCGCAGCTCGCGGGCGACGTCGTCCTTGGCACTCGAGCGCGTCTTCATGACCAGGCGGATGACGAGAGCGTCACCGCTGATGGACTCGAGGCCCCAGATCTCGGGCTGCTCGATGATGCGCGAGCGCCATTTGGACTCTTTCGACATCGTCTTCGCCGCGGCGAGCATCGCCGTCTCGACGTCGTCGATGTCGGCGTCGGTGGGAACGGCGAGGTCGATGATGACGCGCGACCAGCCCTGCGACATGTTGCCGATGCGGGTGATCTCGCCGTTGCGGACGTACCAGAGCGTGCCGTTGACGTCGCGGACGTGGGTGATGCGCACGCTGACGAACTCGACGATGCCGGTCGCCAGGCCCAGGTCGACGACGTCGCCGATGCCGATCTGGTCTTCGGCGACGATGAAGATGCCGTTGAGCACGTCTTTGACGATGTTCTGCGCGCCGAAACCGAGGCCGGCACCGACGGCGGCCGTGAGCAGGGTGAGCGAGGCCAGGGCGTTCGGCGCGACGATCCCGGCGACCCACACGAGCGCCACGATCACCAGGATGACGTTGACGATGTTCTGCAGGATCGTGCCGAGGGTGCGCGTGCGCTGCACGAGTCGCACCGCGCTGAGCGGGGACCGGTCGAGGGCCTGGGTGTCGTCGACGCGCGCCTTGCTCTTCGCGCCGTTGACGATGCGGTCGACGACGCGACGGATGATGACGCGCAGGATCCAGGCGGTCACGGCGATACCGACCACGATCCCGAGGATCTGCAGCAGAACGCCGCCGAACCCGAGCAGCTGAGAGCCGATCCAGGTCCAGGTATCGATGTTGGTCAGATCACCGGGGGAGGTGATGGCGGGCGAGGGGGTCGGTTCGGGGACTTCGGCGAGAACAGACATCCGTCACAGCGTAACGACGGATGCCTCGGCGCTGGCTGAGCGTCGAGGCATCCGTGGTGGGGAGGAGGGGTCAGACGTCGCGCGACCGCAGGGAGATCCAGCCCAGCACGAGCGGCGCGAGGGCCCACGCGGCCAGGGTGAGGGCGCCTTGGCCGAGTTCCGTGCCGCCGGGCGTGGTGAGCTGCACCGCGGCGTTGACCGGGAGGTAGTCGGCCGCGTCGAGGATCCACTGCCAGCTCGGTCCCGCGAACGAGAACAGGCTGAACACGATGGGCAGCACGAAGAGCACCCCGACCGTGGCCGCGATGGCACCGGCGCCGCTGCGGATGACGAAGCCGAAGCCGAGACCGATCAGCGTGAAGGCCGCCATCGACACGACCCCCAACGCGAGAGGGACCAGGGACTCCGAGGGCGTCGACCAGTCGAGGCCCGTGCTGACCAGCGGCGCGGTCACGGCGATCGCCACCGCGTAGATGACGACGGTGGTCACGGCCATGACGAGTGCGACGACGAGGGCCTTGGCCACCAGCACCGCCCCCCGACGGGGTTCGGCGGTGAGCGTCGAACGGATCATGCCGGTCGAGTACTCACCCGTGATGACGATCGCACCGAGGATGCCGGCGACCAGCATCGTGAACTGCGTCGGCGCCAGGATCACGTTCGCCGCGGGGAAGCCGCCGCCGATGTCGCTCGAGGCCGCGGCGATCAGCAACGAGATCCCGACCGACAGGGCGGCGGTGACGCCGAGCGACCACCAGGTGGAGCGCAGGGTGAGCATCTTGATGCTCTCGCTCTTCATCAGGTGGATGAAGCTGAGGCGGTGCGCGGTCGAGGCGTGGGCGTGGGCCCGCGTGGTCGGCGCGGAAGCGACGGCGGTCATGCGATCTCCTTGGTCTTGTACTCGACCGAGTCGTCGGTGAGGGCGAGGTAGGCGTCCTCGAGCGAGCCCGCTCGCGGGGTCAGTTCATAGAGGGGGATGCCGCGAGCGGCGGCGAGGTCGCCGACCGTCTGCGCCGTGACGCCGGTGATCTGGGCGGCACCGGGCTCGGTGGCCGTCACCGTGGCATCCGGGATCTGCAGGGCCGAGACGAGGTCGGCCAGGCGCGGGGAGCGCACGAGCAGGGTCGTGGTGGTCCAGGTGCCGACGAGGTCGGCGAGCGGCGCATCGGCCAGGACACGTCCGCGGCCGAGCACGATGACGTGGTCGGCGGTCTGCGCCATCTCGCTCATCAGATGACTCGACAGCAGCACGGTGCGACCCTCGCCCGCCAGATGGCGCACGAACTGGCGCACCCACCGCACGCCCTCGGGATCGAGGCCGTTGACCGGCTCGTCGAGGATGAGGGTGTGCGGGTCGCCGAGGAGAGCGGCGGCGATTCCGAGACGCTGGCCCATACCGAGCGAGAACTTTCCCGCCCGCTTGCCGGCGACCGAGCCGATGCCGGTGAGCTCGATCACCTCGTCGACGCGGCTGCGCCCGATGCCGTGCGTCGCGGCCATGGCGCGCAAGTGGTTGCGCGCCGAGCGTCCGGTGTGGATCGCCTTGGCGTCGAGCAGCACGCCGACCTCGGTGAGGGGGGAGCGCAGACGGCGGTAGTCCTGCCCGCCGACGGTGACCGAACCCGTCGAGGGACGGTCGAGACCGACGATCATGCGCATGGTGGTCGACTTGCCCGCGCCGTTGGGGCCGAGGAAGCCGGTGACGCGGCCGGGGGCCACGGTGAACGAGACGTCGTCGACGGCGGTCTTGTCGCCGTAACGCTTGGTGAGGTGCTCTGCAACGATCATGCCTTCACGCTACGGAGGCGCCCCGGGCGGGGGCATCCTCCCAGGGGATGATCCGGGTCCACCCGGGGATGACCCGCGAACGACGAATGCCCCCTCCCGGTGAGGGAGGGGGCATTCTGAGGAGCTCGATTACTGCGAGTCGCGCTCCTGGACCGACAGCGCACGCTCCACGCCGGCGAGGTTCTCGCCGACGAGGCGGCGCAGCGCCGGGGCGGCGTCGGCGTTCTGCGTCAGCCAGGCGCGGGTCGCATCGCGCAGGGCGGTGTTCGCGAGGGCGGCGGGGTACAGACCCACGATCAGGTACTGCGCGATCTGGTAGCTGCGCGACTCCCAGATCGGCAGCAGCATCGCGAAGTACGGCTCGACGAAGTCGGCCAGCACGTCGACCGTAGCCGGGTGCGTGAAGCCGAGGGCGGTCGAACGCACGATCGTGTTCGGCGCGTCGGCGTTGTCGATGAGCGAGTTCCACGCCTGCTGCTTCGCCTCGTGCGTGGGCAGCGAGGCCTTCGCCTGGGCGGCGAGCTCCCCACCCTTCGAGGTGTTGTCGGCCGCGCGGGCCGCGTCGATGTCGTCGGCCGACACCGCGCCGGCCGTAGCCAGCGAGATGAGCAACTGCCACGACAGGTCGGTGTCGATCTCGAGGCCGTCGAGCACCGTCTCGCCCGAGCGCAGGGCCCGCACCGTCTCGGCGTGCGCCGGAGTCGAGGCCGCCGAGGCGAACGCGGTGACGAACTGCAGCTGGCTGTCGCTGCCGGCCTCGGCGGCCTGGGCGAGCGCCCAGAGGCCGTCGGCGACGCGTGCACGAGCCGCCTCGCGCGACGCGGGCGTCACGTACGAGTTGGCGGCGAGCTGCAGCTGACCGAGCGTCGTGCGCACCGTCGTGGACTCGGTCTCGGAACCGATGTTGCGCAGCACGAGATCCAGGTAGTCGGTGGCCGAGGACTCGGCATCCCGGGTCTGATCCCAGGCGGCGCCCCAGACGAGCGAGCGGGCCAGCGGGTCGGAGATGTCCTTGAGGTGGGCGATCGCCGTGGCGAGCGAGCGCTCGTCGAGGCGGATCTTCGCGTAGGCCAGGTCGTCGTCGTTGAGCAGCACGAGATCGGGACGACGGATGCCGCGGAGCTCGGCGACCTCGGTGCGGTCACCGTCGACGTCGATCTCGACGCGGTGCACGCGCTCGAGCGCTCCGGCGTCGTTGAGCGAGTAGAAGCCGACGCCGAGGCGGTGCGGACGGATGGTGGGGTAGTCGGCGGGCGCCGTCTGCACGATCGCGAAGCGCGAGATGGTGCCGTCGGAGCCCTCTTCGATGAGCGGCGAGAGCGTGTTGACGCCCGCCGTCTCGAGCCACTTCTTCGACCAGTCGCCCAGGTCTCGGCCGCTGGTGGCCTCGAGCTCGACGAGCAGATCGCCGACCTCGGTGTTCGACCACTGGTGCTTCTGGAAGTACGCGCCGACCCCGGCGAAGAACTGCTCGATCCCGACCCAGGCGGCGAGCTGCTTGAGCACCGACCCGCCCTTGGCGTAGGTGATGCCGTCGAAGTTGACCTGCACGTCTTCGAGGTCGGTGATCTCGGCGACGACCGGGTGGGTCGAGGGGAGCTGGTCCTGACGGTAGGCCCAGGTCTTCTCCATCGCGTTGAAGGTGGTCCAGGCGGCTTTCCACTCGGTGGCCTCGGCGGTGGCGATCGTCGACGCCCATTCGGCGAACGACTCGTTGAGCCAGAGGTCGTTCCACCACTTCATGGTGACGAGGTCGCCGAACCACATGTGGGCGAGCTCGTGCAGGATCGTCACGACGCGGCGTTCCTTGACCGCGTCGGTGACCTTGCTGCGGAAGACGTAGGTCTCGGTGAAGGTCACCGCGCCGGCGTTCTCCATCGCGCCGGCATTGAACTCGGGCACGAAGAGCTGGTCGTACTTGGCGAACGGGTATGGGAACCCGAACTTCTCCTCGAAGTACGCGAAGCCCTGGCGCGTCTTGTCGAAGACGTAGTCGGCGTCGAGGTGCTGCCAGAGGCTCTTGCGGGCGAAGACGCCGAGGGGGATGACGCGGCCGTCGGCGCTGGTCAGCTCCGAGAAGGTCGCCTCGTACGGACCCGCCACGAGCGCGGTGATGTACGACGAGATGCGGGGCGTCGGGGGGAAGTCCCAGCGGGCGGTGTCGTCGCCGACGGCGACGGGCTCGGGCGTGGGGGAGTTGGAGACGACCTTCCAGCGCGCGGGGGCGGTCACCGAGAACGTGAAGGCGGCCTTGAGATCGGGCTGCTCGAACACCGTGTACATGCGGCGGGAGTCGGGAACCTCGAACTGCGAGTAGAGGTAGACCTCGCCGTCGACGGGATCGACGAAGCGGTGCAGGCCCTCGCCGGTGTTCGTGTACTCGCAGTCGGCCTCGACGACGAGCTCGTTCTCGGATGCCAGCTCGTCGAGCGCGATGCGCGAGTCGACGAACACGGCGGCCGGGTCGAGGGATCGGCCGTTCAGCGTGACGGAGTGCACGGTGCGCGCGATGAGATCGATGAACGTCGATGCGCCCTCGGTGGCGGCGAAGGTGACGACGGTGCGCGAGGAGAAGACCTCGTCGCCGCGGGTGAGATCGAGCTGCACGTCGTAGGCGTGCGTGTCGACGACGGCGCGGCGTTCCTGCGCTTCGATGCGGGTGAGGTTCTCTCCTGGCACTGGCGTACTCCCTGGGATGAGGGTGGATCGTCGCAGATCGAGCGCTCTCGCGGGTGACGACGGACGCCGTCGGCGACGATGACAACCAGATAAGCCTAGTCACGAGATAACCCGCGCCCGGGCTCGCCATGCAGGTGCGAGGATGTCTGCGTGAGCACGACCGACACGGACACCACCCCTGAACCCGTCCTCTATGCCTCGCCCGCCGCGGCGTCGGGGCCCAAGTGGGTCGAGACGCCCGTCGCGTACGACGGCATCCTCCTCGCCGGATTCGGCGGCCCGGAGGGGCAGGACGACGTCATCCCCTTCCTCCGCAACGTCACGCGCGGACGCGGCATCCCCGACGAGCGCCTCGAAGAGGTCGCCCATCACTACCGCCACTTCGGCGGGGTCAGCCCCATCAACGAGCACAACCGCGAGTTGAAGGCGGCTCTGGAGGCGGAGATCGCTGCGCGCGGGCTGGGCCTGCCCGTCTACTGGGGCAACCGCAACTGGGCGCCCTACCTCGAAGAGGCCGTGACCGAGGCCGCCGAGGCCGGCCACACCACTCTTCTGGCGATCGCCACGAGCGCGTACAGCTCGTTCTCGAGCTGCCGGCAGTACCGCGAGGACTACGCCCGCGTGCTCGAGTCGACGGGGCTCGGCGAGACCGTGACGATCGACAAGGTGCGCCAGTTCTTCGACCACCCCGGCTTCGTCGACACGTTCCTGCGCGGAGTGACGGATGCCGTGGCCGGCTTCGTCGCCGACGGGATCGCGCCCGAGAAGATCCGCGTGCTGTTCTCGACCCACTCCATTCCGATGGCCGACGCCCAGCGCTCGGGCCCCCGTGACGTCGAGTTCGGCGAGGGGGGCGCGTACGAGGCCCAGCACAAGGCCGTCGCGGAGGTCGTCATGGCCGCTGTCGCCGACGCCGTCGCCGAGGTCGAGTGGGAGCTCGTCTACCAGTCGCGCTCCGGCCCGCCCACGCAGCCCTGGCTCGAGCCCGACGTCAACGACGTGATCGCCGAACTCCCCGGCCGCGGGGTCGAGGCCGTCGCGATCGTGCCGCTCGGCTTCGTCAGCGACCACATGGAGGTGCTCTGGGACCTCGACACCGAGGCCATGGAGGCCGCCGAGGAAGCCGGCATCCGGGCCGTCCGCACGCCCACCCCCGGCGTCGACCCGGCCTACGTCTCGGGCCTCGTCGACCTCGTCGAGGAGCGACTGAACGGCACTCCGAAATCGGAACGCCCGCACCTGACCGACCTGGGGCCGTGGTATGACGTGTGCCGCCCCGGCTGCTGCGAGAACATCCGCGCCGGGTTCAAGCCCGTCGCCGCGGGCGTTCGCCCCTGACCCGATCCGACGCCGCCCGCTCTCTCTTCCGGGGAGCGGGCGGCGTCGTCGCGTCCGCCCCCTGATGTCGGCGGCCGTCAATAGGATGAGCGCATGCGCATCCACATCGGCACCGATCACGCCGGTCTCGAGTTCTCGACCCAGATCCAGCACCACCTCGCCGCCCAGGGGCACGAGGTCGTCGACCACGGCCCCCTCGAGTACGACCCGCTCGACGACTACCCGGCCTTCTGCATCCGCGCCGCTCAAGCGGTCGTGCGTGATCAGGCCGACGGCGTCGACGCGCTCGGCGTCGTCTTCGGCGGCTCGGGCAACGGCGAGCAGATCGCCGCGAACAAGGTGCTGGGCGTGCGCGCCGCGCTGGTGTGGAACGTGTCGACCGCCGAGCTCGCGCGCGAGCACAACGACGCCAACGTCATCTCGATCGGCGCGCGTCAGCACACGTTCGACGAGGCCGCATCGTTCATCGACCGCTTCATCGCGACACCGTTCTCGGGCGAAGAGCGCCACGCGCGCCGGATCGGCCAGCTCGCGGCGTACGAGCAAGACGGCGTGCTGCTGCCCGACCCGCGGGCGGCTCGCGGCGAGAACACCCTGACCGACGCCAGCGACTCGTTCGACCCCGAGGCAGGCTGATGCCCGAGGGGCATTCCGTCCACCGCATCGCGCGGCAGTTCGACCGCAACATCGTGGGGCGCGTCGTGGCGGCATCCAGCCCCCAGGGTCGTTTCGTCGAGGGCGCGTCGGTGCTCGACGGGCGCGAAGCGGTCGAGGTGCGGGCCGTCGCCAAGCAGATGTTCCTGCGGTTCGACGGTGACGTGTGGCTTCGCGTGCACCTGGGCATGTACGGCGCGTGGGACTTCTCGGGCGAGGTGGCGCTCGACGCGACGATCGCCTCGGCGAACGGCCGCATGGGGCACACCAACCAGCGCGGCACGACGTTCGACGACGCGCCGATCCTCGACGCCGCGGGCGAGAACTCCCTGAGCTCGATCGGTGCCCCCCGGCGCGCGCGGGTGCGCATGTCGGAGCAGACGACCGGTCTCGACGAACAGGTCGAGTGGCCACCGCCTGTGGTCGGCGCCGTGCGGCTGCGTCTTCTCACCGAGACGACGTGCGCCGATCTGCGCGGCCCCACGGCCTGCGTGCTGCAGACGCCCGACGAGGTGGCGGCGACGATCGCGAAGCTCGGCCCCGACCCTCTCGTCGACGACGTCGCCGAGGGCGAGGAACGCTTCACCGCGACCGTCAAGAAGAAGCCCACCGCCATCGGCCTGCTCCTGATGGATCAGGCCGTGGTCAGCGGAATCGGCAACGTCTACCGCGCCGAGATCCTGTTCCGCGCCCGGCAGAACCCGCACACGCCTGGCCGCGACGTGCCCGAAGAGGTCGTCCGCGGCATGTGGCGCGACTGGGTGCGACTGCTGTCGATCGGCGTCGAGACCGGCCAGATGATGACGATGGACGACCTCGACCCAGAGGCGTATCGCCGTGCCATGGCCCGTCGCGACGACCGGCACTGGGTCTACCACCGCGCGGGTCTGCCGTGCCGCGTATGCGGCACCGACATCGTGATGGAAGAGGCGGCGGGGCGCAAGCTGTACTGGTGCCCACGCTGCCAGGCCTGATCTGCCGGGGCCAGCCACGTCGACGAGCCCGGTGCCTCGCGCGCCGCGTCGGCGGATGAGCCTGGTGAAGCCCGCCGCGTTCTAGGCTGATCCGGTGCGCCAGAACCCCAGCTTCGCGATGACCGACGTCGGTGAGATCCGGCGTCTCATCGACCGCCACCCGTGGGTCACCCTCGTCGGTCAGGGCGACGACGGTCTCGTCGCCTCGCACTATGCGGTCATGCTCGACGACCAGCGAGACGACCTGACCATCGTCGGGCACGTCGGCAAGCCCGACGACGCGATCCTCGGTCTCGGCGACCGCGAGCTGCTCGTGGTGGTGCAGGGCCCGCACGGATACATCACTCCCCGGTGGTACGGCGACGTGCCCGCCGTCCCCACCTGGAACTTCGTGTCGGCGCACCTCTCCGGCATCCCGGAGATCCTGACGCCCGGCGAGAACCTCCGCGTACTCGAACGTCTCGTCGAGCGGTTCGAGGGCGACGCCGACGACGCGCGGACCCTGTACGCCCTGCCGAACGACGCGACGTTCGTCGAACGCCTCGAGCGCGGCACCGTCGGCTTCCGCCTGACACCCACGCGGGTCACGGCCAAACGCAAGCTGAGCCAGAACAAGAGCGCCGAGGTGGTCGAGACCATCATCGCGGGGCTGTCCGCACAGCACCCCGAGCTCGCCGGCGAGATGCGCCGCGCCGAAGACGCCCGGGGACGCGCGTGATCGGCGAGCACGTCGGATTCCTCCGCGCCGTGCGGGTGGCGGGGCCGGGTCGTGAGTTCCTCCCCACCTCGGAGCCCGTCGACCTCGTCATCGCCGACGGGGTGATCGCCGACATCGCCCCCACGGGGAACCTCCGGCCCACCGGCGTGGTGGTGGACGGGGAGGGCGGCTGGCTGCTGCCCGGCCTCTGGGACCACCACGTGCACGTGCTGCAGTGGGCCCTGGTCGCCGAGCGCGTGCCGCTCGGCGAGGTCGCCTCGGCGCGCGATGCCGCATCGATCATGGCGTTCGCCCCCGAGAGCGACGGACGCCGCATCGGCGTCGGCTTCCGCGACGGGCTGTGGCCCGACGAGCCGAGTCTCGCCCTGCTCGACGCCGCGACCGGAGACGGGGCGACCTACCTCGTCAACGCCGACGTGCACAGCGTCTGGATGAACAGCGCCGCGTTCCGTCGCGAGGGCTTCGAGCCCGTGGCATCCGGGATGCTGCGCGAAGAGGACGCCTTCGAGATCTCGCGCCGACTCAACGCCATGGAGCCGGACCGTGCCGACGACGCCGTCGAGCGCATGGCTCGCGCCGCCGCGGCACGCGGGATCGTCGGACTCGTCGACCTCGACATGACGTGGAACGACGAGCCCTGGCAGCGGCGGGTCGCGCGGGGCTTCGATACGCTCCGCGTCTCGTACGGCACCTACCCGCAGCACCTCGACCGCGCGATCGCCGAGGGCCTGCGCACCGGCGACCGGGTGCGCGGGGCGGCGCACGACCTCGTGCGCGTCGGACCGCTGAAGGCCATCACCGACGGGTCGCTCGGAACCCGCACGGCGGCGTGCGCCCACCACTACCCGGGTGAGATCGGCAACCACGGACTGCTCACCGTGCCCCCCGACGCCCTCGTCGACATGATGACGCGGGCGACCGCCGCGGGGCTCGAGTGCGCGATCCATGCCATCGGCGACGTCGCGAACGCCCACGCTCTCGACGCGTACGCACGCACCGGTGCGGTGGGCACCATCGAGCACGCGCAGCTCGTCGCGCACGCCGACATTCCGCGTTTCGCCCGGCTGGGCGTCGCGGCGAGCGTGCAACCCGAGCACGCGCTCGACGATCGCGACATGACGGATGCCATCTGGGCCGAGCAATCCGCGCAGCCCTACCCCCTGCGCGCCCTGGTCGACAGCGGGGCGAACGTGCGGTTCGGCTCCGACGCGCCCGTGGCGTCGCTGGATCCGTGGGCGGCGATGGCGTCGGCCGTGTTCCGCACGCGCGACGGGCGCGACGCCTGGCACCCGCACCAGCGGATCGACATCGACACCGCCATCGCGGCATCCACCGCCGGAGGATCGACGGCGCCGGCGCAGATCAGTCCCGGGGCCCTGGCGGATCTCGTCATCGTGGGCGACGATCCGCACGCCGCCGACGAGCGGGGCCTGCGCGCCATGACGGTGCGCACGACGCTGCTCGCGGGGCGCGTGACGCACGGCGCGTGACGCACACGTCCTCGCCGCTTCGGATTCGCGCGCGACGACACCCCCGGCGTCTTGTGCGCGGGGACGACGAAGGGGGCGGCGCCGAAGCACCGCCCCCTTCGTGGAGGAATTACGCCGCGAGGTGGGCGAACAGGAACCAGCGGTCCTTGTCGAGACCGCGCTTGATCTCGATGGCGACGTCCTGGCTCGTCATGTCGAGCTCGTCGAGGCCCTCGATGGCGGCTTCGATGTCGAGCAGCACGGCGTCGATGTCGGCGATGACGGCGCGGATGACGACGTCGGACTGCGCGAAGCCGGCGGGCACCTCGGTGGCCTTCGCCTTGGCCGCGACCGTCGACAGGCGCGCGTCGATGGGCAGGCCCAGGGCGACGATACGCTCGGCGGCCAGGTCGGCCCAGTCCTGCGCGTGAGCCACGACCGTGTCGAGCAGCTCGTGCACGCCGATGAAGTTGGATCCGCGGACGTGCCAGTGCGCCTGCTTGCCGTTGACGACGAGCGCCTCGAGGCCGATCACGACGGGGGACAGGAACTGCGCGGTGCCGGACGCCATGGTGGAGTCGACGGTGGTGGCGGCGGCGGTGTGAACGGTGCTCATGTTTGCTCCTTAGGCGACGTTCGAAGTCTCGATGGATGCAACGCTACTCAGTCGCGGACATTCCGCAAGCAAGATGAGGCTCGGCTAAATACCTGATGAATAGGCAATCCTCACCTATGCTCCCGCCTTCTCGTCGCCAGCGCGAGCCCCGCTCCCACGGCTCCGGCCGCCACGAGCGCGACGGCGGCGAGCGGGTCCGTGCCCCGCCCCGTCCGGGGCAGCGCATCGCCGGGCGATCGGGGCGAGTCCGGGTCGGCGCCCTCGACGTGCTCGCTGAGCCGCACGACGGGCGTGGCGCTCGTCGCCGCCCGTCGCATGTCGTTGCCCGCCGCGGCATCCATCCGCACGCCGATCGCGATGCGCACCGTTCCGCCGGCCGGGATGACGGCGCTGCGCCATTCGGCGCCCGGCGCGACCGTCTGATCGTCGACGGCGAGTCGCAGGGCCCCCGCCAAGGTGGGGCGCGTGCCGTCGGCGCCCGGGAGGTCGAGGCGAACCGCAGCGCGAGCGGGATCGCTGCTGACGTTGCGGATCCACACGGGCGTGGTGAGCGTGATTCCCGGTGCGAGACGGCCGAGATCGTCGATCGGGCGCAGCGAGCCGTCGGAGACGAATCGGATGCCATCGGCGCTGAGCTGCAGGTTCGCCTCCGCCGCGTCGCGGGACGCGGCCGCCGGCTCCCCGGCTCTCGCTGGCGCTGGAGCGACGAAGGGGGTGAGAGCCGCGACGGCGACGAGCACGGCGAGCGTCGCCGCGGCAGCCCGCCGACGCCGGGTCCGCACCACGTCTGTGACCAGCAGCGCGACGCCGTACCCGACGATGAGGACCCCGACCACGGCGACGATCGCCCCTCGGTCGTGCCCGCCCAGCAGCACACCCGGATACCCGAGGTACGGCACCGCCATGATCACCGTGCCGCGCAGTTGCTCGCGCTGCACGGGGGGATCGTCGACATCGTTGGCGTCGCCGCGTGTCACGAGCAGCCGGTCTCCGCCCGTGCTGCTCGTCGTCCCGACGACCCGGTGCGTGACGACCGCGGGGTCGCCCGAGCGGATCTGGTACGTCACGACGTCGCCGATCCGCACGTCGTCGATCGACGCGGCGCGCACCGCGATCATGGTGCCGGGCGGCATCCCGGGCTGCATGCTCCCGGTGAGCACGGTGTAGGTCTGAGCCCCGAGCAGGTTCGGGATGACGATGGTCAGCAGCGCGAACAGGGAGAGGACCAGGATGACGACCGTGCCGACGACCGAACGCAGACGGGGCCCGCGGGAGCGCGGGCGGGGGTGGGCCTCGCGCGTGGAGCGTCGGGTCAGGTTCCCTGACACTTCAGCCCTCCGGTCAGCAGACCACCGAGCAGGCTCGACAGCACGACGGGCTGTGCGTTGCCGGCCGCGGATTCCCACGCACCGACGCGGGCTTTGACGGTCACGAGGACCGACCCCCCGGTGAGGAGGGAACCGAGGGCCAGACCGAGGTTCTCGAGCAGCGAGCCGCGCACCTCGAAGAACAGGTTCGTCTGGTTCTGGCTGAGCGATGTTGTGCTGCTGTTGACGGTGTTCCCGAGCGTCACGTCGTAACCGGTCGCGCCCTCGACGCTCGCCCATTCGATCCGCGCGGCGCGGGGGCTCGACGTCACGTTCTTGCACTGCGTCACGGGTGCGGCGAGCGAGCCCGTCGATAGCGAGAACGCGGGCGCCGCGGCGGTCGACTGCCAGGCGGCCTCTGCGGGCGGAGCGGTCAGACCCCAGAGGAACGACAGGGCGACGGCGCCGGCGATCACCGACCGGCCCCCCGGCGACAGCCCCGTCACGAGAGCACCTGATCGGCCGTCACCGTCATCGACGGCGAGATGGCTGTGTTCTGCGCGGTAGACGGCGCGTCTGCGCGCAGCGTCACCCGCAGGCACAGGTCGACCGACTGTCCCGTCCTCAACCCTCCCGCCGGGGCGTAAGAACCCCCCGGCGGGATCACGGTGCCGCTCCCGCACGCTCCGACGAACACCTGCGTGGTGACCCACGTCGACTGGGTCGTCGGCGTCGCGCTGAGCTTCCAGCGGAGCGTCGTCCCGCTCCCCGTCGCGGTGACTCGCAGCGTCGCGGTGTCGCTCACGCCGCTCGGGTACAGCGGCTTCCACGCCGACCAGGAACCCACCCACTGCGTCGCGAGGGCCAGGTCACCGGATGCCACGACCCCCGCGGCGAGGGGCACGCGGCTCTGCCAGAACGCCTGCGCCGCGGTGGTCCCCCCACCGAGCACGAGGACCGTCGCCAGCATCGCTCCCCAGCGCAGCCGTCGCGGGACGCCGTCGTCACGCTGCGACATGCCGAGGCCCGTGTCAGGAGGTCGCCTGCGACAGCGCGAAGGCCACACCGTTGAGGTCGACGGTGCTGTTGACCCCGTTTCGCTGGTCGGTGGTGGAGCGGAACGTGATGGTCAGAGTGGCGGTCACCGTCGCATCGGTGTCGCCGGTGATGCGGTAGGTGTTCGGGGTGGTCTCGGCGCCGAGGCCCGGCACCGTCAGGTCCACGTCGAGATAATCCGCGAGCGCACCCGTGGTGAAGTCGTCGCCGAGGGCCGCGGTGAGGTCCGCGGCGATGGTGTCACCCTCCAGCGTCACGGTCAGCGGTTGCGACAGCGTCAGCACGTCGCCCGGAACCAGTCTCACATCGCCCAGGTCTGCCTCGTCGACGGCCGTGGCCGGCTGCAGTGCGCCCGCCAGGGTCCACGAGCCCGCCCCCAACGTCAGGTCGAGGTCTCCCGACTCCACGGTGCCGGCGCTCAACGCGGTCTCGGTCGACCAGTACGCGTACGTGCCGGCGCCACCGAGCAGGAGGGCGGTGCCGGCGGCGATCGCGAGGATCGCGACGCCTCGAGGGTGGCGCCGAACCGAACGGGTGCGGGTGGCGGGGGATGTTTCAACGGTGCGGGACATGATGTTCTCCAGGGCGGGATGCGGCTGCGGTGCGGGACCGAACCTATGAGCGCCGCCCGTCCGCGGCGCTACCGGTTTCGCCTTCCCGGTAGGCGAAGCGGCGCTCGCCGGTAGTCGGGCCGCGCGTGCGGCCAGTAGTCGCGGGTCGTTAGGGTCGGGCCATGACCATCGCTCGCGACGCCGTCGTGCTCGCCCTTCCCGATGCCGCTCCCGAGATCGACGACACCGCGTTCGTGGCATCCGGAGCCCGAGTCGTGGGGGACGTGCGACTGTCGACGGATGCGAGCGTCTGGTACAACGCGGTTCTGCGGGGCGACAGCGCGACGATCACCGTCGGCGCCCGGAGCAACGTGCAGGACAACGTCTCGGTCCACGTCGACGCCGGACGCCCCGTCGTCATCGGCGCCGACGTCTCGGTCGGACACAACGCCGTCGTGCACGGGTGCACCATCGGCGACGGTTCGCTGATCGGCATGGGGAGCGTGATTCTGTCGGGTGCCGATATCGGTCCCGGCTGCCTCATCGCCGGGGGAGCGGTCGTGCTCGAGGGCACCGTCGTGCCGGCGGGATCGCTCGTCGCAGGCGTTCCGGCCCAGGTGCGTCGCGCGCTGACCGACGAGGAGCGCGCGAAGATTCTGCGGAACGCCCAGACGTACGTGGCGCACACTGCTCGGCATCGCACCGCGTCGCCGGTCACGGACCTCGATCAAGACCCGGACATGTGGACGGACTGACCCGGGGCGAGCGAATCGACGCGTCCGACGGGTGAAGTTCCGCGGCTCTGACGGGGGTCCGCGCCGGGACTGTGGTGTCGTGGCGAGTGGTGTCGCTGTCGGCGATGCCGTCGCCGCCCGGGAGCCGCCATCTGCGCAACCGCCTCGTCGATCCGCCGTGAGCGGGTCCGTCTCGCAGCGGCGCGCGGATCGTGGCCGCGCGGGTCCTGGCGGCGAGCAGTGCTCTACGCCGCCTGCGGATTCGACGTACCCACGGAGGCGCAGGCGGGCCTCGAGCTCGATCTGTCGCTGGGCGGGTGGGCCGGCCCCGAGCAGCAGCGCGACGCGTAGTCTCGCGAGATGCACATCACGACGCTCCGCCCCGACGAGGTCTTCGTGTTCGGATCGAACGCGTCCGGGGCGCACGGCGGAGGAGCCGCGCGGTTCGCCCTGGACCGTTTCGGAGCGGTCTGGGGCCAGAGCGAGGGGCTGCAGGGGCAGGCCTACGGCATCGACACGATGTCGGGACTCACGGTGTTCGAGGAGCAGGCACGGCGATTCGTCGCTTTCGCGGCGGATCACCCGCATCTGCGGTTCCTCGTCACCGAGGTCGGGTGCGGGATCGCAGGATATCGACCCGCGCAGGTGGCCGGGTTCTTCGCGGGAGCCGGGCAGAACGTCGTGCTGCCGGAATCGTTCCGCGAGGAGAGTCGTCGGCGATCGGATGACGATGCGGAGAATCCCTAGGCGCGGGACGGGTGGAGGGGCTGACGAGAATCGAACTCGCATCATCTGTTTGGAAGACAGAGGCTTTACCACTAAGCTACAGCCCCGAAATCCGGCGACTCGAGGAGTCGCGGAATCGGACTTCTCTACTCTACGACACCCGTGGGAGTGCCTCCGACACCATGCGGGGGCACTCGTGCACGGGCGGGTGGCTCCTCGGCATCCGGAGGACCGGCAGGAAGTGCCGCCCGCGGACGCATCCTGAGCGGATCAGACAACCCCGCCGCAGAGAAACCGGCGTGCCCAGGCCGATCGACTAGACTTTCCTCGGTCGTTTCGTCGGCGCGTGCCGCGCGTCGCCCCGGGGCGTAGCTCAGCTTGGTAGAGCGCCCGCTTTGGGAGCGGGAGGCCGCAGGTTCAAATCCTGTCGCCCCGACGTCACGGCCCCACAGACCACAGGCCCAATCGGCCCCCGCGTGCGCGCGGGCCACACGAGGAGAACGAACCGCATGGTCAACAGCACCGTCGAGAAGCTCAGCCCCACCCGGGTCAAGCTCCACATCACGGTCTCGCCCGACGAGCTCAAGCCGAGCATCGCTCACGCCTACGAGCACATCGCGCGCGACGTGCAGATCCCCGGCTTCCGCAAGGGCAAGGTCCCCGCCCCGATCATCGATCAGCGCATGGGCCGCGGCGCGGTCATCGAGCACGCCGTCAACGAGGGCCTCGACGGTTTCTACCGCGCGGCCGTCGACGACCAGGAACTGCGCGTCATCGGTCGCCCCAACGCCGAGATCATCGAGCTCCCCGAGCTCAAGGACTTCTCCGGTGACCTGGTCATCGACGTCGAGGTCGACGTGCGCCCCGAGTTCGACCTCCCCGCCTACGACTCCCTCACGGTGACCGTCGACGCGGTCGAGGCCGATGAGGCCGGCATCGACGCCGAGCTCGACCGCCTTCGTGCGCGCTTCGGCACGCTCGTCACGGTCGACCGCCCCGCGACCACCGGTGACTTCGTCGAGCTCGACCTGGTCGCCACCATCGACGGCGCCGAGATCGACCGCGCCGAGGGCGTCTCGTACGAGGTCGGCTCGGGCGAGCTGCTCGAGGGCATCGACGAGGCCATCGAATCGCTCACCGCCGACGAGCAGACCACGTTCCGCTCGAAGCTGGTCGGCGGTGACCACGCGGGCGAAGAGGCCGAGGTCGCGGTGACCATCACCGCCGTCAAGGAGCGCGAGCTCCCCGACGCCGACGACGACTTCGCGCAGATGGCGTCGGAGTTCGACACGCTCGCGGAGCTCCGCGAGTCGCTGAGCGAGCGCGTGTCGCAGCAGGCCGTGTTCACGCAGGGCTCCGCCGCGCGTGACAAGTTCATCGAGGCCCTGCTCGAGGCCGTCGACATCCCGGTTCCGCCGGCGCTCATCGAAGACGAGGTGCACACGCACCTCGAGGGCGAGAACCGCCTCGAAGACGACGAGCACCGCGCCGAGGTCACCGAGGCGAGCGAGAAGCAGTTCCGCACGCAAATGGTGCTCGACAAGATCGCCGAAGACGCCAACGTGCAGGTGTCGCAGGACGAACTCACGCAGTACCTGATCCAGTCGGCCGCGCAGTACAACATGGCGCCGCAGGACTTCGTCAACGCGCTCCAGCAGGGCAACCAGCTGCCCGCGCTCGTCGGTGAGGTCGCCCGCAACAAGGCCCTCGCGATCGCGCTCGGCAAGGTGTCCGTCGTCGACACGAACGGCAAGGCCGTCGACCTGACCGGCTTCGTCGCCGTCGAGGGCGAAGAGCCCACCGAGGGTGACGACGAGGTCGTCGAAGAGGCGCAGGAGATCGCGGACGCCGCGGCCGACGCCGACGCCGTCGTCGAGGCCGAGGAGGCTCCCGTCGAGGAGGCCCCGAAGAAGGCTCCCGCCAAGAAGCGCGCGCCCGCCAAGAAGAAGGCAGACGACAAGGCCGCCGAGAGCGAGTAAGTCGTGACGAGGGGGCGGGTGCTACGGCATCCGCCCCCTTTCCCGTTCCCGGACTCTCTGTTGAGTGTCCAAGACACGCCGCGCGCCGCGCGCTCTGAGCGGCGAGTCTTGGACACTCAACAGGGGGTTTGCGCCCCGGAGGGATACGCGCGGGACGGCGCGCGGGCCGCGGGCCGAAACCCGGGAGTGCGCACGCGGGGCGTAAACCCGAGGGTTCGCACCCGGGCGCGAACCCCCGGGGGTGCGCACCCGGGCGCGAACCCCCGGGGGTGCGCGTGCGCGCGGGGCGGCGCGCCGGGCGCCGGCCCCGAATGCTGTTGAGTGTCCAGGACACGCCGCGCCCAACTTCGGTGATGCGGCGTGTTGTGGACACTCAAGTGAGAAGGACGACGCCGAGAGGGCGGAGCGACGACATGGACGACTGGCAGGACCGAGTGGATGCCGTGTGGGCAGACGAGACGCTCGAACCCACCGCGGTGATCGCACGGATCGACGAACTGGCCGCCGAGCGGCCCGACGACGACGCCGTCGCGCTGTTCGAGCGAGCCGGCGCACGGGACTCCGCGGGCGTCGAGAACGAGGCGGAGGTGCTCTACCGCCGCGCGCTCGCCCTCGGCCTCGACGACGAGCGACGCACCCGCGCCACCATCCAGCTGGCGAGCACGATCCGCAACCTCGGCAAGACCGAGGAGGCCCTGGCGCTGCTCCGCGCCGAGTACGAGCGCGAACCGCGCGGACCGCTGCACGATGCCGCCGCGGCGTTCTACGCCCTCGCGCTGGTGTCGACCGGTGCGCCCGAGCAGGCGGCATCCATCGCCCTCCGGGCCCTCGCGCCGCACCTGCCGCGCTATACCCGCTCGGTGACCGGGTACGCGCAAGAAATCGCCGACGGATCCCGCTGATCCGCCCGCGGCGAACACGGCATCCCGGCCCGCGGCCCGCCGGTAGATTCGTTGCAGATCACCGGAAGAGGAGCACACATGCCCGAACCCCTTATGGCAACTAGCGTCTTCGACAGGCTGCTGAAGGACCGCATCATCTGGCTCGGTTCCGAGGTGCGCGACGATAACGCCAACGAGATCTGCGCCAAGATCCTGCTGCTGGCCGCAGAGGACTCGCAGAAGGACATCTACCTCTACATCAACTCGCCCGGCGGCTCCATCACCGCCGGCATGGCCATCTACGACACGATGCAGTTCGTCCCGAACGACATCGTGACCGTCGGTATCGGCATGGCGGCGTCGATGGGTCAGCTGCTGCTGACCAGCGGCACCAAGGGCAAGCGCTACATCACGCCCAACGCGCGCGTTCTGCTGCACCAGCCGCACGGCGGCTTCGGCGGAACGTCGAGCGACATCCAGACGCAGGCGCAGCTCATCCTCGACATGAAGCGTCGTCTGGCAGAGATCACCGCCGCGCAGACGGGCAAGAGCGTCGAGCAGATCAACGCCGACGGCGACCGCGACCGCTGGTTCAGCGCCGCCGAGGCTCTCGAGTACGGCTTCGTCGACCACATGCGCGAGCACGCCACCGACGTCACCGGCGGCGGCGGGACCGCGGCCTGAGGCCGAGAGGAAAGGACACCGACATGAACATCCCCACTTTCGGCGGCGCAGCGTCGCACATGCCCAGCAGCCGCTACGTTCTTCCTCAGTTCGAGGAGCGCACGGCCTACGGCTACAAGCGCCAGGACCCGTACAACAAGCTGTTCGAAGACCGCGTGATCTTCCTCGGCGTGCAGGTCGACGACGCGTCGGCCGACGACGTGATGGCCCAGCTTCTCGTTCTCGAGTCGCAGGACCCCGACCGCGACATCATCATGTACATCAACTCGCCCGGTGGCTCGTTCACGGCCATGACGGCGATCTACGACACGATGCAGTACGTCTCGCCGCAGATCCAGACCGTCGTGCTCGGTCAGGCCGCGTCGGCAGCCTCCGTGTTGCTTGCCGCCGGTGCCCCCGGCAAGCGCCTGGCGCTGCCGAACGCCCGCATCCTGATCCACCAGCCCGCCATGGGCGAAGCGGGTCACGGGCAGGCGTCCGACATCGAGATCCAGGCGCAGGAGATCCTGCGCATGCGCACCTGGCTCGAGCACACGATGGCTCACCACACCGGCCAGGACGTCGCGAAGATCAACAAGGACATCGACCGCGACAAGATCCTGTCGGCGCAGGAGGCCCTCGAGTACGGCCTCGTCGACCAGGTGCTGACCACGCGCAAGCGCATGCCCGCGGCTCTCACCGCCTGACGCGCTTCTCGTCTCGAAGCCCCGCAGACCCGTTTCGGTCTGCGGGGCTTCGTCGTTCCTCGCGCGACTCGCCAAGAATGGTCCCTCGAGGGTGGTCCGCAGCGACATATCTCGGCGACTCGCGCGCGGGAAACGGGGGAGAGAACGGATGCCGGCGTCCGCCCTGGGCGATCACGACACCGCCGCGGCCCCAAATGCCCTTGGTTCGTACGGGCACGGGTTAGGCTCGGGTACACACCGGCGGGGGCCGGGTGACAGGAGGAACCGGCATGGCACGTATCGGTGAAAGCGCCGACCTGTTCAAGTGCTCCTTCTGCGGCAAGAGCCAGAAGCAGGTGCAGCAGCTCATCGCCGGTCCCGGCGTGTACATCTGCGACGAATGCGTCGAGTTGTGCAACGAGATCATCGAAGAGCGCATGGCCGAGTCCTCGGCGGGAGAAGTCGCCGAGTTCGACCTCCCCAAGCCCCGCGAGATCTTCTCGTTCCTCGAGGAGTACGTCGTCGGTCAGGAGGCCGCCAAGCGTGCCCTCGCCGTCGCCGTCTACAACCACTACAAGCGCGTGCGCTCGCACGGCACCCTGCAGCCCGCCGAGGCGCGTGCCGAAGAGATCGACATCGCCAAGAGCAACATCCTGCTGCTCGGTCCCACCGGCTGCGGAAAGACCTACCTCGCGCAGACCCTGGCCAAGCGTCTCAACGTGCCGTTCGCGGTCGCGGATGCCACGGCGCTCACCGAAGCGGGATACGTCGGCGAAGACGTCGAGAACATCCTGCTGAAGCTGCTGCAGGCCGCCGACTTCGACGTCAAGCGCGCCGAGACCGGCATCATCTACATCGACGAGGTCGACAAGATCGCCCGCAAGGCCGAGAACCCCTCGATCACGCGCGACGTGTCGGGCGAGGGCGTGCAGCAGGCCCTGCTGAAGATCCTCGAGGGCACCGTCGCGTCGGTTCCCCCGCAGGGCGGGCGCAAGCACCCGCACCAGGAGTTCATCCAGATCGACACGACGAACGTTCTGTTCATAGTGGCCGGCGCCTTCGCGGGGCTGGAAGAGATCATCTCCGCCCGCGTCGGCAAGCACGGCGTCGGTTTCGGCGCCCCGCTCCAGCGGAAAGAAGATGCGCCCGACCTCTTCAGCGAGGCGCTTCCCGAAGACCTGCACAAGTTCGGTCTCATCCCCGAGTTCATCGGTCGCCTTCCCGTCGTGGCATCGGTCTCGCCGCTCGACCAGGACGCGCTGATGGAGATCCTCACCGCCCCGCGCAACGCCCTGGTCAAGCAGTACCAGCGCATGTTCGAGCTCGACGGCGTGCAGCTGGAGTTCGACGAAGACGCGCTGCGCGCCATCGCCGACCTCGCGGTGCTGCGCAAGACGGGTGCCCGCGGTCTGCGCGCGATCCTCGAAGACGTGCTCGGACCGATCATGTTCGATGTGCCCTCGGCCGATGACATCGCCAAGGTGGTCATCACGCGGGCGTCGGTCGAAGACCGTGTGCCGCCGACGATCGTGCTCGCGCAGAAGCGCCGGAGCGCCTGAGCGCGAACGCCCGGCTCGTCTCGCCTGAGAAGATCGGGACCGTTTCGAACGACGGCGGCGCCGTAGCGCGAGCGTCCGCACACGCGGTCCTGCACCGGCGGTGACCAGACGAGCCGTGGCGTCGGCGAGCGATGTCGGAGGTGGCCGCTAACCTCGCGACATGGTCAGCGTCACACCCTTTCGAATCTCCGTTCCCGAGCACGACCTCGTCGACCTCCGAGAGCGTCTGCGCCGTTCCCGGCTGCTCCCGGATTCCCCGGGCCGACCGGCCTCGGGCATGACGGCCGACTACCTCGCCGAGCTGGTGGAGTCCTGGGCCGACTTCGACTGGCGCGCCCGCGAGGAGTGGCTGAACGCGCACCCGCAGGTGCTCGTCGACGTCGAGGGGGCGACGTTGCACGCCGTCCACCTCCGCGCACCCGACCCCGAGGCGCCGGCCCTGCTCGTCATGCACGGGTGGCCGCACACCTTCGCGCTGCAGCTCGACTTCGCGGAACGCCTGCAGTCTCGCATGCATGTCGTGGTCGTCAGCCTGCCCGGGTTCGGTTTCTCGACGCCCTATCGGGAGGGGCCGATGACCGATGAACGGCTGGTGCGGTCCGTGCACGAACTCATGACCGAGCATCTCGGATACGAGACGTACGTCACCTACGGCGAAGACGTCTCGGCGTCGATCAACGACCTTCTGGCGGTGCGGTATCCGAATCAGGTGACCGGCATCATCGCGACGCACCCCCACTTCGCCGCCCCGAGTGACGCGACCCTGTCCGCGGTCCCCGAGGTGCAGGCGTTCCGGGCTCATCTGGAGCGCGAGCGCGCATCGGGCGGCGCGTACAGCCACGCGCAGGCGACACGGCCCGACACCCTGGCGGTCGGACTGAACGACTCGCCCGCAGCGCTGCTGGCGTGGATCGTCGAGAAGTTCGTCGAGTGGGCCGACGTCGACACCGACGATCCGCGCTCGCTCGAGACGCGCATCTCCCGCGAGAGGATCCTCACCGAGGTGACCCTCTACTGGGTCACGCAGACGATCGCGACGTCGTTCCGGCCCTACTTCGACCATCACTCCGCCGACGCCGAGCCCGCCGCGACGACGACCGTGCCGGCTGCGGTCTTCATCCAGCGCCATGAGGCCGACTACCCCGAGGTGATGGCTCGGGCGTTCTACCGCGACCTGCGGGTGTTCGAGCGCCTGTCCGAGGGCGGTCATTTCGCCGCGGCCGAGGTGCCGGAGGCGTTGGCGCAGCGCGTCGGCGACTTCGTCGAGTCGCTCACCGGCTGAGCGTGCTCGGTGACGTCCCGCCGTGGCCCCGCCCACGCCCGTCGGCGGCGAGGGCCACGGCGGGACGCCTCAGCCCGTGAGACCGCGGCGCTCCAGCAGCGGCTGGATGTCGGCGTCGCGCCCGCGGAAGTCGCGGTAGGCCGCCAGCGGATCGCCCGAGCCGCCGACGCCGAGCAGGCGCTGCCGGAACCGATCGCCGTTCTCTCGGCGCACGCCACCGTTGGCGCGGAACCACTCGACCGTGTCGGCGTCGAGCACCTCGCTCCAGATGTACGAGTAGTAGCCCGCGCTGTACCCGCCCGAGAACACGTGGGCGAAGTACGTCGACGAGTACCGGGTCGGCACCGCCGGGATGTCGAGGCCGATGTCCGCCAGAGCGGCGGCCTCGAACTCGGCGACGTCGATCTCGGCCGCCGCCTCGTCGACGGACAGGCCGTGCCAGGCCTGGTCGATCCACGAAGCCGCCAAATACTCGCTCGTGGCGAAGCCCTGGTTGAACGCCTCCGACGCGTGCAGGCGCTCGACGACGTCAGCGGGGAGGGGCTCGTCGGTGTCGATGTGGCGGGCGTAGTTCGTCAGGACCTCGGGCCAGAGGATCCACATCTCGTTCACCTGGCTGGGGAACTCCACGAAGTCGCGGTGCACGGCGGTACCGGCGAAGTGCGGGTACGTGACCGTCGCGAAGAGCCCGTGCAGAGCGTGGCCGAACTCATGGAACAGCGTGGTGACCTCGTCGAGGCTCAGCAGCGTCGGCGTACCGGGCGCGGGCTTGTTGACGTTGAGGTTGTTCACCACCACGGGCGCGGTGCCACGCAGCGCCGACTGCGTGACGATCGAGTTCATCCACGCGCCGCCCCGCTTGGTGTCGCGGGTGTACAGGTCGAGCAGGAACAGGCCCAGCTCGCTGCCGTCGGCGTTGTGCACCTCGAACACGCGCACGTCGGGGTGATAGCCCTGCAGGTCGTGCCGCTCGCTCACGCGGATGCCGTACAGCTGCTCCGCGGCGAAGAACACGCCGTCGCGCAGCACGCGCTCCGCCTCGAACCAGGGCCGGAGTGCCGCACGATCGAGGTCGTACTCGGCTGCCCGAACCCTCTCGGTGAAGAACGCCCAGTCGTGCGCCTCGATCTCGATGTCGTCGGCGTCGGCGATGCGCTGGAGCGCGGCCTGCTCGGCGCGGGCATTCGCCGCGGCGGGGGCAGCCAGGCGGCGCAGCAGCTCGTGCACGGCGGTGGGCGAGCCGGCCGTCTGGTCGGCGAGGATGGCCGCGGCGTGCGACGGGTACCCCAGCAGGGCGGCACGCTCGGCGCGCAGTCGCACGATGTCGCGCAGCACCGCACGGTTGTCGTGCGCGTTGCCGCGGGTCCCGCGCGAGCGGGAGGCCTCGAGCAGGCGTCGGCGACTCTCACGGTTGGTGAGCGACGCCAGGTAGGGGTGACCGGTGTACAGGGTCAGGGTGACGACGTAGCGGCCCTCGAGACCGCGGGCGGTCGCCGCCTGGGCTGCGGCCGACAGTTCGCCGGCGCCGAGACCGTCGAGCTCGGCGACGTCGTCGAAGACGACCGCGAGGTCGTTCGTGTCGGCGAGCAGGTTCTTCTCGAAGGCGGTGGTGAGCACCGACAGCCGCTGATTGAGGTCGGTCAGCTGGGCCTTCTGCGCATCGTCGAGACCGGCGCCGGCGAGGGCCATCTCGCGGTGGTGGCGTTCGACGAGGTACCGGCTCTCGGGATCCAGCTCGAGGTCGTCGAGGGAGGAGTGCACCGCCGCGATGCGGGCGAACAGGGCCGCGTCGAGCTGAATGGCGTCGCCGTGCGCGGCCAGGAGCGGCGCGAGTTCTTCCTCTACGGCCTGGATCTCGGGCGTTCCGTCAGCCGACGACACGGTGTAGAATGCCCTCGCGACGCGGTCGAGCAGGTCACCGCTGCGCTCGAGCGCCAGGAGTGTGTTCTCGAACGTCGGAGCATCGGTCTGCGCCGTGATGGCGTCGACCTCGGCCCGGTGGGCGTCGAACGCCGCGCGGAACGCGGGGAGGTAGTGCTCGGCGCGGATGCTGCCGTAGGGCGGCAGGTCGTAGGGGAGAGCGGGCGGTGAGAGGAGGGGATTGGTCACGGCATCCGTCATCGTTCCAGCGTAGTCACGCGTTCAGCGACCGGATGCAAAGAAGTGCTTGCAAAGAAACCCGTGCAAAGGTATCTTTGCATCATGACCGAGCAGAACCGACCCCGGGAACGCGTCCTCGACGCCGGTGCCCTCCGCGCGCTCGCCCACCCGCTTCGCGTCCGCCTGTTCGACCTGCTCAGCCAGTACGGCGCCCAGACGGCGAGCGGCCTCGCGACGCTCACGGGGGAGTCCACGGGCGCGACGAGCTATCACCTGCGTGCGCTCGCGCGCCACGACCTCATCCGCGAGGTCGAGGGGCGCGGCACCGCTCGCGAGCGCTGGTGGGAACGCCCGGTGGGTGCGATCACGCTCACCAACCCCGAGCTGGCCGAGACCCCGGCCGGTCGTGCGGTGCAGGAGGCCGTCGCGAGCGAGACCCTCACCCTGCGGCAGCATCAGCTCATGCGCTTCGTGCGCGACGGCTGGGAAGAAGCACCCGACTGGCGCGATGCCACGCTCATCGCCACGGCGAGCGCCCGACTGACGTCGGCGCAGATGGCCGACCTGAGCGCACGCCTGCAGGCGGTGATCGACGAGACGACCGACCGGTACCGCGATCAGACCGGCGACGACGTTCGCGTGGTGACCATGCGTGCCGACGTCTTCCCTCTTCCCGCCGACGGAGTCGCCTCATGACCGCCCTCACGACCACGGCGCCGCGCACGCTCGCCCCCACCGCCCTCGACCGCGCCCTGCTGGGTCTGTCCCGCATGCTCGCCCGAGCCGCGGAGTCCCGCATGCGGGCGCGGGCGATGAGGCCCGTGAACAGCGAAGCACGGCACGCCGCCAGAGGCGACGGGCGGTCGCCGTACGCCGAGGCGGAGTTCTACCTGCGCGTGCGCTGACTCAGGCGAACTCGTCGTCGTCGTCGTAGCGCACGACGACCTCGCCCGCGGCATCCTGGGTCACGACGACCCCGGTGTCGAGCTCGGCGACCGCACGCCCCTCGAGGAACGTGAGCGTCCACCGCGGGGCGGGGGCGCTCAGGCCGTCGGGGGTGAGTGCGGCCTCGACCGCGGCGATCTGCGCGTGCAGCGCCTCGGGCACGGCCTTCGGCGGCTGCTCGCGGGCGGTCCAACGGGTTCCGAGCTGCATCAGTCCTCCTGGGGTGCGAACACGATGTCGGTGACCGTGGTGGTCTCGGCCCCGACGAAAGAGATGGTCTCGATGCGGCCCACGGCGCGCAGATCGCCCTCGGCCAGACGCAGGGCCTCGACGTTCGGACCCGAGACGGTGAGCGAGGTGACCGCCGTCTTCTGCGAAGCCTTGGCCTCGGTCTTGGCGCGACGGATGCCGATCAGCGCGGCGCTGACGGCGGTGAGCACGGCGGGGTCGCCGTCGATGCCGAGCGGCTCCGGCCACGCGGCGGTGTGCACCGAACCCTCTTCGAACCACGACCACGTCTCTTCGGCCGCGAACGACAGCACCGGGGCGAACAGGCGCACGAGCGCCGACAGGGCCGTGCGCAGCGCGAGCGCTGCCGACGCCTGACCCACGTCGGACTGGTCGTACGCGCGTTCCTTGACCAGCTCGAGGTAGTCGTCGCAGAACGTCCAGAAGAACGACTCGGTGATCTCCAGCGCCCGCGCGTGGTCGTACGCCTCGAAGGCGACGGTGGCGTCTCGAATCACGGCATCCAGGGTCGCGAGCATCGACGCGTCGAGGTCGTGCGTGACCTCGGCGCCCTCGGGCACGGGGAAGGACAGCACGAACTTCGCCGCGTTCAGCAGCTTGATCGCCAGGCGCCGACCGATCTTCACCTGCGTCGGGTTCTGCGGGTCGAAGGCGGCATCGGTGCCCAGGCGGCTCGACGCCGACCAGTAGCGCACGGCGTCGGAGCCGTGCTGCTTCAGGATGTCGGCGGGAGTGACGACGTTGCCCTTCGACTTCGACATCTTCTTGCGGTCGGGGTCGACGATGAAGCCCGAGATCGCGGCATCCGACCAGGGGCTCCGGTCGTCTTCGAGGGCGCTGCGCAGCATCGTCGAGAAGAGCCAGGTGCGGATGATGTCCTGACCCTGCGGACGCAGGTCGAACGGTGCGACGAGGTTCCACAGCTCCTCGTCGCGCTGCCAGCCACCGGCCAGCTGCGGGGTGAGCGACGACGTCGCCCACGTGTCGAGGATGTCGAGCTCGGGGTCGAAGCCGCCGGCCACTCCACGCTGGTCCTCGGTGTACCCCGGGGGCACATCGACCGTCGGGTCGACCGGGAGCGCGGCGAGGTCGGGCGTCAGGACGCGCGCGTAGTCGCGCTCCCCGTTCTCATCCAGCGCGTACCAGACGGGGATCGGCACCCCGAAGAAGCGCTGGCGCGAGACGAGCCAGTCGCCGGTGAGGCCGTTGGTCCAGTTCTCGAAGCGCACGCGCATGAAGTCGGGATGCCACGACATCTCGCGCCCGAGCGAGACGAGACGCTCGCGCAGCTCGGCATCCCGCGCACCGTTGCGGATGTACCACTGGCGCGTCGAGACGATCTCGAGCGGGCGGTCACCCTTCTCGAAGAACTTGACGGGGTGGGTGAAGGGCTTCGGGGCGCCCTCCATGGCGCCTGCCTCCTGCAGCAGCTCGACGATGCGCTTCTTGGCGCTGAAGACCGTCTTGCCGGCGAGTTCGCCGTACGCCGCCTTCGCGGCATCCGTCACGATCACGTCGGGGGCGTCGGCGACGATGCGTCCGTCCTTACCGATGATCGTGCGGTTCGGAAGGTCGAGCTCGCGCCACCAGATGATGTCGGTCACGTCGCCGAAGGTGCAGATCATGGCGATGCCCGAGCCCTTGTCCTTCTGCGCGAGCGGGTGGGCGAGCACCGGCACCTCGACGTCGAAGAGCGGGGTGCGCACGGTCGTGCCGAAGAGGGGCTGGTAGCGCTCGTCGTCGGGGTTGGCCACGAGAGCGACGCACGCGGCGAGCAGCTCGGGGCGGGTGGTCTCGATGAACACATCGCCGGAGCCGTCGGTCTTCGCGAACCCCACGCGGTGGTAGGCGGCGGGTTGGTCGCGGTCTTCGAGCTCGGCCTGGGCGATGGCCGAGCGGAAGTCGACGTCCCACAGGGTCGGCGCCATCGACTGATACGCCTCGCCGCGCTCGATGTTGCGCAGGAACGCCAGCTGGCTCGTGCGGATCGAGTCGTCGGAGATGGTGCGGTAGGTCTGCGTCCAGTCGACGCTGAGTCCCAGCTCGCGGAAGAGCTCCTCGAACTGCTTCTCATCCTCGATCGTGAGCTGCTCGCAGAGCTCGATGAAGTTGCGGCGGCTGATCGGCACCTGGTCGGCGGCCTTGCTGCTCTTGTTGTCGCCGCCGGCGAACGGCGGGGTGAAGTCGGCGTCGTAGGGGAGCGAGGGGTCGCAGCGCACGCCGTAGTAGTTCTGCACACGGCGCTCGGTGGGCAGGCCGTTGTCGTCCCAGCCCATCGGGTAGAACACGGTCTTGCCGCGCATGCGCTCGAAGCGCACCTTCACGTCGGTGTGCGTGAACGAGAACACGTGACCAATGTGCAGGCTCCCGGATGCCGTCGGCGGCGGGGTGTCGACCGAGTAGACGCCCTGCCGGCCGCTCTCGGCGGCGCGCAGGCGGTCGAAGACGTATGTGCCGCGTTCTTTCCACGCGGCGTCCCACTTCTGCTCGAGGCCTTCCAGGGCGGGCTTGTCGGGAATCGTGGCCATGGGAGTACTCCTCGAGCGATATGGGCGGCACTGTGTGAGCGTGCCTGAAGGGGTTGGCCTCCAGGATACCGGGGTCGCCGTGCGCGCGTGGCGCCGGCGGGCGCGTGCTCGGCGATGTGCGCAAAGTCCGTGGGGTGGGGTGGATGCCGAGGTGCACAACGGCCCACGGCGTCGAGGTTTCCGCACCGCGTCCAGGAACCCGGGTAGTCTGAAACTTCCCCATCGAAAACTCCGAGGTTCGTCCATGCCTTCTTCGCTCTCCCGTCGCGTGCTGTCGGCGGTCGCCGTCGCCGCGGTCGCCGCCCTTTCCCTGTCGGCGTGCTCCGGCTCCGACCCGGGCGCCTCGGGCGACGGCGAGATCGTCTGGGCGATCGAGGGCGCGAACCTCTCGGCCGGGCACATGGACCCGCAGACGAGCCAGCTCGACGTGTCGGCCATGGTGCAGCGCGCGGTGCTCGATTCGCTCGTGTTCCAGGAGGCCGACGGTTCGTTCTCGCCGTGGCTCGCCGAGTCGTGGGACGTCGAAGACGGCGGCGCGAGCTACCTCTTCCGCCTCCGCACCGACGTCACCTTCCACGACGGCACGCCCTTCGACGCGGCGGCCGTGAAGGCGAACTTCGACCGCATCGTCGATCCCGACACGGCGTCGGCGCAGGCGGCATCCATGCTCGGCGGCGACCTGTACGCCGGCACCGACGTGGTCGACGAGCACACGGTGCGCGTGCGTTTCTCGCAGCCCTACGCCCCGTTCCTGCAGGCCGCGAGCACGGCGCTGCTCGGGTTCTACTCGCCGGCCGTGCTCGAGACGAAGGCCGACCAGCTCAAGGCCGGCGGCCCCGGCGTCACGGTCGGCACCGGCCCCTTCGAGCTCACCGAGTACACGCCCGATCAGGACATCGTGTACACCCGCAACGACGACTACACGTGGGGCCCCGACGGGGGCGGCAAGCCCGCGTTCCAGACCCTGCGCGTCGACATCCTGCCCGAGGCCTCGGTGCGCGTCGGCGCGCTGTCGAGCGGCCAGGCCGACGTCGTGACCAACCTGCCCCCGAACCTCGTCAGCCAGGTCCCCGCCGACGACACCGTGGAGTCGATCGAGTACCCCGGCCTGCCCTACTCGCTGTTCCTCAACGAGAAGTACGGCGTCTTCGCCGACGAGAAGGTGCGCCAGGCCTTCACGCGGGCCATCGACGTCGACACCGCCGTGCAGGAGATCTTCTTCGGCCAGTACCCGCGCGCCTGGAGCATCCTCGGCTCCACGACCCCCGGCTACGACGCGAGCCTCGAGAACTCGTGGCCCTTCGACGCAGCCGCAGCGGGCGCCCTGCTCGACGAGGCCGGATGGACCGGACGGGATGCCGATGGCATCCGCACCAAGGACGGCCAGCGCCTCACGGCCCGCTGGATCGCCTGGACCCCCGTGCCCGACGACCGCGCCGCACTCGCCAACGCCGTGCAGAGCGACCTCAAGGCGGTCGGATTCGACCTGCAGCGCGAGGTGCTGGAGCCCGGTGCGTACAACGAGCAGTACGGCCCGAAGACCTACGACGTCACCGACTGGGGCTTCTCGGGCGTCGACGCCGATCTGCTGCGCAGCCACCTCGCCACCGACGGCTTCCAGAACGCCTCGCAGGTGAGCGACCCCAGCGTCGACGCGCTGCTCGCCGAGGGCGCGTCGACCACCGACCCCACCGCGCGCGCCGAGATCTACGCCCAGGTGCAGCAGTGGAACGCCCAGCACGCCGCGATCGTGCCCCTGTACAGCCCCGCGCTCATCAGCGCCGTCCGTCCCGACGTGACCGGCCTGACGTTCGACCTCTACGGTCGGCCGCTGTTCGCCACGGCCGCCGTCGGCTGAGACTCGGACCCGGAATGCCACGATCTCGCTCGCGCGCCCTGCTGAGGCGCATCGGCGGGATCGTGGCATCCGTCGTCGTGGTGCTGTGGGGGGCCGCGACGCTGGCGTTCGTGGCGTTCCGCATCATCCCCGGCGATCCGGTCGACGTCATGCTCGGCCCGCAGGCGCAGGTCAGCGACGCGGTGAAGGACGGGATCCGCAGCGAGCTGGGCCTCGACCGCCCGGTCTTCGAGCAGTACGGCGCCTTCCTCGGCCGGCTGCTGCGCGGCGACCTGGGGGAGTCGTACCAGTTGCGCCAGCCCGTGACCGAGGTGATCGGGCGTCAGCTCGGACCCACGCTGCAGCTCTCGGCCCTCGCACTCGTGATCGCTGTGCTGCTGGCCCTGGCCAGCGCCCTGCTCGTGCGCGGGCGGACGGGCCGAGCCTTGGCATCCGGGATCGAACTCGTCGTGCTCTCCTCGCCGGTGTTCTGGACGGGACTCGTGCTGCTGTCGGTCTTCTCGTTCCAGCTCGGGTGGTTCCCCGTGTCGGGGGCGAGGGATGCCGCGGCCCTCGTGCTGCCCGCGGTGACCCTCGCGCTGCCGGTCGCCGCGCTGCTGTCGCAGGTGCTGCGTGACGGCGTGGAGTCGGCCGAACGGGAACCGTTCCTCACGACCGTGCGTGCCCGCGGGGCGACGCCACTGCGCGAGAGCGTGCACCACACCCTGCGCCACGCGAGCGTCGGCGGCGTGACGCTCGCGGCCTACCTCGTCGGCTCGCTGCTGGGGGGTGCGGTGCTGGTCGAGACGGTGTTCGCGCGTCCCGGAATCGGCCGCGTGACCCTCACCGCGATCACCGATCGCGACCTGCCCGTCATCACGGGAGTCATCCTGCTGAGCGCCCTCGTCTTCGTCGTCGTGAACACGGTGGTCGACCTCGTCGTGCCCGTGCTCGACCCGCGGCTGCGGCGGGCCGACGCCGCCCTGCGCGCCCGGGTGGGGGTGCCGGGGTGAGGGGCCGCGTCGTCGCACTGAGCACGGCGGGCGCCGTTCTCGCCGTCGTCGCCCTCGCCGCCTTCGCGCCGGGGCTGCTGGCCACCCACGACCCGCTGCTGACCGACGTGCGGGCGGCGCTCCAGCCGCCGAGTGGCGCCCACTGGTTCGGCACCGACCAGAGCGGACGCGACGTCTATTCGCGCGTGGTCTTCGGCGCGGGACGCTCGGTGGGCATCGGACTGCTCGCGACGGGGCTCGCGCTGGTCGTGGGCGTGATCGTCGGGTCGCTGTCGGCGATGGCACCGCGCCTGGTCGACGCCGCGGCGATGCGCGTCGTCGACGTGCTGCTGGCGTTCCCCGAGTTCCTCGTGGCGCTGCTGGTCGTCGCCGTTCTCGGTCCCGGGCCGGTCAACGTCGCGGTGGCCGTCACGATCGCCGCCGTCCCCGTGTACGTGCGCCTGGCGCGCGCGCAGACGCGCACCTCGGCCGCCGCCGAGCACGTCGAAGCGGCGCGGATCGTGGGGGTTCCGGCGGTCACCGTGCACGTGCGGCACGTGCTGCCGGGGGTCCTCGGCGCGGTGAGCGTGCTGGGCACCATCGGCATCGGCACGAGCATCCTCGCCGCCGCGGGCCTGAGCTTCCTGGGCCTCGGACCGACCGAACCGACACCGGAGTGGGGACTCATGCTCTCGGCCGGACGCAACCTGCTGCTGCAGGCGCCCTGGGTCGCCGTGTTCCCGGGCCTCGCCATCACCGCGACGGTGGTCAGCGTGAGCGTCGTCGGTCGTATCCTGCGCGCGCGGGCCGAGGAGCGCGGCGCGTGAACGGGCGAGAGGGGCGGGGCGTGGCGGCGGCGGGTGTGAGCGGCGCGGGCGGGAACGGCGCGGGCGGCGTGCACGTGCGCGGGCTGCGCATCGCCGCCGGCGACACCGAGCTCGTCCGCGGACTAGACCTCGACGTCGCGCCGGGGGAGTGCGTCGCGATCGTGGGGGAATCGGGCACGGGCAAGTCGCTGAGCGCTCGCGCCCTGCTCGGACTGCTCCCGCGCACGCTGTCGTGGAGCGCCGACGCCCTGCGCATCGACGGCGTCGACGCGCGCGCCCTCGGCGAGCGGGCCTGGCGCGGACTCCGAGGACGTCGCATCGCCCTCGTGTCGCAGGACGCCCTGGTCTCGCTCGACCCCCTGCGCCGGATCGGCGCCGAGGTCGCCGAGCCCCTGCGCATCCACGAACCCGCCGTGCGCGGCGACGCCCTGCGCGATCGGGTGCGCGCGGTGCTGGAACGCGTGGCCCTGCCCGAGCCCGACCGGCGGGCGCGTCAGTACCCGCACGAGCTGTCGGGCGGCCTGCGCCAACGCGCGCTTCTCGCGTCGGCGCTGGCGGCGGGTCCCGGCATCCTCGTCGCCGACGAGCCCACGACGGCACTGGATGCCACCGTGCAGGCGCGCGTGCTCGATCAGGTGCGCGCGATCGCCGACAGCGGCGTGGCCGTGGTGTTCATCAGCCATGACCTCGCTGCCGTCCGCCGCGTGGCCGACCGGGTGATCGTGCTGCACGACGGACGCGCGATCGAGACGGGGACCACGGCCGAGGTGATGACCGCCCCCCGAGACCCCCACACCCGTGCGCTGGTCGATGCCACCCGGCACCCGCCGTTGCATCGCGCACCCCGCACCGACGCTCCGCTGGCCTCGGGCACCTCTCTGACGAAGCGGTTCGGCGACCGCGCGGCGGTCGACGACGTCTCGTTCACCGTGCGGCGCGGCCGCACGCTCGCCGTCGTCGGGGAGTCGGGCTCCGGCAAGACGACGCTCGCGCGCATGATCGTGGGCGTCACCGAACCGGATGCCGGGACCCTGACCTTCGACGGCCGCCCGTGGTCGCCCCGCGCGGCGAGGGGCGCCGCCCGTCGTCGCGTGCAGCTCGTGCAGCAGAACCCCTGGGGCGCCCTCGACCCGCGTTGGAGCGTCGGACGCACGCTCGGCGAGGCTGTCGCCGCGGCGGGTGTGCCGCGGGCCGGCCGTCGGGCCGCGGTCGGCGACCTGCTCGACGAGGTGGGGCTCGGCTCGGCGTTCGGCCGACGGCTTCCGGCCCAGCTGTCGGGCGGTCAGCGTCAGCGCGTCGCGATCGCTCGCGCCCTCGCCGCCGACCCCGACCTGCTCGTGCTCGACGAGCCGGTGTCGGCGCTCGACGCGACGGTGCGCGAGCGGATCCTCGAACGGTTGCTCGCCCTCCAGCGCGAGCGCGACCTCGCGATGGTGTTCATCACGCACGACCTCGACGTCGTGGCCTCGATCGCCGACGACGTCATCGTGATGAAGGACGGCCGCGTGGTGGACTCGGGCACCGTGTCGTGCGTGTTCGCCGATCCCCGGCATCCGTTCACGAGGGAGTTGCTCGCCGCCGCGGGCGTGGGTACCGGCCCGTCCGCCGACGGGTGAGCTGCGCGCGCACGCCCGCACGCGCGACTGCGCGACTGCCGGCCGTCGGCAGCGGGCGGCCGACCGCGCGGGCGCAGCCCCGTTGAGTGTCCAGGACACGCCGCGTCCGCAGAGCCTCAAGCGGCGTGTCCTGGACACTCAACGCCTCTGTCGGCCCGCACGCGCCTGCCCGGCCCGCGCGCGCCACCGTCCGGCCCGCGCGCGCCACCGTCCGGCCCGCGGCATCGGGCGCCCGACCGTGCGGGCGCAGCCCCGTTGAGTGTCCAGGACACGCCGCAACTGCACCGCCACACGCGGCGTGTCTTGGACACTCAACGCCTCTGCCGACTCGGTCGCGCGCCCGCCCGGCCCGCGCCCGCCCGGCCCGCGCCCGCGCCCGCCCGGCCCGCGGCACCGGGTGCCGACCGCGCGGGCGCAGCCCCGTTGAGTGTCCAGGACACGCCGAACCCGCACCGCCACACGCGGCGTGTCTCGGACACTCAACGCCCTTGCTGCCCCACGCCCGCAACCGCCGCCCCACGCCCGCACCACCCCCCCGCGACGCAACCTCAAGCCCCGCCGCACCCCACCGCACCGCACAACAGCCCGAGCGCGTAGACTGGGCGCATCAGCACCGATCCGGCCATCACCGGGGAGCTCTCGGAAGAAACGGGTCACGGCCCGCGGTAGAACCGAGCGGGGCAGGCCCGTCATCGCCGCAGTGAGAGAGGCGTCCTCGCGAGAGGGCGCAACGCAGGGTGGTACCGCGGTCCGCAAGGATCGTCCCGGCGAGTGAACCTCGACCCGCGGAGTGACATGACCTACCCACGCCCCTCATCCTTCGGCCCCGCCGCCGACGCGTCCGCGAGCCCGGATGCCATCACCCCGGCGTCCGCGGCATCCGTCGTCCCGAGCCCTCGCTTCCCGGCGATCGAGAACGACACCCTCGCGTTCTGGGAGGCCGACGACACCTTCCGCGCGTCGATCGCGAACCGCGACGGCGGCGAGGAGTGGGTGTTCTACGACGGCCCGCCCTTCGCCAACGGCCTGCCGCACTACGGGCACCTGCTCACCGGCTACGCCAAGGACGTCTTCCCGCGCTTCCAGACCATGCGCGGCAAGAAGGTCGACCGCGTCTTCGGGTGGGACACCCACGGTCTCCCGGCCGAGCTCGAGGCGATGAAGCAGCTCGGGATCACCGAGAAGGACGAGATCGAGCGCATGGGGGTCGCCACCTTCAACGCCAAGGCCCGCGAGTCGGTGCTGGAGTACACGCGCGACTGGCAGGACTACGTCACCCGCCAGGCCCGCTGGGTCGACTTCGACCGCGGGTACAAGACGCTCGACACGACCTACATGGAGAGCGTGCTCTGGGCCTTCAAGACCCTGCATGACAAGGGCCTCGCGTACGAGGGCTACCGCGTGCTGCCCTACTGCTGGCGCGATGAGACCCCCCTGTCGACGCACGAGCTGCGCATGGACGACGACGTCTACAAGATGCGCCAGGATCCGTCGGTCACCGTGACCTTCCCGCTCGTCGGCGCGAAGGCCGAGGCGCTCGGGCTCACCGGCGTGCGGGCGCTGGCGTGGACGACGACGCCGTGGACCCTGCCGACGAACCTCGCTCTCGCGGTGGGTCCCGGCATCCGGTACGCGGTCATCGAGGGCGGTCCCCACGGTGCCGCCGACGTGCACCGCGCTCCCGACGGCACCCCCGACGAAGCGATCGAGGCCACCGCCCACCGCTATCTGCTCGCCGAAGACCTGCTGCCGGGCTACGCGAAGGACCTGGGGTACGAGACCCCGGATGCCGCCCGCCAGGCCGTGCAGACCACGCTCACCGGCTCCGAGCTCGAGGGAGTGTCGTACGACCGCCTCTTCGACTACTACGCCGACGCCGAGACGTGGGGGACCGGCAACGCCTGGAAGATCCTCGTCGACGACTACGTCACCGTCAGCGACGGCACGGGCATCGTGCACCAGGCGCCCGCGTACGGTGAGGACGACAAGCGCCTCGCCGACGCCGCGGGCCTGCCGACGATCATCTCGCTCGACGACGGCGGCCGGTTCCTCTCGGCCGTGACCGACGTGGCCGGCGAGCTGTGGATGGAGGCCAACCGGCCCCTCATCCGCCTGCTCACGCAGCAGGGCCGTCTGCTTCGCGAGGCGTCGTACGAGCACTCGTACCCGCACTGCTGGCGCTGCCGGAACCCCCTGATCTACAAGGCCGTGTCGAGCTGGTTCGTGCGGGTCACCGAGATCAAGGACGACCTGCTGGCGAACAACCAGCAGATCACCTGGGTGCCCGAGAACGTCAAGGAAGGTCAGTTCGGCAAGTGGCTCGAGGGCGCACGCGACTGGTCGATCAGCCGCAACCGCTACTGGGGCTCGCCGATCCCGGTGTGGAAGAGCGACGACGCGAACTACCCGCGCGTCGACGTGTACGGCTCTCTCGCCGACATCGAGGCCGACTTCGGCCGCCTGCCGGTGAACGGCGACGGTGAGGTCGACCTGCACCGCCCCTACATCGACGACCTCACGCGCCCGAACCCCGACGACCCGACGGGACGCTCGACGATGCGACGCATCGAAGACGTGCTCGACGTCTGGTTCGACTCGGGCTCCATGCCGTTCGCGCAGGTGCACTACCCGTTCGAGAACCACGAGTGGTTCGACGAGCACGCCCCCGCCGACTTCATCGTCGAGTACATCGGGCAGACGCGCGGCTGGTTCTACGTCATGCACGTTCTCTCGACCGCGCTCTTCGACCGCCCGGCCTTCACGGGTGTGTCGTGCCACGGCATCGTGCTGGGCAACGACGGACAGAAGATGTCGAAGTCGCTGCGCAACTACCCCGACGTGCGCGAGGTGTTCGACCGCGACGGCTCGGACGCCATGCGGTGGTTCCTCATGTCGTCGAGCGTGCTGCGCGGCGGCAACCTCGTCGTGACCGAGGAGGGCATCCGCTCGGGGGTGCGCGAGTTCCTGCTGCCGTTGTGGAACGCGTGGTACTTCTTCGCCACCTACGCGAATGCGTCGGGGGAGGGCTACACGGCCGAGTGGCGCACCGACTCCACGGACGTGCTCGACCGCTACATCCTCGCCCTCACCGGCGACCTCGTGCAGGGCGTCGCCGCCGACCTCGAGGGGCTCGACTCCACGACCGCGGCCGAGCGTCTGCGCGACTTCGCCGAGGTGCTGACCAACTGGTACATCCGTCGCTCGCGCGACCGTTTCTGGGTGGGCGTGACCGACGACCCGACCAGCCGTGAGGCGTTCGACACGCTCTACACGGTGCTCGAGACGCTCACCCGCGTCGCCGCCCCCCTGCTGCCGCTGGTGACCGAGCGCGTGTGGCAGGGGCTGACGGGTGGGCGCAGCGTGCACCTGACCGACTGGCCCGACGCCGACGCGTTCCCCGCGGCCGCCGACATCCGCACGGCGATGGACACCGTCCGCGACGTCTCGAGCGTCGCCAACGCGCTCCGCAAGCGCGAGGGCAAGCGCGTGCGCCTGCCGCTGCCGCGCTTGACGGTGGTGACTCCGGATGCCACCGGCTTGGCGCAGTTCGACGACATCCTGCGTGAGGAGCTCAACGTGAAGAACGTCGAGCAGGTCACCCTTCAGGCCGGCACCGCCGCCGAGTACGGCATCACGCACCGCCTGTCGGTCAACGCCCGCGCCGCGGGTCCGCGCCTGGGCAAGCAGGTGCAGCAGGCGATCAAGGCCGCCCGCGAGGGCGACTGGAACGAGGTCGACGGACAGGTCGTCGCCGGCGGTATCGCGCTGGAGCCCGCCGAGTACGACCTGGTCGTCGAGACCGCGGGTCGCCCCGAGGGCGAGGCTCTCGCCGTGCTGGCGACGGGCGGCTTCGTGCTGCTCGACACCGTCACCACCCCCGAGCTCGAAGCCGAGGGCCTGGCGCGCGACATGATCCGCGGCATCCAGGACACGCGCAAGGCCGCAGGCTTCGACGTGAGCGACCGGATCTTCCTCTCGCTCACCTTCGTCGACGACGCCGACGCGCGGGCTGTGGCTCAGGCGTTCGACGTCGCGGGCGTGGCATCCGAGACCCTCGCCGAAGCCGTCGTGCTCGCCGGCCCCGAGCAAAGGCTCATCGAACGCGGGGCCATCGCCCCCGCCGAGTACGAGACCCAGATCGCGGCGAAGACCTACGCGAACGTCGGCGCGGTCACCGTCGCCGTCGCCCGCATCGGAGGGACCGCATGAGCGACCGCACCAGGGCCGACGCGGTCTACAGCGCCCTGCTGGAGCGCCAGGGGGAGCAGTGGGTGCAGCCGCGCGTCGATCGCACGCGCCGCGTGCTCGAGCTGCTCGCCGACCCGCAGCGCACCTACCGCGTGATCCACGTCACGGGCACGAACGGCAAGACCTCGACCAGCCGCATGATCGAGAGCCTGCTGCGCGGCCTGGGGCTGCGCACGGGCCTGTTCACGAGTCCGCACCTCGAGCGCTTCACCGAGCGGATCCTCATCGACGGCGAACCGGTGGCGGATGCCGCGATCGCCGACGCGTGGGACGAGATCACGCCGTTCGTCGACATGGTCGACGCCGAGCTCACCGCCGCCGACGATGCGCCGCTGACGTTCTTCGAGCTGCTGACGGTGCTGGCCTTCGTGGTCTGCGCCGACGCGCCGATCGACGTGCTGGTGCTCGAGGTCGGCATGGGCGGGGAGTGGGACTCCACCAACACCGCCGACGGCGACGTCGCGGTCTTCACGCCCATCGACATCGACCACACCGACCGCCTGGGCTCCACGATCACCGAGATCGCGACGGTCAAGGCGGGCATCATCAAGCCCGGCGCCGCCGTCGTCTCGGCCGCGCAGCCCGACGCGGCGCTCCGCGTCATCCGCGCGCGCGCCGAGAAAGAGGGCGCGACCGTGTCGGTGGCCGGCTACGGCTTCGCGCTCGAGGCCCAGGCGCTGGCCGTCGGCGGGCAGATGCTGACGATCCGCGGGGTCGCGGGGTCGTACCCCGAGCTGTACCTGCCGCTGTACGGCGCCCACCAGGGCACCAACGCCGCCCTGGCGGTCGCGGCCGTGGAGTCGCTCATCGGCGGGGGCACGCAGCCCCTGGCCGCCGAGGTCGTGGCCGACGGCCTGGCGAACGCCACCTCGCCCGGGCGCCTTCAGCTCGTCGGGACGGCGCCGACCGTCTTCGTCGACGCGGCGCACAACCCGCACGGCGCCCGCGCGCTCGTCGCCGCCCTCGACGAGGCGTTCGACATCGACGAGTGGGGTGCCGTCGTCGGCATCCTGGACGGCAAGGACGCCCGGGGCATCATGTCGGCGCTCGTGCCCGCCGTCGCGCGCGTGTTCGCCACGGCCCCCGCGAGCGACCGCGCCAGCGACCCCGACGTGATCGCCGACGTCGCCGAGGCGGCCGACCTGCCCGTCACCGTGCACCCGACGCTCGAAGACGCCGCCGACGCGGCGCGCGCGTGGGCCGCCGAATCCGACCGGCGCGCGGTCATCATCGCCGGTTCCGTCGTGCTCGCGGGCGAGGCGCTGCGGCTGTCGGAGCTCGAGGACTGGAAGTCGGGGTGGCAGGCGTGAGCCCGCGCACCCCCCGGGCCCCGCGCGTGCGGCGACGGCGCGGTGCGCTCGAGTCGCTCGGCGCCGTCGTGCTCGGCTTCGAGTCGATCGTGGTGTTCCTCGGCGGCCTGGTCGTCTACGGCCTCAAGGTGCTGCCCTTCGGCATCGAACCCTGGTGGGGCATCGTCGGCGGTGTCGTCATGGCGGTCGCCATGGTCGCGGTGGCGGGGCTGCTGCAGCATCGCGCGGCGATCGTCGTCGGCTGGGCCCTGCAGATCCTGCTGCTGCTCGGCGGATTCCTCGTTCCCGCCCTCGCGGTGGTCGCCCTCATTTTCGGTGGCATGTGGGCGTATGCCACCATCAAGGGAGCGGCACTGGATCGGCAGAACGCCCGACGCGCCGCTCATCCCGACCTCTCGAACGGAGAATGACCCATGGCTACCGAAGAGACCCTCGTCCTGGTCAAGCCCGACGGCGTCGCCCGCGGACTGACCGGCGCCATCCTCGCCCGCATCGAGGCGAAGGGCTACGCGCTCGTCGACATCCGCCTCGTCGAGCCCGACCGTGAGCGCCTCGCCCAGCACTACGCCGAGCACGAGGGCAAGCCCTTCTACGAGCCGCTGCTGGAGTTCATGCTCTCGGGCCCGTCGGTCGCGATCCGGCTCGCCGGAAACCGCGTGATCGAGGGCTTCCGCTCGCTGGCCGGCACCACCGACCCGACCACGGCCGCCCCCGGCACCATCCGCGGCGACTTCGGCCGCGACTGGGGCCTCAAGGTGCAGCAGAACCTCGTGCACGGCAGCGACAGCACCGAGTCCGCCGAACGCGAACTGGCGATCTGGTTCGCCTGATCCCGGATGCCGAGATGGCCGCCGCCCCCGAGGGGGTGGCGGCCATCGTCGTCTGATCGGCCCGCGCGGCCGCACGGTCTGTCGAATCGGATCCGTGCGGCAGCGCGTCGCTCAGCTGCGCGCGACCCCGCGCCCCGCACGACGGCCGGCGGCGAGCCAGGCGACCGGCCCCAGAACGGGGACGAGCAGAATGACCACGGCCCACAGCACCACCGTCAGGGACGACAGCCGGGCCGCTCCGCGGGACAGGCTGACGATCGCCCAGACGGCGAGAGCGAACGCGACCAGTGCGACGACCGCCCACACGACGTCGTACGCGGCCGGCACCAGCGGGTTCATCGCATCCATTCCTGGAGGATAGGGCCCGCGAGGCGAGCCGCGCGACTCGGATGCCCGTCGCCGGGCCGGCGGGTCAGGGCCGCCGCGACCTCACAGCTGCGCGAGCACATCGAGCCGCAGCTGCGCGATCACCGCGATGACGGCGAAGGCCACGATGCTCATCAAGGGCACCCACACCATGAGACGGTCGGCGACCTCGCGCACCCGCGCGCCCGGAAGGACTCCCTCGCGCAGCACGTGCAGGGTCACGACGAAGAACGAGGGGATGACGACCGACCACGTCGCCATGCACCACGGGCAGAGAGTGGCCAAGACGAACAGGCTCTGCGCGATCAGCCAGATGACGAAGGTCAGCGCCAGAGCGAAGCCCAGCCAGAAGAGGGCCCAGAACCAGCGCGCGAATCGGGCGCCGGCCAGCAGCGCGACCCCGACCACGATGGGGGCGATCCACGCCGACAGTCCGATGATCGGGTTGGGGAAGCCGAACACGCTTCCCTGCGACGACTGCAGATTGGCCGAGCACTGCACGAGAACGCTGAAGTCGCACGACGCGGCGGCCGTGGGATCCATGAGCTGGTGGAACCGCTCCATCGTCAGCGAGAACGCCGCCCACCAGCCGACGATCCCGGCGAAGATGAGCCAGACCGCCGTGACGATCGGACGACGGGTCGTGACGGTTTCGCTCATGCCGCGATTCTGCCACCGCTGACTTCTCCGCCGGCTGAAGACGGCTCGTCGTCGACCTTCTGCGGGCGAAACGCGTGGTCCGTGCGATAATGAAAGCTGATGTGACCGCGGCCGCGCCGCAGGAACATCACCCAGAAGACTTCGGGCGATGACCGCCCATCGCAGCAAGCGCCACAGGCCTGCTGCAGACCGAGTGAGTTCGCGGCCCCGCCGGGTGCGGCGCCGCATGAGATTTCGCCGGGTGACGCGCGGTGTCGCCCGCTAGGGAGTATCCCCGATATGGCCGACAAGACCGACGATCAGACCCCCGCTGACCAGGTGACGCCCGAGACCGAGGCTCCGGAATCCGAGACCCTCGCGTCCGAGACGGAGGCCGCCGCGGGATTCGTGCCCCCCGTCGACGACGAAGAGGCCGCGGTGCAGGATGCCGAGCAGGCCGCCGCCGACGACGTGGCACCCCCCGCCGTGCTCGACGAGGGATCCGGCGACGCGCCGGCTCAGGCCGCCGCCGGTGACGACGTTGCCGGTGATGACGTCGCCGAGGCGAACGCCGCGAGCGTCGAGGAGCCCACCGTGGACGCCTCCGTGGCGGACCAGGGCGCCGACGCCACGGCATCCGCTGCCGAGGTCGCCGCTCCCGACGTCGCTGAGTCGGAGGCTCCGGCTCAGCCCGAGGTCGCCGCGCAGCCCGAGGCTCCCGCGCAGCCCGAGGCTCCCGCGCAGCCCGAGGTCTCCGCACAGCCCGAGGCCGCCACCGAGTCCGAGGCTCCCGCGCGTCCCACGGCCGTCTCGCTCGGACTGCTGCCCGAGGTCTTCGTCTCGGCCGTGTCGACGGCGCTGCACTTCTACGCCCCCGCGCTGCCGGCCTTCCCGGTGCGCGACGACGTCGATGACCGCGACGACCGTGACGAGCGCGACGACCGCGACGACGACGGCCCCCTCGAGCGCGGCTCCGCCAACGCCCGTCGCCGCAACCGCCGACGCGGCGGTGTCGACGTCGCCCCCGCCGAGCAGCACGAGGCCCCCGCAGCCCCGGTGCGACAGCGCGCGGTCGAGCTCATCACCGAGCCGCAGCGCATCAAGGGCTCCACGCGCCTCGAGGCGAAGAAGCAGCGTCGCCGCGATGGCCGCGAGGCCGGCCGTCGCCGCCCCGTCGTCACCGAGGCCGAGTTCCTCGCCCGTCGCGAGGCCGTCGACCGCGTGATGGTCGTGCGGTCCAAGGCCGGCCGCATCCAGATCGCCGTGCTCGAAGACAACGTGCTCGTCGAGCACTACGTCGCCCGCAACCAGGACGCCTCGCTCATCGGCAACGTCTACCTGGGTCGCGTGCAGAACGTGCTTCCCAGCATGGAGGCGGCGTTCGTCGACATCGGCCGCGGCCGCAACGCCGTGCTGTACTCCGGTGAAGTCGACTGGGACGGCGTCGAGACCAACAATCAGCCGCGTCGCATCGAGCTCGCGCTCAAGTCGGGCGACCGCGTCCTGGTGCAGGTCACCAAAGACCCCGTGGGACACAAGGGCGCCCGCCTGACGAGCCAGATCTCGCTTCCCGGCCGTTACCTCGTCTACGTGCCCAACGGCACGATGAACGGCATCTCGCGCAAGCTCCCCGACACCGAGCGCGCGCGCCTGAAGAAGATCCTCAAGGAGGTGCTCCCCGAATCGTCCGGCGTCATCGTCCGCACGGCCGCCGAGGGCGCCACCGAGGAGCAGCTCACCCTCGACGTGCAGCGCCTCACCTCGCAGTGGGAGCACGTCTCGAGCCAGATCAAGACCATCCAGGCCCCCGCTCTGCTGCACTCCGAGCCCGACCTGCTGGTCAAGATCGTGCGCGACGTCTTCAACGAGGACTTCACGCGCATGCTCATCCAGGGCGACGAGGCGCTGCAGACCATCTCGAGCTACCTCCAGGGCGTCGCCCCCGACCTGCTCGAGCGCGTCGAGAAGTACGAGGGCGAGCAGGACCCGTTCGACGCGTTCCGCGTCACCGAGCAGATCGAGAAGGCTCTCGACCGCAAGGTCTGGCTGCCCTCGGGCGGCTCGCTCGTGATCGACCGCACCGAGGCCATGACGGTCGTCGACGTCAACACCGGCAAGTTCGTCGGCTCGGGCGGCAACCTCGAAGAGACCGTCACCAAGAACAACCTCGAAGCGGCCGAAGAGATCGTGCGCCAGCTGCGCCTGCGCGACATCGGCGGCATCATCGTCGTCGACTTCATCGACATGGTGCTCGAATCCAACCGCGATCTCGTGCTGCGTCGCCTGATCGAATGCCTCAGCCGCGACCGCACGAAGCACCAGGTCGCCGAAGTCACCTCGCTCGGCCTCGTGCAGATGACCCGCAAGAAGCTCGGACTCGGCCTGCTCGAGACCTTCAGCGAGGCGTGCGACGTGTGCGCCGGTCGCGGCGTGGTCGTGCACCACGACCCCGTCGTCAAGCACCGCCCGGCCGGGAACGGCAGCAGCAACGGCGGCGGCAACACCGGCTCGTCGAACCGCCGCGGTCGCGGGGGCAACACTCCCGCGAACGGCAACGGATCGAACGGCCATGCCGCACACGGCGGTGGCGCGTCGGCCGGAGCCTCCTCCACCGGCAACGGGGGAGCGACGCCGACCGGCGGCACCCACGTGATCACCGAGGGCGTGAAGTCCGCTCTCGCTCAGATCGCGGCATCCACCGTGAAGCCGACCCTCGATGACCCCGCCGTGGTCGAGGCGGCCGTGGTCGCGTCGGTGGAGGCCGTCGTCGAGGCCCAGGCCGAGGCACCCGCACCGGTCCGCGAGAAGCGTCCGCGCAAGAAGCGCGAGCCCAAGGCGCCCCGTACCGAGAAGGACGCCCTTCTCGAGTCGGTGCTCGAGGCCCTCCCCGAGCCCAAGGCGCCCGGTCAGGGCCGCTCACGGCGCCGTGTGACGACCGCGGCGCTCACCGGCACCCCCGTCAACGCGCAGCCCTCCAGCGAGGCCTGAGTCCGCTCCCTGGTGCGTGTGGGGCCGAGACCCATCGTTCCCGACCTCGGTCGGGCGACGGGTCGCGGCCCCACACGGGTGTCAGCGGCGTTCGCGCGCCGTGATCCGCAGGCCCGAGGCTCGCAGGCGTCGAACGAGCTCCTTGCCGCCGACGTGCTGGGCTCCGGCGGCGACCAGGTCGGCGTGCCGCTCGTCGGGGATGTCGTAGTGGTCGAGATCGAACGCGCGGCGGGGGATTCCGGCCGCGGCGGCGAAGGCGTGCAGTTCGTCGAGGTCGCTGTCGCTGACCAGGTGCGCCCACAGTCGTCCGTGCGCGGGCCACTGCGGATCGTCGATCAGAATCACCATCCCGCGATCCTAGGTCGACACGCGGGCCGAATGCTTTTGCCGGATGCCGCCCGGTGAGCTAAACTTGACCCTTGGTGCGTCGCGTCCGCCCTTACTGGAGCGTGACCCCGCGGGCTTTGCTCGCCGGATCGCACCGAGACTTGGGTCGCCAGACCCTCCCGACGTCATCAGACAACCGGAGCTCCGCGCTCCCGAACGAAAACAGGTGTGAAGTGGTTTACGCAGTTGTGCGCGCCGGCGGCCGCCAGGAGAAGGTCCAGGTCGGCACGGTCGTCGTGCTCGACCGCCAGAAGGCGAAGATCGGCGAGAGCATCCAGCTGCCCGCCGTCCTGTTCGTCGACGGCGACGCGGTCACGACCGACGCCGACAAGCTCGCGAAGGTCTCGGTCACGGCCGAGGTCCTCGGCGAGGAGCGCGGTCCGAAGATCGTGATCCAGAAGTTCAAGAACAAGACCGGCTACAAGAAGCGCCAGGGCCACCGCCAGGACCTCACGCGCGTCAAGATCACCGGCATCAAGTAAGAGCCAGGAGACGCAGAGATGGCACACAAAAAGGGCGCAAGCTCCACCCGTAACGGTCGTGACTCCAACGCACAGCGCCTCGGCGTGAAGCGCTTCGGCGGTCAGGTCGTCCTCGCCGGCGAGATCATCGTCCGCCAGCGCGGCACGCACTTCCACCCCGGCGCCAACGTCGGCCGCGGTGGCGACGACACCCTGTTCGCCCTGGCCCCCGGTGCGGTTCAGTTCGGCGCCAAGGGCGGCCGCAAGGTCGTCAACATCGTCACCGCAGCAGCGGAGTAATACCGAGCGCTCAGCGCTTCAGAGGGGGTGGGCACACAGCCCGCCCCCTCTTCTTTTCTTCCCGGCACCCGCCGGTCCGTCCTGAAAGGACACTCATGGTCACCTTCGTCGACCGCGTCACCCTGCACCTCCGTGCGGGCAAGGGCGGCAACGGCTGCGTCTCGGTGCGCCGCGAGAAGTTCAAGCCTCTGGCCGGCCCCGACGGCGGCAACGGCGGCAGCGGCGGCGACGTCGTGCTCGTCGCCGACCCCCAGGTCACCACGCTGCTGTCGTACCACCACTCGCCGCATCGCACCGCCGGCAACGGTGGTTTCGGCATGGGCGACCACCGCTCGGGCGCGATGGGCGAAGACCAGGAGCTCCCCGTGCCGCTCGGCACGGTCGTGAAGGACCCCGACGGCACCGTGCTCGTCGACATGCTCACCCCGGGCATGCGCTTCATCGTCGCCCCCGGTGGTCTCGGCGGCCTCGGCAACGCCTCGCTGTCGTCGCCCAAGCGCAAGGCCCCCGGCTTCGCGCTGCTCGGAACGCCCGGCTGGGAGGGCGACGTCGTCCTCGAGCTCAAGACCGTCGCCGACATCGCCCTCGTCGGCTTCCCGTCGGCGGGAAAGTCGAGCCTCATCGCGGCCGTCTCGGCGGCGCGACCGAAGATCGCCGACTACCCCTTCACCACGCTGCACCCCAACCTGGGCGTCGTGCAGTCGGGTGATATCCGCTTCACCATCGCCGACGTCCCGGGTCTCATCGAGGGCGCGAGCGAGGGCAAGGGCCTGGGCCTGGAGTTCCTCCGCCACGTCGAACGCTGCACGGCTCTCGTGCACGTGCTCGACTGCGCCACGCTCGACCCCGGTCGCGACCCGCTCACCGACCTCGACGTCATCCTCGCCGAGCTCGGCGCCTACCCCGTGCCCGAGGGGCAGACCCCGCTCCTCGAGCGCCCGCAGATCATCGCGCTGAACAAGATCGATGTGCCCGAGGCCCGCGAGCTCGCCGACTTCGTGCGTCCCGACCTCGAGGCCCGCGGTTTCCGCGTGTTCGAGATCTCCACGGTCAGCCGCACGGGCCTGCGCGAACTCACCTTCGCCCTCGCCGACGTGGTCGAGCAGCACCGCCTGGCGTCGATCGACGAGGCTCCGGTGGAGCGCATCGTCATCCGCCCGCAGGGCACTCGCAAGGACTTCGAGATCAAGGTCGAGGGCGGTACCTACGGTCCCGTCTACCGCGTGCTCGGCGACAAGCCGGTCAAGTGGGTGCAGCAGACCGACTTCCAGAACGAAGAGGCCGTGGGCTACCTCGCCGACCGTCTCGCGCGCCTGGGCATCGAAGAGGGCCTCTTCCGCGCCGGTGCGGTCGCCGGTGCGACCGTCGTCATCGGCCCCGGCGACGGGATCGTCTTCGACTGGGAGCCCACGCTCACCTCGGCGGCCGAGCTCATGACGGCCCCCCGCGGCACCGACCCCCGTCTCGTGCAGAACCCGCGCCGCACCTCGTCGGAGCGCCGCGAGCGGTACCACGAGCGCATGGATGCCAAGGCCGAGGCCCGCGCCGAGCTCGAGACCGAGCGGCGTGCCGCCCGGGCCGTGGGCATCGGCGCCGACGGGGATCCCTCGTTGTCGTCCGCCGAGGACGAGGAGCGGTGAGCGCGACCTCCCGCTCCGCGATCCCGGGAGCCGGCCGCGTCGTGGTGAAGGTGGGCTCGTCGTCGATCAGCGGCGACGGGGCGCACCGGATCGACACGATCGTCGAGGCTCTCGCCCACGCGCGCGGCGCGGGGACCGAGGTGGTGCTCGTCTCGTCCGGGGCGATCGCGACGGCCCTGCCGTTGCTCGACCTCGGCGGCCGACCCAACGACCTGGCGACGCAGCAGGCCGCGGCCGCCGTCGGTCAGAACGTGCTCATGTGGCGCTACCAGACCTCGCTCGACCGCTTCGGCCTGCTCGCCGGGCAGGTCCTGCTCACGGCGGGCGACCTCGAGAACGCCACGCACCGTTCGAACGCGCGCCGGGCGATGGAACGGCTGCTGGGTCTCGGCATCCTGCCCATCGTCAACGAGAACGACACCGTCGCGACCCACGAGATCCGTTTCGGCGACAACGACCGGCTCGCCGCTCTCGTGGCGCAGCTGATCGGTGCCGACGCACTCGTGCTGTTGAGCGACATCGAGTGCCTGTACACGCTGCCGCCGAGCGAGCCCGGAGCGCGCCCGATCGTCGATGTGGCGTGGGGCGACGACCTGTCACAGTTCGAGTTCGGCGCCGGCGTCGTCAACGGCGTGGGGACCGGGGGAGCGGCGACCAAGGCGTCGGCCGCGAAGCTGGCCTCCACCGCCGGCGTCGGGGTGCTCGTCACCAGCGCCGACCTCGTCTCATCCGCTCTCGCGGGCGATGCGGTGGGCACCTGGTTCGCCCCGAATCCCGACCCCGTCACCCTCGCCACCGGCCCGGTGGGCGCCGTGGGCGCGCCGGTACACTGAGCGCATGACCACGATCGCCGCCTCCGTCGATGAGCGCCTGCGTCTGGCCAAAGACGCCGCGCGCGAGATCGGGCTGCTCGATTCCGAGCGCAAGACCGCTCTGCTGAACGCGGTCGCCGACGCGATCGAGGCGGCGTCCGCCGAGATCGTCGCTGCCAACGCCGACGACCTCGAACGCGGACGAGCGGATGCCATCGGCGACGCCCTCCTCGACCGCCTGCGCCTCGATGCCGGACGCGTCGCAGCCCTGGCGGCGGCGGTGCGCGATGTCGCCGGCCTGCCCGACCCCGTCGGCCGCGTGCTCGACAGCCGAACGCTCGCCAACGGACTCGCCCTCGAGAAAGTGGCGGTACCGTTCGGGGTCGTCGGGTCGATCTACGAGGCGCGCCCGAACGTCACGGTCGACATCGCCTCTCTCGCTTTGCGCTCCGGAAATGCGGTCGTGCTGCGCGGCGGTTCCGCGGCGCAGAGCACCAACGCGACCCTCGTCTCGGTCATGCGCGCGGCGCTGCAGGCCCAGGGCGTCAGCCCCGAGGCCGTGCAGAGCGTCGACGACTTCGGCCGCGACGGCGCGCGTGCGCTCATGAATGCGCGCGGACTGGTCGACGTGCTCGTGCCGCGCGGAAGCGCGTCGCTGATCGAGACGGTCGTGACCGAGTCGACCGTTCCGGTCATCGAGACCGGGGCCGGCGTGGTCCACGTCTTCCTCGACGCCACGGCCCGTGACGACTGGGCGCGCGACATCGTGCTCAACGCCAAGACCCAGCGGCCGAGCGTGTGCAACGCCGTCGAGACGGTGCTCGTCCACCGCGACGCGGCCGATCGCCTGCTGCCCGAGTTGCTGGCGTCACTGTCCGATGCCGGGGTGACCGTGCACGGCGACGACGTCACGCGGGCACACGACGCGCGCGTCGTCACCGCGACCGAAGACGACTGGGCGCGTGAGTACGGGACGCTCGACCTGGCCGTGCGTGTCGTCGACGACCTCGACGACGCCCTCGCCCACATCCGCCGTTACTCGACCCACCACACCGAGTCGATCATCACGGCCGATCAGGCCTCGGCCGACCGGTTCCTCGCCGAGGTCGACTCGGCCGTGGTCATGGTCAACGCCTCGACGCGCTTCACCGACGGGGGAGAGTTCGGCTTCGGCGCCGAAGTCGGCATCTCGACTCAGAAGCTTCACGCCCGCGGTCCCATGGGCCTCGCCGAACTCACGAGCACCAAGTGGCTCGGGCGCGGCGACGGCCAGGTCCGCGCCTGACCGCCTAAAATGGGCTGCGCGCCCCGCGCAGACCTCTCGAACGGAGCACAGATGACTTTCGTCTCACTTCTCGCCCACGCTGCAGAAGAAGGCGCCCACCACGGCGGCAACGTGCAGGCCCAGACCTTCTGGTTCGGCGCCGTCGCGTTCGTCGTGTTCGTGTCGCTGAGCCTGGTCACGCTGTCGTACCGCAACGTCGCCAACCGCCACGCGCACAAGGCCGACGCCTACACGAAGAAGCACGGGACGCCCACCCCCGAGGCGCACGGCCACTGAGGCCCACCGTATGTCGGTGACGCGCGCCCCTCGGATCGGGGTCATGGGTGGGACGTTCGATCCCATCCATCATGGTCACCTCGTCGCGGCCAGCGAGGTGGCGCAGTCGTTCGACCTCGACGAGGTCGTCTTCGTGCCCACGGGTCGCCCGTGGCAGAAGGACGACGTCACCGAGAGCGAGCACCGCTACCTCATGACGGTGATCGCGACGGCCTCGAACCCCCAGTTCACGGTGAGCCGCGTCGACATCGATCGGGAAGGCCCCACCTACACGATCGACACGCTGCGCGATCTGCAGGAGCAGCGTCCGGGAGCCGAGCTGTTCTTCATCACCGGTGCCGACGCCGTGGCGCAGATCCTGGGGTGGCGAAACCATCAGCAGCTGTGGGATCTCGCGCATTTCGTGGCCGTCTCGCGGCCCGGACACGTGCTCACCACCGAAGGCCTGCCCACCGAAAACGTGAGCCAGCTGGAGATCCCGGCGCTGTCGATCTCGTCCACAGACTGCCGCGCCCGTGTGCGCCGAGGACACCCCGTGTGGTACCTCGTGCCCGACGGCGTCGTGCAGTACATCGCGAAGCACCACCTCTACCGGAGCAATGCATGAGCACTTCCGAGAACCCCGAGACCCCCGCGCTGACCCGCCGTCAGCTGCGCGAGCTCCGCCACACCGGCGCGACGCCGATCATCGCGCCCGAGACGGATGCCGAGTCCTCGGCGCCCGCGACCGACAGCACCGCCGAGACGGCGGCGCCCGCCGAGACGGCGGCGCCCGCCGAGACGGCGGCGCCCGCCGAGACGGCGGCGCCCGCCGAGACCACGGCGTCGAGTGCACCGGTCGTCGACGATGCCGCCGCGTCCGACGCCACGGTGAACGATGCCGCTGCCGACGTCGCGGATGCCGACGTGCCTGCTGCCGAGACCCCGGCGGTCGACGACGCGGCCCCGACCGCGTTGTTCCCCACAGCGAAGTCCACCGACGAGCCCGCGCCCGCGGCATCCGGTGCCGACGACAACGCCCGCGACGACAACGCACGCGCAGACACCGCTCGTGAAGACACCGCGCGCGACGACACTCCGGCCGCCGCGCGCCCCTCGGCCTTCGAGCCTCCGTTCAGCGACCACGGCGCCGACTTCGGCGTTCCGGGACTCACGCGCCGCCAGGCGCGCGCGCAAGAGAAGATCCGCACTGCCGCGGTTCCGGTCATCACGCCCGACCTCGAGCCCGCCCTGCCGCGCCAGAACTCCCCGTTCGCTCCGCTGCCCCAGGCCGAGCCGACGCGTCCGGCGATCTTCCGCCCGTCGGCGCCCGACACCGCCGAGACGCCCGCCGCGGCCGATGACGCTCCCGGCGCGTCGGTCGTGAACCCGGCGCTCGGTTCCGAGCTGCTCGACGGCGCCAAGCCCGACGTCACCCTGCCCGACTCGTTCGACCAGCTCATCGCGCGCAACGCCTCGGCGAGCGGCGCGGTGTCGACGCCGAACGCGCTGATCCTCTCGCAGACGCCCTCGGGCGTGCCGCTGGTCGGCCCCGTCACCGCGACGGGCGAGGTCATGATCACCGGCACGTTCGAGCTACCCGAGGGCCTCGGCTCCGTCGGTCACGCCCCGGGCACGACCGACGGTCGCGACGCCGATGCCGTTCTTCTCGACGGCGAGCTCCCGCCCGCCTCGTCTCCCACCCCGATCGCGGCCAGTGCCGCCATCAGCACCGTCAAACAGCCCGGCGAAATCATTCGCCCCCCGGCGCCCGAGAAGGGGAGCAAGCTCCTCATCGGCCTCATCATCACGACCGGCGCGCTGGCGCTGGCGGTGGCCGTCACCCTCGTGCTCGCCTTCACGACAGGAGTCTTCCGATGACCGCCACCGCCAACGGACGGGAGATGGCGCAGATCGCCGCTCTCGCCGCCGACGCCAAGAGCGGCGACGACATCGTCGCCCTCGATGTCTCCGAGCCCCTTCCGCTCGTCGACATCTTCCTGCTCGTCACCGGTCGCAATGAGCGCAACGTCGCCGCGATCGCCGACGAGATCGAAGACAAGCTGCTCGAGCACGGCCACAAGCGTCTGCGCCGCGAGGGGCGTCAGGAGTCGCGCTGGGTGCTGCTCGACTTCGGCGACCTCGTGGTCCACGTCTTCCACGAGGAAGAACGTGTCTACTACGGCCTGGAGCGCCTCTGGAAGGACTGCCCCGTCGTTCCGATCGAGCTGCCGACGCCCGCGGGCGCGCCCGAGTAACGACCCCCACGACAACGCCCTCGGCCCTCACGGCCGGGGGCGTTCTGTGTGCGTGGGGCGTGTTCGCGCCGGCCCGTTCGCGCCGTGCCCGCCCGATCACTCAGCCGTAGCGTTGGCGATACCGCCGCTCGGCCGCCGCGTGCAGGGCGATCGGCAGGGTGTCGATGAGGCTCGCCGGAGTCAGGTACTGGATGCCGAGGGCCCCGGGCGCCACGAGGCGCGCCGCGTCGTCGATGAGCACGTCGACGACGCGCTCCACGAGCGTGTCGTCGAGGTCGGGGCGGGCGAGCAGCAGGTTGGCGACGCCGATGGCGGGAACCGGGGAGTCCGCGCCGTAGACGCCGGCGGGGATGGTCGTGGCCACGTACGCGTCGGGGTAGCGCTGCAGGAGCGTCGGCAGCACGGGCGTCGTGTCGAGCACCGCGATGGGGGTGCGGGCGGCGAGCTCCGCGATCTGGGGCGTCGGCACCCCGCCCGACCAGAACAGCGCGTCGATGCGGCCGCGCTCCAGATCGACGACGGCATCGCGGAGCGGCCGCTCGGTCGCCGACGCGGGCGAGAGTCCCGCGGCATCCATCACGCGGCGCGCGGTCGCGGCCGCCCCCGAGCCGGGGGCGCCCAGCGAGACGCGCGTTCCGGCGAGCTCCGCGAGCGAGCGCGGGCCGTCGGGTGCGCGGACGAGGCACTGCAGGTAGTTCTGATAGACCCGTCCGATCGCGACGACCTCACCGCTCGTCGACGCCGCTGCCGCCGAATCCGCCAGCGAGAGAGCGAGCTCCACGCGGCCCTGCGACAGGAGGGCGAGGTTGTCGACGCTGCCCTCGGTCTGCAGGGCGGTGATCTCGAACGCCCCGGAACCTCGGGCGACGTCGCTCAGCAGCTGGCCGAACTGCAGGTAGCTGCCGCCGGGTTCGCCGCAGCCCAGCGTCAGCACGGTCGGCGCGGTGGGCACGCACCCCGCCAGTACGACGGTGCCCGCCGCGGCGCCCGCCCACAGGAAGCTGCGCCGCGAGACCCCCGTCACGTTCTGTCCCAGATCAGGTGCGCCGCGAGTCCGCCCTCCTGCGAGCGCCCCAGCTCCAGCCGTCCGCCGGCGGCCCGCATGAGCTGCGCGACGATGGCGAGCCCGAGGCCGGTGCCGGTGGTGCCGCCGTCAAGACCGGCGCGCCAGAAACGCGTGCCCAGGCGCGGAAGGTGCGCGTCGTCGAGCTGAGTGCCCGAGTCCTCCACGCGCACTTCGAGGCGTCCGGCATCCTGTTCCACGCTCACCCGCACCCGCGCGCCCGCACCGGCGTACTTCGCCGCGTTGTCGAGCAGCACGTCGAGCATCTCGTCGAGGTCGGCACGGCCGCAGGGGACCACGGCCGCCGGGGAGTCATCGATGCTGAGCGTCAGTCCCGCGGCGTGCAGGCGCGCACGGTGCCGTTTCACCAGGTCGGCCGCGGTGACCGAGCATTCGCGCGGAGCGCCCTCGTCTCGGGCGTCGTCGTGACCCTGGGTTCGCGCGGCAGCGCGGTGCTCCGCGTTGGCGAGAGTCAGCATGCGTTCCACGGTGTGCTCGAGGCGATCGAGGTCGTCGTCGACGGCGGAGAGGTCGTCGGCCGCGTCACCGTCGCGGGCGAGGCCGTCCACGCGCAGTCGGATGGCGGCGAGGGGCGTCCGCAATTGGTGCGAGGCATCGGCGACGAAACCGCGCTGCTGCTCGAGGCTGTTCTCGACCTCATCGGCCATCGTCGCGAACGCCCGGCTGAGGCGGCGCAGCTCCGGCGGTCCCGAGGGACGCAGCGGTGCGGGACCGCGGTGGGCGGTGAGGTCGGCGACCGCGGAATCGAGCGCGCGCACCGGGCGCAGGATCCAGCGGGTCCACAGCAGCGAGGCGACCATGAGGGCGCTGAGCAGCAGCACCCCGATCGCGGCGATCACGGCCCACGCGCGCGAGACGTCGGCTTGCGCGCCCCGCAGGTCGACCGCGAGCACCACGACGCCGGCCGACAGATCACCGGCCGCGATCACGGGCACCGCGACGAGGGCGCTGCGGGGTCCCCAGGGGGTGACGCGGGGGAGCGACAGCTGGGGAATGGCCCGCGAAGCCGCGGTGACGAGCTGATCGACGTCGGCATCGCGGTGCAGCTCGCCCGCCGAGGCGACCGGTTCCCCGCTCTCGTCGAGGACGAGCACCGACTCCGCGTAGACCGCGTGGAAGCGCTCGAGGTAGGCCTGGAGTCCTTCGGCGTCGGACTGCACCAGCGCCGTCCGGGCACGCTGCACGACCTGGTCGAGCGCCGCGGTGCGCTGCAGGGCGAGCTGCTGCGTGCGGGAGTCGGCGAGCGACTGCGCCACGGGGATGAGCACGGCGATCACGGCGATGAGACCGAAGACGAGCAGGGGGAGCAGCACCCGCAGCTTCACGCGGCATCCTCGAGGCGGTAGCCCAGGCCGCGGATGGTCGTGATCGTCACCTCGGGGAGCTTCTGGCGCACCTGCCCCAGGTGCACGTCGAACGATCGCGACGATGCCACGTACGCGTCTCCCCAGACTTCGTCGAGGATCTGCCGACGGCTCACCGCCTGCCCCGCGCGTCGGGCGAGGGCGTACAGGATGCCGAACTCGTTGGGCGTCAGCGCGACCTCGCGGTCGGCGGCGTGCACGCGGTGGGCGTCGATGTCGATCTCGACCGACCCGACTCGCACGCGCAGGGGCTCGTCGGGCGGGCTGTAGCGACGGGTGACGGCCAGGAGCCGCGCCAACAGCTCGTGGAGGCGCACCGGCTTGACGAGGTAGTCATCGGCGCCGAGCGACAAGGCCCGGACGGTGGAGCGCTCGTCGCCGCGGGCGGTGACGACGATGACGGGGAGCTGGCTCACCTCGCGCAGTTGGCGCAGTACGTCGAGCCCGTCCATGTCTTCCAGCCCGAGATCGAGCAGCACGACCTGGGCGTCGCGATGGCGCAGCAACACGTCGCTGCCCCTCGCGACACGGGTGCACGCGTGCCCGGCGCGCGTGAGCGCCGAGACGAGCGCCGCGGCGACCGAGCCGTCGTCCTCGGCTACGAGTACGTGCATGGCCCCATCGTAGGCTCACGCGCCGGGGTCGCCCCCGGCGGCGGGCCGGGGTCAATGTAAGGCGCATGTAAGGATCTCGGGACGGGCCCCCGCGCGCCGCCACGATAACGGGATACGACTCGTCGCCGCCGCCGGGCCCCGTCTTCGACGGCGTACGAGACGAGAACCGTCCATCGACCGATCGGATTACCCATGTCAACGACGACGACGATCCCCACGAGCCTGCGACGCTCGATATCGAACACGCTGAAAGGTTCGGCCGGCAACCTGGTCGAGTGGTACGACGTCTACGTCTACTCGGTGTTCGCGGTGTACTTCGAGTCGCAGTTCTTCGACTCCGACGACAAGAACTCCTCCCTCTACGTGTGGGCGATCTTCGCCGTCACTTTCCTCATGCGTCCGATCGGATCGTGGTTCTTCGGCCGCTTCGCCGACCGCCACGGACGCCGGCTGTCTCTCACCGTGTCGGTGTCGCTGATGGCGTTCTGCTCGCTCGTCATCGCCCTCGCCCCGACGGCCGAGGCGATCGGCGCCGGAGCCGTCGTCATCCTGGTCTTCGCCCGCCTGGTGCAGGGCTTCGCCACCGGCGGCGAGTACGGCACGAGCGCGACGTACATGTCCGAGGCCGCCATGCCCGGTCGTCGTGGCTTCCTGTCGTCGTTCCACTACGTCACGCTCGTCGGTGGGCACGTGCTCGCCCAGACGACCCTGCTCGTCATGGTGCTCACCCTCGACGACGAGGCCATCTCGGCGTGGGGCTGGCGCGTTGCCTTCGCCATCGGCGGGGTCGCCGCGGTGGCGGTGTTCTGGATGCGCCGCACCATGGACGAGTCGCTCGAGCAGAGCGTCATCACCGACAACAAGTCGGGCCGTTCGAAGGAGTCCGGCTCGATGCGCGACCTGCTCGTCAACAACTGGCGTCCGCTGCTGCTCTGCTTCGCCGTCACCGCGGGCGGGACCGTCGCGTTCTACACCTACTCGGTCACCGGACCGAACATCGTCAAGACCGCCTTCTCGGGCGGCGACGTCGTGGCCGGCACGATCATCAACCTGGTCGCCCTGACCGCACTCATGCTCATGCAGCCCATCGGCGGCTGGCTCTCCGACAAGGTCGGCCGCAAGTCGCTCCTGGTGTTCTTCGGCGTCGGCGGCGTGCTCTACACGTGGTTCCTGATCACGATGCTCCCGCAGCAGACGAACGAGTTCGCGGCGTTCGCGATCCTGCTCGGAGGCTTCATCATCCTCACCGGATACACCTCGATCAACGCGCTGGTGAAGGCCCAGCTGTTCCCGACCCATGTGCGGGCGCTCGGCGTCGGCCTCGGCTACGCGCTGGCGAACTCGCTGTTCGGCGGCACGGCCCCCCTGCTGTACGCCGGGGCGCAGAGCGCCGAGCAGGTGCCCGTGTTCATCGTCTACGTCACGGTCATCATCGCGGCCTCGCTCGCGGTGTACATCTTCGCCCTGCGCAACAAGGCCCCGAACTGGCTCGACGATGAGCTCCTCATGCGCGAGGCCCAGCAGGCCAAGACGCGCGTACCGGTCTCGTCGCGCTGAGTCGTCTCACCGGATGCCCCTCCCGCACGGGAGGGGCATCCGTCGTGTGGCGAAGGGCCGGGAACGGATGCTGGGAGCCCGCCGACGCGGCCGGAACCCACACATCGACCGGAACGACGAAAGCCCCCGCCGAAGCGGAGGCTTTCTCTCTGGGTGGACCTGAGGGGACTCGAACCCCTGACCCCCTGCATGCCATGCAGGTGCGCTACCAGCTGCGCCACAGGCCCGGATATTTTGTTTTCCGCCCCCTTCGAGGCAACTCCATGAGCTTACAACACAGATCGCGGGCGTAAGAAATCGGCGCGGCCGGGCGTGTCGTCGGTGCCCGTGACCGCGCGGATGACGTCGCGCCGCAGACCCTGACCACGCTCGCTCAGGCTCCTCTGACGGGCCACGTATTCGGCCTTGCCCTCGGCCGTTTCGATGGGGACGGGCAGGTAGCCCCAGTCGCGCAGGTCGTAGGGCGAGGCCTGCATGTCGAGGGTGCGGATGTCGCGGGCGAGCTCGAACGTCGCGAGCAGCAGGGGGCCGGGAACGAGAGGACCGAGCTTCACGGCCCACTTGTACACGTCCATGCCCGCGTGCAGACAACCGGGCTGCTCGCGCTCGGCCTGGTCGTCGCGTGAGAGGGGCGTGCGGTTCAGCGGCACCGCATCGGGCGTGAAGAAGCGGAACGCGTCGAAGTGCGTGCAGCGCAGGTCGTGGGCGTCGACCACCGCGTCGGTCCCGTCGCGGCCGAGCCGCAGCGGCACTGCGTGCCGCACCTCGTCGGCGCGGTAGGCCATGGCCCACTCGTGCAGCCCGAAGCAGCCGAACTGCGCCGGTCGGTCGGCGGTGGCCCGCAGCAGCGAGACGATGCCGCGATACAGGGATCCGCGCTCGGTGCGGAAGCTCTCGGCATCCACGCGCACGCCGTCACGGTCGCTGCGGTACCAGCGCCAGGCGGCGCGCTCGTCGGCGTCGCCGAGCACGACATCGATGCCGGGGTGCCAGCGCCGCAGGATCGCCGGCTTGTACGAGTAGTAGGTGAACAGGAAGTCTTCGACCGGGTGCTTCTCGGCCCGACTCGCCCGCGCGCGATGGTCGGCGGTCAGCGCGTCGGCGCGTGCGGCGTGCGCATCGGCGAGAACGCTCCACTCGGCGCGCGAGAGCGTCGTCGTGTCGAGGACGGCGCTCACTCGACGGCGTCGATCAGCGCGGGGGAGTCGTTGCGCACATTGCCGACGTCGGACGACACGACGTGGTCGTCGAGCGTCTCGGCGACGTCGGGTGCCGCGTCGATCGCGGCGTCGAGCACGTCGCCGACGTTCTCGGTGGTCGGGTCGAGCCAGGCGTCGGCGAAATCGGGGTCGAGGAACAGCGGCATGCGGTCGTGGATCGATCCCAGGCGGCCGATGGCGTCGCGGGTGAGGATCGTGCAGCTGAGCACCCACCGGGCGGGGTCGTCGTCGGCGAGCGAGGGGTCTTTCCACCACTCGTACAGCCCGGCGAAGAACAGCGGCGAGCCGTCGGACGGGTGGATGTAGTGGGGGGTCTTGCCCTCGTCGGTGGTCTTCCACTCGTAGTACCCGGATGCCGGGATCACCGCGCGCCGCTTGATGAGCGCCGTGCGGAACATGGGCTTGTCTTCGACCTCTTCGGCGCGGGCGTTGAACGCGCGGGCGCCGATCTTGACGTCTTTGGCCCACCCGGGCACGAGCCCCCAGCGCGCGACCTCGAGGCGTCGGACGGGGGGTTCGCTCTTGATCGAGTCGAGCACGATGCCCACGCGCGACGTGGGCGCGATGTTGTACGACGGCGGGGGCAGCTCGTCGGCCTCGACGTCGACGCGCAGCACCCCCACGAGCTGGGAGGCCACGTTGGCTACGACGAAACGACCGCACATGCTTCCACCGTACGCGCCCCCTCCGACATCGAGCCGTGTGCGGCGTCCGGAGCCGGCTGCCTTCGCCGCGCGTGCGTGATGGAGGCCGGCGATTCGCACACACGGCCCGGATGCCACGGGGGTCGTGCGCATTGCTGAGGCAACGCCCGGCGACACCCCGCCCGCGCTCAGCCCTCTCGCGAGATGACCCCGGCATCCTGCAGTCGCTCGAGCAGGCCCGCGCCGTCGGACTCGCTCACCCACGGCACCTCGGCGGCCGAGTGGTCGTCGACCACGGTGCGCCCACCGGCCAGCACGGCCTCGGCGGGCAGCAGCCGGCGGATGGCGACGGCGGCGACGCTCCGCGGATTCTCGATGGCGAAGCCGGTGTAGATGGCGTCGTCGTGCTGACCGTCGTCACCGACGAGCAGCCACTTCACCTGGGGGAACTCCCGCGCGAGACGGCGGAGGTTCTGCTCCTTGTGGTCGCGACCGCTGCGGAACCAGCGGTCGTGCGTGGGGCCCCAGTCGGTGAGCAGGAACGAACCCGCCGGGAACAGGTGCCGACGCATGAAGCGCGTCAGGGTGGGCGCGACGTTCCACGCACCGGTCGACAGGTAGATCACCGGCGTACCGGGGTTCTCCCGCGTCAGCCGCTCGAGCATGACCGCCATCCCCGGAACGGGCTGGCGGGCGTGTTCGTCGAGCACGAAGGAGTTCCAGGCCGCGAGCAGCGGACGCGGAAGGGCGGTGACCATGACGGTGTCGTCGATGTCGCTCACGACGCCGAAGCGCACGTCGGAGCCGACGATGAACACGCGGGTCTCGGTGGGCTCGCTGCCCTCGACCGACATGGTGATGTCCTGCCAGCCGGGCGCGAGCGTCGCGGGGAGCTTGGCGTCGATCACCCCGCCACGGTCGGCGGTGACCTCGTGCGTCACCCCGTCGATGACGATGTCGACGCGCGCCATCCCCACCGGAACGGCGGCGAACGCACGCCAGCCGCGCAGGCTCGCGGACTCTCCGGTCGAGGTGCGCTTGATCGGCGGGGCGATCAGCACGCGACCGAGCACGCGCACCCACTCCTCGGTTCCATAGCCCGGAAAGCCGGTGACCACGGGACGCAGGTGGCGGGCGCGCGCCCGACGTTCGCGCCAGCGGTGGAACCGGCGCTCGAGTCGGGCGAACCAGAGCACTTTGGCGCGAGAGGAGCGAGACATTCCGCTCAGTCTTTCACGTCGCCGTCCGCTGGTCCGAGGGAAGTCGTCTCTTCGGCCAGATGGCGACGTTCCGCGCGCTCGATCAGCTTCTTGGCGACGAAGACCAGCACGAGGAACACCACGAGGATGCCGACGAAGAGGTAGCCGGCGTAGTGCAACTGATCGGCGAGCTCGCGGTAGGTGCCCGCGGCGGTGGCCGCGACCGTGATGTACAGCCCGGCCCAGATCAGGCACGCGGGGGTCGTCCAGGCCAGGAACCGGCGGTAGCTGTACCCGCTCATCCCCACCGTCAACGGCACGAGCGAGTGCAGCACGGGAAGGAAGCGCGAGAGGAAGATCGCCGGTCCGCCGCGTCGGCGGAGATACCGGTCGGCGCGATCCCAGTTGCGTTCGCCGAGCTTCTGGCCCAGCCGCGAGGCACGGATGCGGGGGCCGAAGTACCGGCCCAGCCAGAAGCCGAGGCTCTCGCCGATCAGCGCGCCCAGGACGACGGCTGCGCCCAGCAGCACTCCTTCGAGGGGCGACGCGATAGCGGTGCCCGCCACGATGACCATGGTGTCGCCGGGAACGATCAGACCGACCAGCACGCTCGTCTCGAGCACCATCGCGACACCGGCGACGATCGTGCGCAGCACGGGGTCGACGTTCTGAACGACGTCGAGCAGCCACGTGAGGATCTCGTTCACCCCGTCACCCTATGGCCGTCGGCCACGCCTAGCCTGGGAGCGTGCCGCACTCTACCGCCCCGGTCGCCCTCGCCGCGTGGGTCGACCCCGAAGCGGTGTTCCTGCACCTGTTCGCCGACGCCGATCACGCGTTCTGGCTCGATGCCGGGGTCGACGCGACCACGGGGTGGAGCTGGATGGGAACGGGTGTTCCCGACTCCTCGTCCGCCCCGCTGGATCGGGATGCCACCTCACCCGGCGTCGCCTCCGGAGCAGCCGACGAGGCAGCGGGCGCGTTCCGCGGGGGATGGGTCGGCTGGCTCACGTACGAGGGTGACCCGGTCTGGCTGCGGGTGGAGACGTTCCTCGCGTTCGACCACGCCGCACGCCGCGTGTGGGCCTTCGGCGACGCCGAGATCGCCCGGCGCGCGGCCGAGGCGCCCGCGCCGCCGCCGGTGCCCGCCGCGGAGCGCCGGGGTGCGGCATCCGGTCGCGTGACACCCACCCGCTACGCGGAACTCATCGAGGCCTGCCGCGCGCGCATCCGCGAGGGCGACGCCTACCAGCTGTGCCTCACCACGCGATTCACCGTGCCCGGAGCCGTCGACCCCGTGGCGGTGTTCCGGCGCCTCCGCCGCGCCTCGACCTCGCACCACGCCGGCTTCGTGCGCTCCGGCGACACGGCACTGGCGAGCGCGTCGCCCGAGCGCTTCCTCGAGGTGCGCGGCGGGGCCGTGCACACCCACCCCATCAAGGGCACGCGTCCGCGCTCGACCGACCCGGTGCGCGACGCCGCCCTGGCCGACGCCCTGCGCACGGATGCCAAGGAGCGCGCCGAGAACGTCATGATCGTCGACCTCATGCGCAACGACCTGTCGCGGGTGTGCGAGCCGTCGAGCGTGGGCGTCGACCGTCTTCTCGAGGTCGAGAGCTACCCGCACGTGCACCAGCTCGTCAGCGAGGTGTCGGGGCGCCTGCTTCCCGGCACACGCGTCGGTGCGCTGCTCGAAGCGACCTTTCCGGCCGGCAGCATGACGGGCGCCCCCAAGCAGTCGGCGATGCAGATCCTCGCCGGCCTCGAAGAAGCCCCGCGCGGCGTCTACTCCGGCGCCTTCGGATGGATCGGCGACGACGGCGCGGCCGATCTCGCCATGGTCATCCGCAGTGTCGTCGTCGACGCGGATGCCGCCTGGGTCGGCGCCGGCGGGGGGATCACGTGGCGTTCGGTCGCGGCATCCGAAGTCGCGGAGGTGGGGATCAAGGCGCGGGCGCCCCTCGCCGCCCTCGGCGCCGAGGTACCGCCCGGGTGGTGACGTCCGGGTCCGATAGCCTGGACGCTGGCCCCCGCGGCCTCCCCGACCTTCACGATTGGCTTCACCCGTGTCTCAGAATTCCGCACCCGACCCCCGCGAAGGTGGCTTCGACACCCACGCCATCCAGGCGAAGTGGCAGCGAGCGTGGGCCGACAAAGATCCCTTCCGTGCCGGCGGCGACGATGACACGCGCCCCCGCAAGTACGTGCTGGCGATGTTCCCGTACCCCTCGGGCGACCTGCACATGGGTCACGCCGAGAACTACCTGTACTCCGACATCGTCGCGCGCTTCTGGCGTCACCGCGGCTACAACGTGCTCAACCCCATCGGATGGGACTCGTTCGGCCTGCCGGCCGAGAACGCCGCCATCAAGCGCGGCGCCGACCCGGTCGAGTGGACCTACGCGAACATCGCGCAGCAGAAGGAGAGCCTGAAGGACTACGGCGTCTCGTTCGACTGGAGCCGTGTGCTGCACACCAGCGACCCCGAGTACTACCGGTGGAACCAGTGGCTGTTCCAGAAGCTGTACGACAAGGGCCTCGCGTACCGCAAGGACGCCCTCGTCAACTGGGACCCGGTGGATCAGACCGTGCTCGCCAACGAGCAGGTGCTGCCCGACGGCACCAGCGAGCGCAGCGGTGCCGTCGTGGTGAAGAAGAAGCTGACGCAGTGGTTCCTGCGCATCACCGACTACGCCGACCGCCTGCTCGACGACCTGAACCAGCTCGAGGGCTTCTGGCCGAGCAAGGTCATCCAGATGCAGCGCAACTGGATCGGACGCTCGATCGGCGCCGACATCGAGTTCGAGATCGAGGGCCGCGACGAGAAGATCACCGTCTTCTCGACCCGCCCCGACACGCTGCACGGTGCGACGTTCTTCGTCGTGGCGCCCGAGTCCGACCTCGCGGCCGAGCTCGCGGCATCCGCGGATCAGGGCGTGCGCGAGAGCTTCGAGGCGTACCTCGCCCAGGTGCAGCGTGCGACCGACATCGAGCGCCAGGCCACCGACCGGCCGAAGACCGGCGTGTTCCTCGGGCATCACGCGATCAACCCGATCAACGGCGAGAAGCTGCCGATCTGGGCCGCCGACTACGTGCTCGCCGACTACGGTCACGGTGCCGTCATGGCCGTGCCCGCGCACGACCAGCGCGACCTCGACTTCGCCCGCGCCTTCGACCTGCCCGTGCGGGTCGTCGTCGACACCCTCGCCCCCGTCACCGGGGCGATCCCCGTCATCGAGCTCGACGATGACGGCGTGCCGATCGACCCGCTGGGCGACGTCGACGAGACCGACCCGGTGAAGACCGGCATCGCGCTCACCGGAGATGGCCGCATGGTCAACTCGGGTTCGCTGAACGGCCTGTCCAAGCGCCACGCCATCGCGCGCATGATCGAGGAGCTCGAGGCCAAGGGCGTCGGCCGCGCCGCCAAGACGTACCGCCTGCGCGACTGGCTCATCTCGCGTCAGCGCTACTGGGGCACGCCCATCCCCATGCTGCACGGCGAAGACGGCTCGATCACGCCGGTCCCCGCCGACCAGCTGCCCGTCACCCTGCCGTCGGTGGAGGGCCTCGACCTGAAGCCCAAGGGCACCTCGCCGCTGGGGGCCGCGACCGAATGGGTCGAGGTCACCGACCCCGAGACCGGCCAGACGCTGCTGCGCGACCCCGACACGATGGACACCTTCGTCGACAGCTCGTGGTACTACCTGCGCTTCCTGTCGCCGGACAGCTCGACCGAGGCGTTCTCGGCTCGCGAGGCCAATAAGTGGGGCCCCGTCGACTTCTACATCGGCGGCGTCGAGCACGCCATCCTGCACCTGCTGTACGCGCGGTTCATCACCAAGGCGCTGTTCGACATGGGCCTGGTGGAGTTCACCGAGCCGTTCTCGAGCCTCATCAACCAGGGCATGGTCATTCTCGACGGCACCAAGATGTCGAAGAGCAAGGGCAACCTGGTCTTGTTCCAGGAAGAGCTCGACGCGCACGGTGCCGACGCCCTGCGCGTGGCGCTGGCCTTCGCCGGCCCGGTCGAAGACGACAAGGACTGGAACGACGTCTCGACCACCGGAGCGGCGAAGTTCCTCGCCCGCGCCCTGCGCATCGCGCACGACGTCGACAGCGACACCGACGTGGTGTGGGCCGAAGGCGACCCCTCGCTCCGCCGCGTCACGCACCGCCTGCTGGCCGAGGCGCCGAACCTCGTCGAGCAGACGAAGTTCAACGTCGTCGTCGCCCGCCTGATGGAGCTGGTCAACGCCACCCGCAAGGCGATCGACGGAAAGGCCGGCGCGAGCGACCCCGCCGTGCGCGAGGCGGCCGAGGTCATCGCGATGACCCTCGACCTGTTCGCCCCGCACACCGCCGAAGAGATGTGGCAGACGCTCGGCTACACCGGCTTCGTGGGGCTCGCGACCTGGCGCCAGGCCGACCCGACGCTGCTGGTCGAAGACACCGTCACCGCCGTCGTGCAGATCGACGGCAAGGTGCGCGCCACGCTCGAGGTGTCGGCCAAGATCGGCGGCGACGAGCTCGAAGCCCTCGCCCGCGGCGACGAGCGCGTGCTCCGCGCGCTCGGTGAGCGCGAGATCGTGCGCGCGGTCGTGCGTCCGCCGAAGGTGGTCAGCTTCTCGACCAAGTAGGTTCTGATTCCGGATGCCACGTCCCCGGCGCTCCACGGAGCGCGGGGGCGTGGCATCCGTCGTTCTGATCCGACCGTTCGTCCGCCGGCGGCGACCTCGGGTTGCCGTCCGCGTTCGTCAGGGCATATGAGACGCCGCTCCTCCCCAGGGAGGCTTTCCGCGCGAGCGTTCACCGATCGACGTGGGAGGGGCACGAGCGGGTGGGGGTGCTGCCTACTGTCGCGGTGTGACCGAGAACGTCGTCCTCCCCGCCGAGGCCCGGCCTCCCCACGCGGGGGAGCCTCTGCCGGCGCGGGCGCGGCTGGGGGTCGGGGCGGTCGTCGTGCTGGTGCTGCTGGCGTTCGCCGTCACCATCGGGATCGGCATGGTCCGGGGCGCGACCGGGACGGAGGTCGTCGAGCCCGCCGTGTCGGCGTCACCCCCCTCCGCCGCCGACCCGCAGGTCGGTGTCTACGTGCACGTGGCGGGCGCGGTGCGCGAGGCCGGGCTCTACCGGCTCGAGGTCGGCGACCGCGTCGCCGATGCGGTCGCGCGCGCGGGCGGCTTCGCCGAGGACGCCGCACGAGACGGGGTGAATCTCGCGCGGCCCGTTGCGGACGGCGAGCAGATCGTCGTCCCGGTGACGGGGGCGGAGGTCACCGCCGGGGGAGCCGCTCCGGCCGCGGGCGCCTCGGACGGCGTCGTCGATCTGAACACGGCCACGCGCGAGCAGCTCGACACGCTCCCGCGGATCGGCCCCGCTCTGGCCGACCGCATCATCGCGTGGCGCGACGAGAACGGCCGCTTCACCAGCGTCGACGACCTGTCGTCGATACCGGGGTTCGGCGACAAGATGATCGAGGCCCTGCGCGACCTGGTGCGGGTGTGAGCGAGCGGCGTGCGCTGCGGAGACGGGCACTCCGGCCGATCTCGGTGGCCGTCACCACCTGGGGCTTCGCGGGGCTCGCCACCGGGCTCCCCGACGCCCGCGTCCTCGCTCTCGTCCTCGCCGCGGGGGCCGGTCTCGCCGCCCTCGCCTTTCTGGGCAGACGGCACGCGGTCCTCGCCGTCGCCACCATCGCCGTCGCCTGCGCCGCGGCATCCGTGTCGAGCGTGGCTTTCGTGGACGCCGTACGCGAGCAGGTCGACGCTTTGCAGGTGGAGGGCGGCCGGCAGCTCGTGCTCGAGCTCACGGTGACCGGACGCATAGACGGCGCCCCGGACGGCGGGGCGTGGTTCGACGCCGTCGCCACGGAGGTCCGCGCCGGGAGCGTGCAGCTCTCGGGAGACATCCCGGCCCGCATCGGAGTGGATGCCGAGGGGCGCCGGGTCCTCGCCGAGGCCGCGATGGGCAGCGAGGTAGAGGTCGTCGGTCGGGCTCTGCCCGCCGAGCCGGGGGAGCGGGCGGTGCTCGTCGTCCGGGCCGAGGAGGTCGCGAGAGCGGCACCGCCGGGCGGGGTCTGGGGATGGTTGGAGGGGCTCCGCAGCCGCCTCGTCGCATCGACCGACGGACTCCCGCAGCCCGGTGCCGGCCTCGTGCCGGGCCTCGCGGTGGGCGACACCTCGAGCCTCGACGCGGCGACCGAGACCGCGATGACGGTCTCGTCTCTTTCGCACCTCACGGCCGTGTCCGGTGCCAACTGCGTCATCGTGGTCGGGGCGGCCTTCGCCCTGCTCGCCCTCTGCCGCGCACCACGGGGAGCACGTATCGTCGGGGCGCTGCTCGTGCTCGCCGGCTTCGTCGCGCTGGTCACCCCCGAACCCAGCGTCGTGCGCGCCGCGGCCATGGCGTCGGTTGCGCTCCTCGCCCTGGCCCTGGGCAGACCGGCGGTCGGGATCGCCGTGCTGTCGCTGGCGACGACCGTGCTGCTGATCGTCGACCCCTGGCTCTCGAGGTCCGTGGGCTTCGCGCTCTCGGCCGCGGCCACCGCCGCCCTGCTCGTCCTCGCGCGTCCCCTCGCCGCCGGCCTCGAGCGCTGGATGCCGCGGGCTCTGGCGCTCGCGATCGCCGTGCCGGCCTCGGCGCAGCTCGTCTGCGGCCCGCTGATCGTGTTGATCGATCCGCATGTGCCGCTCCTGGGCATCGTCGCGAACCTGCTCGCCGATCCGGCGGCCGCCCCCGCCACCATCGCGGGCGCTCTCGCCGCCATCGCCCCGTTCCCCTGGCTGCAGGACGGACTCACCGCCCTGGCGTGGATCCCCGCCTCGTGGATCGCCGCTGTCGCGCACACGACCGCGGGGATCTCGGCGCAGAACATTCCGTGGCCCGACGGCCTGCTCGGCGCCGGGCTGCTCGGGCTGGTCGGCGCCGCCGTGTTCGTCGCCGTCGTCCGCCCCCGCCGCCTGCCCCGCACCGCGGCCCTCGCCGCCATGGCTTCCGCCGTCAGTCTCGGCCTGATGCTCGGTCAGTCGGCCGTCCGCACGCTCGCGGGGCCGCTCACCGTCCCGGCGGCGTGGCAAGTGGTCATGTGCGACGTGGGGCAGGGCGATGCCACGCTCTGGCGGTCCGGAGCGGCGGTCGCGCTCGTCGACACCGGGCCCGACCCGGCGAGCCTCACCGGTTGCCTCGAGAAGTTCGGGGTGGAGCGCCTCGACCTCGTCGTGCTGACCCACTTCGACCTCGACCACATCGGCGGTGCGTCTGCGGTGCTCGGGCGCACCGACCTCGTGCTCCACGGCCCGACCGACGGGGGCGCCGACCAACGGCTGCTCGAGCGCTTCGCAGTCGCCGGTGCCTCGCTCACGCAGGCGACGGCCGGGACGACCGGCACGCTGGGTGCCACGCACTGGCAGGCTCTGCACCCGCCGCCGCGAGCGGAGCCGGGCAACGACGCCAGCGTCGCCATCGACATCGCCGGCCCGGGCTTTCCCCGCACGACGATGCTCGGCGATCTGGGCGAGGAGGCCCAGGAATCCCTCCTCCGACGCGCCGACGTGCCCCCGGTGCAGGTCGTGAAGGTCGCGCACCACGGCAGCGCCGATCAGGACGCCGACCTCTACCGGCGACTCCACGCCGCGATCGGACTGATCGGCGTGGGTGCCGACAACCGCTACGGCCATCCCACGGCATCCCTCCTGTCGATCCTCGAGAGCACGGGCACGACCGTGGGGCGCACGGATCGCGACGGCGCTCTCGCCGTGTGGATCGACGGGCAGGGCCGTCTGTCCCTCTGGCGCGAGAACGGTCCCGCTGTCGACAACGTTCCGAGCCCGACATCGTCTGTGCCCCGGTAGTCGTGCATGCTCCGGTTCAGGTGGTGTCGGTGGCTGGCCGCACCGGGAAAAGAGCGTCGCACCGGGCCACGCGGGGCGACGCAAGTTGCCGCGTCGTCGTCACGTTCCCGCGCCTCCGCACCGCGGCTTCGATGTCGGACCCGGTCGGTAGGCTGGGGGAGTGACCCCGGCACCCCGACGCTCCGCCCCCGCGAAGACCAAGTCGGCCATTCCCCAGGTGTCCTGGCGCACCCCGCAGCCCGCGCCCGTCGTGCTGATCTCCGGTCCCGAAGAGGTGTGCGCCGAGCGCGCGACCGCCGGCATCCGGGCACTTCTCAAGAGCGAAGACCCGAGCCTCGAGGTCACCGACATCCGCGCCGACGATTACGCCGCGGGCACCTTGCTCGGCGTCACGTCTCCCTCGCTGTTCGGCGAGCCCCGCCTGGTCCGCGTGAGCGGCGTCGAGAAGTGCAGCGACACGTTTCTCAGCGAAGCCGTGTCGTACCTCTCGCAGACGCAAGAGGGCGCCACCGTCATCCTGCGCCACACCGGGGCGAGCGTGCGCGGCAAGAAGCTCCTCGACGCCATCCGTGCCGGGCAGGGCGCCGGCATCGAGATCCCCTGTGCGGCGGTGAAGCGCGACTCCGACCGCTTCGACTTCGCCGTGGGCGAGTTCAAGGCCGCGCACAAGCGCATCGCCCCCGTCGCCCTCCGCTCCCTGGTCTCGGCGTTCGCCGACGACCTCACCGAGCTCGCCGCCGCGTGCCAGCAGCTCATCGCCGACGTCCCCGGCGACATCGACGAGCGCATCGTCGAGCGGTACTACGGCGGGCGGGTCGAGACCTCGGCATTCACGGTCGCCGACACCGCCATCGCCGGGCACTACGGCCCCGCCATGTTGGCGCTGCGGCACGCGCTGGCATCCGGAGCCGACCCGGTACCCCTCGTGGCCGCGGTCGCCATGAAGCTCCGCACCATGGCCCGGGTCGCCGGAACCCGCGAATCCTCGTCGGCGGCCGCGCAACGCCTCGGCATGAAGGATTGGCAGGTCGACCGTGCACGGCGCGACCTGGTCGGGTGGACCGGCAACACCCTCGGCATGGCCATCCACGCCACGGCCCGCGCCGACGCTGAGGTGAAGGGCGCGTCGCGCGACGCGGTCTTCGCGCTCGAGCGCATGATCACGATCATCGCCACCCGCGCACCGTACGGCGGCTGACCGCGCACGGTCGGCTCGCCGGCTGTGGGCTCGCAGGGCAGATCCGTGAGCAGGGGAGGGCGTGGGCTGAGCGGAGGACCGGATCGAGGCCGCGCGTCCTCCGCTCGCCCCTGCCCCTCCGCTCGCCACGGTTCGTCGGCCCACGAGCTCCAGCGGACGGGGACGCCCGCACCTCCTGGCATCCACGCGACGAGGCACGCGCGAGCTCACACCTGCTGCGCGGCGCAGATCCGTGACCAGGGGAGGGCCCGGGCTCAACGGAGGACCGGATCGAGGCCGCGCGTCCTCCGCTCGCCCCCATCCCTCCGCTCGCCACGCCTCATCGGCCCCCGCGCAGTCCACAGCACCCACCCCGACGCCCCCTACGCTTTCGCGCCCTACCCCGGAAACGACGAAGCCCGCCCCGCGTGATGCGGGACGGGCTGTCGGAAAGGTGCGACTCAGAGAGCGGCGACCGACTTCGCGATGGCCGACTTGCGGTTCGCGGCCTGGTTCTGGTGGATGACACCCTTGCTCACGGCCTTGTCGAGCTTCTTGGTCGCGGTGGCGAGCGCCTTGAGAGCGCCTTCCTTGTCACCGGCCAGCACAGCCTGCTTGGTGCGACGCACGTGCGTCTTCAGCTCGCTCTTGACGGCCTTGTTGCGCTCGTGCGCCTTGTCGTTGGTCTTGTTGCGCTTGATCTGCGACTTGATATTCGCCACGTCGACGGTCTTTCGTTTGAAGTGAATATGGAAGAGCCGGGCGAGCGGTAGAGGGACGCTGCACCGGCATCGTGGAGGTCGGGAAAAACCCCACACGCAAGCCAAGGACCAACTCTATCAGGTCGCCGCCTCGACGGTGGTGAGCGCCACGTCGACCAGCGCGTTGAACACGCGGGGCCGCATCGCCGTCACCAGGTGCGTGGTGCGGGGGACGACGATCAGCTCGGCCTCGCGCGCCACCGACACGAACAGCTTCTCGTTGGCGCGCAGTTGGTCCCACTGCCCGTTGATGAACCACAGCGGAACCTCGATGCGGCGCAGCGACGCCAGAAGGTCGAGCACCGACAGGCTCGCCAGGGCGGTGTCCTGCGCATCGAAGGCGTATCCGCCCGCGCCGAAGTCGGGCCGCGTCTCGGGCGGGAGCGTGCGGTCGAGCACGCGGTTGGTGAGCCCCAGGCCGCGGTCGGGCAGGCTGTCGAATCGCCGCGCGAGGAAGCGGTAGGCCGCGAGGCCCACACCCCGCGGGATCGAGGTGCACGATGCGGCGATGAACGCCGCGACCGGCGGCGGGTCCTCGCGCCCCACGTACTCGATGCACAGCAACCCGCCCATCGAATGGCCCACGAGCAGAACGGGGCCGCGGGTCGCGGCATCCTGCACCGCCCGGTCGATCGTGGCGAACGCCTCGTCGAGAGTGAACTCCTCGCCGCGGCGGGTGCCGTGTCCGGGCAGATCGACGGCGACGGCCGGGTTGCCGCGCTCGTCGAGGTGGGCGAGCTGCGCGCGCCACATCGTCGCCGAGGTGCGGATACCGTGCACGAACACGACCTGGACCGTCATGGCATCCAGGGTAGAAGCCGTTCGCTGCCGACCGGCTGTGCGTCGCGTCCCCCACGCGCCACGCGTTCCCGCGCGTGGAACGGGTGATCTCGACCCGCAGGGGACACCCGGATGCCGGACCCCGGGCATCGCGGACGGCGATGTCGGCGCGCCACCGTAGAATCGACGGAACATGTCACCGCGCGCCCTGAAGCCCCTCGAGCCGTCTGCCACTCCGCCGGAGCAGATCCGCAACTTCTGCATCATCGCTCACATCGACCACGGCAAGTCGACGTTGGCCGACCGCATGCTGCAGATCACCGGCGTCGTCAGCGACCGCGATATGCGGGCGCAGTACCTCGACCGCATGGACATCGAGCGTGAGCGCGGCATCACGATCAAGTCGCAGGCGGTGCGGATGCCGTGGGCCACCGCCGACGGCACGTTCGCCCTCAACATGATCGACACGCCCGGCCACGTCGACTTCACGTACGAGGTCAGCCGTTCGCTCGCCGCGTGCGAGGGAGCGATCCTGCTCGTCGATGCCGCGCAGGGCATCGAGGCGCAGACGCTGGCCAACCTGTATCTCGCACTCGAGAACGATCTGACGATCATCCCCGTGCTGAACAAGATCGACCTGCCGGCCGCCGACCCCGAGAAGTACGCGGCCGAGCTCGCCGGACTCATCGGCGGCAAGCCCGAAGACGTGCTGCGCGTCAGCGGCAAGACCGGCATGGGCGTCGAGGAGCTGCTCGATCTCATCGTCGACAAGATCCCCGCCCCGGTCGGCAAGCCCGACGCCCCGGCACGCGCCATGATCTTCGACTCGGTCTACGACGCCTACCGCGGCGTGGTCACGTACGTGCGCATGATCGACGGCTCGCTGCAGCCGCGCGAGCGCATCCAGATGATGTCGACCACCGCGACGCACGAGCTGCTCGAGATCGGTGTGTCGAGCCCCGAGCCCGTGCCCACGCGCGGTCTCGGCGTCGGCGAGGTCGGCTACCTCATCACCGGTGTGAAAGACGTGCGCCAGTCGAAGGTCGGCGACACGATCACGACGCACCGCAAGCCCGCCACCCAGGCGCTGCCCGGGTACACCGATCCGAAGCCCATGGTCTTCTCGGGTATCTACCCCATCGACGGCAGCGACTACGCCGAGCTGCGCGAAGCCCTCGACAAGCTCAAGCTGTCCGATGCGTCGCTGCAGTACGAGCCCGAGACCTCGGTCGCGCTGGGCTTCGGCTTCCGCGCCGGGTTCCTCGGCCTGCTGCACCTCGAGATCATCACCGAGCGCCTCTCGCGGGAGTTCGGTCTCGACCTCATCACCACCGCCCCGTCGGTGACCTACGAGGTCACCACCGACACGGGCGACACCGTCTCGGTCACCAACCCCAGCGAGTACCCCGACGGTCGCGTCGCCTCGGTCTCGGAGCCGATCGTCAAGGTCGGCATCCTGCTGCCCAAGGACTACGTCGGCACCGTGATGGAACTCTGCCAGTCGCGCCGCGGAACGCTCCTGGGCATGGACTACCTCAGCGAGGACCGCGTCGAGCTGCGGTACCACATGCCCCTCGGCGAGATCGTGTTCGACTTCTTCGACCACCTCAAGTCGCGCACGCAGGGCTACGCGAGCCTCGACTACGAACCCGCCGGTCAGCAGACCGCCGACCTCGTGAAGGTCGACATCCTGCTGCAGGGCGACAAGGTCGACGCGTTCAGCTCGATCGTGCACCGCGAGAAGGCCTACGCCTACGGCACGCTCATGGCCGAGCGCCTGCGCAAACTCATTCCGCGCCAGCAGTTCGAGGTGCCCATCCAGGCCGCGATCGGCGCCCGCATCATCGCGCGCGAGACGATCCGCGCCATCCGCAAGGACGTCCTCGCGAAGTGCTACGGCGGTGACATCACCCGAAAGCGCAAGCTGCTCGAGAAGCAGAAAGAGGGCAAGAAGCGCATGAAGATGGTGGGCCGCGTCGAGGTGCCGCAGGAAGCCTTCATCGCCGCCCTCTCGGGCGACGTCGAGGCCAAGAAGTAACGACCGATTCGAGAGGAAGATCATGCGCCGGCAGAACTTCACCGACGACACGGTCGACTACGCGGCGGTGGGCGCCACTCAGGCCCCCGACCTCATGCAGTATCCGCCCGAGCGTTCCGTGCCCGCCGAAGACGCGTGGCGTATCGGCAGCGGCGAAGAGCGCTTCGTCGCCGCGGGCGAGTTGCTGCTCGCGTGGGCGCCGCTGCGCAGCGAAGAGTTGAGCATCACCGACGTGCGTCCCGCGTCGGGCGCCGGCTACGCGGGCGTCGGCTTCGACGCCGAGGGCGCTCCGGTCGCCCCCAGCCGCCTCGAGGCCGAGCAGCGCTTCGCCGCCGACGGCACCCCGTTCGTCAGCCCCGGCACGGGTGTGCGCCTGCACGGCAAGGTCGACGGACACCGCGCCGATGCCGAGCTGCGGGTCATCTCGGTGTTCGAGGAGCCGCGCCGCGTCGGATTCATCCTCGGCACGGTCGGACACTCCATCGTGAGCGGCGAGGAGCTGTTCGCGCTCGAGTGGCGCGACAACGACGAGGTCTGGTTCGTGGTGCGCGCGTTCGACCGCCCCACCGCGCCGTCCTACAAGCTCCTCACCAGCCGCGTGCGCCGTCGTCGCAAGGCGCTGTTCACGCGGTACCTGCGCGCGATCTCGCCGCTGTACACGTCCTGATGGGCGGACCGCTTCCCCTCGGAGACCCCGCGCCCACCGACGGTCGTCTGCCCGACGACCTGACCATCGACCCGTCGGTCGACTTCGGGGTCTACCTGCACGTGCCGTTCTGCCGCGTGCGCTGCGGCTACTGCGACTTCAACACCTACACGGCCAGCGAACTGCGCGGCGCCCGGCAAGACGACTTCGCCGACACGCTCGCCGCCGAGGTACGCCTGGCGGGCGGGGTGATGGATGCCACGGGCGGCCGCCGCACGGCATCCACGGTGTTCTTCGGTGGGGGTACGCCGACGCTCCTGCCTCCCGGCGATCTGGCGCGCATGCTCGACGCTGTGCGCGCGGAATTCGGCATCGCCGAGGGGGCCGAGGTCACCGTCGAGGCCAATCCCGACACCGTCGACGACGCCGTGGTCGAGACGCTGGCCGCGGCGGGCGTCACGCGCGTGTCGATCGGCATGCAGTCGGCCCGCCCGCACGTGCTCGCCGCCCTCGACCGCACCCATGACCCGGCGAACGTCGCGACCGCCGTCGCCGCGGCCCGCCGCGCCGGGCTCGACGTGTCGCTCGACCTCATCTACGGCGCCCCGGGGGAGTCGCTCGACGACTGGCGGGCGTCTCTCGAGGCCGCCGTCTCGCTCGCTCCCGATCACATCTCGGCCTACGCGCTCATCGTCGAAGACGGCACGAAGCTCGCCCGCCAGATCCGCTCGGGCGCGGTCGTGGAGCCCTCCGACGACCTGCAGGCCGACATGTACGAGCTGGCCGACGAGCTGCTCGCCGACGCCGGGTACGACTGGTACGAGGTGTCGAACTGGTCGCGCGGCGTCGCCCACCGTTCGCGGCACAACCTCGCCTACTGGCGCGGCACGGACTGGTGGGGGTTCGGACCGGGCGCCCACAGCCACGTCGCGGGGCTGCGCTGGTGGAACGTCAAGCACCCGGCCGCCTACGCCCAGCGCCTCGCGGCGAACGAGTCGCCGGCCGCCGCGCGCGAGCGCCCCGACGAGACGGCCCGCCGCCTCGAATCGGTGCTGCTGCGCAGCCGCATCCGCGAGGGTCTCGCCGTCGGCGAGCTGCACGGCGAGGGCCGCAAGGCCGTGGCGTCGCTCATCGCCGACGGGCTCATCGAGGGGACGGATGCCATCCGGGGCCGCATCGTGCTGACCCGCCGCGGACGCCTGCTGGCGGATGCCGTGGTGCGCGCGCTCACGGTCTGATCCGCGCCGTCGCATCTCGCGGCGGGACCGCCGGCACGCGCGGGGGATCCGGCATCCGCGAGCCCCCGACGGGGCACGCCGTCGATCGGCGTAGAATTGGCACTCAGTCAAGTCGAGTGCCAGACGGGGAGGAGCAGCGCATGGTGTCGGAACGCGGCCTCCAAGTGCTCCGCGCGATCGTGCAGGATTACGTCGACACGCGTGAACCCGTCGGCAGCAAAGCGATCGTCGACCGGCACGCGTTCGGCGTGTCGGCGGCGACCATCCGCAACGACATGGCGCTGCTCGAAGACGAAGACCTCATCGTCGCCCCCCACACCTCGTCGGGCCGCGTGCCCACCGACAAGGGCTACCGCGTGTTCGTCGATCACCTCGCCGAACTGCGCCCGCTCTCGGGAGCGCAGCGCAGCGCGATCACCTCGTTCCTCGACGAGGCGGGTGATCTCGACGACCTGCTCGCCCGCACGGTGCGTGCCCTGACGCAGTTGACCGGCCAGGTCGCGATCGTGCAGTACCCGTCGTTCGCGCGCGCCAACCTCTCGCACGTGGAGCTCGTCGCCCTCGGCGGCCCGCGCGTGCTCGTCATCCTGGTCACCGACACCGGCCGCGTCTCGCAGCGGATCGCGCTCGTCCCTGCCGAGCCGGTCGAGGCCGACATCGTGCAGCTGCGCGCCCGCGTGGGCGCGGTGCTGGTCGGGCGTTCCGTCGCCGACTGCGCTCAGCAGGTCGCCGCGGTCGTCGCCGACGGACCCCGCCCCGGCATCGCCCTCGACGCCGTCGCCGACGCCGTTTTCCGCGTCGTCGGCGAGGAGCTCGAGGAGTTCCGTCAGGATCGCCTCGTCATGGCTGGGGCGGCGACCCTCGCCAAGCGCGAATCCGACTTCCGCGGCAGCATCTACCCGCTCCTCGAAGCCATCGAGGAGCAGGTGACCCTGCTGCGGCTCATGACCGAGATGGTCGCCGACGAGAAGGGCTTGTCGGCCAGCATCGGCCGCGAGAACGAACCCTTCGGACTGATCGAGGCCTCGGTGCTCGCCAGCCGGTACGACGGCTCGACGGGCGGTGCCCGCGTGGGCCTGCTCGGCCCCACCCGCATGGACTACTCCTCCAACCTCGCGGCGGTTCGCGCCGTCGCGCACTATCTGACCCGGATGCTCGAAGACGACGACAGCGCGCGCTGACGAGCACCCCACCGAGAACGACCCCGCACCCGCGGACAGGAAGGCGATTGTGGCTGACCACTACGAGGTCCTCGGCGTCGAACGAGACGCCAGCGCCGACGAGATCAAGAAGGCGTACCGCCGTCTCGCTCGTCAGTTGCACCCCGACGTGAACCCCGGTGACGACGCGTCCGAACGCTTCAAGCTGGTCACGCACGCGTACGACGTGCTCAGCGACCCCGAACAGCGTCGCCGCTACGACATGGGCGGCGACCAGAACCCCTTCGGCGGGGGCGGGGGAGCGGCCGGCTTCGGCGGCTTCAGCGACATCTTCGAGACGTTCTTCGGCGGGGCCCAGGGCGGCGGCGGCGGGCGTGGACCGCGTCCGCGTTCGCGTCGCGAGCGCGGTCAGGACGCCCTCGTGCGCGTCACGCTCGATCTGGGCGACGTCGTCTTCGGTACCCACCGCGACCTCGACGTCGACACCGCCGTCCTGTGCGAGACCTGCCAGGGAGCCTGCACGCAGCCGGGCACGAGCGAAGTCACCTGCGACATCTGCCACGGCTCCGGTCACGTGCAGCGCACGGTGCGTAGCCTGCTCGGCAACGTCGTCACCAGCCAGCCCTGCAACGTGTGCCACGGACATGGCACGACCATCCCCTACCCCTGCGGCACCTGCCAGGGGCAGGGGCGCGTACGCGCCCGCCGCACCGTGTCGGTCGACATCCCCGCCGGCGTCGAGTCGGGCCTTCGCCTGCAGCTTCCCGGTTCGGGTGAGGTCGGCCCCGCCGGCGGCCCCAACGGCGACCTGTACCTCGAGATCACCGTCGATGCGCACGAGGCTTTCAGCCGCGAGGGCGACGACCTGCTCGCCACCCTCGAGGTGTCGATGCCGGATGCCATCCTCGGCACCACCACGACGATCGATGCCCTCGATGGAGCCGTCGAATTCGAGGTGCGCCCGGGCGTGCAGTCGGGCGACGTGCTCACCATCAAGGGCCGCGGCATCACGCCGCTGCGGGGAAGCCAGCGCGGGGACCTGAAGGTCGGCGTGCACGTCGTGACGCCCACGCGCCTCGACCACAAGGAGCGCGCCCTCATCGAGGAGTTCGCCAAGCGCACGAAGGCCCCCCAGCCGCGCCTGGCCGAGCACCAGCAGGGCATGTTCTCGAAGTTCCGCGACCGCTTCCGGCACTGACCGTGGCACTGCACTTCGTCACCAACGAGGCGGCATCCGCTCAGACGGGTGAGGTCGTGGTGCTCACCGGGGCCGAAGCGCACCACGCCGCAGCGGTCCGCCGGGTGCGGGTCGACGAGGCGGTCACGCTCGGCGACGGCCGTGGGGCATGGCTGTCGGGCCTCGTCACGTCCGCGACGCCGAAGCAGGTCGAGGTGCGGGTGACGGGCCGCGAGGAGCATCCGGCCCCGTCGCCGCGCTTCGTGCTCGTGCAGGCGCTCGCCAAGGGCGACCGCGATGAACTCGCGGTGCAGGCGGCGACCGAACTCGGTGTCGACGCGATCGTGCCGTGGCAGGCGGCGCGGAGCGTCTCGCGCTGGGACGCCAAGGCCGACAAGGGCCTCGCCCGGTGGCGCACCATCGTGCGCGAGGCGGCGAAGCAGGCGCACCGCGCGTGGATCCCCGACGTCGAGGGCATCGCCCGCACGGCCGACCTCGTGCGCCGCGCCGGCACCGATCTGGTGCTGGTGCTCGAGCCCTCGGCATCCGATCGCCTCACCGCGGTCGCCGTCGAAGCCTCCGACGATCGCGACGTGGTGCTGGTGGTCGGGCCCGAGGGCGGGATCGCCCCCGAGGAGCTCTCCGCGCTCGAAGGCGCCGGCGCTCGACTCGTGCGCCTGGGCGACACGGTGCTGCGCACCTCGACCGCGGGGGCGGCGGCGATCTCGGTGCTCTCGGCGTCGCACGGGCGCTGGTGACCTCCCGCCGCGTTCCGATCCTCCCGTCCGGGGCGCGAAACGTCCCGCCCCGCCCGTCCGGGGCGCGGAATGTGCACCGGGGCGCACAACAACCGCCCCGGTGCACGGTTCGCGCCCCGTCCACGAGTCGCACGGCTCGATGCGCCCCCTCGTCCGTCGAGCCTGCCCCCGACCTGCGTGTCGGAGCCCGTCACTAGACTGGATGCCATGAGCGAACCGTCGATCTTCACGCGCATCCTGCAGGGCGAGATCCCCGCCGAGATCGTCGCCGAGACCGAGAACGCCTTCGCGATCCGCGACATCGCCCCGCAAGCGCCGGTGCACCTGCTCGTCATCCCCAAGTCGCAGCAGTACCGCAACGTCGTCGAGCTGGCGGCGGGCGACCCCGACCTGCTCACCGAGCTCGTGGGACTCGCAAACAGCGTCGCCGCCGAGCATGCCGACGGCGACTTCCGGTTGATCTTCAATACCGGCGAGGGCGCCGGCCAAACCGTCTTCCATGTGCACGCCCACGTCCTCGCGGGTGGCCTGAACGAAAAGAGCGTGGGTGTCTGACTCCGCCGAAGAATCCGTCGTCGACCGCATCGAGGTCGACGGCGTGGCCATGGTGCAGCTCCTCGGACCGCAGGATCGCCTGCTGCGCGTCGTCGAGAAAGAGCACCCCGGCGTCGACGTGCACGTCCGCGGCAATGAGATCACGCTGTCGGGGACCGCTTCGGCTGTCGCCGCGGCGCGGGGCCTCGTCGACGAGCTGCTCGCGATGACCCGCTCGGGTCACGGCCTCGACCCCTCCGACGTGAAGAGCTCGAACCGCATGCTCTCCGACGGCGGTCCCCGTCCGTCCGAGGTCATGGGCGAAGCGATCCTGTCGTCGCGCGGCAAGGTCATCCGCCCCAAGACCGCCGGGCAGAAGGCCTACGTCGACGCGATCGACGAGAACACCATCGTGTTCGGCATCGGCCCCGCCGGTACCGGCAAGACCTACCTCGCCATGGCCAAGGCCGTGCAGGCGCTGCAGCGCAAAGAGGTCGCCCGCATCATCCTCACCCGCCCCGCCGTCGAAGCCGGCGAGCGTCTGGGCTTCCTGCCCGGCACGCTCACCGACAAGATCGATCCGTATCTGCGCCCGCTGTACGACGCGCTCAACGAGATGATGGACCCCGACATCGTGCCGAAGCTCATGGCGACGGGCACGATCGAGGTCGCACCTCTCGCGTACATGCGCGGACGCACGCTGAACGACTCGTTCGTCGTGCTCGACGAGGCGCAGAACACCACGCCCGAGCAGATGAAGATGTTCCTCACGCGCCTCGGCTTCGGCACGCGCATGGTCGTCACCGGCGACATCACCCAGGTCGACCTGCCCCAGGGCGCGTCGGGTCTGCGTCTCGTCACCCGCGTGCTCGACGACATCGACGACATCCACTTCTCGCGCCTGACCAGCGAAGACGTGGTGCGTCACAACCTCGTCGGTCGCATCGTCGACGCGTACAGCGAGTACGACGAGAAGCGTCTCGTCGCCCGCCGTGAGCGCGACGAGGCCTCCGAGTTCGCCACCCGTGCGGAGCGACGCGGCTCGAGTGCCGCCGGTCCCCGCGATCACCTCCCGAGACGAAACCGCTCATGACGATCGAGATCAACAACGAATCCGACCACCAGATCGACGAGCAGGTGCTGCTGCGCCTGATGGAGTACAACCTCGGCGAGCTGCACGTCAGCGGCGACGCCGACGTGGCCATCGTGCTCGTCGACGAGGGCGCCATGGAGTCCCTGCACGTGCAGTGGATGGACGAACCCGGCCCGACCGACGTGCTCAGCTTCCCGATGGACGAACTGCGACCCGGGTCGGAAGATGCGCCCACCCCGGCGGGTCTGCTCGGCGACATCGTGCTGTGCCCCGCCGTCGCCGAGACCCAGGCGGTCGCGGCGAAGCACTCCACGCAAGACGAACTGATCCTGCTCACCACCCACGGACTGCTGCACCTCCTCGGCTTCGATCACGCCGAGCCCGATGAGGAGCGCGAGATGTTCGGTCTTCAGCGCGAGCTCATCGCCGGCTTCCAGGCCGTCGAGCGCCAGCGCCGCGCATGACCGAAGCGCTCCTGCTCGTCGCCGCCGTCCTGCTCGTCGCCTTCGGCGGGCTGATGGCGGCGTTCGAGGCCGCGCTCGGGGTCACCTCGCGCACCGACCTGCTCGAGCTGGGCGCCTCGGGGCGCAACGCCACGTCGCTGCGTCGCATCGCCGACGACACCAGTGCGCACGTGACGGCTGTCGTGTTCATCCGCGTGCTCGCCGAGACCACCGCCGCGGTGCTCGTCACCGCGGCGTTCATGCTGCTCTTCGACGACATCTGGCTGGCCGTCGCGGCCGCCGCCGTGCTCATGACGGGCATCTCGTTCGTCGCCGTCGGGGCGAGCCCCCGCTCGGTCGGTCGCCAGCACGCCCGCGGTCTGCTGCGCGGCGGGGCACCCGTCATCCGGGGCATGCGCATTCTGCTCGGGCCCCTCGCGCACGGCCTCGTCGCCGTCGGCAACCGCGTCACCCCCGGAGTGCCGCACTCGACGTCGTTCGCGTCAGAGGAACAGCTGCTCAGCATCATCGACGAAGCGGCCGAGAATGAGCTCATCGAGCAGGACGACCGCGAGCTCATCCACTCGGTGTTCGACTTCACCGACCGCTACGTCCGCGAGGTCATGGTCCCGCGTACCGACATGGTGACCGTCGGGGCCGCCGCCACCTCGCGTGAGGCCCTCGCTCTCTTCCTCGAGAAGGGCGTCTCGCGCGTTCCCCTCGCCGACGACGAGGCCGACGACGTCGTGGGGATGCTGTACCTCAAAGACCTCGTGCAGTTCGGCTTCCGCGACGAGGCGGGGTGGCGCGACGCGCCGATCCGCCGCATCGCCCGTCCGGCGGTGTTCGTGCCCGAGTCGATGAAGGCCGAGACCCTGCTGCAGCAGATGAAGAAAGACGCCGTGCACGTGTGCTTGGTCGTCGACGAGTACGGCGGCGTGGCGGGCCTCGTGACCCTCGAAGACCTGATCGAGGAGCTCGTGGGCGAGATCGCCGACGAGTACGACGCGCCCACCAGCGAGATCGTCGAGCTCGACGACAACCGGTACCGCGTGAACGCGCGCTTGGGCCTCGACGAGGTCGGCGACCTCTTCGGTCTCGAGCTCGACGACGAAGACGTGGATTCGATCGGTGGACTGCTGGGCAAGGCCCTCGGCCGCATCCCCCAACCGGGGGCGACGGCGGAACACTCCGGTCTCGTCATGACCGGCGGGGCATCGCGCGGCCGCAACCGCGGCATCGCCACGGTGATCGTGGAGCGCGCCGAGACTCCGAACGACGACAACGCCGAGGCCGATGGCCCCGCGCGTGAGAGGAACGACAGATGACCGACACCCGATCCGGTTTCGTGACCTTCGTGGGCAGGCCGAACGTCGGCAAGTCCACCCTGACCAACGCCCTCGTGGGCGAGAAGGTCGCGATCACCAGCGAGAAGCCGCAGACCACGCGTCGCGCCATCCGCGGCATCGTCAACCGCCCCGGCGGTCAGCTCGTGCTCGTCGACACCCCCGGCATCCACCGCCCGCGCACCCTGCTCGGACAACGTCTGAACGACCTGGTCGAACAGGTGCTGGGCGACGTCGACGTCATCGCCTTCTGCGTTCCGGCGACCGAGAAGGTCGGTCCGGGTGACCGCCGTATCGCCGAGTCACTGTCGGGGTACCCCCGCGCCAAGAAGGTCGCGCTGGTCACCAAGACCGACGCCGCCTCGCGCGATCAGATCACGCAGCGCCTCGTCGAGGTCGACGCGCTGCGCGAGGACTGGGCCGCGGTCATCCCGCTCTCGGCGATCACCCACGACCAGCTCGACGTGCTCAGCGACGAACTCCTGGCGCTCATGCCCCAGGGGCCCGCGCTGTACGACGCCGACATCGTCACCGACGAGACGCTCGAAGATCGCATCGCCGAGATCATCCGCGAAGCGGCGCTGCACGGCGTGCGCGACGAGCTCCCGCACTCCATCGCGGTCACGGTCGATGACGTCGCCGCGCGCGAGAACAGCGACCTCACCGACGTGTGGGCCAACATCGTCGTCGAACGTGACAGCCAGAAGGCGATCATCATCGGCCACAAGGGCTCCCGCCTGGCCGACGTCGGTGCGCGTGCGCGCGCGGGTATCGAGCCCCTCGTGGGCAGCCGGGTGTATCTCTCGCTGCACGTCCGCGTGGCCAAGGAATGGCAGCGCGACCCCAAGCAGCTCGGACGCCTCGGCTTCTGACTCCCACCCGGCCGCGCCGCACCCGCGCCGCGTTTCCGGGCGCACATGAGACGAACGACACGACGAAAGGTGCAGCCATGGCGATGAGGTGGACGGCTCCGGCCGCAGGACCGATCGAGACCTGGGTCTTCGACGAGGTCGAGGTGGCTCCGCCCGGCGAGGGTGAGGTCACGGTGCGCGTGCACGCCGCGGGCATCAACCCCGCCGATGCCAAGCACGTCGCCCAGGCGCGCCCGGGGGCCGAGTTCCCCGTCGCCATCGGCTACGAGCTCTCCGGCGAGGTGACGGCCGTCGGTCCCGACGCGGTCGGCGGCTCCGGCGCGCTGCACGTCGGCGACGAGGTCGTGGCGTTCCGCGTGCAGGGCGCATACGCGACCGAGATCACGGTGCCCGCCCGCGACGTCTTCGCCAAGCCCGCACGGCTCTCGCACGCCGAGGCGGCCAATCTGCTTCTGGCGGGAACGACGGCGGCCGAGATGATCCAGGTCACGCGGGTGACCGCGGGTGACACGGTGCTGCTCCACGCCGCCTCGGGCGCCGTCGGCGTGAGCCTGCTGCAGCAGGCGCGCGAGCTCGGTGTGCGCGTGATCGGCACGGTGGGACCGGATGCCGACGAGTCGGCGGCACGCGTCCGCCACTACGGCGGTATCCCGGTGGCCTACGGCGACGGCCTCGCCGAGCGCGTCGCGACCGCCGCCGAGGGAGCTCCCGTCGTCGCCGCGTGGGATGCCGCGGGCACCGACGAGGCGATCGACGTCTCGCTCGCGCTGGTGTCGGAACGCGACCACATCGTCACGATCGTGCGTCCCGACCGCGCCGAGGCCGACGGGTTCCTGTGGATCGCAGGTTCGCGGCCGGAGAGCGCCCGGTTCCGCGACATCGCCCGTGCCCGCGTTCTGGAGCTGGCGGCATCCGGGGCTCTCGAGGTGCCGGTCGCGCGCACCTACCCGCTCGCCGATGCGATCGACGCCGTGGGCTTCGTCATGACCGGCCACCCGGGCGGCAAGGTGGCGTTGCTGGCGTAGTGGCGGCGCGGCTGGGGTACAGACGCCAGCGACGCGGGGCCTTCGCGTGGGACTGCTACGATCGCTCCATGCGCTTCGGTGGCCTTCTTCTTCTTAGTTGCCGCGACGAGTCCTCGTTCTAAGGGCCTTCCTCGTCGCGGAGATCGTCGTCGGCCCCACCGAACGAATCTAAAGAAGCGACACATCATGAAGAACACCCAGAAGCCCACGTCCGCTCCGGTGCACAAGTACCGTCCGTTCCACGAGCAGATCCGGGTCGACATGCCCGATCGCACGTGGCCGTCGAAGCGCATCGAAGTCGCCCCCCGCTGGTGCGCCGTCGATCTGCGCGACGGAAACCAGGCCCTCATCGATCCGATGAGCCCCGAGCGCAAGCGCGTGATGTTCGACCTGCTCGTGAAGATGGGCTACAAGGAGATCGAGGTCGGCTTCCCCAGCGCCAGCCAGACCGATTTCGACTTCGTGCGCCAGCTGATCGAAGAGAACCTGATCCCCGACGACGTCACCATCCAGGTGCTGACCCAGGCGCGTGAACACCTGATCGCCCGCACGTACGAGTCGATCGCCGGTGCGAAGCAGGCCATCGTGCACCTGTACAACTCCACGAGCGTGCTGCAGCGCGAGGTCGTGTTCCGCACCGACCAGCAGGGGATCGTCGACATCGCGCTCGAGGGCGCCCGTCTGTGCAAGCAGTACGAGGCGACCATTCCTCAGACCGAGGTCTACTACGAGTACTCGCCCGAGAGCTACACCGGTACCGAGCTCGAGTTCGCCCTGCGCATCTGCAACGAGGTGCTGGAGGTCTTCCAGCCGACGCCCGAGCGCAAGGTCATCCTGAACCTGCCCGCCACGGTCGAGATGGCCACCCCGAACGTCTACGCCGACTCGATCGAGTGGATGTCGCGCCACCTCAACCACCGCGAGAACGTCATCCTGTCTCTGCACCCGCACAACGACCGCGGCACGGCCGTCGCGGCGGCGGAGCTCGGGTACATGGCCGGCGCCGACCGCATCGAGGGCTGCCTGTTCGGCAACGGGGAGCGCACCGGAAACGTCGACCTCGTCGCCCTGGGCGTCAACCTGCTGACGCAGGGCATCGACCCGCAGATCGACTTCAGCGACATCGACCAGGTCAAGCGCACCGTCGAGTACTGCAACCAGCTGCCCGTGCCCGAACGCAGCCCCTGGGCCGGCGACCTGGTGTTCACCGCATTCAGCGGTTCGCATCAGGATGCCATCAAGAAGGGCTTCGAGGCGATGGAGGCCCGCGCGGCATCCGAAGGCAAGAGCATCGACGACATCGAGTGGGCGGTTCCGTACCTGCCGATCGACCCGAAGGACCTGGGTCGCTCGTACGAGGCGGTCATCCGCGTCAACTCCCAGTCGGGCAAGGGCGGCGTCGCCTACCTGCTGAAGGCCGACCACGCGATCGACCTGCCCCGCAAGCTGCAGATCGAATTCTCGGGCGTCGTGCAGACCCGCACCGATGCCGAGGGCGGCGAGGTGTCGAGTGCCCAGATCTGGGACATCTTCACCGACGAGTACCTGCCCGCCGAAGACCAGGACCAGCGCTGGGGTCGTTTCGAGCTGCTGTCGACGCGCTCGTCGAGTGACATGTCGGGCGACGTGCACCTCGATGTCGCCCTGCGCGACGGCGACGAGACCCACCCCGCCTCGGCCGTCGGAAACGGCCCCGTGGCCGCGTTCCTCGAGATCGTGCGCGCGCAGGGCTTCGACGTCACGCTCTACGACTACGTCGAGCACGCCCTGAGCTCGGGCGGCGACGCCCAGGCCGCGGCGTACGTCGAACTGCAGGTCGACGACCAGCGCCTGTGGGGCGTCGGCATCGACGGTGACATCTCGACGGCGTCGCTGAAGGCGATCGTCTCGGGAGTGAACCGCGCGATCCGCACCCGTCAGTCGGCCGACGCCCTCGCCGGCGTCTGACCTCGAGGCCGAAGAACACGGCCGTGGCCTACGCCCACGGACACCACGAGAGCGTGCTGCGTTCCCACGCCGCACGCACCGTCGCCGACTCAGCGGCGTACCTGGTGTCTTCGTTGTTCGCCGGCGCCCGCATCCTCGATGTGGGCGCCGGCCCCGGCACCATCACCGTCGACCTCGCCGACCGGGTCTTCCCGGGGCGGGTCGTGGGAGTGGATGCCGCGCCCGACGTCGTCGAGGTCGCCCGCGTCACCGCGGGGGAGCGCACGAACGTCGAGTTCCGCATCGATGACGCGTACGACCTCGATGCGCCCGACGGGTCGTTCGACATCGTGCATGCGCATCAGGTCCTTCAGCACCTGGCCCGACCCGTCGACGCCCTGCGTGAGTTCCGCCGCGTGGCGGGGCCCGAGGGCCTGGTCGCGGTGCGCGACGTCGACTACGGCGGGGTGATCTGGCATCCACGGATCCCCGCCCTCGACGAGTGGCTCGAGATCTACCACGGGGTGCACCGCGGGGTGTCGGGCGAGCCCGACGCGGGCCGGCGGCTCAAGGCGTGGGCGCGCGAGGCGGGGTTCGCCCGCATCGAGGCGAGTGCGAGCGTGTGGGTCTTCGACACGCCCGAGAAGCGGGCCTGGTGGGGCGGTATGTGGGCTGACCGCGTCGTCGCGTCGGCGTTCGCGGGGCACGCGAAGAGACTCGGACTCGCCGACGACGCCGCGCTGCAGCGCATCTCCGACAGCTGGCGCGAATGGGCCGCGCACCCCGACGGGTGGATCCTGCTGCCGCACGGCGAGGTGCTCGCCCGGGCCTGACCCGCGGCTGACCCGCGCGGGGGAGCGGAGCGATGGGTGCGAGGATGAATCCGTGCCCACCGTCTCCGCTCTGTACCGCTATCCCGTGAAGGGCTTCACCCCCGAACGGCGCGACCGCCTCGTCATCCAGGACGACGGGCGGGTGCAGGGCGACCGTGCCCTCGTGTTCCGCTTCGCCGACGCGCTCGAGCCCGAAGACGCGACCTTCCCGAAGAGCCGCGGCCTGGCGCTGATGACCTTCCCCACGCTGGCGCGCGTCGATCTCGCGTATGACGACGAGAGACAGACATTGCGGCTCCAGGTCGACGACATCGACGTCGAGGCCGACCTCAGTCCCGCGGGCCGCGCGCGTCTCGCCGACGCCGTGACGGCGTATCTGCGCACGACCAGCGACGCGAAGCTGCTCGATGCCGACGGCATCCTTCCCCTCGGGCTGCTCGGCGACGGCCGCACCGCGAGGTTCCAGGACCGCCCGCGCGGATACGTCTCGCTGCACGGCGCCGCGTCGGTCGACGCCCTGGATGCCAGGGTGCCCGCGCCCGTCGACGACCGGCGATTCCGCTCGAACATCGTGGTCGGCGACACCGCCGCGTGGGCCGAGCTCGACTGGCGCGGTCGCGTGCGCATCGGCGAGGTGGAATTCGAGGTGCAGAAGCCGATCGAGCGCTGCGCCGCGATCACCGCCAACCCCGACACCGGAGTGCGCGACGCGCGATTGCTGCGCGTGCTGACGACGGAGTTCGGCCAGGACGAGCCGACGCTCGGCATCCTGCTGCTCCCCGCGGACGGGGGCGGCACGGTCCGCGAGGGCGATGAGGTCGTCGTCGACGCGTGAGTCGCCAGGATTCGTTGCTTCGGGGCGGCGCCAAGCGACAAACCTGGATGGGCTTGCGCGCGGTTCAGGCGGGGTCGTCGGTGCGGATGATCGGGATGCCGGTGGTCTCGACCGCGACCTTGCGGCGGTAGAGCTTGCGCTGCTCCGGGAGCGAGAGGTCGAACAGCACCGCAAGCACGCGGATCACGGTCGTCACGACGACGCCGATCACCGCGGCGAGGGGCAGGGGCACGCCGAAGGCGGCCGTGACGGCGAGCACCGCGCAGCCGCCACCCGCGGCGACGGCGTAGAGCGACCCCACGTGCATGATCGCCACCGGCAGGCCCATCAGCACGTCGCGCAGCACGCTGCCGCCCGCGGCGGCGACCACACCGACGAAGATCGCGGGCACGGCGGGCATGCCCAGGGCGAGCGCCTTCGACGTGCCGAACGCACCGAACAGACCGATCACGACCGCGTCGAGCATGACGATCGCGCGGTTGAGGCGTTGAAAGATCCCCGACAGCAGCATGCCGATGATCGAGGCCAGCGTCGCGGTGATGAGATACCAATTGCTCTGCAGGGTCGCGGGCGTCAGCCCGAGCAGCAGGTCGCGGATCAGACCGCCGCCCATCCCCAGCAGGATGCCGATGATCGCGACGCCGAGCAGATCGAGGCGCCGCTGCCCCTGGAAGCCCGACGCGAACAGCGCCCCCTGCACGCCACCCAGGGCGACGGCGGTGAGATCCGCCCACAGGGGGATGACGAAGACCGAGTTCACGGCATCCATTCTCCCCCCTTCGGTCTTGCCGCCCGCGGGGGTGGTCCACCTGTCGGACCGGTGGGGCTGGTGACGCCTCCCGGGGCGCGTGGGCCACTGCAGCGTGGGGCGGTCCGACAGACGGACCATTCCACGCCGCAGACCCGGCCGCGCGCGCGCCGCGCAGGCCTCTCACGGGATCGCCGAACGATAATGGACTGTGCCCACCTACCGCGATGAAGTCGTGGTCCTGCGTACCCAGAAGTTGGGGGAGGCGGATCGCATCCTCACCCTGCTCAGCCGCCGCAACGGCAAGATCCGCGCGGTGGCGAAGGGCGTGCGGCGCACCTCGTCGCGGTTCGGCTCGCGCCTCGAGCCCTTCATGGTGGCCGACGTGCAGTTGGCGACCGGCCGCAATCTCGACATCGTGCAGCAGGCCGAGTCGCTCGGCTCGTACGGTGCCGACATCGTCGCCGACTACGACAGCTACACCACCGCCAGTGCGATGGTCGAGACCGCCGATCGGTTGAACGAGGCCGAGGCGACCCCGCAGCAGTATCTGCTGCTCGTGGGTGGGCTGCGCTCGCTCGCCCGCAGCGACCACGCGGCACGGAGCGTGCTGGATTCGTACCTGCTGCGGGCCATGGCGCTGTCGGGCTGGGCACCCGGACTCGGTGAGTGCGCGCGCTGCGGCACCGTCGGCGAGCACGACTACTTCCTTCCCCAGCTCGGCGGCGTCATCTGTTCGACGTGCGCGCCGGCCGGCTCTCCTCGGGTCGCGCGCGACACGGTCGATCTGCTGCGCTCGCTCATGGCGGGGGAGTGGGATGCCGTCGACGCCGCCGCCGGGCGCACCACCGCCGCCGCGTCGGGGCTCGTCGCCGCCTACGCCCAGTTCCATCTCGAACGGGGCATCCGTTCGCTCTCGCACCTGGAGGCGCATCCGTGACCCCGAAGCCCTTCACCCACCGCGACGCCGTGCCCTACCGTCCCCTCGACTGGACGGAGCAGTACCCACCGGCCTACCCGAAGGGCGCGGTGCCGGAGCACGTCGCCATCGTCATGGACGGCAACGGACGCTGGGCGAACCGGCAGGGTCTCACCCGCGTCGAGGGCCATCGGGCGGGCGAAGCGGCGCTGCTCGACGTCGTCGCCGGCGCGATCCAGGCCGGGGTGAAGCACCTGTCGGTGTACGCCTTCTCGACCGAGAACTGGTCGCGCTCTCCGGACGAGGTGCGCTTTCTCATGGGCTTCAACCGCGAGGTGCTGCACCGCCGTCGCGATCAGCTCAACGAGTGGGGGGTGCGCATCCGCTGGTCGGGCCGCAAGCCGCGCCTGTGGGGCTCGGTCATCAAGGAGCTGCAGCACGCCGAACGCCTCACCGAGGGCAACTCCACGCTGACGCTCACCATGTGCGTGAACTACGGCGGGCGCGTCGAGATCGTGGATGCCATGCGGCGCATCGGCGACGACATCGCCGCAGGCCGGCTCAAGCCCTCGGCGGTGACCGAGAAGCTGATCCGCAAGAACCTCTACCAGCCCGACATGCCCGACGTGGATCTGTTCGTGCGATCGAGCGGCGAGCAGCGCACGTCGAACTTCTTGCTGTGGGAGTCGGCGTACGCCGAGATGGTCTTCCTCGACACGTTGTGGCCCGACTTCCGACGTACGCACCTGTGGGACGCGATCGGGCTCTACCTGTCGCGCGACCGTCGCTTCGGCGGCGCGATCGACACCCCCACCGCCTGATTCCGGCGAAGATGCCGCCAACGGAATAGATCACAAGCTCGAGAGGTTGCACGCGATATGACGGATGCCATCAAGATCGACGTGTGGAGCGACATCGCCTGCCCCTGGTGCTACATCGGCAAGCGCAACCTCGAGAACGGGTTGGCCGCGACCGCCGCCGATGACGACGCCCCCGTCGTCGAGATCGAATACCACTCGTTCGAGCTCTCGCCCGACACCCCCGAAGACTTCGACGGCGGCGAGGTCGACTACCTCTCGCAGCACAAGGGCATCTCGCCCGAGTCCGCGCGCGAGATGCTCGACCGCGTCACCGGCGTCGCCGCCGACGCGGGGCTGACCTACCGCTTCGACATCCTCAAGCACACCAACACGGTGAAGGCGCACGAGCTCCTGCACTTCGCGAAAGAGAACGGGCGTCAGCTCGAGCTCGCCGAACTGCTCATGTCGGCGTACTTCCTCGAGGGTCGCCACGTCGGCCGCGACGACGACCTCGTCGACCTCGCGGTGGAGGCGGGCCTCGACGCCGACGCGGCACGCGAGGCCCTGGCCTCGCAGCGCTACCGCGCGGCCGTGCGCGCCGACCAGGAGCAGGCGCAGCAGTTCGGGATCACCGGCGTGCCGTTCTTCGTCATCGACGGCAAGTACGGCGTGAGCGGTGCGCAGCCGGTCGAGGCGTTCACGCAGATCGCCCGCCAGGTCTGGGGCGAGCGTCGCGAGGCGTCGGAGACCGCCGACGCGTGAAGCTCCTCCACAGCGGTGCCCGTCCCGGCGTCTGACCGGACCGGGCACCGCTGTCTCGTGAGGTCTGGGAGAATGAACGAGTGAATACGGCATTGGCTCCGGCGCGGACGCTCCGCATCGGCAACATCGAACTCGACGCCCCCGTCGTGCTCGCCCCCATGGCCGGCATCACGAACACCGCGTTCCGTCGACTGTGCCGCGAGTACGGAGCAGGGCTGTACGTCAGCGAGATGATCACGACGCGCGCCCTGGTGGAGCGCAACGAGACCACCCTGCGCCTCATCCGCCACCACGAGTCCGAGACCCCCCGCTCGATCCAGCTCTACGGCGTGGATCCCGCGACGGTCGAAGCGGCGGTGCAGATGATCGTCGACGAGGACCACGCCGACCACATCGACCTCAACTTCGGCTGCCCGGTCCCCAAGGTCACCCGGCGCGGCGGAGGAGCGGCCCTGCCGTGGAAGCTCTCGCTGTTCCGTGAGATCGTCGAGCGCGCCGTGCGCGCCGCCGGTGACAAGCCGCTCACGATCAAGATGCGCAAGGGCATCGACCCCGACCACCTCACCTACCTCGAGGCCGGACGCATCGCCGAGGGCGCGGGAGTGGCATCCATCGCCCTGCACGCCCGCACGGCATCGGAGTTCTATTCGGGTCACGCCGACTGGAACGCGATCACCACGCTCAAAGAGACCGTGACCGGCGTGCCCGTCCTGGGCAACGGAGACATCTGGTCGGCCGAGGACGCCGTGCGCATGATGGCCGAGACCGGGTGCGACGGCGTCGTCGTCGGCCGCGGCTGCCTCGGGCGTCCCTGGTTGTTCGGCGATCTCGCGCGGGCCCTCGGCGGCCCCGACGCCGCCCACGGCGCCCCCGTCGACGCCACCCTCGGGTTCGTCGCGCGCGCCTTCCGCCGTCACGCCGAGCTGCTCGTGGAGTTCTTCGACGACGAGGGGCGCGGATGCCGTGACATCCGCAAGCACGTCGCCTGGTACTTCAAGGGCTACCCCGTCGGCGGCGAGCTGCGAGCCAGCCTCGCGACGGCCTCGACCCTCGACGAGATCGACGAGCTGCTGGCGACGATGGAGCTCGACGCGCCGTACCCCGGCGCCCCGGCCGAGGGTCAGCGCGGGCGGGCGGGCACGCCCAAGCGCCCGGCCCTGCCCGACGGATGGCTCGAGTCCCGCGAGATCGGCGACGCCGCCGGCCGCGCCCTCGCCGACGCCGAACTGGACCACAGCGGTGGCTGAGCTGAGCACGGCGACCGCTCGTCCGCTCGGCTACGTCGACGCCGACGCCGCCCGCTTCCACGTCGAGAAGCACCGTTCGCAGCGCGACGACTTCGCCCGCGATCGTGCGCGCGTGCTGCACTCCGCCGCCCTGCGGCGCCTCGCGGCGAAGACGCAGGTGCTGAGCCCCGCCAGCCCCGCCGACTTCGCCCGCAACCGACTCACGCACTCGCTCGAGGTCGCGCAGGTGGGCCGCGAGCTGGCGACGGCCCTGCAGCTGTCGCCCGACGTGGTCGACACGGCCTGCCTCAGTCACGACCTCGGTCACCCGCCCTTCGGCCACAACGGCGAACGCGCCCTGAACGACTGGGCGGCCGACATCGGCGGCTTCGAGGGCAACGCGCAGACGCTGCGGATCCTCACGCGCCTGGAGCCCAAGACCTTCGGCGCCGACGGCGAGCCGTTCGGGCTCAACCTGACGCGTGCGAGCCTCGACGCGACCTGCAAGTACCCCTGGACGGTCGACGAACCCGTCCCCGATCCGGGCGGGCGGCTCAAGTTCGGCGTCTACCCCGACGACGAGCCCGTCTTCCACTGGATGCGCGGGGGAGCGCCCGCACGCCAGCGCTGCATCGAGGCGGAGGTCATGGACCTCTCCGACGACATCGCGTACTCGGTGCACGACTTCGAAGACGCGATGGTCAACCGCTACATCGACCCCGCCCGCCTGGCATCCAGGGTCGGCCGTGACGGTCTGCTCGACGCGATCCAGCGGTGGGTCGGCTACGACTTCGTGCGCGACGACCTCGCCGAGGGGCTCGAGCGACTCATGTCGATGCCCGAGTGGATCCCCTCGTTCGACGGCACACGCCCCGCCCTCGCTCGCCTGAAGAACCTCACCTCCGACCTCATCGGCCGCTTCGCGCGCGCGGCGACCGCGGCGACGCGCGAGGCCTACCCGGCCGACGAGCTCACCCGCTACCGCGCCCACGTGATCGTCCCGGCCGAGGTCGAGACCGAGATGGCCGTGCTGAAGGGCATCATCGGGGCCACCGTCGTGTCGATCGACGGCCGCAAGGTGCTCTACCGCGAGCAGCGCCACGTGCTGAAGCGCCTGGCATCCGCCCTCTGGGAGAACCCCGGCGCGCTCGACGCCCTGCACGCCCCCGACTTCGAGGCCGCCGCCGACGACACCGCACGTCGCCGGGTGGTCGTCGACCAGGTCGCCAGCCTCACCGACCAGCTCGCGATCGCCTGGCACAACCGCCTGGTGGGCGACGTCGACGCCGCCGAGCTGGGCGTCTGGGCGCCGGGCACCCGCGCACCCCGCGGAGCGGATGCCTGATGGCGCGCATCCGCCAGTCCGACATCGACGAGGTCAAGGGGCGGGTCAACATCGCCGACGTCGTCGGTGAACGCGTCGCCCTGAAGTCCGCGGGCGTCGGGTCGATGAAGGGCCTGTGCCCGTTCCACGACGAGCGCAGCCCCAGCTTCCACGTGCGGCCGCAGGTGGGCTACTACCACTGCTTCGGATGCGGCGAGTCGGGCGACGTCTACTCGTTCCTGCGCGCGATGGACCACGTCTCGTTCACCGAGGCCGTCGAGCGCATGGCGGCGCGCGTCGGCTACACGCTGCACTACGAAGACGGCGGCGGGCCGGCTCCCGAGACGACCGGGCGGTCGCGCCTGTACGCGGCCAATGCCGCCGCCGCCGAGTACTTCCGCGCCCAGCTCATGACGCCCGAGGCCGAGACCGGGCGCCGCTTCCTCGGCGACCGCGGGTTCGACGCCGGGGCCGCCGCGCACTTCGGCGTGGGGTACGCGCCGAAGGGCTGGTCGCACCTCATGGACCACCTGCTCGCCCAGAAGTTCACGCGCGATGAGCTGTTGCAATCCGGACTCGTGTCGCAGGGGCAGCGTGGCGTGTACGACCGTTTCCGCGGCCGGCTGGTGTGGCCGATCCGCGACATCACCGGTCAGGTCATCGGGTTCGGGGCGCGCAAGCTCTACGACGACGACCAGGGCCCGAAGTACCTCAACACCCCCGAGACGCCGGTCTACAAGAAGGCCCAGGTGCTGTACGGCCTCGACCTGGCCAAGCGCGACATCTCGCGCTCGCACCGCGTGGTCGTCGTCGAGGGCTACACCGACGTGATGGCCTGCCATCTGGCGGGCATCACCACCGCGATCGCCTCGTGCGGCACGGCCTTCGGCAGCGACCACATCACGGTGCTCCGCCGCGTCATGGGAGACGACAGCGCCTCGGGCGAGGTGGTGTTCACCTTCGACCCGGATGCCGCGGGGCAGAAGGCGGCGCTGCGCGCCTTCGCCGACGAGAAGCGTTTCGCCGCCCAGACGTACGTGGCCGTGGCCCCCGAGGGCCTCGATCCGTGCGACCTGCGCCTGCAGCGCGGCGACGGTGCCGTGCGCGCGCTCATGGAGAACAAGGCGCCGATGTTCGAGTTCGTCATCGACCAGCGGCTCAAGGACTTCGACCTGTCGAGCGTCGAGGGGCGCGCCGGTGCCCTGCGCGCCGCGGCCCCGATCGTGGCAGACATCCGCGACCCGGCGCTGCGCCCCGGCTACGTCCGCGTGCTCGCCCGACGCCTCGGCCTCGACCTGCCCGAGGTCGGGAGCGCCGTCGAGCGTGCCGCGCGCGGCGCGGACCGTGCCGAGAAGCGTGATACGCAGCGCGGGGGAGCGGGCGAGACGGAGCGCCCCGTGATCGCGCAGTCGGTGAGCCTGGCTTCGCTGCCCAACACGCGTGACGTCGCCCTCGAACGCGGCGCGATGATGGCCTTCCTGCAGTACGGGCATCGCATCGAGCCCGACCTGTTCCTGCGCGCCCTGCAGTCGCCGTTCGGACACCCCGCCCTCGAGGCCGTGCGCAGCTCGCTGGCCGCCACCGATCTGTCGCAGCCCGGGTGGGCCGTGGCCGCCGTCGAGGCGGTGCGCGAGCCTTTCCGCACCCTGGCCGCCGAGCTGTTGACGGCCGAGTTCCCGGCCCGCACCGAAGACGGCGCGGTCGCCTCGGCCAACGACCTGGCGCGAGGACTCCTCGTGCGCGAACTGGAGCGGGAGAAGAACGAGCTGCTGCGCGGCATCCAGCGGGTTCCCGCGGACTCCGAAGAGGGCCGCCGCCTGCGCATCCGACTGCGCGAACTGGACGGCGACCGCCAACGACTCGTCGCGCAGTAGGGACGCGCTGCTGGCATCGGCCCCCGCGGTGGGCGAGGATGAAGGAATGCCCCGGTCCCACGACACCGACGTCGCCCTCCGTGCCGACGACCTCTCGCTCGCTCGCAGCGGCGTCCGCGTCATCGACGGGATCACGTTCTCGTTGGGCGCGGGCCAGACCCTCGTCGTGCGCGGCGCCACGGGGTCGGGCAAGACCTCGCTGGTGTCGTTGCTCGCCGGCCATCCCGACGACGGGCTCACCGTGGTCGGGGGCGACGCCCGCGTACACGGGATCTCGGCGCGCCGGCCCGGGCGCGCCCGCCGGGAGTGGACGTTCCACACCGGCTACCTGCCTCAGGGCGCCGGCGCGGGGCTCCCGTCGCGCCTGACCGTGCAGGACGTCATCGCCGAGCCGATCACGAGCCGCGATCGCAAGGTCAACACCCGGGCGCTGGCGGTGCGCGTCGCGACTCTGCTCGACGAGATGGAGCTCCCGCTCGGCACGGCTCCGAAGTATCCGTACGAGCTGAGCGCGGGGATGCGGCAGCGCGTGGCGCTCGCCCGCGCCCTCGTGCTCGAACCGCGGCTGTTCGTCGCCGACGACCTGTACGCCAACCTCGATGTCGAGGTGCGCGCCGCCGCCCGTGCCTCGATCCTGCGCCGTCGTGACGAGCGCGGCATGGCGACACTGGTCGTCACGAACGACGCCGATGCCCCCCGTGACCTCGACGCCGACGTGCTGGTTCTGCACGCCGGGCATGCCGTCGCGTTCGGCCACAGTGTCGAGGCTCTGCAGTGGACACCCGACGGCACGCCCGAGCGACGTCTTTCGGCGGGCTGATTTTTCGCACGCCCCCGCGTGCTGTTAGTATCGTGGGGTTGCCCACCGCGAGGTGCGCATGATCCTCGGTAGCTCAATTGGCAGAGCAGTCGGCTGTTAACCGACAGGTTCTTGGTTCGAGTCCAAGCCGGGGAGCGAGAGTACCGCGTCATCTAACGTGGCTCTCACCTTAGGCCCGGGCTTCCACCCCGGGCCTTTCCTCTTTTCCGGGCGATCATCGCGGGCCCGGGACGGGCGAGTCGCACGTCTCGCGCTCTGAACAGCGGCCACCTGTGCTCGGCGTATGGGAGCGGTTCCATTAGACTCGCTCCGGCCGTCGCTCGGCGGCCGGAGAGGACGCCGCCGTGACCGCACCCGCAGCCCCCGCGCGCCGCGATCTCCAGGGGCTCCGGGCGTTCGCCGTCGTGGCCGTGGTCGCCACGCACCTGACGGGATGGCCGCGCGGAGGCTTCGTCGGCGTCGACGTGTTCTTCGTGCTCTCGGGGTTCCTGCTCACCGGCATCGTGCTGCGCGATCTGGACGCCTCCGGCACCGTGCGCCTGTCGACGTTCTTCGCCCGACGCCTCCGCCGCCTTCTGCCCGCGGCCCTCGTCGTGCTGGCCGCCACCGTGGGCGCCGCCTTCGTGGTGTTCCCCGGTACCCGCGCCGAGAGCATCGTGGGCGACGCTCTCGCCGCGGTCGGCCTCGTCTCGAACTGGCGCTTCGCCCTCGAGGGACGCGACTACTTCTCCACCATCGCCGTCTCACCGCTGCAGCACTTCTGGTCGCTGTCGATCGAGGAGCAGTTCTCGCTGCTCTGGCCCCTCCTCGTCATGCTGCTTGTGCTCATGCTCCCCGTCGCGCGTCGGCGGAGCACGGGGGCGCGCGTCGCGGTGGGCCTGCTGTCGAGCGCCGTGGTTCTGGCATCCGCTGCTCTCGCCTGGGTGCAGACCCCGCTCGACCCGAGCGTGGCGTACTTCTCGACCGGAACCCGCGCGGGCGAACTCGCGACCGGCGCCGTCGTCGCGACCCTCGTGCCGCTCCTGCTCCGGATGCCGAGCCCCCTGCGCGCCCTGCTCTCGTGGGCCGGGGTGGCGCTCGTCGTCGCGTCGTTCTTCGTCGTCGATCCGACGGCGCCGTTCCCCGCCCCCTGGGCCGTGATGCCCGTCGCGGGCGCGGTGCTGGTGATCGCGGGCGGCACCGGTGGCGACCCGCGTCACCGCTCCCTCTTCGTCGTCTCGAATCCGCTGGCGGTCGCGATCGGCAACGCGTCGTACTCGCTGTACCTCTGGCACCTTCCCGTCATCGTCTTCGCCGGGGCGCTGCTGGCGCCCGGGCCCGCGGCCACCGGCATCACCGTGCTGGTGATGGTCGTGCTCACCGTTGCGACCTACCTCGGCGTCGAGCAGCCGCTGCACCGCTCGCCGTGGCTGGTCCGCCCGAGCGGGGGCGCTCCGCCCGCTGAGGTCGCGGCCGCCTCGACCCCTGCCCTCTCCGAGGTCGCAGTTCCGACACCACGGGCCGCCGCGCTCGCGTCTCGCCCCGCCGGATGGGTGCCCGGGCAGCGGTATTACCCGGGACGGCGAGCGACCGAGAGCGCGACCACCGAGGCGGTCGCTCCGGAACCGGCCCCCGCTGCAGAAATCACCCCGCCGCAGCCCGCGCCGGTGCCCACCCCGGCGCCGGCCCGAGGCTCCGGTGACTCCTGGGCCGAGTGGAGAACGCGCTTCGCCCCGCGGATCGCCCTGGCCGGCGCCACCCTGGCGATCGGGGCCGGAGCGACCGTGCTCGCGGTGTTCTTCGCGTACGGGGCGCCGGTCATCGTCGCGCCCGCCGCACCCGTCGCCGCCGCTCCGGTGGCTGACGCCGGCGCCGCCCTCGCCGCTTTGCAGAGCGAGCTCGCCGCGGCGACGACGGCGTCGAGCTGGCCCGATCTGCATCCCTCGCTCGACGAGGTGATGCGCGCCACCTCGGCCACCGATCCCGCGCACGACTGCTTCACCCCCGACATCGCTCCCGACGCCGGCCGCTGCACGTGGGGGAACGCCGACGCTCCGCGGCACCTTTACCTGGTCGGCGATTCCAGCGCGATGGCCTACGCGCCCGCCTTCCGAGCCCTCGCCGACGCGAGCGGCGGAGCGTGGCGCGTCACGACCGTCGGAATGTACGGATGCCGTTTCACCGACGCCCTCATCGAGAGCCGCGACCCCGCGGTGACGGCCGGGTGCGCCGGGCGCAAGTCCGACATCGCCGCGATGGTCGCGGCCGATCCCGCCGACCTGCTCGTCGTGTCGAACGCCTACACGCTCGCCCGCACGGTCGACGGGCGGGACCTCAACGCCGCGGAGCTGGCATCCGGGGTCGCGAACGAGGTCTCGGGGTGGGCGCCGGCCGGGCACACCGTGTTCCTCGCGCCTCCGCCGCACGGCGCCGACCTGGGACGCTGCTACTCCCCGCTCACGGGCCCGGCGGCGTGCCTCGCCGCCGTCGACGACGTGTGGACGCAGATGCAGGCCGCCACCGAGGCGCAGGCGGCCGCCACCGGCGAGGCGGCGATCGACGCGTTGCCGTTCTCGTGCTGGCAGGGAGTCTGCCCCGCGTTCGCCGGCGACACACCCGTGCGGTACGACGACATGCACCTGACACCGGCGTTCGCCGAGCGCCTCGCGCCGATCCTGCGCGACGAGCTCTCGGCCCGCGGACTGTACTGACGGCCCCGCGCGCTCGCTCGGCTGACAGGCTGGGGGAGTGACCTCGCCCCCCGATCCCCGCTCCCTCGACCTCGACGCGCTCCGATCGCGCCTGCTCTCGGAGCGCGGTGGCACGGTCGACGACAGCATCCCGCAGCTGGCCGACGCCGATCCCGACCTGTGCGCTCTCGCCCTGGCGCTGCCCGACGGCACCGTGCGCACCAGCGCCCAGGCCGATGTGCCGTTCAGCGTGCAGTCGGCGGTCAAACCCTTCCTCTTCGCGCTCGCCCTCGTCGACACCGACGGAGAAGCCCTCGATCTCGTGGGCATCGAACCCACCGGTGAGGCCTTCGACGCGATCAAGCTCGAAAGCGGCACCGGTCGGCCGCCGAACCCCATGGTCAACGCGGGGGCGCTGCTGACGGCCTCACTCGTCGAGGGAGACGGACCCGAAGAGCGCAGCGCGCGGATCGCCCGGGGCCTCTCGGCCTTCGCCGGCCGCGACCTGCTCGTCGACGAGCAGGTCGCACACAACGAGCATCTGCTCGGCGACCGCAACCACGCCCTCGCCCACCTCATGCGGGCCGAAGGCGCGCTGCAGCCCTCGGCCGACGACGCGGTGGCCGTATACGCCCGCGCGTGCGCGACCCTCGTCGATGCCGAGACCCTCGCGGTCATGGGCGCGACCCTCGCGCTCGGCGGCGTGAACCCCCGCACCGGCGAACGCGTCGTCTCCGCGCGCGTGGCCCGTGACGTCGTCTCGGTCATGGCGACCTGCGGGGTGTACGACGGGTCGGGGCGGTGGATGCGCGCGGTCGGCGTGCCCGCGAAGTCGAGCGTGTCGGGGGCGATCGTGCTGTCGGCGCCGGGGCGTCTGGGAGCCGCCGTCGTCAGTCCGCCCCTCGACGATCAGGGCACGAGCGTGCGCGGCCGCCGGGCGAGCGAGATGCTCAGCGACGACCTGCAACTGCACAGCTTTTCGGTCTGAACGCGCTTCTCCACCGACGCCGGAGGGCGCGCCCCGTGCATCTCGACCCACACCGCCCGTGCGTGTGAGAGCATCGGCGTGACCCCCCGATCCCCGCCTGATCTCGCAGGAGAACCGATGCCCCCCGTCGCGCGCCGCCGCGCCTCACGTAGCGTGTCCGTCGGCGTCGTCGCCGCCCTGGCCGCCACCCTCACGGGCTGCGGGCAGGGGACGAACGTCTCCGAGGACTACGCCCAGATCTGCCAGGACAACGCGACCGAGAAGCGCCTGCCCGACGACGACTGCAACAACCACGGCGGCGGGGCGCACTGGTACTTCCTGCCCCTCGGGTCGGGGAGTCGCGCGGTCCCGGCCGTCGGCCAACCCGTCTCGGGCGGCGTCGACACCCTGCCGGGCGGAAAGACCGCGGCCAAGGGCATCTCGGGCGACGGCGCGAGCGTCTCGCGCGGTGGGTTCGGCGGCTCGGGATCCGACGGAAGCCACGGCGGCTGATGCGCCGCATCGAGCTCGAGCCGCGCCCCGGCTGGGAACGCACGATCAAGCAGTCCGGCCTCATCTACTCCCGCTCCCTGCGCGACGACGGCACGGCGGTCGAGTACTGGAACGACGGCGCGGCGTACGTCTTCACCCTTGCCGAGGTCGAGGAACTGGAGCGGCAGACCGAGGAGCTGCACCGCATGTGCCGTGAGGCGGCCCGGTACCTGGCATCCGGAGAACTCGGCTCGCTCGGGCTCACCCCGAAAGCGTTCGAGCTCGCGCAGTGGTCGCTCGAGCAGGACGAACCCGACGTGTACGCCCGCTTCGATCTGGCGTACGCCGGCGACGGCACCCCGGCCAAGATGCTCGAGTACAACGCCGACACCCCCACCGGACTCATCGAGGCCTCGCTCACGCAGTGGTTCTGGCTGCAGGACCGCATCAAGACCGGTGCGCTCCCCGCCGACACCGACCAGTGGAACGGCCTGCATGAAGCGCTCGTCGCGCGGTGGCGCACCCTTCTGCACCGCTCGCTGAACGAGGGCGAGGGCGGTCGCCTGTTCGTCGCGCACTCGGATGCCGACATCTACGGCGAGGACTGGGACACCGTCGCCTACATGCGCGACCTCGCCGCCGAGGCGGGGTGGGAGCACACCGGCATCGAGATGAAGGACATCGGCTGGCACCACGGCGCGCGCCAGTTCGTCGGCGTTCCCGAGGCGTGGGGCTCGTCGCGCAGCATCGCCGCGCTGCCCGGCGACACCCCGGGCACCCAGTACCCCGTCATCCGCAACCTCTTCAAGCTGTACCCGTGGGAAGACCTGGTCTCGGGTGAGGACCGGGTCATCGGCGACCAGGAGTTCGGCGCCCTGCTCATCGCCGGACGCGGACTCTTCGGCCGCTGGTACGAACCGGCGTGGAAGATGTTCCTCTCGAACAAGCTGCTGCTGGTCGCGCTGTGGCGGATGTACCCCGGGCACCCGAACCTGCTGCCCGCCTACGCCGACGGCCCGAACGGCATGACCGACTTCGTGGTCAAACCCGTCTTCGGCCGCGAGGGCGACGGCATCCGTGTGCACCGCGCCGACGGCAGCGTCGCCTCGAACGGTCAGGAGTACCGACGCGAAGGCACCGGGCGCGAGCGCGTATGGCAGCAGTACCACGAGCTGCCCGACTTCCGCGGGTCGCGGGGCAGCAATCACCCCGTGCTCGGGTCGTGGGTGGTCGACGACGAGGCGCACGGGGTCGGCATCCGCGAATCCGACGGACCCATCACCGACTACTACTGCCGCTTCGCCCCGAACATCATCGAGGGCTGAGACCGGGCGGACCGCTCAGGCGTCGATATCGTCGACGCCCGGCATCCACGAGACGCCGGGCTTGCCCCACTTGCGCTTCTTCGCGATCTTCGCGACGACCCGGCTGTCTTCGTCGTCGAGGCGGTCGACGTACAGGATGCCGTCGAGGTGATCGAACTCGTGCTGCAGGATGCGCGCGCGCCACCCGGTGACCTCGACGCGCACCGAGTGCCCGTCGAGATCGGTCCCCGTCATCAGCGCGGCCTCGGACCGTCGCAGCGGGAAGCGCTCCCCGGGGAACGACAGGCACCCCTCCGACTCGTCGTCGGGATCGGGGTACCCCGGCTCGGCGGGGCGGATCCACAGCTCGGGGTTGATGACCACTCCGCGCCAGGGGAGTCCCTCGTCGTCCTCGTACGTGTAGGTGAAGATGCGCAGGCCCACACCCACCTGCGGCGCCGCGAGACCGACACCGGGGGCGGCGTCCATGGTCTCGAACATGTCGGCCACGAGGGTGCGCACCTCGTCGGTGATCTCGTCGACGCGGGCAGCGGGGGCGTGCAGCACGGGATCGCCCATGATGCGAATCGGGAGTACGGCCACGTCTCCAGCCTAACCAGCGAGCGGACCGTTATCGTCGAGGGGTGATCCCGCTCGATGTCTCCCTGACCGACGGTATCGACGATCTCGTCGGCATCTTCCGCGATCCGCGCATCCTTCTCGGCATCCCGCTCGCCCTTCTCGGCGCGGTGTTCATGTCGTTCGGAGCGCAGTACCAGCACCGGGGCGTGCAGAAGGTGGAGCGCCTTTCGGGCAAGACCACCGGCGGCCTCTCGCGCAAGCAGCTCACCTCGCTGCTGACGCGTCCGTCGTGGGTCGCGGGCACCGTGATGCTCGCGCTCGCCATCGTCTGCCAGCTCGGGGCGCTCTCGGTCGCGCCGCTCATCCTGGTGCAGCCGCTGGGTGCGATCGCGCTCGTCATCACGACGGTGCTGAACGCCCGGGTCTCCCACCACAAGCCCACCCGGCAGTCGCTCATCGCGATCGCCCTGTGCGTCGGCGGCATCTTCATCTTCGTGACCATCGCCGCGTTCTTCGCCACCGAGCACGTGGTCACCGAGCGCGAGCTGCTGATCATCCTCGGCATCCTGGCCGTGGTCGTCGTGGTCTTCGGTGCCTTCTGGATGCTGGTGCGTCGCCGCGCGCAGGCCCTGTTCTACATCATGGCCGCCGGCGTCATCTACGGCTTCGTGGCCACCCTCGCCAAGGTCATCATCAGCCGCATCCAGGCCGGCAACTTCGAGTGGCTCACCCTTCTCTGCGTCGTCGCGCTGGTCGCCGCCGTCGCCGTCGGCGCCTACTTCGTGCAGACCGCCTACTCGGTCGGCCCGCCCGACCTGGTCATCGCCGGACTCACCGTGATCGACCCGATCGTGGCCGTGCTGATCGGCCTGCTGGTGCTGGGCGAGGCGTCGACCGCCCCCGCGTGGGCGTTGATCGGCTTCGTCATCGCCGGCGCGATCGCCACGTGGGGCGTCATCCAGCTCACCAAGCACCACCCGCAGATCGCCGGCGACGGCAAGCCCGCCAAGCCGCGCGTGCGCTGAGCTGGATGGTGGTCCCGCGCCGGGCTGCGGCGGCGGTCCGGCCCTGAGCCCCGCTTTTCTCGGCGGACGATGGATGCCGGTAGGCTCGTCGTCGCTGGGGGCGGTGGCCAAGCTGGTCAAGGCAGCGGGCTCATAACCCGACGATCGTGGGTTCAAGTCCCACCCGCCCTACGTTCCCCTCCGTCAGGCCGCGCATGATCGGAGGGCGTTTTCTCTGCCCTCACACCGTCGCGTGGGCTGCCGAACCATCTCCCGGACAGGACGGTAGTCACTGGTCGGGCGGGTTCGATACGAGAAGTGGTCGCATGCGCGCCAACCGCTCACGACGAGTGGCGCAACGGTCCCGCTCCGCCCAGCGCGAAGCGGGACCCGCACCACCTACCGTGCGAGCGGAACGAGTTCCCCCGCGCCGGGCAGGATCTCGCGCAAAAGGTCGTCGAGGGTGACCACCCCGATCAACCGCTCGCCGTCGACGACCGTCGCCAACTGCACGCGACCGCGCCGCATGCGCGCCAGAGCGTCGTACGCCGACGCCGACGGCTCCAGCACCAGGGGCTCGCGCGCGATCTCGAGCGCCGGGGTCGTCGGGTCGACGGTGAGCGTGTCGCGCACGTGGGCGACGCGCGAGGTCGCACCCGCGCCGACGAGGATGCGCAGGTGCGTCGACGAGGCGGCGACCGCCTGGATGTCGGCGACCGTCGCATCCGCGGCGACCGACGTCGGCGTGCGATCGGTGCGCACGATGTCGCCGACCGTCAGCGTCCCCAGCGCGATCGCCTGCGCGATCGGCTCGGAGTACTGCTTCTCGAGCGTGCCCGCCCGACGCGAGTGGGCGACGAGTTCGCGTATCGTGTCGGCATCCTGCCCACCGGCGGCGGCCTTGTCGACGGGCTCCACGCCCGAGGCCTTCACGAGGCGGTTGGCGATGTGGTTGATCCACAGCAGGAACGGGCGCAGCGGCCAGGTGAGGGCGCGGGCCAGGATGCCGGTGGCCTTCGCCGCCGTCTCCGGGTGGGCGATCGCCCACGACTTCGGCGCCATCTCGCCGATCACGAGGTGGAGGAACGTCACCACGATCAGCGCCAGCATGAACGCGATGACCCCGGACAGAACGGGAGGAAGCCCCCACTGCTCGAGAATCGGTGCCAGGGCGTAGTCGATGGCCGGCTTGGTGATCGCGCCGAGCAGGAACGTGCAGGCGGTGATGCCCAACTGCGCGAAGGCGAGCATGACGGTCAGCTCGTTGACGCCGCGCAGGGCGGCGCGCGCCGAGGCGCTGGTCGCTGCCTCTTCTTCGAGCCGGTGACGTCGAGCGGCGAGCAGCGCGAACTCGACGATCACGAAGAACGCACTCGCGACGATGAGCGCGGTGGTGATGAGAGCGACGGTCCAGCCGTTCATCGGGCCACCTCCCCGTCGATCGCGACGACGTCGTCGGCGGGCTCGGCATCCCGGTCCACCTCGTGCAGGTCGACCTTCAGCTGCGAGGGCACGTGCCGGTCGACCTCCACGACCTCGATCGCGAGCCAGCGCTCGATGTCGAGACCCTGCACCGTCTCGGACGCACGCTCGGGCAGATCCACGCGCACGATGACGCCGACGGTCGGAAGGTCGCCGTGCGTCTCGATGACGAGACCGGCGACCGTCTCGACGTCGCCCTGGGTGAGGTCGTGGCCGATGAGTCGCTCGAGCTCGTCGAGATGCAGATCGCCGGGAACGCTCCACGCGTCGTCGCCGACCGAGGCGGCCTCGGCGACCTCGACGTCGTGTTCGTCGGAGAGTTCGCCGATGACCTCTTCGGTCAGGTCCTCGATGGTCAGGATGCCGTCGAAGTTGCCGTACTCGTCGACGACGCACGCCAGTTCATTGCGCGTCTGGCGCATGCGATCCAACGCGACGGGGAGCAGCATCGAGGTGGGCAGCACGACCGCGGCGCGCATGACGGCGGCCACGGGGGTCTCGTCCGACGGGTTCTCGCGCAGCACGTCGATGAGTTCGACGACGCCGACGGGGGAGTCCTCGTCACCGATGACGGGGTAGCGGGTGTGCCCGGTGGCCATCAGGGCGCGCACCTCGCCCACGGTGGTCTCGGGGGTGACCGAATCGATCTGGGAACGCGGGATCATCGCGTGCTCGACGTCGCGGTGCGGAAAGTCGAGGATGCGGTCGATGATCATCGACAGATCGTCGGGCAGGTCACCGCTCGCGCGGGACTCCTCGATGATGGCCTCGAGGTCGCGCGCGGTCGCGCTGTCGTCGACGTCTTCGAGCGGCTCGATCCGCAGCACCCGCAACAGGGCGTTGGCGGCGACGTCGAAGACCGAGATCAACCAGCCGAACAGCAAGAGGTAGATGCGCGTCGGCACGGCGAGGGCGCGCGCCAGCGGTTCAGGGTCGGCGATGGCGAGGTTCTTCGGGTACAGCTCACCGAAGATCATGGTCACGATCGTGGCAAGCAACAGGGCGCCGACGGTGCCGATCAGCACCGAGACGGCCGGATCGATCCCGATCCCGCCGAGCAGCGTCCCGAGTGATTCACCGATGAGCGGTTCGGCGACGTAGCCGATCAGCAGACCGGTGACGGTGATGCCGAGCTGCGCGCCCGACAACATGAACGACGTGCGCTTGGTGATGGCGAGGACGCGCTTCGCCTGGGCGTCGCCCTTCTCGGCCAACGCCGCCATGCGCGAGCGGTCGACCGACATGTACGCGAACTCCTGCGCGACGAAGAAGCCGCAGGCCACGATGATCGCCAGAGTCACGATGACGCCCACCAGGAGCGTCAGGGCCGCAGCCAGCATCAGATCTCACCCCCTCTCGGAAAGAGGGGGCTCGAAGATCGGCCCTCCTGGTCAGTGGAGGTGCGGTGAGGGCTCACGGGGTTGTCTCTCTCGTGGGTCGGGTGATCGCAGATCCCTTCGATGCTACCGAGACCGCTCCCGCGTAGCTGGGCATTCGCCTCGCCGCCGGGGCTCGCTGCCCGCGCCGGAACGCGAAGGGGCCGGACCGCCGAGACGGTCCGGCCCCTTCGCATCCGGGTCAGGGGACGGCGCGGCGCAACGTCGCGAACGACGATGTTGCGAGCACCGCGGTGAGCACGATCCCGCAGACCGCGAGGCCGAGGGCGCCGAGCGTGAGAACGATGTCGGCGACCCCCTGCCACGACCGCGTCACCGTGATCAGCCACACCACGAGCACGAGGAGCAGGCCGACGCCGACCAGGGTGACCGTGGTCACCAGGCCGCCGAAGCGCTTGAACACGGTGGCGGCCCAGAAGCCGATGACGAAGAAGAACATCGCCAGGGCGAAGTAGGCGACCCCCGCGGCGAGCGGACCGGCCTCCCACACCCACGGGATGTAGAAGAACCACCCGTTCATCCCGTAGCCGTTGGTCGCCCGCTCGATCATGCCGCCGAGGACGAAGACCACCGACAGCAGTGCCGCCGTCAGCGCAGCGGTCAGGAGGGTGCCGGCGAAGAAGTCGCGACGGGTGACGCTCATCGCCTGCGAGAACGGGAACGTCCGCGTCAGGGACTGGGCGCCGATGACGCCGAAGTACCACAGGGGCGCCTGCACCCCGCCGCTGATCATCACGCCGCGCGCCCCCGCCGACTGGATGATGCCGTAGAGCAGCAAGCTGATGGCGAGAGAGCCGAACAGGATGATCAGGGGGATCCAGACGAAGGTCTGGCGGTTGATGAGCTGCAGACGGACGACGTTCAGCGCGCGGTTCATCGCAGCGCTCCTTCCGGAAGAGTGGCGGCCGACGCGCTCGCCGCGTGCGGGGTGGCTCGGACGATGAACTCCTGCAGCGAGACGGGCGAGACCTCGAGCCGCGCCTCGGCGAGGGCGCGCCGATCGACCGGGGTCAGGGCGCCCAGGATCGTGACCGAGGCGACGCCTCCGAGCGTTTCCCGGTGCAGCACCTCACGGCCCGCGCAGAAGGCGTCGACGGCGGCGGCGTCTCCGACGACGGTCGCTGCCCGCTCCCGCACGGCGTCGGTGTCTTCGTCCATCACCACGCGGCCGCCGTCGAGCACGATGACGCGTTCGAGCAGGTTGGCGACCTCGTCGATGAGGTGGCTCGAGAGGATGATCGTGCGCGGATGGGAGGAATAGTCCTCGAGCAGACGGTCGTAGAAGATCTGACGGGCCACCGCGTCGAGTCCGAGGTACGGCTCGTCGAAGAAGGTGATCTCGGCGCGCGATGCCAACCCGATGACCACTCCCACGGCCGAGAGCTGACCACGCGAGAGCTTCTTGATCGTTCGGGTCACGGGGATCTGGAGCTGCCGGATGAGATCGGCGGCGAGTTCGTCGTCCCAGTTCGGGAAGAAGATCTTCGCGGCCGCAAAAGCGTGGGCGGGCTTGGCGTCATCGGGATACTTCTGGCTCTCGCGCACGAAGCACATCCGCGACAGCACCCGCGGGTTCTCGTACGGGTCCTCGCCGAACACGCGCACGCGCCCCTCGGTGGCGAAGTTCTGCGCGGTCAGGATCGACATCAGGGTGGTCTTGCCGGCGCCGTTACGCCCCAGCAAGCCGTAGATGGCGTCTTTCTCGATGCGGAACGACACGTCGTTCAGGGCGGCGGCGTCACGGTAGCGCTTGTGGAGGCCGGCGACCTCGATCACAGCGGTCATCGGGCGATCCCTTCGTTGGTGTGGGCGGGGGAGGAGCCGAGCGCCGCGCGCTCGCGGATGAGGTCGGCGAGATCGTCGGGGCCGAGGCCCAGCGTGCGGGCCTCGGTGAGGAGGGGCTCGACGAAGCGGTCGGCGAATGCCGAGCGACGCTCGCCCAGGAGCTGTTCCCGTGCTCCGACCGCGACGAACATGCCGATGCCGCGTCGCTTCTGCAGCACGCCTTTGTCGACGAGCATGGTGATTCCTTTCGCTGCGGTGGCGGGGTTGATGCGGTGGAATGCCGCCAGTTCGTTGGTGGAGGGCGCACGGCTCTCCTCGGCCAGCGAACCGTCGACGATCGCGTCCTCGACGCTCTCGGCGATCTGGAGGAACAGCGCTCGGCCGTCGTCGATCATGCGACCTCCGTCTATTGGTTAATTACTTGACTAAGTAACCATGCAACGAAGGTCGCGCACGTGTCAAGCGCCGGCCCCGAAACGACACGCCCGGCCCGAAGACGGCCTCACCCGAACGCGCCCCACCCCCGATCCGGGTGGCAGAATAGAGGTCCCGCATTGCCTCGCTTCCCGGCGTGGTCCCGCCCTTGCTCAACAGGTGCGCTTCGTCGCGCCAGAAATGGACCCGCCGTGGGACGCCTCATCTACCGTGACCGCGCGTCGTTCGATATCGACGACCGCATCCTCGCCCATCTCCGCATCGTCGTGATGAACAAGCTCCGCCGCAACGAGGGCTTCATGCTCCAGCTGCCGGTGAACGAGGGCGTTCGGCAGGCCAGCCTCTGGATCCACGCCTCCAACGCGCTCGTCATGCAGTTCTACGGGGGACGCGAACCCGCCATCGACCGCGAACTCGTCGACCAGATGATGCACGACGCCAGCGGCGCCGATGGGCTCACGCTCACCGCGGCGGGCATCGCCCCGCTGCCGATCGCGACCCGTCAACCCGCGGGGGTGCGCGCCGGACGCTGACCCGGTTTCGCACCGGTGGTCATCGCGTCCGCCGGTGCGGTCGGTCGCGACGGCGCCCGGTCAGTCCGAGACCGGCAGCGTCAGCTCGAAACGCGCCCCGGCATCACGGGGAACGTTTCGTACCTCACCGCCGTGCGCTCGGGCGATCCCGCGCGCGATGGGCAGGCCGAGGCCCACGCCGCCCGAGGGCGAGCGCGCGGCGTCCAGGCGCACGAGACGGTCGAAGATGCGCTCCCGCTCCTCGGCCGGCACGCCCGGACCGTCGTCGATGACCGCGACGGTGGCGGCGCCGCCCGTCGCCGCGGCCTCGACGACGACCGTGCCGCGCCCGTTCGTCGCGCGCGCGGCGTTCTCGACCAGGTTCGACAGCACCTGCGCGATGCGCCCCGCGTCGATGCGCACCGGCACGGCGGCATCCGGAACCACCGACGACACCTGCAGCGACGGGTGCACGAGCTGGGCGCGCTCGACCTCGGCCGCCACGATCGTCCGCAGATCGACCGAACTCCGCGTCAACTCGAGCCCCTGATCCACCCGGGCCATCGTGAGCAGGTCGTCGACCAGACGGGAGGCGCGCTGGGCCTCGCGGGCGACGTGCGCGGCGAGCATCTCGCGCTCGGGTCCGTCGAGATCGGCGCGCACCAGCGTGTCGGCGGCGGCGCGGATGCCGGCGACCGGCGTCCGCAGCTCGTGTGCGGCATCCGAGAGGAACACGCGCAGGCGGGCCTCGGCCTCGCGCGCGGATTGCTCGGCTCCCGTGACGTCGTCGAGCATGTCGTCGAGTGCCGTCGCGACCCGACCGATCTCGGTGTCGGATCGCGTGGGGTGCAGGCGTCGCCCGCGTTCACCGGCTCCGATCGAGCGGGCCACCTCCGAGACCCGGTCCAGGGGCTGCAGCGTGCGACGCACGACGAGGGTCACCGCTCCGGCGGCCACCACGAGCACGCCGACCGAGGCGATCGCCATGATCCACCGCACCTGGCCGAGCGTCTCGCCGATCCCGGCGGCGGATGCCGTGAGGCTCAGTGTCGAACCGTCGCTCAGCGTGGAGGTCAGCGTCACGAGGTCGGCGTCGCCCGTGACGGCCGAGGCGACCACGCTCACGTCGGTCGACGCGGAGGGGAGGGGCGCCGACCGCTCGGCCGGACCGGGGCCGCCGGGACCGGGCGGCCCGTCACGCAGCTGCTCGGGGCTCGGCCCCGCGACGACCGAGTCGCCGCCCGCGCTGTCGATGCGCACCGACAGGCCCTGATCCGACAGTCGCTCGGCCAGGTCCTCGTCGTCGACCGTGCCGACGAGCGAGGCGGCCGCGGCGGCGCGGTCGCGCAGGCGCTCCTCGATCTGGCCGCGCAGGCGGGCGCCGAGGGCGACGTCGACGACGACCGAGAGCACGATGAGCAGCAGCGCCACGAGGGCGACGACCGCGACGATGGTGCGCCGCCGCAGCGACCCCGCGCGCAGCGGCCGGGTGTCGCTCACGGCGTCACGCTCAGGCGGTAGCCGAGCCCGCGCACGGTGTGGATGAGCCGGGGACCGTGCGCCTCCATCTTGCGGCGCAGCGCGCTCAGGTGCACCTCGACCAGGTTGGGGTCGTAGTCGTCGTACCCCCACACCTGCGTCAGGATCTGCGCCTTCGACAGCGTGCGACCACGACTCTCGGCGAACAGCCGCAGCAGGCGGAACTCCGTCGCGGTCAGATCGAGCGACGATCCGGCGCGGCGCGCGGTCGTGGCATCCGGATCCACCACGAGGTCGGCCACCTCGATGGTCTGCGGCAGACGACCGCGGCGACGGAGCACGGCGCTCGTACGCGCGATGAGCTCGGCCATGGTGAACGGTTTCACGACGTAGTCGTCGGCGCCCTCGGCGAAGCCGCGCAGACGATCGTCGACCTCGTCGCGGGCGGTGAGCATGATGACCGCCGCGTCGCTGCTGGAGCGCACGAGCGGAAGCAACCGGATGCCGGAGGGCCCGGGCATCATCCAGTCGAGCACCACCAGGTCGGGGCGGAACATCTCGAGGCGCTCGGCGAGGTCGGTGCCGTCGGGCGCGGCCTCGGCGACGAATCCGTCGGCGCGCAGGGCGGTCGCGACGGCGACGCGGATGGTCTCGTCGTCGTCGAGCACGAGCACGCGGGCAGCAGAGGACATCCTCCCCACGCTAGGGCCCATCGCTGCATGCCCGTTATGCGAACGGCCTGGGTTGACCGCACGGTCGGCGGCTTCAGGTTCGCTTCAGTCCCCGCTCGAAGGCTGGTACTCGAGACGGTGACCGACACCGCCGCAGAAAGTGATCATGAACGACGACAACCCCACCCTCCCGCTGCCCCGCATGGACGACGCGCACGAGCCGCGTCGTCGGTCGTGGAAGCGTCCCGCCCTCATCGTCGGCGCGGTCATCGTGGCCGCCGGCCTCACCGGCGGCACCGCCGCCCTGGCGTCGTCGGGCGGCATGACGCCCGTCGCGTCGGTCACGTCGGCGCCGAGCGCCGACGGCGTCTCGCCGAGCACGACCACGCCCACCCCGGGCACGGCCCCGAGCGGTGCCCCGACCGCGCCGGCCGACGGTTCGGCCCCCACGCCTCCCGCCGAAGGCACGGCCCCCGCGGCCCCGGGTCCCGGAGCCAAGCCGGGCGAGTGCGGACCCGGTGGTCCCGGCGCGCCGACCCCGCCCGCCGACGGCACGGCCCCGACCCCGCCCACCGACGGCACCGCTCCCACCCCGCCGACCCCGGGCTCCGGACCGGGCGCCGGGGAGCGTCCCACGCCCCCGACCGACGGCACCGCTCCCACCCCTCCGGCCCCGGGCACCGAGCCCGGCACCGGCGCCACGCCTCCGGCCCAGCCCGGTTCGTGACACCTCACCCGCGCTGATCGTCGCGCCACGCCCCTCGGCGTGCAGCGCGCGGTCAGCGCGGTGGGGCACGATCGAGGGGTGGCGAACAGCACGCGGTCCCGCCGCCCGACCCCCGGACGCCCCCGCGCTCGCCCTTCTCGTCGGCGTCGGCCCGCACCACGTGTCCTGCGTCGCCGGCGCGTCATCGTCGGAGTGGTCGGCATCCTGCTCGCGGGCCTCGTCGTGCTGGCGATCGTGCCGCTGGCCGGCCTCGTCTCGGCCTGGAACGCCGAGACGCGCCGCCAGGCCATCGATCTGACGACGTTCGATCCCGGCACCCTCATCAGTGACGCCGACTTCTACGACCTGAACGCCCTGTCGGCCGGCGAGATCCAGGATTTCCTCGACGCACAGGTGGGCGAGTGCCGCAACGACTCCTGCCTCGCGGTCCTGCGGACCACCCTTCCCCCTCGGGGGCCGATCGTCTCGGATGCCACGGGAGAGACGGTCTGCGAGGGCTACGACGGCGGGGAGCTGACGGCGGCCGAGATCATCGACCGCATCCAGCGCGCGTGCGGCATCTCGGCGAAGGTGCTGTTGGTCACGCTGCAGAAAGAACAGAGTCTCGTCGCTGGTCGCACCGCCCGAGCACCCGAACCGCGCGAGCTCGGCGCGGCGATGGGGGCTCGCTGCCCCGACGACGCCGCATGCGATACGGGCGCCGAAGGTTTCGCCGCCCAGGTGGCCCAGGGCGCGACCGACCTGAAGTCGTACAGCGCCTCCGACTTCATGCGGCAACCCGGCACGCACTACATCGCCTACTCGCCCGATGCCGCGTGCGGCGGCTCCGACGTGACGATCACCAACGAGGCCACCGCGGCGTTGTACAACTACACGCCCTACCAACCCAACGCCGCGGCTCTCGCGGCACGCTGGGGGACGGGCGACGGGTGCTCGGCCTACGGCAACCGCAACTTCGCCCTGTACTGGGCCCTCTGGTTCGGCTGATCTGCGGCGACCCTGACGCCGCGCGGAGCAGGCCGAACGACCTCACCATCTGCAGCGAAATCACAGTGTTGTGATTTCGTTATGAACGGGCGATAATGGCCGGACAACCGAACAATCGCCGGCACTCCATCACAGGTCGTAGGGGAAGACGTACCTGACGAAGGAGAGACCATGGCGATCACGTCTTCGCGCGGAGTGATTCTGATCCACTCCGCGCCCCGCGCGTTGTGCCCCCACCTCGAGTGGGCGGTCGGACGCGCTCTCGGCCGCGCCGTCAACTTCGACTGGGCCGAACAGCCCGTGCTGACGGGCAGCCGCCGCGCGGAGTTCTACTGGGAGGGCTCGGTCGGATCCGGCGCCGCCCTCGCCAGTGCCATCCGCGGGTGGGAGCACCTGCGCTTCGAGGTGAGCGAAGATCCCACGCCCCGCAGCGACGGCGGGCGCTGGATGCACACGCCGGGTCTCGGCATCCACTACGCGCAGACGGACGCGGCGGGCAACGTCGTCATCGGCGAGGACCGCGTGCGCTACGCGATGGACGTCGCCGGCGGCGACGCCTTCGAGCTGCAGCGCGAACTCGACATCGCGCTCGGCTCCGCCTGGGACGAAGAGCTCGAACCTTTCCGCCACGCCAGCGACGACCAGCAGATCGTCTGGCTGCACAAGGTGGGGTGAAGACGTCGGGCGGGGGAGGCGCCACTACCGGAGGCCGGTGATCGCACCCGGCATCGAGACCGCGTATCCCTCGCCCGACAAAGGCAGAACGCCCCCGGCGTCCCGATTCGATTCGGGATGCCGGGGGCGTTCTTCGTGCGTCAGACCGAGGCGATCGCGACGACGGCGTTGTGACCGCCGAAGCCGAACGAGTTGCTGATCGCGAGCTGGTCGCCGGAGCCCAACTCGACCGGCGCACCCGAGAGCGCGAAGGGCACGTCGGGGTCCTGCTCGGTGAGGTTGATGGTCGGAGGCGCGACGCGGTTCTTCAGCGCCAGCACCGTGAAGATGGCCTCGAGCGCTCCCGTGCCACCCAGCAGGTGGCCCGTGGAGGCCTTCGTCGCCGACACCGGGATCTCGTCGATCCGGTCGCCGAACACCGTGTGGAGGGCCTTGTATTCGTTCGGGTCGCCCACGGGGGTCGAGGTGGCGTGCGCGTTGATGTGCGTGACGTCGTCTGCCGATGCCCCGGCCATCTCGAGCGCCAGGCGCACCGCGCGGGCGGCTCCCGTGCCCTCGGGGTCGTTGGCGGTGATGTGGTACGAGTCGGCGGTGACGCCGCCTCCCACGATCGAGGCGTAGATCTTGGCGCCGCGGGCCAGGGCGTGCTCCTCGGTCTCGAGGATCAGCACACCCGCGCCCTCGCCCATGACGAAACCGTCACGGTCGATGCTGGCCGGACGCGAGGCCGTCTCGGGGGAGTCGTTGCGCTTCGACAGCGCCTGCATCGACGCGAACGAGGCGATGGTGATCGGGTGGATCGCCGACTCGCTTCCGCCCGCGATCACGACGTCGGCCAGACCGTCGCGGATGTGCTGCACGGCGTTCACGATCGATTCGGTGCTCGAGGCGCAGGCCGAGGCCACGGTACGCGCGAACGCCCGGGCGTTGAAGTGCAGCGAGAGGTTGCCGGCGGCCGCGTTCGGCATGAGCATCGGCACCGTCATCGGCATGACGCGACGCGGGCCCTTCTCACGCAGCACGTCCCAGGCGTCGAGCAGCGTCCACACGCCGCCGATGCCGGTGGCGAAGTCGACGCCCAGGCGGTCGGGATCCACGTCGGGCGAGCCCGCGTCTTCCCAGGCCTCTTTGGCGGCGACCATGGCCAGCTGCGCCGAGGGGTCGAGACGCTTGGCGACGGGACGATCCAGAACCGTCTCGGGTCGCACGAGCGCCTCGGCGGCGAAGGTGACGGGCAGGTTGTACTTCTCGACCCATTCGTGCTCGAGGGTGCGCGCGCCGGAGGTGCCGGCGAGCAGCGCCGACCAGCTCTCGGGGGCGGTACCGCCGATGGGCGAGGTGGCACCGATGCCGGTGACGACGATGCGGGATGTGCTCATGGGTGAAGGATCCTTGGTCCGACCGGAAAGACATGACCGGTGGGGGCCGAAGCCCCCACCGGGAGAGTCAGGACTGGTTCGACGTGATGAACGTGACAGCGTCGCCGACGGTCTTGAGGTTCTTGACCTCGTCGTCGGGGATGGTGACGCCGAACTTCTCCTCGGCGTTGACGACGATCGTCATCATCGAGATGGAGTCGATGTCGAGGTCATCGGTGAACGACTTCTCGAGGGCGACCTCGTCGGCCGAGATACCGGTCTCGTCGGTGATGAGCTCGGCAAGGCCGGCGAGAACCTCGTCGTTGGTGAATGCCATGATGTCTCCTGTTTGTTAGGGGTGGACCCTGACGGGCCCCGATCAGTCTAGAGTTCGGCGACGCTGCGTCAGGGAAGGACGACGACCTGCGCGCCGAACACGAGACCGGCTCCGAAGCCGATCTGCAGGGCGAGCCCGCCGCTGAGCTCGGGGTGCTCCTCGAGCAGGCGGTGGGTGGCGAGCGGGATGGATGCCGCGGAGGTGTTGCCCGTGGTCTCGATGTCGCGGCCGATGACCACCGTCTCGGGCAGACCCAGCTGCTTGGCGAACTCGTCGATGATGCGCATGTTCGCCTGGTGCGGCACGAAGGCGGCGAGGTCCGACGGCTCGATGCCGGCCGCCTCGATCGCCTGACGCGCGACCTTGACCATCTCCCAGACGGCCCAGCGGAACACGGTGGGACCCTCCTGGCGCAGCGTCGGCCACGGCGCGGCTCCGTCGCGGAACTGCGTCAGCGTGGCGTTCATGCCCACGGCATCCGCTTTCGATCCGTCGGATCCCCACACGGTGGGACCGATGCCGGGGGTGTCGCTCGGGCCGATGACGACCGCGCCCGCACCGTCGCCGAGGAGGAACGAGATGCTGCGGTCGGTGGGGTCGACGATGTCGCTGAGCTTCTCGGCGCCCACCACCACCACGTGCTTCGCGAGACCGCCGCGCACGAGGGCGTCGGCCTGGGCGACGCCGTAGGCGAAGCCGGCGCAGGCCGCGTTGAGGTCGTACGCCGCCGCGGGGTTGGCGCCGATCCGGTCGGCGACGATCGCCGAGGCCGAGGGCGTCTGCTTGGGGTTGCTGATGGTCGCCACGATCACGGCGTCGATGTCGGCCGGCGCGACGCCCGACTTCTCGACGGCCTCTCGGGCGGCATCCGAGGCGAGGTCGATGACGTCGGTCTCGGCGTTCGCACGAACGCGCGTGACGATGCCGGTGCGCTGGCGGATCCACTCGTCGCTCGAGTCGATGGGGCCGACGAGGTCGTCGTTCGGCACGAAGTTCTCGCCGCGCGCGGCGCCGTACGCGTAGATGCGCGTGTGGGCGGGGCCCTGCAGCTGACGGAGGGTGGGGGTGCTCATGCCTGGTCTTCTTTCAGGAGTGAGACGGCCGCGTCGAGGTCGTCGGGGGTCTTGACCGCCACGGTCGGCGTGCCGCGCAGGGCGCGCTTGGCGAGCCCGGTCAGGGCGCCCGCGGGCGAGAGTTCGATGATGCCGGTCACACCCTGCTCGGTGAACGACGCCATGCAGCGGTCCCAGCGCACGGGCGAAGCCACCTGGGCGACGACGAGGTCGAGCGCGCGGCGCCCCTCGCCGACGGTCGTGCCGTCGGAGTTGGTCCAGAGCGTCGTCGAGGGGTCCGACACCGACACGTCGGCGGCGGCGGAGCGCAGCGTCTCGACGGCGGGTTCCATGAAGCGCGTGTGGAACGCGCCGGCGACCTGCAGGGCGATCACCCGGGTGCCGCGCGGGGCTTCGGCGGCGAGCTCCGCCAGAGCGGGCAGTTCGCCGGCGGCGACGATCTGACCGCCGCCGTTGTAGTTGGCCGGGGTGAGCCCGAGCGCTTCGAGACGCTCGAGCACGGCCGCCTCGTCTCCTCCGACCACGGCGCTCATGCCCGTCTCGACGGCCGAGGCCGCCTCGGCCATGGCGCGCCCGCGCAGTCCGACCAGGCGCAGGGCGTCGGCCTCGTCGAGGACGCCGGATGCCGCGAGGGCGGCGATCTCTCCGACGGAGTGCCCCGCGACACCGGCGGGTCGAGGGGCGTCGGATGCCGTCAGGGCCGACCACGACAGCAGGCTCGCCGCGACGATGAGCGGCTGCGCGACGCTGGTGTCGCGGATACGGTCGGCGTCCCACTCGGTTCCGGCGGCGACGAGATCGACGCCGGCCTGCTCGGAGTAGGCCTCAAGGCGCTCCCGCGCTCCGTCGAGTTCGAGCCAGGGAGACAGGAACCCAGGAGTCTGCGAGCCCTGCCCGGGGAAGACGGCGATGATCACCGTTCCATCCTGCCAAGGATCAGGCGCGGGGTTCTGGAGATATCGACACAGAAATACGGCGTGTCTTTGTGCGCGCCGTGCATCAGCGCGGCAGAGAGGAGCGCCGACCGGCGGGTCCGCGTCGACGCGTGGCGTCGGTTCCGATCGATCCGAGGATCAACGCGGTCTGCAGGATGAGCGCCTCGCGGGGGCCCGTGGCATCCCATCCGATGACCTCCGACACCCTCTTGAGGCGGTACCGCACGGTGTTGGGGTGCACGTAGAGCTCGCGCGCGGTGGCCTCGAGAGACCGACCGTTGTCAAGGTAACTCCAGAGCGTGGCGACCAGGTCGGCGCTGTGCGCCTGCAGGGGGCGGTAGACACGCTCCACCAGCGTCTGCTTCGCCACGGCGTCTCCGGCGAGAGCCCGCTCGGGCAGAAGGTCGTCGGCCTCGACCGGGCGGGGGGCGTTCCTCCACGCGCGCGCGACGGCGAAGCCCGCCAGCGCGGCGCGGGCACTCTGTCCCGCGTCGACGAGAGCGGCGACGGGAGGCCCGAGCACGAGGTGCCCCGTGCCGAAGCCGGGCTCGAGGCGCTTGGCGATCTCGGTGAAGGCGAGCTCGGTGACCTCGTCACCCCCGCGGGCGGGGAGGTCGGCGCGTCCGAGCACCAGCACGAGTCGCGATCCCTGCACACCGATGAGCACGTCGACGCCGAGCTTGCGCGCGGTGCGGCGCACCTGGTCGACGTCGAACTGCGGGGGAGTGGTGCCCACCAGCACGGCGACCTCGCCGTGGCCGTGCCAGCCGAGGGCCGCGATGCGGCTGGGGAGTTCGTCATCGGCTTCGCCGGTGAGGATCGAGTCGACGACGAGGGCCTCGAGCCGGGCGTCCCAGAGGCCTCGGGCTTCGGCTGCGCGGGCGTACACGTCGGCCGCGGCGAACGCCACCTCGCGCGAGTAGAGCAGCATGGCCTCGCGCACGGTCTTGCTGCGCCCGGCGACGCGTTCCTCCATGACCTCGACGGTCACGCGTACCAGCTGCAGCGTCTGGGTGAGGCTGACGCTGCGCAACAGCTCGCGGGGCGCGGCGGCGAAGATGTCGGAGGCGATCGCGGGGGTCTGCGCCGGGTCCTCGACCCACTGGGTGAACGAGGTGATGCCGGCCTGGGCGACGAGTCCGACGGCCGAGCGGCGCGCCGGGGGCATGCCGGCGTACCAGGGGAGCGTGTCTTCGAGACGTTGGATGGTCGCCGTGGCGAGGTCGCCCGAGATGCGGCGGAGCCACGCGAGAGTCTCGGCCTTGTCGCGCGCGACGCGGTCGGTGCCGGCGGGCGCGGCGCCGGTCTCGCCACCGCCGGAGGAAACGCGATCGGGACCGGCCCCACCCGAAAGGGCGGGGCCGGTCCCGATCTCCGGATCGCTCACGCGATCAGGCCTCGCCACCCGCGTTACCGCTGGTGCCGGCGTTGACGTCGTGCAGACGGTACTTCTCGATCGCCTGTCCGACGACGGCGCGATCGACCTTGCCCTCTTCTGCCAGCGCCTGCAGGGCGCGAACGGCGAGCGAGGGGCCGTCGATCTTGAAGAAGCGACGGGCCGCGGCGCGCGTGTCCGAGAAGCCGAAGCCGTCGGCACCGAGCGTCCAGTAGTTCTGCGGAACCCACTGGCGGATCTGGTCCTGGACGGCGTGCATCCAGTCGCTCACGGCGACGACCGGGCCCTCGGCCTCTTTCAGCTTGTCGGTGAGGTAGGCCACGCGGGGCTCCTCTTCGGGGTGCAGGAAGTTGTGCTCGTCGGCGGCCAGGCCGTCGCGGCGCAGCTCGGTCCACGAGGTGACCGACCACACGTCGGCGACCACGCCCCAGTCGTCCTTCAGCAGGCGCTGGGCCTCGTGCGCCCACGGCACACCGACACCCGACGCGAGGAGCTGCGTGCGGGGGCCATCGCCCTCGCCGGAGGAGATGTGGTGTATGCCACGGACGATGCCGTCGACATCGACACCCTCGGGCTCGGCCGGCTGCACGTAGGGCTCGTTGTAGACCGTCATGTAGTACATGACGTTCGGGTCGGGGTGGTTGCCGCCGTACATTCGCTCGATACCCGAACGCACGATGTGCGAGATCTCGTAGCCGTAGGCGGGGTCGTACGACACGGTCGCCGGGTTGGTGGACGCCAGCAGCTGCGAGTGTCCGTCGGCGTGCTGCAGGCCCTCGCCCGTCAGCGTCGTGCGACCGGCGGTCGCGCCGATGATGAAGCCGCGCGCCATCTGGTCGCCCGCCGCCCACTGGGCGTCGCCCGTGCGCTGGAAGCCGAACATCGAGTAGAAGACGTAGACCGGGATGAGCGGCTCGCCGTGCGTGGAGTACGCCGTTCCCGCAGCGGTGAACGCCGCGAGAGCGCCGGCCTCGTTGATGCCGACGTGGATGATCTGCCCCTGCGGGCTCTCCTTGTACGCCAGCAGCAGCTCGCGGTCGACCGAGGTGTAGTGCTGGCCCTTGGGGTTGTAGATCTTCGCCGTCGGGAAGTACGCGTCCATACCGAACGTGCGCGCCTCGTCGGGGATGATCGGCACGATGCGGTGACCGAAGTCCTTCACCCGCAGCAGGTCCTTGAGCAGACGCACGAACGCCATGGTCGTGGCGATCTCCTGCGTGCCCGAGCCCTTCTTGGGCAGCGCGTACGCGGCATCGCCGGGCAGTTCCAGGCCGACGTGCGTCGTGCGACGCTCGGGCAGGAAGCCGCCGAGCGCGCGACGACGCTCGAGCATGTACTGGATCGTCTCGTCCTGCTCACCGGGGGTGTAGTACGGCGGCTGGTACGGGTTCTCTTCGAGCTGCGCGTCGGTGACCGGGATGTCCATCGCGTCGCGGAACGACTTGAGGTCGTCGAGCGTCAGCTTCTTCATCTGGTGCGTGGCGTTGCGGCCCTCGAAGTGGGGACCGAGGCCGTAGCCCTTGATGGTCTTGGCGAGGATGACCGTCGGCTGGCCCTTGTGCTCCTTGGCCGCCTTGAACGCGGCGAACACCTTGCGGTAGTCGTGGCCACCGCGCTTGAGGTTCCAGACCTGGTCGTCGGTGAAGTCCTTGACCAGCTCGAGGGCGCGGGGGTCGCGGCCGAAGAAGTTCTCGCGCACGTAGGCGCCGTTCTCGGCCTTGTAGGTCTGGTAGTCGCCGTCGGGGGTGCTGTTCATGAGGTTGAGCAGCGCGCCCTCGGTGTCGCGGGCGAGCAGGTCGTCCCACTCGCGGCCCCAGACGACCTTGATGACGTTCCAGCCGGCACCGCGGAAGAAGCTCTCGAGCTCCTGGATGATCTTGCCGTTGCCGCGGACGGGTCCGTCGAGGCGCTGGAGGTTGCAGTTGACGATGAACGTCAGGTTGTCGAGGCCCTCGTTGGCCGCGACCTGCAGCTGACCGCGGCTCTCGACCTCGTCCATCTCGCCGTCGCCGAGGTAGGCCCAGACGTGCGAGTCGCCCACGTCTTTGATGCCGCGGTTCGAGATGTACTTGTTCGACATCGCCTGGTAGATGGCGTTGATCGGGCCGAGACCCATCGAGACCGTCGGGAACTGCCAGAACTCCGGCATGAGACGGGGGTGCGGGTACGACGGGATGCCGTTGGGCGCCTGCGACTTCTCCTGGCGGAAGCCGTCGAGCTGCGCCTCGGTGAGGCGGCCCTCGAGGTAGGCGCGGGCGTAGGCACCGGGGGAGGCGTGGCCCTGGATGAAGATCTGGTCGCCGCCCGAGGGGTCGTCGAGACCGCGGAAGAAGTGGTTGAAACCGACTTCGTACAGGGCGGCCGACGAGGCGTAGGTCGAGATGTGCCCGCCGACACCGATCCCGGGGCGCTGAGCGCGGTGCACGGTGACCGCGGCGTTCCAGCGGATCCACTTGCGGTAGCGGCGTTCGAGCTCCTCATCACCGGGGAACTCGGGCTCGTTCTTGAGCGCGATGGTGTTGATGTAGTCGGTGGTCGGAACCATCGGCACATTGAGGTGCAGTTCCTTGGAGCCCTTGAGCAGGCTCAGCATGATCTCGCGGGCGCGAGCCGGACCCTTCGCCTGGACGAGCTGTCGCAGGGATTCCTGCCACTCCCCGGTCTCTTCCGGGTCGCTGTCCTGCGGCCCCTGCGAATACGGATCCTGGTCGTGAACAGTCACGGAAGACCTTTCGTCGTCTGGCAGGTCATGCCAGAGAATCGCCATAAAAGTGCGGCAACCCTTGTTCGCTCCGCACAATCAACCAGCGTCCAGCCTAGCGAGTCTCAACGACATCGGCTGTTCATGAAGACCGAGTCGACTCTCCCGGGTGCTCGGATGCCTCGATGTCGAGCATCCGTGATCGGGCAGAGGAATACCCTGAGCGCGTGAACACGCACGATCGCGCGGGATTCCGCACACGCCCCGAGCACCGGTGGCCCGTGCTGATCGCCCTGGCGGTGGGCACGGGGCTCTACGCCGTCCTCCCGAGCGACGCCTCCGGCATCCTGCGCTACGTGGTCGTGATCGCGGGTGTGCTGTGCGCGATCCCCATGGTGGTGACCAACCCGGCGCGGCTCACCCGGGAATCACGCGTGGGGCGCGGCTTCGCTCTCGCCTTCACCGCGGTGCTGCTGCTCGCGAACCAGGTGGCGCTCCTTCTGCTCGTTCAGCAGCTGCTGCGCGGAGAGGGGAGTGGGGCGACCACCCTGCTCGGCGCGGCGCAGGTGTGGGCGATCAACGTCATCGGTTACGCCGTCGTCTATTGGGAGATGGACCGAGGCGGTCCCATCGCCCGGCGCCGCGACGCGCGCGACGCCCTGCCCGCGGCGGACTTCCAGTTCCCCCAGGACTCCGACCGCGACGCGGTGAGCGAGGTGGCCCGCCGCTCGTCCGACGTCGAGGACTGGGCGCCCGGCTACGTGGACTACCTGTACTTCTCGGCATCCAACGCCATGGCCTTCAGCCCCACCGACGTGATGCCGCTGAGCAGCCGCGCGAAGGTGTTCATGATGGTGCAGGCCATCTCGGGCTTCATCCTGCTCGCGCTGGTGATCTCGCGCAGCGTGAACATCCTGAACTGAGTGCGGTGGGCCCTGCCGGGATCGAACCGACGACATCCACGGTGTAAACGTGGCGCTCTACCAGCTGAGCTAAAGGCCCGGGATGCCATGAGTCTACGAGCCTTCGCGCATCGGATGTGCATCGGCGGCGGCCGCGGCTACGGATGTCGGACCCCCGGGGTAGCGTGGGTCCTGTGAATGCCGACCCCGCCGACCAGCGCAAACTGCTCGATCTCGCCGATCTCGATGCCCGCATCCTCCGTGATCAGCACCTGTCGGCGAACCCTCCGCAGGCTCCGCGCGTGCGGGAGCTGCTGGCGCAGCGCGCGACACTCTCGCAAGAGCTGTCGGCGCGGGCCAACGCGCGTGACGACATCACCGCAGAGATCGCGCGGCTCGAGTCCGACGTCGCCGTGGTCGACGCCCGCATCGCCCGCGACACCCAGCGTCTCGCCGCCGCGACCAACCCCAAGCAGGCGCAGGGCTTCGAGAGCGAGCTCACCTCCCTCAACCGCCGTAAGGGCGACCTCGAAGACATGGAGATCGCGCTCATGGAGCGCCTCGAGACGGCCGATGCCGCGATCGCCGAGCAAGAGACCGTGATCGCCGAGACCAACGCCCTCGGCGCCGAGCTCAGTGCCGAGGCCAAGACCGTCGTCGCCGACGCCACGACGCGTCTCGAAGGTGCCCGCCGCGACCGTGACGCCGTAGCGGCCTCGGTCCCCGCTGCGCTCCTGGCGCTCTACGAGCGCCTCGCCTCCCGGGGGAACGGCGCAGGCCTGCTCCGTGCCGGCGCCTGCGAAGCCTGCCGCATGGTGATCCCGCCGAGCGACATCGCGACGATCCGACGCGCGCAGACCGACGACGTCGTGTTCTGCCCCGAGTGCGGCGCCATCCTCGTCCGCACCGAAGAATCGCGGTGACCCCCGCCGACGTCCGTGGCGTCTGACACGGTCCTCGTCGGACGCGCCGTCTCGGGCAAGATCGCCCTGATCGACCTCGATGCCGAAGCGGCACCGGTCCGCACGACCGAGGTCGCCCGAGACGCGCTGGCCGCCACCATCGCCGCGCGTGAGGAGGCCGGCGACGTCCGATGGATCTGGTCCGACACGCCCACCTGGTACGGACCGCTCCTGACCGGGGGAGTGCGGGTCGCACGAGCGTGGGACCTCCGGCTCGTACACGTCCTCCTCCGCGACGCCGCGGCGATCGACGCCGACCACAGCCTGCGCGATGCGCGTCACTGGGATGCCGCCGCCGCGGCCCCCGAGAGCGGTGACACACTCTTCGACCTCGGCGACGCGGCATCCGGTCTGCCCGACACCGCCGTCGAAGCGCTGGCGGAGTACCGGCGTCAGCGCGCCGCCCTCGACGGCTCACCGGGGGCGGGGTCGCTCCGGCTGCTCTGCGCCGCCGAATCCGCCGGAGCGCTCATCGCCGTCGAGTTACACGCCGTCGGTGTGCCGTGGAGCGTCGAGGCGCACGAGCGGATCCTGCACGACGAGCTCGGCCCCCGGCACGGTGGCGGCCTGCCCGCCCGCATCGAGCAGACCGCGGCGGCGGTGCGCGCGGCCCTCGGCGATCCCTCGGTGTCGCTGGACTCCCACCCGCGTCTGCTGCGGTCGCTGCACCGCGCCGGTCTGCTCGTCGAATCGACAAGTCGGTGGGAGCTGAGCGAGCACGACCATCCGGTGGTCGCCCCGCTCATCGCCTACAAGAAGCAGATGCGGCTCTACACGGCGAACGGCTGGGCCTGGCTGGCCGAGTGGGTGCGCGACGGCCGTTTCCGCCCCGTCTACGTGCCCGGTGGCGTCGTGACCGGAAGGTGGGCGTCGTCGGGCGGCGGCGCTCTGCAGATCCCCCGGCAGTTGCGCACCGCCGTGCGGGCAGACCCCGGCTGGACGCTCGTGACGGCCGACGTCGCGCAGCTCGAACCGCGGGTGCTCGCAGCCATGGCGCGGGACACGGCGCTGGCCGAGGCGGCATCCGGTCGCGACCTGTACGCCGGCATCGTCGACACCGGGGCCGTGGCCAGCCGCCCCGAGGCCAAACTCGCGATGCTGGGGGCGATGTACGGCGCGACCACGGGCGAGAGCGGTCGCCTGCTGCCGCGCCTGCGGCGCACCTTCCCCCGCGCCATGCGCCTCGTCGACGACGCCGCGCGCACCGGAGAAGACGGTGGGCTCGTGCACACCTGGCTCGGGCGCACGTCACCCACGGCGGGCGAGGACTGGCGAGCGGTGCAGTCCCGCGCGAGCGATGCCGAGGCGTCGGGGGTCGACGAGACGCGGGCCCGGCGCTCCGCTCGGGACCGCGGACGCTTCACCCGCAACTTCGTCGTGCAGGGCACCGCCGCGGAGTGGGCATTGGCCTGGCTCGCCGACCTACGCGCGCGCCTGGCGACGATCCCCGCGGTGGATGCCACCGACGCGGCGCCCGCGTCGGGACCGGTCTTCGATCGGGTGCCGCACCTGGCGTTCTTCCTGCACGACGAGATCGTCGTCCACACCCCGGCCGTGCATGCCGACGCGGTCGCCGACGCCGTCCGTGCCTCCGCCGCGTCGGCGGGGCGACTGCTCTTCGGCGCATTCCCCATCGACTTCCCGCTCGACCTGCGCATCTCGGAGACGGCCGAGAAGGGCTGAGCCATCGCCCGGATCGCCCGGGGTCGGCCCGACCGAGGCGGCGGCGGGGCGACGGCGGACCCGCCGGTAGACTGAATGACGCGAATGGGTCGGCTGGACGGTCGCGTCACGGGTTCGCCCGTGCCGAGGAACGTCCGGGCTCCACAGGGCAGGACGGTGGGTAACGCCCACCCGGAGCAATCCGCGAGACAGTGCCACAGAGAGTAGACCGCCCGCACCACGCTCGTCGTGGGAGCGGGTAAGGGTGAAAGGGTGGTGTAAGAGACCACCGGGGTCGTGGTGACACGACCCGCGAGGTAAACCTCGTCCGGAGCAAGGCCAGACAGGGGATGTTGACGCGGCTCGCCGAGTCCCCGGGTAGGCCGCTGGAGTGGCACGGCAACGTGTCGCCGAGAGAGATGACCGTCCACGGGGCTTCGGCTCCCGGACAGAACCCGGCGTACAGGCCGGCCCATTCGCCCTATTCCCCGTGACCTGCGGTTTCCTCAGACGACACCGTTTGCATTCCGCAGAGAGTCCGCGCGAGCGCCGAGAACGCTGCCCACGGATTCCTGCGTCCGATCGTCGGAGTCCGCCCACATGTGGCCGTAGGTGTTGAGAGACTCGGTCGCGGACTTGTGCCCGAGACGCCCCTGCACGGTCTTGACGCTCTCGCCGTACCGGATGAGCAGGCTCGCGTAGTAGTGCCGGAGAGCATGGTTTCACGCCCAGGCGGGAATCCACGCAACCGCTACGAACGCAACGGGACCAGCCAAAAGCACCAGCGCAACTCCCGCTCCTACCGCCCAAGACCACCGACGAAACAACGTGACGGACGCGATGAGCGCGACCGCAAACGTCAACCCCAGTACCACCGTCGATACGGTGGCCGCAGCAAGCCGATCGCTGACGAAGCAGTTTCGTGGCCCGGGGTAGGTGAGGACGCATACCTCCGGTCCCGTGGGCACGGCAACGGACCAGATCAGCAGGACAGCGGCGACTGCGCACAGAACCATGATCGACGTCCCAACAATCAGGCTCGGCGCGGTTCGTTCTGCAGTCAGCTTTCCATCGCGGACGCCCATACGCTGATCGTACGAGTGCATTGACTCGCCCGGCGTGCTCCATGCCCCTTCGACCCGCGCCGCTACTAGTTTCTTGTCGCGTATCGAAAAATGCCAACATTGCGCCGGGTAAGGGGTCGTACCACCGGAACCTCGCGCTCTTACCCTGCTCGCCGTGCTCGGCGCGATGTACGGTGCCGCCACCGGCGAGAGCGGTCGCCTGCTGCGTGCAGGCCGGCCCATTCGCACCCCACACTGCGCCCAATCGATGTCCCGCTCGGGAGCGGCGTGAATCACCGGGTCGAACCGGGCCGCCACCCGAGCGGGCGCGAACCCTGGTCTCAGCCGCGGAGGGAGCTTCGTGCCGCTCGTCGGAGAGCGCGAATGTCGCCTCGCGACAGCCGCGTATCGCCGACGCGAGCGCCCGCGGCCCGGGCCGCCGTCACCCGCAGAGTGCGACGGACGCCGCGTCGACGATGGCGGTGGCGTCGTCGCTACCCGCCTTCACCGTCCGGCCCGCCACCGTGAGAGCGATGTCGTCGTCGTCGATTCCCTGGGCGAGCTGGTCGCAGGCGGCCTGCCCGGCGGCGAGCAGGTCGGCGTCGGTGGCGGAGAGGAGGACGCTGTCGGCCGCGCCGCCGTCTCGGATCTCGCTCAGGTACGCAGTCTCGTCCCGCGGGGCGTCGGTCGCGTCTCCACCGACGACGATGGTGGAATCCCCGTTGGTGAACGTTCCCGACTGGCCGGGGGTGATGGTGATCGTCTCCGACGTCGTCTCGCTGGTACAGCCCGCGAGGAGCACGAGAGAGAGCGAAACGGCGGCAAGGGCGAGGGGGCGCTTCATGCCGTCACCCTATCGACCCTGACATCCACCTGGGAGCTCGACCCGGCGTCGAGCTCAGCCTCGGGACGGCTACTTGATGGCGGGCAGCGCCTCGGGCACGGCCACCGCGAGCGAGGCCGCACCGATGATGCCGGCGTTGTTGCGGTGCTTCGCGGGCACGATCGGGGCACGCAGCTTCAGCAGCGGCAGGAAGTTCTCGGAGTGCTTCGACACCCCACCGCCGACGACGATCAGGTCGGGGCTGAAGAGGAACTCGACGTAGTCGTAGTACCACTGCAGACGCTTCGCCCACTTGTCCCACGACAGCTCCTCGCGCTCCATCGCCGAGTAGGCGGCGAAGTGCTCCGCGTCTTTCTTGTGCCCGGCGCGCTGCAGGTGGCCCAGCTCGCTGTTCGGCACGAGCACGCCGTCGTAGATCATGGCCGAGCCGATGCCCGTGCCGAGGGTGGTGAGGATGACGAGACCGTCGACGCCCTTCGCGGCGCCGTAGCGCACCTCGGCGATGCCGGCCACGTCGGCGTCGTTGGCGAAGTGGATGCCACGCGAGAGTCCGTCTTCGAAGAACTTCTCGGCCTCGAAGCCGATCCACGACGACGACACGTTGGCGGCCGACAGCGTCTTGCCGCTCTTCACGATCGCCGGGAAGGCGACGCCGAGAGGCAGATCGGCCGGGGCTTCGAGGGTGTCGAGCACTTGGCGCACCGCGGCCAGCACGTCGGCGGGTTCCGCCCCCGCGGGGGTGGCGACCTTCACCCGATCGCTGACGAGTTCGCCGGCATCGAGGTCGACGATCCCCGCCTTGATGCCGGTTCCGCCGATGTCCACTCCGACCGCACGCGATGCATTCGTTGCCATACCCCCCAGCCTATCCAGGCGCACGGTCGGGATCAGTAGGATCGGGGGAGCACCGGCGGTTCCGCGCCGAGACGCGATACCCACCGAAGGAGCCATCGTGAGCGACGAGAGCAACAAGTACTGGTACAACCTCGAGACCAAGCAGGTCGAGCAGGGCTTCGCCTCTCCGATGGCCGACCGCGCCGGCCCCTTCGACACCGCCGAAGAAGCCGAACGTGCGCCCGAGATCCTGCGCCAGCGCTCCGAGAAGTGGGATGACGACGACGCCCGCGACGCGGACTGGGGCTCCGACGGCGTCAAGGCCTGACAGCCTTACCGAAACGAGGGATGACGATGGACAAGCAGCGCGATTTCGTCCTGCGGACGATCGAAGAACGGGGCGTGAAGTTCGTCCGCCTCTGGTTCACCGACGTGGTGGGAACGCTCAAGTCGGTGGCGATCGCCCCCGCTGAGGTAGAGGGGGCCTTCACCGAGGGCCTGGGCTTCGACGGATCGGCGATCGAGGGGCTGACGCGTTCCTACGAGTCCGACCTGCTCGCGCACCCCGATCCCACGACCTTCCAGATCCTGCCGTGGCGCGGCGAGATCGACCCGACGGCGCGCATGTTCTGCGACATCACCACGCCCGACGGACAACCGGCCGTCGCCGACCCCCGCCACGTGCTCAAGCGCACGCTGGCGAAGGCCGCCGACGCGGGGTTCACGTTCTACACGCACCCCGAGATCGAGTTCTACCTGCTCAAGTCGTCGCAGCTCGGTGCGGATGGGCGCCCGCAGCCGGTCGATTCGGCGGGCTACTTCGACAACGTCCCGGGTGGGACGGCGCACGACTTCCGTCGTCGCTCGGTGCGCATGCTCGAAGACCTCGGCATCTCGGTCGAGTTCAGCCACCACGAGGGTGGTCCCGGGCAGAACGAGATCGATCTGCGGTACGCCGACGCCCTCACCACGGCCGACAACATCATGACGTTCCGCACGGTGGTGAAAGAGGTCGCCATCGAGCAGGGCGTGTACGCGACCTTCATGCCGAAGCCCATCAGCGGCCAGCCCGGCAGCGGCATGCACACCCACCTGTCGCTGTTCGAGGGCGACATGAACGCCTTCTACGAAGAGGGCTCGCAGTACCAGCTGTCGAAGGTCGGCCGTCACTTCATCGCCGGCCTGCTGCGCCACGCGAACGAGATCTCGGCCGTCACCAACCAGTTCGTCAACTCGTACAAGCGCCTCTGGGGCGGCGACGAGGCTCCGAGCTTCATCTGCTGGGGTCACAACAACCGTTCGGCCCTCGTGCGCGTTCCGCTGTACAAGCCCAACAAGGGGCAGTCCACGCGCGTCGAGTACCGCGCGCTCGACTCCGCGGCGAACCCGTACCTGTCGTACGCGCTCATGCTCGCGGCCGGGCTCAAGGGCATCGAGCAGGAGTACGAGCTGCCGGCCGAGGCCGAAGACAACGTGTGGTCGCTCACCGACGCGGAACGCCGCGCCCTGGGATACGCGCCGCTGCCGGCGAGCCTCGACCACGCTCTCGAGTACCTCGAGGAGTCCGAGCTCGTGGCCGAGACGCTGGGGGAGCAGGTCTTCAAGTACGTGCTGCTCAACAAGCGACGCGAGTGGCAGCAGTACCGCGCCCAGGTCACGCCGTTCGAGCTCGAGAGCAACCTCGAAGCGCTCTGACGGAAGCCGCCATGACCTCAGGTGACCGCACGACCGCGCTCACCGCACTCGCCCGCACCGGATTCTCGCAGCTCGCCGAAGCAGACACCCTGCTCGGCGAGCTCGCGGAGCTGGTGGGCGTGGAGCGGGCCGGCGCCATGCAGCTCGCCCAGCGCGTGGCCGATCCCGATCGCGCCCTGTGGGCGATCGTGCAGGTGGCGCGCCGCGACGCCGACGCGGTGCGCGGTGCGGCGGGCGATCCGGGCGCGTGGCGGGCACTCTGGGACATCGTCGGCGCCTCCGACGGGTTCGCGGAGTTCTACCTGCGTCACCCCGACGAACTGCGTCACCTCTCGGGTGCGGGTCTGACCCTGCCCGACGAGCCGACCATGCGGGCCGAGCTGCTGGCATCCGTCGGCGACGTCGAGGGTTTCGCGACGGATACCTCGGATGCCGCCTGGGTCGCGCTCCGCGTGCGATACCGGCGTCTTCTGGCGCGCATCGCCGCCTACGACCTCGGTCAAGACGATCCCGCCGGCGCGATCGACATCGTCTCGGCCTCGCTCGCCGACTTGGCCGGCGCCGCCCTCGAGGCATCGTTGAGCGTGGCGCGCGGCCGCGTGAGCGGCACGGGCCCGGCGGCGTTCCCGAGGGCGCAGGTCGAGGCCACCCGATTCGCGATCATCGCGATGGGCAAGACCGGCGCCCGTGAACTCAACTACGTCAGCGACGTCGACGTGATCTTCGTCGGCGGCTCCGCCGACGAAGACATCGTCTCCGAAGCGCGCGCCATCGACATCGGCACGCGCCTCGCCGTGCAGACGATGCGGGGCATCTCGGGGCCCGAGATCGAACCGCCCCTGTGGGAGGTCGACCCCAACCTGCGCCCCGAGGGCAAGCAGGGCGCTCTGGTGCGCAGCCTCGCCTCTCACCAGCAGTATTACGCCCGCTGGGCCAAGAGCTGGGAGTTCCAGGCGCTGCTGAAGGCGCGCCCGCTGGCGGGCGATGCCACCCTCGGCGCCGAGTACGTCGCCGCGGTGCAGCCGCTCGTCTGGCACAGCGCCGCGCGCGAGAACTTCGTCGAAGGCGTGCAGCGCATGCGCGAGCGGGTGACCGACCACATCCCCGCCGCCGAGGTCAATCGCCAGCTCAAGCTCGGTCCGGGCGGCATCCGCGACGTGGAGTTCACCGTCCAGCTTCTGCAGCTCGTGCACGGCCTGACCGACGAGCGCATCCGTCAGCGCGGCACGCTCGACGCCCTCGACGCCCTCGTCGCCGAGGGGTACATCGGCCGCTCCGAGGCCGAGGCGTTCGGCCGCGACTATCGCCTGCTGCGTCTGCTCGAGCACCGCCTGCAGTTGCGCGGCCTGCGCCGTACCGCTCTGCTGCCCGAGAAGGACGACGACCTGCGGGTCCTCGCGCGCGCGTCGCGGCTGGCCGACTCCGCCTCCGGGGTGCAGACGGTGTGGGAGGGCATCAAGCGCGAGGTGCGCGACATCCACGTGCGCCTGTTCTACCGCCCGCTGCTGTCGGCGGTGGCGGCGCTGCCCGAGGGCGAGCGCACCCTGTCGACCGAGCAGGCGCGCGATCGTCTGGCGGCCATCGGCTTCCGCGACCCGGCCGGCGCCCTGCGTCACATCGCCGCCCTCACCAGCGGACTGAGCCGCAAGTCGACCATCCAGCGGCATCTCATGCCGATCATGATCCGGTGGTTCGCCGACGGCGTCGATCCCGACTACGGCCTCCTCGTCTTCCGCCGCATCAGCGAACGCCTCGGCAACACACCCTGGTTCCTGCGCATGCTGCGCGACTCCGCCGGCGCCGCCGAGAGCCTCACTCGCGTGCTCTCGGGCTCGCGATACATCGGCGAGTTGATGGAGTGGATTCCCGAGTCGGTCGCATGGCTCGACGACGACGCGTTGCTGCGGCCCCGCTCCGGCAAGGCTCTCGAAGAAGAAGCGCGGGCGATTCAGACGCGCTGGCAGAACATCGACGACGCGATGCGCTCGGTGCGTGCGCTCCGACGCCGCGAGATGCTGCGCGTGGCGATGGCGGCCGTGCTCGGCACAGTCTCGCTCGAGGAGCTGTCCGACGCGCTGTCGACGATCACCGAGGTCACGATCCAGGCCACTCTGCGGGCCGTGCGACGCGTGGTCGTTCCCCCCGAAGACGACGACCTCGATTTCGCGGTCATCGCCATGGGGCGCTTCGGCGGGCGCGAGATCGGCTTCGGCTCCGACGCCGACGTGATGTACGTCTACCGTTCGAACGGCGTCGATCCGCAGCGGGCCGGCACCCTGGCGCTCAAGCTCGTCGCGGGCCTGCGCGAGCACTCCGAAGACCACCGACTGCCGCTCGATCTGGATGCCGAGCTGCGTCCCGAGGGGCGGAGCGGCCCCCTGGTCCGCTCGATCGAGTCCTACGCCGAGTACTACCGGCGCTGGTCGCTCTCGTGGGAGGCCCAAGCGCTGCTGCGTGCCCGTGGCGTCGCGGGCAGCGTCAAGCTCATCAACGCGTTCATGGACCTGGCCGATGAGGTGCGTTACCCCGTCACCGCCGATGAGAACGGCCTGCGCGAGATCCGGCGCATCAAAGCCCGCGTCGAGAACGAGCGCCTCCCGCAGGGCGCCGATCCCGCGCGCCATCTCAAGCTCGGTCCGGGTTCGCTGAGCGACGTCGAGTGGCTCGTGCAACTGCTGCAGCTGCAGCACGCGCGCACCGTTCCGGGAATGCGCACCACCTCGACGCTGGGGGCTCTCGAGGCCGCCGTCGAGGCGGGGGTCGTCGAGCCCGACGCTGCCGAGAAACTCGCGGCCGCGTGGCATCTCGCCAGTCGCCTGCGCTCAGCCAACACCCTGCTGTCGGGGCAGACCAGCAACGTGCTTCCCACGGACCGCCTGCGCCTCGACGGGATCGGACGCATCCTCGAGTACGCCCCGCGCTCCGCGACGCAGGTCGAAGAGGACTACCTCGGCGCCACGCGACGCGCCCGCCGCGTGTTCGACAAGCTGTTCTACGGCTGACGCGAGGGGCGTGGGGGATACCGACGGCTCGACGCCGTGGCATCCCTCCGGCCGTCAGGCCATCAGGCGCTCGCGCACCTCTCGCCGCTGCACCTTGCCGATGAGCGAACGCGGCAGGTCGTCGACGACCACGATCCGACGCGGCACCTTGTAGTCGGCCAGTCGCGTCTTGCAGTAGTCGCGCACGGCGTCGGGAGCGATCTCGACCCCGTCGCGCACGACGATCGCCGCCGCCACGTCTTCGCCTCCGCGCGCCTTGGGCAGGCCGACGACCGCGGCCCCCTCGATGTCGGGGTGCGAAGTGAGCACGTCTTCGACCTCGCTGGGGGCGACGTTGAAGCCACCGGTGATGATGATCTCTTTCAGGCGATCGACGATCGTGACGAACCCGTCGGGCGAGACCGAGGCGATGTCACCCGTGCGCAGCCACCCCCCGTCGAGCAGCGTCGCCGCGGAGTCGGTGGGGCGGTTCCAGTACCCCTGGAACACCTGCGGGCCGCGGAGCAGCAGCTCGCCCGTCTCGCCGAGCGGCAGATCGTGCGACGGGTTCTCGGGGTCGACCACGCGGATGTCGGTGCTGGGGAAGGGCACGCCCACCGTTCCCGGCCGCCGTGAGGGACCGATCGGGTTGCCGAGCGCGACCGGTGAGGACTCCGTCATCCCGTACCCCTCGACGAGCAGACCGCCGGTGGCCGCCTCCCAGCGGTCGACGGTGGCGACGGGCAGGCTCATCGCCCCCGAGATCGCGAAGCGCACGGTCGAGAGGTCGATGGTGCCGCGCGCTCCGGCTCGCGCGAGCTGGTCGTAGATCGGCGGCACCGCCGGCAGGAAGGTCGGCGGGCTCTTCTTCGCCGCGGATACCACGAGCTCGAGGTCGTACTTCGGGAACAGCACCAGCTTCGCGCCGATGCTCATCGCGAAGGTCAGGCAGAGCGTCAGACCGTACGCGTGGAAAAGGGGGAGGACGCCGTAGAAGGTCTCTTCGCCATCGCGCAGACCGGGCACCCACGCCCGACCCTGCATGGCGTTGGCGCGCAGGTTGCGGTGCGTGAGCACCGCGCCCTTCGGAGTACCGGTCGTCCCGCTGGTGTACTGCAGCAGCGCGATGTCATCGAGGACGGGGCCGCGGTGCTTGCGCGACAGCGTGCCGTGCGTGAGCACCTTCTCCCACGCGACGGCGCGCTTCGACTGCGGCGTGGCGGTGAGTTGCGCCCGCGCGGCACGGGCCTTGGCGACCGGCAGGCGCAGAGCCACCCGCTTGCCGAGGGGGAACGCCGCGGTGATGTCGACGCTCACGATGTGCTCGAGAGCCAGGTCGGAGGGGAACTCGGCGACCGTGTCGACGAGCTTGTCCCACACGATCGCGAAGCGCGCACCGTGATCCTCGAACTGGTGACGCAGCTCGCGCGGGGTGTAGATCGGGTTGTGCTCGATCACGATGGCCCCCAGCCGCAGCGCGGCGTAGAAAGCCACCACGTGCTGCGGACAGTTCGGCAAGACCAGGGCCACCCGGTCGCCGGCGCGCACACCTAGACGACGCAGGCCCTCGGCCGCCCGATCGACCTGCGCGCCCAGGTCTCGGTACGTGGTCGTCGCTCCGAAGAACTCCAGCGCCGTCTGCGCGCCGTACCGCGTCACCGCGGCGGCCAGCATTTCGGACAGGGTCTGCGACGGTTCGTCGATCTCGTGCGGCACACCCTCGGCGTAGGAGCTCAACCACGGACGCGAGGCGTAGGGGAAGGTCGACATGTTTCCATCCTTCCGTGCCCCACCAATATGGCCGCGCACCTTGACCTGGGGGGATGCCGGGAACTCGACCGACGCGAATCTTCCCTCCACCGGCGTCGCGGCCTACCCTTTCGGGCATGTGCCGCAACATCGTTCCCCTGCACAACTTCACCCCACCCGCCACCGACGACGAGTGCCACGACGCCGCGCTGCAGTTCGTGCGCAAGATCGTGGGCACGACGAAACCGTCGCGGGCCAATCAGGACGTGTTCGATCGCGCGGTGGGCGAGGTCGCGGCATCCGTTCGCCATCTGCTCGACGAGCTCGTGACGAACGCCCCGCCGAAAGTGCGCGAGGACGAGGCCGCCAAACGGCAGGCACGCTCGGCGGAGCGCTACGAGGCGATCCGGGTGTTCCAGGCGCAGAAGCGCAGCGAGCGGGCCGGCTGAGCCCCCGCCTGTCGGCGGAACGCGACGACGCCCGCCCCCGCGAAGCGGTGGGGACGGGCGTCGACGAATCAGGCTCAGACGAACTCGGTGTGACGGCGACGACGCGCGCGCAGGTACGCACCGGTGGCGAGCAGGCCCACCGCGAGGACCGCTGCGCCGAGGGGGAGTGCCGCGCCGGTCGACGCGAGCGGACCACCGTTGCCCGCTGCTCCGCCACCACCGCCGGCACCGGCCGACGACGACGGGGGCGGGCTCGGGGCGATCGGGGGAACCGGGGCGGCGGCGGCCGAGACGGTCACCGTCGCGGTCTTCGTCACGCCCGTCTGCGCACCGCGCACGGCGATCTCGAACGCGCCCTCGGTGGTCGGGGCGGTCATCTCGAAGCGCGCCGCACCGCGCAGGGCGTCGCGCTGGCCGAGAGCCGTGGAGTCCCCGGCGGAACCGACCAGTTGCCAGTCAGCCGAGAAGCCCTCGGCGGACACCGTGATCGTGTCTCCGGGGCGCACCTCGGCCGGCACCGAGATCGACGCGTTCGCACTGAGCGAGGCGAGATCGGGTGAGAGGGCGAGACCGTTCGCCGCGGTGAAGAACAGGTCGGTCTGGTCGGTCAGGCCCACGACGTTCGCCGCCCCGGGGCCGTAGCCCGCGATGCGCACCTGAGCGCCGGTGTGCTGCTGCGACTCGCCGAGCGCCGACGTGCCGTACGCCACGATCATCGGCTGGCCGTCGGCCGTCAGCAGGTGGGTGTTCAGGCCGGGGATCGCCGAACCGACGATCTGGCTCGTGTGCGCGTGGTCGGCGGTCACCACGACCAGGGTGTCACCCTGGGTGCGGGCGAAGTCCAGCGCGACCTGAACGGCCTCGTCGAGGTCGACGGTCTCGCCGATCTGACCGCAGGCGTTCGCGGCGTGATCCTGCTTGTCGATGCTCGCGCCCTCCACCTGCAGGAAGAAGCCGTCGTCGCCGTCGAGCAGGTCGATCGCCTTGGAGGTCAGGGATGCCAGCGACAAGCCGGTCGCCAGACGCTCGGGGTTCTCGGCGCACGACGTCGGGGCGGGCAGCTCTCCACCCGCGGTGAGGTCGGTCGCCTCCGGTCCCGACCAGCGCACCGGGGAGTTCCCCTCGGTGAACAGGCCCAGCAGGGGCTGGTCGGCATCCGCGACGGTGACGGCGTCGAGAGCCGCCGCGTCGTCGACGAGCGTGTACCCGCGGTCCTCCGCCTGGGCGAAGAGCGTCTCACCCTCCCACGGACCGGCTTTCGCGGTCTGCGCGAAGCTCGCCGAGCCTCCACCGAGGGTGACGTCGGGACGCACGTTCAGCAGCTGCTCGCTGATCGAGCCGAGCCCGCCGTTCTCCAACGCCTCCGTCGCACAGTTCTCCGACGTCTGGTCGGGACCGTAGCATCCGCGCGCCGAGATGTGCGAGATCTGCGCGCCGGGGGTGGCATCCTGGATCTCCGCCGTCGAGACGTTGCCGGTCTTCAGACCGTTCGCCTTCGCGATCTCGAGCAGGGTCGACTGCGCCGTGTTCTGGTAGTCGACGCTCAGCCGACCGTTGACCGTCTTCGTCCCGGTCGCCCAGGCGCTGGCCGTCGACGCCGACTCCGACGCGTAGTTCGGCTGTCCCTCCTCGTTGACCGAGTAGGTCGTGTACTGCCCAGTCAGCGGGAGGGCGTCGATCCCGGCGAAGCGTCCGCCCGCGCCTTCCGCGTAGTTGCGCGCCACGGTGATCTCGGAATCACCCATCCCATCGCCGATGAGCAGGATGACGTTCTTGGCCGGCCCGTCGACGAGCGACGCACGAAGCGCCTCGGTCATGTCACCGTCGTTCCGAGCGGCGCCGCCGTGCTCGGTGATGTCGCCGGGGGTGGAGGCGAGGGCCGGAACGGCCACGAGCGCCACGGAGGTCGAGGCGGTCAGCGCCACCGCAACGGCCGCGACGGCCGTTCGGAGACGCCGGGAGGTACGTGAGTGCATGGGGGATCCTTCGTCGTGTCGGTGCGGTCGTCGATCGCGCATTCAGCCCACCGGTGTGAGGACACCTCCGCACCATGCTCAGATGAAGATCGGGTGTCCAGACGGTAGTCACTCGTCCACCGACCCCGATCGGAGGGGTGCGCCCGCCTAGGCTCGGGCACGATGACCATCGCCGTCTCGCCTCCCCCCGGCCGACGCGCCGTCGGGCGCGGCATGCGGCTGATGCTCGCGCTGTTCCTCGTGTTCAGCGCGTGGGCGACGACGCACGTCGACGACGGCGTCGGCGATCACGAGGGCACCGCTCATACGGCCTTCACGGTCGGCTCCCTGATGAACGTCGACGACGCGCCGACCGCCGGAGTCGTTCCTCCCGTCGAGGCCGACGCGACGAGCGTCATGGCCGTGGACGGCACGACGGCAGTCGTGCTCGCTGCCGTCGACGCCGTCGCCCGCGCGACGGTCTCGACGGTGAACGCCGACACGAGGGCGGAACCGTCTCTCGATCCGCCGCCGCCGCGGCATCCGCTCCTTCTCCACACCATCTCCCGCACCTGAGTCCCGACACCCCGCCGCTCGCCGGCGGGTCGCGGTCGTCCGCCGACGACCGATCGTGTCGGAAACCAGGATCGGGAGATTCACCGTGTCAGCTGCCGCCCACACCCATCGCAGCGCCCGCTCGACGTCGCGGGGTCGCCGCCACGTGAGAGCGGTCGCCGATGATGTCGCCCACCTCGTCGAGCGCGCCGCGCCCGCCCACGGGCCCGCCGCCCGGGTCACGGTCGGACGCCACGCCGACGGTGGGGGCGCGGCGGAGGTGGTCACGGTCCTGCTCGAGCGGACCGCCGCTCCGGCGCGGGCCCGCCCGCACGGCATTCGGATCGAGCAGACCGTCGAGATCGATCGTCTCCCCGTCGTGGACGACGATCTGCGCGCCCGCCTGCTCGGCGCCCAGACCACCTCGCTGCTGCTCGTGGGCGGGGCCGGTCGGGGCAAGACGACGCTCGCGCGGTGGCTGGCCCACCGCCGTGGTCGGCCGCTCGCGACGCTCGACCTCGCGACCACGGGGGACCGTTCGGCCGCGTCCCTCGCCGATGAGATCCGACGGGGGACCACCGGCGGGATGACCCTCTTCATCGACAACGCCCATCTCCGCGGGCCGGCCGCGCTCTCGCTCCTCGTCGGCGTTGCCCCCGAGCCCGGTGTGACGGTGGTGGCTTCGGAGGCTCCGGATGCCGCCCACCTCGTCGATCAGGTCGTCACGCTCGAGCTCCCCGGCATCGCCGCCATCGAAGCGCTTCTGCGAACCGACGTCTGCGATGTCGATGCGAAGACGGCTCGCGTTCTCGCGGCGCTGAGCCTGGGGGAGACCCCGGCGTCGATCGCGCGCGGAATCGAACGCGCTCGGCGCTTCTCGTCGATGACCGAGGTCAGCGTCCCCGAGGCGCTGCGCGCCGTGACGCTGGAGAGGTTCTCGACGTGGTCGCCCCGGCGGCGGAGCGATGCCGCCCTCGCGCTCCTTCGGCTCGGGGATCTCAGTCAGCGCGCCGTGAGCGCGGTGACCGGGGTGAGCCGCGACACGCTGCGTCGCCGGGGCGCGGCCTGAGGGTCGGCAGGCGACGGGTCGAGCGCAGGAGTGCAAACGACGACGCCCGCCCCCGCGCAGCGGCGGGGACGGGCGTCGACGTGATGCGGGCGATCAGACCCCGAAGTACAGCTCGTACTCGAAGGGGTGCGGACGCTGGGCCATCGGCTGGATCTCGTTCTCGATCTTGTACTCGATCCAGGTCTCGATGAGCTCCTCGGTGAAGACGCCACCGGCGAGCAGGAACTCGTGGTCGGCACGGAGGGCCTCGAGCGAGTCGAGCAGCGAGTTCGGAACCTGCGGGATGTTCTTCGCCTCTTCGGCGGGAAGCTCGTACAGGTCCTTGTCGACGGGCTCGTGCGGCTCGATGCGGTTCTTGATGCCGTCGAGGCCCGCCATGAGCTGCGCCGCGAAGGCGAGGTACGGGTTGCCCGAGGCGTCGGGCGCACGGAACTCGATGCGCTTGGCCTTGGGGTTGGTGCCCGTGATCGGGATGCGGATGGCCGCGGAGCGGTTACCGGCCGAGTACACCAGGTTGACCGGCGCCTCGAAGCCCTTCACCAGACGGTGGTAGCTGTTGAGGGTCGGGTTGGTGAACGCGAGCACTGCGGGGGCGTGCGCCAGCAGACCACCGATGTACCAACGAGCCACGTCGGACAGGCCGCCGTAGCCGGCCTCGTCGTAGAACAGCGGCTTGCCGTCGAGCCAGAGCGACTGGTGCGTGTGCATGCCCGAGCCGTTGTCGCCGAACAGCGGCTTCGGCATGAAGGTGGCGACCTTGCCCCACTCTTCGGCGGTGTTCTTGACGATGTACTTGAACTTCAGGATGTCGTCGGCGGAGTGGACCATCGTGTCGAAGCGATAGTTGATCTCCTGCTGACCGCCCGTGCCGACCTCGTGGTGCGAGCGCTCGAGCACGAAGCCCGCGTCGATCAGCTTGAGGGTGATGTCATCGCGCAGATCGGCGGTCTTGTCGACCGGCGAAACCGGGAAGTAGCCGCCCTTGTACGGGGTCTTGTTGGCGAGGTTGCCGCCCTCTTCGACTCGACCGGTGTTCCAGGCGCCTTCCTCGGAGTCCACCGAGTAGAAGCTCGAGTTCTGCTTCACCTCGAAGCGGACGTCGTCGAAGATGTAGAACTCGGCCTCGGGGGCGAAGAACGCGGTGTCGGCGATACCGGTGGAGGCGAGGTACTTCTCGGCCTTCTTGGCGACCTGACGGGGGTCCTTGCCGTAGATCTCGCCGTTACGCGGGTTGTAGATGTCGAAGACCATGATGAGGGTCTTCGCCTCGCGGAACGGGTCGAGGTATGCCGTCGTCACGTCCGGGATGAGCTGCATGTCGGACTCGTGGATGTTCGCGAACCCGCGGATCGACGAGCCATCGAACAGCTGTCCGACGGTGAAGAACTCCTCGTCGACGGTCGAGGCGGGGATGTTGAAGTGCTGCTGCACACCAGGAAGATCCGTGAAACGGATGTCGAGGAACTTGACGTCCTCGTCCTGGATGAAGGTGAGCACCTCGGACGAATCTTTGAACATGAAGACTCCAGAGGTAGAACATTCGGGATCGGCGGGCTTCGCCCAGCCTCCTCGACCATACCCAGAACCGGTGTCCCGGTCATATCTCGCATGTTTCGAGCATGTTACGCGGTGCCGATTACGCTGGGTCCGTGAGCGTCCCTGCCGAGAACGACTATCCGGGCCAGCGGCTCGGCCTTCCCCGCGAGGGTCGCGGTTCGATCGCCCGTCCGGGGCGCCGGATCGCGGCGCTGCTGATCGATGTGGCCACCGCGGGGCTGATCGGATTCGCCTTCTTCTCGACGCCCGATGCCGTCACCGGCGTCCCGTTCGCGAACCCGGTCGCGTCGAACCTCATCTTCTTCGTCGCGCAGATCCTCTTCATCCCGCTGATCGGCGGCAGCCCCGGGCACCGACTCCTGGGAATGCGTCTGGAATTGGCATCCGGGGGATGGGTGGGCCTCTGGCGCCCGATCGTGCGCACGGTGCTGCTGGCGCTGATCATCCCGGCCGTCGTGTGGGATTCCGACCAGCGCGGCCTGCACGACAAGGCCGTCGGCACGATCCTCGTCCGCAGCTGACATGAGAAAGGCCCCCGCCGTGGCGGGGGCCTTTCTCATGAGGGTCAGCGAGGACGCGGGGAGCGCATCTTCGTCGGGTCGACACCCTTCGGGATCGGAAGCGACGTCAGTCCAGGCGAGACCGACGAGATGCGCTTGATGACGGCCGCCATCGTGGCGCGGTCGACCTTCTTGGGCAGACCCTTGATGGCGGAGGCGAGCTTGGCGATCTCGACCTCGTCTTCACCGTGTCCGACGTAGAACACCGTCACGGGAACGCCGGAGGCGACGCGCTGCACACGGCCGCGCTCCTCGCCGACCAGGCGCGTGAGGCGGCTGCGCGCACCCTCACCGATGAGAACCACTCCACCGCGGCCCACGGCGCGGTACAGCGCCTCCTGGGTGCGGGGGTTCACGCCGACCGGGGTGTCCGAGGCCTGCCAGTGGCGTCCGAGCGACGACGACAGCACGTGACCGGTCGCACCGGGCATGCCGTCGATCTTCTTGTACATGGCCGTCGTCGACAGGCGGGTCATCGTGATCATGGATGCCAGGACGCCGGCGAGCAGACCGGTGAAGCCCCACAGGATGACGCTCCACACCGCGAGCGGCGGGATGAGGAATCCGATGACGACGCCGAGGGCGATGCCCACCAGAACGATGCCGGCCAGCAGGAACGGCAGCCAGCGGTACTCCTTCTGCGTGAAGGTGTACAGGGTGCGGAGCTGCGAGAAGAATCCCGGACGCTTCTCGGGCGTGGAAGTGCGAGCGGCCATAGGAACGATCTTATCTTCGCCTTCGGCTCGCCCTTCCTCCCCAGGGGCCTGATTCGTCGGATCGTCCCCGATTCGGCGTTCTTCCTGCTCCCCGCGCCCGCCTGGTCGAGCACCATCGGGGCATGAGCAGCTCCGCCGCATCCGTCCTCGTCGAACCGTTCGGCGCCTACCTGCAGCGGCGTGCCCGCAGCTCCGTCGACGTCTCGCCGGGTGAGGCGGTCACCGCCGCCGTGGGACTTCTCCGCGGATGCCGCCGGGTGGAGCCCCCCGCGCACCTCGTGCGGTGGTGGCTGAGCGCCACCGGGCGACCCTCGGCGGTCTTCGACGACGGCGGAGTCGACCCGATCGCCGCCACGGCCGAGAGCCTGTCCGAGCTGGCTGCGGTGATCCCCGACGCCCCGACTCGTCAGCTCGTGCAGTCCGCTCGCGAGAGCGTGCTCACCCGACCGCCCCGCGAGTGGGAGGCGGTGGAACGACGGTTGTTCCGCCACGCGTCGCCGTTGCCGCTGATCCTAGGACCTCTGGCTCCCGTGGACCGGCCCGCAGAGACCGTGACCACGCTCCCGACGAAGGCCGGAGGCGTCCTCGCCCTCGTCGACGCCGACCTCTCGGATGCCGTGTGGGCGGCCGTACGCGATCTCGCGCAACGCTGGAGAGCCTCGCGGCCCCTGCGTCTCACGGTCGTGGGGGTGTGCGCCGCGGCGCTGGTCCTCGGCGTCTCCATGCTGATGCCCTCCGGAGACGGCGGATCGGGATCGACCTCCGTCGTCCCCGACGCCGCCGTCAGCGCGGCCGCGACACCCGCCGCGGCCGCGGCGCCCACCGTCGATCCCCGCGTGCCCCTGTCGGACGACGTGGCAGAGAACGCACGCATCACCCTCGAGCGCGCGGCGCAGTGCCAGGCCGACACAAACTGCGAGAGCGAGACGTGGGAACACGGCAGCCCGCGGGGCGACGCGCTGATCCCCGTGACGGATGCGACCGCCGTGCAGATGGTGGACGACTTCGGAGGAGTGAGCGTCGTGCGCGTCTCCGACAGCAGCAGCGCCCAGTACGTCACCCTCGTGCGCAGAAACGACAGATGGCTGGTCCGGACCGTCAAGACGATCACGGACCAGCCATCATGAGCTGGTGTTCAGCGGTGTCAGATGCCGAGGTCGCCCTCGAACTGCGCAGCCTCGAGGCGCGCCTTGACGGCGCCGAGGAAACGGGCGGCGTCGGCACCGTCGATGATGCGGTGGTCGTACGACAGCGCGAGGTAGACGTAGGAGCGCACCGCGAAGGCGTCCTTGCCGTCGACCGACACCACGCCGGGCTTCTTCACGACGGCACCGAGGCCGAGGATCGCCGACTGCGGCAGGAACACGATGGGCGTGTCGAACAGCGCCCCACGCGAACCGGTGTTGGTCAGCGTGAACGTGCCGCCGGCGAGCTCGTCGGGCTTCAGCTTGTTGTCGCGCGTGCGGGCAGCCAGGTCGGCGATCTCGCGAGCGAGCTCCGCGATGTTCTTCTCACCGGCGTCCTTGATGACGGGCGTGAGCAGTCCGCGCTCGGTGTCGACCGCGATGGACACGTTCTCGTGCGCCGGGTAGACGATCTCGTCGCCCTCGACGGTGGAGTTGATGATCGGGAACGCCTTGAGCGCCTCGACCGCGGCGATCGCGAAGAACGGCAGGAACGACAGCTTGTCGCCCGTCTTCTGCTGGAACTCGCCCTTCATGCGGTCGCGGAGCGACGACAGCTTGGTGACGTCCACCTCGACCACGGTCGTGAGCTGGGCGGTCGCCTGCATCGACGCCACGGCACGCTCGGCGATGACCTTGCGCAGACGCGACATCTTCTGGGTGGTTCCGCGCAGCGGCGAGGCCTCGACGGGAGCCGGAGCGGCAGCAGGCGCGGCGGCGGGAGCTGCCGCGGGAGCGGCCTTGGCCGCCTCGGCAGCCTTGAGGACGTCTTCCTTGCGGATTCGTCCACCGACACCGCTGCCCTTGACCGAGGTCAGGTCGACGCCCTGCTGCTGGGCGAGGCGCCGCACGAGCGGAGTGACGTACGTGACGTCGTCGTTCGACGAGGCCGAGGCCTGCGGGGCAGGCTTCTCCGCGGCCGGAGCGGGCTTCTCGGCCGGCTTCTCCGCGGCGGGAGCGGGCTTCTCGGGCGCGGCGGGAGCCGGCTGCTCGGCGGGCTTCTCTTCGACGACGGGCTTCTCTTCGGCAGCGGGCTGCGCGGGGGCCTCGGGCTCCGCGGCCGGGGCGGCGCCGCTGCCGATGCGGGCGAGCGCCGCGCCGACGTTCACCGTCTCGTCTTCCTGCACCAGGATCTCCTGCAGCGTGCCGGCGACGGGGGAGGGGATCTCGGTGTCGACCTTATCGGTCGAGATCTCGAGCAGCGGCTCGTCGACGGCGACGTCATCGCCGACCGCCTTGAGCCAGCGCGTGACCGTTCCCTCGGTGACGCTCTCACCGAGTTCGGGGAGCTTCACCTCGGTCGAGTCTGCGGAGGCGGCGGGCGCCGCCTGTGCGGCGGGCTGCTCGGCGGCGGGTGCGGCGGCCGGGGCGGCCTCTTCGACGGGGGCCTGCTCAGGCTCGGCGGGGGCGGCCTCGGGCGCGTCGTCCGACGATGCGGAGCCGGAGCCGTCGCCGATCTTGGCGAGGATGGCGCCGACCTCGACGGTCTCGTCTTCCTGGACCAGGATCTCCTCGATGACGCCCGAGACGGGCGACGGGATCTCGGTGTCGACCTTGTCGGTCGAGATCTCCAGCAGACCCTCGTCCTCCTGGACGGTGTCACCGACCTGCTTGAGCCAGCGGGTGACCGTTCCCTCGGTGACGCTCTCGCCGAGAGCGGGGAGGACGACGGAAGTGCTCATGGATATGTCTCCTTCGTACCGGATGCGGTACCTAGCTTAGTGACCGGTTTGTGGTCAGAGTGCGTGCAGGGGCTTGCCGGCGAGGGCCAAGAAGGCCTCGCCGAGCGCCTCGCTCTGGGTGGGGTGGGCGTGGATGAACGGTGCGATGTCTTCGGGATGCGCTTCCCAGCCGACGGCGAGCTGTGCTTCGGAGATCAATTCACCGACGCGGTCGCCCACCAGATGAGCGCCGACGACGGGCCCGTCCACGCGTCGGACGATCTTGACGATGCCCGACGTGCCGATGATCTCGCTGCGCCCGTTGCCCGCGAGGTTGTACTCGTAGGCACGGACGGCCTCGGATCCGTAACGATCCTGCGCCTGCGCTTCGGTGAGGCCGACCGAGGCCACCTCGGGGTGCGAATAGGCGACCCGCGGCACGTCGACGTCGGGGACGAGAACCGGCGAGAGGCCTGCGATCTCCTCCGCGACGAAGATCCCCTGCTGGAACCCGCGATGGGCGAGCTGGAGGCCGGGGACGATGTCGCCGACCGCCCAGACGTGCGCAGCCGCCGTGCGAAGGCGCTCATCGGTCGTGACGAACCCGCGGTCCAGCACGACGCCCGCCTCCTCGTAGCCGAGGCCGGCCGTGACGGGCCCGCGACCCACGGCGACGAGCACATAGTCCGCAACGAGGTCGGAACCGTCGTCGAGCGTGACCGTGACCGCGTCGGACGTCGAGGCGAGCGAGGTGAAACGCCGACCGAGCTGGAAGGCGATGCCGCGTTTGCGGAACGCGCGCTCCAGGGCTTTGCTCGAGGCCACGTCTTCAGCGGGGAGCAGGTGATCGAACGCCTCGACGATCGTCACCTCGACGCCGAACGAGCGCCACACGCTCGCGAACTCGACGCCGATGACGCCCCCGCCGAGCACGACGACCCGCTCGGGGATCACGTCGAGGTCGAGAGCCTGCTCGCTCGTGAGCACGCGTCCGCCGATCTCGAGCCCCGGCAGGCTTCGGCTGTACGAGCCCGTTGCGAGAATGACATCGGTTCCGTGGTACACGTCGTCGCCGACGCGAACGGCCGGACCCTCGACGAGCGTGCCCTCGCCGTGGACGACCCGGATCCCGCGCGCCGAGACGAGCCCCTCGAGGCCCTTGAACTTCTTCGCGACGATGCCCTCGCGATAGGCGCGCACGCGCAGCGGATCGATGCCCGCGAGGGTGACGTCGACACCGATGGATGCCGCGCCGCGTGCCGCGTCGGCGACCTCGGCGGCGTGCAGGAGCGCCTTCGTCGGAATGCACCCGCGGTGCAGGCACGTTCCGCCGAGCTTGTCCTTCTCGACGAGCACGACGTCCTTGCCGAGCTCGGCGAGGCGCAGGGCCGCGGCGTAACCGCCACTGCCTCCGCCCAGCACGACGACGTCGGAGGTGACCTCGGTCATCGTGCGGCGTCCGAGGCGAGCATCTCGACCAGCGAACGGACCGTGGCGCCCGTGACGCCCTTGTCGGTGAACCCGAACGGCGCCGACTTGTTCATGCCCACACCGGCGATGTCGAGGTGCACCCAGGGGATGCGGGCGGCGTCGGCGGCGTCCGAGACGCGACCGACGAAGTGGCGCAAGAAGAGGCCGGCGAACAGCGACCCACCGGCGGGATCGCCGATCTTCGCGTTCTGCAGATCGGCGATGGGGGAGTCCAGGTCGTCGACCATGTGGTCGGGCAGCGGAAGCTGCCACGCGAGCTCGGCCACGCGGCCCGCGGCGGCGAGGTACGTGGCCACGGCCTCGTCGTCACCCATCACGCCGGTGTGCCGGTTGCCGAGGGCCACGGTGATGGCCCCCGTCAGGGTCGCGACGTCGACGATGAGATCGGGGTTCTCGCGGCTGGCAGCAGCCAGACCGTCGGCGAGGACCAGACGGCCCTCGGCGTCGGTGTTCAGCACCTCGACCGTCGTGCCGTCGAGAGTGCGGAGCACGTCACCGGGGCGGATCGCGCGACCCGACGGCATGTTGTCGGCGATGCACAACCACGCACTCACGCGGACGGGCAGCTGCATCTCGGCCGCGGCCTTGAGGACGGCCAGCACGGTCGCCGCTCCGCACATGTCGTACTTCATGCCGACCATCGAGGCCGGGGGCTTCAGCGACAGTCCACCGGTGTCGAAGGTGATCCCCTTGCCGACGAGCGCGACATGACGTTCGGCACCGGCGGGGGAGTAATCGAGGCGCACCATGCGGGGCGGCCGGTCGGAACCCTGCCCGACGCCCAGGATGCCGCCGAAGCCGCCCTCGCGCAGGGCCACCTCGTCGAGCACCTCGACCTCGACCGGGAGGCCGGCGACGGCCTCGACGGCGGCGTCCGCGAAGTCGGCGGGCCCGAGCCATTCGGCGGGCGTGGTGACCAGGTCTTTGACCAGCGCCACGGCGCCGGAGATGGCGGACACCGCGGCCGTGTCGGCCTCGGAGGGAGCCTCGGCCGTCGAGACCGTCACGCGCGAGGCGCGCGGCTTCGGCGCCTTCTTCTTGTACGCGGCGAACCGGTAACCGCCGAGCGCCGCACCCTCGGCGAGGGCCCGCCAGGGCGCGGGCACCAGCGAGGCGACCGCGACGTGTTCGAAGCCCGTGAGCTGACGAAGGCCCGTGCCGGCCGCGTCGCGGAGCGCAGCGGCATCCGGCGTGGCACCGGCGCCGACGACCGCGACCGGCGTCGTCACACCGGGGACGTGCACGCGCTGGAACGATCCGACGGCGCCGGTGAAACCCACGGCCGAGAGAGCGGCACCGAGGCCGTCCCACCCGTCGGGATCGGGGGATCCCTCCGAAACGGTGGCGGCGATCAGCAGAATCGCGTCGGAGGGGATGTCACGGACGGGGGCGTCGGTATGCGCCACGGAGGGAAAGGGCATGGGCTCCATCCTAGGTTCGCGCGTGTTCGCTAGCAGCGGGACGCTCCGTCGCCCGGCGCATCCGAGACGGCTCGTAGAGTGGATCCATGCCCCACATCGCCCCGCTGTACGACCGCGCCCCCGCCGCGCCGCCCGTGCCGTCGGGCCTGCCGCTGGTGATCGCCCTGACCGGCTTCACCGACGCCGGCGGGGCCGTGACCCGGCTCGTCGAGTACTTCCGCGCCGACCTCGAGCCCAACCCGCTCTACGTCTTCGACAACGACATGCTGCTCGATTACCGTGCGCGGCGCCCCCTCATCACCTTCGTCGAGGACCACCTCACCGACTACCGCCCGTCGAAGCTCGAGTTGTCGCTGGCCCACGACTCGCTGGGGCACCCGTTCCTGTTGCTGGCCGGATACGAGCCCGACTTCCTCTGGGAGTCGTTCTCCGAGACGATCCTCGAGCTCTCCGCCGGCCTCCAGGTCTCGTCGATCACCTGGGTGCACGCCATCCCCATGCCGGTTCCGCACACGCGCCCGATCGGCACGACGGTCAGCGGCACCCGCTCAGACCTGGCCGAGGCGCACTCGGTCTGGCGTCCGCACACCCAGGTTCCCTCGACCGTCGGTCACCTGCTCGAATTCCGCTTCGCCGAGGCCGGCGCCAAGGTCGCCGGCTTCGCCCTTCTGGTTCCGCACTATCTCGGCGACACCGAGTACCCCGCGGCAGCCCTCGCGGCCCTCGACAGCCTGACGGTCGCGACCGGGCTCGTCTTCTCGGGAGAGGTGCTGCGCGAAGAGAACCGTGAGTTCCTCGGCAAGGTCTCCGAGCAGGTCGAGGGGAGCGACGAGCTCACCCGCATGCTCGAGAACCTCGAAGAGCGCTACGACGCCTACATGGCCGGATCGACGTCGGCCACGCCGATCATCCACACCGGTGATCTGCCGAGCGCCGACGAGCTGGCGGCCGAGCTCGAGAGATTCCTGGCCACCCGCCCCGGAGACGATGACCGCCGAGGTCGCCTGGGCTGACCCCGCCGACGCCGTCGTCCAGGCGCGCCGCACCCGCCCGGCCAGCGGTCGGGTTCCCTGACAGTCGACGCGTCGCCGGTCCGTACGCGCCCACGACTGGGCACCCGGGGAATGATCGCCGCGTGCGTGACGTTGTCTACGCATAGATCCCCGGCCCACGTCAAGTCCCGGGCGGGGGATGTGAGACAATGAAGAACCTGACCCGTTGTCAACCGGACCAGGAGCCCCCGCTCCTCGGTTCGGGACTTGACAAGGGTCTTACTAGTGTCCGAGAACGACCGGCGGCCGTGCAGCGTACGTTCCCGGTGAAAGGCGAAACGTGGCAGTCACGACGACCAAGACCCGCTCCAAGAGTGTGAAGGACGCCGAGCTCGCGAACTCCGAGGAGACCGTGACGGCGTCGACGACGACGACCGCGAAGAAGGCTCCCGCCAAGAAGGCCCCCGCCAAGGCCAAGGCGACGCCCGCGAAGGCCAAGACCAAGGCGAAGAAGGACGACGACCTCGAAGAAGACGAAGAGGTCGAAGACGAGGGCGATGTCGAGGTCGAGGTCGACGACAGCGACGACACCGACACCGACGCGGCCAAGACCGCGACGAAGAAGTCCGACGACGACACCGACGACGACGACGACGAGAGCCCGAAGGCTCCCGCCGAAGCGCTGCCGACCGGCGCCATCGTCATCTCGTCGAGCGACGAAGACGACGTCCCCGTCTACTCCGCGCAGATCACCGGCGCCACCGCCGACCCCGTCAAGGACTACCTGAAGCAGATCGGTAAAGTCCCACTGCTGAACGCGGCCGAAGAGGTCGAGCTCGCGATGCGCATCGAGGCGGGTCTCTTCGCCGAAGAGAAGCTGTCGAACATGTCGGCCGCCGAGAAGACCAACCAGGTCGGACTCGACCTGCAGTGGGTCGCTCGTGACGGTCAGCGCGCCAAGAGCCACCTGCTGGGCGCCAACCTGCGCCTGGTCGTGTCGCTCGCCAAGCGCTACACCGGTCGCGGCATGCAGTTCCTCGACCTCATCCAGGAGGGCAACCTGGGCCTGATCCGTGCGGTCGAGAAGTTCGACTACACCAAGGGCTTCAAGTTCTCGACCTACGCCACCTGGTGGATCCGTCAGGCCATCACGCGCGCCATGGCCGACCAGGCCCGCACCATCCGCATCCCGGTGCACATGGTCGAGGTCATCAACAAGCTCGCGCGTGTTCAGCGTCAGATGCTGCAGGACCTCGGTCGCGAACCCACGCCCGAAGAACTCAGCCGTGAGCTCGACATGACCCCCGAGAAGGTCATCGAGGTGCAGAAGTACGGCCGCGAGCCGATCTCGCTGCACACGCCCCTGGGTGAAGACGGCGACAGCGAGTTCGGTGACCTCATCGAGGACACCGAGGCCGTCGTCCCCGCCGACGCCGTGGGCTTCACCATGCTGCAGCGTCAGCTCGAGTCCCTCCTCGACTCGCTCAGCGAGCGTGAAGCGGGTGTCATCCGCATGCGCTTCGGCCTCGGCGACGGTCAGCCCAAGACGCTCGACCAGATCGGCGACACGTTCGGCGTCACGCGCGAGCGCATCCGCCAGATCGAGTCGAAGACGATGGCCAAGCTGCGTCACCCGAGCCGCTCGCAGTCGCTGCGGGACTACCTCGAATGAGCGGCGAGGCCAACGCCGGCAAGGCGCTCACCGTCACCGTCGAGGGCACCTCGTACGCCCGTATCCCGATCCGCACGCGGGTCGTCATGCCGGGAGACGACCTCGACGCCTTCGTCCTGGAGTACGCGAAGGATGCCGTGCAGCCGGGCGACCTGCTGTTCGTCACCGAGAAGATCGTCGCGATCACGCAGGGCCGGTCGTACAAGCTCGACACGATCACGCCGCGCAAGCTCGCGCTGTTCCTGTCGAAGTACGTCACTCGCACGCCCTACGGCATCGGTCTCGGCATGCCCGAGACGATGGAGATGGCGCTGCGCGAGTGCGGCACCCCGCGCATCCTGTTCGCCGCGGCCGTCTCGGCCGTGACCAAGGCGTTCGGTCGGAAGGGCGATTTCTACCGCATCGCCGGCGACAAGGCCCGCGCGATCGACGGCCCCACCAAGGGAACGATCCCGCCGTACAACCAGGCCGTGGTCCTCGGTCCGGAGCGCCCGCGCGAGGTGGCCGCTCACCTGAAGTCGCTGCTCGGCGTCGACCTGCAGGTCGCCGTGGTCGACATCAACGACCTGGGGGGCAACATCCTCGGCTCGACGATGGACAAGGCCGGCGAGAAGCGTCTCGTCGCGATCCTCAAGGACAACCCGCTGGGCCAGGGACACGAGTCCACGCCGCTCGGCATCGTGCGCCACAGCTGACACCACCCGTCGAAAGCCCGCTCCGGTCTCGGAGCGGGCTTTTCGTCGTCCGTGCGGCACAACTCCTGCATCAGTGGCGCGCGATCAGACACCGAAGGCCCACCCCCTCACGGGAGCGGGCCTTCTCGACGTCCTGCCTCAGAAACCGATCGCGGCGCGGTAGCGCGGCTTGTGACCGGTGCGGATCCCGGTGACGCTCGGCTTGTTCTCGTACACGCCGGCACCCCAGTTGCCCTCGACAAGCACGGGGCCGTCGGGACCGACGACGATGTCCCAGCCCACGTACTGCACCTGCGGCACGACGCGTGCGACCTGGTCGACGAAGGCTTTCACCTCGTCGATCATCGGCAGCTGGAAGTCGGCGATGCGGGCGCCCGAGTCGGGGTGCAGTTCGTGCACGTGCCCGTGCGAGTCGTAGCCGGCGCCGAGCGCGTGGCCGTTCTCATCCAGCATCGTGTAGAAGCCGCCGAAGGTCATCTGGTCGCTCACGGCTCCCCGGCCGAACTTCTGCGCCATCGCGAGGATGTGCGTGGTCGAGCCGTCGAAGAACGCCGTGACCCGGGTGGTGTTCACCGTTCCGGGGCAGACCGCGGCGAGATCGTCGTGCTGGCGGATGACCTCTTCGACGAGAATCTCCCCGCGCTCGAGCAGGCCCCGGTGGAAAGCGCTCCAGTCCTCGACCTCGGCCGCGTGATAGCGGTGCACGCCGGTCCCGGCCTGGCCGACCGGCTCCTTGGTGACGATGGTGCCCAGACGCTCGGTGAACGACTTCAGGGCGTCGGCGTTGTCGGCATCCACGACCATCCACTCGCGGCGCAGGAACTCGCTGAAGCGACGGTCGAACTCGACCTTGTCCTGGAAGATCCCGCGGTAGTCGGGGTGGTCGTACTTCTGCGAGATCTGATTCGACACGGGGTGCGTCATGTACGTCTCGCGCTCGGCGGGCGTCAGGATCGCGAAGTCGTAATCGATGTAGTCCTGGAAGCCGACGTTCTTCACACCGGCCTGGAAGAGCATGTCGGCGACCACGAGCGGCAGCGACTTGCCGTGCTGCTCCGCGGCTTCTTTGGCACGCTCGACCACCGAGCCGACGTCGATGCGACGGGCGCGTCCGGCGAGGTAGCGGAGGCGGGTGACGGGGGAGAAGCCCTGGGTAGGCATGCACGCTCCGGGATCGGGGGAGAAGGACCCCGTTAGTCTAGATGTGTGACCTCCACGCTCCCTGCCCGCACGCCCGCGGCGGGGGGAGTCGCGCCCGTGGCCCTCGTATCGGAGTCCGCTCTGCGCGCCAACGCGCCCCTCGCTCTCGCGGCCGGTGCGGCTTCCGGCGCCGACGACGTCTTCACGGCGGACGGCTGGGGGCACGGCGCGGCGTGGGTGGCATCCGTGCTGTCCGATCTCGACATGGATGCCGCCGCCCTCGACGCCGCGATCCTGTTCGGCCTGCCCGGCTCGCACGCGCGCCCGGTGCTGTCGCTGCGCGGACGATCCCTCGGCTCCAAGCCCCTGTTGCGCGGGGAGGGCGTCTCGTACGGGTACACGCACCGCGCCCCCCACGACACGACCATCGCTCTGGTCACCGGCGGCTATGCCCAGGGCGTCGTGCGCTCGCTCGGCAATGCGGTGACCGTCGCCATCGACGGGCGCCGTCACCGCATCGTCGGCCGCGTCGCCATGGACGTCTGCGTCGTCGACGTCCAAGACGCGCCCGTCGCCCGGGGGGCCGAGGTGGTCTTCTTCGGCGACCCGGCCGACGGCCACCCGTCGCTCGCGGAGTGGACGGATGCCACCGGCCTCACCGCCGCGGAGATCGTCGCGATCGTCGGCGCCCGGGCAGACCGCAGGGTGGCCGCGTGAGTGCCGTCTACCGCGTCGACCTCGACGCCTTCGCCCGCAACCTGCGCCGCGTGCGCGAGGCCGTCGCCCCCGCCGTCCCCATGCTCGTCGTGAAGGACGATGCCTACGCCCACGGGCTCGACCGGATCGTGCGGCGCGCGGGCGAGGAGGGCGTCCGCTGGTTCGGTGCGTTCGACGTCGTCACCGGCGCCGCGGTGCGCGCGATCGCCGGGCCCGACGTGCGCATCTTCGTCTGGCTCATCGGTGGGGCCGACGACCTGGCCGCGGGCATCGCGGCCGACCTCGACCTCGGCCTCGGCGACGAGGCCCTGCTCGACGACCTCGCTCGGCTGCCGGCCGATCGCCCCGCGCGCGTCCACCTCAAGATCGACACGGGGCTGCACCGCAACGGCATCCGACCCGAGCGGTGGCAGGGGGCCCTCGCGCGCACCGCCGCGTTGGTCGGCTCCGGACGCGCCGTGCTCGAGGGGATCTGGTCGCACATCTCCGAGGCCTCGGATGCCGACGACGACGCCGCCCGCGCCCTGTTCCTCGCCGCGCGCGATCAGGCGCGCTCCGCCGGCCTCGACCCGCGCTTCTCGCACCTCGCCGCCAGCGCGGCCGGATTCGCACGCGGGGAGTTCCGCGAAGACCTCGTGCGGGTGGGGGCGTTCTCGTACGGCATCCGTCCCGCCGGCGGCCCGAGCGAGACGGACCTCGGTATCGAGCCCATCGCCCGTCTCACGGCGACGGTGACGACCGTCGACATAGCGGGCGTGCACCTCGACGTCGGCAGCCTGCACGGCCTTCCCAGCGCCCTGTCCGCCCGCTTCGACGTCGACACCCCCGGGGGCCCCCGCCGGGTCGAGGCGATCCGCCCGACCGAGACCGTCCTCGCGCCGTGGGATGACGCGGCACCCGGCGACGAGGTCGTGATCTTCGGTCGGGGAGCCCGCAGCAGCGCGACCGACCTCGCCGAGCTCATCGACACGATCGGCGAAGAGATCGCCCTCCGCGTCTCGCCGAGCCTTCCCCGGGTCTACGACGCCGACGGGCGCTGAACTCGCGACCGACGCCAGGGACCGCGAACGCGAAACGGGCCCCGTCCCACTCCCGGAGGAGTGGTGCGGGGCCCGTTTCGACGTACCGGCTCAGTCGGCGGCGGTGAGACGCGCGGTCTCGTCGTGCCACGAGGTGGCGATGCTGCGGAGCTTCTCTTCGTACTTGCGGCCGTGGTGCGCGCAGAACAGCAGCTCGCTGCCGTTCACCTCGGCGGCGATGTAGGCCTGCGCTCCGCACGAGTCGCAGCGATCAGCCGCCGTCAGGCGGTGGTCGAGGACGGCTGACGCTTCGGGTGCAGTCGTAGTGGTCATCTCGGGTGCCCTCCTCAGTGGTCGTTGGGCGAGTCCCCATATACAACCACGCGGATGTTTCCCCTATGCCGCGGCGTGATCACATTTCGCTGTGCGCGTACGACGACCCGACCTCGCTGTGTGTCTGCAAGCGATGTCGGCGGCCCCGATTACGCTGGGAGATCGTGACGTCCGAGTACTCCGCCCATCATCTGCAGGTCCTCGAGGGCCTCGAAGCCGTGCGCAAGCGCCCGGGTATGTACATCGGCTCGACCGACTCCCGGGGCCTCATGCACTGCCTGTGGGAGATCATCGACAACTCCGTCGACGAAGCCCTCGCCGGCCACGGCACGCGCATCGACATCGTGCTGCACGCCGACGGCAGCGTCGAGGTGCGCGACCGGGCCCGTGGCATCCCCGTCGACGTCGAACCGCGCACCGGTCTCACGGGCGTCGAGGTGGTCTTCACCAAGCTGCACGCCGGAGGAAAGTTCGGCGGCGGCTCGTACGCGGCCTCGGGGGGACTCCACGGCGTCGGCGCCTCGGTCGTGAACGCGCTGTCGGAACGACTCGACGTCGAGGTCGACCGCGCCGGCAAGACCTACGCGATGTCGTTCCACCGCGGCGAACCGGGCCGGTTCGCGGGCGACACTCCCGACTCGGCCTTCACTCCGTTCGAGCGCAGCAGCGAGCTGAGGGTCATCGGCAAAGCCCCGCGCGGGGTGACCGGAACCCGCATCCGGTACTGGGCGGATCGGCAGATCTTCACCAAAGACGCGGCCTTCGGCCTCGATGATCTCGTGCAGCGCGTGCGCCAGACGGCCTTCCTCGTGCCGGGCCTCGAGATCGTGGTGCTCGACGATCGTGCCGAAGAACGCGTCGAGACCAGTTACCGCTTCGACGGCGGCATCTCGGAGTTCGCCGAGTTCCTCGCCCCCGACGCCGCGGTCACCGACATCTGGCGGCTGACGGGGACCGGATCGTTCACCGAGACCGTCCCCGTGCTGCAGCCCGGCGGCTCCATGGTGCCCACCGAGGTCGAGCGCGCGTGCGAGGTCGACATCGCCGTGCGCTGGGGCACCGGTTACGACACCACCAGCCGTTCCTTCGTGAACATCATCTCGACGCCCAAGGGTGGCACGCACCAGCAGGGCTTCGAGCAGGGCCTGATGAAGGTGCTGCGCGCACAGGTCGAACAGAATGCGCGCAAGCTCAAGGTGGGCAACGACAAGGTCGAGAAAGACGACCTGCTCGCCGGTCTCACGGCCGTGCTCACGGTGCGCCTGCCCGAGCCGCAGTTCGAGGGCCAGACCAAAGAGGTGCTCGGCACCCCCGCGGTGCGACAGATCGTGGCATCCGTCGTCACCCAGGAGCTCACGGCGCTTTTCGCCTCGCCAAAGCGCGACGACAAGGCGCAGACGGCCCAGCTGCTCGAGAAGATCGTCTCCGAGATGAAGGCCCGCATCTCGGCGCGCACGCACAAAGAGACCCAGCGCCGCAAGAACGCCCTCGAATCGTCGTCGCTGCCCGCGAAGCTCGTCGACTGCCGATCGAACGACGTCAACGATTCCGAGCTCTTCATCGTCGAGGGCGACTCGGCCCTGGGAACGGCGAAGCTCGCCCGCAACAGCGAATACCAGGCGCTGCTGCCGATCCGCGGCAAGATCCTGAACACGCAGAAGGCATCGATCAGCGACATGCTGTCGAACGCCGAGTGCGCCTCGATCATCCAGGTGATCGGCGCGGGGTCCGGGCGCTCGTTCGACCTGAGCGCGGCGCGCTACGGCAAGATCATCCTCATGAGCGACGCCGACGTCGACGGGGCGCACATCCGCACCCTGCTGCTGACGCTCTTCTTCCGGTACATGCGACCGCTCGTCGAAGAGGGCCGCGTCTACGCCGCGGTGCCGCCCCTGCACCGCGTCGTCGTCATGAATCCGGGTACCAAGCCCAACGAGACGATCTACACCTACAGCGAGCAGGAGCTCCACGCCCTGCTGACGAAGCTCAAGCGCAGCAACAAGCGCTGGCAGGAGCCCGTGCAGCGGTACAAGGGCCTCGGCGAGATGGATGCCGACCAGCTCGCGACCACGACCATGGACCGGGCGGGCCGCATGCTGCGCCGTGTTCACGCCGAGCACATCGAGCAGGCAGCCGAGGTCTTCGACCTGCTCATGGGCAGCGACGTCGCTCCGCGCCGGGAGTTCATCATCGAGTCGAGCGACCGCCTGGCACGGGAGCGCATCGACGTCTGAGTGTCGGACGACGCCTCGTCAGCCCGTCGTGGACCAGACGGCGCGCGCCGTGCGGCGCGGCGCCGTCGGCGCGCGTCAGCGGATGGCGGTGCCGATCGCGCCGATGACGGCGTCGAGCGGCTGACCCGACGCGTCGCGCTTCGCGCCCGCCTCGGGCAGAGCCCGCACGGCACCATCGGCGCCGACGGCGCGGGGATCGGTGCCGACCCAGGCCAGCACGAGGGCGTCTTCGCCGCGCAGCAGGCGCTGCGCGCGCACGCCACCGGTGGCACGGCCCTTCGCCGGGTACTCGGTGAACGCCGAGACCTTCGCGCTGCCCGCATCGGTGCCGGGAAGGGCGGCCGAAGAACCCGCGACGGTGACGACGACCGCGTCGAACGCCGACGCCCCCACGACCGCGAAGGCGATGACGTGAGCGCCGTCCGCGAGCCGGATGCCGGCCATGCCCCCCGCGGAACGGCCCTGGGGGCGCACCGACGAGGCTTCGAAACGCAGCAGCTGCGCGTCGCTCGCGACGAAGACGAGCTCGGCGTTGTCTCCCGCGGGTGCGGCGCCGACGACGCGGTCGCCGTCGCGCAGCGAGATGATCTCGATGTCGGGCTTGGTACCCAGCTCGCTCGCGGCGACGCGCTTGACCACGCCCTGCGCGGTGCCCAGTGCGATCATGGGGCCCCCGACGAGGGGGACGAGTGCGACCACCGTCTCGCCCTTGGCGAGGGTGAGGTACTGCTCCACCTTCGTGCCGGCGGCCACCTGCACGGCGTTGGCCGGGACCGAGGGAAGGTCGACGGGAGAGAAACGCACCAGGCGCCCCGCCGAGGTCACGGCACCGATGTCGCCACGCGTGGTCGTGTCGACCGACGAGCGGATCGCGTCGTGCTTGGACCGACGGGCCGGGGGCACCACCCCGCCGGCGGGCGCGTCGGCGATGAGCTCGGCGCGCACCATGCGACCGGTCGACGAGAGGTAGACGCGGCACGGGGCGTCGGCGATCTGCAGGTCGGCGGCGGCGGCTGCGGCAGCACGGGCCGACCGGGGTTGCACCGGCCCGCCGTTGAGCAGCATCGTGCGCCGGGGCGTGCCGTACGCCTCGGCGGCGGCATCGAGTTCGGTCGCGACCAACTGTCGCAGGAGCGTCTCGCTGCCGAGCAGTTCGACCAGCGCGGCGATCTCGGCGTGCAACTGATCGCGCTCAGCCTCGAGCTCGATGCGCGAGAACTTCGTCAGGCGCCGCAGGCGCAGCTCGAGGATGTACTCGGCCTGCAGATGTGAGAGGTCGAAGACCTCCCGCAGCTTGGTTCGAGCCTGGTCGCCGTCGTCCGAGGAGCGGATGACCTGGATGACCTCGTCGATGTCGAGGATCGCGATCAGCAGGCCCTCGACCAGGTGCAGGCGTTCGCGCTTGCGCGCCAGGCGGTACTCGCTGCGGCGCGTGACCACCCGGATGCGGTGCTCGATGTACACGCGCAGCATGTCGCGCAGCCCCAGCGTCTGCGGCTGACCGTCGACGAGGGCGACGTTGTTGATGCCGAACGAGTCCTCGAGGGGGGTCAGCCGGTACAGCTGCTCGAGCACGGCCTTCGGGTCGAAACCGGTCTTGATGCCCACGACCAGGCGCAGACCGTGGTTGCGGTCGGTGAGGTCGGTCACATCGGCGATGCCGGTGAGCTTCTTCGCCTGCACGGCGTCTTTGATCCTCTCGATGACCCGCTCGGGTCCGACCAGGTAGGGCAGCTCGGTGAAGACGATGCCCGTACGCCGGGGGCCCAGCGACTCGATCGACGCCTTCGCCCGGGTGCGGAAGCTGCCTCGGCCGTTCGTGTAGGCGTCCTTGATGCCGTCCAAGCCCACGATGATCCCCCCCGAGGGGAGATCGGGGCCCGGGACGAACTCCATGAGCTCCTCGACCGTGGCATCCGGATTCTGCAGCAGGTGCGTGGCCGCCCCCACGACCTCGATGAGGTTGTGGGGCGCCATGTTGGTCGCCATGCCCACCGCGATGCCGGTCGCACCGTTCACGAGCAGGTTCGGGAAGGCGGCGGGGAGCACCTCGGGCTGCTGGAACTGGCCGTCGTAGTTGGGGATGAAATCGACGACGTCCTCGTCGAGGTTCTCGGTCAGCGCCAGGGCGGCCGCGGCCAGACGGGCCTCGGTGTAACGGGGAGCTGCGGGGCCGTCGTCGAGTGAACCGAAATTGCCGTGACCGTCGACCAGCGGCACGCGCAGCGAGAACGCCTGCGCAAGGCGCACGAGCGCGTCGTAGATCGGGGCGTCGCCGTGGGGGTGCAGCTTTCCCATCACCTCGCCCACGACACGGGCGCTCTTCACGTGCCCGCGGTCGGGCCGGAGCCCCATCTCGGCCATCTGGTACAGGATGCGCCGCTGCACGGGCTTCAACCCGTCACGCGCGTCGGGAAGGGCGCGCGAGTAGATGACCGAGTAGGCGTACTCGAGGAAGGACCCCTGCATCTCGGTGGAGACATCGACGTCTTCGATGCGCTCGGTCACGGGGGCGGAGGAACGGGAATCGGGCATAGAGGAGGTCTCGGGTCGGGCGGGCGTCCGGATCGGACGGGGATCGGAGCCGTGTGGAAGACTTGCTCCGATGTCACTCAGCCTACCGGCGGACCCGCCGCGCTCCCGGAGCCTCACCGGTGTGGTGACGCAGACCATCGCCGCGTTGTCGGGGGAGTCCGACTGGCTCGCCCCCGCGCGCAGTGCGATCGTGTTCGTCGTCGACGGCCTGGGCAGCCACAACCTCGCCGCGCGTCGCGGACACGCGCGCTTCCTGTCGTCGGCGGGCGGGCGTCGCGACGTCGCGCGCACGGTGTTCCCCTCGACCACCGCCGCCGCCCTGACGAGTCTTTTGACCGGCACCGACCCCGGTGTGCACGGCATCGTGGGCTACCGCGCCCGCGTCCCGGGCACGCGCACCGCCCCCAACCAGCTGCACGGCTGGGAGACCGACGGCCTCGATCCGCACACGTGGCAGCGCAGCCGGCCCCTGCTCGAGCAGCGCGTCGACGCGGGGCACCCGTGCTTCGTCGTGTCGCGCCCGGCCTACGCCGGAACCGGCTTCACCGAAGCGACGCTGCGCGGCGCCGAGCTCGTCTCGTCGAACGACATCGACGAACGCGTGCGCCTCGCGGCCGACTTGGCCGCCCGGCATGCCGGAGCCCTGGTGTACCTCTACGCCCCGGAACTCGACACGGCGGGCCACCGCGACGGCTGGGAGTCGGATCGCTGGACCGACGCGCTCGAGACGGTGGATACCGCCGCCCGCCGCCTCGCCGAGTCGATCGACGCGGGCACCGGCGTGCTCGTGACCGCCGACCACGGCATGGTGGACGTCCCCGCGCACAAGCACGTGCTGCTGCGCGACGGCGACGAGCTGCTCGACGGCGTCGACCTGGTCGGGGGCGAACCCCGCATGCTGCACCTCTACGCCGACGAGGGGCGAGCGGATGCCGTGGATGCGGCCTGGAAGGCCCGCGAGGCGTCGCGCGCCTGGGTGCTGACCCGCGACGAGGCGATCGCGGCGGGCCTGTTCGGTCGGGTCGACGACGAGGTACGGGAGCGGATCGGCGACGTCGTCGTCGCGGCGCGCGGTCGCTTCGCCTACTACGACGACCGCGAGGCCGACAAGCGACCCCAGCGCATGATCGGCCAGCACGGCTCGCTGACCGAAGAGGAACGCACGGTGCCGCTGCTGCGCCTCGGCGCCTTCGCCTGAGCCGTCTCGCGCGGGCGGGGTCCCGGCATCCGCCCGCGCACCATCCGCGTGCGGGACCGGGGAGAGAGCGTCAGCTCTCGTCGGTGCGCGCCCCGAACACGATCTCGTCCCACGACGGCATCGACGGGCGCCCCTTGGTGCGCCGCGCGGAATCCGCCGACGACGAAGACGAACGATCCGGGTCGGCGGGGGAGTCCGCGTCGGTGGACGGCGTCGGCTCGACCGCGTCGAACAGCGACACCGGGGGGCCCGACGGACGCCGCTCCGGCGACGGCTCGCTCTCGGTCATGCCGGGGAGCGGTTCGCGCTGCCCACGACGACGGCGCAGGGCCTCGAGCAGGTCGGCCGTCTCCGACGAGGCGACCGGGGCGTCGGGAGCGCGATTGATGGCCGCGGCCTGCACGGCGGGGGCGATGGGGCCGGTGCCTTCGACTCCCGGCTCGTCCTCGATGTCGAGGCGACGGGGACCGAACGACCCGCTGTCGAAACGCGAGTCGTCCTTCGAGACGGTGTCGAGGGCGCGGAGGCGCGGGATGAGCCCCTCGGGGAGCGACCCCTGCCGTGAGAGCTGGATGGCGTCGGCGTTCTGCGGCGACAGGCTGCTGCGGCGCGGGTCGAAGCCCCACCGCGCGTCGTGGTCGATGCCGTTGGCCGTGAATTCGAGCTTCACCAGCCAGCTCGAACCCTCTTTCCAGCTGGTCCAGCGCTCGGCCGAGGCACCGGCCTCGCCGAGCTTGGCGCGCACGGCCGCACCGAAAGTGATGGGGGCGTCGTGCTCGAGGGCACCGCCGAGCAGCACCGGGACGGCCAGGGCCTGACCGACGACGTGCTCGCGCTCGGCGAGGACCGGGCGCTCGAAACGCTCGACGTCTTCGACGCGGGCGTTCAGCAGGGTCGCCACCTCGCGGGCCGACATCCCGGCGCGGATGTGCGCCTGGATCTCGCGGGGGCTGGGGCGCGGGGCACGGTCGTCGTCGCTGCGATCACGACGGGCGCGGCGCGCCTCGGCGCGCAGCACGTCGTCGAGCGGCAGCGCGAAGCGCTCGCCCGCCTGAGTCGCGACGACGAGGACGTCGTCCTCGGTGCCGATGACTTTGAGCTGTTCCATGCGAAACACCCCTCCGATCTGCGGTCGAGGCCCATGCTGACACGCTCGCCGCGTGGTTCCGGGAATATCGCGGGCGCGCCGCGAGTTTCACGCCTCGCCCAATACGCAACCCGTCCCCCGAGCATTTGCTTATCGAGGTCGGGTCATGCAAACTATGGCCGCCCGATCGGGCACCCGATGGGGCACAGCACCACAAAACACTGGAAGTAGAGACCTGCACGCATGGCAACGGATTACGACGCACCGCGCAAGACCGAGGACGACAGCGAGTCGATCGAGGCCCTCAAGGAGCGCGTGCCCGACAAGGCGTCGGGGTCGATCGACAACGAGGACGCCGACAACCCTTCGGGCTTCGAACTGCCCGGCGCCGACCTCTCCGACATCGAGCTCGATGTCGTCGTTCTCCCCGCTCAGGAAGACGAGTTCACCTGCATGAACTGCTTCCTCGTGAAGCACCGCTCCCAGATCGCAGAAGAGAGCGGCCCCGGCTTCATCTGCCTGGAGTGCGCAGCCTGACCTGAGCACGCTGGATCGCCGCCACCAGGCGATCCGGCGTGCGGGTGGACACCACCCACGACGGGGTCGGATCGTCGGGGTCGGTCACGGGAATCGTGACGACACCGTCGACACCACCCCGGATGACGTGCCAGGCCCGGTGGTCGAGACCACTCCCGCGGGCCGTGCGCGCCTCTTCGGCGGCCACGCCGACGGGGGTCCCCAAGAACTCCACCGGGATGTGGCCGCGACCCGCGCGCAACTCGCCGTCGCGGATCTCTACGACGGGGGAGATGGCGACGAGACCCACCACGATCGCCACAGACACCAGGAGCCCGATGAACAGGGCCAGCGTGGTGTCGAGCGGTGAGAACACCAGGGCGGCCATGGGGCCGCACACGGCGGCGGCGACGAGCGCCCAGAGCGACGGGCTCAGACGCTCTCGATAGTCGGCTGCGGTGCGGATGCCGCACCCCCTCTTCTGCATTACCCTCGTGGGGTGACCGAAACGGTGGACGTCCCAATTGTCGCATCCGAGCCCCCGGTCTTCGCCCACCCCGGCGACGCCGGTGCCGACCTGATCGCCGCCGAGGCCGTGCGCCTGCAACCCGGGCGCCGCGCACTGGTGTCCACCGGCGTGCGCATCGCCCTCCCCGAGGGCCACGCGGCCTTCGTGGTGCCCCGCAGCGGGCTCGCTGCGAAGCACGGCATCACCGTCCTCAACTCCCCGGGCACGATCGACGCCGGGTACCGCGGCGAGATCAAGGTGGCCCTGCTGAACACCGACCTCGACGAGGCCTATGACATCGCGGTCGGAGACCGCATCGCCCAGCTCATCGTGATGCCCGTCCCGCCCGTGCGCTTCGTCCCCGTCGACGAACTTCCCGACAGCGTGCGCGGCGACGGCGGTTTCGGATCGAGCGGATACCAGAGCCTTCAAGGGAGCACACGATGACCGACAACGACCAGCCCGGCACAGACCAGCCCGGAACCGAGGTCGTCACGGCGGCCAAGAGCGCCCCGGCCGATCGCGACAGCGCCGGCCCCTTCGACGAATCCGAAGCGAACCCGGTACGCCCCTACATCGACCTGGGCGGCATCAAAATCCTCCCGCGCGAAGGACTCAACCTGCGCCTCGAGGTCGAGGAGCAGACCAAGCGCATCGTGGCCGTGGGCCTCGACTACTCCGAGTCCACCCTGCAGGTGCAGCCCTTCGCGGCCCCGCGCACCAGCGGCCTGTGGGAAGAGACGCGCGAGCAGATCCGACAGCAGGTCAAGCAGCAGGGCGGCCGCGTCGAGGAGCGCGAGGGCCCGCTGGGTCCCGAGCTGCTCGCCGAGGTGCCGGTCATGGCCGGCACCGACGGCTCTGCCAAGCGTCTGGCCCGCTTCGTCGGCGTCGACGGCCCGCGCTGGTTCCTGCGCGGGGTTATCGGGGGAGCCGCGACCTCCGACGTCGCGGCCGCCGCCGCGGTCGAAGACCTCTTCCGCTCGATCGTCGTGGTGCGGGGCACCTCGCCCATGCCGCCGCGCGATCTGATCCCCCTCCGGATGCCGGCGACCCCCGGCACCGCATGAGCGACGACTCGCCGCGCCCGGCGCACGACGACGCCCGCGTCCCCCTCGAGCCGCCCTCGGCCGCAGACAGCGTCGGAGCCGCGCTGGGGAACGCCGCGCGTCGCGCGGGCCTCGACCCCGCGAAGCACAGCTCCACCGGCGCTGCCGTGTGGTCGGCGATGGGCGGGTGGCGCGGCATCCTGGAATCGGTGCTGCCGTCGCTGGCGTTCGTCGTGCTGTTCACGGTCACGATCGATCCCGAGACGCGCCAGGGCAACCTCTGGGTGAGCCTCGGGGTGTCGGTGGGTCTCGCCGTGGTCTTCACGCTGGCGCGCCTCATCGCGAAGTCTCCGCCCAGCGCCGCCATCGGCGGTCTGCTCGCCACCGCGGGCGCCGCGATCCTGGCCCTGGTGACGGGCCGCGGTCAGGACAATTTCGTGCTCGGGTTCTTCACCAACGGCGCGTACGGCACGGCCTTCCTGGTGTCGGCCCTCATCGGCTGGCCGCTCATCGGTCTCGCGGCGGGCTACCTGCTGGGCGAGGGCACGGCGTGGCGGGCGGACCGCCGCAAGCGTCGGGCCTACACCTGGCTCTCGATCGCCTGGGCGGCGCTGTTCGCGGCGCGCCTGATCGTGCAGCTCCCGCTGTACTTCGCCGGCGACGTGACCGCGCTCGGCACGCTGAAGATCGTCATGGGCCTGCCGCTGTTCGCCCCGATGCTCGCCGTGACGTGGCTCGTGGTGCGCGCTCTCACTCCTCGCCGAGAGTCCTGATAATATCTTGACATCAAGATAAATCCGTCGCCCCAGACGGTTAGGTCGACCTTCCTGGCATCGACGTCTCCGCGCGGGGAAGATGGGAAACTGCGGGTCTACGCCTGCGCATTCGCCGACGAAGGAGACGATCGTGTCCACGGTTGACAGCTTCGGTGCCAAGAGCACCCTGACGGTCGGCAGCACCGACTACGAGATCTTCCGCATCGACACGGTCGCCGGTTACGAGAAGCTCCCGTTCAGCCTCAAGGTGCTGCTCGAGAACCTGCTCCGCACCGAGGATGGCGCGAACGTCACCAAGGAGCAGATCCAGGCGCTCGGTTCGTGGGTCCCCACGGCCGACCCCGACACCGAGATCCAGTTCACGCCGGCACGCGTGGTCATGCAGGACTTCACCGGTGTGCCCTGCATCGTCGACCTCGCCACCATGCGCGAGGCCGTCACCGCCCTGGGCGGCGACCCCAACAAGATCAACCCGCTCTCGCCCGCCGAGATGGTCATCGACCACTCGGTCATCGCCGACCTGTTCGGCAGCGAGAACGCCCTCGAGCGCAACGTCGAGATCGAGTACGAGCGCAACGGCGAGCGGTACCAGTTCCTCCGCTGGGGCCAGACGGCCTTCGACGACTTCAAGGTCGTCCCCCCGGGAACCGGCATCGTGCACCAGGTCAACATCGAGCACCTGGCCAAGGTCGTCTACGATCGCACCGTCGACGGCGTGCTGCGCGCGTACCCCGACACCTGCGTCGGCACCGACTCGCACACCACGATGGTCAACGGCCTGGGCGTGCTCGGCTGGGGCGTCGGCGGCATCGAGGCCGAGGCGGCCATGCTCGGCCAGCCCGTGTCGATGCTCATCCCGCGCGTCGTCGGCTTCAAGCTCACCGGTGAGATCCCCGCCGGGGTCACCGCGACCGACGTCGTGCTCACCATCACCGACATGCTGCGCAAGCACGGCGTCGTCGGCAAGTTCGTCGAGTTCTACGGCGAAGGCGTCGCCTCGGTGCCGCTGGCCAACCGCGCCACCATCGGCAACATGAGCCCCGAGTTCGGCTCGACGGCCGCCATGTTCCCCATCGACGACGTCACCCTCGAGTACCTGCGCCTCACCGGCCGCGACGAGCAGACCGTCGACCTTGTCGAGGCGTACGCCAAAGAGCAGAAGCTGTGGCACGACCCGTCGCGCGAACTGTCGTTCAGCGAGTTCATCGAGCTCGACCTCTCGACCGTCGTCCCCTCGATCGCGGGCCCGAAGCGCCCGCAGGACCGCATCCTGCTGTCCGAGGCGAAGTCGCAGTTCGAGAAGGACATCCTGAACTACGCCGACGCGTCGGTCTCGGACTCGATCGTCGACCTCGAGGTCGACGGCACCTTCCCCGCCTCCGACCCCGGTTCGGTCCCCGGCGAAGAAGAGGAAGACGTCACCGACAGCGAGGTGCTCATCTCGTCGGGGCACCCCGTCAACGCCTCGAACCCGGTGCGCGTGACGACGCCCGACGGGCAGTCGTACCTGCTCGACAACGGCGCCGTCACCCTGGCCGCCATCACGTCGTGCACCAACACCTCGAACCCCTCGGTCATGATCGCGGCGGGCCTGCTCGCCAAGAACGCCGTCGACAAGGGCCTGAAGCGCAAGCCGTGGGTCAAGACGACGCTCGGACCGGGCTCGAAGGTCGTCACCGACTACTACGAGAAGTCGGGCCTCGACAAGTCGCTCGAGGGCCTCGGCTTCTACACCGTCGGCTACGGCTGCACGATCTGCATCGGCAACTCGGGTCCGCTCATCGAAGAGGTCTCCACGGCCGTCAACGAGCACGACCTGGCCGTCACCGCGGTGCTCTCGGGCAACCGCAACTTCGAGGGTCGCATCAGCCCCGACGTGAAGATGAACTACCTGGCCTCGCCGCCGCTGGTGGTCGCCTACGCGCTGGCCGGCTCGATGAACTTCGACTTCGAGACCGACGCGCTCGGCACCGACCAGAACGGCGAAGACGTCTTCCTGAAGGACATCTGGCCGGCCCCCGACCAGGTGCAGTCGATCATCGACGCGTCGATCTCGCGTGAGCAGTTCATCACCCAGTACGCCACCGTCTTCGAGGGCGACGAGCGTTGGAAGAACCTGCCCACCCCGACCGGCCCGACCTTCGAGTGGGACGCCGACTCGACCTACGTGCGCAAGGCTCCGTACTTCGAGGGCATGACCATGGAGCCCGACGCCGTGCGCGACATCAGTGGCGCGCGCGTCATGGCGACGCTCGGCGACTCGGTCACCACCGACCACATCAGCCCGGCCGGCAACATCAAGGCGGGCACGCCCGCCGCGCAGTACCTGATGGACCACGGTGTCGCGCAGAAGGACTTCAACTCCTACGGCTCGCGCCGCGGCAACCACGAGATCATGATCCGTGGCACGTTCGCGAACATCCGCCTGAAGAACGAACTGGTCGCCGCCGTCAACGACGGTCAGATCATCGAGGGCAGCTACACGCGCGACTTCACCCAGGCCGGTGGCCCGCAGACGTTCATCTACGACGCCTGCATGAACTACCAGGAGCAGGGCACCCCGCTCGTCATCTTCGGTGGCAAGGAGTACGGCTCCGGCTCGTCGCGTGACTGGGCGGCCAAGGGCACGAACCTCCTCGGCGTGAAGGCCGTCATCACCGAGAGCTTCGAGCGCATCCACCGCTCGAACCTCATCGGCATGGGCGTCGTCCCGCTGCAGTTCCCCGCCGGCGAGAGCTGGAAGACCCTGGGTCTCGACGGCACCGAGATCGTCTCGATCGAGGGCCTCGAGCAGCTCAACGAGGGCGTCACGCCCAAGACGGTCAAGGTCATCGCGACCCCGAGCGAGTTCTCTCCCGAGGGCAAGCAGCCGATCGAGTTCGACGCGGTCGTGCGCATCGACACCCCCGGTGAGGCCGACTACTACCGCAACGGCGGCATCCTGCAGTACGTGCTGCGTTCGCTGGTCTGACACACCCGCACCGTCGTGCCCCGGGAGCCTCGCTCCCGGGGCACGCGGCGTTTGCGGAGACCACGAAACGACCGTGATCGCAAGGCGTTGCCGGGCCCGACCGGCCCCCCGAGACTAGAATCGACAAGTATTCGCACCACTGCGTCTACCGCACGAGAGGAGTCGCATGGCTCTCCTACCCGGCATTCACGGTCCCCGTGACCTCGACGACCTGGGCCCCGCGCAGCTGCGTCAACTGGCCGCTGAGGTCCGGTCGTTCCTCGTCGAGAACGTCTCGCGCACCGGCGGCCATCTCGGTCCGAACCTGGGCGTCGTCGAGCTGACGATCGCCCTGCACAAGGTGTTCGACTCGCCCGCCGATCCCATCATCTTCGACACCGGTCACCAGTCGTACGTCCACAAGATGCTCACCGGGCGTCAGGACTTCGCCAACCTCCGCTCGCGCGGGGGATTGGCCGGGTATCCGCAGCGCTCCGAGAGCGAGCACGACGTCGTCGAGTCCTCGCACGCGTCGAGCTCGCTGAGCTGGGCAGACGGGGTCTCGCGCGCGTTCTCGCGCACCGGACGCACCGATCGTCACGTGGTCGCCGTCGTCGGAGACGGCGCGCTCACGGGCGGCATGACGTGGGAGGCGCTGAACAACATCAGCGACGACAACGACCGCAACCTCGTCATCGTCGTCAACGACAACGGGCGCTCGTACGCCCCGACCATCGGCGGCATGGCGCGCTACCTCAACCGTGTCCGTACGAACGACGCCTACCGCACGCTCCACCGCGGCTCCGACACGCTGTTCCGGCGCCTGGGCCCCGCGGCTCGCGCCGTGTACCGCGGCGTCCGCGGCGGCACGCACGGGTTCCTCTCGCGCTTCACGAACAACGAGGCGCTGTACAGCAACCTCGACATCAAGTACCTAGGCCCGGTCGACGGGCACGACTTCGACGTGCTGATCGAGACGCTCGAGCTGGCCAAGTCGTACGGCGCTCCCGTCATCGTCCACGCGATCACCGACAAGGGCAGCGGATACGCCCCGGCACTCAGCGACACCGCCGACCAGTTCCACGCGGTGGGCAAGATCGACCCGATCACCGGCGAGGCCGTCAGCTCGGGCGGTGGCCTGCAGTGGACCGACGTCTTCGCCGAGGAACTCGTGGCCGTCGGCGCCGAGCGCGACGACGTCATCGCCATGACGGCCGCGATGCTGCGGCCGACCGGGCTGCAGCAGTTCGCCGAGCGGTTCCCCGAGCGCGTCTACGACGTCGGCATCGCCGAACAGCACGCCGTCGCCTCGGCCGCCGGTCTCGCCTTCGGCGGCCTGCACCCCGTCGTGGCGATCTACGCCACCTTCATGAACCGTGCGTTCGACCAGGTCATGATGGACGTCGCCCTGCACAAGGCGGGGGTGACGTTCGTTCTCGACCGCGCCGGCGTGACGGGTCCCGACGGCCCCAGCCACCACGGCATCTGGGATCTCGCGATGCTGCAACTCGTCCCGGGCATCCGCATCGCCGCGCCGCGCGACGCGAGCCGTCTGCGCGAGGAGTTCCGCGAGGCGACCGCCGTCGAAGACGCCCCCACCGTCGTGCGGTACCCGAAGGGCAAGATCCCCGACGACCTCGATGCGATCGAGCGTCTCTCCGACGGCGTCGACGTGCTCGCACGCGGCTCGTCAGAAGATGTGCTGCTCGTCGGCATCGGCCCGATGGTGCACCTGGCGATGGAGGTCGCCGAGCGGCTTCGCGCGCAGGGCATCGGCGCGACGGTGATCGATCCCCGCTGGGCCATCCCGGTGCAGCCCTCGATCGTCGAACTCGCCCGTACGCACCGTCTGGTGATCACGATCGAGGACGGCATCCGAGTCGGCGGGGTCGGCACCCGTGTGCGTCAGGTGCTCCGCGAGGCCGGCGTCGACACGGCGGTCGACGAACTCGGCATCCCCGACGCCTTCATCGACCACGCGACGCGCGAACAGATCCTCGAGGATGCCGGGCTCACGGCGTCGAAGATCGCCCACGACGTGGTGGCCCAGGTGCTCGGCACCCGCATCCCCATGGCCCGACAGACGCCCACCGGGTCGATCCCCACGTTCGACTGGGAGAAGTCGCGCCCGTGACGTCCGCGCCGTGACGCGCGAAGATCGGGCCGGACCGCGCGAGTTCCGGCCCGATCTCGTCGTGCGGGTCGTTCCCACGACGCTGCACGCCCCGAGACGGCGCCCCGATCCGCGGGTACGACAGCGGCGCCGCCCCCTCGGGGACGGCGCCGCTGTGGTGCGTCAGGCTCCGATGCCGCGAATGGGCGGGTGGTGGAACGTGTCGCCGAAGGCGCGATCCGACGCTCCCTCGCGATCGAGGTACGGCGAGGCGCCGCCGTCGATGAAGGGCCATCCGGCGCCGAGGATGAGGCACAGGTCGATGTCTTCGACCTCGGGCACCACGCCCTCGTCGAGCATGATCTTGATCTCCTGTGCGAGGCCGTCCTGCACGCGGGCGAGGATCGTCTCGGGCGCGACCGGCGTCTTCCCGGTGACGAGAACCTTCTGCGCGGCCTTCGTCCAGCCGGTCACGCGACCGCCCTTGTCCTTCTCGACGACCTCCGGGAGCGCGGCGAGCTCGTGGAAGTTCTCCGACGAGAAGAAGCGGTCGGGGAACGCGTGCGCCATCGTGTCCTGCACGTGGGCGGCGACCTTCCATCCCACGAGGTCGATGAGCTGGAACGGCCCCATCGGCAGGCCGAGAGGTGCGAACGCCTTCTCGACCGTCGCGATCGGGGTGCCCTCGTAGACCGCGCGTGCCGCCTCGCCCATGACCTTCGCCAGCAGACGGTTCACGACGAAGCCGGGTGCATCGGCGGTGAGCACCGCGTTCTTGCCCAGGCCCTTCGCGACGACGAACGCCGTCGACAGGGCGGCGTCGCTCGTGGCAGCCGTCTTCACGACCTCGATGAGCGGCATCACCGCGACGGGGTTGAAGAAGTGGAAGCCGACGAGACGCTCGGGGTTCTGCAGCACCGAGCCGATTTCGGCCACCGAGAGCGACGAGGTGTTCGTGGCGAGGATCGCGTCGTCGGCGACGATCTTCTCGATGGCCGAGAACACCTCCTGCTTGACCCCGACCTCTTCGAACACCGCCTCGATGACGAAGTCGCAGTCGGCGAACTCCGAGCGGTCGGTCGTGCCGTGCACGAGGGCGCGCAGCTGGTTGGCGGTGTCGCCGTCGAGGCGGCCCTTGGCTTCGAGCTTGCCGATCTCTTCGCGGATGGATGCCACGCCCTTGTCGACGCGCCCCTGGTCGAGGTCGGTGATGATCACGGGAACCCGGAGCTTGCGCACGAACAGCAGCGCGAACTGCGACGCCATGAGACCGGCGCCGATGACGCCGACCTGGGTGACCTTCTTCGCGAGCGCCTTGTCGGGAGCCCCGACCGGACGCTTCGCGCGCTTCTGCACGAGATCGAAGGCGTACATGGATGCCGCGAACTGGTCGCCCGTGATGAGGTCGGCGAGAGCTTCGTCTTCGCGGGCGAAGCCCTCGGCCCTCGTGCCGCTCTTGGCCTTGTCGAGCAGGTCGAGCGCGACGTAGGGGGAGCGGGGGACGGTGCCGATCTTGGATTCGAGCATGCCGCGGGCCATCTTGATCGCGATGGGCCACTTGGTCAGGCGCTCGAGCTTGCCCGGCTCGTTCTTGCGCTCGACCTTCACCCGGCCGGTGAGCACGCCGTCGGCCCACCGCAGCGAGTCCTCGAGGTACGAGGCCGCCGGGAAGATGGCATCCATGATCCCGAGGTCGAAAGCCTGCTGCGGCTTGAGCATGCGGTTCTGCTTGAGCGGGTTCGAGATGACGACCTCGAGCGCGTTCTCGATGCCGATCAGGTTCGGCAGCAGGTAGGCGCCGCCCCAGCCGGGGATGATGCCGAGGAACACCTCGGGAAGGGCCACCGCCGCGGCCGAGGCGTCGACTGTGCGATACGTCGAGTTCAGCGCGATCTCGAGACCGCCGCCCAGGGCGAGGCCGTTCACGAAGGCGAACGAGGGCACGCCCAGCTCGGAGAGCGAGCCGATCACCTGATGTCCGCGCTGGGCGATCAGGCGGGCGACGTCTTTCGAGGGCAGCTTCGCCACGTCGGACAGATCGGCGCCGGCCGCGAGGATGTACTGCTTACCCGTGATGGCGACGGCGTGGATCTCGCCGGCCGCGGCCCGGCTCTTCAGCGTCTCGAGCGTGCGCCCGAGCTCGGCGAGCGTCGCCGGCCCCAGGGTGTTGGGGCGGGTGTGGTCGCGACCGTTGTCGAGCGTGACCAGGGCGAGCACGTTGCCCGAGGGCAGGCGCACGTCGCGGACGGGGGAATGGGTCACGACCTCGTCGCCGGTGAGGGCGTCGAGGGGCGAGAAGTCGATGGCGGCGTAATCGGTCACTTGCGCTTCTTCTTTCCGTCGAAGAAAGGGTTCTCCCAGATGACCGAGCCGCCCTGACCGAGTCCCACGCACATGGCGGTGAGGCCGTAGCGCACGTCGGGACGCTCGGCGAACTGGGCGGCCAGCTGGATCATGAGACGGACTCCGGATGCCGCGAGCGGGTGGCCCAGGGCGATGGCGCCGCCCCACGGGTTCACGCGCGGATCGTCGTCGGCGATGCCGAAGTGATCGAGCAGCGAGATCACCTGGATGGCGAAGGCTTCGTTGAGCTCGAACAGACCGATGTCGTCGATCGTGAGTCCGGCCTTCTTGAGCGCCTTCTCGGTCGAGGGGATGGGTCCGATGCCCATGATCTCGGGCTCGACGCCGGCGAAGGCGAACGAGACCATGCGCATCTTCGGAGTGAGACCGAGCTCTTTCACGGCACCGGAACCGGCGAGCAGGCTGATGGTCGCACCGTCGGTCAGCGGCGACGACGTGGCCGCGGTGACCCGTCCGTGCGGGCGGAACGGTGTTTTGAGCGTCGCGAGTCCCTCGAGGGTCGTCTCGGGTCGGCGGCCCTCGTCTTCGGTCGCGAGTCCCCACGCGCCCTCGGCGTTCTTCACCGCGACAGAGACGAGGTCGGGCTGGATCTTGCCGGCCTCGTAGGCGGCCTGCACCTTGTGCTGGCTGGCGACGCCGAAGCGGTCGGCGCGGTCCTTGGTCAGGTGGGGGAAGCGGTCGTGGATGCGCTCGGCCGTCACGCCCATGTTGAGCGCGCCCGGGTCGACGAGCTTCTCGGCGACGAAGCGGGGGTTGGGGTCGACGTTTCCGCCGATGGGGTGGCGGCCCATGTGCTCCACGCCGCCCGCGAGGGCGACGTCGTACATGCCGACGCCGATCGAGGCACCCATGGTGGTGACGCTCGTCATGGCTCCCGCACACATGCGCTCGACCGCGAAGCCGGGCACCGTCATCGGCAGACCCGCGAGGATCGCCGCCGTGCGTCCCAGGGTCAGCCCCTGGTCACCGGTCTGCGAGGTGGCGGCGATGGCCACGTCGTCGATCCGGTCCTTCGGCACGTCGCCGTTGCGCTCCATCAGCCCGATGATCGCCTTGACCACCAGATCGTCGGCACGCGTGTTCCAGTACATGCCTTTTTCGCCGGCGCGCCCGAAGGGGGTACGCATTCCGTCGACGAAGAAGACGTCCGTCATCTCGGCCACTCTGCCTCCATTGTTTGGGATGACCCCCAGCCTAGGAAGGCGGTTCGGCGCCCGAGAATCGGTTGTCCGAACCTACGAATCCGTGACGGGGACGTCGTCTTCCGTGTTGAGGGAAGCTACAAAGCTATCGGCGATCACCTGTGCGGTCTGATCAATCTGCCAGGGTCGAGCACCCCACTCCGCCAGCGCCGCGCCGACGGCGTCGGCCGTGAGCTCGGCGGGGGGAGCCCACGCCACGCGGCGCAACGTCTCGGGGGTGAGCAGGTTCTCGGTCGGCATGTGCAGCGCTTCGGCGCGCTCCTCGACGGCGGGACGCGCCGCCTTCAGCCGCCGGTCGGCATCGGGGTTGCGATCGACCCACGCGCGGGGAGGGGGAAGCGTATCGCTCGGCACCCGGTCGGCGGGCAGCTCGGTCGCCTCGCGCCCGGCGACGATGGCGTTCCACCACCGGTCGAGCTGCGTCCGGCTCGCTCGTCCGTTGAACTCCTTGATGCCCGCGAGCGCCTGCTTGGTCGCCGGGTCGGCCATCACGGCGGCGACCAGAGCGCGATCGGGTACGAGTCGCCCGGGGGCGATGTCCTGCTCCCGCGCGAAGTCTTCGCGCGCCTGCCAGAGCGAGCGGGCGATGGCGAGCGATCGTCGACCGCGCACCGAATGCAGGCCGCTGAGGCGACGCCACGGGTCTTCGCGCGCGGGCTTGGGCAGACGCTCGAGCACCGCCTGGAACTCCTGGCGGGCGAACTCGGTCTTCTGCTGCTCCTCGAGCTCGGCGACCAGCACGTCGCGCACGTCGATCAGGTGCTCGACGTCGAGAGCGGCGTACTCGAGCCAGGATGCCGGAAGCGGGCGCGTCGACCAGTCGGCGGCCGAGTGCGCCTTGGCCAGCGTGATGCCGAGCGTGTGCTCCACCACGGCCCCGAGGCCGACGCGCTCGTGACCGAGAAGGCGCGAGCCCAACTCGGTGTCGAAGATGTACGGGGGCTCGAGACCCCGTTCCCGCAGCGACGGGAGATCTTGGCTCGCCGCGTGGAACACCCACTCCGCATCGCCGATCGCCGCTTGCAAGGGCGCGAAGTCGTCGATGGTGGACGGGTCGAAGAGGAACACTCCGGCGCCGCGGCGGAACACCTGGATCAGGTAGGCCCGCTGCGAGTAGCGGAAACCCGACGCCCGTTCGACGTCGACGGCCACGGGACCCGTGCCCGCCGCCAGACTCTCGCACGCGGAGCTCAGCCCCGCGGCATCCTCGATGACGATGTACTCAACCACGCGTGGGCCTCCGGGCTCCGAACACGGCAACACCCTCCGACCCCGGGGGGAGGCCGGCGAGCATGCACACAAGCTCCGCCCACGCCTCGAGGTGCGGGCGGAAGGGACCGCGCGGCGTCCATGACGCGCGAAGTTCGATCTGCGACCCCTCGCCCTGCGCGGCGAGGGCGCCGAAGCCGGTCGAGAGGGTCTTGGTAGCGGTGCCCGACTCCGAGTGACGCTCCGCGCCGCGTGAGTCGAGGGCGTCGATGAGCCACGACCACGCGACGTCGGCGAGCAGCGGGTCGATGCCGATCTCGGGCTCGAGCGGTGCCTGCGCGAAGCAGACGATGCGCCACGCCCCACCCCACGGCTCGGGCTCCTCGGGGTCGTGCAACAGGATGAAACGCCCGGTGCCGAAGGGCGAATCCGTCGCGTGCTCCTCGGGCCGCACATCGCCGGCCAGCGCGAGTGAGAAGGGCGCCAGTCCCGCGGGGGAGGCGATCTCGCGCACGACCAGATCGTCGCGGAACATCGTCGCGCGCACCTCGTCGCCCGCGCGCACGAAGGGGCTGGCGGCGTCCCCGGGGCGCTGGTCAGTCACGGCCACAGACTAGAGTGAGGCCACGATGAACGCTCCCAGGCGCGCCGCGGGTCCGCGCGCATCGCGGCGCACGGTCGCCGGTGTGCGCCTCGCCCTGTCCTCCCTCTCCCTCGCTCTCGGGGTGTCTTCTGCCGCCCTGGCCGCCGTGTCGCTGCGCGTCGCCCGCACCGTGGTCACGCCCGCCGGTCGGGTTCCGAACGTGCGCATCGCCTCGGTCGACGCGGCGGCGCAGACGATCACCCTCGACCGCACCCCCGACACCGAATTGCCCGGCCGGTACGGCCTCTTCACCGTGGGGAGCGTCGACTACCTGCGGGTGGGGTCCATCGTCGGCAGCGACGCGACGACCGTCACCCGCAAGCTGCTGACGCACGTGCCCGCCGACGGCGACCTAGCGCCCGAGGCCGCGTTCAGCGGCTGGTACTACGACCAGCCGGAAGACCTGCACCTCCCCGTGCGTTCCGTGACGATCGACACCCTGATCGGCGCCTGCCCCGCCTGGGAGTTCCCGGCGCCCGCCGACACCGACGTGTGGGTCATCCAGGTGCACGGGCGCGGCACGACGCGCGCCGAGACGCTGCGGGCCGTCCCCGTCTTCCACGACCTCGGCATCACGAGCCTGGTCGTGTCGTACCGCAACGACGGCGAGGCCGCGCCGAGCGCCACCGGCACGTACGCGCTGGGGGCGACCGAGTGGCACGACCTGGATGCCGCGATCGGGTACGCCCGCGCGCACGGCGCGCGCCGCGTCATCGTGATGGGCTGGTCGATGGGCGGAGCCCTGGCCCTGCAGGCGGCGTTCGACTCGCCGCACGGCGACATCATCGCCGGTCTCGTGCTCGACTCGCCCGTCGTGGACTGGCGCACCGTCCTCGCCTATCAGGGGCGTCTGATGCGCCTGCCCGCACCGGTGTTCGGCCTCGCCCAGCACCTCATCGGGTCGACCTGGGGCGCCGCCCTGCTCGGCAGCGGCGAACCCATTCCGCTCGACCGCCTCGATGGAGTCGCGCGGGCGGCCGAGTTGCGGCATCCGGTGCTCCTGCTGCACAGCGACGACGACGGGTTCGTCCCCGCCGACGCCTCGCACGCCCTGGCCGCCGCGCGGCCCGACCTCGTCACCATGGAGACCTTCGAGGTGGCGCGCCACACGAAGCTGTGGAACTACGACGAGATGCGGTGGACGGATGCCATCCGCTCGTGGGTGCGCGCCCAGGGCCTCGCGGTCGGCGATCCCGAGGGCTGAACACCTCCCGCGCCCTCGCCGAGCGCACGCGTGCGGCGGGTCTCAGCCGGCGCGCTTCGCGCGCACCTGACGCTTCGCGCGCATGAGCATGCCCGTCATCCCCGCGATGCGCAGCGGACTCACCGCGCGCGTCAACCCGATGCTCTGCGGGAAGTCGTCGGGCACGGCCAGCATCTCGTCGGCGCTCAGCCCGGTGAGCCCCTGCGACAGGATGCTCGCGAACCCGCGCGTGGTCGGCGCCTCGGCGGGAGCGGTCGCGTGCATCGCGACGCGATCCTCGGCGTCGACCGTGACGATGATGTACACCGGCGACTGGCACTCGACGACGCGTTCACGCATCTCGGGGTGGTCGGCGTACTCGGCCGGCACCGCCGGCAGCTCCTGCGAGAACTCCAGCAGCAACTGCAACCGGTCGGGCTCGTCGAGCTCGAGGAACTCCTCGCGGATCTCGGCGAGGCGGGCGGGGAGGGCGTTGTCGGACATCTCCGTCATCTTCCCACGCCCGCGACGACCGCGCTCAGCGCGCGGGCACCTCGCCCGGCTCCGACCCCGCGACGATCGGCACGCGCACGGCGCTGCCCCACTCGGTCCACGATCCGTCGTAGTTGCGCACGTCCTCGAAGCCGAGCAGGTGCTTCAGCACGAACCAGGTGTGGCTCGAGCGCTCGCCGATGCGGCAGTACGCCACGATCTTGTCGCCGTCGGCCAGTCCGGCTCCGTCGCGGTAGATGGCATCCAGCTCCGCGCGCGACTTGAACCCGCCGTCCTCGGCGACCGCCTTGCTCCACGGCACGCTCTGGGCGCTCGGGATGTGTCCTGCGCGCAGCGCGCCCTCTTCGGGATAGGCGGGCGCGGTGGTGCGCTCGCCGGAGTACTCCTCGGGGGAGCGCACATCGATGAGCGGGTTGCCGAGGTGCGCGAGCACGTCGTCTTTGTATGCGCGCAGGAGGGAGTCGTCGCGCTCGACCACGGGGTAGTCGGTGGGCTCGACGACCGTCTTGTCGGTCGTGACCGGACGCCCCTCGCCGATCCACTTGTCGCGTCCGCCGTCGAGCAGGCGCACGTCTTCATGGCCGAAGAGCGAGAACACCCACAGGGCGTACGCGGCCCACCAGTTGTTCTTGTCGCCGTAGATGATGACGGTGTCGTCGCGCGAGATGCCCTTGCGGCTCAGCAGCTCCGCGAAGCCCTCTCCGTCGACGTAGTCGCGCACGACGGGGTCGTTCAGCTCGGTGTGCCAGTCGACCTTGACCGCGCCCGGGATGTGACCAACCTCGTAGAGGAGCACGTCTTCATCGGATTCGACGACGACCAGGCCCGGCTGACCGAGGCGTTCCTGAAGCCAATCGCCGGTGACGAGCCGGCCCGGCTCGGCGTAGTCGGCGAATTTGGGGGAGGTGGTGTCGAACTCGACGGTCACGGGCGTCTCCTCGGTCGGGGTGTCGGATGCGGCGGCATAGGGTGGACACCGCACCTCCGACCCTAGATCGGCTGTGTCGGGGCCAGCACCCCTCTCGTAAGACTCGGACACAGGACGACCATGACTTCTACGCCCGCGACGACCGGCCTCATCCACCTCGGCGACCGCGAGCCCGCGGTCACGGGTGCCGAGATGGTGAACGCCCTGGTGCCGCCCCCGCAGTTCGACGGCGCGACGTTCGAGTCGTACCGGGCAGACGACGCGTACCCGTCGCAGCAGGAGTCGAAGGAACTGCTGCAGGCGTTCGCCGGCAAGCAGTCGGCTCCGGCGAAGAAGGGCGGATTCTTCCGCCGCGCCGAGAAGGCTCCGGCCGTCAAACCCGGCGTCTATCTCGACGGCGGCTTCGGCGTCGGAAAGACCCACCTGCTCGCATCGATCTACCACGCCATGCCCGCGCGCCGGAAGTACTTCGGCTCCTTCATCGAGTACACCGCCCTCGTCGGCGTGCTCGGCTACGCCAAGGCCGTCGAGCTGTTCCGCGGATCCGACCTGCTGTGCATCGACGAGTTCGAGCTCGACGACCCGGGCGACACGATGGTGATGACGCGACTTCTCGGCGAGCTCGTGGCATCCGGCACCCGGTTGGCCGCCACCTCGAACACCCCGCCCAACGCGCTGGGCGAGGGCCGGTTCGCCGCCCAGGACTTCTTGCGCGAGATCCAGTCGATGTCCGACAGCTTCCGCACGATCCGCATCGACGGCACCGACTTCCGCCAGCGCGCCATCGACGGCTCCGCCAAGGTGCTGTCGGACGACGACTACCGTGCGGCGATCGATGCCGCGGCGGCCGGGGGAGTGGCATCCGACGACGCGTTCTCGGACCTCGTCGCCCACCTCGCCCGCGTGCACCCCTCGCGCTTCATCCGCCTCATCGACGGTGTCGACACCATCGGCCTGCGGGACGTCGAGGTGCTGCACGATCAGTCGGCCGCGCTGAGACTGGTCGCCTTCATCGACCGCGCGTACGACGCGCAGATCCCGATCCGGGCCACCGGCGTGCCGCTGAACACGGTGTTCGGCGAAGAGATGCTCGGGGGCGGCTACCGCAAGAAGTACCTGCGCGCCGTCTCGCGCCTGGTCGCGCTCACGCACTCCTGAGGCTCTCTCATCACCGCCTCTCGGCCCGACGAAACGTGATGTTTACCGGGGCGGGCCTGCTGTAACCCGCCGGTAACACGAGGCGAACGACGACGGTAACCCGGGCTGACGACACTGAGGGGACCCGACGCTTTACCTGCGTCCCTGCAGAGAGGTTCCCTCCGAGATGGATCAAGGCAACACCGCATTCATCCTGATAGCAGCCGCCCTCGTGCTGCTGATGACGCCAGGACTCGCGTTCTTCTACGGCGGCCTCGTCAAGGCCAAGAGCGTCATCAGCATGATGATGATGAGCTTCGGCGCAATGGGTCTGATGGGGGTCCTCTGGGTCCTCTACGGATACGCCATCGCGTTCCCCGCAACCGACTCCGGGGTCACCAACTTCCCCTGGATGCTCGACTTCAACGAACTCGGCCTCACGGGCGTGCTCGAGACCCCCGAGGGCGCCGCTTACCCGCCGCTCGCCTTCGTCGCCTTCCAGGCGACCTTCGCGATCATCACCGTCGCGCTCGTGTCGGGCGCCATCGCCGACCGTGCCAAGTTCGGTGCGTGGATGATCTTCGCCGGCATCTGGGCCACGGTCGTCTACTTCCCCGTCGCCAGCTGGGTCTTCAACTTCGGCCTGGCCGAGGACGGCTCGTTCTCGTACGGCGGCTGGATCACCAAGGGCCTTCAGGACGTGTTCGGCGTCGGGGCGATCGACTTCGCCGGTGGAACCGCGGTGCACATCAACGCCGGTGCCGCAGCCCTCGCCCTGGCGATCGTGCTCGGCAAGCGCGTCGGCTTCCAGAAGGGCGCCCACGTTCCCCACAACCCGCCGTTCGTGCTGCTGGGCGCGGGTCTGCTGTGGTTCGGCTGGTTCGGCTTCAACGCGGGCTCCGAGCTCGCCGCTGACGGCACCGCGGCTCTGGCCTTCGTCAACACGATCGCCGCCCCTGCCGCCGCTCTTCTCGCCTGGCTGATCGTCGAGAAGATCAAGGACGGCAAGCCCACCTCGGTCGGCGCCGCCTCGGGTGCCGTCGCGGGCCTCGTCGCCATCACCCCGGCGTGTGCCGCGCTGACGCCCGTGTGGGCCATCGTGCTCGGCCTTGTCGCCGGTGCCGTCTGCGCCCTGGCGATCGAGCTGAAGTTCAAGCTCGGCTTCGACGACTCGCTCGATGTGGTCGGCATCCACCTCGTCGGTGGTCTGATCGGAACGCTGTACCTCGGCATCTTCGCCAACAACACCGGCCTCATCTACAGCGGCTCGTTCAACCAGCTGGTCGTTCAGGCGATCGCCGCCCTTGCGGTGCTGGTGTACTCCTTCGTGCTCGCCTTCGTCATCGGTCTCGCGATCGAGAAGACGATCGGCTTCCGCGTGAAGAACGAAGACGAGATCGCCGGCATCGACACCGTCGTGCACGGTGAAGAGGGCTACGTGCTCTCGGACGTGCGCGGCTGATACCGCCTCACCCCGAACGGGGCGTCACCGATTCGTCGGTGGCGCCCCGTTCTGCGTGCCTAGGGTGTGGGTATGGGAACCACGTCTCGCCTGCTCTCTGCCCTGTTGGGCATCCTGCGTCCGTCGACGACCGCGCCGACGTCGCGGGGCGACCGGCGCAGCACCACTCCCGTACGGCCTTCACAGCCCGCTGCGACGTCGTCGGCGCCCGCCGGCGCCCAGACCGTCGAGATCGAGCCGCCCCGGCGTCTGACGGTCTCGTACGCCCCCGAACGCGACAACGCCCCCGACGGTGGCGAGATCATCTGGACGTGGGTGCCCTACGAGGAACGCGACGGTCGGGGCAAGGACCGCCCCGTCCTCGTGATCGGTCGCGCGGATGCCACCCACTCCTACGCCGTCCGTCTGACGAGCAAGCCGCACGACGGCGACCGCCAGTACCTGGCGCTGGGTACGGGGGACTGGGACCCGCAGGGCCGGCCCTCCTGGCTCGACATCGAGCAGGTGTACCTGGTGCCCGACGCAGGCATGCGACGCGAGGCGGCGGCGCTGGACCGTCGTCGGTTCGACACGGTCGCGGCGGCGCTGACAGCGCGGTACGGCTGGCGGCGCGGCTGACACCCGCTTCGGCGCCGATCATCGGGGCCGTCGAGGTGAGGAACGCCACGACGGGATAGACCCGGAGCGGTTCGCCGGCCGTGGCCGCAGGGGACCGCCGACGGTGCTCGCGGGCACCGCCCATGCGAGACATCGCCGGAGAAACGACGAAGCCCCCGGCGGACCGGGGGCTTTCGGTGGGCGATGCCGGACTCGAACCGACGACCTCTTCCGTGTGAAGGAAGCGCGCTACCAACTGCGCCAATCGCCCGCATCTCGTACGGGACTCATCGATCGTACCGGATGCCGAGGAGTGCTCCGAACCATAGGCCGCGCAGCAGAAGGAGACACGCGCGGGGCGCGCCCCGTTTTGCGCCGGCGCTCAGATCAGGTAATGTCTTACGAGTGCTCGGGGCAAGCCCCGGGAACAAAATGCGGATGTAGCGCAGTGGTAGCGCATCACCTTGCCAAGGTGAGGGTCGCGAGTTCGAATCTCGTCATCCGCTCGAGTGAAGAGGTCTTCGTCAGGGAAACCGACGGAAGATCACGACACGTGGGTCGAACCACACACGGTGGCGTGGCCGAGCGGCTAGGCACCGGCCTGCAAAGCCGTTTACACGGGTTCGAATCCCGTCGCCACCTCGCTCATAACAGAACAGCCTGTATAGGCGCGATTGGCGCAGCGGTAGCGCGCTTCCCTGACACGGAAGAGGTCACTGGTTCGATCCCAGTATCGCGCACAGCTCAGTATCGTCGAAAACCCCCGGACTTCCGGGGGTTTTTTGCGTTACGACACGGCGCCCTCGACGATCGCGATTCGCCGGAGATCGGCATCCCGTCGACGAGTGCCGGCACCGTGCCGTGGGGGAGCGACCCGCTTCGAGCCGGTTTCACGCCTCCGGCGGCTTGCGCCGACGACGGGCGCCCAGCTCGACGCCGAGGCGCACGCAACCGATGAGGATGAGCACGAAACCGAGCACCACCACGTTCCACCGCCACAGCCCCTCCCCGTCGAAGAGAGACGACGAGGCGAAGGCGAGGATCGCCGCGAGGAAGAGCCACCCGGCGATCTGCGGGGGAGTGTCCTTCTTGTCCGTCATGAGCCCCACGATAGGCAGGACCATCGACGGCGACCTCCGCCGCGAGGGGGAGATCCCACCGGCGCACCCGGGAATCCGAGGTGGAGACTCCCGCCCCAGGCAGGGGGGTGCCGAGGGGGCGGGGCGGGAGCCTTGACGAGGCTACACGATTGTCCCCCAAATGGGGGACACGGACCCCTCTCGCTCCGTCTCTGCGTGTCGCGCGATGACACACGGCGCGCGTGTCGCGCAATGACACACGGCGCGCGTGTCGCGCGATGACACACGGCGCGCGGGGCGCACGGCGGATCTGGGCGAGGGGGGAATCGTTCCCGCCGCCAGTAAGGGGGGCTGGTGAAGTGCCTGACGGCGGGAACGTTCTGACGCTAGGGCATGTCCCCCAAGTGGGGGACGGGTAGCGGGCAGACTTGCGCCCACCTTGAGGTTCTCTTCAGCCGACCTTGAGGTTGCACGTCCCGGTCGCTCGACGTCGGGATCAGAGCACCCCGATGCTCTCCAGGTACTGCGCGACGCGTTCGTGCGCGACGGTGTCGACCGACTGGCCGCCGGGACGCCGCACCGCCGTCAGCAGGGTCACGGAGTCGTTCGACAGCCCGAACTCGTGGGTGTGCAACGACACCACGACAGCTCCCACGCGTGGCACCACATAGCTCCCCATGTCCTCACCGTAGAGCGTTCATCTGCGCCATGGAAGCGCTCCCATGACATGTGCGCGAAGTGCACAGGGCGCGCGCGATCGGTCCGGGAACACTCCTTGACGAGCGCAACCCCGGTCAGTGCGCGGCGACCGCGCAGTACCGTGGGCGACATGACCGTTCCCGACACCCTCTGGCGCGAGATCGCGGCATCCCCGTTCGTCTCCCTCGGCACCTATCGCAAGAACGGCGCCCTCGTCGCGGTTCCGGTGTGGGTCGCCCGCGACGGCGACGAGCTCGTCGTGACGAGCGAGCGCAACACGGGCAAGGTGAAGCGCCTGCGCAACGACCAGCGGGTGACCCTGCGCCCCTGCAGTCGGATGGGAGCGGTGGAGCCGGATGCCATCACGGTCGAGGCGCACGGCCGCATCGCTGGGGCCGCGACCGACGACGCGCACGCCGACGCGGCCCTGCGCCGCAAGTACCGCCTGCAGTACCGGCTGATCCTGGGGTTCGAAGCCCTCGTGCGCCGGGTCCAGCGCAAGCCCGGCGACCGCGTCATCATCCGCATCTCGCGCTGAGCACCGAGCGACCGTCGGCGGCAGCCCGGCCGCGGAGCGCCGCGACCTGGCCAGATTCCGCACGACGACGCGCGGGTGTTCTCGACTGCCGAGCATCCGCGAGACGTTAGAGGCGGAGAACCGGTCGACACCGCCGGCCACCGCGCTCGACATTTCTCGCCGAGGGAAGCGCGGTCCGGCGTCGATCTGCGGGGGGCATCATGGGCAAGTTCATTTACGACAGCAACATCAAGGTCGATTTCGAGGACCGCCTCCTCGCCCACTTGCAGGCCGTGATCATGGCCAAAGTACGTCGCGGGGAGAGTTTTCCTTTCACCTGGAAGGACGACATCAGCACCGGGGGCGGGCGGACGACGGTCTACATCCACCCGAACGTCTCGCTGGTGTTCAAGTATCACGGCAGCCGCACTCCGCAGCTGAGTTCGGCCTGGCTGCACGCGCTGACCCACAACGCCAACTCCGGCCGCGGTCTCTACGTCATCCCCGAACCCGACGAGTTCACGCCGCGCGACAGCGCTCCGCGCGATGAGATGGTCTTCCGCGAGGTGCCGAACGACCAGCATCCCGCGTTCACGAAGTCCTGAACGGGAATAGCCCACCCGACGGCGACGGTTGAGACGGGCATGAGCGACTGGACCGACGCCAAGCCCTACTTCGAAACCGACGCGATCGCGCACCTCGCAACCCTCATGCGCGACGGGTCCCCGCACTCCGTCCCGCTGTGGGTGGGCGTCGACGGCGATCGCCTCATGATCTTCACCGAGGTGGACACGCTGAAGGACCGCAACCTGCTCCGCGACCCCCGCGTGGCGATCTCGGTCACGGGCGCCGACAACGCCTACGCGATGGCGTTCGTGCGCGGCGAAGCGGGGGGACGCATCGACGGCGACGCAGCCCTGCCGTACGTCGACCGCATCTCCACGCTGTACACGGGCGCACCGTATGAGATGCGCGAGGGACTGGCGGTGTGGTTCATCGAGCCCCGCAAGTCGTGGGCGCGCGCGTACGAGAGCTGACGTTCAGAACGCCAGCGGCAGCACGCCGAGGACGAGGATGATCGGCGCGATCACCGCGCCGAGGAGCACGAAGCGGCTCCAGCGCACCTCGACGCCCGCTGCGACCAACCGGTCGTGCCAGAGAAGGGTCGCCAGCGACGCCCAGGGCGTGACGATCGGTCCCGCGTTGACACCCACGAGCAGGGCCGCCAACCGCACGGGCGACCCGGCGACCGACTCGAGCGCCAGGTAGCCCGGCAGGTTGTTGATGCCGTTCGCCGCCAGCGCCCCCACCCCGGCGAGCTGCCAGAGCGAGACGAGGTCGTCGCCCGTTCCGGCGAGCACCGAGGTGATCCGCCCGATCCCCAGGGCTTCCAGCGCGCCCACCGCCAGGAACAGACCGCCCGCGAACACGAGAAGCGACCACGGCACCAGCCGGATGCCGAGAGTCCGGGGCGCCCGCCACGCGAACACTGCGATGAGCACGACGGCAGCGCCGACGGCCGGCATCCACGGCTCGAGACCGACCACGAGCAGCGGCAGCAGGGCGAGGGTCACCACCCCCGACACGCGCAGCAGCACGGGATCCGAGACGGTGGGGGAGGCGGCATCCGGGTACGTCTTGGGCAGGCGACGCAGGAACACCAGCGTCAGCACCACGACCGACACCGCGATGGCGATGAACGCCGAGGGTCCGAGCAGAGCGAGGAACGCGACCGGGTCGTGCCCGCCGCCGAGAGCTTCGGATGCCAGCAGGTTGGTGAGGTTCGACACCGGCAGCACCAGCGAGGCGGTGTTGGCCAGCACCACGGTCACGAACGCGAACGGCAGCGGATCGAGCTTGCGCGCGACCGCCATCGACACCACGACCGGTGTCAATAGCACCGCGGTGGTGTCCAGCGACAGGAAGGCCGTCGCCACCGTCGCGAGGGCCACGACCAGCACCCACAGCAGCGCCGTGCGTCCCCGGGCGATCCGGGCCAGGCGTGCGGCGACGACGTCGAACAGGCCGGCCTTCGACGCCAGTTCGGCGACGACGGTGACCGCGACGACGAACAGCAGGATCGGCCACACGCGATCGGCGACGGCGAGGGCGTCGTCGGCGGGGAAGATGCCGGTGAGCAGCGCGATGATCCCGAGGATCCACAGCACGCCGCCGATGATGGCCAGAGTCACCGCTCCACTATGGGGCACGTCGGGTGCGGTCGAGACCACGCCCGCCGGGTAGCCTGGAAACGACCCCTTCAGGAGATGTTCTGTGACTGATTTCCCCGCCGATGGCTTCGCCCTCTTCCCCGACCGTTCGGTCGTCGCTCTGCGCGTCAACGGGGAACTGAAAGACCTGGCCACGACCGTGACGGCCGACGACCAGGTGGAGCCTGTCACGATCGACAGCGCCGACGGACTCTCGATCCTGCGCCACTCCACCGCGCATGTGCTCGCGCAGGCGGTCCAGCGCGTCAAGCCCCAGGCCAACCTCGGTATCGGCCCCCCGGTCACCGACGGCTTCTATTACGACTTCCAGGTCGACGAGCCCTTCACTCCCGAGGACCTCAAGGTCGTCAAGAAAGAGATGGAGCGCATCGTCCGCGAGAACCAGCGGTTCGTGCGCCGCGTCGTCACCGACGACGAGGCGCGGGCCGAACTCGCCGACGAGCCGTTCAAGCTCGAGCTCATCGGGCTCAAGGGCGGTTCCGCCGAAGCCGCAGAAGGAGCCTCGGTCGAGGTCGGCGCGGGCGAGCTGACGATCTACGACAACGTCACCCGCGACGGCGAGACCGCGTGGAAAGACCTGTGCCGCGGACCCCACGTTCCCGGTACCCGCCTGATCGGCAACGGCTGGGACCTCACCCGCATCGCCGGCGCGTACTGGCGCGGCAGCGAGAAGAACCCGCAGCTGCAGCGCATCTACGGCACCGCGTGGCCCACGAAAGACGAGCTGCGCGCGTACCAGCACCGCCTCGAAGAGGCCGCCAAGCGCGACCACCGCAAGCTCGGCAAGGAACTCGACCTGTTCTCGTTCCCCGACGAGATCGGCCCGGGGCTGGCGGTGTTCCATCCCAAGGGCGGCATCATCCGCTACGAGATCGAGCGCTACATGCGCGAGCGCCTGCTCGCCAACGGCTACGACGTCGTGAACACCCCGCACATCACCAAGGGCGACCTGTTCATGACGAGCGGTCACCTGCAGTGGTACGCCGACGGCATGTACCCCCCGATGGTGCTCGACGAGGTGGTGGATGCCGACGGTCACGTCTCGCGCGAGGGTCAGGCGTACTACCTCAAGCCGATGAACTGCCCGTTCCACAACCTCATCTTCCGCTCGCGCGGCCGCAGCTACCGCGAGCTGCCGCTTCGCTTGAGCGAGTTCGGATCGGTCTACCGCTACGAGAAGAGCGGCACCCTCGCGGGCCTCACCCGCGTGCGCGGCATGACCCAGGACGACACGCACATCTACGTCACCGCCGAGCAGGTGAAGGGCGAGCTGACCCACAGCCTCGACTTCGTGCTGCAGACCCTGCGCGACTACGGCCTCAACGACTTCTACCTCGAGCTGTCGACGAAAGAAGACGGCAACCCGAAGTTCATCGGTGACGACGCGCTCTGGGTCGAGGCGACCGAGACGCTGCGCGAGGTCGCCGAGGCCTCGGGACTCGAACTCGTGCCCGACCCGGGCGGGGCGGCGTTCTACGGTCCCAAGATCTCGGTGCAGGCGCGCGATGCCATCGGTCGCACCTGGCAGATGTCGACGATCCAGCTCGACTTCAACCAGCCCGAGCGCTTCGAGCTCGAGTACACCGGTCCCGACGGCGAGAAGCACCGCCCCGTGATGATCCACCGCGCCCTCTTCGGCTCGGTCGAGCGCTTCTTCGCGATCCTGCTCGAGCACTACGCGGGCGCGTTCCCGGTGTGGCTCGCACCGGTGCAGGTCGTGGCGGTTCCCGTCGCGGCCGAGTACGGCGACTACCTGGCCGGGATCGTCGCCGATCTGAAGTCGAAGGGCGTTCGCGCCGAGGCCGACCACAGCGACGACCGCATGCAGAAGAAGATCCGCACGCACACCACCCACAAGGTGCCGCTCATGCTGATCGCCGGCGAGCAGGACCGCGCCGCCGGCACGATCTCGTTCCGCTTCCGCGACGGCACCCAGCTCAACGGTGTCCCCGTCGCCGAGGCCGTCGCCCGCATCACCGGCGCGATCGCGGGCCGCACGCTCGTGAACACCGCCGAGGATCTGGCGTGACGAACGATCCGGATGCCGGGGCGGCGGCCGAGCCGTCGATCGTCGACGCCGCGGATCTCGCGGGGGTGCCCGACGAGTTCCAGCGACTGTGGACGCCGCACCGCATGGCGTACATCTCGGCGGGCCGCGAGCCCATGGAGAAGAACTGCCCGTTCTGCGCGGCGCCCGAGAAGTCCGACGAGGACGGGCTGATCGTCGCGCGCGGCACGACCGCGTACGTGCTGCTCAACCTCTTCCCGTACAACTCGGGCCACCTGCTGGTGTGCCCGTACCGTCACATCGCCACGTACGACCAGGCGACCGACGAAGAGGTCGCCGAGATCGGCGCGCTCACCCAGCGGGGCATGCGCGTGCTGCGCGCGGTGTCGAACTGCGACGGCTTCAACCTGGGCATGAATCAGGGTGCGATCGCCGGCGCCGGAGTCGACGGGCACCTGCACCAGCACATTGTTCCGCGCTGGGCATCCGACGCGAACTTCTTCCCGATCATCGCCAAGACGAAGGCGCTCCCGCAGCTTCTGGGAGACGTGCGCCGCACGGTGGCCGAGGCGTGGAACGCCTGAGCGGATTCATCCACACCCCGTCGGCGCACACGTCGCGCAGTGACTAGCGTGAGCGGATGGACCTTCGCCTCCGCCCTCTCGTCCTCTCGTTGACGCTCGTGGGAGTGCTGCTCGGCGCGACCGCCTGCATCCCACTCCCGAGTCCGCGAGATGCCGAGAGCGTCGCCACTCCCGGGCCGACCACCGAGGAGTCGCCGACCGAGGGGTCGTCGTCCGCGGCACCCGACGACGACACCGACGCCGACGAGCTGGGCGACGCGTTCGCCGAACGCGAGGAGTTCTTCCGCGCCCAGCAACTGCCGATGGACGGTACGCCCCTGGTCGCGGTGACGCCCGCGCAGAAGCAGTTCATCGCCGAGCAGCGCGCGTACGTCGAGGGACAGGGGGCTTCCTGGTCGGCGCAAGACGAGAGCATCACGCTCGCCTTGGCGGCCGACGCGTGCGAGACCGCCATCCTCAGCGCGCACGAAGTCGATGCGACCACCCTGCAGACCCACGTCGACACGTCTCCGCTGTTCGCCGCAATCCTGCCGAAAGACACCGACGCCGCGACGCGGGCCGCGGGCGAGCGCAACGTCGCCAGCGTCATGATCTTCGGAACGTCGTTCCTCTGCCCCGACGACGCCCCCGCGTGGCAGGCGGCGTATCTCGAGGTCTACGGCGGCTGACGCCGGCCGCCGGAGCGATCGATCACACCGGGCGAGCGGACGATCGCGATGCGACGGCCGCTCAGCGCACCTGGCGCACCGAGAACTGCAGGCGCGGGTGCGCGTACGCCTCCTGCGACTCGATGAGACGCAGCTCGCGCGAGCCCGACTCGTAGGTGTTGGTGAGCAGGTCGAAGACGCTCGACGCCGTGCGCGCGAGCGCGTCGGCCGCGTCGCCCCCGCTGCGGCGGTAATGCGCGGTGAACAGGGCGGCCGTGACATCGCCCGAGCCGTTGGCCTTCATCGGGATGAGCGGGGTCTGCACGATCCACGCGCCGTTGTCGTCGACGACCATCATCTCGATCGTGTCGGCTTCGCGGTCGGGGCGCTCGACGCTGGTGACGAGGATCGTGCGCGGACCGCGGTCGCGCAGTGCGTCGGCCGAGTCCAGCGTCGAGTCGATGCTGCCGGGCTCGGTGCCGGTGAGGAAACCGAGCTCGAACTGGTTGGGGGTGAGGATGTCGGCGACGGGCACCACGCGCTCGCGCAGCAGCTCGGGGATGGCCGGTGCCACGAAGCAGCCCGACTTGGCGTTGCCCATGACGGGGTCGCAGGCGTACACGGCATCCGGATTCGCCCGCTTGACCCGCGCGACGGTGTCGATGATGACGTCGGCGATGCCCTCGCCGCCCTGATAGCCCGAGAGCACCACGTCGATCTCGGGGAACACCCCGCGGTCCTCGATGCCGGCGATCACCGCGGCCACGTCGTCGGGCGCGATGAGGGGTCCGCGCCACGCGCCGTATCCGGTGTGGTTCGAGAAGTTGACCGTGTAGACCGGCAGGACCTCGACGCCGATGCGCTGCAGGGGGAAGACGGCGGCGGAGTTGCCGACGTGCCCGTACGCGACGGCCGACTGGATCGAAAGCACCTTCATGTGTCGATCCTCCCACTTCGCGCCCGCGCGGGGAGCACGCCCGCCGACAGTGTGCCCGCGGCGATCGCGATGTCGTCGGCGAGGGAGTCGGCCAAGTCCGCGTCGAGGTCGTGCACGGTCAGACGCAGGAACGATCCCGCGTGCTCGGGCGCGAGGAAGAACGGGTCGCCCTCGCGCACGAGCCAGCCGCGCCGCATGAGCTCCTCGCGCACGGCGGCTGCGGGAACGGGGAGCGGAACCCAGAGGTTCAGGCCGTCGCCCGGGCTCACCGCCAGCCCGCGCGCACTCAGCGCTTCGGCGAAGGCCGCGTTGCGGTGCGCATAGTGCGCAGCCGCCCGTTCGATGCCGGCGCGCACGGCCTCGTCGGTGACGAGCGCGAGGGTCATGCGCTGCAGCAGGTGGCTGACCCAGGTGGTGCCGGGGGTCAGGCGCACGGCGAGGCCGTCGGCGGTGTCGACGTCGGATGCCGTGACCGCCAGGCACGTGTCGGGTCCGAGGAACTTCGACATCGAACGGATACGCGCCCACCGGCGCTGACCCGGGCCGATCACCGAATGCAATGCCGCCCGCGACAGCAGCGAGAAGTGGTCGTCCTCGATGACGAGCACGTACGGATGCTCGGCGAGCACCGCACGGAGGGCCGCCGCGCGCTCCGCGGTGAGGCTGGCCCCCGTGGGGTTGTGCGCGCGAGGCGTGCAGATGACCGCGCGCACCCCCGCCTGGAGTGCGACGCGGAGCCCCTCCACGGTCATGCCCTCGGCATCCACCGCCACGGGCACCGCGCGATACCCGCCGGTGCGCACGGTGTGCAACGCCGACAGGAAACAGGGGTCTTCGAGGGCGACGGCGTCGTCGCGCTGCAGGGACTGGGCCAGCAGGCGTTCGATCGCGTCGCTCGCACCGCTGGTAACGGTGATGCGCAGTTCGTCGTGGGGAAGCTGGTCGGCCATCCACTCGCGCGCCCAGGCCTCGAGGCCCGGGTCGATGACCGGTTCGCCGTACAGCACGGGTCGGGTCGAGCGCGCGAGGGCCGCGGTGGGGTCGGGGATGCGCCCGGGGGCGGGGTTTCCCGTGCCGACGTCGCGCAGCACGGTGTCGGGCGCGTACCCCTCTTGAGCGACGGCGGCGCGGTCGACGACCCGCGTGCCGCCCCGGCCACGCGCCTCGACGAGGCCGGCTTGCGCGAGCTGACGGTAGGCGGCGACGACGGTGTTGCGATTGACCCCGAGGTCGGCGGCCACGGCTCGCACCGACGGCAGCAGGGTGCCGGGGGCGAGCTCCCCGCGCTCGATGCGCGTGCGCAGGTCCGCGGCGATTCCGGATGCCGACCGGCCGGTCATGTCGATGGTCATACGCCCCCCTGGGTCGGCGTCCAGCCTATGTCCTGAGCCATGCTACGTTTTGGCCTAAGTCAATGAACGCGCCCCGAAGGGCGGAACGGAGTGGACATGACCGACACCGGAACCTCCCGCGTCAAGCGCGGTCTCGCCGAGATGCTCAAGGGCGGCGTCATCATGGACGTCGTCACGGCCGACCAGGCCCGCATCGCCGAAGACGCCGGCGCCGTCGCCGTCATGGCGCTCGAGCGCGTGCCCGCCGACATCCGGGCCCAGGGCGGCGTGGCGCGCATGAGCGATCCCGACCTGATCGACGACATCATCGCGTCGGTGTCGATTCCCGTCATGGCCAAGGCCCGCATCGGCCACTTCGTCGAGGCGCAGATCCTGCAGGAGCTCGGGGTCGACTACATCGACGAGTCCGAGGTGCTCTCGCCCGCCGACTACGTGAACCACATCGACAAGTACGACTTCACCGTGCCGTTCGTCTGCGGCGCCACCAACCTGGGCGAGGCGCTCCGCCGCATCACCGAGGGTGCCGCGATGATCCGCTCGAAGGGCGAGGCCGGCACCGGCGACGTCTCGGAGGCGACCAAGCACATCCGCACCATCCGCGGCGAGATCAACGCCCTGCGCGCCAAGACCAAGGACGAGCTGTACGTCGCCGCCAAGGAGCTGCAGGCCCCCTACGACCTCGTCGCCGAGATCGCCGAGACCGGAAAGCTGCCCGTCGTGCTCTTCACCGCCGGGGGAGTGGCCACCCCGGCCGACGCCGCCATGATGATGCAGCTCGGCGCCGACGGTGTCTTCGTGGGCTCCGGCATCTTCAAGTCGGGCAACCCCGCCCAGCGCGCCGCGGCCATCGTCAAGGCCACCACCTTCCACGACGACCCCAAGATCGTCGCCGAGGCGTCGCGCGGGCTCGGCGAGGCGATGGTCGGCATCAACGTGTCGGATCTGGCCGCCCCGCACCGACTCTCCGAGCGTGGCTGGTAGTCCCCGCGTCGGCGTCCTCGCCCTGCAAGGCGACGTGCGGGAGCACCTCGCCGCGCTGACGGCCCTCGGCGCCGACGCCCGTCCGGTGCGTCGGCCCGAGGAGCTCGCCGCAGTGGAGGGACTCGTCCTTCCCGGCGGCGAGTCCAGCGTCATCGACAAGCTGGCCCGCGCGTTCGGGATGCAGGCGCCGATCCGCGCGGCGATCTCCGACGGCATGCCGATGTACGGCACGTGCGCGGGCCTGATCCTGCTCGCCGATCGCCTCGACGGCGCGATCGAGGGCCAGCAGACCTTCGGCGGCCTCGACGCCCGCGTCGCGCGCAACGTCTTCGGCAGCCAGACCGCCTCGTTCGAGACCGACCTCGAGGTCCCCGCCCTCGGCGCCCCTCCCGTGCACGCCGTCTTCATCCGCGCCCCCGCGGTCGTCGAGTGGGGTCCGGATGCCGAGCCCCTCGCCGCGCTTCCCGACGGACGCGTCGTCGCGATCGAACAGGGCTCGCTCCTGGGCACCGCCTTTCACCCGGAGTCGACCGGGGAGCTGCGCTTCCACCGTCGCTTCCTGGATCGCGTTCGCGCCCGACGCGGTGCGGGCGCGCCCGCGCTCTAGACTGGAACGCATGTCCGGACACTCCAAATGGGCCACGACCAAGCACAAGAAGGCGGTCATCGACTCCCGCCGCGCCAAGTCGTGGGCCAAGCTCATCAAGAACATCGAGGTCGCGGCGAAGCTCGGTGGGGCCGACATGCAGGGCAACCCGACGCTGTTCGACGCGGTGCTGAAGGCCAAGAAGACCTCGGTCCCCAAAGACAACATCGACCGTGCGATCAAGCGCGGCGCCGGGATCGGCGGCGAGGCCGTCGAGTACGCCTCGATCCTGTACGAAGGCTACGGACCCAACGGCGTGGCGTTCCTGATCGAGTGTCTGACCGACAACAAGAACCGCGCCGCGGCCGAGGTGCGCACCGCCCTCAGCCGTAACGGCGGCACCCTCGCCGACCCGGGCAGCGTCGCCTACAACTTCGCTCGTAAGGGCGTCATCGTCGTTCCCTCCGAGGGCACCAGCGAAGACGACGTCATGCTCGCCGTGCTCGAGGCCGGCGCCGAAGAGGTCGAGCCCCACGGCGAAGGCTTCGGCGTCATCACCGAGGCGAGCGACCTCGTGTCGGTACGAAGCGCCCTGCAGGACGCCGGGATCGAGTACGACTCGGCCGACGTCGAGTTCGTCCCCTCGCTCAAGGTCGAGGTCGACGCCGACACCGCCCGCAAGGTGTTCCGCCTCATCGACGCGCTCGAAGACAGCGACGACGTGCAGAACGTCTACACGAACTTCGACCTCAGCGCCGAGGTGCAGGCCGAGCTCGAGAACGACGAGTAAGGGCGCGCCCTCGTTTGCGACACGGCTCCTGCGCTTAGCGTGGGGGCCGTGTCCCGTTCCCTCCGCGTCCTCGGCATCGACCCCGGCCTGACCCGCTGCGGCATCGGCGTCGTCGACGTCTCGCCCACCCGCGCGGCGTCGCTCGTGCACGTGGGCGTCGTGCGGTCCGCGCCGACCGATCCGATCGAGAAGCGCCTGGCGGCTATCGCCGCGGGGATCCGCGAGGTGCTGCACGCGCACGATCCTCACGTCGTCGCCGTCGAGCGCGTCTTCGCACAGAACAACCGCCACTCGGTCATGGGCACCGCCCAGGCCAGCGGCATCGCCCTGCTGCTGGCCGCCGAACACGGCATCCCGGCAGCCACCCACACCCCCAGCGAGGTGAAGGCCGCGGTCACGGGGTACGGCGCCGCCGACAAGCTGCAGGTGCAGACGATGGTCGCCCGCGTGCTGCGCCTGGACGCCCTGCCACAGCCCGCCGATGCCGCCGACGCCCTGGCGATCGCCCTCTGCCACGCGTGGCGCGGGGGAGCGGCATCCCCCGCGGACGACTCGGCACTCACCCCCGCGCAGCGCGCCTGGCGCGACGCCGAGAAGCGACGCACGCCCCCCACGCGTGTCGCTCGAACACATGTACGAACCGCGCCCTAGGCTCGGAGGATGATCTCCTCGCTGCACGGTTCGGCGGCCCACGTCGCCGACGATTCACTGGTCATCGTGGTCGGCGGCGTCGGCTTCTCGGTGGCCGTGACCTCCCAGCTCGCCCGCACCGTGCACATCGGCGACGACGTGCACCTGCACACGAACCTCATCGTGCGTGAAGACGCGCTCTCGCTGTTCGGCTTCGAGTCCCGCGAGGAGCTGACGGTGTTCACCCAGCTGATCGGCGTCACCGGGGTGGGTCCCAAGTCGGCGCTCGGCGTACTGTCGTCGCTCACCGTGCCGCAGATCGCGCAGGCGGTCGCAGACGACGACGACGCCCCGTTCCGTCGCGTGTCGGGCATCGGCCCGAAGACCGCGAAGCTCATCGTCGTGCAGCTCGCCGGCAAGCTCGCCGTGGTCGCCGCCGCCGCCCCCGCGGTCGCCTCGGTCCGCGGCGCCGTGCCCGCGCAGGTGACGCAGGCGCTCATCGGTCTGGGCTGGACGGAGCGGACCGCCGCCGAAGCCGTGGCATCCGTCGCCGAGAACGCCTCCGAGGCCGACCGCGCGTCGGTGCAGGCGCTGTTGCGCCTCACCCTCGCCCTGCTCGGCCCCGCGCGCAAGGAGCCGGTGAGTGGCTGACGTGCGCGACGCCGGCACGCCCGACGACGAGATCGAGCTCGCGATCGAGGGCGCCCTGCGCCCCACCTCGCTCGCCGAGTTCGTCGGCCAGCAGAAGGTGCGCGGGCAGCTGCAACTGCTGCTCGACGCCGCCCGCATCCAGCAGCGCTCGCCCGACCACATCCTGCTGTCGGGCCCCCCGGGTCTCGGCAAGACGACGCTCGCCATGATCGTCGCGCACGAGAGCGGACGCCCGCTGCGTCTGTCGAGCGGACCGGCGATCCAGCACGCGGGAGACCTGGCGGCCCTGCTGTCGTCGCTCACCCCCGGCGAAGTGCTCTTCATCGACGAGATCCATCGCATGGCGCGCTCGGCCGAAGAGATGCTGTACCTCGCGATGGAGGACTTCCGCATCGACATCATGGTCGGCAAGGGCGCGGGCGCGACGAGCATCCCGCTCGATCTCGCCCCCTTCACCCTCGTCGGGGCGACGACACGCGCGGGGCTCCTCCCCAACCCCCTCCGCGACCGCTTCGGTTTCACCGCGCACTTGGAGTACTACGAACCCGAGGAGCTCGAGCGGGTCGTGTCCCGATCGGCATCCATGCTCGACGTGGGCCTGCCCGGCACCTCTCGGTCCGAGATCGCCCGTCGCTCGCGCGGGACGCCCCGCATCGCCAACCGCCTTCTGCGCCGCGTGCGGGACTACCTCGTCGTGTACGGCCCCTCCGACGGCGCCGCCGAGGGAGACGCCGACGTGCGGACGGTGGGCGCCGCCCTCGACCTGTACGACGTGGATGCCATCGGACTCGACCGCCTGGACCGCGCGGTGCTTGACGCGCTCGTCCGCCGCTTCCGCGGGGGACCGGTGGGGCTGAGCACCCTCGCCGTCGCCGTCGGCGAGGAGCCCGAAACCATCGAGTCGGTGGTCGAGCCGTACCTCGTGCGCATCGGTTTCATGGGGCGCACGCCCCGCGGACGCGTCGCCACCCCCGAGGCGTACGACCACCTCGGTGCTCCCCACCCCGACGGCGTCCTCCGGTTCAGCCAGGGGTCATGACCTATACTCGGCGAGGGATTCCCCGACCCCCGCTAGGCAGTGCCGCACGGCGCGCCTGAATTGAAAGGTGCACCGCCTCGATGGATATCGCCCGGTTCTTCGCCGATTACGGCATCATCATCCTGCTCATCGGCCTGCTGGTCTTCATGTTCTACAGCTCGCGCCGTCGGATGAAGAAGCAGAAGGCCGACATCGAGCAGAAGGCACGCGAGACCGTTCCCGGCGCCGAGGTCCTCCTTCAGGGCGGCCTGTACGGCACCATCGTCGAGTACGACGGTGAAGACCTCGACAAGCCCGCGCACGTCGAGATCGCTCCCGGCGTCGTGATCAAGGTGCACAGCCAGGCCGTGCTCCGCATCGTCAACCCGGCCGAGGGCTTCGTGACCGAAGACGACTTCATCGACGCCGAAGAGGCCGAGGCCGAGTACATCGCCGGTGTCGCCGACGGCGACATCACCTCGATCAGCGACGACCGCCGCGCCGCGCGTCAGGACGAGCACACCGAGGCCGGTCTCACCGAGGCCGAGCGTGCCGACAAGGACCGCCCGCAGGCCTGACGCCCTCACCGGCCCCTTCCTCGTTCACCGCCGCACAGAAAGCCGACTCCGTGGCGCCCTCGACTCCTGTCCGTCATGCCTGGCGCGTGTTGACCGGATTGCTCGCCATCACCGGCGTGCTCTTCGGCATCAACGCGCTGGGCGTGTACGCCTTCTCCGCAAGTTCCTGGACCCCCGAGCTCGCGCTCGACCTCCAGGGCGGCACGCAGATCATCCTGCAGGCCCAGACCACCGACGGGGCCAACCCCGACAGCGAACAGCTGCAACAGGCCGTCTCGATCATCCGCCAGCGCGTCGACGCCTCGGGCGTGAGCGAGGCCGACGTGGCCACCGAGGGCGGCCGCAACATCGTCGTGCAGATCCCGGGCGAGGCCGACGAGGCCACCCGCGAACGGATCCAGAGCTCGGCTCAGCTGCAGCTGCGCCCGGTGCTGTTCACCGGCTCGCCGGCCACGACGTTCGTCGGCCAGGACGGCAACACCACGCCGTACCCGACGCCCGACCCGTCGCTGCCCGCGACCCCGACCGCGTCGCCCACCAACGGCAGCGACCCCGCGTGGATCACCCCGGCGCTGCAGGCGCAGTTCCTCTCGTACGACTGCGCGAACCCGCCGAGCAACCCCGCGCAGGCTCCCGCCGATCAGCCCATGATCACGTGCGGTCAGGGCGATTCGACCAAGTACATCCTCGGTCCCGTCGAGCTCGACGGCACCGACATCTCCAACGCCACCAACGGCCAGGAGCAGAACACCGGCCAGTGGGCCGTCAACCTCGTCTTCAACGACCAGGGCACGCAGACCTTCGCGGAGATCAGCCAGCGCCTCTACGGCGCTCAGGCCCCGCTCAACCAGTTCGCCTTCGTGCTCGACGGCAGCGTGCTGTCGGCGCCGTCGATGAACGGCATCATCGTCGACGGCCGCCCGAGCATCACGGGAAGCTTCACGCAGGAGTCGTCGAAGGCCCTCGCCGACCAGCTCAAGTACGGCGCCCTGCCGCTGAGCTTCCAGGTGGTCAGCTCCGACACCGTGTCGGCGACCCTGGGTTCGCAGCAGCTCCAGGTGGGCTTCATCGCCGGTCTGATCGGTCTGGGCCTCGTCGCGATCTACTCCCTGATCGTGTACCGGGCCCTCGGCACGGTGATCATCGCCTCGCTCGGCGTGATGGCGGTGCTGACCTATCTCGCCCTGTGCATCCTGGCGTGGCGGGCCGGCTTCCGCCTGTCGCTCGCCGGTGTGGCCGGTCTGATCGTGACGATCGGCTTCACGGCCGACTCGTTCATCGTCTACTTCGAACGCATCCGCGACGAGCTGCGCGACGGCAAGTCGATCACGGCCGCCGTCGAAGACGGATGGTCGCGCGCCAAGCGCACCATCTACATCTCGAAGTCGATCAACATCCTCGCCGCCGTCGTGCTGTACATCCTGGCCGACTCCACGGTGAAGGGCTTCGCGTTCACGCTGGGGCTCACCACCGCGATCGACATCCTGATCTTCATCCTGTTCACCCACCCCGTGATGCAGTTGTTGGCACGTACCCGGTTCTTCGGGTCGGGACACCCCCTGTCGGGCATGGACCCGCACGCGCTGGGCGCCGTCTACCGCGGCCGCGCCGAGTTCCGTGCTCCCGTCGCCGACGCCGGCCGTGCGAAGCGCTCGCGCGGTGAGGCCCAGCGCCGCCAGACGATCGCCGAACGCAAGCAGGCCGAACTCGCCGCCGCGCGCAGCGATAGCCGCTCGACGAAAGAGGGAGACGTCTGATGCGCTCCATGACGCAGCTCGGCAACGACCTCTACTCCGGGAAGACCTCGTTCCCGTTCGTTCAGCGCCGTCGCCTCTGGTTCATCATCGCCGCCGTGCTGGTGATCGGCGCGGCCCTCGTGCCGCTCATCCGCCCGGTGCAGTTCTCGATCGAGTTCACCGGCGGCTCGCAGTTCACGGTGTCGAACCCGGCCTCGTTCGACCAGTCGCTCGCCACCGACGCCGTGACCTCGGTCGTGCCCGGTGCGAGCACGCGCGTCAGCACCATCAGCGACCAGGCCGTGCGCGTGCAGACCGACCAGATGGACAACGACGAGACCCAGGCGGTGGCCGCAGCCCTGGCCTCCGCCTACGGCGTCGATGCGTCCGAGATCACGAACTCGTTCATCGGACCCACCTGGGGCAACGACGTCACGCGCCAGTCGCTGTGGGGTCTGTCGATTTTCCTCGCGCTGACCTTCCTCATCCTCGCGCTGTACTTCCGCACGTGGAAGATGTCGGTCGCCGCCATCATCGGCCTCGTCGACGTGCTCGTCATCACGATCGGCGTGTACGCGCTCTTCGGCTTCGAGATCTCGCCGGCCGCCGTCATCGGCTTCCTGACGATCCTCTCGTACGCGCTGTACGACACCACCGTCGTCTTCGACAAGGTGAGAGAGAACACCCGGGATGACGGCGAGATCTCCGGCCGCACGTTCGCGGAGTCGGTCAACCTCGCCGCGAACCAGACGTTGATCCGATCGATCAACACCACGGTGGTCGCCATTCTCCCCGTCGGCGCCATCCTCTTCATCGGCGTGCCGCTGGGCGCGCGCACCCTGAGCGACATCTCGCTGTCGATCTTCGTCGGCACGATCGTCGCGGCGTACTCGACGCTGTTCGTCGCCGTTCCGATGTATGCCCTCCTGCGTGAGAAGGAGAAGCCGATCGCCGAGCGCGATGCCCGCGTCGTGGCCGCACGCGAGAAGGCGGGCGTCCCGGCCTGACGCCGGGGCCCCGCCCCGCGGGGCGTAGACTTGATCGACTGGCCGTGAGGAAGAGGTGGCGATGACCGAGACCGCGTCGTCCACGCCGCCCCCGTCGTCACTGCGCCGCCTGGTGCCGCGCATCTTCTCGCGCGCCGCCCGCCGCGACGACGTCGACAAGCTGCTGCGCACCGTCCGCACGCACCACCCCAAGGGCGATCTCGCGATCGTCGAACGGGCCTACGCGGTCGCCGACAAGGCGCACGACGGACAGAAGCGCCAGAGCGGCGAGCCCTACATCACCCACCCGTTGGCGGTGGCGCAGATCCTCGCCGAGCTGGGTCTGGGGCCCAAGGCGATCGCGGCGGCGCTTCTGCACGACACCGTCGAAGACACCGGCTACCCCCTCGACGAACTCGCCGCCGACTTCGGCGATGAGGTGGCCATGCTCGTCGACGGCGTCACCAAGCTCGACAAGGTCAAGTACGGCGACAGTGCCCAGGCCGAGACGGTGCGCAAGATGATCGTCGCGATGTCGAAAGACATCCGCGTGCTGCTCATCAAGCTCGCCGACCGCCTGCACAACGCGCGCACCTGGGGCTTCGTCCCCCCGCACAAGGCCGCGAAGAAGGCGACTGAGACGCTCGAGATCTACGCCCCGCTGGCACATCGTCTCGGCATCCAGGCCATCAAGAGCGAGCTCGAAGACCTCTCGTTCGCGGTGATGCACCCGAAGCTCTACGCCGAGATCGAGAGCCTGGTGAGACAGCGCACTCCGCAGCGCGAGCAGTACGTGCAGAACGTCATCGACTCCGTCGACGCCGACCTACGCGAACTGCGGGTACGCGGCCGGGTCATGGGGCGACCCAAACAGCTCTACTCGGTGTACCAGAAGATGGTCGTGCGCGGGCGCGAGTTCGACGACATCTACGACCTCATCGGCATCCGCATCCTCGTCGGCACGGTGCGCGACTGCTACGCCGTGCTCGGTGCGATCCACGCGCGGTGGACGCCGCTGCCGGGGCGCTTCAAGGACTACATCGCCACTCCCAAGTTCAACCTGTACCAGTCGCTGCACACGACGGTGCTCGGACCGGGTGGCCGCACGGTCGAGATCCAGATCCGCACGCACGAGATGCACCAGCAGGCCGAGTTCGGTGTCGCGGCCCACTGGAAGTACAAAGAGCGCATGGCCGGCGGCAAGACGGATGCCAAGGCCGTCGACGCCGACATGGCATGGATCGCGCACATCTCGGACTGGCAGGCAGAGACCGCCGACCCGGGGGAGTTCCTCGACTCGCTGCGGTTCGAGATCGGCGCGAAAGAGGTCTACGTCTTCACGCCGAAGGGGCGCGTCGTGGGTCTGCCCACGGGGGCGACGCCCGTCGACTTCGCGTACGCCGTGCACACCGAGATCGGCCACCGCACCATGGGGGCGAAGGTCAACGGTCGCCTGGTGCCCCTCGAGTCGGCCCTGCAGAGCGGCGATGTGGTCGAGGTCTTCACGTCGAAGAACCCCGACGCCGGCCCCAGCCAGGACTGGCTCGGCTTCGTCAAGAGCACCCGCGCGCGCAACAAGATCCGCGGGTGGTTCACGAAGGAACGTCGCGAAGAGGCCATCGAGCAGGGCAAGGACTCCATCGCCCGCGCCATGCGCCGGCAGAACCTTCCCCTGCAGCGTCTGATGAGCCAGGACTCGTTCACCGAGGTCGCGCGGCTCTTCCACTACGAAGACGTCTCGGCGCTGTACGCCGCGGTCGGCGAGGGTCACGTCTCGACCCAGTCGGTGATCGAGAAGGTCACAGCTCTGGTCAACGTCGAGGAGTCGAACACCGGCCCCATCGACATCCCCGTCGGACGCAGCCGGGCCCCGCGCGGTGGCGACTCGGGAGTGCTCGTGCGCGGCGCGCCCGACATCCTGGTCAAGTTGGCCAAGTGCTGCACCCCCGTGCCGGGTGATCAGATCGTCGGCTTCGTGACGCGCGGCAGCGGCGTCTCGGTGCACCGCGGCGACTGCACGAACGTGAAGTCGCTCAAGGAAGAGCCCGATCGACTCATCGAGGTCGAGTGGGCGCCGACCTCGAAGAGCGTGTTCCTCGTGCAGATCCAGGTCGAGGCCCTCGATCGCTCGGGCCTGCTCAGCGACGTCACGCGGGTGCTCAGCGAGCACCACGTCAACATCCTCTCGGCCACCGTGTCGACGACGAACGACCGACTCGCGCTCAGCAAGTTCGTGTTCGAGATGGGCGACACCGTGCATCTGGATCGGGTGCTGAACGCGGTGCGCCGCATCGATGCGGTCTACGACGTCTACCGCGTCACGTCTTCCTGAGGGGCGACGCGGTCCTCGTCCGCGCCGGCACGGGCGATCGCCGTGACCCGTGACCCCGGGCGACCGTCGAGCATCTCGCGGCTCCGCGAGATGGGCTGCTCATCGTCGCCGGGCTCTGCTGCTCCGCGTGCGTACCGCAGCGCGTCGACGGCTCGCCGACCGTAGGGGAAGCGCGGGTGCGCCCGCAGCCAGAGCGTCGCTGCGGCGGCGATCCTCGGCTCCTCGGCGGCCCACGCGCAGGCCACGGCTCGCTCGGCGGCGTCGCCGGAGCGAGCGAGATCGATCAGGGTGCGCGCCGGCGTGGTGACGTGAACCCCCGCGACGGTGACGACGTCGGCCGCCCCGAGACGCACCTCGTGATACTGCGCGCGGGCGGTTCCCCGCACGATGTGGCGTATCGCGCTCACCCGTTGCGCGTGGTGGCGGGTCGGCTCGACGGTCTGTCCACCGTGTATCCACGCCGCGCTCGCGCGTACCGCCGCCCAGCGATCTCCGAGGAGCGGACGGAGGCTTCGCGCACGCATCCACGGGCTCTCGACGGCATCGGCGGGCATGAACCCCTCGCCCAGGGCGACCAGGATGCCGTCGAGGCACGCGGCCGTGAGCTCGGCCAGGGCCATGCGCTCGTCGGCGAAGAACAGGAAGGGCGACACCATCCCGTCAGTGTGACGCGAGGGTGTCGCCCTTTCTGTTGACCGTAGAGATCTGTGGAGAACCCGCTCAGCCGCCGAGGGCGCGCAGCCAGGTCCGTCGCGCTTCGAGGGCCTCGGACGCCTGAGCCGCCGCGCGCTTGTCGCCGCGCGCGGTGGCGTCGGCGAGCTCGGCCTCGAGCTTGTCGATCGCGTCGGACAGCTGGCGCGTCATGTCGTTGGCACGCGCCTTCTGCTCGGGATCGTTGCGCTTCCAGTCGGCGTCTTCGCGGGTGCGCACGCTCTGCTCGATCTTGCGCAGGTCGTCGTCGAGGGCGCGTTCCTTGTCGCGCGGGAACACGCGACCGATCTCGTCCCACTGGCGCTGGATGGCGGTGAGCTTCTGTCGCGCGGTGGCGAGGTTCTTCTCGTCGACGAGCGGAGCCGCCTCGGCGAGGAGCACCTTCTTCTGCTCGATCTTCTCTTTCGAGGCCTCGGTCTCGGCGGACTCCCGCTCGATGCGAGCGCCGTACAGGGCGTCACCGGCGGCTTTGAAACGCGCCCACAGAGCGTCGTCGACCTTGCGGCCGGCGCGGCCCGAAGCCTTCCACGCGTCGAGCAGGTCGCGGTAGGCGCCGATGCCGTCCTCGCCGCGCGGGGCCAGGGCCTCGGCGCGCTCGACGAGACGCGTCTTGGCGTCGCGCGCGACCTTGTGGGTGTCGTCGAGCTGCGAGAAGTACTCGCGGCGGTGGCGGTCGACCGTGGCGCGGGCGTCGCGGAACCGGCGCCACAGCTGCTGCGCGGTCGACTTCGACAGGCGGGGCCCGTTCTGCTGGTGGGCCTGCCAGCGGTCGAAGAGCGCCGCCATATCGGCGGTCATCTGCTTCCACTGCACGGTCTGCGGGTCGCGGGCGGCCAGGGCCTCGGCCTGCTCGACGATGGCCGTGCGCTCGCGCACGGCTTCGTCGACGGCCTCCTTCGCGGCGGCCGCCTCGGTCTCGCTGGCTTCGGCGAGCTGCGACGTGAGGGCGTCGAGGCGCGCGACCAGGGCGGCGAGGTCGCCGACCGCGGCGGCGCCGTCGAGCTTGCCGCGCACCGTCTTGGCCGTCGAGCGCAGATCGCCGGCCGACGCACCGCCGCGGCGGTGGCGCACCTCGAGCAGGGTCACCTCGCTCGCGAGGTCGGAGTACTTGCGCTCGAAGTAGGCCAGTGCTTCGGCGGGCGTGCCGTCGGGGTACTGTCCCACGGCGCGCCAGTCGTCACCCTCGCGCACCGAGACGGTGCCGTCGTCGTCGACGCGGCCCCACGGCTCGGTGGGCGCGCTCGACGCGGGGGCGCCGGCAGGCTTCGAGGGAACGGGGGCACCCGGGCGCGGACGAGCCATGGGGGTGGCGGCGGGACGCGGCGACGGCGCCGGCGTGCGAGGCGCGGAGGGCTCCTCCGACTGTTCGGCGGCGGCAGGCTCGTCGGCACCGGGTTCGTCAGCGCTGGGCTCATCGGCACTGGGCTCATCGCCGTCGGTCGCGGCGGGGGTGCCGAACGCGGCGTCGACCGCGTCGGCATCGGGGGCTGCGTCGTCCGTGTCATCGGATGCCGCGGACGGGTCCACGTCGGGGACGGAGTCGGCGCCGTGGTCGTCGGAGGCGACGGGCGAGTCGACACCGGGCGAATCGGCACCGGGTGAATCGGCACCGGGCGCGGAATCGGCCTCGGCGGCCGTCGCGCCCTCGGGCGCGGCGGTGGGTTCGACCTCGGCATCACTCGCGCCGTCGCGCGGGTCGGAGGTCTCGGGGGTGGGAGCGGAAGTCACGGGTAGCACCTCATCGCGGCAGAACCGCCTGGGGGAGTAGGACTCTCCGAGCCTAGTACGGGCCGCACCCACGGAACAGGATGCCGCCCCGGCTCACTCCGTCGGCACCGGTGCGGGCGTCTCGGGAATGGCCGTCGGCGCCGGGGTGGTCGGCGCATCGGTGACGGCGGGCACGGGTGCGCCCGGACCCGCGACGAAGTAGAACGTCTGAGCGGCCCCGGCACCGAGGATGACCGCGAGTCCGACGACGATGCCGATCACGGTGTCGCGGCGACGCCGACGCCCCTGGCGTTCGTGCAGCTCGAGGCGCGCCTGGTAGACCCGCGCGCGCTCGCGCTGCTCCCTTGTCTGACGGTCTTTCCCCCGCGTCACCACATCGACCTCCTCGCGCTCGGACGCCTCGATCCTACGCACGGGCCCCACGGACCGAGGTGCCGGCGGTCGTCCGGCGGCCTCCGACGAGAGCGGCGGGGACCGCTGCTCGCTCCGGTGTCGGAGGCCCCGGTTAGCCTGGAGCAGTGACCCGTGCCTCTGCCCTCTTCCAGGGCTCAACCCCGCTCGCGGTGCGAATGCGACCCGTCAGCCTCGATGAGGTCGCCGGCCAGGGTCACCTGCTGCGCCCCGGCTCTCCGCTGGTCACCCTCGCGACCACCGACTCCTCGGCATCCGTCTCGGCGGTGTCGGTCATCCTCTGGGGTCCTCCCGGAACGGGCAAGACCACGCTGGCACAGGCCATCGCGCGCTCGTCGGGGCGTCGTTTCGTCGAGCTGTCGGCGATCACCGCGGGTGTGAAGGACGTTCGCGAGGTCATGCAAGAGGCGCTGACGCAGCGCGACCTGTACGGGCAGTCGACCATCCTCTTCCTCGACGAGATCCACCGGTTCACGAAGGCCCAGCAGGACGCCCTGCTCCCGGGAGTCGAGAACGGGTGGGTCGTGCTCATCGCCGCGACGACCGAGAACCCCTCGTTCTCGGTGATCTCCCCGCTGCTCTCGCGCTCCCTGCTGCTGACGCTGCGCCCCCTGGGCGACGACGACCTCGGCGCCCTCGTCGATCGGGCGGTGACCGACCCGCGCGGACTCGCGGGGCGCGTCGTGCTCGACGACGAGGCCCGCGCCACGCTGGTGCGCCTGGCATCGGGCGACGCCCGTCGCGCCTTGACCGCCCTCGAGGCCGCCGCCGCGGTCGCCGGTGACGACGGCGGGGTCGCCGCGCCGGTGGCCACCCGTGCCGCCGACGGCGATGACGATGACGACGACGACGAATCGGATGCCGGGACAGACGACCCCTCGCGTCCCGCCGACGATCTGCCGGTCATCACCGCCGACCACATCGCCCAGGCCGTCGATCGCGCTCTGCTGAGATACGACCGTCAGGGCGACGAGCACTACGACGTGATCAGCGCGTTCATCAAGTCGGTGCGCGGCTCCGACCCCGACGCCGCGATCCACTACCTCGCCCGCATGATCGAAGCGGGGGAGGACCCGCGCTTCATCGCCCGACGCCTCGTCATCTCGGCCGCCGAAGACATCGGCATGGCCGACCCGCAGGCCCTGCAGATCGCCGTCGCCGCGGCCGACGCCGTGGCGTTCATCGGCATGCCCGAAGGGCGCATCCCGCTCGCCGAGGCGACCGTGTACCTCGCGACCACGGCCAAGTCGAACGCCGCGTACAACGCCATCAATGCGGCGATCGCCGATGTGCGCGCCGGCGGTTTCGGACGCGTCCCGATGCACCTGCGCGACGCCCACTACCCGGGCGCCAAGCGCCTGGGCCACGGCAAGGGATACAAGTACGCCCACGACAGCGAGATCGGCATCGTGACGCAGCAGTACCTGCCCGACGAGCTGCGGGGCAAGCGTTACTACGAGCCCACGAACCACGGCACCGAGCGCGATGTCTCGGCACGGCTCGAGAAGATCCGCCGCATCCTCGACGGGCAGTGACACCCGCGCAGGGGTCTCGCCGAGTGCTCTGATAGCATGAACCGGCTCGAAACAGGGTTTTCGGGCATCCCCTCCTTCCAGTGATCACCTTCCGGTGCGCCCCGGCGTGCGCTTCGGATCGGGCGGAAGGGGGCGATACGCCCGCGAGCCGCGAAAGGCGCGGCCGCGTCATCGGAAGGAGCACTTCGTGACCACGAAGTCTCAGGACCGCCGTAAGGTGCGTCTGTCGCGAGCCCTCGGCATCGCGCTCACCCCCAAGGCCGCCCGCTACCTCGAGAAGCGTCCCTACGCTCCGGGTGAGCACGGTCGCACCAAGCGCAAGGCCGACAGCGACTACGCCGTTCGTCTGCGCGAGAAGCAGCGTCTGCGCGAGCAGTACGGCATCCGCGAGAAGCAGCTGCGCATCGCGTTCAACGAGGCCCGTCGCACCGACGGCCTGACCGGTGAGAACCTGGTCGAGCTGCTCGAAATGCGTCTGGATGCCCTCGTCGTGCGCGCGGGCTTCGCCCGCACCACCGCGCAGGCTCGCCAGCTCGTCGTGCACCGCCACATCATGGTCGATGGCCAGCTCGTGGACCGCCCGTCGTTCCGCGTCAAGCCGAACCAGATGATCCACGTCAAGACCAAGAGCGAGGGCCTCGAGCCCTTCCAGGTCGCCGCCGCCGGTGGGCACGCCGAAGTGCTGCCCCCCGTTCCGGGCTACATCGAGGTCGACCTGGCGACGCTGCAGGCTCGCCTGCTCCGTCGCCCCAAGCGCGCCGAGGTGCCCGTCACGTGTGACGTGCAGCTCGTCGTCGAGTACTACGCCGCCCGCTGATCTCAGCGAGCTGAAGGGCGCCGGGTTCTCCCGGCGCCCTTCTTTCGTTCTGACCGCGCTCCCCGCTCACCGCCCGATCGCCCTCGGATGCCGGAGGGCACGGCATTCATCGATCCCTCTTTCGCGGCGGACAGGGGTGGTCGCCTACGATGAGGGATGCCGCGACCGCGGCGTCGTATCGAGGAAGAAGTGGTGATCGTGAGAAGCCTCGTCTGGTTCGCCCTGGGCATCGTCGGCGGATTCGTCGCCGCCCACATGGTCAACAAGGACCCCCGCGGGCAGGAAGTCCTCGCCCAGCTCGACTCGCGCATCGGCGAGTTCACCGATCACATGAGCGACGCGTACCGCCAGCAGGAGACGCGTCTGTCGGAGATCATCGACGACGTCAAGAGCGTGGCATCCACGGCGGTCGACAAGACAGCGGACGCCGTCGACGACGCCGCAGCGGCTGCCAAGAAAGCCGCTTCGCCCTCCGACTGACCTCCCCGGCATCGGGTTCCGCGTGTCGGGGCCGATTCCTCACGCGCACGGAAAGACCCGCCATGAAAACCGCCGAGATCGCCCAGCGCTTCCTCGACTTCTTCGAGAAGAAGAATCACACGATCGTCCCGTCGGCCTCGCTCGTCACCGACGACCCGGCCCTGCTCTTCACCGTGGCGGGCATGGTGCCGTTCATCCCGTACCTGAGCGGCGTCGTTCCGCCGCCGTACCCCCGGGCCGCCGACGTGCAGAAGTGCATCCGCACCAACGACATCGAAGAGGTCGGCAAGACCCCCCGCCACGGGACGTTCTTCCAGATGCTCGGCAACTGGTCCTTCGGTGACTACTTCAAAGAGGACGCGATCCGCTTCGCCTGGGAACTGCTGACCTCGCCCGAATCCGAGGGCGGCCTCGCCTTCGACGCGAAAGACCTGTGGGTCACGGTCTACGAAGAAGACGACGAGGCGCACGATCTGTGGCGCTCGCTCACCGACCTGCCCGAGGAGCGCATCCAGCGTCTGGGCAAGGACACGAACTACTGGTCGACCGGTCTTCCCGGTCCCGCCGGCCCCTGCTCCGAGATCTTCTTCGACCGCGGACCCGCGTACGGCATCGACGGCGGCCCCGCCACCGACGACGACCGCTACGTCGAGATCTGGAACCTCGTGTTCATGCAGTACGAGATCACCAACGTGCGCTCGAAGTACGACTTCGACATCGTCGGCGAGCTCCCCGCCAAGAACATCGACACCGGCATGGGCCTGGAGCGCATCGCGTTCCTCAAGCAGGGCGTCGACAACATGTACGAGACCGACCAGGTGCGCCCCGTGCTCGACCTGGCAGCCAAGCTGGCCGGCAAGGCCTACGGCCACGAGTCGCACGAGGACGACGTTCGCCTGCGCATCGTCGCCGACCACGTGCGTTCCTCGCTCATGCTGCTCGCCGACGGCGTCACGCCCTCGAACGAGGGCCGCGGGTACATCCTGCGTCGCATCATGCGCCGCGCCATCCGCTCGATGCGCCTGCTGGGCGTCGAGGGTGCGACCTTCCCCGAGCTGTTCGCCGCCTCGCGCGATGCGATGAAGGAGTCCTACCCCGAGGTCGGCACCGACTACGCGCGCCTCTCGGCCTACGCGATCGCCGAGGAGCAGACGTTCCTGCGCACGCTGGCCGCCGGCTCGGCGATCCTCGATCAGTCCGTCGTCGAGGCGAAGAACGACGGGGGCACGACGCTGTCGGGCTCGGAGGCCTTCCTCCTGCACGACACCTACGGCTTCCCGATCGACCTGACGCTCGAGATCGCCGAAGAAGCCGGCCTGTCCGTCGACCGCGCCGCTTTCGACGAGCTCATGCTCGAGCAGCGCACCCGCGCCAAGGCCGATGCCCGCGCCCGCAAGGGAACGATCGCCGACCAGAGCGCCTACCGCGAGTTCCGCGCGCTCGGCGAGACGGTGTTCACCGGCTACACCGAACTGCAGACGGAGTCGACGGTGCTCGGCATCCTGATCGACGGCCGCGGCACCGACCGCGCCGCCGAGGGGCAGATCGCCGAGATCATCACCGCCGAGACGGCTCTGTACGCCGAGTCGGGTGGCCAGGTCGCCGACAAGGGCGTGATCGTCGGCCCCGGGTACGAGCTCGAGGTGCTCGACGTGCAGCGTCCCGTTCCGGGCCTCGTCAGCCACACCGTCGAGGTCAGCACCGGCGAGGTGTCGGTGGGGGCGCGCGCCACGACCGTCGTCGACGCCCTCAACCGCCACTCGGCGCAGCAGGCGCACACCGCCACCCACCTCGTGCACGCCGCGATCCGCGACACGCTCGGCAAGAGCGCCACCCAGACCGGTTCGCTCAACCGCGCGGGCTACATGCGCTTCGACTTCAGCTGGGGCGCCGCGCTGTCTCCCGAGACGCGCACCGAGATCGAGGACATCGCCAACAACGCCGTCCGCGACAACCTCGAGGTCACCACGCGCGTGATGTCGCTCGACGAGGCGAAGGCCGCGGGTGCCATGGCGCTGTTCGGTGAGAAGTACGGCGACACGGTGCGCATGGTCGACGTCGGCGGACCGTGGTCGCGCGAGCTCTGCGGTGGCACGCACGTCGCCCGCAGCTCCGAGATCGGCCTGGTCAACCTGGTGGGGGAGCAGTCCGTCGGTGCCTCCAACCGCCGCGTCGAGGCGCTCGTCGGGCTCGACGCGTTCCGCGATCTCGCCGCCGAGCGGGCGATCGTGTCGCAGCTGAGCTCGAGCCTGAAGACGCCGCGCGAACAGCTCACCACCCGCATCGCCGACCTCGCGGCCAGCCTCAAGGCCGCCGAGAAGAAGATCGCCGCGTTCGAGGCTCAGGCCCTGAGCGGGCGTCTGCCGCAGCTCGTCGAGTCGGCCGTCGCGGTCGGCGCCGTGCGGGTCGTCGCCCAGAGCCTCGGCGAGGGGGCCTCGGCCGACGATGTGCGCTCGCTCGCCCTGCAGGTGCGCGATCGGCTGGGGTCCGACCCCGCCGTCGTGGCTCTCGCCTCGGTCGCCGGCGGGCGCGCCACGGTGGTCGTCGTCACCAACGAGGGCGCGCGCGAGCGCGGCCTCGCCGCGGGTGCCCTCGCCAAGAACGCCGCGGGCGTGCTCGGCGGTGGAGGTGGCGGACGCCCCGACGTCGCCCAGGGCGGCGGAACGGACGCCGCGGCCCTGCCGACGGCGCTCGAGGGCATCGTCACCGACGTGCGGGCGACCGCCGCGTGACGGGATTCCGGCGCGGTATCCGCCTGGGGATCGACGTCGGGCGCGCCCGGGTGGGCGTGGCCCGCTCGGACCCCGACGGCGTGCTCGCCGTGCCCGTCGAGACCGTGCCGCGAAAGGGTGAGCCGGTGCGGCGGATCGTCGAGCTCGCGGCGGAGTACGAGGCGTTCGAGGTGCTGGTCGGCCTGCCGCTGAACCTCCGGGGCGACGACACCCCGTCGACGACCGACGCCCGCGCGTTCGCCGCCGCCCTCGCCGAGGCGTTGACGATGCCGGTGCGCCTGGTCGACGAGCGTCTGAGCACGGTGTCGGCGCACGGCGTCCTGCGAGAGGCAGGCCGTTCCCAGCGAGCGTCTCGTAGCATTGTGGATCAAGTCGCCGCCGTGGTGCTGCTGCAGCAGGCGCTCGACGTGGAGCGACAGTCCGGCGAGCCGGCCGGACCCACCGTCTCACCGGGACAGGAGCCCGCCTGACATGCCCGAGAACCAGCCTCCCGAGAACGATCCGTTCGCTGATCTGTACGGGCGCCTTCCCGACCCGCGCACGGGCGCACGCCCGTCTGCCGCCTCGACGCCGGACGGTGCCGAGGGAGAGACCCTCTCGCCGCGCCGCGCCGCCCGCGAGGCCCGCCGCGCCGCGACCGGTCCCACCGCCACCTCGGCGGCGGACTCGAACGTGTCGGAAGCCCCCGCGCAGGGCGATTCGACCGTCGGGGACACCGCCGCGCCGTCGTCCCCCGCGCCCGCCGCGGGCGCTCCCGACGCCGCCGCGCGTCCCGTGGACGCCCCGCGATCCGCCGTCGGCGACGACGCGTCACGCCCGGCCGCCGGCGACGCTCCGGCGCCCCGGCCGGCCGTGGCCGCTGCGCGCGATGACGTCTCCGCGCCTCGCGCCGAGGCTCCCCGCCCGACCGCGGCGGCCGAGCCCCCCGTCACACGGCGCTTCGACGCCGCCCGACGCGCCGATGCCCCCGCCGCCACCCCGCGTTCCGCCGAGTCGCCGCGCCGCGCGTCGACCGACGTCCCCGCCGCCCAGCGTCCCGACGCCGCTCGCCGTGCCGAGACGCCCCGGACGACCGAGCCGTCGCGCGACCGCGAGCCCGCTCTCGTCGGCGCCGGCGTCGGTGCGTCGGCCACGTCCGCGTCGCGGGGTCCGGTGGCATCCGGATCACTCGAGGAGCTCTTCACCGGCGAGACCACCACGCACGACATCGGCTCCCCGCCGCCGCGTCCGCCGAAAAAGCGCCGTCGCATCGGCGGCTGGATCGCCCTCGGCGTGGTCCTTCTCCTCCTCGCCGGCATCGTCGGTGGAGGTTTCGCGCTGTGGAACACCTACGGCACGCGCGTGCAGGCGTTCTTCGGCACGAGCGAGCCGATCGAGTTCGACGCCGGTCAGGCGACGGGCGAAGCCCGCATCACGATCGTCGCGGGTGACACCGGCGAGTCGGTCTCGCCGAAGCTCTTCGACGCGGGGATCACCAAGGCCTCGAACTCGCTGTACAAGTACATGCTCGACAACTCCGTCGTCTTCACGTTCCAGCCGGGCATCTACAAGCTCCAGCAGCAGATGACGTCCGAGGCCGTGCTCACGGCGCTCCGCGACCCGGTGAACCGTCTCGACAACTCCGTGCAGCTGCGCGAGGGGCTCACCCTCAACCAGTCGCTCGACCTGATCTCGGAGCAGATCGGCATCCCGCGCGAGGAGCTCACCGCCGCGGCCGCCGATCCCTCGCAGTACGGCGTTCCCGCCGGCACCCTCGAGGGCTGGATCTTCCCCGCCACGTACGACTTCGACGAGGGCGTCACCGCGAAAGACGTCATCACGCGCATGGTGCAGCGCACCATCCAGTCGCTGGACGCCGCCGGGGTGCCCGAGGCCGATCGGGAGCGCATCCTCACCGTCGCCTCGATCATCGAGCGCGAGGCGCGCAGCAGCGAGGACTTCTATAAGGTCTCGCGCGTGATCGAGAACCGTCTGCAGCCGACGAACCAAGAGACGTTCGGCAAGCTCGAGATGGACTCCACCGTGCAGTACGGTGCGGGCGAGATGGGTAGCGGCTCGGTGAGCACCTCGACCGAGGCGCGCAACTCCGACAACCCGTGGAACACGTACATGTACCCGGGCCTGCCCGTCGGTCCGATCGCGAACCCCGGTGACCTCGCGATCGACGCGGCCATGAAGCCCGCCGACGGTCCGTGGCTGTACTTCGTGACCGTCAACCTCGACACCGGTGAGACGGTCTTCACCTCGACCTACAGCGAGCACGAGAAGGCCGTCGCCCAGTGGCAGGCGTGGTGCGCGGCGAACCCCGACGGCGGATGCTGACCGATCGCACGCGCCTCGCCGTGTGGGGCGACCCGATCGCGCATTCGCGGTCGCCCCGCCTGCACGCGGCGGCCTACGAGGTGCTCGGACTCGACTGGCACTACGGCCGCGAACGGGTGGACGAGGCGGGCTTCCCGGCTGCGCTGAGCGGGCTGGATGCCGACTGGCGCGGCCTCTCGCTCACGATGCCGTTGAAGCACGTCGCCGCTCGCAGTGCCGTCTCGCTCGACGACGACGCCCGACGGACCGGTGCGGTGAACACCTACCTGCTCGACGCCGATGGTCCGCGCGGCTTCAACACCGACGTGGGCGGGCTCGCGCGCGCGCTCGACGAGTTCGGGGTGCGCGCGCCGGGCGTGATCCGCGTGCTCGGTGCGGGAGCGACCGCCACCTCGGCCGTCGTCGCCGCGGCGCGGGCGGGCGCCGGCGTCGTCGAGGTGCGCGCCCGGCGCGTCGAGGCGGCCGCCTCGCTCCGCGCCCTCGGGCCGGAGCTGGGGATCGACGTGCGCGTCCGCGCCCTCGCCGACACCGCCTCGGACGGGGAGCCCGTGGATGCCACGATCGCGGCTCTTCCCGGCGGCACCGATCTCGGACCCCTCGCCGAGGCCCTGGCATCCACGTCGGGACCCCTCGTCGACGTCGTCTACGGCGGCTGGCCCACCCCGCTCGCGCGGGAGTGGGAACGCGCCGGTCGACCCGCCCACGACGGTCTGACGATGCTGCTGCACCAGGCTCTACTGCAGGTCCGCGTCTTCGTCGGCGGCGACCCCTCGCGCTCCGTGGATCGGGAGGACGCCGTCCTGGCCGCGATGCGCACCGCGCTCATGGGAGACTAGGTCCATGCTTCGCGTTCTCACGGCCGGCGAATCCCACGGCCCCGAACTGATCGCCCTCATGGAGGGGATGCCCGCCGGCGTTCCCATCTCGTCCGCGCAGATCCGCGCCGAACTGGCGCGACGCCGACTGGGCTACGGCCGCGGCTCGCGCATGAAGTTCGAAGAAGACGAACTGTCGCTGTCGACGGGCATCGTGCACGGTTTCACCATCGGCAGCCCCATCGCACTCCGCATCGGCAACACCGAGTGGCCGAAGTGGACCGAGGTGATGAGCCCCGAGCCCGTCGAGCTGTCGGACCGCTCGCGCGGACGCGGTGCCGCCCTCACGCGCCCGCGCCCGGGCCACGCCGACCTGGTGGGCATGCAGAAGTACGGCTTCGACGAAGCCCGTCCGATCCTCGAGCGCGCCTCGGCCCGTGAGACCGCCGCCCGCGTGGCGCTCGGCGCGATCGCGCGCTCGTTCCTCGGCGAGCTCGGCATCCGCCTCGTCAGCCACACCCTCTCGATCGGCCCCGTGCGCGTTCCCGACGACGCCGCGCTGCCGACCCCCGACGACGTCGACCTGCTCGACGCCGATCCGCTGCGTTGCTTCCACGCCGACACGAGCGCCGCGATGGTCGCCGAGGTCGACGCCGCGAAGAAGGACGGCGACACGCTCGGCGGCGTCGTCGAGGTGCTCGCCTACGGCCTGCCCCCGGGGCTCGGCTCGCACGTGCAGTGGGACCGGCGCCTCGATGCCAAGCTCGCCCAGGCCATCATGAGCATCCAGGCGATCAAGGGTGTCGAGGTCGGCGACGGTTTCCTCACGACCACGCGCCGCGGTTCGCAGGCACACGACGAGCTGTTCGCCACCGGCGAGGGCATCACGCGTTCGTCGGACCGCGCGGGCGGCACCGAAGGCGGCATGTCGACCGGCACCGTGCTGCGCGTGCGCGCCGGCATGAAGCCGATCGCGACCATCCCCAAGGCCCTGCGCACGGTCGACGTGGCCACCGGTGACACCGCCGCCGCCCACCACCAGCGTTCCGACGTCTGTGCCGTGCCCGCATCGGGTGTCGTGGCCGAGGCGATGGTGGCCATCACCCTCGCGGACTCGGTGCTCGAGAAGTTCGGCGGCGACAACATCGCCGAGACGCGACGCAACCTCGAGACGTACCTGGCCCACCTGCCCGAGACGCTGCGCACCACCGACGCGTCCGACGCCGCGCTGCTCGCGCATGACCTCGCCTGAGGTCGCGCCCGAGCACGCGACGGGCGGCCTCTCGACCGGCGCCGACGCGAACGGCCCCGCCGTCGTGCTCATCGGCCCCATGGGAGCGGGCAAGACGAGCGTGGGGCGTCGCGTGGCGCGCGCGCTCGGCGAGCCCTTCGCCGACACCGACAAGATCGTCGTGCGCGACCACGGGCCGATCCGCGATCTGTTCCTCGCGCACGGAGAGGCCCACTTCCGCGCGCTCGAGCGCGACGCCGTGGCCGAGGCACTGGCCCGCGGCGGCGTCGTGGCGCTGGGTGGGGGAGCGGTGCTCGACCCCGTGACCCGCGAGCGGCTCCACGCGCACCGCGTCGTGCTCCTCACCGTCGCGATGCACGTCGTGGCATCGCGGATCCACGGCGACGAGCGACCCCTGCTGGGCGGCGAAGACCCCGTGGCCCGGTGGCAGCGCATCTTCGATGAACGACGGCCCGTGTACGAAGAGGCCGCCGACATCGTGTTCGACACGTCGTCGGGCCCGCTCGCGCGGGTCGTCGACGACATCGTGGCCTGGGCACGCCGTGTGCCGGCCGGAGAGACGGCATGACCGACACCACCACCATCAGCGTCGCCGGCGACTCCGGCTACGACATCACCGTCGGACGCGGCCTGCTGGCCTCGCTCGGCGAGAAGCTGCCGTCGGCGGCCCGCAAGGTGCTCATCGTGCACCCGCCGACGCTCGCGGCTCAGGCCGAGGCACTGCGCGCGCAGCTCGTGGGCGATCGCGAGGTGCTGCTCGCCGAGATCCCCGATGCCGAGGCGGGCAAGCGCGTGGAAGTGGCCGCGTTCTGCTGGCAGGTGATGGGGCAGGCGGACTTCACCCGCACGGACGCGGTCATCGGCTTCGGCGGGGGAGCGGTGACCGACCTCGCGGGCTTCGTCGCCGCGACCTGGCTGCGCGGCGTCGCGCTGGTGCAGGTGCCCACCACCGTGCTCGGCATGGTCGACGCCGCCGTGGGCGGCAAGACCGGGATCAACACCGCCGAGGGCAAGAACCTCGTCGGCGCCTTCTGGCCGCCCGTCGCGGTCGTCTGCGACCTCGACCTGCTCGAGACCCTGTCGCGAAACGAGGCGACCGCCGGGTTCGCCGAGGTGGTCAAGGCCGGTTTCATCTGGCATCCCGAGATCCTCGACCTCATCGAGGCCGACCCCGAGAACATCGTCGATCCCCGGGGCGACGGATTCCGCCGCTGCATCGAACTCGCCATCGACATGAAGGCGCGCGTCGTCGGCGAAGACCTGCGCGAGGCGGGTCTGCGCGAGGTCCTGAACTACGGTCACACCCTGGGCCACGCCATCGAGCACGCCGAGCGCTATCGCTGGCGCCACGGTGCCGCCATCTCGGTCGGCATGGTGTTCGCCGCCGAGTTGTCGCGCCTGGCCGGCCGTCTTCCCGACGAGGTGGCGCAGCGTCACCGCACGGTGCTGGAGTCGTTGGGTCTTCCCACCTCGTACCGTGCCGGGGCCTTCCAGACGCTCAAGGCGACGATGCAGCGCGACAAGAAGAGCCGCGGCGGCATGCTGCGCTTCATCGTGCTCGACGACCTCGCTCGGCCCACCGTGCTGCAGGCTCCCGACGAGTCACTGCTCTTCGCGGCCTACCAGGAGGTCGGTGCGTGACCCCCGCCGCGCGCCGTGTGCGCGCGGACGAGGGCGCGCGCGTCCGGGAACTGCGGCTGCATGCTGTCCGTGATCCGAACGCCGCCCTGGCGTTCCTGACCACCTACGAGCAAGAGATCGCGCGCGATCCCGCGTTCTGGGACGCCCGCGCGGCGAACGGCGCGAGCGGCGACGCGGGCGCGATGTTCGTGGTCGAGACCGAGGGCGAGTGGGCGGGATCGGCGACGGTGCTCGTGCGCCGGGCCGGCGACGTCGACCACACAGGCCGTCGACGGACCGAGGCGCACGCCGGGATCGTCGGCGTCTTCGTCGACCCGGCGCACCGCGGCTCCGGGGCCATCGACGCCCTGCTCGACGCTGCCGCGGACTGGGCCCGCGCGCTCGGATTCGAGACGCTGTCGCTCGACGTGCACGTCGACAACGGGCGCGCCCAGGCCGCGTATCGTCGCGCGGGATTCATCGCGACGGGCGAAGAGTTCACCACGTCGATCGGCCGCGAGCTCGCCATGACCCGCTCGCTGCGCTGACACGGCCGCCGGAGCCCGGCTCACCCGTCGAGGCCCCGCGCCCACGACCGCGCGCGGGAACGACGAAGGCCCCGCCTCCCGGGGGAGACGGGGCCGAGGTCGGGCGTCAGACCGAGACGGTCGCGCGCTCGCGCGACGACAGACCCAGCTGGTCGGTGGGGACGTCCTTCGTCTCTCGAGCGGTCAGGGCGCTCACCGAGGCGATGATCGCGATGACCGCGGTGAAGATGCTGATGACGACCCAGCCGCCCGCACCGCCACCACCGAGGGCGGCGACGATGCTCGGCGCGAAGCCGGCCATCAGGAAGCCGAGCTGCGTACCGATCGCCATGCCCGAGAAACGCACCCGGGTGCTGAACATCTCGCCGTAGAACGACGGCCACACGGCGTTGGCCGCGGCATACCCGCACGAGAACGTCAGGATCGCCAGGCCGAAGGTGAGCAGGTCGTTCCCGGCGCCCATCGACAGCATGTAGAACGGCATGAACGCCGCCGACGACAGCGCGCCGTAGATGAAGACGGGCTTGCGGCCGATGCGGTCGGCGAGCTTGCCGAACAGCGGCTGAGTGAACAGCGCGACGACGTTGGCGACGACGACGAGCCACAGCGTCACGCTGGCGGCGAGACCGACCTCTTTGCCGTAGGCGATCGCGAGCGTGCCGAACACGGTGGACACCGCGGCGATGAAGGCGCAGAAGATCACGCGGAGCACGTCGCGCCAGTGGTTCTTCAGCAGGGGCACCAGCGGCATCCGCGCGATCTTCCCGTCGGCCTTGGCCTGCTCGAACTCGGGAGTCTCGTGCAGGCTCCGGCGGATGAAGAACGCCACGACCACGACCACCGCGCTCAGCCAGAACGGGATGCGCCAGCCCCACGAGAACTTGATGTCGTCGGGCAGGGCGACCACCGGGATGAAGATGAGGGCGGCGAGGATCTGCCCGCCCTGGGTGCCGGTGAGCGTCCACGACGTGAAGAACGACCGGCGCGAGTCGGGGGCGTGCTCCAGCGTGAGCGACGAGGCCCCCGCCTGCTCGCCGGCGGCCGACAGCCCCTGGGCGAGACGGCACAGCACCAGCAGCGCGGGAGCGAACCACCCGATCTGGGCGAAGCCCGGGAGGCAGCCGATGATGAAGGTCGACAGGCCCATCAGCAGCAGGGTGAACATCAGCACCTTCTGGCGCCCGATGCGGTCGCCGAAGTGGCCGAGGATGACGGCGCCGAAGGGGCGCGCGATGTAGGCGAACCCGAAGGTCGCGAACGACATCACGAGCGCCGCCTGATCGCCCGACGGGAAGAAGACCGTCGGGAAGATCAGGGCGGCGGCGGAGCCGAACAGGAAGAAGTCGTAGTACTCGACGGCGCTGCCCATGAAGCTGGCGGTGGCCGCCTTCACGGGAGTCTTCCGCGTCGTTGCGGGGGTGGTCATGCGAGTGTGCTCCTTATCGGGCGACGGCCGGGTCGGCGGTCGTGTCGGGGATGCTGTCGGTGGTGACGAGGTCGAGGAAGTGGGCGGTCATGCGGTCGGGGTCGGGTCGCGTCCCCGTGATGAGGGCGAACGCGTCGACGGCCTGGTGGACCGCCATACGTCCGCCGCTGAGTGTGCGGCAGCCGCGCTCGCGCGCGGTGATGAGGAGTTCGGTGTCGAGCGGGCGGTAGACGATGTCGGCGACCCACAGCTCGGGGCGGAGGAGCGCGGCGTCGAGGGGGAGCCCCGGGTGCTCGGCCATTCCGACGGGGGTGCAGTGCACGAGGCCGTCGGCGCCGGCGAGCACATCGGCGAGCCGGTCGGGGGCGGCGGTGTCGACGACGGCGAGCGGATGCCGTGACGCCAGGTCGTCGGCGAGGGCCGCGGCGCGCACGGGGTCGAGGTCGACGATGCTCAGCCGCGCGGTACCCAGGCGCAGCAGCGCGTCGGCGACGGCCGACCCCGCACCTCCCGCGCCGAGCTGGACGACGTGGTCGGTCGTGGCATCCGGGAGTCCGTCGGTGAAGGCGGCGGCGAAGCCCGTCGTGTCGGTGTTGTAGCCGACGCGTCCGGTGGGAGTGAACAGCACGGTGTTGACCGCGCCGAGGGCCGCGGCGACGGGGTCGATGCGATCGAGGTGCGCGAGCACGCTCTGCTTGCACGGGTGGGTGACGTTGACGGCGTCGTAGCCGAGCCGTTCGGCCCACGCCAGCACATCGCCGATGCGCTCGGGATCGATGCCGAGGGCGGTGAGGTCGAGCGGACGGTAGACGTAAGTGAGTCCAAGAGCGCGCGCCTCGGCCATGTGCATCGGCGGCGTCAACGAGGGGAGGACCCCCGTGCCGATGAGGCCGACGAGATACGGGTGCGCGTCGATCACGGTACTCCTTCGTTTCCGCGAGCCGGTTATGTACTAACCGGTACGTTCAGAGGAAACCACGCCGAGCGCATCGTGTCAACGACGACTTCGGTATGGCGCCGCGGCCGGGACCCGGGCGCCCGGGCGCGCCCGGATGGTCGAGTGTCCAAGACACGCCGCACGCCGCCGGACCGACACGGCATGTCGTGGACACTCAACGGGGGTCTGGGCCGGGGAGGGGGCCGAGGGGAGGGGCGCGGGGCCCGCCCGGCGCACGCTCAGCGCACGGAGCCCGCCCGGCGCGCGGTCGGCGCGCGGGGCCCGTCCGGATGGTCGAGTGCCCAAGACACGCCGCACGCCGCCGGACCGACACGGCATGCCGTGGACACTCAACGGGGGTCTGGGCCGCGGAGGGGGCCGAGCGCGGTCAGCGCGCGGGAGCCGAGCGGGGGCGCGGTCAGCGGGCGGGGGCCGTCAGCCAACCGACGACCACGTCGCCGATGACCGCGCGCAGGTGCGAGCGCCGGTCGGGCGAGGTGAGATCGACGTCGAAGAGGTGGCCGAACGTGTAGCGGTTGGCGACCTGGAACACGCAGTACGAGCTGATGACGAGGTGCACGTCGATCGCGTCGACGTCGGAGCGGAAGACCCCCGCGGTGCGCCCGCGCTCGAGGATCTCGTCGAGCAGGCCCTTCGCCGGCTGCGACAGGGTGCGGAGCCCCTCGATCTGGCGGATGAACTCGCCGCGGTGGATGTTCTCGATCGCGACGAGACGGATGAAGGCGTCGTGCCCGACGTGGTGGTCGAAGGTCAGCTCAGCGAGCGAGCGGATGGCATCCACGGGGTCGGCGTGATCGACGTCGATCGCCCGCTCCGCCTCGCGGATGCCGCGGTACGCCTCTTCGAGCACGGCCCGGTACAGGCCCTCTTTGCCGCCGAAGTAGTAGTAGATCATGCGCTTCGTGGTGCGCGTGCGGGCGGCGATCTCGTCGACCCGCGCTCCCGAGAAGCCGTCTTCGGCGAAGACCTCGGTGGCCACCGCGAGGAGTTCGGCGCGGGTGCGCTCGGCGTCTCGACGTGCCTCGGCCATTCGGTCAGACTAGTGGACCCGCTTTGTACCAGATGGTACATTCGGCCGCCATGAGGACCTCCATCGCGACCGTCTGCATCAGCGGAACGCTCGCCGACAAACTGCACGCCTGCGCCGACGCCGGTTTCGACGGGGTGGAGATCTTCGAGCCCGACCTGCTCGCCGCCCCCGAGAGCCCCGAAGAGATCGCGGCACTGGCCGGACGCCTGGGCCTGAGCCTCGACCTCTACCAGCCGATGCGCGACGTGGAGGGCGTCGACGAGGCCGCGTTCGCCGCGGTGCTCCGCCGCGCCGAGGCCAAGTTCCAGCTCATGCGTCGCCTCGGCATGGACCTCGTGCTCTGCTGCAGCAACGTCGGCACCGCCACGATCGACGACGACGCCGTCTCCGCCGACCAGCTGCGACGCCTCGGCGACCTGGCCGCGGGATACGGCATCCGGATCGCCTTCGAAGCCCTCGCCTGGGGTCGGTACGTCGACGACTACCGGCGCGCGTGGCGCATCGTGGAGCAGGCCGACCACCCCGCGGTGGGCGTCTGCCTCGACTCGTTCCACATCCTCTCGCGCGGGCACGACCCCGCCGGGATCGCCGCGATCCCCGGCGACAAGATCTTCTTCGTCCAGCTCGCCGACGCCCCGCGCCTGAGCATGGACGTGCTCTCGTGGAGCCGCCATCACCGCCTGTTCCCCGGCGAGGGCGAGTTCGACCTCGCTGACTTCACCGCGCGCATCGTCGAGGCCGGCTACACCGGACCCTGGTCGCTCGAGGTGTTCAACGACACGTTCCGCCAGACCGACCCGCGCCGCACGGCGCTGCACGCCCGCCGGTCGCTGCGCTGGCTCGAAGACGCGGTGGCCCGCGAGATCCCGGATGCCACCACCCACCGCGGCGATCTGTCGATGCTGCCCGACTCGGCGGCCCCGTCGGGCGTCGACTTCGTCGAGGTCAAGGCCGAGGACACCTCCGCGATCGAGGAGCTGCTCGGCCAGCTCGGGTTCACCTCGCGCGGACGCCACCGCACGAAGCCCGTGACCCTGTGGACCGCCGGCGACGCGCGGGTGGTGCTCAACGAGCAGCACGCCCGGGGCTGGGAGCCCCGGCTCGCGGCCGTCGGGCTCGAGGTCGACGACGCCGAGGCGGTCGACCTGCGCATGAACGAGCTGCGGGTACCGCGGGCCTACCGCCGCACCTACGCCACCGAGGAGCGCCTCGACGGCGCGATCGCCCCCGACGGCACCGAGGTGTACTGGGCGCAAGCGGCCGACGAGGGCGACCCGGCGTGGGTGGGCGAGTTCGAGCACGGCGAGGCAGCGCGAGAGACGGCCATCACCGGCGTCGATCACGTCAGCCTCAGCCAGCCCTGGGACGCGATCGAAGAGGCGACGCTGTTCTACACCGCGGGTTTCGCGCTGCGCGTCGACAGCAGCACCGACGTGCCGGGGCCCCGCGGTCTCGTCGCCAGCCGTGTGCTCGTCGCACCGGGCAGCACGGTGCGCCTGCCCCTGAACGTCGCCCCGCCCATCCTCGCCTCGCAACGCGCGGGAGCCGCACTCCCGCAGCACGTCGCCTTCGTCTGCGACGACGTGCGCCACGTCGCCCGTGCGGCGCGCGAACGCGGCTTCGCGCCGCTCGAGATGCCGGCCAACTACTACGACGACATCGCCGCCCGCTTCGATCTGTCGGAGGCCGCCGTCGACGAGCTGCGCGACCTGCACCTCGGCTACGACCGCGACGATGCGGGAGAGTACCTGCACTTCTACACGCGCACGATCGGCGAGGTCTTCTTCGAGTTCGTGGAGCGCGTCGACGCCTACGCCGGCTACGGCGCCGGGACCGCCCCGGTGCGCCTCACCGCGCAGGGGCGGCGCTGATAGCGTGCCCGACATGACCACGCCCCGCCGCCTGCTGCTCGTCAACGGCCCCAACCTCAATCTGCTCGGCACGCGGCAGCCCGAGATCTACGGTCGCGACACGCTCGCCGACGTCGAACGCCTCGTCGACGAGGCCGCCGCGCGTCACGGGCTCGAGGTGCGCGCCGTGCAGAGCAATCACGAGGGCATGCTGATCGACGCGATCCACGACGCACGTCTCGACTGCGCCGGGATCGTGATCAACGCCGGAGGACTCACGCACACCTCCATCGCCCTGCGCGACGCCCTGGCATCCGTCGCCCTCCCCGTCGCCGAGGTGCACATCTCGAACATCAAGGAGCGCGAGGCCTTCCGGCACTTCTCGTACATCGAAGACGTCGCCGTCGTGCACGTCATCGGCGAGGGAGTGCCCGGCTATGCGCGCGCGGTCGACCTGCTGATCCCCGTCATCGCCGGGCTCGCCGAGGGCTGACGCGCCGCGCCCGGGCGCGGATCGCACCGGCGTCGGGGCATCGCGTAGACTCGGTCGCCGGGTGCGCGCCACAGCGCGGACCCTCCTCACACGAAACGGAACAGCGACCTCATGGCATCCACCGCAGACATCAAGAACGGCGTCGTCCTGAACATCGACGGTCAGCTCTGGAGCGTCGTGGAGTTCCAGCACGTCAAGCCCGGCAAGGGCGGCGCGTTCGTCCGCACCAAGCTCAAGAACGTCATGAGCGGCAAGGTCGTCGACAAGACGTTCAACGCCGGCGCGAAGATCGAGACCGAGAACGTCGACCGCCGCGACTTCACCTACCTCTACAACGACGGTGACGGCTTCGTCTTCATGGACGTGCTCGACTACGACCAGATCACCGTGGGAGCCGCCACCGTCGGCGACGCGGCCAACTTCCTGCTCGAGAACCAGCAGGTGCAGATCGCGCTGAACAACGGCAACCCGCTCTACGTCGAGATGCCGCCGTCGGTCATCCTCGAGGTCACCTACACCGAGCCGGGCCTGCAGGGCGACCGCTCGTCGGCCGGCACCAAGCCCGCCACCGTCGAGACCGGCTACGAGATGCAGGTTCCGCTGTTCCTCGAGACCGGCACGAAGATCAAGGTCGACACCCGCACGGGTGACTACCTCGGTCGCATCAGCTGACCCCGTGGTCCTGACAAAATGAGCGCGAGGACCAAGGCGCGCAAGCGCGCCCTCGACATCCTTTTCCAGGCCGACGTGCGCGGCGAAGAGCTCGCGATCATGCTGGCCGCCGAGGCCAAGCGCGCGGCATCCGAGCCCGCGCGTGAAGCCTCGTGGCTGTACGCCCGCGACATCGTCGACGGCGTGATCGACAACCGCGACGCCATCGACGAGCAGATCACCACGTTCTCGAAGGACTGGTCGCTGCAGCGCATGCCGGCCGTCGACCGTGCCCTGCTGCGGATGGCCGCGTGGGAGATCCTCTACAACGACGAGGTTCCCGTGGCCGTCGCCATCGACGAGGCCGTGGAGCTGGCCAAGGAGTTCTCGACCGACGACTCCGGCTCGTTCGTGCACGGCGTGCTGGCGCGCATCGCGCGTTCGTCCTGACCCCTCTCGACGTGTTCCGACGCGGCCCCGACCCGGTGTCGGCGGTCGCGTCGCGTCGTTTCCCGGATGCCGAGACCCGGGTGTCCGCGCGTCAGGCGCCCGCACCCGCGCCGATGTCGGAGGCTCCCGGCAGGATGCTCCCGTGACCTCGTGGCGCGACCTCGTCCCCGCGGGCGAGACGACCGCGTTCGAGCCGCTCGCCCTCGGCGTCGAGCTGCGCCAGCGCGAGGCGTACGACCCGGCGCGGTGGGAGGCCCGCGCGGTCGTGCCGGTGACCCCGCGCTCGCTCGCCCAGCGCCAAGACGACCTGCAGTTGGTCGCACGTCCGCTCGTGCGCGGAGCCCGCGACGCCTGGATCCGCGCCGATGCCACCTGGGATGCCGTGCGCCGATCGTCGGGTCGCTTCGACCCCGCGCACGTTCGCTGGTTCGCCGAACTGCACGCGCTGGCCCAGGCGCTGCGCACCACCGGCCCCTTCGCGCCGTCGGGCGATACGGTCGCCCTCGACGCCGCCGACTCGCCCCTGCTGTGGCCGCTCCTGCGCAGCGGCGAGGTGCTCGGCATCCCGATCGTGCCGATGCATGCGCAGCAGAGCGTCCGCCTCGCGCGCACCGCCACCGCGCGCGTGGCGCTCGACGCGGTGGGCGGGGGAGCGCTGCGCGTCTCGGCCGACCTCGAGATCGACGAGCGGCGCGTCGACGCCGCCCACGCGCGCGCCCTCGGCGCCGCGGGCCTGTTCGCCTACGAACTCGACCGCGACCCCGTGCCGATCGTGCTCGCCGCCGTCGAGCTGCCGATGCCCCTGCCTGCTCTGCTCGGTGGCGCGGTCGTCGAGGTCTCGTCGGCCGAGGCGGCGGAGTTCCTGGCCGAGATGTACCCCCGCCTCGCCCGGCGCGCCCCGCTGTCGGTGGGGGCGGGGGTTCCGGCCCCACCGCCGCCGCGGCCGACCCTCGAGGTCGCCGTGACGTACGCCGACGACGACGTGGCCTTCGTCCTCACCTGGGTGTACCCCGGCACGCACCGCGTCGCCTACGACGCCACGGCCGACGACCCCGAGCGCGACCCCCGCGCCGAAGCGCAGATCGGCGAACGATTCGAGACGGCGTGGCTGGCGGCATCCGACCTGCCGGTGTCGGCGCGCGCCACGCTGCGTGACGCCGACGCGGCGGTGTTCGTCTCGCGCGTGCTCCCCGCCGTCGACCTGCTCGACGAGGTGCGGGTGCGCACGACCGGCACGGCACCGTCGTTCCGCGAGCTCCGGGGCGACCCCTCGCTGCGCATCACGGCGGTGGAGTCCGTCGACCGCGACTGGTTCGACCTGGGGATCGTGGTGACGATCGAGGGCCGGACGATCCCGTTCGCCACCCTGTTCTCGGCTCTCTCCCGCGGGCGCACGCGCATCAAACTCTCCGACGGCGCGTGGTTCTCACTCGCGCACCCCGCTCTGCAGCGGCTCCGCGATCTGCTCGACGAGGCGGCGGCCCTCGACGAGTGGGAGGCCGGGCCGCGCCTGCCGCGCACCCATCTGTCGCTGTGGGCGGAGTTCGAAGACCTCGCCGACCAGTCCGAGGCGGCGGTCGAGTGGCGCCGGCTCGCCCGCGCCCTGCGCGACGTCGCCGACGTGCCGCAGGTGCCGACGCCCCCCGGATTCCGCGCCGAGCTGCGCCCGTACCAGCGCGAGGGCCTGTCGTGGCTGGCCCTGCTGCACCGGCATCGACTGGGGGGAATCCTGGCCGACGACATGGGGCTCGGCAAGACCCTGCAGCTGCTCGCCCTCATCGCCCACGCGAAAAACCTCGGCGACGAGCGGCCGTGGCTGGTGGTCGCCCCGACCTCGGTGCTGCCGACGTGGCGCGACGAGGCCGCGCGGTTCGCTCCCGGCCTGCGGGTCGCCGTCGTCGAAGCCACCGCCGTCCGTCGCGACCGCACCATCGCCGAGGTCGCCGCCGACGTCGACATCGTGGTCGCCCCGTACGGGGTCGTGCGCGCCGATGCCGACGAGTTCGCCGGCCCGCACTGGGCGGGGGTCGTGCTCGACGAGGCGCAGTTCGTGAAGAATCCGGCGACCCGCATCCACCGCGCGATCGCGGCGCTGCGCACCGACGCGGTGTTCGCGGCGACCGGCACCCCCATCGAGAACGGCCTCGACGATCTGTGGGCCCTGCTCGCGCTGACCGCGCCCGGGCTGTTCCCGTCGATCCGGCAGTTCCGCGAGGACTACACGCGCGCGATCGAGCAACTGCCCGCCGACGCCCCCACCGCGCTGTCGGCCGCCGCGGCCGGCGCGCACCGCGAGAAGACGCTGGACCGTCTCCGCCGCCGCGTGCGGCCCTTCCTCCTGCGCCGCACGAAAGACGTCGTGGCGTCCGATCTCCCGCCCAAGCAGGAGCAGGAGATCGCGGTCGCCCTGGGGCCCGCGCACCAGGAGCTCTACGACCGGGTGCTGCAGCGCGAGCGGCAGAAGGTGCTCGGGCTGCTCGACGACCTCGACCGGCAGCGCTTCATCGTCTTCCGCTCGCTGACGCTGCTGCGCATGCTGGCGCTGGCCCCGGGCCTCGTCGACGAGCACGACGCGCACCTGGGCTCGGCGAAGCTCGATGTGCTGCTGGAGCGTCTCGCCGAGGTCGCCGCCGAGGGGCACCGCGCGCTGGTGTTCAGCCAGTTCACCTCGTTCCTCGACCTGGCCGCCGCGCGATTGGATGCCGCGGGTCTGGACTACGCCCATCTCGACGGCAGCACGGCTCGCCGCGGCGAGGTGATCGAGGGCTTCCGCGGGGGAGACGCCCCGGTGTTCCTCATCAGCCTCAAGGCCGGGGGTTTCGGGCTCACCCTCACCGAGGCCGAGTACGTGTTCGTGCTCGACCCCTGGTGGAACCCCGCCGCGGAGTCGCAGGCCATCGACCGCGCCCACCGCATCGGCCAGACCCGGAGCGTGTTCGTCTACCGGCTCATCGCCGCGGGCACGGTCGAAGAGAAGGTGCGGGCATTGCAGCACCGCAAGGCGGCGCTGTTCGACGCCGTGATCGACGACGACGACGACGCCTTCGCGGCCTCGCTCGACGCCGACGACATCCGCGGGCTGCTGGGGCCCTGACGCGGGGCGCAGCGCGGGCACCCCGGCATCCGTTCTCGCGAGCGACCCGCCGTGGCTCCCCGAACCCGTTCAGCCACCCCCGCGTAGACTCGTCAGGTTCGCCAACGACACAGGAGCGACATGAGAATCACCGGCCTCGGCCACGCGGGCATGTTCATCGAGACCGCGGGTGGCAGCATCCTCTGCGACCCGGTCATCGGTCCGAGCTTCTTCGGCTCGTGGTTCCCGTTCCCCGACAACCGCCAGCTCGACTGGGAGCGGTACGGCGCCGCGGACTTCCTCTACATCTCGCACCGCCACCGCGATCACTTCGACCCGGCGGTGCTCGAGCGGTACGTGTCGAAGGACATCCGCGTGCTGCTGCCCGAGTACCCCACCGACGACCTCGAGCGCGACCTGGTGGCCCTCGGGTACACGAACCTTGTGCGCACCGAAGCGGGCGTCCCCCTGCAGTACGGCGATCTGAAGCTCATGATCACGCCGCTGCGCGCCCCCTCCGACGGCCCCATCGGCGACTCGTCGCTGTCGGTCGACGACGGAACCGCGTCGATCCTCAACCAGAACGACTCGCATCCCCTCGACCTCGAGAAGCTCATGGACTTCGGCAAGCCCGACGCCTACTTCACGCAGGTGTCGGGCGCCATCTGGTGGCCCATGGTCTACGACCTGCCGCTCGATGCGAAAGAGAATTTCGCGCAGCTCAAGCGCGACGCGCAGAACAAGCGCGCGATGTACTACATCGAGAAGGTGGATGCCGAGCACGTCTTCCCCATGGCGGGCCCGCCGATGTTCCTGCGCGAAGAGCTCTTCCGCTACAACGGCACCGGCCTCGAGAACGACTCGATCTTCACGGATCAGCGGGAGTTCCTCTCGCACATGAAGCAGCAGCGCCCCGATCAGAAGGGCTACCTGTTCCTCCCCGGCGCCGAGGTCGAGGTGCGGGGGTCCGACGTCACCGTGACGCAGACGCTGTACACCGACGCCGAGATCGACCGGGTCTTCGGCGACAAGTGGAACTATCTCGCCGAACAGCACGACGCGCGCCAGAGCGAGGTCGCCGCCGAGGTGGCATCGCGCGCCGAGATCCTGCCGCCCGCCGAGATGCTGGCCGCGATCAAGGAATGGTGGGAGCCCCTGCTCCGCCGCGCGCGCACGATCCGCAACGGCGTCGGGGGAGCGGTGCGCTTCCGCATCGGCGAGCTCGACATGGTCGTGGACTTCCCCAAGGCGAAGGTGCGCGAGTACGCCGGCGAGGACTGCATCTACTGGTACACGATCCCCGCCGACCTGGTGTCGACGAACATCCGCGACCACGAGATCGACTGGTCGAACTCGATCTTCCTGTCGATGCAGTTCGAGGTCGGTCGCTCGGGCAAGTTCAACGAGTTCCTCACCACCTTCCTCAAGTGCCTCTCGCGCGACCGCATCGAATACGTCGAGAACTGGTACGCCGAGCAGTCGGATCAGACCGAGGATGCCGAGATCGACGGCTGGACCGTGCAGCGTCGGTGCCCGCACCTGCGCGCCGACCTGACCAAGACCGGCAAGATCGAGGACGGCGTGCTGACCTGTTCGCTGCACGACTGGAAGTGGGACCTGGCGACGGGCCGCTGCCTGACGACGACGGGTCACCCGATCCGCTCGACGCGCGCCGCCGAGACGGCCGAGGTCGCCGCGGGCTGAGCCCGCGGCGGGCTGAGCCCGCGGCCGCGGGCGCCACGGCGCCACCGTCCCGGACCTGCCGTCACGGCATCCACCCGCTAGACTCGACCACGAACCACAGCAACCTTTAACCCCGTCCCGTGAGGCGGAGAAGGGAGCGACGGATGAGTACGCGCACCGTTATGCACGATGCCGACATCGCCCGCGCTTTGACGCGCATCTCGCACGAGATCCTGGAGTCCAACAAGGGACCGGAAGGACTCGTCCTCCTCGGCATCCCGACCCGCGGCGTCACGCTCGCGAACCGCATCGGGCCGCTCGTCAGCGAATTCGGGGGAGCGCCGGTCCCGGTCGGCTCGCTCGACGTGACGATGTACCGCGACGATCTGCACCGCAACCCCACCCGGGCGCCGCGCAAGACCGAGATCCCCGCCGGCGGCATCGACGGCCGGGTCGTCGTGCTGATCGACGACGTGCTGTTCTCGGGCCGCAGCATCCGCGCCGCGCTCGACGCGCTGCAGGACATCGGCCGCCCCGCGGCCGTACGCCTCGCGACCCTGATCGACCGGGGGCACCGCGAGCTGCCGATCCGCCCCGACTTCGTGGGCAAGAACCTCCCCAGCGCCCGCGACGAACGCGTCAACGTGCGCCTCGCCGAGATCGACGGCATCGAAGAGGTGACGATCGGATCATGAGGCACCTCCTCGACACCCAGCACCTCTCGCGCACCGCGGCCCTGTCGATCCTCGACGTCGCCGAGGACATGGCCGACACCCAGCGCCGCGAGAACAAGAAGCTCCCCACGCTGCGGGGCAGGACCGTGGTCAACCTCTTCTTCGAGGACTCCACGCGCACCCGCATCTCGTTCGAGGCGGCGGCGAAGCGCCTGAGCGCCGACGTCATCAACTTCTCGGCGAAGGGCTCCAGCGTCAGCAAGGGCGAGTCGCTGCAGGACACCGCCCAGACACTCCAGGCGATGGGGGCGGATGCCGTGGTGATCCGCCACGGCGCGTCCGGCGCCCCGCGGACGCTGGCGACCAGCGGATGGATCACCGCCGGGGTCGTGAACGCCGGCGACGGCACGCACGAGCACCCCACCCAGGCGCTGCTCGACGCGTTCACGATCCGCAAGCGTCTGTTCGGCGATGACAGCCGCGGGCGCGACCTGGCCGGCATCCGGGTCACGATCGTCGGCGACGTGCTGCACTCGCGGGTGGCGCGGTCGAACGTCTGGCTGCTGCACACGCTCGGCGCGCACGTGACCCTCGTCGCACCCCCCACGCTCGTTCCCCAGGACGTCCGCGGCTGGCCGGTCGAGATCGACTACGACCTCGACCACGCCATCGCGCAAGAGCCCGACGCGCTCATGATGCTCCGCATCCAGCTCGAACGCATGAACGCCGCGTATTTCCCGACTGAACGGGAGTATTCACGGCGCTACGGTCTCGACGCGCGGCGTTTGGAGGCCCTGCCGGGCGGTAGCATCGTTCTGCACCCCGGCCCCATGAACCGGGGTCTGGAGATCTCCGCCGAAGCCGCCGATTCCCCTCGCTCGACGGTGCTCGAGCAGGTCACGAACGGCGTCTCCGTGCGAATGGCCGTGCTGTACCTGCTGCTGGCGGGCGAGCGGCCCGACACCGAGAAAGAGGACCTTCGATGAGCCACGCCCCCTCCCAGACGCTTCTGGTCCGCGGCGCGCGCGTCGAGGGAACGGATGCCACCGACCTCCTCGTGCGTGACGGGGTCATCGTCGAGACCGGCTCGGGTCTGTCGCACGCGGGTGCCACCGTCGTCGACGCCGACGGGCTGATCGCCCTCCCCGGCCTGGTCGACCTGCACGTGCACCTGCGCGAGCCCGGGTTCGAGGCATCCGAGACCGTCCTCACCGGATCGCGAGCAGCCGCGGCCGGCGGATTCACCACCGTCTTCGCCATGCCCAACACTTCGCCCACCGCCGACACCGCCGGAGTCGTCGAGCAGGAGCTCGCGCTGGGCGAGGCGGCCGGGTACGTGCACGTGCAGCCCATCGGTGCGGTCACCGTCGGCCAGAAGGGCGAGCGGCTCGCCGAGCTCGGCGCGATGGCCGACTCCCGGGCGCGCGTGCGCGTCTTCAGCGACGACGGCTTCTGCGTCTTCGACCCGCTCATCATGCGCCGCGCGCTCGAGTACGTGAAGGCGTTCGACGGCGTCGTCGCCCAGCACGCGCAAGACCCGCGGCTCACCGAGGGCGCGCAGATGAACGAGGGCGCCGTCTCGGCCGAGCTGGGCCTGACCGGCTGGCCGGCCGTCGCCGAAGAGTCGATCATCGCCCGCGACGTGCTGCTGGCCGAGCACGTGGGCTCGCGCCTGCACGTCTGCCACCTCAGCACCGCGGGGTCGGTCGACATCATCCGCTGGGCCAAGAAGCGCGGCGTGAACGTGACGGCCGAGGTCACCCCGCACCACCTGCTGCTGACCGACGAGCTCGTGCGCGACTACGACGCGCGGTTCAAGGTCAACCCGCCGCTGCGCCGCGAAGAAGACGTCCTGGCCGTGCGCGAGGGCCTGGCCGACGGCACGATCGACATCGTCGCCACCGACCACGCCCCGCACCCCGCCGAGGCGAAGGCCTGCGAGTGGGCCGCCGCGGCGAACGGCATGGTCGGCCTCGAGAGCGCGCTGCGCGTCGTGCAGCTGGCCATGGTCGACACGGGCCTGCTCGACTGGGCCGACGTCGCCCGGGTCATGTCGGCCGCCCCCGCGCGCATCGGCCGTCTCGACGGCCACGGCACCCCGCTGACCGCGGGACGGGCCGCGTCGTTCACGCTGTACGACCCGCGCCCCTCGCGCCCCTTCGGGGTGGGCGACCTGCGCGGCCGCAGCAAGAACTCGCCGTACCTCGGCCGCGAGCTGCCGGGCGAGGTGCGCTGGACCGTGCGTCGTGGCATCCCCACGGTCGTCGACGGCGCCCTGCTCGACGCTCCCGGGGTGCTCGCGTGAGCCGCGAAGGCGCCCTGCTGGTCATGGCCGGCGTCGCCGTCGTGCTGCTGGCCCTGCTGGCCTGGGCCTGGGTGCGACGAACGCGGCGCGATGCGCGCTACACGGCCCCGGTGGGGGAGCTGCCCGAGAACGCCGTCGAAACGGCGATGTTCCCGGGGCTCTACGTCGCCACGACCCGTCACGACGAGCCGCTCGAGCGCCTCGCCATCAAGGGTCTCGGTTTCCGCTCCCGCGTCGACATCACGGTCACGACCCTCGGTGTCGCCCTCGACCTGCCCGGCCAGCCCCGCATCGCGCTCACCCGCGACCGCCTGGTGGATGCCGCTCAGGCCACCGTCGCCATCGACCGCGTGGTCGAACGCGACGGCCTGACGCGCATCAGCTGGCGCATCGACGACGACACCGTCGTCGACACCTACCTCCGACCCCAGGATGCCTCGGCGAAAGCTCTCGCCGACGCCATCCGTCCCCTCATCCTCACGACAGGAAGCGACGCATGACCGCCGTGACCCTTTCCTCACTCATCTCGCGAGACCCCGCCGTCCTGGTCCTCGAAGACGGCACCCGCTACACCGGCCGCGCGTACGGCCAGCGCGGCGAGACCCTCGGCGAGGTCGTCTTCGCCACCGGCATGACCGGCTACCAGGAGACCATCACCGACCCCTCGTACGCGGGCCAGATCGTGCTGCAGACCGCCCCGCACATCGGCAACACCGGGGTGAACGACGAGGACCCCGAATCGCGCCGCATCTGGGTCGCCGGCTACGTCGTGCGCGACCCCTCGCGCATGGTGTCGAACTGGCGCGCCGACCGCTCGCTCGACGACGCGCTCGTCGAAGACGGCATCGTCGGCATCTCGGGCATCGACACCCGCGCCGTCACCCGTCGCATCCGCTCCTCGGGCAGCATGCGCGGCGGCGTCTTCTCGGGCGAGCTCGCGAACCTCGATGCCGACGAGCAGCTGCGCCGCGTCCGCGAGGCTCCCGGCATGGCCGGGCGCAACCTGAGCGCCGAGGTGTCCGTCACCGAGGTCGAGGTGACCGCCGCCACCGCGGAGCGCATCGGCAACCTCGCCGTGCTCGACCTGGGCGTGAAGACCTCGACGATCGACAACCTCGCCGCCCGCGGCTTCGACGTGCACGTCTTCCCGCAGTCCGCGACAATCGACGAGATCCGCGCGATCGAGCCGGTCGCCGCGTTCTACTCCAACGGCCCCGGCGACCCCGCGGCCTCCGACCAGCACGTCGAGCTGCTGCGCGCCGTCCTCGGCGACGGACTGCCGTTCTTCGGCATCTGCTTCGGCAACCAGCTGCTGGGGCGCGCCCTGGGCTTCGGCACCTACAAGCTGCCCTTCGGCCACCGCGGCATCAACCAGCCCGTGCTCGACAAGACCACCGGGCGCGTCGAGATCACCTCGCAGAACCACGGCTTCGCGGTCGACGCTCCGCTGGACGCCGTGGTCGACAGCCCCGCCGGCTTCGGCCGCGTCGAGGTGAGCCACATCGGTCTCAACGACAACGTGGTCGAGGGCCTCCGCGCCCTCGACATCCCCGCGTTCAGCGTGCAGTACCACCCCGAGGCCGCCGCCGGCCCGCACGACGCCAACTACCTGTTCGACCGCTTCCGCGACATGGTTATCGCCACCCAGGAGAAGAAGAATGCCTAAGCGCGACGACATCCACTCCGTCCTCGTCATCGGCTCCGGCCCGATCGTCATCGGTCAGGCCTGCGAGTTCGACTACTCCGGCACCCAGGCGTGCCGCGTGCTCCGCGAAGAGGGGGTGCGCGTCATCCTCGTCAACTCCAACCCGGCGACGATCATGACCGACCCCGACTTCGCCGACGCGACCTACATCGAGCCGATCACCCCCGAGGTGATCGAGACGATCATCGCCAAAGAGAAGCCGGATGCCATCCTCCCCACCCTGGGTGGACAGACGGCGCTGAACGCGGCGATCGCGCTGCACAAGCTCGGCATCCTCGAGAAGTACGACGTCGAGCTCATCGGCGCCGACTTCGAGGCGATCAACAAGGGCGAGGACCGTCAGATCTTCAAGGAGCTCGTGCTCGAGGCGGGCGCCGATGTCGCGGCATCCGTCATCTGCCACTCGATGGACGAACTGATCGCCGGCGCCGAGAAGCTCGGGTACCCGCTGGTGGTCCGACCCAGCTTCACCATGGGCGGCCTCGGCTCGGGCTTCGCCTACGACGAGAACGACCTCCGCCGCATCGGCGGCGCGGGCCTGCACGACTCGCCCACCAGCGAGGTGCTGCTCGAGGAGTCGATCCTCGGGTGGAAGGAGTACGAGCTCGAGCTCATGCGCGACACCGCCGACAACACGGTGGTCGTCTGCTCGATCGAGAACGTCGACCCGGTCGGCGTGCACACGGGGGACTCGATCACCGTGGCCCCGGCGCTGACGCTCACCGACCGCGAGTACCAGAAGCTCCGCGACATCGGCATCGACATCATCCGCGCCGTGGGCGTCGACACCGGCGGCTGCAACATCCAGTTCGCGGTCGACCCCGCGACCGGCCGCATCATCGTCATCGAGATGAACCCGCGCGTCTCGCGCTCCTCGGCCCTGGCGTCCAAGGCCACGGGCTTCCCGATCGCCAAGATCGCCGCCAAGCTCGCGATCGGCTACCGCCTCGACGAGATCCCCAACGACATCACCAAGGTGACCCCGGCGAGCTTCGAGCCCACGCTCGACTACGTCGTGGTCAAGGTGCCGCGGTTCAACTTCGAGAAGTTCCCCGCCGCCGACACCACGCTGACCACGACCATGAAGTCGGTCGGCGAGGCCATGGCGATCGGCCGCAACTACACGACCGCCCTGCAGAAGGCGCTCCGCTCGCTCGAGAAGCGCGGATCGAGCTTCCACTGGGGCGAGGAGTCGCGTTCGGTCGACGAGCTGCTCGAGGTGTCGAAGAAGCCGACCGACGGCCGCATCGTCGTGCTGCAGCAGGCGCTGCGCCTGGGCGCGACCGCGCAGCAGGCGTTCGACGCGACGGCGATCGACCCGTGGTTCATCGACCAGATCGTGCTCATCAACGAGGTCGCCGGCTTCATCGCACAGGCCGAGACCCTCGACGCCGACACCCTCCGTCTCGCGAAGGACCACGGCTTCAGCGACGTGCAGATCGCCCAGATCCGCGGTCTCGACGAGGCCGAGGTGCGCGGCATCCGGTACTCCCTCGACGTGCGCCCGGTCTACAAGACGGTCGACACCTGCGCGGGGGAGTTCCCGGCGCTCACGCCGTACCACTACTCCAGCTACGACGTCGAGACCGAGGTCACGCCCTCGGACCGCACGAAGGTCGTCATCATCGGCTCGGGTCCGAACCGCATCGGCCAGGGCGTCGAGTTCGACTACTCGTGCGTGCACGCGTCGTTCGCGCTGTCGGATGCCGGGTACGAGACCGTCATGGTCAACTGCAACCCCGAGACCGTCTCGACCGACTACGACACCAGTGACCGCCTGTACTTCGAGCCGCTGACGCTCGAGGACGTGCTCGAGGTGCTGCACGCCGAGGCGCAGTCGGGCACGATCCTCGGTGTCGTCTGCCAGCTGGGCGGCCAGACTCCGCTGGGCCTGGCGAAGGGCATCGAGGCCGCCGGCTACACGATCCTCGGCACCAGCCCCGAGGCGATCGACCTCGCCGAGGAGCGCGAGCTGTTCTCGCGTCTGCTCGACGAGGCGGGTCTCGTGGCCCCCCGCAGCGGCACCGCGATCGACGTCGACGGCGCCGTGGCGATCGCCGAGGAGATCGGCTACCCCGTGCTCGTGCGCCCCAGCTTCGTGCTCGGCGGCCGCGGCATGGAGATCGTCTACTCGACCGACGCCCTGCGCGACTACTTCGTGCGCGTCGCCGACCAGGCGATCATCGGACCCGGCCTGCCGCTGCTGGTCGACCGCTTCCTCGACGACGCGATCGAGCTCGACGTCGACGCGCTGTACGACGGCACCGACCTGTACATCGGCGGCGTCATGGAGCACCTCGAAGAAGCCGGCATCCACTCCGGTGACTCCTCGTGCACCCTTCCGCCGGTGAGCCTCGGTCGCACGGAGGTCGACCGCGTGCGCGAGGCCACCCTCGCGATCGCGAAGGGCGTCGGCGTGCGGGGGCTGCTCAACGTGCAGTTCGCGATCTCGGCCGGCGTGCTCTACGTGATCGAGGCCAACCCCCGCGCCAGCCGCACCGTGCCGTTCGTGTCGAAGGCCCTCGGCATCCCGCTCGCGAAGGCCGCCAGCCGCATCATGGTCGGCGACACCATCGCCGAGCTCATCGCCGAGGGGCTGCTGCCCGAGGGCGACGGTTCCCGCGTGCCGCTCGACGCACCCGTCGCCGTGAAAGAGGCCGTGCTGCCGTTCAAGCGGTTCCGCACCGCCGACGGTCACACCGTCGACTCGGTGCTCGGACCCGAGATGCGCTCGACCGGTGAGGTCATGGGCATCGACCGCGACTTCCCGACGGCGTTCGCGAAGTCGCAGGAGGCCGCGTACGGCGGCATGCCCACCTCGGGCACCGTGTTCATCTCGGTCGCCGACGCCGACAAGCGCGCCGTCATCCTGCCGGCCCACCGTCTGCAGGAGCTCGGCTTCGAACTGATGGCCACCGAGGGCACGGCCGAGATCCTGGCCCGCAACGGCATCAAGGTGCAGGTCGTCGAGAAGTACTCCGAGACGCAGGGGTCGGGTCAGCAGAACGTCGTCGACCTCATCAACGCGGGCGAGATCGACATGATCGTCAACACGCCCAGCGGCGGCACGGCCCGCGCCGACGGTTACGAGATCCGCGCGGCGGCCGTGGCCGCCGACAAGGCACTGTTCACCACGATGGCCGTCCTGGGTGCCGCCGTGAGCGCCCTCGGCGCCATGAAGGACGGCTTCGAGGTGCGGAGCCTGCAGGAGTACGCCATCGATCGCGCGGGGCGTCTGTGAGCGAAACGTTCGGCCAGCGGCTCAGCGCCGCCCTCGACACCCACGGCGCCCTGTGCGTCGGCATCGACCCCCACGCCGCACTCCTGTCGGCGTGGGGGCTGGATGCCACGGCCCAGGGCGCCCGGGAGTTCGGTCTGCGGGTGGTCGAGGCCGCCGTCGGCCGGGTCGGGGTGGTCAAGCCGCAGGTGGCGTTCTTCGAGCGGTACGGCTCGAAGGGCTTCGCCGCGCTCGAAGACGTGATGGCCGAGGCCCGCGCGGCGGGTCTGCTGGTGATCGCCGACGCCAAGCGCGGCGACATCGGCACGACGATGGAGGGCTACGCCCACGCCTGGCTCGAGCCCGGCTCGCCGCTCGAAGCCGACGCCGTGACCCTGACACCGTACCTGGGCGCCGATTCGCTGCGCGCCACGCTCTCCTTGGCGGTGCATCACCGCAAGGGCGCCTTCGTCCTCACCGCGACGAGCAACCCCGAGGCGCGGGCCGTGCAGAGCGCGATCGTCGACGACGCCCTCGCCGTCGGCGACCACGAGCACGTCGCCGCGCGCGTCGCGCACGACATCAACGAGGCCAACCTCGGAGCGCCCGGAGCCCTGGGCCCGATCGGTGTGGTCGTGGGCGCCACGGTCGACCGCGCCGCCTTCGGCCTCGGCGACGTCGCTCTGGCGGGCATGCCGATCCTGGCTCCCGGCTTCGGCGCGCAGGGTGCCGAGCCCACCGACCTGGGCCGCCTCTTCGGCTACGTCGCGAAGGCGGTCGTGGCCAACGAGAGCCGGAGCATCCTCGCGGTCGGACCCGATCGTCTGGCCGCCCGCATCGATCAGCGCGCCGCGCTCTACCGGGAGACCCTGCATGGCTGAGACCCGTCGCCCGCCCGAGGTCGACCGCGCCGCCGCCTCGCGCCGCGCCGTCGAGGCGCGTCGCGAGCGCGCCGCGCTCAAGCGCGACGTGTCGACGCGCGTGATCTCGCCGCAGGAGCTCCTGCGGCGGGGACTCGCCGACCCGCTGTCGGCGGCCGGGGCCATGCGCGTCACCGAGTTCCTCACCGCCATCCCCGCGATCGGCGAGAGCAAGCGCGACCGCATCCTCGCCTCGCTCGGCATCTCGCCGGTCAAGCGCCTGGGGGGCCTCGGCACCCGGCAGCGCGACGCGTTGCGCGCCTTCCTCGACGGCCGGTGGCCCGAGCCCGGGCCGCGTGACGGACGCAGCCGCCTCATCGTGCTGGCCGGTCCCACCGCGGTCGGGAAGGGAACGGTGGCGGCGCACATCAAGGAGCACTACCCCGAGATCCACCTCTCGGTCTCGGCGACGACGCGCGCGCCCCGTCCCGGCGAGGTCGAGGGCGAGCACTACTACTTCGTCGACGACGCCGAGTTCGATCGCCTGGTCGCCACCGGTGCGCTGCTGGAGTGGGCGGTCGTGCACAACAAGAACCGGTACGGCACGCCCCGCGAGCCCATCGATCGGGTGCTCGCCGACGGCGGCACCGCCCTGCTCGAGATCGACCTGCAGGGCGCGCGCCAGGTGCGGGCGGCCGATCCCTCGGCGACCCTGGTCTTCCTGCTCCCGCCCAGCTGGGACGAACTCGTCCAGCGTCTGGTCGGACGCGGAACCGAAGACGCCGAGGAGCGCGCCCGACGCCTGCGCACCGCCCGCGTGGAGCTCGCGGCCCAGAACGAGTTCGACTACCGCGTCGTGAACGAGGACGTCGCGTCGGCCGCCGCCGACGTCGTCGCCCTGGCCGCCGCGCAGCACTGACGCGTCGCCGACCCGTTGCGGCGTGGTTCGGCCGGGCTCGGGTTGGCTCGGGTTGGCTCGGCGCGCGGGCCGGCTCGGGGCGCGGGCCGGTTGGGGGGCGCGGGCCGATTTGGGGCGCGAATGGTGCAACGGGGCGGACACGGTGCGCCCCGGTGCACCGAACACGCCCCGATGTCGCGCCTTCGGCGTGGCCGACACTGCCGTGGCTGCCCCGCCGGGCGCCGCGGCACACGCCGCGGCGGGCCCTCGGCACAGTCCGAGCCCGCGTCGGCTAGAATACGAGGATGCTTCGGCGCTTCCGGCGCCGCATCCACCCCATCCCGCCGAACCAGGAGGTTCCCCATGGCCGGACGTGACAAGGGCATCATCGACCCGCCCATCGACGCACTGCTCGACAAGGTCGACTCGAAGTACCAGCTGGTCATCTACGCGTCCAAGCGTGCGCGTCAGATCAACGACTACTACTCCGACCTGCACGAGGGCAACCTCTTCGACAACGTCGGGCCGCTCGTCGACTCGACCGTCGAAGACAAGCCGCTGACGATCGCGCTGCACGAGATCCACGAAGACAAGCTGCGTCTGCGCGCTGCGGAGTAATCTCCCGGCGAGACCCGCTCACACGTGAACTGTTCACAGATGTGACGATGCCCCGGACGGCCGTGCGCCGCCCGGGGCATACTTGTGCCCGTCCCCACCTCGCTACCCTCCCGGAGTCGCCTTGACCGACCTGCGCCTGTTCACGTCCGAGTCCGTCACCGAAGGACACCCCGACAAGATCTGCGACCAGATCTCCGACAGCATCCTCGACGCCATCCTCACCGACGACCCCACCGGTCGCGTCGCCGTCGAGACCCTCGTCACGACCGGTCTCGTGCACGTCGCCGGCGAGGTGTCGACCAGCGCCTACGTCGAGATCCCGGCGATCGTGCGCGACGTGGTCAACCGCATCGGCTACACCTCCAGCGACACGGGCTTCGACGGCGAATCGTGCGGCGTCTCGATCTCGATCGGCGCACAGTCGTCCGACATCGCCGCGGGCGTCAACAAGGCGTTCGAGCAGCGCGAGCGGGGCTCGGTCGATCCCCGCGATCTGCAGGGCGCGGGCGACCAGGGCATCATGTTCGGCTTCGCGACGAACGAGACCCCGCAGCTCATGCCGATGGCGATCTGGACCGCCCATCGCATCGCCGAGCGCCTGGCATCCGTCCGCAAAGACGGCACGCTCCCGTTCCTGCGCCCCGACGGCAAGACGCAGGTCACGCTCGGCTACGAGGGCCTGGTTCCGCGCACCGTCGACTCCGTCGTGCTGTCGACGCAGCACCACCCCGACATCTCGCAAGAAGACCTTCGCGCCGAGGTCCAGGCCACTGTCATCGACCCCGTGCTGGCCGAGACGGGTCTCGAGCTGCCCGACGTCAAGTACTACATCAACCCGGCCGGCCCGTTCGTCATCGGCGGCCCCAAGGGCGACGCCGGTCTCACCGGTCGCAAGATCATCATCGACACCTACGGCGGGGCCTCCCGTCACGGCGGCGGCGCTTTCAGCGGAAAAGACCCGTCGAAGGTCGACCGCTCGGCCGCCTACGCCATGCGGTGGGTGGCGAAGAACGCCGTCGCCGCGGGCCTCGCCGACCGCCTCGAGGTGCAGGTGGCCTACGCCATCGGCAAGGCCAATCCCGTCGGGTTGTACGTGGAGTCGTTCGGAACGGCGCACGTGGCCGACGACGTGATCGTGCGCGCGATCCGCGAGGTGTTCGACCTGCGCCCCAAGGCCATCGTCGACCAGCTCGATCTGCTGCGCCCGATCTACGCGCAGACCGCGACCTACGGCCACTTCGGCCGCGAACTGCCCGACTTCACCTGGGAGCGCACCGACCGCGTCGACGAGCTGCGCGCCGCCGCCGGGATCTGAGCGTGCTGCACGGCCGCGGGCCACGCGGCTCCGTCGGCGTTGCGCGTCTCGGGGTTGCGGGCATCGGTGTCGCGGGTCTTGGCGGCGCGCGAGTCGGCGAGGCGGGCGCCAGCATGGTCGGCGTTCCGGGCGTCGGCGTTGCGGGTCTCGGCAGCACGCGCGTCGGCGCCACGGGCCTCAGCACCGCGGGCCTCTGCACCGCGGGCCTGGGCACTGCGCATGGTCACGCCCGCGGAGATGGCTCGTGAGCGAGCGCCGCGTGGCGCGCGTGCAGCTCGAGTCGCCCGTACCGCAGCTCGATCGCCTGTTCGATTACGCCGTGCCGCACCCGCTCGTCCGCGACGTCGCACCGGGTGTGCGGGTGAAGGTGCCGTTGCGCTCGGCCGGCCGCATGATGGACGCCTTCGTCGTCGAGGTCGTGGCCGATGACGGCAGCGAGCGCCCCCTGTCGTCGATCGAGACAGTCGTCTCGCCGATGCCGGTGCTGCCCGAGCGGCTGTACACGCTCGCGCGGCGGGTCGCCGACCGCGCGGCGGGATCGGTGAGCGACGTGCTGCGCCTGGCCGTCCCCAAGCGCATGGTGCGTGCCGAGAAGGCCTGGGCGGCCGCCCCCGCCCCCGAACCGCCCGAGGTCGTTCCCGCCGCCCTCGAGCGCGCCCACGAGCTGCTCGCCCCCTACGCCGACCTCGCCGCGGCGATCGACGGCGGCGAGCGCATCGCCGTCGATGCCCCTCCGCATCCGAGTGCCGACCTGCCGCGCGGCGCGTGGGCCGATCTTCTGGCCGCCGCCGCCGTGCACACGTTGGCCCGGGGACGCAGCGCCGTGCTCGTCGTTCCCGACTACCGCGATCAGGCGCAGCTGCTGGCGGCTCTGGCCGAGCTGGTGACCCCGGATGCCATCGTGCGCGACGATTCCGATCAGTCCGGCCCCGCCCGCTACGCGCAGTATCTGCGTGCCCTCGCCCCGGTGCCGTGCATCGTGGTGGGTCGTCGATCCGGTGTGTACGCCCCGGCGCACGACACGGGTCTCGTGGCCATCTGGGACGACGGTGACTCCCTGCTCGCCGAGCCCCTGGCCCCGGGGGTGCACGCGCGCGACGCCGCCCTGGTGCGGCAGGAGCTCGAGGGTTCCGCCCTGCTGTTCGCCGGGCACACCCGGACGACCGACGTGCAGCGCCTGGTCGAGGTGGGGTACGTCCGTGATATCGTGCAGACCCGTCGCCCCAGCCCGCGCATCGTCCTCAGCGCCACCCGCGAGGGCGAGCAGCGCATGTCGCGCGTCCCGTCGTCGGCGTTCGCGGCGGCCCGTGAGGCGCTGAAGAGCGGTCCCGTGCTCGTGCAGGTCGCACGTCCCGGGTACGCGCCGTCGCTCGTCTGCGCCGACTGCCGTCGCCCGGCCCGCTGCGCGCACTGCGCGGGGCCCTTGCGCGCCGCGCGGCCGGGGGCGACCCCGGTGTGCTCCTGGTGCGGGCGCAGTGCCCACGCCTGGACGTGCGGGCACTGCGGGTCGGCCAAGCTGCGCATGGCGTCGTCGGGCAGCGAGCGCACCGCCGACGAGCTCGGTCGTGCGTTCCCGAACACGCGGGTGATCGTCGCCGACGGTGCGCACCCGGTGGCCGAGGTCGACGACCAGCCCGCCCTGATCATCGCCACTCGCGGGGCCGAGCCCCTGGCACGCAAGGGCTACCGCGCCGTCATCCTGCTCGACGGTGACCGCATGCTGCAGAGCGAGGCCCTACGCATCGCCGAGAGCTGCCTGCGCTGGTGGTCGAACGCCGCCGCCCTCGCCGCCCCGGGCGCTCAGGTGCATCTGGTCGGGGTCGCCGGACCCGTCGCCCGGGCGCTGGCGACCTGGACTCAGCCGGCCTACGCGCGCGGCGAGCTCATCGACCGTGCACCGCTGCGCATGCCGCCCGCCGTGCGGGTGGCCAGCGTCGACGGGCACACCCGCAGCGTCGACGCGCTGCTGGCGTCACTGCGCGAGACGGTGCCCGAGCTCGACCCGCTCGCCATCCTGGGCCCGGTCGACACCTCCGAGACCCCCGACGTCGCCACCTCCCGGGCGCTGGTGCGCTTCGACTACGCACAGGGACGCGCGGTGGCCGAGGCCCTGCGGGCCGGAGTGATCGCCGACGCTCTGCGCGCGCGCAAGTCGCGGAAGAATCGAGGTCCCCAGCCGCGCAGTACGCTCAGAGTTCGTCTCGACATCCCCGAGCCCGACCTGTGAGCGCGTGGCGATCCCGACCACCCGCTCCCCACAGCCCGCTTCGAACCGTCTGAGGAGAACCATGCGCCTCGTCTTCGCCGGCACCCCCGCCGTCGCCGTCCCCTCGCTCCGCGCCCTGGCATCCGGTCCGCACGAGATCGCCGCCGTCGTCACGCGCAGTGATGCACCCCGGGGCCGCAAGCGCGTGCTCACGCCCTCGCCGGTGGCGCAGGCCGCCGACGAGCTGGGTCTGCCGGTGATCAAGGCCGACCGCCTCGACGCCGACGTCACCGCCCGGATCGCCGCGCTCGAGCCGCAGCTCGGCGTGATCGTCGCCTATGGCGGACTCGTGCGCGAACCGCTGCTGTCGACGCCCGCGCACGGGTGGATCAACCTGCACTTCTCCCTGCTGCCGCGCTGGCGCGGCGCCGCCCCCGTGCAGCGGGCGCTCATCGCGGGCGATGCGGTGACCGGGGCCAGCGTCTTCCAGCTGGTCGCCGCTCTCGACGCGGGCGACGTGTTCGCCGAGGAGCGCTATGCCGTTCCCTCCGGTGCGACGTCGTCCGAGGTGCTCGACGCCCTCGCCGAGCTCGGCTCGCCCCTGCTGGCCCGCGTGGTCGACGACATCGCCGCCGGAACGGCCGTCGCCACCCCGCAGGCGGGCGAAGCGACCGTCGCGCCCAAACTCGTGCTCGCCGACGGTGCGCTCGATCTCACCCGCGACGCCGAGGCCCTCCTGCACCAGATCGCCGGGGTCACGCCCGAGCCCGGCGCCCACACCACGCTCGACGGCGCCCGGTTCAAGGTGCTGCGGGCGACCCCCTCCGACGCGCCGCCGCTGCCGCCCGGGAGGGTCGCGGCATCCGGAAGAGACGTCATCGTCGGCACCGGCACGACGCCCCTGCGCCTCGAGAGCGTGCAACCCGCCGGTAAGGGCGCCATGGACGCGGGGGACTGGTTCCGTGGTCTGCGCACGAGCGATCCGGTGCTGGGCGCATGATCGTGCAGGGAGCGCGCTCGGTCGCGTACGACGTCCTGCGTGCGGTCTCGGGTGACGAGGCCTACGCCAACCTGCTGCTCCCGCACGCGATCGTGCGGGCGAAACTCGACGCGAAAGACGCCGGTCTGGCCACCGAGCTCACGTACGGCACCCTGCGCCGTCGTGGCACGTACGACGCGATCATCGCCGCCGCTGCCGACCGGACGATCGACCGCATCGACCCGGCGGTGCTCGACGCCCTGCGGCTCGGCGTGCACCAGTTGCTGTCGACCCGCGTGGCCTCGCACGCCGCGGTCAACGAGTCCGTCGAGCTGGCGCGTCGCCACGGCGGTGGCAAGGGCGCCGCGGGCTTCGCGAACGCGGTGCTGCGTCGAGTCTCGCGCGACACCCCCGGTCAATGGATGGACCGCATCGCCGCCGGCGCCCGCAGCGACGACGAGCGCCTCGGGCTGACGACCTCACACCCGGTGTGGATCGTGCGGGCGCTCCGCCGCGCCCTGACCGCCGAGGGCCGAGCCGACGAGCTCGACGCACTGCTCGCGGCCGACAACGTCGCCCCGCGGGTCGCGATGGTCGCCCTCCCCGGCCTCGCCGAGGTTCCCGACGACGCCACCCACACGCCGTACGCCCCCACGGCGTTCCTCACGCGCGGCGGAGACCCCGAGGCGCTCATCCGTTCTTCCGGTGGCCGCATCCGTGTGCAAGACGAGGGATCCCAGCTCGCGGCCCTCGCCCTCAGCCGCGCGTTCCCCGTGCGCGAGGGAGAGCGCTGGCTCGACCTGTGTGCGGGTCCCGGCGGCAAGACCGCCCTGCTCGGTGCCGAGGCCCTCGCCCACGGTGCGCACCTCGACGCCAACGAGATCGCCCCGGCGCGCGCGGGGCTCGTGCGCCAGGCCGTGGCATCCGTCCCCCTCGACATCGAGGTGAGCGAAGAAGACGGTCGCGAACGCGCGACCCGCACGCCGGGGGAGTACGACCGCATCCTGGTCGATGCCCCGTGCACGGGGATCGGGGCGTTGCGACGCCGACCCGAGGCGCGGTGGCGCAAGACTCCGAGCGACGTTCCCGACCTCACCGCTCTGCAGCAGGACCTCGTGCTCGCGGCCTTCGAGGCGCTGAAGCCCGGGGGAGTCGTCGCCTACGTCACGTGCTCGCCGCACCTCGCCGAGACCGCGGGCGTCGTGGCCGAGGTCAAGCGCGCCCTGGGCGATGCGGTGGAGGAGCTCGATGCCCGCGCCGTCGTGCGCGACATCGTCGATGAGCCCATCGATCTGCCCGACCAGGCCGACGGTTCGCTCCGCGCCCAGCTGTGGCCCCACCGCCACGGCACGGATGCCATGTCGATCGCCCTCCTGCGCAAGCGCTGAGACGCTCACCACCGCGTGAGTCGCCACGATTCGTCGCTCCCACGCCGCCTGCGGCGACAAATCGTGGCACCTCACGCATCCCTGCACCGGGGTCCGCCGACCGACGCGCCCATAATGGTCGAGTGCCTACCGACGCCCCGCGCATCAACCCGAGCATCCTCGCCGCCGACTTCGTGAACATGGAGGCCGAGCTCGCACGCATCGCGGGCGCCGACTTCGTGCACGTCGACGTGATGGACAACCACTTCGTGCCGAACCTCACGTTCGGGCCGCAGATGGTGGGCCGCATCCAGCAGACGAGCCCGGTGCCCCTCGACGTGCACCTCATGATCGACGACCCCGACCGCTGGGCTCCCGCCTACGCCGAGCTGGGTGCAGCGTCGGTCACCTTCCACCTCGAGGCCGCGGCGTCACCCGTGGCTCTGGCCCGGCAGTTGCGCGCGATGGGCGCGCGCGCCGGAGTGGCGGTGAAGCCCGGCACCCCCGTCGAGAACCTGTTCGACGTGCTGAACGAGTTCGACCAGATCCTCGTGATGACCGTCGAACCGGGTTTCGGGGGGCAGTCGTTCATGCCCGAGACGATGCCCAAGCTCCGCTCGCTCGCCGACGAGGCGAAGCGCCGCGGCTCGGCCGTCTGGCTGCAGGTCGACGGCGGCATCGGCGAATCGACGATCGCCCAGGCCGCCGAGGCCGGGGCCGACACCTTCGTCGCCGGATCCGCCGTCTTCGGCGCCGACGACCCCGACCGCGCGATCCAGTCCCTCCGCGCCTCCGCCGCCCGCCACCACCACTGAGCCGCGCCCGCGCCACGCCCGGCGCCGCGTCTCGGCCTATCGCGTGTCGCCCTCACGCATAAACGCTCTTCCTGCGCATAAACGCGCTGCCGTACCGTTTGCGCGCAGGATCAGCGTTTATGCGAGGTGATGGGGGCACCCGGATGCCGTCACCGGGGCCGCGTGAGCGCTGACGGCCTTTCCGCGGCGCGTCGCCCCGCCCGCCGCGGGCGCCACCCACCCCGCCGCACCCGCAGCCGGCACCGCCGCCGCCCGCCGCCCACCCCACCGCACCTGCCGCCGCCGCGCGCCACCCACCCGACCGCGCCGCCCCCGACCGCCGACCGCACCCCCGCGGGCATCCCCACCCCCGCCGACCCGATACCCTGGAACCGTGAAGACCTTCGACGACCTGTTCGCGGAACTCAGCGCCAAGGCCGTCGAGCGACCCGAGGGGTCCGGCACCGTCGCTCAGCTCGACGCGGGCGTGCACGCCATCGGCAAGAAGATCGTCGAAGAGGCCGCCGAGGTATGGATGGCCGCCGAGTACGAGTCCGACGCCGCCGCCGCCGAAGAGATCTCGCAGCTCCTCTACCACCTCCAGACGCTCATGCTGGCCAAGGGCTTGTCGCTCGAAGACGTCTACCGACATCTCTGAGCCCCGCTCCTCCTCCCACAGCTCGCCCCACACGAAAGCCCCCGTCATGCTGCGAATCGCCGTGCCGAACAAGGGGTCGCTCGCCGAAACCGCCGCCGAGATGCTCTCGGAGGCCGGGTACACCGGACGACGCGATTCCAAAGACCTCTACACCGTCGACCCCGTCAACGAGGTCGAGTTCTTCTACCTCCGCCCCCGTGACATCGCGACCTACGTCGGCTCCGGTGCGCTCGACGTCGGCATCACCGGCCGCGACCTGCTGCTGGATGCGCGCATGCCCGGCGCCCGCGAGGTCGAGTCGCTCGGCTTCGCCGGTTCCACGTTCCGTTTCGCCGGTCGCCCCGGACGTTTCACCGAGATCGCCGACCTCGAGGGGCTCCGCGTCGCCACCGCCTACCCGGGCCTCGTCGATGCGTTCCTCGACGAGCGCGGCATCGCCGTCGACATCGTTCCGCTCGACGGCGCGGTCGAGTCCGCCGTGCAGCTCGGAGTGGCGGATGCCGTGGCCGACGTCGTCTCCACCGGCACGACACTCCGTCAGGCGGGGCTCGAGATCTTCGGGCCCGTGCTGCTGCAGTCCGACGCCGTGCTGATCGCCGGTCCCGAAGAGGCCCCTGGCACCGAGACGCTGCTGCGGCGCCTGCGCGGCGTGCTCGCGGCCCGCAAGTACGTGCTGATCGACTACGACCTGCCGGCGGCGCTCGTCGAGCAGGCCGTCGCCGTGGCCCCGGGCCTGGAGTCGCCGACGATCTCGCCGTTGCGCGACCCCGAGTGGGTGGCCGTGCGGGTGATGAGCCCGCGCCGCGACGTGAACCAGGTCATGGACGCGCTGTACGCGATCGGCGCCCGCGCGATCCTCGTCACCGAGATCCTCGCCGCGAGGCTCTGATGACCCTCGCGCGTCGCGTCATCCCGTGCCTCGACGTCGCGGGCGGCCGCGTCGTGAAGGGCGTCAACTTCCTCGACCTGCGCGACATGGGCGACCCGGTCGAGCTCGCGAAGCTCTACTTCGACCAGGGCGCCGACGAGGTCACGTTCCTCGACGTGACCGCCACCGTCGACGAGCGCTCGACGACCTACGACGTCGTCCGCCGCACCGCCGAGCAGGTTTTCATCCCCCTCACCGTCGGCGGGGGAGTGCGCTCGGCCGACGATGTCGCCCGGCTGCTGTCGGTCGGCGCCGACAAGATCGGTGTGAACTCCGCCGCGATCGCGCGCCCCGCCCTCATCGACGAGATCGCCGATCGCTTCGGCGCTCAGGTGATCGTGCTCTCGCTCGACGTCAAGCGGGCGGCATCCACCCCCTCGGGTTTCGTGGTGACCACCCACGGAGGCCGCACCGAGACCACCCTCGACGCCCTCAAGTGGGCACGCGAGGCCGTCGAACGCGGAGCCGGCGAGCTGTTGGTCAACTCGATCGACGCCGACGGCACGAAGCAGGGCTTCGACCTCGAACTCGTCCGTCTGATGCGTCAGGTGGCGGCCGTGCCCGTCATCGCCTCGGGTGGCGCGGGAGCACTGGAGCACTTCGCCCCGGCGGTGCAGGCCGGTGCAGACGCCGTGCTCGCGGCATCCGTCTTCCACTCCGGTCAGCTGACCGTGGGTCAGGTCAAAGACGCGATGGCGTCCGAGGGGATCGAGGTGCGCCGGTGAGCGTCGACCGCGTGAAGTACGACGCCGACGGTCTCGTCGCCGCCGTCATCCAGCAGTTCGACTCGCGCGAGGTGCTGATGGTCGGGTGGATGGATGCCGAGGCCCTCAGCCGTACGCTGACCACCGGCCGGGTGACCTTCTGGTCTCGCTCGCGTCAGGAGTATTGGCGCAAGGGCGACACGTCGGGCCACATCCAGCTCGTGAAGGGGGCGCGCCTCGACTGCGACGGCGACACCCTGCTCATCGAGGTCGACCAGATCGGCGCCGCGTGCCACACGGGCGACCACACCTGCTTCGACGCCGACGACCTGCAGCCGGTCGTGGGGGAACGGTGATGCGTCGCGCCCGATCGATGTCGGTGCTCGCGATGCTGCTGGCGGGAGCCATCGGCGTCATCTCCTCGACGCAGACGTGGATCGATGTCACCCTCGACGACGGCGCGCAGCAGGCGCTCGCGGTGCCCGGCGCCGAGGCGCTCCCGGTGCTCACCCCGCTGAGCCTCGCCGCCCTCGCGCTGGGAGCGGCTCTCTCGATCGTCGGCCCCGTCCTGCGCTACGTCTTCGGTGCCCTGGGTCTCGCGATCGCCGCGCTCGTCGGGTTCGGCACCGTTCAGATGCTCGCGGCCACGCCCGTCTCGGCCACCGCCGCCACGGTCACCGACGCCACCGGCATCTCGGGAACGGATGCCGTGGCCGCGCTCGTGTCGAACCTGTCGCTCACCCCGTGGCCCGCGGTGACGCTGCTCGCACAGGTCGTGCTGGCCGCGGCCGCCGTGTTCACCCTCGTCACCGCGCGCGGCTGGACGTCGGGCGCGAGCCGTAAGTACCGCACCGCCACCGAGGCGGGCGCCGACAGCGGCCGCCCCCACGACGCGATCGACTCGTGGGACGATCTGTCGCGCGGCGACGACCCCACGGCCTGATCCGTCGCGCGGCGGCCGGGTCGAGACCGACCTCGCGACATCGAGACGTCGGGACCGGAGAGACGCTCGCGCTTCGATAGACTTGGTCCACGCTTTCCCCCGCGCCCGCGCGCGACTGTAAGGAGCCCCATGAGCAACCCCATCGGCGATCCCGGCCACGGACACTCGCCCGCCGCCTGGACGGCCGTGATCATCATGCTCGCCGCCTTCGCGTTCGGCACGCTGTTCTTCTGGCTCGACTTGCCCGTGCTCGTGTGGGCCTCGGTGGGTCTGCTCGTCGTCGGCGCCATCGTGGGCTGGGCCATGTCCAAGGCCGGCTACGGCGCGAACGGCGCGAAGTCCAACCCGAAGGCGCACTGACCGTGCTGGCCGATCTCACGGCCGGGGCAGTCGAAGACGCGCAGAAGCGCGAAAGCACGCGCTCTCTGTCGTCGGTCGAGCACGACGCGCTCGCGCAGTCACCGGCGCGTGACGCACTGGCGCTGCTGGCCCCCGCCGACCGGGTGAAGATCATCGCCGAGGTCAAGCGCGCGAGTCCCTCGCGCGGCGATCTCGCCGACATCCCCGACCCCGCGCTCCAGGCCCGACTGTACGAGCAGGGTGGCGCCTCGGCGATCTCCGTGCTCACCGAGGGCCGCAAGTTCAAGGGAAGCCTCGCCGACCTCGAAGCCGTCCGCGCGGCGGTCGACGTGCCGGTCCTGCGCAAAGACTTCATCGCCACGCCGTACCAGGTGCTCGAGGCCCGCGCATCAGGCGCCGACCTGGTGCTGCTGATCGTCGCCGCGCTCGACCAGAAGACCCTGGGCGAGCTGTACACGCTCACGAACGAGCTCGGGATGACCGCCCTCGTCGAGACGCACTCGGCCGACGAGCTGGAGCGCGCCGCCGACATCGGAGCCAGGCTCATCGGCGTCAACGCCCGCAACCTCTCGACCTTCGAGCTCGACCGCGACCTGTTCGGCTCGCTCGCCGATCGCTTCGCGGCCGACGCGACCAAGATCGCCGAATCGGCCGTGCTCACCCCCGCCGATGTGGCTCACTACCGCGCCGCGGGTGCGGACGTCGTGCTCGTGGGCGAGGCCCTCGTCACCGGCGACCCCGTCGCCACGCTCCGCGCGTTCCTCCAGGAGACCTCATGACCACCGTGCGCGATCAGAAGCTGCGCGATCAGAAGGGGCCGTTCTTCGGCGACTTCGGCGGCCGCTACATGCCCGAATCGCTCATCGCCGCGATCGACGAGCTCACCGCGGTCTACGAGTCGGCGATGGCCGACCCGGCCTTCCACACCGAGCTGACCGCGCTGCTGCACGATTACGCGGGCCGCCCCTCGGTCCTCACCGAGGTGCCGCGCTTCGCCGAGCACGCCGGCGGCGCGCGGATCTTCCTCAAGCGCGAAGACCTCAACCACACCGGCTCGCACAAGATCAACAACGTGCTCGGCCAGGCTCTGCTCACCAAGCGCCTGGGTAAGACGCGCGTGATCGCCGAGACCGGCGCCGGCCAGCACGGCGTCGCCACCGCGACCGCCGCGGCCCTGTTCGGCCTCGAGTGCGTCGTGTACATGGGCGAGGTCGACACCGAGCGTCAGGCCCTGAACGTCGCCCGCATGCGACTGCTCGGCGCCGAGGTCGTGCCCGTCACGACCGGCTCGCGCACGCTGAAGGACGCCATCAACGAGGCGTACCGCGACTGGGTGGCCTCGGTCGAGACGACCAACTACATCTTCGGCACCGCCGCGGGCCCGCACCCGTTCCCCGCAATGGTGCGCGACTTCCAGAAGATCATCGGTGAAGAGACGCGAGCGGAGTTCCTCGAGCGCCTCGGCCGCCTCCCCGACGCCGTCTTCGCCTGCGTCGGCGGCGGTTCCAACGCGATCGGCATGTTCGACGCGTTCCTCGACGACGAGGGCGTCGCGCTCTACGGCGTCGAAGCCGCCGGTGACGGCGTCGACACGCCCAAGCACGCGGCATCCATCGGCCGGGGCCGCCCCGGCGTGCTGCACGGCGCGCGCACCTACGTGCTGCAGGACGAAGACGGGCAGACCACCGAGTCGCACTCGATCTCGGCGGGTCTCGACTACCCGGGCGTCGGCCCCGAGCACGCGTGGCTCGCCGACATCGGTCGGGCGCAGTACATCCCCGCCACCGACGACGAGGCCATGCAGGCCCTGCGTCTGCTGTCGCGCACCGAGGGCATCATCCCCGCCATCGAGTCGGCGCACGCCCTCGCCGGGGCGCTGCGCGTGGGGCGCGAGCTGGGCCCCGACGCCATCATCGCGATCAACCTCTCGGGGCGCGGCGACAAAGACATGGACACCGCCGCGCGCTACTTCGACCTGTACGACGCCGAGCACGCGACCGAGGGCCCCGAGGGTGGCGCGCAGACGCACGCCGCAGAGACGGTGGCCGCGGCCCCGGGTTCGCCCGTCGAGGTGACGCCGGCTCCGGATGCCGCGAGCGGTGCGGGAGTGGAGCTGTGACCTCTCGCGTCGCCGCGGCCATCGAGGCCGCCCACGCCGAGGGCCGGGGCGCCTTCGTCGGCTACCTGCCCGCGGGCTTCCCCGACGTCGCCACGAGCATCGAGGCCGCTGTGGCGCTGGCCGAAGCCGGCGCCGACGTCATCGAGCTCGGCCCGCCCTACAGCGACCCCGTCATGGACGGCCTCGTCATCCAGGAGGCCACCCAGACGGCGCTGGCGAACGGGTTCCGCATGCGCGACCTGTTCACGATCATCCGCGAGGTCACCGCCCGCACCGACGTGCCGGTGCTCGTCATGACGTACTGGAACCTCGTCGAGCAGTACGGCGTCGACCGCTACGCCGACGACCTCGTCGCCGCCGGGGGAGCGGGGCTCATCACCCCCGACATCACCCCGGATGCCGCGGCCGAGTGGATCGCCGCGAGCGAGCGCACCGGCCTCGACCGGGTGTTCCTCGCCGCCCCGACGTCGTCCGACGACCGCCTGAGAATGATCGTCGAGGCCTCCACGGGCTTCGTCTACACCGTCTCGACCATGGGGATCACGGGCGAGCGCACCCAGCTCGACGCCGCGGCCCGTGACCTGGTCGCGCGGCTCCGCGCGTTCGGCGCCACGCACGCGTGCGTCGGCATCGGCATCTCCAACGCCGCCCAGGTGGCGGGCGTGGTCGAGTACGCCGATGGCGCGATCGTGGGCACGGCCCTGGTCAAGGCGCTCCGCGACGGCGGCGTCGAAGGGTTGTCCACCCTTGCTCGCGAGCTGTCCGCGGGTGCCGTGCAGCGCGCTTAGACTCGTCAGCATGACGTTCGCCCTCTCGAGCGCCGCCTCCGGCGTGCTCGCCAGCATCCCGAGCCCGACCATCTCGTCGTTCAATATCGGTCCAATTCCCATCCGTTTCTATGCCCTGTGCATCGTCGCGGGAATCATCGTCGCGATCTTCCTCACGAACGCGCGCCTGACGCGTCGTGGCGCCGAGAAGTGGGTCGTCATCGACATCTGCCTGCTGGCGGTCCCGCTCGCGATCGTGGTCGCGCGCATCTACCACGTCGTCACGCACCCGGGCTTCTACTTCGGCCCGGGCTCCAACCCGTGGAACATCACCGAGCCGGGCTCCGTGTGGGCCATCTGGGAGGGCGGCATCGCCATCTACGGCGCACTGATCGGTGGCGCCATCGGCGCGTTCCTCGGCTGCAAGTGGACCGGCATCCGGTTCTGGACCTTCGCCGACGCACTTGCTCCCGGGCTCATCATCGCCCAGGCCATGGGCCGCTTCGGCAACTGGTTCAACCAGGAGCTCTTCGGTCAGCCCACCGACCTTCCCTGGGGCCTCGAAATCGCCGCGGGCAACCCGGCCATCCCCGTCGGACTGCCAACCGGCACGCTTTTCCAGCCGACCTTCCTCTACGAAGTCATCTGGAACCTGCTCGGCGCCGCCGTCATCCTGTGGGCGGGAAAGCGCTTCACCCTGCAGTGGGGCAAGCAGTTCGCGATCTACCTCGTCTGGTACTCCGCGGGCCGCATCGTCTGGGAATCCATCCGAATCGACCCCAGCGAGATCTTCCTGGGCCTGCGCACGAACGTCTGGGCGGCCATCTTCGGCGTCGTCCTGGGCATCGTGATCTTCGCCGTGCAGTCGCGTCGTCACCTCGGTCTGGAGCCGTCGCCCTACGTCCCCGGTCGCGAGAGCAAGGCTCCCGGGGCTGTAGACTCAGGCGACCCCTCTGACTTCGTCGACGTGAGCGAGCCGCCCGCGACGAGCGACACCGTCGGCACCAGCGCCACAAGCAGCCCCGCCACGAACTAATTCTCCGGGCCGACGTCGTCCCATTCGAAGCATCAACGTGAGGACGGTTGATATGGCTTCCAGCCTGCGTTCCGACACCGTCGGAGGAACGTTCCCGGTCCGCCAGGGAATGTACGACCCGTCGTTCGAGAAAGACGCCTGTGGCCTCGCCATGGTCGCCACTCTCCGCGGCGTGGCCGGCCACGACATCATCGATCTGGCGCTGACGGCGCTGCGCAACCTCGAGCACCGCGGGGCGATCGGCTCCGACGCGGGCACGGGCGACGGCGCCGGCATCCTCACCCAGATGCCCGACGCCTTCCTGCGCGCTGTCGTCGACTTCGACCTGCCGCCGGTGGGGGAGTACGCCGCCGGCATGGTCTTCCTGCCGCTCGGCCACGAGGAGCGCACGGCGATGAAGGCGGGGATCGAAGAGATCGCCCGCCACGAGAACCTCGAGGTCCTCGGCTGGCGCGAGGTGCCCGTCGAGCACGAGAACCTCGGCAAGCTCGCCTACGAGGCCCGACCCGCCTTCGAGCAGCTGTTCATCGCGCGCCCGGCCGTCGGCGATCAGCCCGCCCTCTCGGGGATCGAGCTCGACCGGCGCGTGTACCGCCTGCGCAAGCGCGCACGCCACGAGATCGACGCGTACTTCGTGTCGCTGTCGAGCCGGACGCTGGGCTACAAGGGCATGGTCACGACCCTGCAGCTCGAGCCGTTCTACCCCGACCTGTCGGACGAGCGCTTCGTCTCGGAGCTCGCCGTCGTGCACTCGCGGTACTCCACCAACACGTTCCCGTCGTGGCCGCTCGCGCAGCCGCTGCGCATGCTCGCGCACAACGGCGAGATCAACACGGTCAAGGGCAACCGCAACTGGATGCGCGCGCGCCAGTCGCAGCTCGAGTCCGAGCTCATCGGCGACGTGCGTCCGCTGCTGCCGATCTGCACCGAGGGTGCCAGCGACTCGGCCTCGTTCGACGAGGTGCTCGAGTTGCTCACGCTCACCGGGCGCAGCCTCCCGCACGCGATCATGATGATGGTCCCCGAGGCGTACGAGAAGCAGGCCACGATCGACCCCGACCTGCGCGCCTTCTACGACTACCACTCCATGCAGATGGAGCCCTGGGACGGCCCCGCCGCCCTCATCTTCACCGACGGCACGGTCGTCGGCGCCACGCTCGACCGCAACGGCCTTCGCCCGGGTCGCTGGACCGAGACCACCGACGGCCTCGTCGTGATCGGTTCCGAGACCGGCGTGCTCGATTTCGCGCCCGAGCGCATCAAGCGTCGAGGCCGGCTGCAGCCCGGTCGCATGTTCCTCGTCGACACGGCCCAGCGCCGCATCGTCGAAGACGAAGAGATCAAGGCCGAGCTCGCGAGCCTGCAGCCGTGGGGCGAGTGGGTCGACAAGGGCCGTGTCAAGCTCAGCGAGCTGCCCGAGCGCGAGCACATCGTGCACCCGATCGCCTCGATCACCCGCCGCCAGCGCACCTTCGGCTACACCGAAGAAGAGGTGCGCATCCTTCTCACCCCCATGGGTCAGGGTGGCGCCGAGCCCCTCGGCGCCATGGGCAGCGACGCGCCCGTCGCCGTGCTGAGCGACCGTCCGCGCATGCTGTTCGACTACTTCTCGCAGCAGTTCGCGCAGGTCACCAACCCGCCGCTCGACTCGATCCGCGAAGAAGTCGTCACCTCGCTGTCGCTGGGTCTCGGTCCGGAGCGCAACCTGCTCGACTGGGGACCCGACCACACCCGCACGGTCACGCTCGACTTCCCCGTGATCGACAACGACGAGCTCGCCAAGATCCAGCACATCGACACCGCCCTGCGCGGACGGTCGTCGGTGACGATCCGCGGTCTGTACCGCGTCGAGGCCGGTCACAAGGGCCTGCAGAAGCGTCTGACGCAGATGTGCAGCGAGGTCGACCAGGCGATCGAAGACGGTGCCGAGTTCATCGTGCTCAGCGACCGCGACTCGAACAAGGACCTCGCTCCGATCCCGTCGCTGCTCATGCTGGCCGCCGTGCACCACCACCTCATCCGCAAAGAGACGCGCATGAAGGTCGGGCTGGTCGTCGAGGCCGGCGACGTGCGCGAGGTGCACCACGTGGCGACCCTCATCGGGTACGGCGCGTCGGCGGTGAACCCCTACCTGGCGATGGAGACCGTCGAGTACCTCGTGCGGGCGGGCTTCATCACGGGCGTCACGCCGCAGAAGGCCGTCAAGAACCTGATCTACGCGCTCGGCAAGGGTGTGCTGAAGATCATGTCGAAGATGGGCATCTCGACGGTGTCGTCGTACGCCGGCGCCCAGGTCTTCGAGGCCGTGGGCCTGTCGCGCGACTTCGTCGATGCGTACTTCACCGGCACCGAGTCCAAGCTCGGTGGTGTCGGACTCGACGTCATCGCCGCCGAGAACGCCTCGCGCCACGAGTACGCCTACCCCCAAGACGCCGCGGCCCGCGCGCACGAGCGTCTGTGGACCGGCGGCGAGTACCAGTGGCGTCGCGACGGTGCCCCGCACCTGTTCAACCCCGACACGGTGTTCCGCCTGCAGCACGCCACGCGCGAGCGCCGCTACGACATCTTCCGCGAGTACACGCATCTCATCGACGACCAGGCGCACGAGCTCAAGACGCTCCGCGGCCTGTTCGCGTTGCGCACCGACGTGCGTCCGCCCGTGCCGATCGACGAGGTCGAACCGGTCTCGGCCATCGTGAAGCGCTTCTCGACCGGCGCGATGAGCTACGGCTCGATCTCGAAAGAGGCGCACGAGGTCCTCGCGGTCGCCATGAACCGGATCGGCGGCAAGTCGAACACCGGCGAGGGCGGAGAAGACGTCGACCGCCTGCTCGACCCCGAGCGTCGCAGCGCCATCAAGCAGGTGGCATCCGGTCGGTTCGGTGTGACGAGCCTGTACCTCACCCAGGCCGAGGACATCCAGATCAAACTCGCCCAGGGCGCGAAACCCGGCGAGGGCGGTCAGCTGCCTCCGACCAAGGTGTACCCGTGGGTGGCGCGGACGCGCCACGCGACCGCGGGCGTGGGCCTCATCTCGCCCCCGCCGCACCACGACATCTACTCGATCGAAGACCTCAAGCAGCTGATCTTCGACCTCAAGCGCGCCAACCCCTCGGCCCGCATCCACACCAAGCTCGTGAGCCAGTCGGGCATCGGTGCGGTCGCCGCCGGCGTCGCCAAGGCGCTCAGCGACGTCATCCTGGTCTCGGGCCAGGACGGCGGCACGGGTGCGAGCCCCATGAACTCGCTCAAGCACGCGGGTACGCCCTGGGAGCTCGGCCTGGCCGAGACGCAGCAGACGCTCATGCTCAACGGCATGCGCGACCGCGTGGTCGTGCAGGTCGACGGGCAGATGAAGACCGGCCGCGACGTCGTGATCGGCGCGCTGCTGGGCGCCGAGGAGTTCGGTTTCGCGACCGCCCCCCTCGTCGTCTCGGGCTGCATCATGATGCGCGTGTGCCACCTCGACACGTGCCCCGTGGGTGTCGCGACGCAGAACCCCGTACTACGCTCGCGCTTCACCGGCAAGGCCGAGTACATCGTCACCTTCATGGAGTTCGTCGCCCAGGAGGTGCGGGAGTACCTCGCCGCCCTCGGCTACCGCTCGATCGACGAGATCGTCGGGCGCACCGACCTGCTCGACGTGAACGAGGCGATCCAGCACTGGAAGGCGCGCGGGCTCAACCTCGCGCCGATCCTCGAGGGACCCCGCTTCGCCGACGACGAACCGCGTCGACACGCGCGCAACCAGAACCACGAGCTCGAGGAGCACTTCGACGTGCAGCTCATCGAGCGCGCGCAGGACGTGATCGCGCACGGCGGTCAGCTCACGATCGACCTGCCCATCCGCAACACGGCCCGCGCGGTCGGGACCATGCTCGGCCACCACGTCACCAAGGCGCGCGGCGAGCACGGTCTGCCCGAGAACTCGATCGATGTGCGTCTGACCGGCTCGGCCGGACAGTCGTTCGGTGCGTTCATGCCCGCCGGCATCACGCTGCGCCTCGAGGGCGACTCCAACGACTACGTCGGCAAGGGCCTGTCGGGCGGGACGATCGTCGTGCGGCCGCCGCGCGGCTCGTCGTTCGCGGCCTCCGAGAACGTCATCGCCGGAAACGTCATCGGCTACGGCGCCACGCAGGGGCAGATGTTCCTCAACGGCGTCGTCGGCGAGCGGTTCCTCGTGCGCAACTCCGGCGCGACGGCGGTCGTCGAGGGCGTGGGCGACCACGCGCTCGAGTACATGACCGGTGGGCTCGCGGTCATCCTCGGCGCCACGGGCCGCAACCTCGGCGCCGGCATGTCGGGCGGCCAGGCCTACGTCTACCGACTCGACAGCGACCTCGTGAACCGCGAGGCCCTGGCATCCGGCGAGCTCGTTCTGGGCGCCCTCGGATCCGGGGATGCCGAGATCCTGCGCGACCTGCTCGAGAAGCACGTCGCAGAGACCGATTCCACCCTCGCTCGTCGTCTGCTCGACGACTTCGAGACCGAGGTGGACAATTTCGTCCGGGTGCTGCCACGCGACTACGCCGCCGTGCTGCAGACCCGCCAGGAGGCTGTCGCCGAGGGGCTCGACCCCGACGGCGACGTCGTCTGGAAGCGCATTCTGGAGGTGACGGGTGGCTGACCCGAAGGGCTTTCTCAAGACGACGGAGCGCGAGCTCCCCAAGCGTCGACCGGTGCCGGTGCGCATCATGGACTGGAAAGAGGTGTACGAGCCGGGGGATTCGGCCGTCATCAAACGCCAGGCCGGGCGCTGCATGGACTGCGGCATCCCGTTCTGCCACAAGGGCTGCCCGCTCGGCAACCTGATCCCCGAGTGGAACGACCTCACGTGGCGGGGCGAGGGCCGTGCCGCCATCGAGCGCCTGCACGCGACGAACAACTTCCCCGAGTTCACCGGTCGGCTCTGCCCGGCGCCCTGCGAGAGCTCGTGCGTGCTGGGCATCAACCAGCCCGCCGTGACGATCAAGCAGGTCGAGGTCTCGATCATCGACGAGGCCTTCTCGAACGGCTGGGTCGAGCCTGAGCCGCCCGAGCGCCTCACCGGCAAGACCGTCGCCGTCGTGGGCTCCGGTCCCGCCGGCCTCGCCGCGGCACAGCAGCTGACGCGTGCGGGTCACACGGTCGCCGTGTTCGAGCGCGACGACCGCATCGGCGGCCTCATGCGCTACGGCATCCCCGATTTCAAGATGGAGAAGCGCCACCTCGAGCTGCGACTGCGGCAGATGCAGGCCGAGGGCACGCGTTTCCGCGCGGGCGTCGAGATCGGCAAAGACATCTCGTGGAGCGACCTGCGGGCGCGCTACGACGCCGTCGTGGTGGCCACCGGTTCGACCCTGCCGCGCGACCTGGCGATCCCTGGCCGCGACCTCGACGGGGTGCACTACGCCATGGAGTACCTCATCGAGGGCAACAAGGCCGTCGCCGGCGACCAGGTGCCGCAGCAGATCTCGGCCGAGGGCAAGCACGTCGTCGTCATCGGCGGTGGCGACACGGGCGCCGACTGCATCGGCACCGCGCACCGTCAGGGCGCGCTGAGCGTGACGAACCTCGCCATCGGCAAGCAGCCGCCGTCGGAGCGCCCCGAGAACCAGCCGTGGCCGATGATGCCGAACCTCTTCGAGATGGCCTCGGCCCACGAAGAGGGCGGGGAGCGCTCCTTCCTCGCGTCGACCGTCGAGTTCCTCGGCAACGCCGCGGGGGAGGTCCGGGCCCTGCGGGTCGCCGAGACCGAGTACCTCGACGGCCGCCGTGTGCCCAAGAGCGGCACCGAGCGCGAGATCCCCGCCGACCTCGTGCTGATCGCCATGGGCTTCACCGGCCCCGAGAGCGCGCACCTCAGCGACCAGCTGGGCACGCGGTTCACCGATCGCGGCAACGTCGAACGCGATGCCACGTACGCGACCTCGACGCCGGGCGTGTTCGTCGCCGGCGACGCGGGTCGCGGCCAGTCCCTCATCGTGTGGGCCATCGCCGAGGGCCGTGCGGCCGCCGCCGAGGTCGACACGTTCCTCATGGGCGAGACGGTGCTGCCCGCACCGGTGCGCCCGACCGATGTCGCCATCGGCCTTCTGCCCACCTAAGCTGGCAAGGGCCGATCGGCCACTTCCCGAAAATTTCACGGAGCTTGAAACCGGATGAGACGCGCCAAGATCGTCGCAACACTCGGGCCCGCCACGTCGTCGTATGAGATGGTTCGCGCCATCATCGACGCCGGTGTGGATGTCGCCCGCCTCAACCTGAGCCACGGAGATTACTCCGTGCACGATGCCAACTTCGCCAACGTGCGCAAGGCGGCAGAAGACGCCGGTCGCCCGGTCGCCGCCCTCGTCGACCTCCAGGGTCCGAAGATCCGCCTCGGCAAGTTCGAGAACGGCCCCCACGACCTGCTGCCCGGTGACATCTTCAAGATCACCATCGAAGACATCCTCGGCACCAAAGAGATCGTCGGCACCACGTTCAAGGGCCTTCCGCAGGACGTCCGCCCCGGCGACTTCCTGCTGATCGACGACGGCAAGGTCCGCGTCGAGGTCGTCGAGACCGACGGCACCGTCGTGACCACCAAGGTCATCGTCGGCGGTCCGGTCTCGAACAACAAGGGCATCAACCTGCCCGGCGTGGCCGTCAACGTGCCCGCGCTGAGCGAGAAGGACGAAGCCGATCTGCGCTGGGGCCTCAACGCCGGCGCCGATCTGATCGCGCTGTCGTTCGTCCGCGACGCCAGCGACATCACCCGCGTGCACGAGATCATGGCCGAAGAGGGACGCTACGTCCCCGTCATCGCCAAGATCGAGAAACCGCAGGCGGTCGACAATCTCGAAGAGATCATCGACGCGTTCGACGGCATCATGGTCGCCCGTGGCGACCTGGGCGTCGAGTTGCCGCTCGAGGCCGTGCCGATCGTGCAGAAGCGTGCCGTCGAGCTGGCCCGCCGCATGGCGAAGCCCGTCATCGTCGCGACGCAGATGCTCGAATCGATGATCACCAGCCCGGTGCCCACCCGCGCCGAGACCAGCGACGTCGCCAACGCCGTCCTCGACGGTGCGGACGCTGTCATGCTCTCGGGCGAGACCAGCGTCGGCGACTACCCGGTCGTGGTCGTCGAGACCATGGCGCGCATCGTGGAGTCCACCGAGGAGCACGGTCTCGATCGCATCGCGCCGCTGACCAACAAGCCGCGCACCCAGGGCGGCGCGATCACCCTCGCCGCCGTCGAGGTCGCCGACTTCGTCGAGGCCAAGTACCTCTGCGTCTTCACCGAGTCCGGCGACTCGGCACGTCGCATGTCGCGCCTGCGTGCGACCATCCCCATGATCGCGTTCACGCCCGAGCCCGGCATCCGCCGCCGCCTGGCGCTGACGTGGGGCGTGCGCTCCACCCTGGTTGAGCACGTGTCGCACACCGACAAGATGTTCCTGCAGGTCGACGACTACCTGCTGTCGAACGACCTGGCCAAGGTCGGCGACAAGGTCGTGGTCATCTCGGGTTCCCCTCCCGGAATCGCGGGCTCGACCAACGACCTGCGCGTGCACCGCGTCGGCGACGCCGTGCACGGTGCGGCTCCCGGTTACCAGGACGTCTGAGTCCCGACGACGCGCGCCGGTTCGTTCCGGCGCGCGTCGCCTTCGTTCCCGCCCGGTAGATTGGGAACGCAACACCTGCCGGTGTGGCGGAATGGCAGACGCGGGGCACTCAAAATGCTCTGTCGAAAGACGTGTGGGTTCGAGTCCCACCACCGGTACCCGCGACAGCATCCCGTGCGATCGGGGGCTGTGATCCGGGGGATTGTCCCCTCCCAGACTTAGGATGGTTCCGTGACTGATCAAGAAGCCGCTCCGGCCAGCGCTCCGAACGCACCTCGACGCGTCGTCGTGGCCGAAGACGAGTCGCTCATCCGCCTCGACATCGTCGAGATCCTGCGCGACAACGGCTATGACGTCGTGGGCGAAGCGGGCGACGGCGAGACCGCCGTGCAGCTCGCCACCGAGCTGCGTCCCGATCTCGTGATCATGGATGTCAAGATGCCGCAGCTCGACGGCATCAGCGCCGCCGAGAAGCTCAGCAAGAACCACATCGCCCCCGTGGTGCTGCTCACCGCCTTCAGCCAGAAGGAGCTCGTCGAGCGTGCCAGCGAGGCCGGCGCCCTGGCGTACGTGGTGAAGCCCTTCACGCCGAACGACCTGCTTCCCGCGATCGAGATCGCCCTCGCCCGTTACGAGCAGATCATCACGCTCGAAGCCGAGGTCGCCGACATGGTCGAGCGCTTCGAGACCCGCAAGCTCGTCGACCGGGCCAAGGGCCTGCTCAACGAGAAGATGGGCCTCAGCGAGCCCGAGGCCTTCCGCTGGATCCAGAAGGCGTCGATGGACCGCCGCCTGACCATGCAGGACGTCGCGAAGGCGATCATCGAGCAGCTGGCCCCCAAGAAGGGCTGACGAGACCTCTCGCGAAATGGATGCCACTTCGGTGGCATCCATTTTTCGTTCCCGGGGGAGGGGGTCGGCGCAGGAGCAGAGCCTGTCAGCGCGACGGCAAGGGCCGCGCGCGCGACCACGATCAGCGCGCGGGGGCGTCCTTGATCATGTTCGTGATGCGCACCGTCGAGCAACGGCGGCCCTGCTCGTCGGAGATCGCGATCTCGTGCACCGTCAGCGAACGGCCCAGGTGGATCGGTGTGCAGACGCCGGTGACATGGCCCGAGGTGGCGGAGCGCGTGTGCGTGGCGTTGATGTCGATGCCGACGGCCAGACGCCCCGGACCCGCGTGCAGGTTGGCGGCCATCGATCCCAGCGACTCGCCGAGCACGACGTAGGCGCCCCCGTGCAGCAGGCCGACCGGCTGGGTGTTGCCCTCGACGGGCATGGTGGCCACGCACCGGTCGACGGTGAACTCGACCCACTCGAGGCCCATCTTCTCGGCGAGGGCGCCCATTCCGCGCAGCTTCGCCCAGTCGAGGCCGGACACGGAGTCGGAGGGTGTGGACGTCATCATCGCCTTCGTCGGGCCGGGACCGGGGGAGTGTCCGTGGCACTCGTTACGCTGGAGGAGTGACGGATGCCGAAAAGCCTACTCTCCTCGTCGTCGACGGCCACTCGTTGGCCTACCGCGCGTTCTACGCGCTGCCCGTCGACAACTTCTCCACGAAGGACGGACAGCACACCAACGGCATCTACGGCTTCCTGTCGATGTTCGTCAACCTCGTGAAGGCCGAGAAGCCGACGCACCTGGCTGTGGCGTTCGACACCTCGCGGCAGTCGTTCCGCACGCGCGAGTACGCCGAGTACAAGGCGAACCGCAGCGAGTCTCCCGCCGAGTTCAAGGGCCAGATCCCGCTGCTGCAGGACTGCCTGCGGGCGATGGGCGTCCCCGTGCTCGCGAAAGAGGACTTCGAGGCCGACGACATCCTCGCCACCCTCGCCACGCAGGGTGAGGCCGAGGGTTTCACCGTGCTCGTGTGCTCGGGCGACCGCGACACCATCCAGCTCGTCACCGACGACGTCACGCTGCTGTACCCGAACGTGCAGGGCGTGTCGCAGCTGAAGCGCTACGACACCGCCGCCGTCATCGAGAAGTACGGCCTGCCGCCGGCGCAGTACCCCGAGATCGCCGCCCTGGTCGGCGAGACCAGCGACAACCTGCCGGGTGTGCCCAAGGTCGGCGAGAAGACGGCCGTGAAGTGGCTGACCCAGTGGGGCTCGCTCGACGCCCTGCTCGACAACGCCGACAAGATCACCGGCGTCGTCGGCGGCAACCTGCGCGAGCACATCGACGGCGTGCGGCGCAACCGCACCCTCAACCGTCTGCTGCGCGACGTCGAGCTCGACAAGGCCCCCGGCGACCTCGCGATGCAGCCGCTCGACGCGCAGGCCGTGCGCGACATCTTCGCGCGTCTCGAATTCCGCACGCTTCTGCCGCGCGTGTTCGACGCCCTCGGCGGCGACCCGGGCGATGCCGTCGACGAGGCTCGGCCCACGGCGACCGCGCCGACTCCCGCCACCCTCGACGCCACGGCTCTCGTCGAGTGGGCGACGGGCGTCACGGGACCCGTGGGACTGTCCCTCACCCTCGAGGGCGGCCGACCGGCGCACCTCGGTCTGGCGACCGCCGACGCCGCGGTCGAGGCCGCGTGGACCCCCGCGGTCCGCGACTCCCTCGCCGAGTGGTTGGCCTCCGATGCGCCCAAGGTCCTGGCCGATGCCAAGCCCCAGATCAAGGCGCTCGCCCGCGAAGACGTGACCCTGCGCGGCATCGCCTCCGACGTCATCCTGGCCGGCTGGCTCGTGCGCCCCAGCTTCCCCGACAAGACGCTGGGCGACCTCGTCGAGCGCTTCCTCGACGAGAAGCTCCCCGAGGCCGACCCCACGCAGCTCGTCCCCGAGACCGAGGGCGCCACGCCCGGCCAGCTCGCGTGGTTCATCCGCCGCGTGGCCGAGGCGCAGCGCGCCGACATGCCCGCGCGCGTCGCCGAGGTGCTCGACGACATCGAGCTGCCCTCGCTCACCGCTCTGGCCGACATGGAGCTCGCCGGTGTCGCCGTCTCGCACGAGAAGCTGTCGAGCTTCTCGGCCGAGCTCGGCGCGCGAGCCGACGCGCTCGCCCGTGACGCCTACGCGGCGATCGGCCACGAGGTGAACCTCGGTTCCCCCAAGCAGCTGCAAGAGGTGCTGTTCGACGAGCTGCAGCTGCCGAAGACGCGCAAGACGAAGAGCGGCTACACGACCGACGCCGCCGCCCTCGCCGACCTGCAAGAGAGCGCGCCGCACCCGTTCCTCGACCTGCTGCTCAAGCACCGCGAGGCGACCAAGCTCAAGCAGATCATCGACGCACTCGACGCGGCCACCGGCGCCGACGGGCGCATCCACACGACCTACGTGCAGACCGGCAGCCAGACGGGGCGCCTGTCGAGCACCGACCCCAACCTGCAGAACATCCCGATCCGCACCGAAGAGAGTCGCCGCATCCGTGCGGCCTTCGAGGTCGGCGAGGGGTACGAGACCCTGCTCACCGCCGACTACTCGCAGATCGAGATGCGCATCATGGCGCACCTGTCGGGCGACCCCGGGCTGATCGAGGCGTTCAACTCGGGCGAAGACCTGCACCGCTTCGTCGGCGCGCGCGTCTTCGGCGTCGACCCCGCCGAGGTCACCCCGGCCATGCGCACCAAGGTCAAGGCCATGTCGTACGGCCTCGTGTACGGCCTGTCGGCGTTCGGGCTGTCGAAGCAGCTGCGCATCGAGCAGTCCGAGGCGAAGAAGCTCATGCTCGAGTACTTCGCCCGCTTCGGCGCCGTCCGCGACTACCTGCGGGGGTCGGTGGAGCAGGCCCGCCAAGACGGCTACACCGAGACGATCTTCGGCCGCCGCCGCCCGTTCCCCGACCTCACCAGCATGAACCGCGTGCTGCGCGAGAACGCCGAGCGTGCAGCCCTCAACGCCCCCATCCAGGGCAGCGCCGCCGACATCATGAAGGTTGCGCTGTTCCGCATCAGCGACGAGCTGGCATCCGCGGGTCTGCGCTCGCGTGTGCTGCTGCAGATCCACGACGAGCTCGTCGTCGAGGTGGCGACGGGGGAGTGGGATGCCGTGGAGCAGATCGTGCGTGCGCGCATGGCCGACGCCGCCCAGCTCACCGTGCCGCTCGACGTGCAGATCGGCCGCGGCGCGGACTGGGACGAAGCCGGGCACTGACGCGGGGGCAGGCGCTGCGCTTCCGCGCCGGGGCCGGGGGCGCACGGACTGCGCTGCCGCACCGGCGCCGCGGTCCGCTTGCTCCGGCGGATTGGCGCACCCGAGCGCCCTCGACCCCGCGTCATCTGCCGTATCGGCATCCGGCGCGATCCGGGGCCGAGGTGCATCTGCGCCCCGGCTTGCCTAGGCTCGAAAGATGACTGACGCACAACGCACCCCCACGCCGATCGACACGATCGCCGACGCGTGGGTCGACACCCTGGCCGAGCGCGTACCCACCCTGGCGACGTACATCGGACGCGACGAGCACAACGGCCGCTTCGGCGACTACAGCCCCGAGGGCACCGATGCCCTCGTGGCCGAGGCGCGTACGGCGAAGGCCGCCCTCGAGGCGGCCCAGCCCGTCGACGCGATCGACACCGTCACGCAGATGGACCTCGTGCGCGAACTCGATCTGATGATCGAGCAGCACGCGGCGCGCACGCACCTGCGCGACCTGAACGTCATCGCCTCGCCCGCGCAGGACATCCGAGCGACCTTCGACCTCATGCCCACCGCCACCACCGACGACTGGGCGACGATCTCGCAGCGCCTGCGCGCCCTGCCCGCCGCGATCGACGGCTACGTCGAGACCCTGCGTCGGGGCATCGCCGAGGGCGTCGTCCCCGCGCGCCGGCAGGTGACCGAGGTGGTGACGCAGATCGGCCGCTACACCGCCGACACGGGCTTCTTCGCCGAGTTCGTCGGCAACGCCGCTCCGGCCGAGGGACAGCTCCCCGCCTCGCTCGCCCGCGATCTCGACCAGAACGCGGGAGCCGCGCGCGTGGCGTACGACGCGTTGGCCTCATTCCTGTCGTCGGAGCTCGCCCCGGTCGCAGGGGACGTCGACGGTGTGGGCCGCGAGATGTACGCGCTGCACTCCCGACAGTTCCTCGGCGCCGAGATCGACCTCGACGAGACCTACGACTGGGGCGTCGAAGAGCTCGCCCGCATGGTCGCCGAGCAAGAGGCCATCGCGAACGAGATCCTCCCCGGTGCGAGCGTCGAAGAGGCCGTGGCCTTCCTCGAGAAGGACGAGTCGCGCAAGCTGCACGGCACGAAGGCCCTGCAGGAATGGATGCAGCGCACGAGCGACCACGCCGTCGCCGAGCTCGGTCGCACCCACTTCGACATCGCGGAGCCCATCCGCACGCTCGAATGCATGATCGCCCCCACCAACGAGGGCGGCATCTACTACACCGGTCCGACCGACGACTTCTCGCGCCCGGGGCGCATGTGGTGGTCGGTGCCCGAGGGCGTCGACACCTTCGACACCTGGCGCGAGCTGACCACGGTCTACCACGAGGGCATTCCGGGGCACCACCTGCAGATCGCGCAGGCCGTCTACAACCGCGCCGAGCTCAACTCGTGGCGGCGACTGCTGGCCGGCACGAGCGGTCACGCCGAGGGCTGGGCGCTGTACGCCGAGCGTCTGATGGAGCAGCTGGGCTACCTCGACGACCCGGCCGATCGCCTCGGCATGCTCGACGGTCAGCGCATGCGCGCGGCGCGCGTGGTGCTCGACATCGGCGTGCACCTCGGCAAGCCGCGCCTCGACGGGACCGGCACGTGGGACCACGACTACGCCCTGGCGTTCATGCTGAAGAACGTCAACATGAGCGAGGAGTTCGTGCGTTTCGAGGTCAACCGCTACCTCGGCTGGCCCGGGCAGGCGCCGGCCTACAAGGTCGGCCAGCGCATCTGGGAGCAGGTGCGCGACGAGGAGCAGGAGCGCCGCGGCGCCGACTTCTCGATGAAGCAGTTCCACACGCGTGCGCTCGACATCGGCGGCGTCGGTCTCGACACGCTGCGGGCGGCTCTGGCCTCCGGCTGAGCGAGGGGGGCGTCGCGATCGCGGCGCCCCTCCGCCGATGCGGGGAATGTTTCGTCCTCGCGTAAAGTTCATTCATCCGAATGCAAGGAGACCCCATGGACGCCACCCCCGTCGAGCTCGGCCTCGATACCTTCGGAGACATCTCGCGCGGCCCCGACGGGTCGCTCCAGTCCGACGCGCAGACCATCCGCAACGTCGTCGAGCAGGCCGTGCTCGCCGATCAGGTGGGCCTGTCGTTCTTCGGCGTGGGGGAGCACCACCGCAAGGACTTCGCGGTCACGAGCCCCGAGATCGTGCTCGCCGCCGCCGCCGCCCGCACCTCGAACATCCATCTCGGCACCGCGGTGACCGTGCTGTCGTCCGACGACCCGGTGCGCGTGTACGAGCGGTTCGCCACGCTCGACGCCGTCTCGAACGGTCGCGCCGAGGTCATCCTCGGGCGGGGGTCGTTCATCGAGTCGTTCCCGCTCTTCGGCTACGACCTCAGCGACTACGAACAGCTGTTCGAAGAGAAGCTCGAGCTGTTCTCGCTGCTGCTCGACGAGAAGCCCGTCACCTGGTCGGGACGCACGCGGGCCGGGCTCCAGGATGCCGACGTGTACCCCAAGACCGAGAACGGCCTGAAGGCGTGGGTCGGCGTCGGCGGTTCGCCGGAGTCGGTCGTGCGCGCCGCACGCTACGGCTACGGCCTCGTGCTCGCCATCATCGGCGGGTCGTCGGCCCGGTTCCGCCCCTTCGCCGATCTGTACCGCCGCTCGCTGCAGGAGCTCGGCAAGCCCGCCATGCCGATCTCGGTGCACTCGCCCGGCCACGTCGCCGAGACCGACCAGCAGGCGTGGGACGAAGCGTACGAGGGCGTCGCCGAGCTGAACACGACGATCGGTCGCGAACGCGGCTGGCCCGCTTACAACCGCCTGCGCTTCCAGCAGGACGTCGGCCCCGAGGGCTCGATGTACATCGGTTCGCCCGAGACCGTGGCCACCAAGATCGCCGCCACCGTGCGCGTGCTCGGCGCCTCGCGCTTCCAGATGAAGTTCGCCAGCGGTTCCATCTCGCACGACCGACTCATGTCGGGCATCGAGCTGTACGGCACCCGCGTGCTTCCGCTGGTGCGCGAGATGCTCGCCGACACCGATCTCTCCGTCGACGCCGACCTGCCCGGCATCCGGTGACCACGACGACCGACACCGTGCGGGTGTCCGAACGCCTCGACGCGCTGCCGTTCACCCGCCGTCACGGCAAGATCCTCACGGGGTCGGGTCTGGGCTGGGCTCTGGATGCCATGGACGTCGGGCTCATCTCGTTCGTCATCGCCGCACTAGCGGTGCAGTGGCAGCTCGCGCCCACGCAGGCGTCGTGGATCGCCTCGGCGGGCTTCGCCGGGATGGCGATCGGGGCGAGCCTCGGCGGGCTGCTGGCCGACCGTTTCGGTCGACGCCAGGTGTTCGCCCTGACGCTGCTGGTCTACGGCGTGGCAACCGGGGCGAGCGCCCTGGTCGGGGGCCTCGGCGCCCTGCTGGTGTTGCGCTTCGTGGTGGGGCTGGGCCTCGGTGCGGAGCTGCCCGTGGCCTCGACCTACGTGAGCGAGTTCGCGCCGGCGCGTATCCGCGGGCGCCTGATCGTGTTCCTCGAAGCGTTCTGGGCCGTCGGGTGGACCGCCGCCGCACTCATCGGGTACTTCGTCGTCCCCGCGTCGGCCGACGGGTGGCGGTGGGCGTTCGCGCTCGGCGCGATCCCCGCCGTGTACGCCTTGATCGTGCGGTGGGGGCTCCCCGAGTCGCCGCGCTGGTTGGCCTCACGCGGCCGCAACAGCGAGGCGGTCGCGATCGTGCGCGATCTCGAGGCCGCCGCCGGGCGCATCTCGCTCGAGCCCTCGTCCGAGGGAGTCGCGGCATCCGCTCCCGCCCCGCGCGCACGGGTGGGCGCCCTCTGGTCGCGGTCGCTCCGCGCGCGCACGGCGAGCCTGTGGGTGCTGTGGTTCTGCGTCAACTTCTCGTACTACGGCGCCTTCATCTGGATCCCGACGATCCTGGTCGCCCAGGGCTACGACCTCGTGCGCTCGTTCGGCTTCACGCTCATCATCACTCTCGCGCAGCTGCCCGGGTACGCGGTCGCCGCGTGGCTCATCGAGGCCTGGGGTCGGCGCGCGACGCTCGCCACCTTCCTCGCGGGTTCGGCCGTCGCTGCGGTGCTGTTCGGCACCGCGTCGGGCGAGGTGTCGCTGATCGCCACGGGCATGATGCTGTCGTTCTTCAACCTGGGCGCCTGGGGCGCCCTGTACGCCGCCACGCCCGAGACGTACCCGACGGCGCTGCGCGCAACGGGTGCCGGGTGGGCGGCCGGGGTCGGACGGATCGCCTCGATCCTCGCCCCGCTGGCGGTGCCGCCGCTGCTCGCCCTGGGCGGCGCCCCGGTGCTGTTCATCGTCTTCGCGGCGTTCTTCGCGGTCGCCGTGGTCGCCGCGCTGTTCTTGCGCGAGCAACGGGGTCGCGCGTTGGCGTGACCCGTCGCCGCGCTCGCCGCGCTGTTCTCGCGCGAGCAGCGGGATCGCGCGCTGGCGTGAACCGTCGCCACACACCGTCGAGTGTCCAGGACACGCCGTGCTCGCCCCGACGGACGCGGCGTGTCGTGGACACTCGAAGGGGTGGGCCCCGCGCGTAGGCTCGACCCATGGCATCCGTCCGCTACGTCGCGATCGGCGACTCGTTCACCGAAGGAGTCGGCGACGAACTGCCCGACGGAACCGTGCGGGGGTGGGCCGACCTCGCCGCTCAGGGATGGGCGGATGCCACCGGCGAACCGATCGAGTACACGAACCTCGCGATCCGCGGCAAGCTCATCGAGCCGATCGTCGAACAGCAGCTCGAACCGGCGCTTGCGCTGAAGCCGACGCACCTGTCGTTCAACGGCGGGGGCAACGACATGCTGCGTCCGCGCGCCGACCTCGAGCGCATCGTCGGCCTGTTCGAACATGTGCTGCGCCGGTGCGACGACGAGGGGGTGCAGCTGATCGTGCTCTCGGGGGCCAACCCCTCGGCGGGGCTTCCCCTCGGGCGCGTGCTGCAGGTGCGCGGCGACCGGCTGTCGAAAGCCGTCGAGGAACGCCTCGCGTCTCGCACCGACGTCATCACGGCGTACAACTGGTTCGACCGCGAGCTCGCCGGCGGGGAGTTCTGGTCGATCGACCGACTGCACATGAACACCCGTGGACATCACCGCGTCGCCGCGCGCGTGCTCGAGTCGGTCGGTCTGACGGCACCGGAGGAGTGGTGGCGCCTGCGCCAGATCCCCGAGATCGAGCGGCTGAGGGGCTCGGCCTACTACCGCGAGCACGTCGCGCCGTGGGTGCGCCGTCGACTGGCCGGCACCTCGTCGGGCGACGGCCGCGCGCCGAAGTTCGGCGGGCAGTGGGTGGAGTTGACGCCGCGCGGATGACGGGCCGGGGCTCGGCATCCGGAATCGTCCACACCCTGGCCCGGGCGGCCACGGGCGCCTAGGATCGCCGGATGTCCCCCTCGACCAGGACGTTCTGTTCCCTCGCGATCGTCGCCGTAGCGGCCATCGCACTCACCGGATGCACCGGAGACGACGACGCGGCACCCTCACCCGGCGCCGTCGCGAGCGAGACGACGCCGTCGCCCTCCGCGTCGCCGTCCGTGACCCCCGACCCGTGGGCGGGGTACTTCGACGATGAGGTGGCCACCGCCGCACCCGGCGACTTCCTCTGGCAGTCCTGGGGCACGTTCGGCGACCCGGGCGGCGTCGCTCCGTTCCGCAGCGACAACCAGACGATCGACCCCGGCGCCTACGCGGTCACGATCGATTGCGCCGGACCCCAGGCGGTGACCGGGCGCATCTCGACCTCGGCGGGGACGGCCATCGGCGAGCCGCTGGTGCTGCCGTGCCAGGCATCGACGCAGGTGCAGATCGATCTGCCCGAGCGTGGTCTGCTCGTCGAGCTCGACAGCGACCGCGAGCCGGGGGCGTTCCTCATCCGGGTGAGTGCCCGGGGGTAAGAGGCTGCGGGGGAGGGGATCGGCGGGTCAGGACGTGCGGCACTCCGCACCAAGAACGAAGTGCAGCATCCCGTCGATCGTCGAGCGATCGCGGGCCGACACACGCACGACGCCGTCATACCGGAGGTCCTCCTGCATCGCGCGGTCCGTCGCGAATCCGGCTGCGTCGAAGGCGGCCAGGATCGCCGAGTAGGAGCGAGCATTGTCGCCTGTGGAAAGGGCGAGATCGATGCCCGTCGCTCCATCGCAGGGCAGCTCGGCGGCCGAGGGGATCGCGACGGGTGCGCCCGCGGCATCCGTAACCGGACCTATCGCGGAGTTCACGACGAGGGCGGCCAGCCGCACGACCTCGACCCGAGGGTCACCCGCGGCGGTCGGTCGAGGGCCACCGTCAGGATCGGGGGCGACCGTCGGCGATGGGAGCGAAGTGACCGGCTCGGGCCCTCCCGCCAGGCCGCACCGCACGTCGCCCGGATCGACGATGCGGGGGAGCACGAACCGAGGCTCGCCGACAGCGCCCAGCGGCTCGGTCGCGCTGTCGAACGTGTGCCACACGCGCAGGAGATCACCGTCGACGACGACCATGTACGAGCCTTGCGAGAAGGGCGTGTGCCCATCGTCGGTCGACACGTGTGCGACGGAGGTGGCGAGAATTCCCTCGGGACGCAGGACCTCGATCCGCGCCGATCGGAGGAACGGACGCTCGCTCACGACGTAGCCGGTCTCGCAACCCTGGGCCACCAGAGGCACCACCGTGCCCCCGCCCGTCACCACGCCGATCAGCCCGAAGACGAGCATCGCCCCGAACGCCGCCAACCGCAGCGGGACGAAGAGCAGCAACCACCAGCGCGGTGCGGGGATGGCGCAGACGAGCAAGAAGAACAGAACCGCGGATGCCAGGGCACTCGCCGCGGCGAGGGATTCGGCATCCATCGACGCGATGAGCACCTGCGTGCGCCCGTCGTCGCGCGCACTCACGGCCATCACCGCGGCGAAGACCGCGACGGCAACGACGAAGAGCGACCCGCAGAGCACGCTCAGAGCTCGTCGTGGCAGGCGAACGGGTGCGGCCCAGATATCGCGCGACATCGCGTGAGCATCGCAGGCTTGACTGAGCGCTGACCGCACACCCGGTCCATGGATTCATGCGCGACGATGTCCTCATGACTCTCGCGATCGTCACCGGAACCACCAGCGGAATCGGCCTGCACACGGCCATCGGCCTCGCTCAGCGCGGCGCCCGGGTCGTCGCCACCGTGCGCGACACCGGGCGCGCCGACGCGCTGCGCGCCGCGGCATCCGACGCCGGTGTCGAGCTCGACATCCGCGCGCTGGATGTGACGGATGCCGCGGCCGCCCAGGCCCTCGTCGACGCGGTCGGCCCGGTGGACATCCTCGTCAACAACGCCGGGCGCGGCGCCGTCGGCACGCTCGAGCAGCTCACCGACGCGCAGCTGCAGGAGCAGCTCGAGACGAACTACCTCTCGGTCGCGCGACTGACGCGTCTCGTGCTCCCCGGTATGCGCGAACAGGGGAGCGGCCGCATCGTCACGGTGACGAGCGTCGGGGGAGTGGTGGGTCAGCCGTTCTCCGACGCGTACTGCGCGGCGAAGTTCGCCGTGGAGGGACTCATGCAGTCGCTCGCGCCGGTCGTCGCCCCGTTCGGCATCGACGTGTCGATCGTCGAGCCCGCGGCCGTCGCCTCGTCGTTCGTCGACTCGGTGCACCGCGCGGCGCCGGGCCCGTACGCCGCCCAGCAGCAGGCCTACCTCGACCGCGCAGCGACGTCGTTCGCGAACGCGCAGCCCGCCGACGAGGCCGCCGAGACCGTCATCGAGGCGGCGCTCACCGATGCCCCGCGCTTCCGTTGGCAGACGTCGGAGGCCGCCGTGCGCTTCGCCGGTCTATCGATCAGCGACCTGTCAGGAGCACGCGTGCTCGACGTGACGTCGAGCTGGGTGCGCTGAGGCCGTCCTCTCGCGGCGCCGATCAGGCTTCTGACCTCCTGCGGCGCCGTCGCGTAGCGTGGGCCTCGTGACGCGGGTGTGGCTGAGCGCGACAGAGTGGGCGTGCTGTGGGGACCCCTTCGTGGTGGGGGACACCGTCGAGTTCCTCATCGGATCGCGGAACGTGCCCCCGCTTCTTGCCCGGCAGCTCGGCTCCGAGTGCGCGGCGACCATCGACGCCCTTGAGGAACGGCATCCGCAGAGGCCGACCGATGACATCGTGCGCGGGCGGGTGCGTGAGGTCCACACAGTGTCACAGCAGCACGTGCTGCGTTTCACGCTACGTCGCCCCGGCCACGGCGCGCCCGCCGGCGCGCAGATGCCTGCCGAGGAGGAGCCTTGGCCTCTCGCCGGTCGCGACCTCGGGAACGGTCTGTTCGTCGGGTCACGTCCCACGAGGTGGATGGTGACGAGCGAGGCCCTGCCGGGTGCGGTGACCCTCACCCCGTGCGTCCGCGTACCCGAGGGCCGTGGTGACTCCGCCCCGGCCGTGGGGAGCGATGAGCTCGACGGATCGGAGCCTGCTGAGCGCACCGTCGTCGCGCAGATCGGATGGCTGGTCGACGTCGACGAGCAGACACCGCCGATAACGGCGCCCGTCAGTACAGCAGCGCCGCAGGCTCGAGATGGGCGGTCTGGTCTCCGACGAGCGTGAGCTCCCGCGGGTCGATCTTTCGCACCTCGGTGGTGTCGGCCAGATCGTCGAGGGTGACCCAGAAGATGTTGGGGCTCCGCGTCGAGCCGAAGTAGTAGACCCGGTTCGTGAGGTCGGCTCCGGCACGCCACCAGGTGGGGTACACGTCGCCCGTCGAGTACGGCGCGCCGTAGGGGACCGAGACGTTGGCGATGAGCTGGAACACTCCCGCCACGGCCTCCTCGGTGTTCTCGGGCTCGGGCAGGTAGTGCAGGAAGTACGCCGAGCGCACGAACCGGTCAGCCGACGTGATGTCACCGGGCGGGGGGAGCTCACCGCCGAAGGGCCGATACCGGGCGAGGTTCTCGAGCTGCTTGTCGAGCGTGGGGGAGTTGGCCATCACCGTGTACTCCGAGCCGTGGTGCACGACCAGCTCGCCCCCCAGAGGCTCGATGATCGCGGAGTCTCCGGAGGCGTCTTCGAGGGCGATGTGCACCCCGAGTTGGATGCCGCGGAACAGCGGCGAGGTGATGCGCACGCGGTCGATGTGGGCGACGGCATCGGCCACCGTGGCGAAGTTGTCGAGCAGGTACTGCACCCACAGCGCGTTGGCGACCGACGGCCGCCCGTCGGGCTCGGGGAACTCGACGTCGGTCGGGTCGAGGTACAGGGCGTGGGCGCCGAGCCCCTTCTCGTTGAGGCCATCGACGGTCCCCATGCCCCACATGCTGGTCACGACGCTCGCGTAGGCAGACGTCCAGGTCAGCGAATGGTCGTCGGCCCGGCCGTCGCGGGCCGTGCCGCGGGGGAGGAACCACAGCTCGGGTTCGTCGCTGACGGCCCAATCCATGCAGCGGCTGACGGTCTTGGCGACGTCGTTGGTGTTCCAGAAGATTCGCGTGCACACGAGGTGCAGCGTATCCCTTCGCGACGAGGACGCTAGGGTGCACACGTGCCTGTGGAAAGTGACACCCCGTCGACCGGCCCCTGGGGCTGGGTCGGAGTGTGGGTCCGCGAAGAGAAGTTCTGGCGCGATATCGGCGCACGAGTGCTGGCGGGTGTCGTCACGGCGGCGATCGTCTACGCGGGGGCGCTGCTGCTCGGCTACCTGCACACGCCCGAGATCGGCGCGGGCCTTCTTCTGGGTCTCGGTGTCTTCGCCTGCGGGAGCCTCGTCGCGGGCAGTGTCGCGCTTCTGAACGGCTCGCGATCGCGCCGGAGGGCGGGGCGGGGCATCGGGACGCGCATCGCGCTCGCGATTCTTCTGCTGCTCGCAGCGGGTGCCATCGCCGTGGGAGTCGTGTCGGACGTGTTCTTGGCCTGATCGAGTCGAGGGATCGGCGCCGGCCGTGTGGGCGTCGGGGAAGGGCCGCTCCTCTTTAAGCTGACATAATGTGCATTATCGGCGTACGCTCTAGTTTGGCTGCATCGAGCGAAAGAACCCCCGACGCGCTGCAGAGCACGCAGCAAATGCCGAGCACGTGCGCTCTGACGAGATCCGCATCCGCGCACAGCGTGCTGACCGCGCGAGCACCCACGGCCGGCGCCTCGCACGTCGACGGCCTCACCCGCGGCCAGGTGCCGTTGCCGGAAACGCGCTCGCGACGGAGAACGTCTTGATACACGTTGTGCTTAATTCACGATTTTCTGTATCCTGGCCGCATGTCGACGATCGCACCGAGCGCCACCGCGACCCACACCGCCGCACTGGCACGCCTGGGGCACGCTCTGTCCGACGGAACGCGCGCGGGGGTGCTCCTCGCTCTGCGGGAAGCTCCGGCGTATCCGTCCGACCTGGCGGACACGCTCGGGGTGTCGCGTCAGGTGATGTCGAATCAGCTGGCGTGTCTGCGCGGCTGCGGGCTCGTCGAGGCCGTGCCGGACGGGCGCCGCACCTGGTACCGGCTCGCCGACGCGCACCTCGCGCCGGCGCTGGATGAGCTGCTGCGCGTCGTCCTCCACGTCGAGCCCGACTGCTGCGCGGGTGAGACGTGCACGTGCGCATGAGCGATGCCGCGACCGATAGGCGGAGCGTCCTGCAGCGCCGCATCCGGTGGATCGTCGCCGCCACGATCGTCTACAACGTCGTCGAGGCCGTCATCGCCCTCACGGCGGGAACGATCGCCTCATCGTCAGCCCTCATCGGTTTCGGCCTTGACTCGACCATCGAGGTGCTTTCGGCGGCCGCCGTCGCGTGGCAGTTCACTCGACGCGAACCCGAGCGATGGGAGAAGGGCACTCTTCGCGTCATCGCGGTCGCGTTCTTCGCCCTCGCCGCCTACGTCACGGTCAGTTCCGGTCTCGCCCTCGTGGGCCGCGTCGAGGTCGAACACTCCCCCGTCGGCATCGCCCTCACGGCGCTCAGCGTCGTCATCATGCCCTTCCTCTCGCTGGCCGAGCGACGCGCGGGCCGCGAGCTCGGGTCGGCGACCGCCGTCGCCGACTCGAGGCAGACGCTGATCTGCACCTACTTGTCGGCTGCGGTGCTCGCCGGCCTCGTCCTGAACGGGGTGTTCGGCTGGTGGTGGGCCGACGCCGTCGCGGGCCTCGTCATCGCCGCTTTCGCCCTACGCGAGGGGCGGGAAGCCTGGCGCGGCGACGCCTGCGCCACCTCCGTCGGGATGATCCTCGAGGCCGACCATGACCGCGCCGACCACGACACCACCGCGCATGACCACGCGCACGAGAACCATCACTGAGCCATGAAATCCCTCTTCACGCCCTTCACCGTGACCGCCGCGGCGCTCGCGATCCTCATCGTCGCCGGGCTGGTCGCCTTCCTCGTCGACCGAGCCCAGTCCCCCGGCCCGTCAGCGAACCCCGCGATCATTCGAGACGACACCCACGTCTTGGACGACGGCGGCGAAGACGCGGTGACGGTCGTGGAGTTCCTGGATTTCGAATGCGAAGCGTGCGGCGCCACGTACCCCGTGGTCGAGGAGCTGCGTGAGAAGTACGCGGGGCGCATCACGTACGCCGTCCGCTACTTCCCCCTCCCGGGCCACGCGAACTCCACCACTGCTGCCGTCGCGGCCGAAGCCGCCGCCCAGCAGGGCCGGTTCGAGGACATGTACCACCGCCTCTTCCAGACGCAGAGCAGCTGGGGCGAGGCGCAAGAGTCTCAGGCCGACATGTTCCGCCGATACGCCGCCGAGATGGGACTCGACATGGTGGCGTACGACGCGGCGGTCGCAGACCCGGCGACCGCCGCCCGGGTGAAATCGGACTTCGACGATGCCCGCGCGCTCGGCGTGCGCAGCACTCCCACGTTCTTCGTCGAGGGCGCCCCGCTCGTCCTCCAGAGCGTGAACGACCTCGAGAACGCGGTGAAGGCGGCCATCGAGCGCTGATCCCCTCAGCCGTCGGCAATCGTCGAAGGTGAGGCCCTCCGAGGCGCCACCCCCTCAAGCCTCGTCTGCCTCCTCGCTGCGAGAGCCGACCGTGCATCGCGACCGTCTCCGCCCCCGTTACGCTCGAATCGATGCCTCCCACCCCCGCTCCTCTGCCCCGCCGGGTCCTCGCGTGACCGGCGTCCTCACCGGCTTCGCGGTCGTGGGCCTCGCCGTGGTGGTGGGCTACGTGATCGCCCGCATCGATCTGCTCGGGCCGCACGCGCGCCACGTTCTGAGTCGCCTGACGTTCTACGTGCTCTCACCCTTCCTTCTGTTCACGGTGCTCGCCCGCGCCGACGTGGCGACGCTGTTCTCGGCGCTTCTGCCGGTGTCGATGATCACCGCGGCCGTGATCATCGGCCTGTACACCCTCGTCTCGGCGCTGATCCTGCGTCGCCCGGTCGGCGAGACGGTCATCGGCGCGCTGTCGGCGGGCCAGGTCAACAGCAACAACATCGGCATCCCGATCTCGCTCTACATGCTCGGCAACGCGGCGTTCTCGGCTCCCGTCATCCTGTTCCAGCTGCTCGTGCTCATGCCGATCGCGCTGTCGATCCTGGATGCCGTCACCTCGGGCTCCCGCTCCGTCAAGCGGATCGTGACGCAGACGGCCAAGAACCCGATGCTCATCGGATCAGCGCTGGGTGTGCTCGTCGCGGTGCTCGGTATCGACCTGCCGCCGATCGTCTTCGACCCGCTGCACCTCATCGCGGGGGCGTGCGTGCCGGTTCTGCTGATGTCGTACGGCATGTCGCTGTACGGCCAGCGGGTGCTGACCGAACCCGGCCGTCGCGTCGACGTCGTCATCGCATCGGTCTTGAAGCTCGTGGCCATGCCCGCTCTGGCGTGGCTCGTCGCCCTGTGGTTCGGTCTGCCCGACGACCAGGTGTTCGTGGTCGTCGTTCTCGCCGCGCTCCCGACGGCGCAGAACGTGTTCAACTTCGCGCAGCGGTACGGCGTCGGCGAGATCCTGTCGCGCGATGTGGTGTTCCTCTCCACCGTCGGGTGCCTTCCCGTGCTGTTCGCGGTGGCCCTGCTGCTCGGGTGACCTCACCCTCACACGTCGACGGCATCACCCCCTCTTCACCCTGTGGAGAGTTCTGACGGCGGCCGGGCGCGGTGAGCCTACGATGCTCGCGTCCCCTTCGCCGACCCACCGCGGGAGCCCTCTTGACGTCGTTCTCCATCGACACCGAAGCGGTGCGCGAGATCGCCGCCCGTGTGCAGGGCATACGCGACGAAGCGCCTCTCGCCGTCCCACTCCCCCGCGTCGAGTTCGGTCACGGCGGACTGGCCGCGGCGACCGCATCCTTCTCGGCGCTTCTTCTGCGTGCGTGGCGCAGCCGACTCGTCGAGACGGAGCAGATCGCCGCGCGCCTGCGTGCTTCCGCGGATGCCTACGACGAGGCCGACGAGGCGGCGGCAACAGCTCATGGGTGATCTCGCCTCCGTCGCCGACCCCCTCGTCCTGATCCCCGGTCGCCCCCACCAGATCTTCTCCGCCGCCCGCGCCTGGACCCAGCTGTCCGACGCGGCGGTGGGGCTCTCCGACCGGCTGTTCGCCGTCTCCGCACACGACGCCTGGCAGGGTGAGGCCGCAGACGATTTCTCGCTCCGACGCACCTCCGCCGCCGACGACTGGTCGGTCGTCGCCCAGGTGCTGGTCGAGTGCGCGGCCAGCCTCCACCGGTACGCCGAGACCCTCGCCTGGGCGCAGGGCCGGGCCGTGGATGCCGTCGACCTGCATCGACGGGGTCTCACCGAAACGCTCGAGACGGCCGCTCAGAACCCTGCCCCGGGCTCCGCCCCGGGCGCCGCCGATACCGGAGCGGCCCTCCGCGTCCGCGCCGAGGAGCTCCTGTCCGAGGCCCGCGAGGTCGTGCGCACCCGCGGCGAGGAGTGCGCGGCGGCGATCGAGGCCGCCGCCCGTGGGATGGGCGAGAACGGGCGATGGAGCGCCGCTCTGTTCTTCGCCCCCGCACCGTCGATCGACGCGCTCGCCCCGCGGTCCGCGACCCGCCGCCTGGGGATCTCCATCCTGGAGCGCCTGTCTCGGGCCGACGCGGAGCAGCAGATCAGTGAGTTGCTCGCCCTCCACCCCGACTGGATGACGCTTCTCGAGCAGTTCCCACCCGACGACGACGAGGTCCGGGCGTGGTGGGACGGCATCGACGACCCGGCGGCCCGCTCCGCCCTGCTCGCCGCGATCCCGGCCGTCCTGGGCACCCTCGGTGGGCTGCCCCCGCTCGTTCGGGTGGCCGCCAACCGCGAGAACGCCGCGGAGCGCGTGGCAGCACTCGAACGTTCCCTCGACGACCCCCACCTCGCCCCCGAGGAGCGCGCGGCGATCACGGCAGAGAGGCAGTACCTGCAGCGCGCGGTCGACGGCGATGTCCAGCTCTACCTGTACGACGCCCCCGCGCATCGCATCGTCGAGATGATCGGGACTCCCTCGACGTCCACGACGACGACCATCACCTACGTGCCGGGCACCTTCACGAGCATGCAGAGCTTCTACGGAGGGGATCCGCAAGAGGTCGTGGAGTGGATGAACCAGCAGGATGCCGGTGTGCTCGGCTTCGTCTGGAAAGACGGGGTGTTCCCGGGCGATGAGGCCGGGGCCCCGCCTTCCGTCGCCCTCGCGGAGCTCCCGCTGGCGACGGGGCTGTCGCAGGCGAACGATCCGGATCTCGCGCGCGCCATGGGAGACCGTCTCGCCGGCTTCGCCGCCGAGATCCGCGGCGCGAGCGACGCCGTCGCCGACAGCGAGAGCGTGGCGATGGGGCACTCCTGGGGTCTCGCACCCATCACCGCCTCGGAGGTCGCCGGCGCTCAGTACGACCAGGTTCACTCGCTGGCCGGGGCCGGGATGCCGGAGGGGTGGGCACCCGATCCGCGAACGACGTACACCCACTGGGCGTACACCGACGTGCTCACCATGGCGCAGGAGACGGGAGTCGTCTGGGAAGGACGCGTCCCCGCTCACGAGCCGGCCTTCGAGAGCCACGTCTACGCGCGAGACGGAGACGTCGAGATCCCGCTCCCCGCTCCCCCGGCGATCGGCCTACCCGGGATCGAGCCGCAGCCCACGCCCAGCTTCCGGGTGTCGTTCCGCGCGCTCGAGAATCACCAACTCATCGCGAGCGACGAACTTGCCAACCTCAACGTGCTCGAAGACATCCGAAGAAGGGTCCGCGAATGAAGAGATCACTGCTGTGGGGAGCGATTCTTGTTGTCGTCGCCGGTTCGCTGACGGGTTGCTCCGCGCCCGGACACAGAATCACGGACGACAGTCTGGACGTCTACGGAGCGAAAGACATCGCACAACGCATGGAACGAGCACTGTCGGCGTTCGTGCCCAAGGAGGCAACGTCGTCTGTGGAACAGATCGATTCGGGCGTCCTGCTCTCCTGCGAAGGTGACCGCTCCTTCCGGTGGACTGGACACCTCTACATGGATCTCGTAACGGACATTGATACGGAGCCTCTCGTCGACGAGGTCGCCGCTCACTACTCCGAGGAGCCAGGTTTCTGGACCGAACGGGACACGACCCGCGACGGCGTGCCTCGAGTGCGGGTCCGAGGTCCACACGGATCGAGCTACTCCATGGCGCTCAGCGTCGACCGCACGCGCATCGAGATCCTCTCCTTCTCCCCTTGCTTCCGCCTGGCCGACGGCCTCCACCCGCGCGACACCTACTGACGGGACCGCACCGTGTACATCCGGTTCGACAGCGCGCGCCACGGCGAGCTCGTCGCGCACCTCGACCAGGCCCTCTCGGGCATCGCGATCGAGATCGACCTGCTCGACCGGGAGGCCACTCGCCTTCGCGGGGACTGGCACGGCTCGGCGCGCGACGCCTACGACCGGACCCACACCGCGGGGGCGGCGTTGCTCGATGAGCTGGAGCGCGGGCTGCGGGGTGCCCGCGACTTCGCCTCAGCGACGGCGGAACGATTCGTCGCGACCGAGCGCGCGGTCCGCGCCCTGTGGCGCCGGTGAGCGGCCGCGCCACATCGCGATCCTCCGCGCTGCCGCCCACCAACGCAGCGATCCCGGCACGACCGAGGCGGCGTCGCACACACGCGGGTCGGCCCGCGCGCGGCCCGCAGAGGGGTTCAGTGTCCGCGAAACGCCGCGCACGGCGGTGCGTGTGCGGCGTGTCCGGGACACTCAACAGCGCGCGCGACGCAGCGAGGACCGCAGAAGGGCTGAGTGTCCACGACACGCCGCACATGGCCGGGTCGGCGCGGCATGTCCTGGACACTCAACGATCGGCGCACACCCCTGTCCCGCACGACCGGCGCAACCCCCGATCCCCGCACGACCGGCAGTCCGGGCGCAGCCGGCGCCGCGATCAAACGACCTCTGTGACGCCGCTCGACGCAGCGTGGACGCCCGGGTCGCGCGGGTTTCGTCGTGCGGTCTAAGGTGAGCACTGTTCACAGCGTTCATCCAGAAAGGCACGCAATGTCGCCCTCGTCCACGACCAGCCCCGCTCTCAGCGCCGTCCGCACCGCGCTCGGCGTCAGCGGCGCGCTGTCGCTCGTCATCGGCCTGCTCATCCTGGTGTGGCCCGGCCGTACCGCCGAGATCGCCGTCGGCATCATCTCTGTCTACGTCATCATCGCCGGACTGGTGAACATCGGCATCGGCCTGTTCTGGCGCTCCGGCTGGGCTCGCATCGGCTACATCGTGCTCGGCGTGCTGTTCATCGTCGCGGGCATCTTCTCGTTCGCCAACCTCTCGGCCACGACCGCGTGGTTCGGCGTCTTCATCGGCACCCTCGTCGGCATCCTGTGGATCATCGAGGGCGTCGTCTCGCTCACCACCGTCGGCCACGGATCGAAGGCGCGGGCCTGGACGATCTTCTTCGCGATCGTCAGCATCCTCGCCGGCGTCGTGCTGCTGTTCTCGCCGCTCCTGGGCGCGGTGACGCTGTTCCTGCTCATCGGCATCTCGCTCGTCATCCTCGGCATCTTCCAGATCGTGCGAGCGATCCAGTTCGGCAAGGCCGCGTAACACGGGTACGCGAAAGGGCCCGGATGCCATGGCATCCGGGCCCTCTCCGATTCACGCGACCGGCAGGTACCGCGCCCACCATTCGAGCACCGCATCGAAGCGCTGCACCCGGTGCTGCGGCCGACCCGCGCGGGTGAGCTCGTGGTCTTCGCCGGGGAAGACGAGCATCTCGGCCTCGGTTCCCTGGCGCTTCAGCGCCGCGTAGTAACGCGTGGCCTGTTCGAGCGGGCAGCGGAAGTCCAGCTCGGAGTGGAGCACCAGCGTGGGGGTGCGCACCCGGTCGACGACGGCCATGGGGCTCTGCGCGGCCATCTGCTCGGGGTCGGTCCCGACGTACTCCTGACCGAAGAACGAGCCGATGTCGCTCGAGCCCGGGAACGCGGTCGGGTCGAGGAACCCGCGCTCCACGATCGCGCCGGCGAAGCGGTGGTCATGCGCGATGATCCATGCGGTCATGTATCCGCCGTAGGACCCGCCCATCACGCCGACGCGGTCGCCGTCGAGGCGAGGATCTGCCGCCACGACGCCGTCGAAGAAGTCGAGCACGTCGAAGAAGTCGAGGGTGCCCATCTTCTGTCGGATCGACCGGCCGTGGGCGCGACCGTATCCGGCGCTCCCGCGGGGGTTGCTGTAGACGACGGCGTACCCGGCGTCGACGAGCACCTGGGTCTCGTCGAAGACGTGCACCCCGTATGACGCGTACGGCCCGCCGTGGATCTGCAGGATGACCGGGAACGGCCCCTCGCCCTCGGGCGTGGCGACCCACCCGTGCACCGGGTAGCCGTCGCGGCCGGCGATCTCGTGCTCGACCGGCACGACGACACCCCGCTCGCGCACGGCGGCGCCGAAGTCGGTGACGGCGCGAACGCCCGCGACGGGGTCGACGAGCACCAGCTCACCGAACGATTCGGGCGCGGCGACGGATGCCACGACCCGGCCGTTCGCGACGGCGTGGCCGTTGACCTCGAGGTCCCCGCCGAGGACCTCGGACACGTCTGCTCCGCGCGTGACGCGCAGCAGGCGCAGGCGCCCGCGGGTGCGGTCCTGCACGAGCACGTCGCCGTCGTCGAACGACAGGTGACTGCCGACCTCGCCGAGATCGATCGTCTCGGCGTCGGTGAGCCGGCGCGGACCCTCGGCCTCCAGCAGGAACAGCGAGACGCCGGGGGCGACGAAGTCCACGCCCTCCGGCCCCACGTCGTTCGCAAGCGCGAAGATCGCCCCGTCGGGCGCCACGGCGACCTCGGCGACCGACAGGTCGGCTGAGGTCGAGAGCACCTCGCGCTCGGCCCCACCCTCGACCGCGACGGCCACGATGCGGTCGCGCAGGTCGCGGCGGTCGGTCTCGATCACGTCGGGAACGCTCAGCAGCTCGCTGCCGTCGTGCGTCCAGACGACGCCGCTCCAACTGGTGTCACCCTCGGTCAGCCGCGTGGGTTCGGCGGGTATCACGCGCTTCTCGGGCGCTTCCAGCGCCGGAGCGGGCGTGTAGAAGGGCTCCGCCTCGGTCGAGGGCGCGTCCACCACGAAGAGATGGCTCGGGCGGTCCAGGTAGCCGGCGCCGTTCGAGTGCCACCGGATGCCGGTGATCCGACGCGGCGGTTCGGCGGCGGCATCGCGCCCCTCGACGGTGCCGTACCGACCGGGCTCGGGCACGCGCGCCGAGAACGCCAGACGCGTGCCGTCGGGCGACCAGGCGACGTCGGTCACTCCCCCGGGCTGGTCGGTCACCTGGACCGGCTCACCACCGAGGACCGAGACGACGAACACCTGCGCGCGGCCGCGCTCATCGGCGCGGAGGAACGCGACGGTGGCGTCGTCGGGCGAGAGGCGCGGCGCCTTGTCGGCGACACCGCGCGTCAGGCGGCGCGGCGCGCCGTCGGGCAGGTCGACCCGCCAGAGCTGGCCCACTCCGCGGTCAGCGACGAGATCGGGGCGCGAGGTGGCGAAGACGGCGACGTCGCCGTCGGACGAGAGCGCGGGGCGCCCCACGGAGACGAGCGCCTCGATGTCGACGGAGCGCATGCTCACTCGCCTCCGAACGAACCCGTGTCGCCCACGAGACGGGTGTTGTCGGCGGGAACCGGGTCGAGGGCCGCACGGGCGACCTCGGCCGCGAACTCCGACACGTTGTACAGCTTGCCGGCGTCGTCGCGGCGGGCGGCGATCGCGCCGGGGTTGGCGCGCTCGAGCAGGGTGGCCGTGATGGTGCCTTCGATCATGTCGCCCGAGACGACGGTGAAGCCGATGCCGCGCTCCTCGAGAGCGGGGATCTTCTCACGCAGCGCGTCTTCGCCGGCCCGCTTCGACAGCGCGACCGGCTCGTACTCGGGCATGGTCGGGGTGGTGCGGATGAAGTGCGCCTGGTGACTGGTCACGAACACCACGCGCGCGTCGGCCTTGAGCAACGGCAGCGCGGTTTCGAGCACGGAGACCTGCGCGTCGCGGTTGAGCAGCAGCGCGTAGTCCTCGGCCATGCCGGACTCCATGCCGCCCGAGGCGTTGAGCACGAGCACGTCGAGGCCTCCGAACGTGCGCTCGACCTCGTCGAACATCGCCTTCACCGACGCGGGGTCGGTGAGGTCGGCGCCCACGACGAGCGCCTCGACGCCCAGCTCACGCAGCTGCGACGCCAGCTTCTCGGCGCGCGGCGCCTTGTTGCGAAAGTTGATGACGACGTTCGCGCCGGCCTCGGCGAAGTACTTCACGGTGTCGGCGCCGATGCCGCGCGACGAGCCGGTGACGAGCGCGGTCTTGCCGCTCAGGGAGCCGGACGGAAGGGTCTGAGACACGGATTCTCCTGACGATTCGAAAAAGGGGGACCGCGAGCGGGGGGACACTCGGAGCCCCTCCCAGCCTACCGATCCCCCGCCCACCGCCACCGGCGCCGGGCCGCAGCCGCGCCGCTCCTCACGACGGCCACGGACGCCTCCACGACGCCGCGAACAGCCCCTGTCCACGGGCACGGGCGTGTCGTACGCGCGTGCTACGTTCTGGCCCGGAGGCCCTGACATGACCGCATCGCCCGCCGCCCGGCATCCCTACCTCTCACCGGAGGGACCGCGTGTGCTGGCGCACCGGGGGCTCGTCACCCCGGATGCCGTCGCGAACGGGCTGGTCGACAACTCGTTCGCCGCGGTGGCCGCGGCGCACGCCGCCGGCGCCGTCTATGTCGAATCGGACTGCCACCTCACCGCCGACGGCACCGTCGTGCTGTTCCACGACGACGACCTGCGACGCGTCGCCGAAGACCCTCGGGCGATCGCCGATGTCCGCGTGCACGAGCTGGCGGAGCTCATGTCGGACCGCGGCGGCCTCATCACCCTCGCCCAGGCGCTCGACGCCTTCCCCGACGTGCGCTTCAACCTCGACGTCAAGGCCACCGCCGCGGCCGAACCGGTCGGGCGGCTCATCGCGCCGCACGCCGAGCGGGTGCTCGTCACGAGCTTCTCCGACGATCGCCGTCGCACCGCCCTCGAGGCGGCCCGCCGCGCGGGGGCGACCCGCCGCCCGGCCACCTCCCCCGGATCGGCGACCATCGCCCGCCTGCTGGCGGCGCGCGTGCTGGGCCAGCGCCGGCGTGTGCGGGAGCTGCTCGCCGACCTCGATGCGCTGCAGGTGCCCGAGCGGCACGGGGTGATCCCGGTCGTGACCCCGGGCTTCGTCCGCGACGCGCACGCCGGCGGCGTCGAGGTGCACGTGTGGACGGTCAACGAATCCGCCGACATGCACCGCCTGCTCGACCTGGGCGTCGACGGGCTGGTCACCGACCGCGCCGACCTGGCTCTGACCCTGGTGAACGAACGGTGAACTCCAGCTGACTGAGCATTCTCTGTGAAACCCGGCCGCGGGCCCGCCGTTCGAATAAAGCGCACAGGTGCGAGCGTTATACATGGGGACCGACGAGAGGACCACACAATGGCAGACCGCAGTCTCCGCGGCATCCGACTCGGCGCCCAAAGCCTCCAGAGCGAAGACGGCGTCGTGTTTCACGACCGTGCACAACACACGTACAACTGCAGCACCTGCGGACGCGACACCGTCCTGACGTTCGCTGCAGACGCCGAGGTTCCGGAGTCCTGGGAGTGCCGCACGTGCGGCGCCGAAGCGCTGCTGCGCATCGGTGACGGCATCGCGACCGTCGACCACAGCGGCGACAAGGCCGCCCGTACGCACTGGGACATGCTCCTGGAGCGTCGCACCCTCCCCGAGCTCGAAGAGCTGCTCGAAGAGCGTCTCGCCTTCGTCCGCGCCCGCCGTGGCGCCGGGAACGAGAAGCTCAGCGCCTGACGCTGAGAAACGGATTCAGACGCCGGCCCCTTCGGGGGTCGGCGTCTTCTTCGTGGCGCGGGACCGCACCGCGACGAGCACACCGGCCGCCAGCAGAGCGACGAGGCTCCCCCCGCCCACCACGATCTTGACCGCGGGTCCGATGACCGTCGCGGGGGTGAGACCGGTGCGCAGCGGCACGTCGGTGAGCATGTGCCCCGCGACGTCGACGGGCAGCTCGTCGAGGGTGGCCCCGTCGGGTGCGATGACCTGGCTCGTGCCCACGGTCGAGAGGTTCACCACCGAACGACCGGTCTCGATCGCCCGCATGCGCGCGAAGGCGAGCTGCTGCAGGTTCTCGTCGGTGCCGCGGAAGTCGGCGTTGTTGGTCTGGAACATGTAGATCTGCGCCCCCGCGGCCGCGCCGTCCCACACCACGTCGTCGTAGATCACGTCGAAGCAGATGGCAAGGCCCATGCCGACACCGTTCAGGTCGAAGAGCGGGCTCGCCGTTCCGGGGGTGTACTCGCGCCCGATCAGACCGATCAGGTCGGGAGCGAACGGCTCCCAGAACGCCCGGTCGGGCACGTACTCGCCGAACGGCACCGGATGCCGTTTGTCGTACGTGGCGATCGCCCCGCCGTCGGGGGTCCACAGCAGCGCGGAATTGAACAGGTCGGGCCCGCGCTCGGTCACCGCCGAGACGAGCAGCGGCGCGTCGACCCGGCGCGACAGCTCGTCGAGCACGGCGGCGGTCGGTCGCGAGGCGGTCGGGTCGGAGTCGACGCCACCCTCGGGCCAGAGCAGCACGTCCATGTCCTGCCCGAGAAGCGGAGCGGATGCCGCCAGCTGCGCGTTCAGCACGGCGTTGCGGGAGCGCTGGTCGAAGTAGCCGGCGGGACCGTTGCCCTGCGCCGCTCCCACGCGCAGCGAGCCCGCGTCGGTGGTCGGGAACTGCGGCAGCGCCACGAGCACGATCAGCACGAGCGCGGCCGGCACGGCACGCGCGAGACGGCGGAACCGCCCGGTGCGCACGAACTCGATCGCCATGGCGCACAGCAGCACGACGAGGAACGTCAGCCCCGACATGCCGACCCACGACGCCACCTCGGCGAAGGGCCCGTTCACCTGCGAGACGCCGATACGTCCCCAGGGGAAGCCGCCGTACGGCCACGAGCCGACGATCTGCTCGCGCAACGTCCACAGCCCCGCGACGAGGGCCGGCAGCAGCACGAGCCGTCCGAGCGTTCCCGGCGCCAGCCGCGGCATCCATCGATAGGCCAGCGCGATGGGGATGGCGAACACCGCGGTGAGCAGCGCTTCGAGCACAGACAGCGCGATCCACGGGATGGGTCCCAGGTAGCGCGCCGTGAAGAGCAGGTTGACCGAGAAGAAGGCCGCCCCGAACAGGAACCCCACGAGCAGCGACGACCAGATGCCCCGACCGGCGAGGACGACGAGCGCGAGCACCACGGCGGGCAGTGCCATCGGCCACCACGCCAACGCGGGGAACGCGGTGACCAGCAGCAGACCCGCCACGACCGAGAGCGGCGCCGCGAACGCCAGACGCAGCACCGGCGGGGCGGGCTCGGCGAGGCGCGCGCGCGGACGGCGCGTCGACACGGCGCTCACGCGGACGTGTACGCGACGATGCCGCGCCGCACGGAATCCAACGCCGTGCGCGCGGTCGACGCGAGCTTCGGTTCGGCGACGAGCGAGATCTGGTCGAGCAGGTCGATCGTCTGCTTGACCCAGCGGACGAAGTCGCCCGCGGCCATGTCGGCGAGGGTGAGCACGCTGTCGAGCGGCAGACCCTTCGCCCAGGCGTGCATGGCGGGGGCCAGGCCGGAGGCGGGTTCCGCCGAGCCCGGCAGGCGGTGGTCGCGCTCGAGGTCGTCGAGCTCCTGCCAGAGGGTCTGCGTGGCATCGAGCGCCCCGCGGAACGCGCCGCGCGGCAGACCCCGCTCGCCCGGCCCGGCCTCGTCGCGGCGCGGTTCGTACACGAGGCAGCAGGCGAGGGCGGCGAGGGACGGAGCATCGAGTCCGTCCCACAGGCGCTGGCGCAGCGACTCGGCCACGAGCAGGTCGCGCTCACCGTAGATGCGGCGCATCGTGCGACCCGCGGGGGTCAGCACCGTGGCACCGTCGTCTTCGATCGCGACGTACTCCAGGGCGGCGAGCACCTCGACGACCCGGTCGAAGACGCGCGCGACGTTGCCGGTGCGCTGATCGATCTGCTGCCGGGTCTTGTCGGTGGTGCGCTTGAGCTTCCAATACCGCTCCGCCCACCGGGCGTGGGCCTCGCGATCGGGGCACGACTGGCAGGGGTGCCGCTGCATGCGCCGGCGCAGCGACTGGATCTGCTCCTGCCGCTCGTCGCGCAGGCGACGGGGCGCCGTGGCGTCGCGCCGGTTGATCTTCTCGAGATCGCTGAGTTCGCGGCGAATCGTGGAGTACTCGCGGAAGTCCCCGCGGTCGCACGTCATCGCCTGCTCGTAGCCCGAGAGCGACTCCTCGGCATCCTTCACCTGACGCGCGAGACCGACGACCGAGCGGTCGGCCTGGAACTGCGCGAACGACGACTCGAGCACCTCGCGGGCCCGGGCCCGACCGAACTGGTCGATGAGGTTGACGGCCATGTTGTACGTGGGCCGGAAGCTCGAGTTCAGCGGATAGGTGCGGCGCGAGGCCAGCGCCGCGACCGACTGCGGGTCGAGGCCCTCGGTGAACTGCACCACCGCGTGGCCCTCGACGTCGATGCCGCGGCGGCCGGCGCGACCGGTCAGCTGCGTGTACTCCCCCGACGTGATGGCCACACGAGCTTCGCCGTTGAACTTCTCGAGCTTCTCGAGCACGACCGTGCGCGCCGGCATGTTGATGCCGAGCGCCAGCGTCTCGGTCGCGAAGACGACCTTGACGAGCTTGCGACGGAACAGCTCCTCGACGACCTCTTTGAACGCCGGCAGCAGGCCCGCGTGGTGCGAGGCCATGCCGCGCTCGAGGTTGTCGCGCCACTCCCAGAAGTGCAGGACGGCGAGGTCCTCGTCCTTCAGTGTGAAAGTCAGCTCGTCGACGATCTGGCGGATCTCGACGCGCTCCTCGGCCGAGGTCAGCCGCACGTTCGCTCGCCGCAGCTGCTGCACGGCGGCGTCGCAGCCGGCGCGGCTGAAGATGAAGAAGATCGCCGGCAGCAGGTGGTTGCGCTGCAGCAGCTCCACGACCTCGGGACGGTCGATGCGCTCGATGCGCGGCCCCTGCGCCGCACGGGTCGGCTTGTGCCCGGCGCGGCGCTGGCCCGCGTGGCGCGGACCTCCGGCGTGGCGGGCCGAGCGGTACTCCTGCGCGCGCCGGTTGTTCTCGTATCCCCCGGAGTTGCCCCCGCGAATGCGCAGCAGCTCCTGGTTCACCTGGGCGGTGGCGACTCCCGCCCGGTCGTCGAACAGCGGCAGCAGATCGCCGCGCACGAGCACGTGCTGCTCGAGGGGCACGGGCCGGGTCTCCGACACGATCACCTCGGTGTCGCCGCGCACGGTGTCGAGCCAGTCGCCGAACTCCTCGGCATTCGACACGGTCGCCGACAGCGACACGAGTTTGACCGACGACGGCAGGTGGATGATGACTTCTTCCCACACCGCGCCGCGGAAGCGGTCGGCGAGGTAGTGCACCTCGTCCATGACGACGAAGCGCAGGCCACGCAGGGCCGGCGAATCGGCGTACAGCATGTTGCGCAGCACCTCGGTCGTCATGACGACGATGCGCGCCGAGGAATTGATGTTCGTGTCGCCGGTGAGCAGGCCCACCTCGTCGTCGCCGTAGATCTCTTGCAGCTCGTGGAACTTCTGGTTCGACAACGCCTTGATCGGCGTGGTGTAGAACGCCTTGTCCCCGGGCTCCGACGTCGCGAGGTGGATGGCGAACTCGCCGACGATGGTCTTTCCGGCGCCGGTGGGGGCCGCCACCAGCACGCTCCGCCCGTCTTCGAGGGCGTGGCATCCGGCGATCTGGAAGTCGTCGAGCTCGAACCGCTGCATCTCGGCGAAGTCGGCCGTGTGCGGGTGCGTCGAACGGGCGCTGGCGCGCGCGAAACGCTCGGCCGGACTCGGAGCGCTCACGCGATGGGCCCCGACGGCGTTGCGGCCGCGGCCGCGCGACGCGCCTTGCGGCGATCGAACAGCATCGACACCCCGGCGGCGGCGAAGAACAGCACGGTGAGGATGGCGGCCAGCATGAGCATGCTGATGATGTCGGCCGCGGGGGTGGCGAGGGCAGAGAACAGGGTGGCGATGAGGATCGCGACCCGCCAGCCCTTCAGGATCGCCTTGCCGCTCATGATGCCGGCGACGTTCAGCGCGACCAGGAACACCGGCAGCACGAACGCCACGCCCACCACGATCATGAGCTTGAAGACGAAGTCGTAGTAATCGGTGGCGTTGTAGAAGTTGACGCCGCCTTCGGGAGTGAAGCCCCACATGAGCTCGATCACGTGCGGCACGATCAGGAGCCCCACCCAGCAGCCCACGAAGAACAGCGGGACGGCGGATGCCACGAACCCGACCGTGTAGCGCACCTCTTTGCGCGTGAGTCCGGGCATGATGAACGCCCAGATCTGCCACAGCCACACCGGCGCCGACAGGAAGATGCCGATCGAGAACGCGATGCGCATGCGCAGGTCGAACGCCGAGGTCACCGAGGTGAAGTTGAGCGCCGAGAAGTCGTCGCCGCGGCGCTCCGCGATCGCACGGATCGGCTCGGTGATGAGGTGGATGATCGGGTCGGTGATGATGAAGGCCACCACCATGCCCACCACGAGGGCGGCAGCCGCGATCATCAGACGCTTGCGCAGCTCGACGAGATGCGCGCCGATGGACATGCGCTTATCGCGCCGCGGCCCCTCGGGGAGGTCGATGCGCGGCGGGCCTGCCGTCACCACGACTTAGATCGTGGGGTCGTTCGACCTGCGCGGCTCGGGGGCGGCGGTCGAAGCGGTGCCGGTCTCGGTGGCGCGCGGCGTCTCGGGAGTGGGAGCCGCGACCTCGTCGTCGCGCTTCATCTCTTTCATCTCGCTCTTGAACACGCGAGCCGACTGGCCGACGCTCTTCGCGAGGGCGGGGAGCTTGGCGGCGCCGAACAGCAGAAGGATGACGGCCAAGACGATCAGCAGGTGCCATCCGGTCAATCCCTGAAACATGAGGACTCCTCGTCTTGTTCGGGCGTGGACATCAGTCTAACCCGCGGTTTCCGCCGCGGACCGGACAGGCCCACGGGCGCGACGACTCGGTGCGGACGCTCAGGCGCGGTGATCGGGCCGGCCAGCGGCTCCTCGTCATCGCGGAGGGCCGTGCGGGCAGGCGCTCAGGGCTCCGCGCGATACTGCGCCAACCCCGCCGCCGCCCACGCCGCCGCCGCGTGGCGGGCGCCGGCCGGTTCGAGCAGCTCGACCTCGCCGCCGCGCCGGGCTGCGAGGCGCTTCAGGCTCTGCTCGTCGGCGAGATGGAGCGAGGCCACCGAGGTGACCCCGTCGGAGTCGTCGATGTCGGCGCGCTCGAGGTAGTCGGCCAGCAACGGCGCCACCGCGCGGGGAAAGCGGAACCGGGCCACCACCTCGTCGTCGGCCGGGGCGAACAGGTCGGGAACCGGATCGCCGCCGTGCACGGCCGGGATGTCGGTGAGGGTGGGGTCGCTCACGCGGTCGAGGTGGAACGTGCGCACGGCTTGGCGCAGGTGGCACCAGCCCTGCAGGTACCACTGGTCGTTGGCGATGTGCACCTTGATGGGGTCGACGGTGCGCGTGGTGGGACCGGCGCCGGGCGCGCGGTACGTGAACGTGACCGCCACGCGGGCGCGGAGCGCCTCGTCGACGACGTCGCGCACCCCGTCGACGGGCCCGGGCGCGACGATGACGGCGGGCGGCGCCGCGGCGGCACCGCGAGCGAGCTTGGAGAGCAGCCCCGAGACGAGGTCGTTGTCGCCGACGCCCGGCAGACTCCGAGCGAGTTGCAGACCCGCCAGCAGAGCCGCGGCCTCGCGCGCGGTCAGCCTAGGCGAGCGTTCAAGTCCCACGGTGTTGGTGATCGCGATCACGTCTTCGCGGTCGAGCAGGTCCCAGTCGATGTCGAAGAGGTCGTGCGGCAACTGCCAGTACCCCTGCTCGCCGGGAAGGCCGATGACGGTGAGGCGCTCCACCATCGCGCGCATCTGCCCGGGGGCGACGTCGAAGTCGGCTGCGGCCTCGGCCACCGAGACCTCGCCCTTGCCGAGCAGGTAGGGCACCAGCTGCAGCAGCAGAGCCGCGCGGTCGAGGGCGGCGATGGGCCGATCGGTGCTCACGCGGCACCTCCGTGCAGGGCCAGCGTCGCCTCGAGGCGACGGATGACCTCGACGCGCAGGTCGTCGGGGGCGACGACGCGCACCTCGGGACCGTACGAGGCGAGCTCGTCGGCGAACACGTGCAGGTCGACGTACGGCACGAGGATGCCCTGCGGCGCCGCGTCGGCGCGGCGCGCCAGCCGCAGGGCGGCTTCGGTTCCGGGGTGCACCTCGAGCAGGGCCCGCTGACGCGCGGCGACAGCCCGCAGGCCCGCCAGCGCACGCTCTCCGGCGCCGTCTCGCAGGTCGGCCGGGAACTTCTCGCGCGCGACGGTGACGTCGCCGACGATGCGGGCCAAGAGGAACGTGCGGTCGGCCTGCACGTTCTGGTCGAACCCGTAGACGTGCCACCGCGCCTCGTACTCGACGAGGGCGAACGGACGGATGCGCCGCTCGCGCGGACGCGCCTCGCCCGGACGCAGGTAGGTGAACGTCACGACCCGCGACTGCTCGATCGCCCGCTGCAGGGTCGCGAACGAGGCGTCGCGCACCCGGATGCGGGGCGCGTACCCGATGATCGGCTCGTCGACGGCGATGCCGAGCGCGCGGATCTTGCGCAGACCACTGCGGGCGTCGACCGAGAGCGACTCACTCCCCCACACGCCTCCGGCGATGTTCAGCAGCGCCACCTCGGCCGGGCTGAACGAGATGTCGTCGGGCAGCTCGTACTCGGCGGTCGGCACGCGATAGCGCGCCTCGCGCAGATCGTCGGGGTCGGAGCGGTTGCCGATCGTCTCGATCGGCACACCGAGCCCGCGCAGGTTCTCTTTGTCGCGCTCGAACATCTTCTCGAGCGCATCCTTCGACGCGCCCGCCTCGAGCTGCTCGCGGTAGCCCGCGACCGAGGAGAGGATGGTGTCTTTGGTCAGCCCCTGCTCGGTCGCCATGAGGGCGACGACGAGGTTCACCAGGCGCTCCTCGGGAGCACTTCTGGACGGGGTGGCGGGCACCCGCCCATCCTAGGCGTCGGGGCGGGTCAGCCGACGGTGCCGAGGATGTCCACGACGTACACCAGGGCGGTGTCGGCCGGAGCCTGGAGGATCTGCTGGTCCTGCTCGGTCTGGTCGGCGGGGACGACGACGAGAACCTGCGAACCGACGGTCTGCCCCTCGAGGGCCGAGGCGAGAGCCGGCGGCAGAGCAGACACCTTGGCCTGGCCGGGCGCGCCGTTCTTCCAGGTGGAGGCGAACGTCGTCTTGGCGCCCCACGCCACGCCCTGCACGTGGATGACCACCGAGGAGTCGGCGGTCAGCGCGTCGCCGTCGCCCTTCATGATGGTCTGCGAACGCACCTCGGTGGGGGCGTCGCCCGCGGGGGTCACGATGCCGGGCTGTCCGTCGGGCGCGCGCACGACCGAGGGCATGCCGGACTCGGCGTTGTACTGGTCGGCGCCGTCTGCGGCGGGCAGGAACACCTTGCGCACGTCGAACACGAAGATCGCGCCGTCGCCCTCGCCCAGACCGAAGCCCTGGGCGCCCTGCGCACCGACCTGGTCGCCCGGGAGGGCGACCGCGACGCGCGAGCCCTCGGTCACGCACTTCAGCAGCGGGGCGACGGCGGGCACCGCCTGCGTGAGGCGCGTGATCGGGGTGGCGGTGGTGAGGTCGGAGCTGTACTTCGTCGCCCCCACCTGCTCGCCGGTGGCGGCGTCGAGCACGGTGACGTCGATCAGCGAGAGCTGATCGTCGGTCGTGATGCGCGTGCCGTTCCCCTCGATGAGCGTCTGCGTGCCCGCCTGCGACGGGATGAACGGCGATCGCACGGTCACCGTGGGCGTCGTACCGAAGTCACCGGTCGCCTCGACCACCGAGGCGATCGAGCTGTCGGTGGGGGTCGGGCAGGAGGACGCGGCGGTCGCCGAGCATCCGACGAGGCCGAATCCGGCCAGAGCGGTCACGGCCACGAGAGCGGGAAGTCTGCGCACCGGATCAGTTTAGGCGCTCGGGCCCGACTCCTCCGCCGCGCCCGCGACGGACTGCCGCACACCTTCGGCGGACTTCTGCGCTTCGCGCACGCGCTTGCGCAGATTCTTGTCGGTGATCTCGCGGTCGCCGACGGCTCCCGGGGTCCACAGCTCCACGTCTTCATCGCCGTAGCTCGACTTCGACGCGCGGCGCTTGACCTCGGGCGGGACGGCGCCCGGCGCGAGACGGCGGGCCGTGATGAGGAACCCCGTGTGCGCGATCATGCGGTGGTCGGGGCGCACGGCGAGGCCCTCGACGTGCCACCCGCGCACCATCGTCTCGCTGGCATCCGGTTCGGTGAACAGACCCGTGGCACGGATGTACTCGGCAACACGGCTCAGCTGCGTCGCGGTGGCGATGTAGCACAGCACCACACCGCCGGGGGTGAGGGCGTCGGCGGCGGCGTCGATGCACTCCCAGGGCGCGAGCATATCGAGCACGATGCGGTCGACGGATGCCGGGGCCATGGCATCCGGAAGGCTCTCGACGAGGTCCCCGACGATGACGTCCCACGTCGGGGGGAGCTCGCCGTGGAAGGTCGCGACGTTCGCGCGGGCGACCTCGGCGAACTCCTCACGACGCTCGAACGAGAGCAGCCGACCCGCGGGCCCGATCGCGCGTAGCAGCCACAGCGACAGGGCGCCGGAGCCGACGCCGGCCTCGACGACGGTGGCGCCGGGGAAGATGTCGGCCTGCGCGAGGATCTGCGCCGCGTCCTTCGGGTAGACGATCGCCGCGCCACGCGGCATCGACATCACGAAATCGCGCAGCAGCGGGCGCACGGCCAGGTAGTCATGGTCGGAGCTGTTCGTGACCACGCTGCCGTCGGGCTGGCCGACGAGCAGCTCGTGCTTGAGCACGCCGTTGTGGGTGTGCAGCTCGCCCGCCTCGCGCAGCGTGATCGTGTGCATGCGGCCCTTGGGGCCGGTCAACTGCACACGATCGCCGATGCGGAACGGACCGCTCAGGTGGGGGGTCTCGCTCATCGGTTCTCCTGGCGGGTCGGGACGTGCGCGGCGTGGAGCGCGCGCAGGTGGGCGGTGGTGCGGCCCTCGAGGCTCGGCCAGAGCGCGTGCGCTCCGACGCCCTCGAGCGGCACCATGAGAGGGACGCCGAGCGACACGGCGCCGCTGGCGATGGCCGAGCGCAGGCCGTTCGGGGAGTCTTCGATGGCGACGGTGTCGACGATGGCGACGCCGAGCGCGGCGGCGGCCTGCAGGTACGGGTCGGGGTGGGGCTTGGGGCGCTCGACGTCGTCGCCGGCGACGACGATGTCGAAGGCGGGGAAGTCGATCAGATCGACGACCGAGAGCGCCATGCGCCGCATCGACATCGTCACGAGCGCCGTCTGGACGCCCTCGGCGCGAAGATCGGCGAGCAGCTCGCGCGCGCCCGGGCGGAACGGCACCCCCGTGACGGCGAGCTGCCGCAGCACCTCGTCGGTGAGGTACGAGATGATCTCGTCGACGCCCCACGGCACGCCGGCGTTCTGCAGCAGGCGGGCGGAGTCCTCGAGCGCGAGGCCGACCATGCCCAGCGCCTGCTCGTGCGACCACGTGCCGCCGAAGCGCTCCACGAGCGGGGTCTCGGCGGCCATCCAGTACGGCTCGGTGTCGACGAGGGTGCCGTCCATGTCCCAGAGGACCGCGGACGGCGCGGGACGCGCGGGGGAAGTCATCGTTCCATCGTATCCAGCGCCCCGCGCGGCCCCGCGCCGCACGTCCGGCCGTCGTCGCGCGCGTGCGCCTATCCTGGAACCCAGCCCCGACGGGGCAGAGGAGGTTGTGTGGACGCACTGGGTCGCCGGATCATCGTCGCCGCATTCGACGGCTGGAACGACGCCGGAGAAGCCGCGTCGGCGGCGGCCGCCATGCTGCGCGCCGACGTCGAGTACGAGGTCGTGCACACGGTCGACCCGGAGCTGTACTTCGACTACCAGTACACGCGACCGCAGATCGGATTGGATGCCGAGGGGCGGCGCACGCTCACCTGGCCCGAGGCGACGCTGCTGCGGCCCGTCGAGCGCTCCGACGAGGCCGAGATCTGGCTGCTCGTCGGCGTCGAGCCCGCCCGCGCGTGGCAGGCCTTCGCGGCCGAGTTCATCGACGTCGCCCTGCGCGAGGACGTCACCGGCTTCGTGGCCCTCGGCTCGATGATGTCGGACGTGCCCCACACGCGGCCCATCTCGGTGTTCGCCGGCAGCGACAACGACAACGTCCGCCAGTCGCTCGGCCTCGAGAAGAGCCTGTACGAGGGTCCGGTCGGCATCCTGAGCGCGATCGGCCACGCCGCCGAGGCGGTCGGCATCCCCACCGCGAGCCTCTGGGCGAGCGTCCCCCACTACGTCGCCGGGCACACCCCCTCGCCCAAGGCCACGCTGGCGCTGCTCGAACGCCTCGAGACCATCAGCGGCATCGCGGTGCCCCGCGGCGACCTCGAGACCGAGGCGCGCGCCTGGGTCGCCTCGATCGACGCGGCCGCCGCCGACGACGACGAGATGAGCGACTACATCCGCCAGCTCGAGCAGACCCGCGACACGTGGGACTCCCCCGAGGCGTCGGGCGACGCGATCGCGCAGGAGTTCGAGCGCTACCTCCGCCATGGCGGCGACGGTCCCACGAAGCCCGGTCGAGACGACCCGCCGCGTCGCTGAACACAGAACGAAGGCGCCGCCCCCCGAGGGGACGGCGCCTTCCGTTGTTCCGGCCCGTCGGGGCGCGGCCCGTCAGCCGGTGATCGCCGAGTACGCCGGCAGCACGCCGAGCGCCAGCAGCACCATGACCAGGATGCCGAGGGCCACCCGGTAGATCACGAACGGCAGGAAGCTGCCGCGCTGCAGGTAGCGCATGAGGAACGCGATCACGACGTAGCCGACGACGAACGCGATGACCGTGGCCAGGGCCGTCTCACCGAGGCTGTAGGGACCGGTGCCCTCGTCGAAGCTCTTGTACAGCTCGTAGAAGCCACTGGCGAAGACGGCGGGCACGGCGAGCAGGAACGAGTACTCGGCCACGGCGGTGCGCTTGTAGCCGAGGGCGCGACCGAGCGTCGTGGTCGCGCCCGAGCGCGAGACGCCGGGGACGAGCGCGAGCGCCTGTGCGAAGCCGTACGCGATGCCATGCGGATAGGTCAGGTCGTCGAGCTCGCGGCGGCGCTTGCCGTAGTGGTCGGCGAGACCGAGCAGGACTCCGAACACGATCAGCACGATCGCGGTGATCCACAGGCTCCGGAAGTTGTCGCGGATGAGGCTCTGCAGCAGGAAGCCCGCTGCCGCGATCGGGATGGTGCCGATGATCACGAGCCAGCCCATGCGGGCGTCGGGGTCGCTGCGCGGAACCCGGCCGGTCAGCGAGCCGAACCAGCGCGAGAGGACCCGACCGATCTTCTTGCGGAAGTAGATCAGGACGGCGAGCTCGGTGCCGATCTGCGTGATCGCGGTGAAGGTCGCGCCCGGGTCGACGCGCGACGGCAGGAACTCGCCCACGATGCGCAGGTGCGCGCTGGAGGAGATGGGGAGGAACTCGGTCAGGCCCTGAACGAGCCCGAGGATGATGACCTCGAGAATATGCATGCGGTCCTTCAGTACGTCCGGAGGAGGTCGGCGAGAACTCGTCGACCGAACTCGAGCGCGTCGACGGGGACGCGCTCGTCGACACCGTGGAACATCCCGGTGAAGTCGAGATCGGCGGGGAGTCGCAGCGGTGCGAATCCGTAGCCGGCGATGCCGAGGGTCGACAGCGCCTTGTTGTCGGTGCCTCCGCCCATCAGGTAGGGAACGACCGGCACGCCCGGGTCGTGACGACCGAGCTGTTCGATCATGGCGTCGACGAGGTCGCCCGAGAACGGCACCTCGAGGCCGATGTCCTGGTGCACGATCTCGATGTCGACGTGCGGGCCGACGATGCGGCGGATGTCGACGAGGGCGGCCTCTTCGGTGCCCGGCAGCACGCGGACGTCGATCAGGGCCTCGGCGCGGTCGGGGATCACGTTGTGCTTGTACCCGGCGGTGAGACCCGTGGGGTTCGTGGTGGTGCGAAGCGTGGAGCGGATGAAGCTGGATGCGGCGCCGGTGCGCAGAGCGAGAGCATCCGGATCGCCCGCGTCGTCACCCGTGATCTCGGCGAGTCCCGCCAGCAGCTGCGTGGTGGTGTCGGTGAGCCGGATGGGCCATTGCGTGCGCCCGAGGGCCGCCACGGCCTCGGCGAGGGCCGTCACGGCGTTGTCGGAATGCAGACCGCTGCCGTGGCCGGCGCGGCCGCGGGCGACGAGCTTGATCCAGATGAGGCCCTTCTCGCCCACCTGCAACAGGTACGCCCGGCGGTCGCCGACGGCGATCGAGTAGCCGCCGACCTCGCTGATGGCCTCGGTCGCGCCGGCGAACCACTCGGGGCGGTCCTTCACCACGCGCGCCGAGCCCTCGACGCCCCCGTTCTCCTCGTCGGCGAAGAAGGTCACGATGATGTCGCGCTCGGGCTGGTCCCCCGCGCGCAGCACGTCGGCGACGGCGGTGAGGATCATGGCATCCATGTCCTTCATGTCGACGGCGCCGCGGCCCCAGAGCACCCCGTCGCGGATCTCGCCCGCGAACGGGTCGACGCTCCAGTCGGCGGCGACGGCCGGCACGACGTCGAGGTGGCCGTGCAGGATCAGGGCGGGCTTGTCGCGGTTGCGGCCCGGGATGCGCGCGCAGACGTTGGTGCGGCGCTCGACCGGCTCGTAGTACTCGACGTCGAGGCCCAGCGCTTCGAGGTAGGCGCCGACGTACTCGGCGGCCTCGCGCTCCCCCTCGGCACGACCCCCGCCGTAGTTCGAGGTGTCGAACCGGATCAGGTCGGACGCGATGCGGGCGACCTCGGGCACGTCGGTTTCGAGCTCGGACATGCGCTCTACGGTACCCGGGGAGCGCGACCCCTCCCGTCGCGTGTCATCGTGAGACGCGCCCGGGGCGTCGCCCCGGTTCGAGGCGGGGTCGGGAGCATGGTAATGTCGTTCCTCGTTGCGAAAGCGACGAAACACCCAATGCGCGGGTGGCGGAATAGGTAGACGCGCTAGCTTGAGGTGCTAGTGCCCTTTAACGGGCGTGGGGGTTCAAGTCCCCCCTCGCGCACAGAACGACGAAGGCCCCGGGTTCATCCCCGGGGCCTTTTCTGTTCCCCTCGCGGCCCGGCGTCGGTGTCCTCGGAACCCTCCCCCGCCGCGCCTGTTCCGCGCGAACGTGACGCCCCAGAAACACCGGCGTGACACGGCCCGCTTAGCGTCGAGGCATGCCTCCGTTCCGCGTGCCGACGATCGACATCTCCGCCTGGGTGGGCCGCGGCTCGCCCGATGCCCGGGCGGCGGTGGTCGCCGCCGTGGATCACGCGTGCCGCACCGTCGGGTTCATGCAGATCGTGGGGCACGGCATCCCGGATGCCGCGGTCGCAGACCTCGCCGAAGGACTCGACGAATTCTTCGCCCTGCCTCTCGAGACGAAGAAGACGTACGTGCGACCGGCGAGCGAGAACCGGGGGTACAGCCCGCCGAAGAGCGAGTCGCTGAGCTACAGCCTCGGCGTCGACCCGGTCACGCGCATGAACGACTTCTTCGAGGCGTTCAACGTGGGAACGTCGGCCGCCGAGTATCCGGGGTCGACGGCGACCCCCGAGGACTACGCCGCGAACACCTGGCCCACCGACACGACCGTCTTCGAGCCCGCGGTCCGCACCTATTACGACGAGGCACGCCGGGTCGCCCACACGCTCACGCGCGTCTTCGCCGCGGCACTGCGGGTGCCGGAGGACTTCTTCGACGACCTCACCGGCCACTCGATCGACGTGCTGCGCATGAACAACTACGCCCTGCCGCCCGGCACGATCGAACTCGACGGCGAGCTCACGGGCATGGGCGAGCACACCGACTTCGGGCTCGTGACCGTGCTCTGGGCCGATCAGGTGAAGGGGTTGCAGGTGCTGGGGTCGGACGGGTCGTGGAACGACGTCTCGCCCGCCGACGGCGCGCTGCTGGTCAACCTGGGCGACGTGGCGGCACGGCTCACCAACGACCGGTGGATGTCGACGCTGCACCGGGTGAAACCGCCCGTCATCGACGGGACGATCGAACGCCGACGATCGGCGGCGTTCTTCCACGACGGCAACGCCGACGCGGTGATCGCTCCCCTGCCGCACTTCGTCTCGCCCGACGCGCCGGCGCTCTACGACCCCGTGACCGTGCGCGAGCACATCGCCGCCAAGCTCGCCGGCTCGCGGGCGGGCCGGCGCAACGTGACGGCGGTCCGCGAGGCCGCGCGCGTGGCGGCGAGCCGCGGCTGACGCGGCGTCGCCCCGGCATGCGGCGCCGCCCCCAGCCGCCCGGGCATCGCGGCCGAGAAACGCTCGCTCTCGCGAGACACGCGGTGTCGCGTCGTGTCTCGCGCGAATCGGTGTGTCTCGCGCGGCGTCTCCAGAGGCCTCGGCGTCACGCCGCGGAGACGCCGAACACCAGACCCAGCACGTAGGTCACGGCGGCGGCGCCGAAGCCGATCGCCAGCTGGCGCAGGCCCCGCTTCAGCGGCGACGCCCCCGACAGAAGCCCCACCATCGCCCCGGTCGCCATGAGCGCGATGCCCACGAGGGCGAGGGCGAGGATGACGGCACCGAGACCCGTCATGCCGAGAATCCACGGCAGCACCGGGATGATCGCGCCCGAGGCGAAGAACAGGAAGCTCGAGATCGAGGCACCCCAGGCGCTGCCGACGACGTCGTGCGCGGACTCCCCCGGAGCCGCGGCGGCGGGCGCCGTTCCCGCTCGCGCGGCGGTCACGGCCTCGCGGGCCTTGTCGAGGGCGGCGTCGGGGTCCATGCCGCGCGTGCGGTACACGAGGGCGAGCTCGTTGGCATCCAGGTCGAGGTGGGGAAGCGCGGAGTCGGCGAAGTCGCTCTCTTCGGTGGCTTCCAGCAGCTCGCGCTGCGAACGCACCGAGACGAACTCCCCCGCGCCCATCGACAGCGCTCCGGCGAGCAGACCCGCGACGCCGCTGAACAGCACGAAGCTCGGGGCGACGCCGGTGGCCCCCACGCCCATCACGAGGGCCAGGTTCGAGACGAGGCCGTCGTTGGCCCCGAACACGGCAGCGCGGAAGGTTCCCGACAGGCGACGGCGGCCGCGGGCGGCGAGACCGCGCACGACCTCGTGGTGCACGCGCTCGTCGGCGGCCATCGCGGGGGTCGCGTACGGCTCGTCGGAGTACGGCGAACGGGCCTCGGCGTTCTGGGCGAGGGCGAGCACGAAGATCGAGCCGAAGCGGCGGGCCATCCACGAGAGGGACCGCGTACCGATCCCGGGCCGCGGCAGGCGCGGCGGAGTCTCACCCAGCAGGTCGAGCCAGTGCTGCTCGTGGCGCCCCTCGGCCTCGGCGAGGGCGAGCAGGATGTCGCGTTCCTCGCCGGTGCGCCGCGAGGCGAGCTCGCGGTAGACGCGCGCCTCGGCGCGTTCGTCGACGAGATAGCGCGCCCAGCGGCGGCGATCACGGGCGGTCGGGGTGGAGAGGGTCGTCACTCGGGCTCCTTCGGGTCGCCCACCACCGTAATGAGCGCCCATCGCTCCCCCGGGCGCGTCGGCTGACACTGACAGCATTTCGGGCCTCCGAAGCCCGGGAACACGCGGACGCCACGGCGACGGTGCCAGCATTTCGGGGTCGCGAAACGCGAGGTGACGGCACATCTGCATGACCGACCGCGCGGTGAGAGGCCGAGGTGGCGCCGACCATGAACTCCTGACCCACCTGTCATGCAGATGGACCACGTCCGCGGGGGCGAGGTCACCCAGCGCGGTTCAGGAATGCACGCGCCTGCGCAGCACGTCGATGCGCGCCTGCAGCTGCGCGACGGTCGCGTGCGAGACGGCGGGACCGCCGCAGATGCGCCGGAGCTCGGCGTGCACGAGACCGTGGGCCTCGCCGCTCTGGCGGGCGTACAGACCCACCATGGTGTTCAGCAGCTGGCGCTGCTCTTTCAGCGTGCGGTGCAGCGGGGCGGGCAGGCCGCCCTCGTCGACCGACGGCGGCTCGACGCCGTTCTCTTTCTCGCTCGCCTCGCGAGTGGAGCGGTGGCGCGACTGCCGGGTCGCGCGCGACATCAGCACCTCGTGCACCTGCTCGGGCTCCAACAGACCCGGGATGCCGAGGAACTCCTCTTCTTCGACGGTCCCGGGAACCGCGAGCTGACCGAACTCCTGCCCGTCGAACAGCACCCGGTCGAAGTGGGCGAGGGAGCCCAGTGCCTGGTACTCGAACTCCTGCTCGAGCGCGTCGGACGCTTTGTCCTCGCGCTCGGCGGCGTCCATCATGTCTTCTTCGGCGTTCCACTGGTCTTCCGCGTCGCTGTCGCGGTCGAGGGCGTGGTCGCGCTGCGCCTCCATCTCACCGGCGAGGGCGAGCAGCTGCGGCACGTTCGGCAGGAAGACGCTCGCGGTCTCGCCCCGCCGGCGGGCGCGCACGAAACGGCCGATGGCCTGGGCGAAGAACAGCGGGGTCGAGGCGCTCGTGGCGTACACGCCGACCGCGAGACGCGGCACGTCGACGCCCTCCGACACCATGCGCACGGCGACCATCCATCGGCTCGTGCCCTTCGAGAACGTCTCGATGCGGCCCGAGGCCTCGGCCTCGTCGGACAGCACGACGGTGACCTTCTCGCCGCTGATGTCCTCGAGGATGGCGGCGTAGGCGCGCGCCGCGGTCTGATCGGTCGCGATGACCAGGCCTCCGGCATCCGGGACCGTCTCGCGCACCTCGGTGAGGCGGCGGTCGGCGGAGCGGAGGACCGCGGGGATCCAGTCGCCGTTCGGATCGAGAGCGGTGCGCCAGGCCTGCGAGGTGATGTCTTTGGTGTTGTCCTGCCCGAGCTGGGCTTCCATCTCTTCGCCGGCCTTGGTGCGCCAGCGCATCTGACCGGCGTACACGAGGAAGAAGACGGGGCGGACGACCCCGTCGTCGAGCGCACGTCGGTACCCGTAGGCGTAGTCGGTGCGCGAGAGGCGGATGCCCTTGGCGTTCGGGTGGTACTCCACGAACGGGATGGGCGCGGTGTCGCTGCGGAACGGCGTACCCGACAGCAGCAGACGACGGGTGGCGCGGCTGTAGGCCTCGCGCAGCGCGTCGCCCCAGCTGAGGGCGTCGCCACCGTGGTGCACCTCGTCGAGCACGACGAGGGTGCGGGCGTCCATCGTCAGGCGGTGATGCACCTCCGCCTTGACCGCGACCTGCGCGTAGGTCACGGCGACGCCGTGGTATTGCCGCGAGGGCGTGGCGTGGCGGTTCGAGAAGAACGGATCGAGACGGATGCCGACCCGCGCGGCCGCCTCGGCCCACTGGGTCTTGAGGTGCTCGGTGGGGGCCACCACGACGATGCGGTCGATGACGCGGCGACGCATGAGCTCACTGGCCAGGCGCAGGGCGAACGTGGTCTTTCCGGCGCCGGGGGTGGCGGCGGCGAGGAAGTCGCGGGGCCCCTTGCCCTCGCCGTCGGGTCCGTCGAGGCCGAAGTAGAGGTCGAGCGCCTCGGCCTGCCACGCGCGGAGGCGCTGGGCGGTTCCCCACGGCGCGCGCTGCGGGAACGCCGGCGAGAGGTGCTCGGCCGCGAAGGAGCCGAAGTGCGGCTCGGTGCCGTCGGGGGCCTCGTCGACGGAGAGGGGGGCGTCGCCGGGCACGGGGTGGTCGACGACGGGAGCGGTGGCGTGGGCCGGGTCGACGGGGGTGGGGGCGTGGGCGGGGCCGGCGGGGGCGGGGGCGGAGGCCGGGTGGGGCTCGGTGGTGCGCGGGGCGTCGGCGGGAGCGAGCGGCGTCGCCGCCGCCGCCTCGCGAGGCGGCGCGGGGGGATCGTCGAGCGGGGAGCGTCCGGGACTGGCGATCGGGCCCGGGCTGGCGATGCGCGCCGTGCTCGCGACAGGGCCGGGGCTGGCGATGCGGATCGCGCCGATGCCCGTCGGGGAGGGGTCTGCGTGAGGGGGGTGCGGGGGGCGGGCTTCTTCTTCCAGCATCGAACCTCCATCCCTCGCGAGCGCGAACATCAACGATAGGTCACCTCCGCGCGGTGTCGCACCGGACTGTGGACAGATCCCGCCTTCGCCGGCTCTCACCGCGGGCCGGAGCGGGTCGTGCGACCGCGTGCGTCCATACGGCCGGCTGCGGCGCGGGGCGTCGCGGCGCGGCGGGCGGCGCGAAGGGCGCGGCGCGGCGGGGCGGGCGGCGCGGAGGGCGCGGAGGGCGGTGCAGCGGGCGTCGCGGCGGGCGAGGGCCGACCCGCCGCCGGGTGCGCCGCCCCGGCCGTCCGGCACCTCCCGCCGTGTCGGGGGTCGGGGTTAGCCTGGACCGAGGAGGTACCGATGACGACAGATCCGCACTCGCCCCGCATCCCGTCCGCATCCGACAACCCCGGCCCCCACCCGTGGCGCCGCTACGTCGCCCTGGGCGACTCGTTCACCGAGGGGATCGGCGACCCGCTCCCCGACGGCGATCACCGCGGCTGGGCCGACCGCGTCGCGGCCGTGCTGGCCTCGCAGGTCGACGACTTCGCCTACGCCAACCTCGCCGTGCGCGGAAAGCTCATCGCGCAGATCGTCGCCGACCAGATCGAGCCGGCCCTCGCCCTCAAGCCCGATCTCATCACCTTCTCGGCCGGCGGCAACGACGTCATCCGCCCCGGAACCGATCCCGACGCCGTCTCGCGCCAGTTCGAAGACGCCGTCAGGCGCCTGCGCCGCGACGGCGCCACCGTCGTGGTGTTCACGGCGATCGACACCGAGTTCACGCCCGTGTTCCGCGGCATCCGGGGCAAGGTCGCGATCTACAACGAGAACATCCGCGCGATCGCCGACGCCCACGACTGCGTCGTCGCCGACCAGTGGGGGCTCAAGGGGGTGCAGGACATGCGCTTCTTCGACGACGACCGCCTGCACTACAACGCGCTCGGCCATCACGAGGTGGCGCGCATGGTGCTGCGGGCGCTCAACGTTCCCAACGATCTGCAGCCGATGCAGCCCGAGACGCTTCCGGTGCGCACGTGGCGCGCCGCGCGCGAGCGCGACCTGGTCTGGGCGCGGTCGTACCTCATGCCGTGGGTCCTGCGGCGTCTGCGGCACCAGTCGTCGGGCGACGACGTGCACGCCAAGCGTCCGGAGCCGCTGCCCGTCGTGACCCTGGCGCCGGGTCCGGATGCCGCGGGCCCACGCGGGACGCAGGTGTGAGCGGCGTGGACCACGACGACCTGCCCGACGCCGTCACCGCGCTGCTGGACGCCGCCGATGCCGACGTGCTGCTGCGCGATGCCGAGTCGCTGGCCGCGGGACTCGTCGAGGCCGGCTGGACACCCGAGGTCGAGAGCGGGCGCTTCGGCGCCGACGGCTGGGACGCGCTGTCTTCGGCCCGGGCGCCCCATGTGTCGGTGTTCCTCGACGGCGAGGTGAGCCGGGTGAGGGGCGCTGCCCTCGCGGTCGCGTCGACGATGAAGGCCGTGCCGCACCGCTGGGTGTTCGACTCCGAGGGGCCGGACTGGTCGACGTGGTCGGTCGACGACGAGCGATGGGACGCCGAGTCCGTCGACGCGCTGGAGTGGACGGGAGCCGACGTCGTCGTCACCCTCTTCACCGCGGGCGAGACGCCGGCGGGTCGGGGCACGCTCCCCGCCCACCTGCACCTCGCGATCGAACGCGCCGACACTCCGTCGGACGGCCTGCCGCGCGATGACGACCGCGCGCGGCGCGTGCTGCGCGAGGGCTCCGTCATCGATCGCTGGTACCTCACGGGCGAGGATGACCTCCCCGACGACGTGGTATCGGCTCTCGAAGCCGACCCCGACCCGCGCGTGCGCGCCGCGGCCGAGTCGGAGCGGTGGATCCGCGAGCGCTCGCTCGGCGAGCAGCCGCCGGGGCTCTGACCCTTCTGCGCGCCCCGGCGCCGCGGCGGCTCCCGGCGATGTCCGAGCCCCTCGCTAGCCTTCAGGCATGACCTTCGTGAACGCCGGCACGCTCGGCACCGAACCCGGCCGGCGCGATGAGCTCGTCGGCATCCTGACTCGTCGCAACGACGCGCTGCGCGAGCTGGGCTGCGAGCTGTACGAGGTGGGCACGACCGACGACGAGCCCGACACCGTGTTCATCGTCGAAATGTGGCGCGACCCCGAGGCGCATAAGGCCTCGCTGCGGCATCCCGACGTCGTCGCCGCAATCGCCGAGGCCCGGCCCCTGTTGAACGGGGAGTTCGGCGGCTTCCGGTTCGAGGTCTCGGGGTCGCCTCTGCGCGACTAGCGCCGCCCGCGCCCCAGTTCCCACAGCGCGACGGCGCTCGCCGCGGCGACGTTGAGGGAGTCCACTCCCCCGGCCATCGGGATCGTCACGACAGTGTCGGCCGCGGCGAGAGCGGTACGACTCAGACCGTCGCCCTCGGCGCCGAGCAGCAGCGCGACGCGTTCGTGTCCCGCGGCCGAGAAGGCGTCGAGGCTGACGGCGTCGTCCGAGAGCGCGAGGGCGGCGAGGTGGAGCCCCGCGTCGTGCAGCAGCGGGGTCGCTTCCGACCACTCGGGCAGGCGGGTCCACGGCACCTGGAACACCGTGCCCATGCTCACGCGCACGCTGCGTCGGTACAGCGGATCGGCGCACCGCGGCGTCACCAGCACGGCATCCGCGCCCAGGGCCGCCGCCGAGCGGAACGCGGCACCGATGTTGGTGTGGTCGACGATGTCCTCGAGCACGACGACGAGCCGCGCATCCCGGACGACGTCAGCGACGGATGCCGGCATCGGGCGGTGCATGGATGCCAGCAACCCCCGGTGCACGGCGTACCCCGTGATCTGCTCGGCGGTCTCGGACGTGACGACGTACACCTCGGCATCCTCACCGACGAGGGCGAGGGCGTCGGCGAGGAACTTCTGCTGTACCAGGACCGAGCGGGGGCGGTGCCCGGCGCGGAGGGCCCGGTCGAGCACCTTCGACGACTCGGCGATGTAGAGCCCTCCCGCGGGCTCCGACACCCGGCGCAGCGACACGTCGGTGAGATCGCGGTAGTCGGCGAGTCGGGGGTCGTCGGCGGAGTCGAGCGGGATGACGGGCATCGTCCCATCGTGCCAGCCGCGTGCCGCGCGCTGCGCCCACGCCCACGCCCGGTCCCACGTCCACGCCCAGTCCGCCCACGTCCAGGCCGCATCCGCCCCCCACGTCTACGCCCAGGCCCACGCCGCGCCCACGCCCACGCTTGCGCCCAAGCCCACGCTCCGCACCCACGCTTACGCCCAGACCGCGCCCCGTGCGCCCCGGGAGCACGTCGAGTGTCCGGAACACGCCGCATCCGGGCCCGCTGGCACGGCGCGTCTTGGACACTCATCAGCTTCGGCGCCGCGCGTCACTCCCGCAGTCCGCACCGGCGTTCGCGCCCGGGGCCACGCCCGCGCCCACGCCCACGCCCACGCGTAGGCCCGGGCCCGGGGCTAGGCCGCGCCCACGCCCGGGCTCGCGCCTCGCCGGCGCCCCGTGAGGGCCGGAGCACGTCGAGTGTCCAACACACGCCGCGTCCCTGCCCGCTGGCACGGCGCGTCTTGGACACTCAACGGCTTCAGAGTGAGCGTGAGGGCCGGGACCGAGCCGGTCGCGAGTCGGAGCCGGGCCGGGCCGGGCGCGAGCCGGCGCGAGGCGCGAGCCGGCGCGAGGCGCGAGGCGCGAGCCGGCACGAGGCGCGAGCCGGGGCCGGGCGCCGGGCGGCGCAAGCCGGGACCGCGCTCCAGGCGCCGCGCGCCTCACGCCACGTGCAGCACCCGACCGCCGCCGACGACCAGCATCCGCTCGGGCAGGCGCACCAGCGCGTCGAGGGGGTTCTCGGCGTCGAACAGCACGATGTCGGCGCGGGAACCCTCGATGAGGTCATGGGTCTCCCGGCCGACCGACCAGGCCGCGTCGGTCGTGGCGAGCTGCACGACGCGCAGCAGATCGTCGTCGCGCACGAGGCCCGCCGCGCGGGCGTACTGCCAGGCGATCCCGAGGGTGTCGCCGGTGCCGTAGGGGCTCCACAGATCCCGGATGCCGTCGGTGCCGAACGCGAAGCGCACCCCGGCCTCGTCGAGCTCGGCGAGCGGCAGCTGCGGCAGGCGGAGCGGGGCGACCGTGGTCATGGTGACACCGACCTCGGCCATCGCGGCGAGCAGGTCGCGGCGGCGCGCGGGCTCGATCTGCGTGACGGCGAACCCGTGGGCGATGTTCACCCGCCCCTGCAGCCCGAGCCGGGCGGCACGGTCGACGAGCAGTTCGATCTGGAAGGCGCCGAGGTCGGCGGGGTCGTGCAGGTGGATGTCGATGCCGACGCCGGTGTCGGCGGCGAGCGCGGTGATCGCGTCGATCTGCCCGACGGGGTCGCGGTCGATGGTCGCCGGGTCGAGTCCGCCGACCCCCTCCACGCGGGGTCGGGCGGCGGCCGCGCGCAGCAGGTCGAGGACTCCGGGGCGGCGCAGGACCCCGTCTTGAGGGAAAGCGACGATCCGCACGTCGAGCGCGCCTTCGTATGCCGCGGCCGCTTCTTCCACGGCCTCGATTCCGCGCAGGCCGACTCCGCCGTCGACGTCGACGTGGGTGCGGATCGCGGTGGTGCCGTGGCGGACGAATTCGCGCAGCACGTGGGCGGAGCGCTCGAGCGACGGGATGCCGAGGCGGTCGCGCTCGGAGCGTTCGTGGCGGATGCGCCCCTCGGTGGACGCCTCGCCGCCGTAGGACTGCCAGGGAAGCCCCCACCACGACTTGTCGACGTGCGCGTGCGCGTTCACGATGCCGGGGAGGGCGAGGAGACCGCGTCCGTCGAACTCCCGCACGCCGATGGGGGCCGTGCCCGCCGGGGTGATGCCGGTGATCTTCCCGTCGGCCATCGCGATGTCGACGAGGTCACCGCCCCAGGGCCGGACGCGCCGGAGCGAGGTGATGTCGAGCATGGCCGGAGGGGGAAGGGGGGTCATGGTCCCAGTATCCCCAGCGCCTCGGCCCCGTCGGCGGCGCCGCGCGCGGCGACCGCCCGCGCGCCCCGTTGGCCGGGGCTGTGCGACGATCACCGTATGGATCTGCAGAGCTTTCTCGCCGACGTGTGGTCGTACGGTGTCCTCGGCCTCATCGGCCTGATCGTTCTCGCCGTCGTGCTCGCCGTCATCTTCGGGCCGGCCCTGCTGCAGGCGCGGATCGCGCGCACGGAGCCGAAGAAGCCCTACCCCTGGCAGCGGCGCAAGTAGGGGCCTCCCGCGCCGGCCGCCTGCGCCGCCGCCCGCGCGCGTCCGGTGTCGGTGCCCGTCCTAGACTCGGTACGACGGAGGTGCGCATGACCGACACGACGGAGGATGCCGAGTTCCTGGCATCCATCGATCGAGCCGTCGAGGTGCTCGCGGGCCGCCGCATCGCGGTGTTGACCGGTGCCGGCGTGTCGACCGATTCGGGGATTCCCGACTACCGCGGCAAGGGGGCTCCGACGCGGACGCCCATGACGGCGCAACAGTTCCTCTCGAACGCCGAGGCGCGACGCCGGTACTGGGTGGGCAGTCACTTGGGCTGGAAGGTCTTCGCCGCCGCCGAACCCAACGACGGGCACCGTGCGCTCGCCGACCTCGAACGCGCGGGAGTGGCGAACGGCGTCGTGACGCAGAACGTCGACGGGCTGCACGTGCGCGCGGGCAGTGGACGCGTCGTCGAACTGCACGGCACGATGCGCCGGGTCGGCTGCCTGCACTGCGGTCAGGTGTTCGACCGTCGCGACCTCGCCGAGCGCGTCGAAGCCGACAACCCGTGGATCAGCCTGCCCGAGAACGTCGAGCTCGGCCCCGACGGCGACGTCACCCCCGCTTCGGCCGACGGGTTCGTGGTGCCGGTGTGCTCGGTGTGCGGTGGCACACTCAAACCCGACGTGGTGTTCTTCGGCGAGTACATCCCGGTCGAGAGGTTCCGTGAGGCGGAGCAGCTCGTGCACACCAGCGGGGCCCTGGTGATCGCCGGCTCGTCGCTGGTGGTCAACTCCGGCATCCGTCTGGTCGAGCGGGCGCGACGCAAGCGCCTGCCGGTCGTGATCGTCAACCGCGGCGAGACCCGCGCCGACCAGCGCGCCGCGGTGAAGATCGACGGGAGCACGACCCACGTGCTGCGCGCACTCGCCGAGCGGCTGCCCGCGCTGCTCTGACACCTGTCAGCGGAACCGACGTTCGCGGGTCGAGATCACCTGCGGCGGGCGCTGCGGGCCGCGATGCCCGGTCCGTCGCGCGGTGGAGCGTGACGGGCGGAGGATCTGGGACGAGCGGAGGACCGCAATCCGCCCCGGCATCCTCCCCTCCCCCCACGTCCTCCGCTCCGCACCACCCCGCGCGACCCACCCGCGCGACCCACCCGCACCACCCGCACCACCCGCGCGAGCCGCGCGAGCTGCGCGAGCCGCGCGAGCCGCGCAACCTGCCGCCCGGAGGGCCGGACCGGCGGATGCCGCGCTCGGTTAGGCTCGAACGGTGACGATCCTGACCCTCGTGCGACACGGTGAGACCGACTGGAATTCCGGGGGCCGCATCCAGGGCTCGACCGACATCGCCCTGAACGACACCGGTCGCGCCCAGGCGCGCGAGCTCGCCGAGCGTCTCGCCGCCGAGTACGCCGGGCGCGACGCGGTGGTGGTCTCGAGCGACCTGTCCCGCGCGGCCGAGACCGCCGACGTCATAGCCGCAGCACTCGGCACCACCGTGGCGCTGCGACTCCCCGGCCTGCAGGAGCGGTCGTACGGAGAGGCCGAGGGGATGGACGCCCCGTCGTTCGCCCAGGCCTATGGCGCGTGGCACGCGGCCGACGTCCCCGGCGCCGAGACCTGGCCGGTGGTGCGCGAGCGCGCGCTCGCCGCGCTCGCCGAGGCCCTGGCCGCCGCTCCCGAGGGTGCCGACGTGATCGCGGTCGCGCACGGCGCGCTCATCCGCGAGGTCATCCTCTACGCCACCGACGGCGCGTTCCCCCGCGAGGGCGAGCGACTGCCGAACTGTTCGGCGACGACATTCCGACTCGACGGCGACTCGTGGGAGATGCTGGCGTACGCCGGCGTCGCGAGCTGAGACGTCCGGGCCGGGGTCGCTGAGACCGGGCTCCCCGCCTCAGCGCCTCGCGCGCTGCACGAGCGATCGTGCGTGCCGCAGGATCGGCTCGTCGATCATGCGCCCCTCGAACCGGAACACCCCGCGCTCGCCCTCGGCGGCCGCGAGCACGGCGTGCGCCCACTCCACCTGCTCCGGGCGGGGGGCGTAGGCCTCGCGGATCGCCGCGACCTGCCCCGGATGGATGCACGCGGTGGCCGCGAACCCGGATGCCGCGGCATCCCGCGCCTCGACCGAGAGACCCTCGAGGTCGGCGATGTCGACGTGCACGGCGTCGATCGCCCGCTTGCCGAACGCGCCCGCGGCGAGAAGCACCCGGGCGCGCGCGAGACGGGCGACGTCGCGATACCCGCCGTCGCCCCCGCGGCTGGAGGTGCCGCCGAGGCTCGCGACGAGGTCTTCCGCGCCCCACATCAACGCCACCACCTGCGCGCATGCGGCGAGCTGTTCGGCCGCGACGACGCCGCGCGCCGTCTCGCAGAGGGCGATGACCTGGTACGACGCCAGCGGATCGAGGGATGCCGGCTCCTCGGCCTTGGCGACCATCACCGTGCGCACGCGGGTCTGCGCCAGCGCGGCGAGGTCGAGCGCGAAGTCGGCGGTCGCGGGAGCGTTCACCCGCACCACGACCCGGTCAGGATCGGGATCGGCGGCGATCAGCGCCTCACGGGCGGCGGCCTTGGCATCGGGGGCCACGGCGTCTTCGAGGTCGAGGATCGCGGCATCCGCCCGCTCGAGGGCTTTGGCGAGCCGCTCGGGCCGGTCTCCGGGAACGAAGAGCAGCGCCGGGCCGAGCTCGAACGACCCGCTCACGCAACAGCCCCCGGACGTGAGACACAGCGCAGCGCGGACCCGCTCACGCCCGCCCCTCCTGCGCCCACACCAGCACGGTCCGCGTCGCCGTGACGACCACCTCGTCGTTCTGCGATCGACCGGTGTGCGCCATCACCACGATCCCCTGACCGGGGCGTGAGCTCGAGGCGCGCACCGACACGACCTCGGTTTCGGCCGTGAGGGTGTCGCCGACGAACAGCGGGGCGGGAAAGCTGACGTCGGTCAGCCCCAGCTGGGCGACGAGAGTGCCCTGCGTCAGCTGCGCGACCGACAGTCCCACGAGTGTCGACAGCGTCCACATCGAGTTCACGAGCGGCCGGCCGAAGGGCTGGGTCGCCGCGTAGGCGGCATCCAGATGCAGGGCCTGCGTGTTCATCGTGAGGGTGGTGAACAGCACGTTGTCGGCGTCGGTGACGGTGCGACCGGGGCGGTGCGCGTACCTCTCGCCGACGACGAACTCGTCCAGATACAGGCCGCGCTGCTCGATCATGCCGCCACGGTACCGGTGAGTCCCAGCGCGCGCGAGATCACCATGAGCTGCACCTCGGTCGTGCCCTCGCCGATCTCGAGGATCTTCGAGTCGCGGTAGTGCCGGGCGACGGCGTACTCGTTGATGAACCCGTTGCCGCCGAACACCTGCGTCGCATCGCGCGCGTTCGCCATCGCCGCATCGCTCGCGGTCATCTTGGCGACCGCGGCGTCGACCGAGAACGGCTTTCCGGCGTCGCACAGCCGCGCCGCGTGCACCCAGGCCAGCCGGGCGGTGTGCACGCGGGCGTGCATGCGCGCGAGCAGGAACTGCATGCTCTGACGCGTCGACAGCGTCTCACCGAACACGGTGCGGGTGCGGGCGTAGTCGACCGCCGCTTCGAGGCAGCCCTCGGCGGCTCCGGTGGCGAGGGCGGCGATCGCCACGCGACCCTCGTCGAGCGTGCGGAGGAAGTTCTTGAACCCCTGTCCGCGCTCGCCCAGCAGGTGGGCCGCGGGCACGCGCACGCCGTCGAAGTGCAGCGGGTGGGTGTCGGAGGCGTTCCAGCCGACCTTGTCGTAGGCCGGGCCCACGGTGAAGCCGGGGGTGCCGTTCGGCACGATGATCGTCGAGATCTCGGGGCGATCGCCCGTGCGACCGGTCACCGCGGTGACGGTCACGAACCGGGTGATGTCGGTGCCCGAGTTGGTGATGAACTGCTTCGACCCGTCGATCACCCACTCGTCGCCCTCGAGTCGGGCGGTGGTGCGGGTGGCGCCGGCGTCGCTTCCCGCTTCGGCTTCGGTCAACCCGAAGCCGGCGAGCGCGCGACCGGCGACGAGGTCGGGGAGGTACTCGGCCTTCTGCGCCTCGGTGCCGTAGCGGTAGATGGGCATCGCGCCGAGCCCCACTCCCGCTTCGAGGGTGATCGCCATCGACTGGTCGACGCGCGCGATCGCCTCGATCGCGACGCACAGGCTCGCGTAGTCGCCGCCCTGCCCGCCGACCTCCTCGGGGAACGGCAGTCCGAACAGGCCGAGCTCGCCCATTTGCGCGACCAGGTCGAGGGGCAGTTCGTGCGCACGGTCGGCCTCGTACGAGCGGGGCGCGATCACCTCGTCGGCGAACTCGCGCACCATGGCGCTGAGGTCGCGCTCGTCGTCGGTGAAGGCCTGTTGGCTGTCGATGCTCACGGGAGGGTCTCCTTGTGGGAAGCGGGGATGGGGGAAGCGGGGAGAGAGGATGCCAGGGTGGTGGCGGAATCGCGGGGTTTCGCGGGTGCGGCGTCTGCGTCTGCGCCGGCGTGCGCATCCTCCGCAATTCGCGCATCCTCCGCCGCACTCGCCGCATCGGCGACGGAGGTTGTGCGCATCGCCGAGGTTGTGCGCGAGGATTCGCGCCCGGCGGGGGCGTCGATGGGCTCAGCGACCTGATCAGCTCCGGTCGGTGAGCCGGTCGACGCCTCTCCCGCGGGGGCAGCCGGCGTCACGGTCGCGACCACCGCATCGCGGGCGACCTGCGCGCCCGCGGACGTGCGCAGCCGCACGGTGCCGGCGTGGGGAGCGGTCACTGTGTGCTCCATCTTCATCGCCTCGATGGTGACGAGCCGGTCCCCCGCCGCGACCGCGTCGCCGTCGGCGGTGTGCACGGCGACGACAGTGCCCGGAAGCGGGGCGACGAGGTCGGGGTCGATCGTTCCCGGCGCCCGGCCCGCGGCCGTCCGGCGCCGTTCGGCGGCCGCCCGCCGCGAGACGACGCGCAGCCGGTGCGCCCCGCCGTCGGCGTGCACCCAGTACTCGGTGGGCCCACCGGTCACGACGGCGGCCTGAACCGGGCCGGGAGCCAGATCGTGCGCGCGCTCCAGGTCGTCGCCGAGGTGGATGACCCCGGGCGCGACGTCGTGCACGCGACCGGCGTCGTCCTCGAGGTGGATGATCCGCGGGGCGGCCGCTCCCCCGGCACGCCACGGTCCGACGCGGCGCCAGACGGAGTCGAGGGCCGGGGTGCCGGCATCCTGGGTCTGTCCACCCGCGACGTGCTCGGCGACCGCGGCGAGCGCGGCGGTCGAGGGGTGGGGAGCCTCGGGCGTTCCGCGCCGATCCAGCAGCCCGGTGTCGAGCTCACCGGCCCGCACCGCGGGATCGGCCAGCAGCGCTCTCAGGTCGGCGATGTTCGTGTCGACGCCGAGCACGACGGTGTCGGCGAGGGCGGCGTCGAGGCGGGCGAGCGCGGTGGCGCGGTCGGGTCCGTGCGCGATGACCTTCGCGATCATGGGGTCGTAGAGCGCGCTGATGACCGATCCCGTCTCGACGGCACTGTCGACGCGCGCGTCTCCGGCGTGCCAGTGGACCACGGTGCCGGTGGCGGGAAGGTATCCGCGAGAAGGTGTCTCGGCATAGACCCGGGCTTCGATCGCGTGCCCGTCGAGACGCACCTCGGGCAGATCGAGCGCGAACCCCGCCGCGACCCGCAGCTGCTGCTCGACGAGGTCGATGCCGGTGACGAGCTCGGTGACGGGGTGCTCGACCTGCAGGCGCGTGTTCATCTCGATGAAGAACGGCTCGTCGAGCCGGTCACCCGAGACCAGGAACTCCACGGTGCCCGCGCCGAGGTACCCGACGCTGCGGGCAGCGGCCACGGCTGCCTCGCCCAGACGTCGGCGGGTCTCGGCGTCGACGACCGGCGACGGCGCCTCCTCGATGACCTTCTGGTGCCGGCGCTGCAGGGTGCACTCGCGCTCGCCGAGCGACAGCGTCGTGCCGTGCCGGTCGGCGAGCACCTGCACTTCGATGTGCCGGGGGCGCTCGAGGAGGCGTTCGAGGAGCAGGGTGTCGTCGCCGAAGGCCGATGCCGCCACCCGGCGGGCCGTGGCGAGGGCGTCGACGAGGTCGTCGGGGCGGGTGGCCACCGTCATCCCCTTGCCTCCCCCGCCGGCGGAGGGCTTCACCAGCAGGGGGTACCCGGCATGATCGGCTTCGACGGCGATCTCGGCGTCGGTGAGCCCGGTCGCCGAGAACCCCGGCACGGTCGGCACTCCGTGGGCGGCGACGTGCTCCTTCGCGCGGATCTTGTCGCCCATGACCTCGAGCGCCTCGACGCCCGGGCCGACGAAGACGACCCCGGCCGCGGCGCACGCACGAGCGAAACCGGCGTTCTCGCTGAGGAAGCCGTAGCCCGGGTGCACGGCCTCCGCACCGTCGGCGACGGCGGCGGCGACCACCGCGTCGACGTCGAGATACGCGGGCACGCGCACGGCGTGGTCCGCCTCGCGGACGTGGGGGGCGTCGGCATCCGCGTCGGTGTACACGGCGACGGAGCGGATGCCGAGACGCCGGAGCGTGCGGAACACCCGGCGTGCGATCTCTCCCCGGTTGGCGACGAGCACGGAGGAGAACGGGCGCGGGTCGGAGTCGGGGATCGTGGGCACGGGGATCACATCCGGAAGAGGCCGAAGCCCCGGTCGGCCAGCGGCACCCGGCTGACGACGTCGAGCGCGAGCCCGAGCATCGTGCGGGTGTCGGCGGGGTCGATCACGCCGTCGTCCCAGAGGCGGGCGGTGGCGTAATACGGGCTGCCCTGTTCGTCGTAGCGCTCGCGGATCGGCTTCTGGAACGCCTGGTCGTCGGCATCCGTCCACTCCTCGCCGCGGGCGGTGCGCTGATCGCGCGTGACGGTCGAGAGCACGGATGCCGCTTGCGCGCCGCCCATGACCGAGATGCGGCTCGCGGGCCAGGTCCACAGGAACCGCGGATCGTACGCGCGCCCGCACATCGCGTAGTTGCCCGCGCCGTACGAGCCACCCACGAGCACGGTGAGCTTGGGCACCCGCGTGGTGGCGACGGCGGTGACCATCTTGGCGCCGTCTTTGGCGATGCCGCCGGCCTCGGCATCGCGGCCCACCATGAACCCGGTGATGTTCTGCAGGAACAGCAGGGGGATGCCGCGCTGGTCGGCGAGCTCGATGAAGTGCGCCGCCTTGAGCGCGGATTCGCTGAACAGCACCCCGTCGTTCGCGATGATGCCGACCGGGTGGCCGTGCAGGCGCGCGAAGGCGGTGATGACGGTCTCGCCGTAGAGCGCCTTGAACTCGTGCAGGGAGCCCGCGTCGACGAGGGTGTCGATGATCGCGCGCATGTCGACGGGGTGCGACACGTCGACGGGGACGAGGTCGTACAGATCTTCCGCCGGGCGTCGGGGGGCGACCGCGGGCAACACCTCCCACACCGGCGCGGGAGTCGGCGGCAGGGTGGCGATGATGTCGCGCACGATCTCGAGCGCGTGCGCGTCGTCGTCGGCGAGGTGGTCGACCACTCCGGAGCGGCGCGCGTGCAGGTCTCCCCCGCCGAGCTGCTCGGCGGTGACGTCTTCGCCGATGGCGGCCTTCACCAGGGGCGGTCCGCCGAGGAACACCGTGCCCTGGTTGCGCACGATCACGCTCTCGTCGCTCATTGCGGGCACGTACGCGCCTCCCGCGGTGCACGAGCCCAGCACGGCGGCGATCTGCGGGATGCCGAGGGCCGAGAGCTGCGCCTGATTGCGGAAGATGCGACCGAAGTGCTCGCGATCGGGGAAGACCTCGTCCTGCATCGGCAGGAACGCGCCGCCGGAGTCCACGAGGGCGATGCAGGGCAGACGATTGTCGCGCGCGATCTCCTGGGCGCGCAGGTGTTTCTTGACCGTGAGGGGGAAGTAGGCGCCGCCCTTCACGGTGGCGTCGTTGGCCAGCACCATCACGTGGCGCCCGTGCACGAGACCGATCCCCGCCACCATGCCCGCCCCGGGGGCGCCGCCGTCGTAGAGCCCGTGGGCGGCCAGAGGCGCGACCTCGAGGAAGGGGCTGCCCTCGTCGAGCAGGCGGTCGATGCGGTCCCGGGCGAGGAGCTTGCCCCGCGCGGTGTGGCGTTCGCGGGCGGCATCCGATCCCCCGCGCGCGGCCCGGGCGAGGGTGTCGCGGAGCTCGGCCGCCAGGGAGCGCTGCGTGGGCGCGGCGTCGCTCGTCGCCTCGGGCGAGGGTGAATCGATAACCGGTGCTGTGCTCATGGCGGCTCCGTCTCGATGCCGCATCGTCGACGGCATCGTCGTTCCCGGCGGGGGGTCGTTCCCCGGGGAAGGGTTTCAGTTAATGTTGGCTAACTGAGATTTCAGGCTAGCCCGACGGGATGCCGATGACAAGAGCGAACGGTAAGCCGTCGGCCGACGCCGGTGAAGCGCGCGACGAGCGCTCGGCCGACGCCGGCGAAGCGCGACCGGGCACCGCGCGCGACCGCGCCAAGGCCGATCGCCGAGCGGCGCTGCTCGCGGCCGCCGCCCGTCTCTTCGCCGAGCGCGGCTTCGACGGCGTGACCCTCGAAGACATCGGCGCCGCCGTCGGGGTCAGCGGCCCCGCGGTGTACCGCCACGTCTGCGGCAAGCAGGCGCTGCTCGGCGCGATCCTCGTCGACGTCAGCGAGCGGCTCCTCCACGGCGGGCGTGCCGTCACCGCGGCGGCGTCGGACCCCACGACCCCGAGCACAACGGCGGAGGCCCGTCACGACACACCGGGCGACGGCTCCCTCGACCGGCGTGTCGCCGAGGATCCCCGCAGCCGTGCACGCTCGGCATCCGGGAACTCCCCGTCCGAGCGGAATCCGGGCGCACCGCTGCTGCGCGCCCTCGTCGACTTCCACGTCGCGTTCGCGCTCGCCGAGGCCGACGTGATCCGCGTGCAGGACCGCGACCTCGACCGCCTCTCGCCCGCCGACCGCCGTACGGTCCGCGACCTGCAGAACGCGTACGTCTCGGTATGGACGGCAGCTCTCGCCGCCGCCGACCCGGATGCCGAGACCCCCGCCGAACGCCGCGTGCGCGCCCTGGCCTGCTTCGGCCTGATCAACTCGACCCCGCACAGCGTGCGCGGGGTGGCGGCCGCTCGCGTGCGCCCCACGCTGACGCGCATGGCCCTCGCGGCGTTGACGGCCTGACGCGCTCTCGCGGCGTTGGCGATCTGGCGCGCCCTCGCGCGGTGCCGCGCGTCGCCCCGCGCCTCGTCACCCGCCCGCCGCCTCCACCCTGTTGAGTGTCCAAGACACGCCGCACGCCGGAGCCCTCACGCGGCATGTCCTGGACACTCAACGTGTGTCGCGACGCCGTTCGGCGTCGAACCCTGCGCCGCCTGCCCGGGTCACTCGACCCGCCTCACGACGCCGCCCGGCGTCGAATCCGCCTCATTCGCCCCGCCCCCTGTCGAGTGTCCAAGACACGCCGCACGCCGGAGCCCACTCGCGGCATGTCCTGGACACTCAACCTGTGTCACGACGCCACTCGGCGTCGAACCCTGCGCCGCCGGCCCGCGTCACTCGACCCGCCTCACGACGCCGCACGGCCGCGAACCCGAACCCACACGCACACGCACACGCACACGCACACGCACACGCACACGCACACGCACACGCACACGCACACGCACACGCACACGCACACGAGTGTCCAAGACACGCCGCACGCCGAAGCCCCTCCCCGGCGTGTCCTGGACACTCGACGCACTCGCCACCCCAGCGCTCAGCCCGAGCTCACCGCAGCAGCATCGCCCTCCCGGGTTCGCGCAGCACCCCGGCGACGTCGGTGAGGAACCGGGCCGCCTCGGCGCCGTCGACGAGACGGTGGTCGAACGACAGGCTGAGCGTCAGCACGTCGCGCAGCGCGATCTCGCCGTGGTGCTCCCACGGCGTGCGGCGAACGGCCCCGACGGCGAGGATCCCGGCCTCGCCCGGGTTGAGGATCGGGGTGCCGGCATCCACGCCGAACACGCCCACGTTGGTGATCGAGAACGTGCCTCCCGTCATCGCCGCCGGCGAGGTGCGCCCGGCCCGCGCGGTGGCGGCGAGTTCCGCGATCGCGTCGGCGAGGTCGACGAGGTCGAGGCCGTCGGCATCCGGGATCACCGGCACCACCAGCCCGCGGTCGGTCGCCGCGGCGATGCCGAGGCCGACGTAGTGGTGCTCGACGATCTCACCCGCCGCCTCGTCCCATCGCGCGTTCAGCGCCGGCGTACGCCCGAGGGCGAGGCACACGGCCTTCGCGACGATCGCGAGCACTCCGATGCGGTGACCGTCGAGAGCGCGATCGTGCTTCAGGGATGCCAGCAACTCGGTCGTCGCGGTGACGTCGACCGTGAGGAAGGTCGTCGCGTGCGGAGCGGTGAAGGCGCTGCGCACCATCGCCGCGGCGGTGTGCTTGCGCACTCCGCGGATCGGCGTGCGGGTCTCGCGCGCGCCGGGAGACGAGGCCGGGGGGACCGTCGACGTGGGGGTGGAGGCGAGGCGGGGGTCCGCTCGCGCGGCGTACTCCTCGACGTGCGTGCGCGTGACCGCTTCACCGGGGTGAGCGGCGGCGACGAGCACGAGATCGACGCCCAGGTCTTTCGCGAGCTTGCGCACCGGCGGCGTCGAGCGCGGGCGCTCCATCGGCAGATCGATGGGGCCGGTGCGCAGCACGTCGTGCGGGGCGGCTTCGCGCACGGCGGTGTCGACGGCGGCGTCGGCGTCGAGGGTCGCGGTGACGCCGCGCGCTCGCCGCCGGGGGCGACCGCCCGACGACGGAGCCGCGCCGTAGCCCACCAGGTTCGGGGTCGCGCGGGCGGCGATGTCGTCGGCGGGAGCCGCGACGGGCGCCTCGACGACGGTCTCGACGGCCCGGCCCTCGGCGGCGGCGGGGGCGTCGGGCTCATCGTCGGCCCCCGCCACGGCGAAGGACACCAGCGGTGCCCCCACGGCCACGACGTCGCCGGCGGCGGCGTGCAGTCCCTGCACGGTGCCCGCGTACGGCGAGGGGATCTCGACGATGGCCTTGGCCGTCTCGACCTCGGCGATGGTCTGGTTGAGGGTGACGTCGTCGCCCTCGGCCACGTGCCACTGCACGATCTCGGCCTCGGGCAGTCCCTCACCGAGGTCGGGCAGCAGGAACTCGGCGATCATCGGACACCCCCGTCGACGCGGACTCCGGCGGGGGTCGCGGCAGCTGTGACCGCACCCGTCCCGCGATCGAGCACCCGGTCCACCGCGTGCAGGATGCGGTCGAGGTCGGGCACGTGGTGCTTCTCGAGCTTCGACGGCGGGTAGGGGATGTCGTGGCCCGTGACCCGCATCGGCGGCGCCTCGAGGTACTCGAAGCACTGCTCGGTGATGCTCGCCACCAGCTCCGCGCCGAGACCTGCCTCGCGGGCGGCTTCGTGGGTGACGACGACCCGGCCGGTCTTGCGCACCGACGCGGCGATCGTGTTCAGATCGAGGGGCGACAGGGAACGCAGGTCGACGACCTCGAGCGAGATCCCCTCGTCTTCCGCGGCGAGCGCGGCATCGAGTGCCGTCCGCACCTGCGCGCCGTAGGTGACGATCGTCGCGTCGGTGCCCTCGCGGGCGATGCGGGCGAGGTGCATGGGCGGGGCGTCCGAGAGGTCGGCGTCCAGGTCGACCTCGCCCTTGGAGTGGTAGAGGCGCTTGGGCTCGAAGAAGATGACCGGATCATCGGATGCCACGGCCTGCTGCAGCATCACGTAGGCGTCCTGCGGGTTGCTGGCGGCCACGACGCGGAGCCCCGCGGTGTGCACGAAGTACGCCTCGGGGGACTCGGAGTGGTGCTCGGCGGCGCCCACGCCCCCGGCCCACGGGATGCGGATGACCAGTGGCATCCGGATCCGCCCGTTGCTGCGGTAGTGCAGCTTGGCGACCTGGCAGACGATCTGGTCGAACGCGGGGTAGACGAAACCGTCGAACTGGATCTCGACGACGGGCCGGTAACCGCGCAGGGCGAGTCCGACGGCGGTACCGACGATGCCCGCCTCGGCCAGCGGGGTGTCGACGACGCGCTGCGCTCCGAAACGCTTCTGCAGGCCGTCGGTCACGCGGAAGACCCCGCCGAGCTTGCCGATGTCCTCGCCCATGAGCAGCACCTTGTCATCGCTCTCGAGAGCTTCGGACAGGCCGGCGTTGATGGCGGCACCGAGGGTGAGGGCGGTCATCGCGACACCTCGAATCCGGCGAGGTACTGCGCGTACTCCGCCTTCTGTTGCGCGAGCCCCGCGTGCGGCTCGGCGTAGACGTGGTCGAAGATCGTCTCGGGTGCCCGGGTGGTGGCTCCGATGCACGCGGCGCGCACCTCGGCGGCGAGGGCGTCGGCGGCCCGGGCGACCTCGGCGAGGCCGCCGTCGTCGAGCATCCCTTCGGCGCGCAGGTACGCCTCGAGCCGGGCGATGGGGTCGCGCTCCGCCCAGGCCTCCACCTCGCCCGGCTCGCGGTACCGGGTGGGGTCGTCGCTGGTGGTGTGCGGACCCATGCGGTAGGTCACGGCCTCGAGGAACGAGGGCCCCTCCCCGCGGCGCGCGCGGTCGAGCGCCCACCGCATCGCCGCGACGCAGGCGAGCGCGTCGTTGCCGTCGATCCGCAGGCTCGGGATGCCGAACCCCGGCGCCCGTCCCGCGAGGGGGAACTCGGACTGCACGGTGACGGGTTCGGAGATCGCCCACTGGTTGTTCGAGCAGACGAACACCACGGGGGCGCGGAACGACGAGGCGAACACCATGGCCTCGTTCACGTCGCCCTGGCTGGTGGCCCCGTCGCCGTAATACGCGACGGCGACGTCGGTGGAGCCGTCGCGCTGCGCACCCATCGCCCACCCGGTCGCGTGCAGCGACTGGGCTCCGATGATGATCTGGGGCGGGGCGGCGTTGATGGTCGTGTGGTCGTAGGCCGAGTGCTCCTCGCCGCGCCAGGCGAGCACGTAGTCGGCGGGCTGGGCGCCGCGGCCGAGGAGCACGCCGTGCTCGCGGTAGCTCGGGAAGACGAAGTCGCCCGGGGCGAGGGCGTGCGCCGTTCCGACCTGCGTGGCCTCCTGTCCGCGACACGGGGCCCAGAGCGCCAGCTGCCCCTGGCGTTGCAGGGCGACGCCCTCGGCATCGAGGCGGCGGGTGAGGACCATGTCGCGGTGGAGGGCGCGCAGCTCGTGCGGAGACAGGTCGCTCACCCAGGGATCGAGCGTCGGCTCGGCGACGCGGGTCCCGTCCGATTCCAGGAGCCGCAGGGCGTCCTCATCGTCGTGGTGGCGCGCTCTTCCGATCCAAGAATCCTGCGTCTGGGTGTACGTCATCGTCATCCCTCCAGGTGCGGCCGGGGCCCCTCGTGGGAGCGTCGGCGGTCCGGGTGCCGGCAGCGTCGCCGACGAGGCCGACCGTACGCGCGGAATGCACCCCGCTCAAGACCTCGCCGTCATATTGAGCACACTGCCCATTGCGAACGGTCGCGCCGCTGCTAATGTTTCGCAGCATGAGCAAGCTCGACGCGGTCGACCTCGACCTCCTCCGCGCCCTCGCCGCCGATCCGCGGGCCACCGTCGTGGCACTCGCCGAGAAGCTCGGCCTCTCGCGCAACACCGTGCAGGCGCGCATGAGCCGCCTCGAACGCGGCGGGGTGTTCCTGTCGTACGAGCGCACGCTGTCGGCCGAGGCCCTGGGCTTCCCGATCGAGGCGTTCCTGCAGGTGACCGTGCGCCAGGCCGAGTTGCCGGCGATCCGCGCGGAGCTCGCGAAGGTACCCGAGGTGCTGCAGGCCCACGGCCTCAGCGGCCAGGTCGACCTTCTCGTGCGCGTCGCCTGCCGCGACACGCAGCACCTCTTCGACACCGACGCGCGCATCCTCGCGATCGAGGGCGTCGAGCGCACCGAGACCTCGCTCGTGATGGGCGAGGTCATCGGCTACCGCGTGGGTCCGCTCATGCAGCTGGCGCGCGAGGACATCTAGGTCAGGGGCGGGCGGGTCAGTCTGCGCTCACGCACCGACGGCCCCACGGCCGCACACGACGCCCCGGGCCACTCCCCACACCGCCGCACCGCCCTACGGCGACGGCACCACCGGGATACTCGCCGTCTCGGCGCTCCGCTCGGCCGGACTCGCGGCATCCAGTCGTACGAGTACGACCCCGACGAGGATCAACGCTCCGCCGACGAACTGGATCGGCGCGGGCGTCTCACCGAGCAGCAGCCACGCGAAGCCCAGGGCGAAGAGCACTTCGCTGAGCCCAACGAACGACGCCAGCCGCGACCCGATGAGCGGCACCGCGATCACCCCGAGCGCGTACCCCACGGTGGTGGCGACCGCGCCGACCCACAGCAGGGGCAGGATGCCGGGGAGCTCCAGCCCCGCCAGCGTCACCGTGATCGACGGCGCGGCGAACGGCAGCACCCCGGTGCCGACGAGCACGCCCATGAGCAGCGTGCCGGTGAGCAGGCCGCCCGCGGCGAGGGCGAGCGGGGGGAGGTCGTCGCCCGCTCGTCCGGCGATGACGAAGTACGCCGCCGCGCAGACGGCCGCGCACAGCGCGAAGATCGTGCCGAGCAGGTCGAACCGGGCTCCGCTGATGTCGACCACCAGCACCAGACCGGCCATCGCGACGACCGAGCCGATCAGCACCGCTCTCGACGGCGCACGGCGCGTGCGCACCCAGACGGCGATGACGATCAGCACCGGCGCGATGTACTGGATGAGCAGCGCCACGGCGACGGGCATGCGCTGCATGGCGGCGAAGTAGAACAGCTGGCACCCGGCGACGGCGGTGAGACCGAACGAGACGATCAGAAAACCGTGACGGCGCAGGAACCCGCGTTGCCGCCGGATCGCGAGCACGAGCGCCGGCGAGAGCAGCAGGGCGGCGACGCCCATGCGCACGAGCAGCACCGCGCCGAGCGACCACCCGCCGTCGAGCAGCGGTTTGACGAACGGGCCGCTGGAGGAGAAGGCGAGGGCCGAGGCGACCGCGATCGCGAGGCCGGTGACGGCGCTGGATCCGCGATGCGTGGGGCGAGGGAGGGTGACGGACGACGTGGTCATGCGATGCCTGCTGTCAGGAGTGAAGAACGTTTACACTCGTGACAGTACGACCTCGACATGTCAGGAGTCAACGTGATCTTCATTCGTGACACGGAGCTCGTGCTGCGCGCCGCCGTGGAACTCGTCAACACCCTGCCGCAGACCGACACCAGCGGTGCCGACACGCTCACCGACGTGTCCGACCTCGAGGCCTTCATCGAGCGGCACGGGTACACCGGATCCCGCACCCGCGACGCGGGCGAGCTCGCCGCCGTCCGCGGCATCCGGGGACGTCTGCTGCCCCTCTGGAGCGTCGACCGCGACGGAGCGGTGCCCCTCGTGAACGCGATGCTCGCCGACGGCCGTGCCCTTCCTCAGCTCGTTCGGCACGACGGGCTCGACTGGCACATCCACGCGAGCGACCCGGCGGATCCGCTGGCCACGCGCATCCTCGTCGAGACGGCGCTCGCGTTCGTCGACGTGATCCGCGCGGATGAGTACGGGCGCGTGCGGGTGTGCGACGCCGACGACTGCAACGGCGTGTACGTCGATTTCTCGAAGAACGGCTCGAAACGCTACTGCGACGCGGGCAACTGCGGCAACCGCATGAACGTCAACGCGTACCGTAAGCGCAAGGCCGACGCGCCGGTCTGACACCGCGCGGCCCCGTCGACGAGGTGCCCACCGACGCGCAGGGCCGACCCGCCGGCCTGACACCCCGCGCGGCCCCGTCGACGAAGCGCCCGCAGAACCCCAGCATCCCTGCGCCTAGGCGAGGAACTCCCGAATCGCGGATGCCGCCGCCCGGGGCGTCTCGTAGTGGATGAGGTGCCCGACCTCGGGGATCTCGACCAGCTCGGCGTTCGGGAAGAGCGTCGCGAGGTGCCGCTCGGCCTCGATCGGCGTGATGTCGTCTTTCTCGGCGGCGATGAGCAGAGTCGGCTGGGCGATGCGCGGCGCGAAGGCGCGCACGTCGTGCGACACGCTCGTCACGAACGCCTCGTGCAGCACGTCGCGGTCGGCGAACCGCGAGAAGTACTCGTCGTGCTGCTCGTGCACGAAGCGACGCAGCGCGGGGTCGCGCGTCTTCGCCATGGCGTTGCTCATGACGCGCACGATGATCCCGTTGCGCAGCAGCCCCTCGCCTACCGGGCGCGGCAGCTTCGCCCCGGCGAGGTAGTAGAAGACGGCGAGACGCGTGAGGACCCCCCGCGGCCCCTCGAGCGCGGGCGCGCCGATCGGGTTCACCAGGATCAGTTTCGGGGTGGAGAGCCCACCGGCGACCGCGGCCGACGCGACGATGGATCCGAACGAGTGGCCGAGCACGACGGCATCCGGAGCGACGGATTCGACGAACTGCCGCAGCCACTCGGCGTACGTGTCGAGGTCGTGCGCATGCCCGACGAGAGGGGCGGTCTCACCGAAGCCGGGGAGATCGGGCGAGATGACCCGGATGCCGGGAAGATGCGCCACGACCGGATCGAGCCCGTGATGCTCGCCGCGGAACCCGTGCACCGCCACGATCGTCGTCGTCGCGGTGTCGTCGCCGTAGACCCAGTACGCCGTGGTTCCACCGAGCAGGGCGACCTCGCGCCGCACGACGGGAATCTCGGCGAGCTGCGCGGCATAGGGGTTCGGCATCCGTGAAGTCTACGAGCAGGGTCCGACATCGCCGTGCCGGGCGGAGCGGGCGCGGGCGCCGGACCCCGTGACTACGGCCTCTTCGCTTTCGGGCCTGCGCGCCTCGGCGGCCATGTCGGAGCCCCGCTCTACCGTGGGCGCATGACCCTGTGGCAGGCCGAGCCGCTCCCGCTCTTCCAGACTCCCGAGTGGACGCGTGTCGTCGGCGTCTTCGACCTCGAGACCACCGGTGTCGACGTCGTGAACGACCGCATCGTCACCGCGCACGTCGGTGTGCTCGACGCCGACGGGCAGGTGGTCGACGCCCGCGATTGGCTGGCCGATCCCGGCATCGAGATCCCCGCGGGTGCGTCCGCGATCCACGGCGTCACCACCGCGCACGCGCGCGCCGAGGGAGACCCCGCCCCGCGCGTGGTCGCCGAGGTCGTCGAGGCGCTCGGCGCGCTGTTCGCCGCCGGCATCCCCGTCGTCGCCTACAACGCCCCGTTCGATTTCTCGATGCTCAAGTACGAGGCCCTGCGCCACGGTGTCGAGCCCATCCACTCCCCCGCGCCCGTGATCGACCCGCTCGTCGTCGACAAGACGTACGACCGGTACCGGCGCGGCAAGCGCACGCTGTCGGTCGTCGCCGAGCACTACGCCGTTCCGCTCGAATCCGCCCACGAGGCCTGCGCCGACGCGGTCGCCGCGGGCCGTCTCGCCCTGGCCCTCGCCGAGAAGTTCGGCCCCTGGATGCCACCCACCCTCGACGAACTGCACACCCGCCAGATCGCCTGGGCCCGCGCGCAAGCGGCGAGCCTCAGCGAGTACTTCGTGAAGATCGGTCGGCTGGATGCCACGGCTGCGCCGCTCGATGGGGCGTGGCCGATCCGCTGATCTGCGCCTGCCCCGCTCGGTGGGGCCGGGCCGGTCCGCGGGGGTATGGCTTTCTTCACGACGCGGCACAGCCGATCCGCTGACGCCAAGTCTGACTGATCCGGGGGCTTCCGGCATCCATCCCGCTCGCCGCTCCGCCTGAGCCGACTTCTGCCCGCTCCCCGGCATCGCCCGGGTGGCCGCCGGACCGGGCGAGCGGTGCTCCCGCATCCATCCCCCTCCCCGGCGCCCGTCCCCGGGCCAATGTCGGAGGTCCCCGATACCGTTCTCCCATGACCCGAACCGCACGTCCCGCTCACCGGCCGACGCCGGTGTTCCGGGCGTGCGACGGGGTGCCGTGGCCGACCGACGACGACCTCGACCTGGATGCCGAGTGGGCAGCGCTGCGCGAGTGCGGCGACGTCGAGTGGTGGACGGATGCCGCGCCCGAACCCACCGACGATGACGCGCCCCTCGAGATCCAGAGCCCGCACGATCGGGGTCACGGCGCAGCCGACGCGGCCTCCGACCTCGACGCGCGGCTGGGGCATCTCGAGACCGTTGTGAGCGAGCGCCAGCGGGCGACCGCCGAGGAGTACCGGCTGATTCTCACGGTCCTCGACGACGCGGCGTTCGACCCGGCGCCCTGGGTCGGGCCCGACCCCACGCTCGACCGCGCCTGGATCGACGCCCGGGGGCGGACGCCCCGAGCCGTGCGGCGCGACCGCGTCGACCTCGCGGAACGCGCCGCCGTCGCCGAGATCGCGGTGCGGCTGCACCTCTCGGAGCAGACCGTGCGAACGCGCGCCGCCCACGCACGCACGCTGGTCGGCGGTTGTCCGCAGCTCTGGGCGGCGTTCGGCGACGGTCGCATATCCGAGAAGCACGCCGTCGACGCGGCTCGTTTGGCGTCGACCCTCCCCGCGGGCGATACGGCAGCCTTCCATCGCTTCGACGATGAGGTGTGCGCCCGGGCGCTCGTCCTCCCACCCGCGAAGTTCTTCGTCGCGGCGAGGGCGGTGCGCGAGCGCGTCCACGCCGAGTCCCTCGAAACCCGGCACCGTCGCGCCGCAGACGACCGTGCCGTATGGATGACGCCCGAGCTCGACGGCATGGCCACGCTGCACGCGCTCCTGCCCGCCGATCGGGCGAGAGCCGTGATGTCCACGCTCGATCAGGCGGCCCGTCACCTCCGCTCGCGCGACGACGAAGACCGCACGCTGGCGCAGTTGCGAGCGGACGCGTTCGCCGACCTCGTCACGATGACGAGCGAAGATGTGCCCGTTCCCGCTGAGGGTGCGACGACGGCCACCGAGGCGCGCCCGGCCGGCGCGCCGACATCAGGGACAGCACCGCGCACCTTCCGCGCGGCTCCCCCGGCGACCGTCGTCGTCACCATTCCCGCTCTCACCCTTCTCGGCGCCGACACCGAGCCCGCGACGCTGGAGGGCTACGGCCCCATCGACCTCGACACGGCCCGGCGGCTCGCCGGCACCGCCACGTCGTGGATCCGTCTCCTCACCCACCCCGTCACCGGGGCGCCGCTGGTTCTCGACCGCAAGACCTATCGCGTTCCCGCCGCGCTGCGGCGGTGGCTCGGCGTCACCTCACCCACCTGCGTCTTCCCCGGCTGCGGCCGAGCGGCCCGAGACTGCGACATCGACCATCTCACCGCCTGGGCCGACGGCGGAACCACCGACGACAACAACCTCGACCCGAAGTGCCGACATCACCATCGCCTACGCCACGAGTCGCGATGGGACATCGCGCACACGACCGGCGGGCCCACGGCCTGGACGTCGCCCCTCGGCGGCACGTACGGCACCGATCCCCCACCGTTCTAGGAAAGGCGCCTATCGCGCATCACCCCCGACCCCGCCGACCCCGCCCCCGAGGCTGCGAGTCGCGCACCACCCCCACCCTCCCGCCAAGCCGTGAGTCACGCGCATCACCCCCGCCCCGCCCGCGAGGCCGCCGGTCGCACACCTCACCCCGTCCCACCCGAGTAGCCGCGAGTCGCGCAGATCACCCCCGCCCGCCCGCACGGCCGCCAGTCGCACACACCACCCCCGCGTCGCCCGCGAGGCCGCGAGTCCCCCGCACCTCCCTGCCAGACTGTCCCCGTGACCTGCCGCATCGCCACCGTCCAGGCTGAGGCCGTTCCCGGCGAGCTCGAACCCAACGTCGCTCAAACCGCCCGCTTCGTCGCCGAGGGCTCCGCCCGGGGAGCGGATGTCGTCGTCTTCCCCGAGGCGTTCCTCACCGGCTACGACGAGACCGTCTTCGCGGGCGTCCTGCCGCACCTCGACGATGTCGCCTGGTTGCACCCGCTGCAGAGCGTCGTCGATGAGACCGGCGTCGTCGCCGTCGTGAACACCGCTCTTCAGCTCGGCGAGCACCGCACTCTCACCGACCTGCTGATCGCCCCCGGTCGATCCCCTCACCCCGCCTACGCCAAGCAGCACCTCCACGCACCCGAGAGGGCGATCTTCACCCCGGGAACACGCGGATACTCCTTCGAGGTCGGCGGCGTCGAGCTCGCCCTGTCGGTCTGCTACGACGCGAACTTCCCCGAGCACGCCGCCGCCGCGGCCTCCGCGGGAGCCACCGTCTATCTCAACAGCGGAGCGTACTTCCCCGGTGGGCAACGCCGTCGCGACCTGCACCTGGCCGCACGCGCGCTCGACAACGGCATCTATGTCGTCTACAGCGGTCTCGTCGGCGCCCCGAGCGACTTCATCGGCGGCTCGGCGATCTTCGACCCCCTCGGCCGCCGCATCGCCGACGTCACCGAACGCGAGGGACTGGCCATCGCCGACATCGATCCCGCCCTCGTGGATGCAGTCCGCGGCGACCAGCGGATGTGGACCGACCGGCGCGCCGACCTGGGTGCGTACGAACGGTCAGGCTCGCTCGCGCTGCACGGCTAGCTCGCACCCACGGCTAGCTCGCCCCACACAACTAGCTCGCACCGCACCACTCCTCGCTCGCGCCCAACGACTCCGCGCTCCCACCGCACACCTCCCCCGCCGCACCGCGCTGACAAGAACGAAAAAGCCCCCCGTCCCGAAGGACGAGGGGCTTTCGCGACGGATCCGTGGGGATCAACGACCGCCGAAGTTCTTGAAGCGCTGGTTGAACTTCTCGACGCGACCGGCCGAGTCCATGATGCGCTGCTTACCCGTGTAGAAGGGGTGCGAGGCCGACGAGATTTCCACGTCGATGACGGGGTACTCCACGCCGTCGAGCTCGATCGTCTTGTCGCTCGAGACCGTCGAACGGGTCAGGAAGGTGTCGCCCGAACCGAGGTCGCGGAAGACGACGGCCTTGTACGTGGGGTGGATGTCAGTCTGCATGGGAGGTCCTTTGAGAAGTGGTGCCCTGGATTCTGCCAGGACGTCAAAGTCGGCGGCGCCGTAGGCACCAACGGAAGAGTCTACCAGGCCCGCGCGCGAACGCCGGTCGCGCTCAGACCGCGCGCGCCGCGTAGCGGCCGGCTTCGTGCGTCAGCGTGATGTTCAGCCCGAACGTCGACGAGAGGTTCTCGGCGGTGAGGGCCTCATCGAGGGGTCCGGATGCCACGACCTCGCCGTCGCGCAACAGCAGCACGTGCGAGAATCCGACGGGGATCTCCTCGACGTGGTGCGTCACCATCACCATCGCGGGCGTCGTGGGGGCCTGCGCGTATCCCGACAGCAGCGCGAGCAGTTCCTCGCGCGCGCCGAGGTCGAGGCTGGCCGTGGGCTCGTCGAGCAGCAGCAGTTCGGGGTCGGTCATGACGGCGCGGGCGATCTGCACGCGCTTCTGCTCGCCGTCGCTGAGCGTGCCGAACGTGCGGTCGGCGAGGTGGTCGAGCTTCCACTCGGCGAGCACCCGCAGTGCGCGACGCTCGTCGATGTCGTCATAGTCCTCGCGCCAGCGCCCCACGACCGAGAACGCGGCGGTGAGCACCACGTCGAGCACGCTCTCCTCGGGCGGCACGCGGCGGGCCATGGCCGACGAGGCGAAGCCGATGCGCGGGCGCAGCTCGAACACGTCGGTGCGCCCGAGCTGCTCGCCGAGGATCGTGACGGAGCCCGAGGTGGGATGCAGAAGCGTGTCGGCGAGCTGCAGCACCGTGGTCTTGCCGGCGCCGTTCGGCCCGAGCACGACCCAGCGCTCGTCATCCGAGACCGTCCAGTCGAGGTGGGACACGATGTCCCGACCGTTGCGGCGGACGACGACATCGGAGAATTCGAGCACCTGCGGCATGGGGTTAGCCTACTGGCCCCGACCCGCCGGGCCGGGTGCGACGCGGCCCGCGCGGCGAGGGGCCGCGGCCCCGCCACCTCGGCGTACCGCGCGCACCCGCCGGCGCCGATCCGCTACTTCCCCGCCACCTCCGCGTACAGCGCCGCCGTGGTCTCGGCGATCGCCGCCCAGCTGAAGTCGTCGATGGCGCGCTGGCGACCGGCCTGTCCGTAGGCGCGGGCGGTCTCGGCATCCGTCACCACCTCGGTGAGCACGCGGGCCAGGTCGTCGACGAAGCGCTCGGGGTCGACGGGAGTGCCCGTGCCGTCCTGCACCTGCTCGATCGGCACGAGACGGCCGGTGACGCCGTCGACGACGACCTCGGGGATCCCCCCGGTGGCCGTGCCGACGACCGCGGCACCGCACGCCATGGCCTCGAGGTTGACGATGCCCAGCGGCTCGTAGACCGAGGGGCACACGAACGTCGTCGCCGAGGTGAGGATCGCGCACAGCTCGCCCCGGGGCAGCAGTCGGTCGATCCAGACGACGCCGTCGCGCGTGGCCTGCAGTCCACGCACGAGCTCCTGCACCTCGGCCATGATCTGCGGGGTGTCGGGCGCACCCGCGCACAGCACCAGCTGCACCTCGGGGGGCAGCTGCTCCGCCGCGCGCAAAAGGTAGGGCAGCCCCTTCTGACGGGTGATGCGCCCGACGAACACGACCGAGGGCCGCGCGGGGTCGATACCGACCGACGACAGGAACGCGTCGTCCGACACCGGATGCCACGACTCGGTGTCGATGCCGTTGTAGATCACGCGCACCTTGGCGGGGTCGAGAGCGGGGTAGCTGCGCAGGATGTCGTCGCGCATACCCGAACTCACCGCGACGACCGCGGCGGCTCCCTCGTAGGCGGTCTTCTCGATGTAGCTCGACACGGCGTAGCCGCCGCCGAGCTGCTCGGCCTTCCACGGGCGCAGCGGCTCGAGGCTGTGCGCGGTGACGATGTGCGGGATGCCGTGCAGCAGCGACGCGAGGTGTCCGGCGAAGTTCGCGTACCAGGTGTGGGAGTGCACGACGTCGGCGCCGGCGATGTCGGAGACGATCTCGAGGTCGGTGCCGAGCGTCTGGATCGCGCCGTTCGCGGAGGAGAGCTCCGCCGGGACGCCGTACGACGTCGTGTCGTCCTCGTCGCGCGCCGCACCGAAGGCGCGGACCTGCACCTCGGTGCCCTCGGCACGCAGCGCGCGGACCAGTTCGGTGGCGTGGACACCCGCACCGCCGTAGATCTCCGGCGGGTATTCCTTGGTCACGATGTCGACGCGCATGACACGAACGGTAGTACACCCGTCAAGCGACGCGCCGCGTGTAGTCGCGGGAGTTTTCGACCCCTAGTGTGGTGCCATGCCTGCAGCGCCGAAGGTCTTCGGAATCATCCTCGCCGGCGGCGAGGGAAAGCGTCTCATGCCCCTTACGGCCGACCGCGCGAAACCCGCCGTGCCGTTCGGAGGCCAGTACCGCCTGATCGACTTCGCCATCTCCAACCTCATCAACTCGGGGTTGCGTCAGTTGGTCGTGCTCACGCAGTACAAGTCGCACAGCCTCGACCGCCACATCTCGCAGACCTGGCGCATGTCGCCGATGCTGAACGCCTACGTGGCGTCGGTGCCGGCGCAGCAGCGTCTCGGCAAGCGATGGTTCTCGGGTTCGGCTGACGCGATCCTGCAGTCGATGAACCTCATCCGCGACGAGAAGCCCGACATCGTGGCCGTCATCGGTGCCGACCACGTGTACCGCATGGACTTCAAGCAGATGCTCGACGCGCACATCGCTTCCGACGCCCGCGCCACGGTGGCCGGCATCCGTCAGCCCATCGGGCTCGCGAATCAGTTCGGCGTCATCGACACCGACCCGACCGACCCCACGAAGATCCGCGCGTTCCTCGAGAAGCCGCAGAACCCCACCGGACTCGCCGACGCCCCGCACGAGGTGCTCGCGTCGATGGGCAACTACATCTTCGACGCCGATGCGCTGGTCGAAGCCGTCACGCACGACGGTGAGCTGCCGACCTCGGCGCACGACATGGGCGGCGACATCGTGCCCTGGTTCGTCGACCGCGGCGAAGCGGCCGTCTACGACTTCCAGCGCAACGACGTTCCGGGCTCCACGCCGCGCGACCGCTCGTACTGGCGCGACGTGGGCACGATCGAGTCGTTCTACGACGCCCACATGGACCTGATCTCGACCCTGCCGATCTTCAACCTGTACAACACCGACTGGCCGATCTACTCGCAGACGTTCAACGCCCCGCCGGCGAAGTTCGTGCGCGACTCGGTCGGACGCATCGGCAACGCGATCGACTCGATCGTCTCGCTCGGTTCGGTGCTCTCGGGCACCCACCTCGAGCGCAGCGTCGTCGGCCCCTGGGCCCTCGCGGGTGGCGGCTCGACCATCACCGACTCGGTGCTCTTCGACAGCGTGCAGGTCGGCGCGGGAGCCCGCATCCACCGCGCGATCCTCGACAAGAACGTCGTGCTCGAACCGGGCGCCACCATCGGCGTCGACCGCGAACGCGACCTGGCCCGCGGTTTCACCGTCACCGAGACGGGCATCACCGTCGTCGGTAAGGACGTGCACGTCCACGCGTGAGCGTGATCCAGACCCGGGATGCGGGGATCCTGGATGCCAGAAGGGGCGGTGACCATCACGGTCGCCGCCCCTTCTGGCATCCGGTCTCGTTCAGGCGCCCACGCGCGCGAACGCGTCTCGGCTGATCACCGCCTCCGCACCGACGTCAGATCAGACGCCCACGCGCGTGAACGCGTCCCGGCTGATCACCGCCTCCGCACCGACGTCGGATCAGACGCCCACGCGCGCGAACGCGTCGCTGCTGATGCCCTTGTCGAGCACGACCTTCGACCACTCGCGGGCGCTGTGCAGACTGTGGTCGCGGTAGTTGCCACAGCTGAACGCGTCGGTGCCGGGCACGTCATCCCACTGCACGTCTTCGGCGATCGCGCGCAGCGAGCCCGTGATGGCCTCGACGAGGTCGGCGACCGCGGGCTCGCCCCACATGATGACGTGGAAGCCGGTGCGGCATCCGAACGGCGAGATGTCGATGAGACCCTCGATGCGGTCGCGCACGAGGCTCGCGAGCAGGTGCTCGATCGTGTGGAGCCCCGCCGTGGGGATCTCCTGCTCGTTCGGCTGCACGAGGCGCAGATCGAAGTTGGAGATGACGTCGCCGCGCGGGCCCGACTCCGTGCCGATCAGGCGCACGTAGGGCGCCAGCACGGCGGTGTGATCCAGGGTGAAGCTCTCGACATCGGCCATGGAGGGTCCCTTCTGAGGGGTTCGGGGTACCGCGAAAGCCTACGCGGCGATGCCGGTGACGGCGCCGCGCGTGACGCCGCGCGACGCGGGACCCGCGGCCCGACCCGCTAGGGTCGAGCGCGTGCCTGCGCCCGCCCGATTCCTCGTCGTGCTCGATGCCGACTCCACCCTGATCCGCAATGAGGTCATCGAACTCCTCGCCGACGAAGCCGGCCGAGGCGCCGAGGTGGCCGCGGCGACCGAGGCCGCGATGCGCGGCGAGGTCGACTTCGCCACGAGCCTGCGCTCGCGGGTCACCGCCCTCACGGGCGTGCCGACCGAGGCCTTCGCCCGGGCGATCGCCCGCATCGAACCCACGCCCGGCGTGCGCGAACTCATCGCCGCTGTGCACGAGCGCGGTGGGGTCGTCGGCGTCGTGTCGGGCGGGTTCCACGAGGTGCTCGACACCGTCGCCCCCGACCTGGGAGTCGACGTCTGGCGCGCCAACCGGCTCGTCGCCGTCGACGGCGCGCTCACCGGCGAGGTCGACGGCGCGATCGTGGATGCCACGGCGAAGGCCGAGACGCTGCGCGCCTGGGCGGCGGAACACGGCGTGCCCCTCTCGCTCACCTTCGCGATCGGCGACGGCGCGAACGACCTCGAGATGATGGCGACGGCCGGCCTGGGGCTGGCGTTCAACGCCAAGCCCGCCGTGCGCGAGCGCGCCGACCTCGTGATCGGCGACGTCGACCTGGCCCAGGTCATCGCGCTGCTGCCGCGCTGACGCGGCGGGCGTGGACGGCGCCGCGCCCTGCATGGCCGGGTGTGGTTCGTCGTGCGCCGGCGAACCGACGGCGCGGTGCTGACGGTCTCGGCACGCATCCCCACCGACCCGAGCCCGCTCCACGACGACCGCCGGCACGGCATCCCGTTCACCGTCGTGACGTGCACCCTGTCGGCCGACGACCCGCGCCCCAGGAGGGTCCTGCCTCGTCAGTGCCCCATGCCGAGGCCGCCGTCGACCGGGATCACGGCGCCCGAGATGTAGGCGGCGTCATCGCCGGCGAGCCAGGTGACGACACCGGCGACCTCGTCGGGAGAGGCGAAGCGCCCCGCGGGGATGCTCTTCTTGTAGTCGGCCTGCGTGTCGGCCGGAAGCTCGGCCGTCATGTCTGTCTCGATGAAGCCCGGAGCGACGACGTTCGCGGTGATCCCGCGCCCCCCGAGCTCGCGCGTGAGTGAGCGGGCGAAACCGACGAGGGCGCTCTTCGACGCCGCGTAGTTGATCTGACCGGCCGAACCGTACAGTCCGACGACGCTGGAGATGAGGATGACGCGGCCCCACCGTGCCTTCAGCATGCCCTTCGAGGCACGCTTGACCACGCGGAACGCTCCCCCGAGGTTCGTGTTCACGACGCTGTCGAAATCATCCTCGGTCATGCGCAGCAGCAGAGTGTCCTTCGTGACGCCGGCATTGGCCACGACCACGGCGATCGGTCCGAGCTCGGCCTCCACCCGCGAGAAGGCGGCGTCCACGGCGGCGGCGTCGGTGACGTCGGCGCGCACCGTGAGAGTGCCCTCGGGGCCCTCGCCCGAGCGGGCGGTGACGGCGACGCGCCACCCCTCCGCGACGAACCGCTCGGCGATGGCACGACCGATGCCCCGGTTTCCACCGGTGACGACGACGACGCGGTCCTGAGACATGGGTGAGACTCCTGCGCTTGCGAGGGACGGAACCGACTCAGCCTACCGAGGCTGACGTCCGAGCCGTGGAGCGCGGGCTCGGGGCTCGGGCTCGAAGCGCGGCCGCGGAGCACGGGCACCGGCACGGAGCACGGCACCCACGACGACGGGCGCGGGGGAACCCGATGCCACCCGTCCGCGCGCCCCCACCGCACCGCCGCCCGCCTCCCGCGAGCCCCGGAGGTTTGACACGGCCCGAGCGGCGCTGGAACTCTGGAGCGACGCACGATGAAAGGGACCCCGTGAGCGACGACCGCACGACCGACCCGAACCAGCCCGCCGGTTCGTCCGACGCCAGCGCCGACGCCTCCGGCGTGCCGGTGTCGCCGTACGCTCCCCCGACGGGCGACCCCTCGCCCGGCGCGAGCCCGTTCGACGGCGGCGACGCCGTCTCGAGCGACGGTGCCCCGTCGGCATCCGGTACGGCTCCCGAGGCCCCGGCAGCCTCGGCTCCGGCCCCCGGTGCCGCTCCCGACGCGCCGTACGGCTCCGCCCCGACCGCCCCGACGTACGGTGCTCCCGCCACCCCGCCCTACGACGTGGCGGGCGACGCGGCATCCACCTCCGGCGCACCGGCCTACGGCGCCCCCGCGTACGGAGCCCCGGCGTACGACTCCCCCTCCGGTGCACCCGCGTACGACCAGGCGACCGCGGCCTACGGTGCGCCCGCCTACGGCTACGGCTACGCCGCAGCGCGCACCAACACCCTCGCGATCGTCTCGTTCATCGCGTCGTTGGCCGGGGTGTTCGTGCTGCCGGTCATCGGCCAGATCGCCGGGGTGGTGATGGGGCACATCTCGCTCTCTCAGATCAAGTCCCGGGGGGAGAAGGGCCGCGGCCTCGCCCTGGCCGGCGTGATCATCGGTTACGCCACGCTCGCCCTCGGCGTGCTGGCCATCATCGCGTTCGCGATCTTCATCGGAGCGCTCGCGAGCGCACCCGGGTCGCGATACTCCTGAGGCCGCGGCACCTCCCGCGTGGACCGCACGGGGAGGGGGCGACGCGCTTGTCACGACGTCGAACAGACGTGGCGTCCACCCACCCCGTGCGTTCGTGACGGGCGTACTGTGGTCTCACTGTGAAGACACCGTCCCGTGCCCAATCCGCGACGTCGCTCCCGAAGGCACCCCGGGACGACGCCGACTCCCGTTTCACCAAGTACATGGTGATGATGGGGATCCGTATCGCCTGCTTCATCGCGATGGCGGTCATCACTCCCTACGGCTGGTACACCTTCGTGTTCGCCGCGGGGGCGATCTTCCTGCCCTACCTCGCCGTGATCGTGGCGAACGTCGGCCAGGACGCCGCACCGAGCACGGCGATCAACCCCGAACGCGCCATCGACGCACCGCGGCCGGCCGCGCCGACGCCGGCTCCCGCCGCCGACGAGCCGCTCGTCATCCGCATCGCCGAGAGCCCGCGCCTCGCCCCGCCGCGCGACGACCGGTCGTGACCGAGGCCGCCGCCGAGTGCTCGCGCGCCGGATGCCGTGACGCCGCCGTCTGGGTCATCGGCTGGCGCAATCCCCGCATCCACGCCGCCGACCGCAGGAAGACCTGGGTCGCCTGCGACGCCCACGTGGCCTACCTCCGCGAGTTCCTCCACGCCCGGGACTTTCCCGTCGACGTCGCCGCCCTCGCTCAAGACGCGCGATGAACTCGCGCACGCCGCCGATCGACGTACGCTGGAAGGCGTGGCCGAAAGCTTGCAGGTGAGCGCGCGCGAGACGCGGCAGAGGGACGGTGCGGCGTGAGCGCCCGCGAGACCCCCGCCGCCGCGCGCTGGGCCATGTACGTGGGCGTGGCGATCCTGTTCGCGATCGCGTGCGCCTTCCTGTCGAACTGGCAGTTCTCGCGCAACGCCGAGCGCAGCGAACAGCTCGAGCTCGTGGCGAACAACTACGACGCCGCCCCGGTCGCCCTGGGCGATCTGCTCGCGGCCGGCGCGGAGCTCACCCCCTCCGACGAGTGGCGGCCCGTGCGCCTCGAGGGCCGGTACCTCGCCGACGAGCAGCTCCTCGTGCGCAACCGCGCCCACGGCGGCTCCGCCGCCTACGAGCAGCTCGTGCCCTTCCGCCTCGACGACGGACGCACGCTGCTCGTCGACCGCGGATGGCTCCCGCCCGGCAACAGCCAGTCGCTCCCCGACGACATCCCCGACCCGCCGTCCGGCGAGGTGACCGTCGAGGTCCGCCTCCGTCCGGGCGAGGCCGCCCCCACGTCGGGCCGCACCGCGGAAGCCGGCCAGGTTCCCACCATCAACCTCGGTCTCGTGGCCGAGCAGACGGGTCCCCTCGAGCCCGGCGCGTACGGACTGCTGATGTCCGAGACCCCCGCCCCGGCGACCGCGCCGCTGACGGTCGACCCCCCGAGCAACGATCCCGGCCCCTACCTGTCGTACGCGATCCAGTGGATCCTCTTCGCCCTCATGGGCTTCGGCTTCATCACCTACGTGATCGTGAGCGAACGGCGCCTGCGCCGGGAGGACGCCGAAGACGACGACGACGGCGTCGTTCCCGCCGCCGCGCCCGTGCGCGCCGACGAGGGCCGCCGCCGCGTCGACCCGGTCGCCCTGCACCGCTCGCGCAAGCTCCCCCGCGACCGCGATGCCGACGACGAGGACGCCCTGCTCGACGCGCGGTGAGGCAGCGACCTCGATCGTGCCGCGCGCCGGCACGTGCGGTGCAGAGGCGCGGTCTACTTCTGCAGCTCGAACGTCCGAAGCTGTAGCCAGAGGGCCAGCCGCGAGGCCGGATCCTCGAGGGGGAGGGCGAACTGCTCCGCGGCGCGGCGCACGCGGTACCGGAGCGTGTTGGGATGCACCCCCAGTCGCGCGGCCGCGGCGCGCACGTCACCGTGCTCCTCGAACCACACCAGCAGCGTGCGCCGGTAGTCGGTGCCCTGCTGTTCGTCGTTGTCGAGCAGAGCGAGGATGCCGGGAGACAGCAGCCGCGCATCCGCGGCGAGTTCGTCGCGCACGCGCTGCAGGAGCACCCGCTCCCGGACGTCGTCGAGGCGCCCCACGCGCGGGAGCTCCGGGTCGGACGACAGTTCTCTCAGGATCTCGTCGATCTCACGGCGAGCGGCGACCAGGTCGGCGACACCGTCGATCGCCCCGGCGACCCCCGCGCGCACCTGATCGCGGAAGCTGCGGGCCAAGGCCGCGACGCCCTGCTGAGCGAGCCGCAGGGCGGCCTTCTCCCCGCCGTCGGGCACGAGCACGTACACCGCCGACGGAGTGTCCACGAGGCCTGCGTCGGGGCGGAACGTGGCCACGAAGCGTGAGAGTGCGTGCGAGAGATACGGCAGGATCGTCAGCCACTCGGCGCCGACGCGCGAGGCGGCGAAGCCCACCAACCCCGGGCGAGCCCCGGGCGAGAGTGCCAGGCGGCGCTGCGTCTCGCGATCGCTCCACCGGCCCTCCAGAGCGCCGCCCACGACATCGGCACGCAGATGGAGCCTCACCTCGTCGTTGGTGCGACGCCGCAGCATGTGCAGCGCCGCCAGGCTCGCCGCCTCGCGGAGGGTGCGCTCACCCGCCTCGCTCACCCCACCGGGGGGATCGATCACCCAGATCGACCCGAGCGCGCGCGTCCCTGCCGTGACGGCCAGGGCTGTGCGAGCCAACGCGTCGTCGACCTCGGGGAAGTGCACCACGCCCGCAGCGGCGAACAGGGCGCGGTACCGCTCGATGTTGTGGGCGACATCCGGCACCCGGCGACCCAGGATGCCCTCCTCGCGGAGCCGGTCGAGGAGGTGCCCCTCGATCACGGAGTAGGCCACCACGCTGCGATCGAGATCCTCGATCGCGACGGCACCGCCGATGCCGGCGGCCGCCGCGTTGGCGAGCGCGAACAAGGTGTCCGGCGCCGACCGCGCGCCGTCGACGGCGCTGGATCCCAACGCGGATTCGAGCACCGACACCACATGCTGCCAGGCGGCGGCGTCATCGACGGCGAGAAGGACCACCCCGTGGCGAGCGGCCCTCTCGACGGCGGCCTCCACGTCGAGCCCCCGCACCTTGACCGCCACGCCCGGGCAGCCCCGCTCCGCGGCGTGGGCGAGCAACGCCTCGAGATCGTCGTCCACCCGCGCGGCGGGCACCAGGAGCAGCGCTTGGGCGACGTCGGGAAGCGGGTCGCTCGGATCGTGCAGCACGATTCGCGCGACGACCGCCGCACCGCCCGCCCCGCTGCCGTGCCCCTCGCCGAGGGGGTGCAGCATCGCTGGTCCCACGCGAGCGAGAAGGGTGTCGAGGGTCGATGACTCCTCGCCGTCGGGAATGAGTCGATCGGCTAACGGCATGCCGTGATCTTAGGCCGATCCGACACACCGCCCCGCACGCCCGCTCTTTAGCGTGAGAGGTGTCCTGCCCCACCCGAAGAACGAGAGCGAGAACCCCCGTGGCTTCCTTCCGCACCGCCTCCCCGATCGCCGGCTCCGTGGCCGTCGGCGCCGTACTCCTGCTGACCCTGGCAGGGTGCGCCGCCCCGAATACGGCCGCCCCCACGCCCAGCATGAGCGCCGCGCCGCTGGCATCCCTGGTCCCCGCCGAATTCAGCGACGGCATCAATGTCGCGAGCGGCATCTACGCCCCCATGGTGACGCGCTCGGACACCGGCGAGTGGGGAGGCTTCGACTACGACCTCGGGCAGGCGATGTCCGCCCAGCTCGGCGTGCCCTTCACCTTCGAGGTTCAGGACTTCACCAGCATCATTCCGTCACTGCAGTCCCAGAAGCACGACATCATCATGTTCGGCATGAACGACACCGCCAAGCGCCGGGAGGTGCTCGACTTCGTCGACTACTTCGAAGCGGGCCTCGCGATCATGGTCGAGAAGGGCAACCCCGCCGGGATCACCTCGATGAGCGACCTCTGCGGAAAGAGCGTCGCCGTGGCCAAGGGCACCACCCAGGCCGATTTCGTCGCCGCCGAATCGGCGAAATGCGCCAGCGGCGCCATCACCTCGATCGAGCTGCCGACCGAGAACGACGCCATCCTCGCCGTGAAGTCCGGCCAGGCCGTCGCCGACGTCTTCGATGCCGCTCCTGCCGCGTACGCCGCGCAGACCAGCGGCGACGGCGACGACTTCGAGGTCGTCCACGACCCGGCGAACCCCGCCGGCTACGGTGTCGTGTTCACCGGCATCGGGGTCCTGAAGGAGAACTCCGCGCTCACCTCCGCCCTCGAGGCCGCTCTGCAGGCGGTCATCGACGACGGGACGTACACGACGCTGCTGCAGAAGTACGACCTCGGCGACTACGCCGTCCCCGCCGCCACCGTCAACGGCACCCTGCAGTGACGACCACCCTTTCGACGAACGACGACGTCGTCGCGACCCCCGTGCGGCATCCGCTGCGCTGGGTCGCGGCGACGGCCGTCGCCCTGCTGTTCGTCGCCTTCGCCGTCTCGGTCTGGGGCAACGACAACATCGAGCACGACGTCATCGAGAAGTACCTCTTCGCGACGCCGATCCTCGAGGGCGTCGTCACCACCATCGTCCTCACCGCCTGCTCGATGCTGCTGGCCGTGTCGTTGGCGGTCGTGCTCGCGGTGATGCGCCAGTCGGCCAACCCCGTGCTGCGTACGTTCTCCTGGCTGTACACCTGGTTCTTCCGCGGCACGCCGCTGCTGGTGCAGATCGTGTTCTGGGGCTACCTCGGACTCCTCTTCCAGGACATCACCCTCGGCATCCCGTTCACAGACGTGGTGATCTTCACCGCGCCCACGAGCACGGTCATCACCCCCTTCATCGCCGGCGTGCTCGCCCTGGGACTCAACGAGGCCGCCTACGCCTCGGAGATCGTCCGCGCCGGCCTGCTGTCGGTCGATCGCGGCAACCGCGAGGCGGCGCTGTCGCTCGGAATGAGCGAGGCGGCCACCATGCGGCGGATCGTGCTCCCGCAGGCGATGCGCGTCATCATCCCGCCGATGGGCAACGAGACCATCTCGATGCTCAAGAACAGCGCCCTGCTCGAGCTCATCGCCGTGCAGGAGCTGTACACCCGCGCGACCGACATCTCGGCCCAGAACCTCCGGCAGGTGGAACTGCTCGTGGTCGTGGCGGTGTGGTACCTCATCCTGACCTCGATCCTGTCCATCCCCCAGTACTACCTGGAGCGCCGTTACGGCCGAGGGATCGGCAGGATCCTGCCGCCCACCCCGCGCCAGCGGGCCTTCGACCTCGCCGACCGGGTGATCGCGCGCCTGCGCCGACGAAAGGAGACGACCCCGTGACCACCACTCCCTCCCCCACCCGGACCCTCGTCGACGCACGACAGGTGCGCAAGAGCTTCGGCACGCACCGCGTGCTCGACGGCATCGACCTGCGCGTCGACCAGGGAAGCGTCGCGTGCCTGCTCGGTCCGTCCGGCTCGGGCAAATCCACGTTCCTCCGCTGCATCAACCACCTCGAATCCATCGACGGCGGGCGCATCCTCGTCGACGGCGAACTGATCGGCTACCGCGAGCACCGCGGCGGACTGCGCGAGATGCGTCCGCGCGAAGTGGCGGTGCAACGCCGGAGCATCGGAATGGTGTTCCAGCGCTTCCACCTGTTCCCCCACCTGACGGCGCGGGAGAACATCATCGAGGCACCGATGCGGGTGGCCGGCCGACGCCGTGCCGACGCCCTGGTCGACGCGCGCGAACTCCTCGACCGCGTGGGTTTGGCCGATCACGCCGACCACTACCCGGCGCAGCTCTCGGGCGGTCAGCAGCAGCGCGTGGCGATCGCGCGGGCCCTCGCCATGCGCCCGCAGCTCATGCTGTTCGACGAGCCGACCTCGGCGCTCGATCCCGAGCTGGTCGGCGACGTCCTCGGCGTGATGCGCGACCTCGCACGCGACGGGATGACGATGATCGTGGTGACCCACGAGATCGGATTCGCCCGCGAGGTCGCCGACACGGTGGTGTTCATGGATGCGGGGGTCGTGGTCGAAGCCGGCACCCCCGACGAGGTGATCGGCGCGCCGCGTCACGAACGCACCCGCGCGTTCATCGAGAGCGTCCTGTGAGTGCCCCCTCGATGCTCCCCGGCCTCGCCGCTGCCGATCGGGCCTGGGGCGAGGCGTCCACTCGCTCCGGCGTTCGCGTGCGAGCGGTGACGGATGCCGAGGGGGCCCGCGCCGCGATGCAGCTCATCGGCGACGTCTGGGGACCCGACAACCGCATCGCCAGCACCGGACTCCTCGTCGCCCTCGCCCAGACCGGCAACCACGTCGCGCTCGCCGAGGACGACGAGGGCGTCGCGGGCGTCTGCGCGGGGTTCGTGCACGCCGACGATCCGACCGCGCTGCACTCGCACGTCGCGGCGACGCGGCCGGGTACCTCGGGACGCGGGATCGGCCTCACGCTCAAGCTCCAGCAGCGCGCCTGGGCTCTGCACCGGGGCATCCGGACGATCACGTGGACCTTCGATCCCCTGGTGCGCCGCAACGCCCACTTCAACCTGACCCGTCTGGGTGCGCGCGGCGTGGCGTACCTGCCCGATCTCTACGGGCCCATGCAGGACACCCTCAACCGCGGCGAGCCCAGCGATCGCCTGCACGTGACGTGGGAGCTCTCCCACCCCGCAGCGGTGTCCTCGCCTCCGGGACCGGTGCCGGACGTGCTGTCGGAACGCGACGGCTCTCCCGTCGTCGTCCCCCTGCCCGCCCGGGGATACGGAGTGGTCGTGATCCCCGCCGACATCGAACGTCTGCGCTCCCTCGACCCGCGACGCGCCCACCGGTGGCGGCTCGCCGTGCGCACCGTTCTCACCACGGCGCTCGCCGAGGGCTGGCACATCGACGGCTTCCTCCGCGACCGCGGCTATCTCCTCCGAAAGGCATGACCGTGCACCTGTTGTCGCTCGACCTCCTGACCCTCCGTCTCCCCCTGGTGAGTCCCTTCCGCACCTCGTTCGGCGTGCAGACCGATCGCACGCCGATGCTCGTCCGCGTCGAAGCGGCGGTCGGCGCGCGCACCGTGATCGGGTGGGGCGAGTGCGTGGCTCTCCCCCGTCCCGTCTACTCGTCCGAGTTCCTCGACGGGGCGCGCCAGATCATCGCGAGCGAGATCGCGCCGGCCCTGCGGTCAGCGCAGACGAGCGGCATCGAGGTCACCGCCGAGAACGTCGGCGACCTCCTCGCGCCCATCCGGGGCCACCGCATGGCCAAGGCCGCGGTCGAGATGGCGGTGCTCGACGCACAGCTGCGCGCGAGCGACCGCTCGTTCGCGTCGTGGCTCGGCGTGACCGCGACCCGGGTGGCATCCGGGGTGTCGGTCGGCATCCAGGATTCCGTGCCGATGCTGCTCGACGTGGTCGGCGGGTATCTCGCCGAGGGGTACCGACGCGTCAAGCTGAAGATCGAGCCCGGGTGGGACGTCGAGCCCGTCCGGGCCGTCCGCGAACGCTTCGGCGACATCCCCCTGCAGGTCGACGCGAACACCGCGTACCGGCTGGGCGACGCGGCGCACCTGCGGCGGCTCGACGCCTTCGACCTCCTGCTCATCGAGCAGCCCCTGGCCGACGAGGATCTGCGCCAGCACTCCCTCCTGGCCCGACAGCTCCAGACCCCCGTCTGCCTCGACGAGTCGATCGTCTCGGCGGAGACGGCCGCGGATGCCATCGCGCTCGGCGCCTCGGCGATCATCAACGTCAAGCCGGGACGCGTCGGCGGCTACGTCGAAGCACGGCGGGTGCACGACGTCGCCCGGGCCCACGGGGTGCCGGTGTGGTGCGGCGGCATGCTCGAAACGGGCATCGGACGGGCGGCGAACGCCGCGTTGGGGGGTCTTCCCGGCTTCACTCTGCCCGGCGACATCTCGGCATCCGACCGCTTCTACCGCGAGGACATCACCGCGCCCTTCGTCCTCGACGACGAGGGGTTCATCGCCATTCCCCGCGGGCCCGGGTTCGGCGTGGAGCCCGACGAGGATCGCGTCGCAGCGGCGCAGATCCACGCCCAGCGGGTCGATCTCTCGCACGGATGAACAGCGCGGATGAGCCGCGCCGCGCGCGCAGCGCCGGCCGTCAGGCCAGCGCCGCGCGCGCAGCGCCGGCCGTCAGGCCAGCGTGATCAGGTCCGCGTAGTCGCGACCCCAGATGTCCTCGACGCCGTCGGGCAGGATCAGCACGCGCTCGGGGTTCAGCGCCTCGACGGCCCCCTCGTCGTGCGAGACGAGCACGACGGCACCCTCATAGTGCGAGAGCGCCCCGAGAATTTCTTCGCGCGAGGCCGGGTCGAGGTTGTTCGTGGGCTCGTCGAGCAGCAGCATGTTCGCCGACGACACCACGAGGGTCGCGAGAGACAGACGGGTCTTCTCGCCGCCCGAGAGCACCCCGGCGGGCTTCAGCACGTCGTCGCCGACGAACAGGAACGAACCCAGCACCTTGCGGGCCTCGGTGGCGGTGATGTGCGGCGCCGACGACATCATGTTCTCGAGCACCGAACGATTCACGTCGAGGTTCTCGTGCTCCTGGGCGTAGTAGCCGACCTTCAGGCCGTGCCCGGGCTCGAGCTGACCGGTGTCGGGCTGGTCGACGCCGGCGAGGATACGCAGCAGCGTCGTCTTCCCCGCACCGTTCAAGCCCAGGATCACCACGCGGGAGCCGCGGTCGATCGCGAGGTCGACGTCGGTGAAGATTTCGAGCGAGCCATACGACTTCGACAGTCCGGATGCCATGAGCGGGGTCTTCCCGCAGGGCGCGGGCTTGGGGAAGCGGAGCTTCGCCACGCGCTCTTCGGCGCGCACCTCGTCGAGTCCCGACAGCATCTTCTCGGCGCGGGCGACCATCTGGTGCGCGGCCGCGGCCTTCGAGGCCTTCGCGCCGAAGCGCGCCGCCTGCAGCTGCAGAGCAGTGGCCTTCTTCTCGACGTTGACGCGCTCTTTCTTGCGGCGCTCCTCGTCGGCCACCCGCTGGCGCAGGTAGTTCTTCCAGTTCATGTTGTAGACGTCGATGACCTGACGGTTCGCGTCGAGGTAGAACACGCGGTTCACCGTCTCGCCGACGAGTTCCACGTCGTGCGAGATCACGATGAGCCCGCCCTTGTACCCCTTGAGGAACTCGCGCAGCCACACGACGCTGTCGGCGTCGAGGTGGTTGGTGGGCTCGTCGAGGATCATCGTCTGGGCGTCCGAGAACAGGATGCGCGCGAGTTCGATGCGGCGACGCTGTCCTCCCGAGAGGGTCTTCAGCGGCTGCTCGAGGATGCGGTCGGGAAGAGAGAGGTTGTGGGCGATGGATGCCGCCTCGGCTTCGGCCGCGTACCCGCCCTGCGCCTCGAACTGCTCGGTGAGGGTGCCGTACTTCTTCATGGCCTTCGCGGCCACGGCGGGGTCGTCGTCGCCCATCGCCATCGAGGCCTCGTGCATGCCGAGCGCCAGTGAGCCGAGGCCGCGGGCGTCGAGGATGCGCGTGCGGGCCAGCATCTCGGGGTCGCCCGAGCGGGGGTCCTGCGGCAGGTAGCCCAGTTCGCCCACGCGGTCGACGCCGCCGTTCGCGGGGAGCAGGTCGCCCGCGAGCACCTTGGTCAGGGTCGTCTTCCCCGCGCCGTTGCGCCCGACGAGGCCGATCTTGTCGCCGTCGGAGACGCGGAACGCCACGTCGGACATGAGCACGCGGGCACCCACGCGGATCTCGAGGTCGTGCACGGCGAGCACAGCGAACGTCCGTTCTTCGGGGTTGGGGGTGGGTGGCCCAGAAGGCCAGCCACCCAGTATACGGCGGCTTCCTGCACGCATTCCGACAGCGTCCCGACAGCCCCGTCCCGGCGGCCGTGGACGCGCACCCGATCCGCGCGCGGGGTGGTCGCCGTCGATACCTCGGTGTCGAGACGATCGGCGCGGGAGCGGGCCCGCGGGTTTGCGTTCTCACCCGATCGAGGACATAAGCTAAGCCTGTCCTTACTTAGATCACAGGAGGCTCTCTGTGTCCCGATTCCGCGCCCTGGCTGCTCTCGCCGCCGGTTCCGCCCTCGTTCTCGCCGGCTGCGCCGGCTCGCCCGCAACGTCGGAAGGCGGGGCGGCGCAGGAGTCCGACAGCGTGTTCCCCGTCACGGTCGACAGCGCCCTCGGCCAGGCCGTGATCGAGAAGAAGCCCGAGCGCGTGGCCACCGTCGCGTGGTCCAACCAGGAGGTCCCCCTCGCCCTCGGCATCGTGCCCGTGGGCATGGCCAAGGCCACCTGGGGCGACGACGACGGCGACGGCATCCTCCCCTGGGTCGAAGACAAGCTGACCGAGCTGGGAGGTGAGACCCCCGTGCTCTTCGACGAGACCGACGGCATCGACTTCGAGGCCGTGGCCGACACGCAGCCCGACGTGATCCTCGCCGCGTACTCCGGCCTGACGCAGGAGGACTACGACACCCTGTCGAAGATCGCCCCCGTCGTCGCCTACCCCGACGCCGCCTGGGGAACCACGCTCGACCAGATGATCCAGCTCAACTCGAAGGCCCTCGGGCTCGAGAGCGAGGGCGACGCCCTCATCGACCAGATCAAGACCGAGTCGCAGGAGGCGTTCGACGCCCATCCCGCCCTCGCCGACGTCGCGCCGTTGTTCGCGTTCACCGACCCGACCAACATGAGCAAGATCACCTACTACACCTCGCACGACCCGCGCGCGGGCTACCTGCACCAGCTCGGCATGCCCGTGCCCGCACAGGTGAGCAAGACCTCGGCTGAAATCGACGCGTTCTACAGCGAGATCAGCGCCGAAGAGGCCGATACGTTCAGCGACGTGGGCCTGTGGATCACCTACGGCAACACCGACGGCTCGACCGTCGCGCAGCTGCAGGCCGACCCGCTGCTGTCGAAGATCCCCGCCATCGCCGCCGGCCACATCGCGGTCCTCGAAGACGGCACGCCCCTCGCGGCCTCGGCGAACCCCTCGCCGCTGTCGATCAGCTGGGGCTTCAGCCGGTACCTCGACCTGCTCACCGCCGCCGTCGGCTGATCCCCACCCCGCACAACGGACCACGCCCATCGTGACCTCCCGCTCCACCGTCGTCGACGTGCTCCCGGATGCCGCTTCCCTGCGGCGCCCGGCGAGCCGACGGCTCCTCTGGCTGCTGGTGCTCACGGTGGGCGTGGTCGTGGTGTCGGTGGCATCCGTCGCCTTCGGCACGCGCGACGTGTCGATCACCGAGATCGTCTCGGCCTTCACCGGCGGCACCGGGGTCGGCGAAGCCGCGGTGACGACGCGCATCCCGCGCACCGTCCTGGGCCTGCTCGTCGGCGCGGCCCTGGCCATGGCCGGTCTCACGATGCAGGCCGTGACCCGCAACCCGCTCGCCGACCCCGGCATCCTCGGGGTGTCCGCCGGAGCATCGCTCGCGGTCGTCACCGGCATCGCCTTCTTCGGCCTGTCGAGCTCGTTCGGCTACCTGGGCTTCGCGATCGTGGGCTCGGCGGTCGCCGCGGTGTTCGTCTACACCGTGGGCTCGCTCGGACGCGGAGGCGCGACCCCGCTCAAGCTCGCCCTCGCGGGAGCGGCGACCACGGCCGCCTTCGGATCGCTCTCGAGCGCGATCCTGCTCCCCCGCGTCGATCTGCTCGAGACGTTCCGGTTCTGGCAGATCGGCGGCATCGGCGGCGCCACGTGGGACCGCGTGCAGGTCGTGCTCCCCGTGCTCGCAGCGGGCGCACTCGTCTGCGTGCTCTGCTCGCGCGGCATGAACTCCCTCGCGCTCGGCGACGACGTCGCGACGGGCCTCGGCGAGCACGTCGGGCGCACCCGTCTGGTCGCCTCGGCCGGCGCCGTCGTGCTCGTGGGGGCGGCGACCGCCGTCGCCGGCCCGATCGCCTTCGTGGGCCTGGTCGTGCCGCACGTCTGCCGACTGCTGATCGGCACCGACCATCGCTGGCTCGTCCCCTTCTCGGCCCTGGGCGGGGCGGTGCTGCTCGTCGGCGCCGACGTCATCGGGCGCCTCGTCGCTCGTCCGACCGAGATCGAGGTCGGCATCCTCACCGCCCTCATCGGAGCGCCGTTCTTCATCTGGATCGTGCGTCGGCAGAAAGTACGCGAGCTGTGAGCGCCCCCGACACCCGCGACCGCCGGACCACCGCGCGTACCCCCCTCACGCCCCGGATCGCCACGCCCGCCGCCGCCACGTCCGGAGCCGCCGCCCCCGACGTCGCCGCCCTCGTGCGCGGCCGGCGCAGCCGCGCCCGTCGACGCACCACGGTCACCGGCATCCTGGTCGCCGCCGTGGTCGCCACCTTCGTCATCACCCTGATGGTGGGCAACACCTTCTACACGCCCGACCAGGTCGTGCGGGTGCTCCTCGGGCAGACCGTGCCCGGCGCCTCCTTCACCATCGGCGAGCTGCGCCTCCCCCGCGCGAGCCTCGGTCTTCTCGCGGGCCTCGCCTTCGGCATGGCGGGCGTGACGTTCCAGACCATGCTGCGAAACCCCCTGGCCTCCCCCGACATCATCGGCATCTCGTCGGGCGCGAGCGCCTTCGCCGTCGTCGCCATCGTCGGCTTCTCGTTGTCGGATGCCGCGGTCTCGGCCTTCGCGCTCGTCGGCGCCCTGGGCACCGCGGGAGCGATCTACCTGCTCTCGCGCCGCGGAGCCTTCACGGGCACCCGGCTCGTGCTCATCGGGATCGGCGTCGCCGCGATGCTCGACAGCGTCACGACCTGGATGCTCACCCGCGCGGCCAACTGGGACCTGCAGACCGCGATGCAGTGGCTGACCGGCAGCCTGAACAACGCCTCGTGGGGGCGCCTGCTCCCCCTGGCTATCGCCGTCGTCGTCATCGTGCCGCTCATGGCCGCGAACACCCGCGGTCTGGCCGTGCTGCGCCTCGGCGACGACTCCGCGGCGGGGCTGGGCGTACGCGTCGAACGCACGCGTCTGCTGCTGATCGTGGGCGCCGTCGTGCTGCTGGCCGTCGCCACCGCCGCGAGCGGTCCCATCGCCTTCGTTGCCTTCATGGCCGGCCCCATCGCCGCGCGACTCATCGGCCCGGGCGGTTCGCTGCTGCTGCCCGCGGGACTCGTCGGGGCCCTGCTCGTGATGGTCTCCGACCTGGTCGGCCAGTTCGCCTTCGACAACCGCTACCCCGTCGGCGTCATCACCGGCGTGCTCGGTGCCCCCTACCTCATCTACCTGCTCATCAGAACGAACCGTTCCGGAGGCTCGCTGTGATCGCGACCCGAAGCACCATCCCGCCGATCCCCGTCGACCGGGGAGGCCTCTCGTGACTGCTAACCGCACGCTCTCGGCCGAGAAGCTCACCCTCTCGTACGGCGACCGCACGATCATCGACGAGCTCGACCTCGAACTCCCCGCCGGGCGGATCACCGCCATCGTCGGTGCGAACGGGTGCGGCAAGTCCACGCTGCTGCGCGCCCTCGCGCGCCTGCTGCCCCCCAAGACGGGGCGCGTCGTCCTCGATGGGAAGGCGCTGCACGAGCGCCCCTCCAAAGAGATCGCCCGCATCCTGGGCCTGCTTCCCCAGAGCCCGATCGCCCCCGAGGGCATCGCCGTCGCCGACCTCGTCGGCCGGGGGCGCCACCCCCACCAGCGCGCTCTGGCGCGGTGGAGCGCGCGCGACTACGAGGTCGTCGCCGAGGCTCTCGCGGCCACCGGCATCAGCGACCTGGCCGACCGCTCCATCGACGAGTTGTCGGGCGGCCAGCGCCAGCGGGTGTGGATCGCCATGGCTCTCGCGCAGGAGACCGACATCCTGCTCCTCGACGAGCCGACGACCTTCCTCGACGTGGCCCACCAGGTCGAGGTGCTCGACCTGCTGACCGACCTGAACCGCGACCGCGGCACCACCACCGTGATGGTGCTGCACGACATGAACATGGCCGCGCGCTACGCCGACCACCTGGTGGCCCTGCGCGACGGCCGCATCGTCGCCGCCGGAGACCCGAGCGCGGTCATGACCTCCGAGCTCATCGCCGACGTCTTCGGCCTCGATGCCCTCGTCGTCCCCGACCCCGTCTCGGGCACGCCCCTCGTCCTCCCCCGCGGTCGCCACCACGTGAGCGCCCGCGTTCCCGCCCCCGACGCCTCGCCGGAGACCCTCGATGCCCTCCACTCCTGACACCGCGCGGTTCTTCCGCGTCCGCGTCGCCCGCATCACCGACCTCACCCCCAGCTTCCGCCGGTTCACCTTCACCGGCGACGACCTGCACGAGTACGGCGACCCCGGCTTCGACCAGCGCATCAAGGTGGTCTTCCCCACCGACGACCTGGGATTGGATGCCATGCCCACGGGCGCGGACTGGTGGACCGACTGGCGCGCCCTGCCCGACGAGCGCCGCCTGCCCTTCCGCACCTACACGACGCGGGCGGTGCGACGCGGCGACCGTGAGGTCGACATCGACATGGTCGCGCACGAGGTGCTCGGACCGGCGTCGGCGTGGATCGAGAACGCGCGCCCCGGCGACGAGGTGCTCATCTTCGCCCCCACCATCGCCCTCACCGACGTGAGCTTCGGCGTCGACTTCGTTCCGCCCGCGCAGACCGGGGAGTACCTGCTCGCCGGCGACGAGACGGCAGCTCCCGCCATCGCCGTCATCCTCGAGCAGCTGCCCCCGGATGCCACCGGCACGGTCGTGCTCGAAGTGCCCACGCCCGAGGACTGCGCGTATCTCCCGCGGCATCCGGGCTTCTCGTTCCGGATCGCTGCCCGCGCGGGCGGCGACCGCCACGCGCACCTGGTCACGGCGACGCGCGACGCGGCCTTCGCCCTCACCCCCGAGGGCCACGGCGACGAGGTCGAGGAGATCGACATCGACGAGGGCATGCTCTGGGAGGTTCCCCGCACGGCCAAGGGCGGGGCGGCGCTGAAGAAGGCCCCGCTGTACGCCTGGCTCGCGGGTGAGGCATCGGCGATCAAGGCGTTGCGCCGCCACCTCGTCACCGAGCGCGGCGTCGACCGCCGCGCCGTGGCGTTCATGGGCTACTGGCGCACGGGTCGCGCCGAGTACTGACGCGACGACCCGCCCCCGTCGGGCGCGGAGTACCGATGCACCCGCGTCAGGCGCGACGCCCCACCCGCGTCAGGCGCGGCGGGCCAGCGCGCCGATGCGTTCGATCGCCTCACGCAAGACCTCGGGCGCACACCCGACGTTGATGCGCACGTGCCCCACGCCCTGCTCGCCGAAGAGCGGGCCGTGGTGCAGGGCCACCCCCGCTTCGCGGCGGAGGTACGGTGCCGGGTTGTCGCCCCAGCCGTAGGCCGAGACGTCGACCCACGCCAGAAAGCCGGCCTCGGGCGGCCGGTACCGCGCGAGCGGCAGGTGCTCGGCCAACAGGTCGGCGAGCAGGTGGCGGTTCTCGTCGAGGGCGGCCAGCAACCCCTCGAGCCACTCGTCGCTCTCGGCCGAGAACGCCGCCCGGTTGGCGATGACCCCGAACAATCCGGCGCGCCACTCGACCTCCCAGGGCAGCCCGCGCACCACCTCGGCGGTCGACTCGTCGCCGGTCACGATGACCGCGCACTTCAGACCCGCGAGGTTGTAGGTCTTGCTCGCGCTCGTGACGGTGTAGCCGACGAGGGCGGCCTCGGGGCCGGCATCCAAGAAGGGGGTGAAGGTCGTCGGAGCGTGCGTCAACGGGGCGTGGATCTCATCGCTCACCACGGTGGCGCCGTACCGGTGCACGAGGCGCGCAAGCGCCGCGAGCGACGCACGGGTGTGCACGGTGCCGGTGGGATTGTGCGGGTTGCACAGCAGCACCGAGCGGGCGCCGGCGGCGAGGGCGCGCTCGATGCCGTCGAGATCGAGCGACCACCGCTCGCCGTCGTCGACGAGGGGCACGCGCTCGACGACCGCACCGGCCTCTTCGACGGTGTCGTAGAAGGGCGGGTACACCGGCGGCGTGACGATCACACGGTCGCCCGGCCGGGTGACCGCGCGCAGCACCTCGACCACGCCCATCATCACGTCACCCGTCCACCGGATGCGCGCCGGATCGGGTCGCCACGCCCACTGCCGCTCGGCGTACGCGGCGAAGTCGACGTCGATGCCCGGACGCGGCGGGGTGTAGCCGGTGTCGCCGATCTCGACCGCGCGGGTGAGCGCCGCGGTGATCGCGGGGGCGAGGGCGAAGTCGGTCTCGGCGACGAACATGGGGATGACGTCGTCGCCGTACGAGCGCCACTTGGTACTGCTGCGCTGACGGAGGAGCTCGAGCGGCAGGGCCTTCAAGGGGGGAACGCTCATCCCGAAAGCCTAACGAGCACGCTCGCGCCACGCGGGGGTCGGCGTCAGACGGCGACACACGAAACGCCCACCCCGCCGGAGCGGAGCGGGCGTTTCGTCGAGCATTCTCAGATCGCGAAGCCGAGGGCGCGCATCATGTCGCGGCCGTCGTCGGTGATCCGCTCGGGACCCCACGGCGGCATCCACACCCAGTTGATGCGGAAACGGTCCACGACGTTGTCGAGCGACTGCGCCGTCTGTTCTTCGAGCACATCGGTCAGCGGGCAGCCGGCCGACGTCAGGGTCATGTGGATGACGAGCGCGTCGTTCTCGTCGTCCCACGCGAGGTCGTAGATGAGTCCCAGGTCGACGACGTTGATCCCCAGTTCGGGGTCCATGACGTCTTTCAAGGCCTCGGTGACCTCGTCGTACTTCTCGGGAGCGAGCGTTGCGGTCATGTAACGATCCTACGCGTCGATCGGCGTACCGGCCTCGAGGAAACGGTCGTAACCCTCTTCCTCGAGTCGGTCGGCGAGTTCGGATCCACCCTCTTCGACGATGCGGCCCTGAACGACCACGTGCACGAAATCGGGACGGATGTAGCGCAGGATGCGCGTGTAGTGCGTGATGAGCAGCACGCCGAGACCGGTCTGCTCCTTGGCGCGGTTCACGCCCTCGGAGACGATCTTGAGCGCGTCGACGTCGAGGCCGGAGTCGGTCTCGTCGAGCACGGCGATCTTCGGCTTGAGGAGCTCGAGCTGCAGGATCTCGTGGCGCTTCTTCTCGCCGCCCGAGAATCCCTCGTTGACGTTGCGCGAGGCGAACTTGGGGTCCATGCGCAGGTTGCCCATGGCCTGCTTGACGTCCTTGGTCCACGTGCGGATCGCCGGCGCCTCGCCGTCGATGGCCGTTTTGGCCGTGCGCAGGAAGTTGGTGACCGTGACGCCCGGGATCTCGACCGGGTACTGCATGGCGAGGAAGAGGCCGGCGCGCGCGCGCTCGTCGACGGTCATCGCGAGCACGTCTTCGCCGTCGAGCGTGATGGAACCGCTCGTCACCGTGTACTTGGGGTGACCGGCGATGGTGTAGGCCAGGGTCGACTTGCCGGAGCCGTTGGGGCCCATGATGGCGTGGGTCTCACCGGTGCGCATGGTCAGCGTCACGCCGTTGAGGATGGGGGTCGTACCGTTCTCCGTCTCGACCGTCACGTGGAGGTCGCGGATCTCGAGGACAGACATGGGGTTCCTTACGTAAATCTGGGTTCGTGGGCGCGGCTCAGGCCGTCGCCTTGGTGACGGAGGTGTCGATGAGCACGTCGTCTCCGTCGATCACGACCTCGTACACGGGGACCGGCTCGAAGGCCGGCAGGTTGAGGGGGCGGCCGGTGCGCAGCGAGAACGCCGAGCCGTGGGCCCAGCATTCGAGGGTCTCGCCCTCGACGAAGCCGTCCGACAGCGAGATGTCGCCGTGCGTGCAGACGTCGCCGATCGCGTGCACTTCTCCGTTGCCGTCGAGCACGACGGCGATCGCGACGCCGTCGAGCTCGACGCGGTGCGCCTCGTCTTGCGTCAGGTCGCTGAGGGCGCAGGCGCGCGCGGCGCTCACGCCGCGGCTCCGTCGGCCAATTCGCGCTCGATGGCCGCGGTGAGCTCGGTCTCGAGCTCCGGGATGCCGATGCGCTGCACGATCTCGCTCAGGAACCCGAGCACCACCAGACGGCGGGCCTCGTACTCGTCGATGCCGCGCGCCTGCAGGTAGAACAGCTGCTCGTCGTCGAAACGACCGGTCGCGCTCGCGTGGCCGGCGCCCTGGATGTCACCGGTCTCGATCTCGAGGTTCGGGATCGAGTCGGCGCGCGCGCCGTCGGTGAGCACGAGGTTGCGGTTGGCCTCGTACGAGTCGGTGCCCGTGGCATCCGGTCCGATGAGCACGTCGCCGATCCAGACGCTCCGAGCGCCCTGGCCCTGGAGGGCTCCCTTGTAGAGCACGTCGCCGACGGTGTGCGGGCCCTTGTGGTGCAGGTACACCTGCGACTCGAGGTGCTGGCCGGCGTCCGAGAAGGACAGGCCGTACATGCGCCCCTCGGCGCCGGCGCCCGAGAGCTCCAGCGACGGGTTCACGCGCACGACGCCGCCGCCGAAGCTGACGACGATGTGCGTGAACTTCGCGTCGCGGTCGACGCGCGCCTGGTGCGCCGAGGCGTGGATCGCGTCGTCGTCCCAGTTCTGCACCGACACGACCGTGAGGTCGGCGCCGTCGCGCACGATGATCTCGACGTTCTGCGCGTGCTGGGCCGTGCCCTCGTGGCGCAGCACGACGGTGCCGCGCGAGTGCGGCTGCGCCTCGATGACCACGTGGGCGTGCGCGAGGCCGCCCGTGCCGGTCAGGCGGACGACGACCGGCTCGGTCAGCTCGACATCGGCGGGGATGCGCAGCAGCGGTGCCTCGGCCTCCTGCGACCAGGCGATGGCGCTGGGCAGGTCTTCGGGGCGGAAGTGCTCGCCGCGGGGCGCGTCACCGTGACCGAGACGCAGCTGCTCGAGCTCGGCCGGGGCGTGCACCTCGACCTGCATGACGCCCGTGGGACCGGCCTGGTCGACGAACAGCGGCGCGAGCCGGTCGATCGGGCTGAGCTTCCAGTTCACCTCGCGGCCTGTCGGCGTGCCGAAGTCGGCCGGATCGAACGAGGTCGCCCGCTCCGAGCGCGTCTGCACCGGAACGATGGATGCCACGAGGGCGGCCGGGTCGATGTGACCCGCCGCGGAATCCGCGGGGGTCGTGGTCGCTGTGGTCACTGAGCTGATACTCCGTTCGGCGCGAGAGGGGAGAACACGGGAGGCGCGGATGTCGCCGAAGAGATCATCCGACGCTGCCCTCCATGCCCATCTCGATGAGCTTGTTGAGTTCGAGGGCGTACTCCATGGGGAGTTCGCGCGCGATGGGCTCGATGAACCCGCGCACGATCATGGCCATGGCCTCGTCTTCGGGCATGCCGCGCGACTGCAGGTAGAAGAGCTGCTCTTCGCTGACCTTCGAGACGGTCGCCTCGTGTCCGAGCTGCACGTCGTCGACGCGGATATCGATCGCGGGGTACGTGTCGCTGCGCGAGATGGTGTCCACCAGCAGCGCGTCGCAGCGCACGGTGTTCGCGGAGTGGTGCGCGTTGGCATCCACTCGCACTTCGCCGCGGTAGCCCGCGCGACCGCCGCCGCGCGCGATGGACTTCGACACGATCGACGACTGCGTGTAGGGCGCCATGTGCACCATCTTGGCGCCGGCGTCCTGGTGCTGTCCGGGACCGGCGAAGGCGACCGACAGGGTCTCGCCCTTGGCGTGCTCGCCCATGAGGTAGATGGAGGGGTACTTCATCGTCACCTTGGAGCCGATGTTCCCGTCGACCCATTCCATGGTCGCGCCCTCGTGGGCCACGGCCCGCTTGGTGACCAGGTTGTACACGTTGTTCGACCAGTTCTGGATCGTCGTGTAGCGAACGCGGGCGTTCTTCTTCACGATGATCTCGACGACGGCCGAGTGCAGCGAGTCGCTCTTGTAGATCGGCGCCGTGCAGCCTTCGATGTAGTGCACGTAGCTGTCTTCGTCGGCGATGATCAGGGTCCGCTCGAACTGGCCCATGTTCTCGGTGTTGATGCGGAAGTACGCCTGCAGCGGGATCTCCACGTGCACGCCCTTCGGCACGTACACGAACGATCCGCCCGACCACACGGCGGTGTTGAGCGCGGCGAACTTGTTGTCACCGGCGGGGATGACGGTGCCGAAGTACTCCTCGAAGAACTCGGGGTGCTCGCGCAGCGCCGTGTCGGTGTCCATGAAGATGACGCCCTGCTGCTCCAGGTCCTCGCGGATCTGGTGGTAGACGACCTCGGACTCGTACTGCGCGGCGACGCCGGCGACCAGGCGCTGACGCTCGGCCTCGGGGATGCCGAGCTTCTCGTACGTGTTGCGGATCTCTTCCGGAAGGTCTTCCCAGGTCTGCGCCTGCTTCTCGGTGGAGCGCACGAAGTACTTGATGTTGTCGAAGTCGATGTCCGACAGGTCGGCACCCCACGTGGGCATGGGCTTGCGACCGAAGAGCTGGTAGCCCTTGAGGCGCGTCTTCAGCATCCACTCGGGCTCGGACTTCAGAGCGGAGATCCCGCGCACGACGTCCTCGTTGATGCCGCGCTGCGCGAGCGCACCGGCGGCGTCGGTGTCGTGCCAGCCGAACTCGTATTGCCCCAGGCTTTCGAGCTCGGGTCGGTCGATGAGTACATCGGACATGGTGATCACTCTCCTTCTCGGGCCTCAACGGTGTCATCCGCCCCGGCATTCCGGACTCCGGTCGAAGTCCCAGGAATGTCGCTGGTGGGCCCGTTCGAAGGCGCTGGCTGCGCGCCTAGACTGTCTCCGGTGCGGATCGCGTGAGCGCTGCACCCGGACCCTTTGATTCTACAGGCAACACCCGCTCCCGGCACGGCAGGTCCGCTGTTCCCGCAGCCCGAGCGGACCGATGCCAGGAAGCCAGCGCATGTCCCCCGCCTCGACCACGCCCCCCTCGTCCCGCGCCGCCACGATCCCCGGTCGCTTCCTCGCGTGGCTTCCCACCGACGTCGATCGGCGCGTGCGCGTCTTCGCCTGGCTGTCGTTCCTCGCCGAGGTGCTCATCATCGGCACGGGCGGTGCCGTGCGCCTGACAGGCTCGGGCCTCGGATGCCCCACCTGGCCGCGCTGCACCGCCGACTCGATCGTGAACACGCCCGAGATGGGCATCCACGGCATCATCGAGTTCGGCAACCGCACGCTGACGGGGCTCGTCGGCATCCTGGCGATCGTGGTCGTCGTGCTGGTCTGGCGCCTGCGTCGCGAGCGTCGCGCCCTCTTCGTCCTGTCGCTCATCGTGCTCGGCGGCGTCGTCGCTCAGGCGCTCGTCGGCGGCGTAACCGTGCTGACCGGCTTGAACCCCTTCATCGTCGGATTCCACTACGTCGCCTCGGTGTCGTTGGTGGCGGTGTGCGCCGCCTTCCTGGTGCTGATGAACGCACCCGCCGGCCCGCGTACGCTCGCGGTGCCCCACTGGTTCGCCGGTCTCGTGCACACGACGACCGCCATCCTCGCCCTCACGATCGTGTTCGGCGTGCTCACCACCGGAGCGGGGCCGCACTCGGGCGATGCGGCCTCGGTGCGCAACGGCTTCGACGCCCAGGTGCTCGAACACGTGCACGCCTGGCCGGGCTACGCGCTGTTCTTCCTCACGCTCATCGTCGTGGTGCTCGCGTGGCGCCTGCGCCTGGGCGTTCGACGCTGGGCGACGGCGCTGCTCGCGGTCGAGCTCGTGCAGATCGCGGTGGGCCTCTACCAGGCCCGCAACGGCCTGCCCGAGATCGCGGTCGGCACGCACATGGTGCTCGCCGCCCTCGCCGCGGCCACCATGACGGTGGTCGTCCTGCGCCTCAAGGAGCCCGCGGTCACCGAACGCCCCGCGCCCCCGCGCCAGACGGCGGCCGCACGCCGCTGAGGCCGGAAGAATCGCGTCGGCACGACACTTTTCGCGCGTTTCCGCGGGGAGGCGACCCTCGTCCGCGCGGTCGCCCCGGCAGCCCGCGGCCCTTATACCCTCATAGGCGATTCATCGGCGTCCCCTAGCCGACACCCCGACCCGTGCGACACTGTGGGACTTCCGGTGCCCTGAGAGGCCCGGATCCCCTCCCGGTGCCCCGGTACCGGAAACAGCCGTCGTGCATCCCCGGAGCACGGTACGACAAGGAGTTCATCTCATGCAGACCCGTCCCCGCCTGGTGACCAGCATCCCGTTCTGGGTGCTCGTGGTCGCGTCGCTCGCCGCAGTGATCGGCGGACTCGTCCTCGTCTTCCGTCAGGTCGACGAGATCCAAGCCCTCGTCAACGACCCCAACGCCACGGTCGTGACCGTCTACGTCGCACAGGCGTGGGTGTCGGTGGGCGCCGCCGTCCTCGCCGCCGGTGCCATCGGCATCGCTTCCGCCCTGGCCGTGGCCGCCGTGGTGACCACGCGTGCCCGCGCCGACGTCGCGATCGAGACCATCGACTGGACGAGCGACGACGAGACCTCGGCCGAGCCGCACGTGTCGTCGACCCCGTCGTACACCGCCCCCGCCGCGACCGCGGCGCCCCTGGCGGTCGAAGACGCCGACGTCGAGACGTCGTCGAACACCCCCGCTCCGCCGGCCGCCGCCGCCGCCGCGCAGCAGGACGCGAACGACGATCCCAGCCGTCGCTGACACCGCGATACGAAGCGCCCGCCCCGATCCCCGGGGCGGGCGCTTTTTCGTGTGTGCCCCTCGTCGCCCGGACCGGATGCCGTGACGACGAGCGTCTCGTTCGCCGATGCGCTCGCGCGCACCCCCGCCGCCCGACCGCGGTCTCCACGGAGGTGGCAGCCCGTCCGCGGCGCCCGGCTCGCCGGCATCCGCACCCCGCCCAGGCCCGCTGCGCGCTCTCGACGTTGCGGAGTCCGCGCCCGACGCCGGACGCGGTCGGCCGACGATCCCGACCCGCTCCCCCACGAAAAGGCGCCCACCCCCTCACGTCGGGGCGGGCGCTTTCGCGGCGTGCGGAGCCGCCGTCAGAACGGCAGCAGCGGGTCGACGGCGATCGCGACGAAGAGCAGCGTCAAGTACGTGATCGACGCGTGGAACACGCGCATCGGCCGCGGCTCACCACCGCGCACGGCACGCGCGTAGAGACGGTGCGACTCGTAGATGAACCACCCGCCGAACACCAGCGCCGACACGGAGTACACCAGGCCCATGGATGCCACGGGGATGAGCAGCAGCGAGCAGGCCACCGTGGCCCACGCGTACAGGATGACCTGCAGGCCGACCTGCGATCCACTGCGGGTCGCGCCGAGCATGGGCACGTCGACCTCGTCGTACTGGTCCGCGTACTTCATCGACAGCGGCCAGTAGTGCGGCGGCGTCCACAGGAAGACGAGCACGAACAGGATGACCGGCGCCCACGACAGCGATCCGGTGACCGCCGACCAGCCGATGAGCACGGGGAAGCAGCCGGCGATGCCGCCCCACACGATGTTCTGCTCGGTGCGGCGCTTGAGGATCATCGTGTAGATCACGACGTAGAAGAAGATGGCCGCGGCCGACAGTCCCGCCGCGAGCGGGTTCGTGAAGACCCACAGCCACACGGTCGAGACCACCGCGAGCGACCAGGCGAACACCAGGGCACCGCGCGGAGAGACCTCGCCGGTGACGAGGGGGCGCTTCTCGGTGCGCTGCATGTGCGCGTCGATGTCGCGGTCGAGGTACATGTTGAACGCCGCCGCCGACCCCGCGCTCAGCGAGCCGCCGATGACGGTCGCGAACACCAGCCCCAGGTGGGGCAGACCGTTCTGCGCCAGGATCATGACCGGCACGGTCGTCACCAGCAGCAGCTCGAGGACGCGCGGCTTCGTGAGGGCGATGTACGCCCGAAGGGTGCGTCCGACGGAGCGGCGATCGGTCGTCGCAGTGACGTGCGACGTCGTCGAGATGTCCATCGTCCCCCGGGGTAGCGCGTATAGAACCTCCACGATTCTATGCCATGTCCACCACACGACCGGCCGCCTGTCGACCCCCGTCACGAGAGGCAACGGTGCCGGTCGTTCTCGCTATGCTGGCGAAGAACGCGCGCCCCGCGCCGACACCCCACCCCACTCCCACTCCTACGGTGGTGAGTGCGGCGTCGGAAGTGAAACCGGGCGCTCAGTATCGAGAAAGGCGACCCTGTTGTCGGACTTCGAATGGGATGACATCGATCGGCGCGCGGTGGACACCGCCCGCATCCTCGCGGCGGATGCCGTCGAGAAGGTGGGCAACGGCCACCCCGGAACCGCGATGTCGCTCGCACCCGCCGCGTACCTGCTCTACCAGCGCGTCATGCGCCACGACCCCGCCGACACCCATTGGCCGGGCCGCGACCGCTTCATCCTGTCGGTCGGTCACTCCTCGCTCACGCAGTACGTGCAGCTCTACCTCGGTGGCTTCGGTCTCGAGAAGAAGGACCTCGAGGCGCTGCGCACCTGGGGTTCGCTGACCCCCGGTCACCCCGAGTACGGCCACACCGACGGCGTCGAGATCACGACCGGCCCCCTCGGCCAGGGCCTGGCCTCCTCCGTCGGCTTCGCCTACGCCGCCCGCTACGAGCGCGGCCTGTTCGACCCCGAGTCGCCCGCCGGCGAGAGCCCGTTCGACCACTTCGTGTACGTGATCGCCGGTGACGGCGACCTGCAAGAGGGAGTGACCAGCGAGGCGTCGTCGCTCGCCGGCCACCAGGAGCTCGGCAACCTCATCGCGATCTACGACTCCAACCAGATCTCGATCGAAGACGACACCAACGTCGCCTTCACCGAAGACGTCCAGAAGCGCTACGAGTCGTACGGCTGGCACGTCCAGACGGTCGACTGGAAGAAGACCGGTCAGTACGTCGAAGACGTCGCCGAGCTGCACGCCGCGATCGAGGCCGCCCAGGGCGAGACGAGCAAGCCTTCGCTCATCGTGCTCAAGACGATCATCGGCTGGCCCTCGCCCGGCAAGCAGAACTCCGGCAAGATCCACGGTTCGGCCCTCGGCGCCGACGAACTGAAGGCCACGAAAGAGGTCCTCGGCTTCGACCCCGAGCAGCACTTCGCCGTCGCCGACGACGTGCTCGAGCACACCCGCGCGCTCGTCGAGCGCGGCGAGGCCGAGAAGGCCGCCTGGCAGCAGAAGTTCGACGAGTGGGCCGCGGCTCACCCCGAGCGCAAGCAGCTCTGGGACCGTCTGCAGGCGCGCGAGCTCCCCGCCGACATCGCCGACGCGCTCCCGGCCTTCGAAGCCGGCAAGGACGTGTCGACCCGCGCCGCCTCCGGCACGGTCATCAACGCCCTCGCCGCCGAGCTCCCCGAGCTCTGGGGCGGTTCGGCCGACCTCGCCGAGTCGAACCTCACCACGATCAAGAACGCCAAGTCGTTCATCCCGTCGGAGTGGTCGACCCACGAGTGGTCGGGCGACCCCTACGGCCGCGTGCTGCACTTCGGCATCCGCGAGCACGCCATGGGCGCGATCCTCAACGGCATCGTGCTGCACGGGCCCACGCGCCCCTTCGGCGGCACGTTCCTGATCTTCAGCGACTACATGCGCCCCCCGGTGCGCCTGGCCGCGCTGATGAACATCCCGACCATCTTCGTCTGGACGCACGACTCCGTCGCGCTCGGCGAGGACGGACCGACCCACCAGCCGATCGAGCAGATCGCGACCCTCCGCGCCATCCCGAACTTCGCCCTCGTGCGTCCCGCGGATGCCAATGAGACCAGCGTCGTGTGGCTCGAGATGCTGCGCCGCACGGCCGGACCCGCCGGTATCGCCCTGACCCGCCAGAACATCCCCGTCTTCGCCCGCGGCGAGGGTGCGGCATCCGGTGACGAGTTCGCCTCGGCCGCCGGCGCCGTCAAGGGCGCGTACGTGCTGGCCGAGGCCGCGAACGGCGAGCCCGACGTCATCCTCATCGCGACGGGCTCCGAGGTGCAGCTCGCCGTCGAGGCGCGCGAGACCCTGGCCGCCGAGGGCGTCCACGCCCGCGTCGTGTCGGCTCCCTCGCTGGAGTGGTTCGCCGAGCAGGACGAGGCGTACCGCGAGTCGGTGCTGCCCGCATCGGTGAAGGCCCGCGTCTCGGTCGAGGCCGGATCCGCCCTCAGCTGGCAGGGCATCGTCGGCGACGCCGGCCGCTCGGTCGCGATCGACCACTTCGGTGCGTCGGCCGACTACAAGACCCTGTTCCAGAAGTTCGGCATCACGGCTGAGGCCGTCGTCGAGGCCGCACGCGAGTCGCTCGCTGCGGCGAAGAAGTAATCGAGGAGATAACGACCATGAGCACTCCCACTGAGAACCTCTCGGCCGCCGGCGTCAGCATCTGGCTCGACGACCTCTCGCGCCAGCGCATCCAGTCCGGCAACCTCGCCGAGCTCATCGAGCAGCGCAACGTCGTCGGCGTCACCACCAACCCGACGATCTTCGCCGGCGCCCTGTCCAAGGGCGAGGCCTACGAGGGTCAGGTGAAGGAGCTCGCCGCGGCCGACGCCAGCGTCGACGAGGCGATCTTCTCGATCACCACCGACGACGTGCGCGACGCGTGCGACATCTTCCTCCCCGTCTTCGACGCCACGAACGGCGTCGACGGCCGCGTCTCGATCGAGGTCTCGCCCGATCTGGCGCACGACACCGAGGGCACCATCGCCCAGGCGAAGGACCTCTCGGCCCGCGTCGACCGCAAGAACGTCCTCATCAAGATCCCCGCGACCAAGGCCGGCCTCCCGGCCATCACCGAGGTCATCGGCGCGGGCATCTCGGTCAACGTCACGCTGATCTTCAGCCTCGAGCGTTACGCCGAGGTCATCGACGCGTACCTCGCGGGTGTCGAGAAGGCCCAGGCCGCCGGTCACGACATCGCGAACCTGCAGTCCGTGGCCTCGTTCTTCGTGTCGCGCGTCGACACCGAGATCGACAAGCGTCTGGCCGCGATCGGCACCGACGAGGCCGCAGCCCTCAAGGGCAAGGCCGGCATCGCCAACGCTCGCCTGGCCTACGAGCTCTTCGAGCAGAAGTTCGGCGAGGACCGCGCGAAGAAGCTGCTCGAGGCCGGCGCCACGGTGCAGCGTCCGCTGTGGGCGTCGACCGGCGTCAAGGACCCCGCCCTGCCCGACACGCTCTACGTCACCGAGCTCGTCGCCCCCGGCACCGTCAACACGATGCCCGAGAAGACGCTCGAGGCGACCTTCGACCACGGCGTCATCACCGGCGACACCGTGACCGGCGGCTACGCCGAGGCGCACGACGTCTTCGACCGCCTCGCCGCGGCCGGCGTCGACGTCACCGACGCGACGCAGACGCTCGAGGACGAGGGTGTCGAGAAGTTCATCGCCTCGTGGCACGAGCTGCAGGACACGGTCAAGACCGCTCTCGACGCCGGAAGCGCCCAGGCAGCCCAGTGAGCTTCGCGGTCAAGGTCACGGGCCACGTCAAGTCGGTCGTCGACGCGGAGCTGCCGGGCCTGACCGGTTCACTCATCGCGTCGGGGATCACCGCGGGCGACGCCAGCCTCTGGGGCGCCGCCGCGGAAGACGAGGCGTCACGTCGCCTCGGGTGGGTGCGAGCGGTCTCCGTCTCGCGCCCGCTCGTGGCCGAGGTCACCGCCCTGCGCGACGAACTCGTCGCGCAGGGCGTGACCCGCGTCGTGCTCGCGGGCATGGGCGGATCCTCGCTCGCCCCCGAGGTCATCGCGCAGTCGGCCGGCGTTCCGCTGGTCATCCTCGATTCGACCTCGCCCGGACAGGTGCTCGCCGCCATCGACGGCGATGCCGAGTCCGGCGGGCTCGCCCAGACGGTGCTCGTCGTCTCGAGCAAGTCCGGCTCCACCATCGAGACCGACTCGGCCAAGCGCGCGTTCGAGGCCGCTTTCCGCGATCTGGGCATCGACCCCGCCGGACGCATCGTCGTCGTCACCGACCCGGGCTCCCCGCTCGAGGAATCGGCCCGCGCCGACGGCCACCGCGTCTTCACGGCCGACCCCACCGTCGGCGGCCGGTACTCCGCCCTCACCGCCTTCGGCCTCGTGCCCGCGGGACTGGCCGGCGTCGACATCGGCGACCTCCTCGACGAGGCGGATGCCACCCTGCTCGAGGTCGCGATCGACTCGCCCGACAACCCCGCCCTCGTGCTCGCCGCGGCGATCGCCGGAGGCGGCGTCGCGCGGCGCGACAAGCTCGGGCTCGTCACCGACGGCAGCCACCTCATCGGCCTGCCCGACTGGATCGAGCAGCTCGTCGCCGAGTCGACCGGCAAGCAGGGAACCGGCATCCTTCCCGTCGTGCTGCTGCCCGTCTCGCCCGAGCTCGAGGCGAAGACTGCCGACCTCCAGGTCGTGCGCTTCGTCGACGACGCCCACGCCTTCCACCTCTTCGAGCGGCACACCGGCGAGGTGCTCGTCAGCGGCTCGCTCGGGGCGCAGTTCGTCGTGTGGGAGTACGCCACCGCGATCGCCGGACGCATGATCGGCATCGACCCCTTCGACCAGCCCGACGTCGAGTCGGCGAAGGTCGCCACCCGTGGCCTGCTCGACGCCCGCCCCGAACCGACCGCGCCGGCCTTCGTCGTCGACGGCGTCGAGGTGCGCGTCTCCGACCCCGCCCTGGCCTCCAGCGGCACGGTCGCCGGCGTGCTGGCGGCGCTGTGGCAGACGGTTCCCGCCGACGGCTACGTCAGCATCCAGGCGTACGTGAACCGTCTCGACCTGTCGCAGCTGGCCGGGCTCCGCGAGCTCGTCGCGGCCGACTCCGGTCGCCCCACGACGTTCGGCTGGGGTCCGCGTTTCCTGCACTCGACCGGTCAGTACCACAAGGGCGGACCCGCCAACGGCGTCTTCCTGCAGATCCTCGAACGCACCGACCTCGATCTCGAGATCCCCGGTCGGCCGTTCACCTTCGGACAACTCATCCAGGCACAGGCCGCGGGAGACGCGAGCGTGTTGGCGGAGGGCCACGGCCGTCCCGTCGTCACGCTGACGCTGACCGACCCGCAGGTCGAGGTGCTCTCACTCTTCGAGGCGGCACAATAAGCATGGTCGTAGAGATCACACCGGGTCACAACCCCCTCCGGGACCCCGAGGACCGCCGACTGAGCCGGATCGCGGGGCCCAGCGCCCTCGTCATCTTCGGCGTCACCGGCGACCTCTCGCGCAAGAAGCTCATGCCCGCGGTCTACGACCTGGCGAACCGGGGGCTGCTGCCCCCCGGCTTCGCGCTGGTCGGCTTCGCGCGACGCGACTGGGAAGACCAGGACTTCGCCGAGGTCGTCTACGAGTCCGTCAAGAAGTACGCGCGCACCGAGTTCCGCGAAGAGACGTGGAAGGAACTGCTCGAGGGCATCCGTTTCGTCCAGGGCGAGTTCGACGACCCCGAGGCGTTCCAGCGGCTGAAGAGCACGGTCGACAAGCTCGACACCGAGCGCGGCACCATGGGCAACCACGCGTATTACCTGTCGATCCCCCCCAAGGCGTTCCCCCTGGTGACGACGCAGCTCAAGGCGTCGGGGCTGGTCGGAGAATCCGCCGACGACACCACCGGGTGGCGCCGCGTCGTCATCGAGAAGCCCTTCGGCCACGACCTCGCCTCGGCGCGAGAGTTGAACGAGGTCGTCGAGAGCGCCTTCCCCGCCGACTCGATCTTCCGCATCGACCACTACCTCGGCAAAGAGACGGTGCAGAACATCCTGGCGCTGCGCTTCGCCAACGAGCTGTACGAGCCCCTCTGGAACCGCAACTACGTCGACCACGTGCAGATCACGATGGCCGAGGACATCGGAGTGGGCGGCCGTGCCGGCTACTACGACGGGATCGGCGCCGCGCGCGACGTCATCCAGAACCATCTGTTGCAGCTGCTCGCGCTCACCGCGATGGAAGAACCCATCAGCTTCAACGCCTCCGATCTGCGCGCCGAGAAAGAGAAGGTCCTCGCGGCGGTGCACCTGCCCGAGAACCTCGCCGAGGCGACGGCCCGCGGCCAGTACGCCGGCGGATGGCAGGGCGGCGAGGAGGTCCTCGGCTTCCTCGAAGAAGACGGCATGGCCCCCGAGTCCGTCACCGAGACCTACGCGGCCATCAAGCTCGAGATCAACACCCGCCGCTGGTCGGGCGTGCCGTTCTACGTGCGCAGCGGAAAGCGGCTGGGCCGTCGCGTCACCGAGGTGGCCGTCGTGTTCAAGCGCGCCCCGCAGCAGCTCTTCTCGCGCAGCCAGACGCAGGAGCTCGGTCAGAACGCGCTGGTCATCCGCGTGCAGCCCGACGAGGGCGTCACGATCCGCTTCGGCTCCAAGGTCCCCGGCGACGGCACGCAGGTGCGTGACGTCACCATGGACTTCGGCTACGGCCACGCGTTCACCGAAGCCAGCCCCGAGGCGTACGAACGCCTCATCCTCGACGTGCTGCTCGGCGACCCGCCGCTGTTCCCGCGTCACGAAGAGGTGGAGCTCAGCTGGAAGATCCTCGACCCGATCGAGGAGTTCTGGGCCGCCCAGAGCGGTCCGCTCGAACAGTATTCGCCCGGGTCGTGGGGACCGGCATCCGCCGACGAACTCCTCGCCCGTGACGGCCGCACCTGGAGACGCCCGTGATCATCGATCTGCCCGACACCACCGTCAGCGCGATCTCGAAGAAGCTCGTCAGCGTGCGCGAAGAGGGCGGCGCCGTCGCCCTCGGCCGCGTGCTCACGCTCATCATCGTGACCCACCACGGGGCCGAAGAGAAGGTCATCGAGGCCGCCAACGACGCCTCCCGAGAGCACCCCATGCGGGTCATCGCCGTGCTGTTCGGCGATGAGGACGAAGAGCCGCGACTCGACGCCCAGATCCGCGTGGGCGGCGACGCCGGCGCGAGCGAGGTCGTCGTGCTGCGCGCGCACGGCGCCGCCGGCTCCAACGCCGAGAGCCTGGTCACGGGCCTGCTGCTGCCTGACGCCCCCGTCGTGGCCTGGTGGCCGGCCGAGGCGCCCGCCGACCCCGCGCACTCCCCCATCGGGCGCATCGCGCAGCGCCGCATCACCGACGCCTCGTCGCAGTCCGACCCCGCCGCGTGGGTGGCCCACCTCGGTGAGCACTACTCCCCCGGCGACACCGACTTCGCGTGGACGCGCGTCACCCGCTGGCGCGAGCAGCTCGCGGCCGTGCTCGACCAGCCGCCGTACGAGCCCGTCACCGCGATCGAGGTGCGCGGCGCCGCCGACTCCCCCTCCACGGCGCTGCTGGCAGCGTGGTTGGGCATGAAGCTCGACGCCCCCGTCGACTACGCGTACCTGCCCGCCGACGAATGGTCCAGCGGCATCAAATCGGTGCGGCTCACCCGCGCGAGCGGCGACACGCTGCTCGAGCGCCCCGAGGCGAGCGTCGCGGTGCTCACGCAGCCGGGTCAGCCGACCCACGACCTGGCATTCCCCCGGCGCACGCTCCGCGAGTGCCTGGCCGAAGAGCTGCGCCGCCTCGACCCCGATGTGCTCTACGGCCGCGTCATCACCGAGGGCCAGGAGATGCTGCTGGCCGCGAGCGAACGGAACGCCTCATGACCGACACCGGAGCGACCAAGAACGTCATCATCAAGCACGACACCGACACGCTCGCCGAGTACGTCGCGACGCGCTTCATGAACCGCATCGTGAAGCGCGTGGCCGAAGGCAAGCGCATGCACATCTGCCTCACCGGCGGCACGATGGGCGGAGCGGTCCTGCGGACCGCGGCGCGCGACGAGCGTGCGGCGCGGGTCGACTGGTCGCTCGTGCACTTCTGGTTCGGCGACGAGCGGTTCGTCCCCCGTGATTCCGACGACCGCAACGAGAAGCAGGCTCGCGAGGCCTTCCTCGACCATCTCGACATCCCGACCGAGAACATCCACACCGTCGCCTCGAGCGACGAGGGGCTCGATCTGGATGCCGCGGCGATCGCCTACGCCGACGAGCTCGCGCAGTTCGCGCCGTCGGACCGCAGCGAGACCGGGCCGTGGCCGTCGTTCGACATCTGCTTCCTGGGTGTCGGTCCCGATGCGCACATCGCCTCGCTCTTCCCTGATCGTCCCGAGATCTCGGTGACCGACCGCGCCACGGTTCCCGTGCGCGAATCACCGAAGCCGCCGAGTGATCGCGTCTCGCTGACGCGCCCGGTGATCAACTCGTCGAAGCGCGTCTGGATGGTGATCGCCGGCGCCGACAAGGCAGCCGCCCTCGGACTCGCCCTCGCGGGAGCCAGTTACCAGAGCGTGCCCGCCGCCGGGGCGAAGGGTCGTCGCCGCACCGCGTTCTTCGTCGACGAGGCGGCCGCAGATCAGGTGCCGCCGCAGCTCATCGAACGCGAGTACTGAGACACGCGGGAGACAGCGAAGAGGGTCGGATGCCAGGCATCCGGCCCTCTTCGCTGTCGCGCTCCGTGCGGCTCCATGCGGCCGCCCCCGGCGTTCGAGGCCGCGAGACACACGTGGCGCCGCCGGACGACGCACAGAGCCGGAGAGCGGGCCTCGCGCTGCACGGCTGCTCGGCCGTCGGACGATGCCGATGCCCGGCGGCTTCCTCGTCGCTGCGCGTCGACGCCCGGAGGAACGCGAAAGGGCCGGATGCCTCGGCATCCGACCCTTCCCCTCGAGATTACTGGCCGCGGCGATCGCGCAGCTGCTGCAGCGCGTCGTCGAGAAGCGACGCCGCTTCTTCTTCGGTGCGACGCTCTTTCACGTACGCGAGGTGCGTCTTGTAGGGCTCGGCCTTCGCGAGGGCCGGCGGGTTGCTCTTGTCGCGACCGGCGGGGAGGCCGGAGTGCGGGGAGTCGATGGTCTCGGGGATCTCGGCATCGGCGATGCCCGCCGCGAAGTACCGCACGGTCTCGTTGCCGAGGGCATCCCAGTACGACACGGCCACGCGGTCGGCGTGGAAGCCGTGGTCCTGCTCGCCCATCGGGCCCGCGCCTACGCGCGAACCCCGGATCGCGTTTCCGCCTGTCGCCATGTCAGATCTCCGCGAACTTGGTCAGCAGACCGAGGCCGACGATGGTGACGAACCACACCAGCGCGAGCACGATCGTGAATCGGTTGAGGTTGCGTTCCGCCAGGCCCGACGAGCCGAGCGCGGAGCTCATGCCGCCGCCGAACATGTCGGACAGACCGCCACCACGCCCCTTGTGGAGCAGGATGAGCAGGGTCAGCAGGAGGCTGGTGACTCCCAGGAGCACCTGCAGGACGAACTCGAGAATCTGCACTGTCGAAAGCCTTTCGCGAGCGGCCCAGTCGACCGCACAAGCGTCAAGTATACGGGGAGGCGTGCCGGGCGCACGGATGCCCGCGGCGAAGCGCCGCGGGCATCGGTGCGGGGGTCAGACCCCGACGTGCTTCTGGAAGCGGATGATCGCGGCGAACTCGTCGACGACGAGGCTCGCGCCACCCACCAGGGCGCCGTCCACATCGGGCTCGCGCATGAAGCCGGCGATGTTGCCCGACTTCACCGATCCGCCGTACAGCACACGGGTGCGTGCGGCGGCGTCGGCGCCGAGCTTGTCGGCGACGACGGCGCGGAGCTTCGCGCAGACCTCCTGCGCCTGGTCGGGCGTCGCCGCCTGGCCGGAGCCGATGGCCCAGACCGGCTCGTACGCCACGACGATGTCGGCATCGGATGCCACGCCCTCGAGCGCGACCTCGAGCTGACCCACGGGCACGGCGCTGGCGCCGAACTTCTCGAGGTCCTCCGAGGTCTCACCGACGCAGATAACCGGCACGACGCCGTGGCGCAGAGCCGCCTGCGTCTTGGCCGCGACGACCTCGTCGGTCTCGGCGTGGAACTGACGACGCTCGGAGTGACCGATGATGACGTACCGCGCGTTGAGCTTGGCCAGGAACTGGCCCGAGATCTCACCCGTGTACGCACCGGAGTCGTGTGCCGACAGATCCTGGCCGCCGAGGGCGAACGGGATCTTGTCGGCGTCGAGCAGCGTCTGAACGGTACGCAGGTCGGTGAACGGCGGGAAGACCGCCACCTCGACGCTGCTGTCGTCGTGCTGGGCGTCCTTCAACGTCCAGTGCAGCTTCTGGACGAACGCGACCGCCTGCAGGTGGTCGAGGTTCATCTTCCAGTTGCCTGCGATGAGGGGGGTTCGCCTGTTCTGCGCAGCAGACGATTCCGTGTCGATTACGACCATCCGAGGACCTCCAGTCCGGGGAGCTTCTTGCCTTCGAGGAACTCCAGGCTCGCGCCACCACCCGTGGAGATGTGGCCGAACTCGTCATCCGAGAATCCGAGTTGACGCACGGCCGCGGCCGAGTCGCCGCCACCGACCACGCTGAGGCCGTCGACCTCGGTGAGGGCGGCAGCGACCGTCTTGGTGCCGGCTTCGAACGCCGCCATCTCGAACACGCCCATGGGGCCGTTCCAGAAGACGGTGCGCGAGGCGCGGATCGCGTCGGCGAAGATCTCCGCCGTGCGCGGGCCGATGTCGAGACCGAGACCCGAGGCGCCGAAGTCGGTGTCCTCGAGCGCGTCCGCGTCGGCGATCACGTGCTCGGCGTCCGCCGAGAACGAGGCCGCGACGACCGCGTCGACGGGGAGGACGATCTCGACGCCGCGCTCCTTCGCCGTGGCGAGGTAGCCCTTCACGGTGTCGATCTGGTCCTTCTCGAGCAGGCTCGAGCCGACCTTGTGCCCTTCGGCGACGAGGAAGGTGAACATCATGCCGCCACCGACGAGGAGCTTGTCGACGCGGGGCAGCAGGTGCTCGATGACGCCGAGCTTGTCGCTGACCTTCGATCCGCCGAGCACGACCGTGTACGGACGCTCCGGGTTCTCGGTCAGGCGGTCGAGGACCTCGAGCTCCTTCTGGATGAGCAGACCCGCGGCCGAGGGCACCAGCTGGGCGAGGTCGTAGACGCTCGCCTGCTTGCGGTGCACGACGCCGAAGCCGTCCGACACGAGCGCGTCGCCGAGTCCGGCGAGCTCCCGTGCGAAGGCCTGACGCTCGGCTTCGTCCTTCGAGGTCTCGCCCGCGTTGAAGCGGAGGTTCTCGATGACGGCGACCTCGCCGTTCTCGAGCGAGGCCACGGCATCCTGAGCCGACTCGCCGACCGTGTCGCGCGCGAACGCGACCGGCTGGCCGAGCAGCTCGGACAGCCGCTGCGCGACCGGCTCGAGCGAGTACTTCGGATCGGGCGCGCCGTCGGGGCGGCCCAGGTGGGAGCACACGACCACACGCGCGCCGGCGTTGATCAGTGCGTTGAGAGTCGGAAGCGACGCCCGCACGCGGCCATCGTCCGTGATGATCCCGTCCTTGAGAGGAACGTTGAGATCACAACGGACGATGACGCGCGTGCCGGCGAGCGACCCCAGCGAATCGAGGGTGCGCAGAGCCATGAAGGTTTACAGGCGCTCGGCGACGTACTCGGTGAGGTCGACGAGACGGTTCGAGTAGCCCCACTCGTTGTCGTACCACGACGAGACCTTGACGAGGTTGCCGCTGACGTTGGTCAGCTCGGCGTCGAAGATCGACGAGTGCGGGTTGCCCTGGATGTCGCTCGAGACGATCGGGTCTTCGGTGTACTGCAGGATGCCGTTGAGGCGACCCTCGGCAGCGGCCTTCTTGTAGACCTCGTTGACCTGGTCGACGGTCAGACCCTCGGTGGGCGTGACGATCGTGAGGTCGACGATCGAGCCGGTGGGAACCGGAACGCGGTACGACGAGCCGCTGAGCTTGCCGTTGAGCTCGGGCAGCACCAGGCCGATGGCCTTGGCGGCACCGGTCGAGGCGGGAACGATGTTGATCGCTGCACCGCGGGCACGACGCAGGTCGCTGTGCGGGCCGTCCTGCAGGTTCTGGTCGGCCGTGTAGGCGTGAGCCGTCATCATGAAGCCGCGCTCGATGCCGAAGGCCTCGTTGAAGACCTGGGCGAGAGGAGCGAGGCAGTTCGTGGTGCACGACGCGTTCGAGATGATGACGTCGGTCTCGGGGTTGTACGTCTCTTCGTTGACGCCCATCACGATGGTCGCGTCGTCACCCGTGGCGGGAGCCGAGATGAGGACCTTCTTGGCACCGCCGGTGATGTGCTTCTTGGCGTCTTCGGCCTTGGTGAAGCGGCCGGTCGACTCGATGACGATGTCGACGCCGAGCTCGCCCCAGGGGAGGTTCGCCGGGTCGCGCTCTTCGAAGACCTTGATGGTCTTGTCGCCGACGGTGATGGAGTCTGCGGTGTACGAGACGTCCTCGGCGAGAACGCCGCCGACGGAGTCGTACTTGAGGAGGTGCGCCAGCGACTTGTTGTCGGTGAGGTCGTTCACCGCCACGATTTCGAGGTCGGCACCCTGCGCGAGAGCCGCGCGGAGGTAGTTGCGTCCGATACGGCCGAAGCCGTTGATTCCGATCTTGACGGTCACGGAATATCTCCTGAATCAGTTGTGCGCGAGAAGCGCGTGATTGCGGTGTTCGCTGGCGGACAACGGCGTCCCGGTGAGGTGTCCCACCGGGACGCCGCACCGTTTACGACAGTACCAGCAGACCCGTGGTCTTCTCTCGGGCCGCGGCGAAGCGGTCCTGGGCGTCGGCCCAGTTCGCGATGTTCCAGAACGCCTTCACGTAGTCGGCGCGGACGTTCTTGTAGTCGAGGTAGTAGGCGTGCTCCCACACGTCGAGCAGCAGCAGCGGAACGGTGCCGGCGACGATCTGGCCCTGCTGGTCGAAGAACTGCTGGATCAGCAGGTTCTGACCGATCGAGTCCCAGAACAGACCCGCCCAGCCCGAGCCCTGCACGCCGAGAGCGGCGGCGGTGAACTGCGCGCGGAACGCGTCGAACGAACCGAACTGGTCGTCGATGGCCGACTCGAGATCACCGGTGGGCTTGTCTCCGCCGTGGGGCGAGAGGTTCGTCCAGAAGATCGAGTGGTTGGTGTGACCGCCGAGGTTGAACGCGAGGTCCTTCTGCAGGCGGTTGATGTTGGCGAAATCGCCCTTCTCGCGCGCGTCGGCGAGGAGTTCGAGGGTGGTGTTCGCGCCGTTGACATAGGTCTGGTGGTGCTTGCTGTGGTGCAGCTCCATGATGGTCGCACTGATGTGCGGCTCCAGCGCCGAGTAGTCGTAGGGCAGTTCGGGCAGCGTGTAGGTCGCCATGTTCTCTACTTCCGATCGGTCGCTGCCGAGGCCTCTTCACCGGGAAGGCGTGCCGAGGAACCGAGCAGCGAGGGTGACGTTTTCATCCTAGTGACGGGTAACGCACGAGCCACGGGGTTGCTTCCCCGCATGACGGAGGATAGATCGCCCGGGCGCGTCGCTCAGCATGACGAGAAGGCCCCGGATGCCGGACCCGCACGGCGTGAACGGGGCGGCGCACACGCGGGGTCTGTGCGCGTCGACGCGATCCGCATCGGAGGAGCACGAACGCTCCGCGGGCCCCACCACTCCGCCGGCGCGTCGACCGCGCGGCATCCGGAGTCGGGGAATCAGTCCTCGGCGCCGACCGGAACCGCGGCCTCGGTGCCGGGGATGCCCTCGACCTCGGCCTTCTTGTCGGCCATCGCCAGCAGACGGCGGATGCGACCGGCCACGGCGTCTTTGGTCAGGGGCGGGTCGGCGTGGTGACCCAGCTCGTCGAGGCTCGCGTCACGGTGGGCCAGGCGCAGAGCGCCGGCCTGCTGCAGGTGGTCGGGAACCTCGTCGCCGAGGATCTCGAGCGCGCGCTCGACGCGCGCGCACGCGGCGACGGCCGCCTGGGCGGAGCGACGCAGGTTGGCGTCGTCGAAGTTGACGAGACGGTTCACGCCCGCGCGCACCTCGCGGCGCTGACGCATCTGGTCCCACTCCCCCGCGGTGCGGCGCGCGCCCATCTCGTACAGGGCACCCCGAATGGCTTCTCCGTCGCGCACCACGACGCGCGGCACACCGCGCACCTCTCGCGCCTTGGCGGGGATGCCGATGCGGTGCCCCGCGCCGACGAGGGCCATCGCGGCCTCCGACGACGGGCACGAGATCTCGAGCGCCGCCGAGCGGCCGGGGTCGCTCAGGGTGCCGCTCGCCAGGAACGCACCGCGCCAGATGGCGCTGAGGTCGGGACGCGATCCCGTCGTGAGCTTGTTGGGGAGGCCCCGCACGGGGCGACGGCGCTGGTCGAGCAGGCCGGTCTGACGAGCGAGTGTCTCGCCCGCCTCGATGACGCGCACCGCGTAGTGGCCGCCGGTGCGTCCGCCCGACCCCTGCACGTGGTGCAGCTCGGGACGCACGCCGTACAGCTCCATGAGGTCGCGGGCCACCCGGCGGGCCAGGATGTCGGAGTCGAGTTCGGCCTCGACGGCGACGCGGTTGGCGATGGAGTGCAGACCACCGGAGAAGCGCAGGAGGGCGGTGAGCTCGGCGATCCGCGCGGTCGGGCGCGGGTCGCGGACGGTGATGAGCTCGGCCTTCACGTCGGCGGTCAGGGGCACGGTTCTCCTCGGGTGGGGGCAGCGGGGACGACGGTACAGCCTACTCGCGACCGAGGTCGCGGTGAGCCACACGCACGGCCACCCCGGGCACATCGGACAGACGTGCAGCGAGTTCACGGGCCATGACGACCGACCGGTGCTTGCCGCCCGTGCAGCCGATCGCCACCACCGAGTGCCGCTTGTTCTCGCGCTGGTAGCCCTCGAGCACGGGGTGCAACGCCGCGGCGTACGCGCCGAGGAACTCCGCCGCCCCCTCTTGCCCGAGCACGTACTCCCTTACGCGCGGGTCTTCGCCCGTGAGAGCGCGCAGGTCTTCGTTCCAGAACGGGTTCGGCAGGAAGCGCATGTCGGCGACGAGGTCGACGTCGGGGGGCAGCCCGTACTTGAACCCGAAGCTCATGAGCGTGACCGTGTGGCGTGCAGCGCCCTCGTCGCCGAAGAGGGCGACCGTGCGCAACGACAGCTGGTGCACGTTCAGCGACGAGGTGTCGATCACGACGTCGGCGGCCTCCCGCACGGGTGCGAGACGTTCGCGCTCCCGGCGTATGCCGTCGAGGATGGTGCCCTCGCCCTGCAGCGGGTGGGGACGCCGCACGGCTTCGAACCGCCGAACCAGCACCGCGTCGCTGGCGTTGAGGAACACCACGCGCACCTGGCGGCCCGCCTGCAGACTGCGCATGGCCTCGGGCAGATCGCTGAACAGGCTGCGACCGCGGACGTCGACGACCACCGCGACGCGCGGGACCGCCCCACCGGCGAGCTCGGTGAGCTCGAGCAGTGGACGCAGCATCTGCGGCGGGAGGTTGTCGACGACGTACCAGTCGAGGTCTTCGAGGGCATTGGCCACGGTCGACCGCCCCGCGCCGGACATTCCCGTGACGATCAGCACCTCGCCTGGCTCGTCGCGTGCCGGTTCCATGGGCGATCGCCTCCCGTTGTCGTGTCCAGCCTACCGAGACAGGTGCGTGTGGATGGCCTCGGCCAGTGTCGGCCCGATACCCGGCAGCTCCGTGATCTCGTCGGGGGTGGCGTTCTTCAACGCCGAGACCGACCCGAAGTGGCGCAGCAGCGCTTTGATGCGGGTGTCGCCGAGTCCCGGCACCTCGGTGAGCACGCTCGTGATGTCGCGCTTGCGGCGCTTGCGTTGATGCACGATCGCGAACCGGTGGGCCTCGTCGCGCAGGCGCTGGAGCAGGTACAGGGCCTCGGAGGTGCGCGGCAGGATCACCGGGTACTCCTCCCCCGGCAGCCACACCTCCTCGAGACGTTTGGCGATCCCGCAGAGCGCGATCTCCTCGTGCCCCGCGTCGGCCAGCGCGCGTGCCGCGGCCGCGACCTGGGGCTGGCCGCCGTCGACGACGAGGAGCTGCGGGCGATACGCGAAGCGGGGGCGCTTCCGCGCCGTCACGACATCGCCGTCGGCCGTGGCCTCTTCGGAGTCGGGCGACGTCACGATCGCGCCGTCGATCGTCTCGGGCTCGATCTCGTCGGGTCGGTCCAGGTACGCCACGCGTCGCGTGAGCACCTGGTACATCGAGTCGGTGTCGTCGGTCGTCTCGGCGACCCCGAACGAGCGGTACTGGTCTTTGCGGGGAAGCCCGTCTTCGAAGACCACCATCGAGGCCACGACGTTGGTCCCCGACAGGTGCGAGATGTCGAAGCACTCGATGCGCAACGGCGCCTCGGTCATGCCGAGCGCCTCCTGCAGGTCGGTGAGAGCCTGCGACCGGGCGACGTAGTCACTCGTGCGCCGCGTCTTGTGCAGCATCAGCGCCTGCTGCGCGTTGAGGGTGGCGGTCTTGAGCAGGTCGGCCTTGCGCCCGCGCTGGGCGACCTGCAGCGTCACCGGGCGGCCGCGTCGCTCGCGCAGCCAGTCCTCGAGCTGCGGGGCGTCGTCGGGCAGCTCGGGAACCATCACCTGGCGCGGGATGTCGGCGGCATCCGCATCGCCGTAGGTGCGCTGCAGCACCTGGTCGACGAGGTCGGCGCCCGAGATGTCGATCTCTTTCTCGATCGTCGTGGCGCGCACACCGCGCACGCGCCCGCCCCGCACGACGAAGTGCTGCACGGTGGCGGCGAGTTCGTCTTCGGCGATGCCGAAGAGATCGGCATCGGTGTCGGGCGCCAGCACCAGGGCGCTCTTGCCCAGCACGGCGTCGATGGCCTGCAGGCGGTCCCGGTAGAGGGCGGCGGCCTCGTAGTCCATCGCCGCCGACGCCTCTTTCATGCGGGCGGTGAGCTCGCGCGCGAAACGCTGGTCGCCGCCCGACATGAAGGCGACGAAATCGTCGACCATCGCGCGGTGCTCGGCGATGGTGACCTTCATCGAGCAGGGTCCGCCGCAGCGGCCGATCTGCCCGGGGAAGCACGGCCGCCCCGAGGCCATGGCCTTCTTGTACGACGAATCGCTGCAGGTGCGGATCGGGAAGACCTTGATCATCAGGTCGATCGTGTCGTGCACCGCCCACACCTTGGGGTACGGCCCGAAGTACTTCGCCCCGCGGATCTTTGGGTTGCGGGTCACGATCACGCGCGGCGCCTCGTCGGCGAGGGTGATCGCCATGAAGGGGTACGACTTGTCGTCGCGGTAGCGCACGTTGAAGGGCGGATCGAACTCCTTGATCCACATGAACTCGAGCTGCAGCGAGTCGATGTCGCTGGGCACGACCGTCCACTCCACGCTCGCTGCGGTCGTGACCATGCGACGGGTGCGTTCGTGCAGCGAGTGCAGAGGCGCGAAGTAATTCGACAACCGGGCGCGCAGGTTCTTGGCCTTGCCGACGTACAGCACACGGCCCTCGGCATCGCGGAACCGGTAGACCCCCGGGTTGGTGGGGATCTCGCCGGCTTTCGGACGATAGGGCAGATGCGACATCCGTTCTCGGGATGCCACGGCTCAGCCCGCCGCGCTCACGAGCTCCGGCTCGGCGCGTGCGGCGTCGCGCGCGGCGGCGTTGCGCTGCGTCCCCGTGCGTCCGGACTCCAGCAGCTCGGCCAGGAACGCACCCGTGTGGCTCGCCTCGACCTTCGACACCTGCTCGGGGGTTCCGGTCGCGACGACCATGCCGCCGCCGGAGCCGCCCTCGGGGCCGAGGTCGATGACCCAGTCGGAGCTCTTGATCACGTCGAGGTTGTGCTCGATGACGATCACGGTGTTGCCCTTGTCGACGAGGCCGTTGAGCACCTTGAGCAGCAGCGAGACGTCTTCGAAGTGCAGGCCCGTGGTGGGCTCGTCGAGCACGTAGATCGACCGACCGTTGCTCCGGCGCTGCAGCTCGGTGGCGAGCTTCACGCGCTGCGCCTCTCCACCCGACAGGGTCGTGGCCGACTGCCCGAGGCGCACGTAGCCGAGGCCCACGTCGACGAGCGTCTTGAGGTAGCGGTGGATGGCCTGGATGGGCTCGAAGAACTCGGCGGCCTCGGCGATCGGCATCTCGAGCACCTCGGCGATGTTCTTGCCCTTGTAGTGCACCGACAGGGTGTCGCGGTTGTACCGCTTGCCGTGGCAGACCTCGCAGTCGACGTACACGTCGGGCAGGAAGTTCATCTCGATCTTCAGCGTGCCGTCGCCCGAGCAGGCCTCGCAGCGTCCGCCCTTGACGTTGAAGCTGAAGCGCCCGGCCTGGTAGCCGCGCACCTTCGCCTCGGGCGTCTCGCTGAACAGGCTGCGCACGCGGTCGAACACGCCGGTGTAGGTCGCCGGGTTCGAGCGCGGGGTGCGGCCGATGGGCGCCTGATCGACGTGCACGACCTTGTCGAGGTTGTCGAGCCCGGTGACGCGCGTGTGCTTGCCGGGAACGCGGCGGGCACCGTTGAGCTTCGAGGCGAGCACTTCGTACAGGATGCCGTTGACCAGCGTCGACTTGCCGGAGCCGCTGACGCCGGTGACGGCCGTCAGCACCCCGAGCGGGAAGTCGACCGTGACGTTCTGCAGGTTGTTCTCGCGTGCACCGACGACCGTCACCTGACGCTTCTTGTCGATCTTGCGGCGCTTCTTGGGCGCCTCGATCGCGCGGCGTCCCGAGAGGTACGCGCCGGTGAGGGAGTTCTCGTCGGTCAGGAGCCCGGCGAGGGGGCCGGAGTGCACGACATTGCCGCCGTCGACGCCGGCCCGGGGACCGATGTCGACGACCCAGTCGGCCGCGTGGATGGTCTCTTCGTCGTGCTCGACGACGATGAGGGTGTTGCCGAGGTCGCGCAGCGTCTCGAGCGTCTGGATCAGGCGGCGGTTGTCGCGCTGGTGCAGACCGATCGAGGGCTCGTCGAGCACGTAGAGCACGCCGGTGAGGCCGGAGCCGATCTGCGTGGCCAGTCGAATGCGCTGCGCCTCGCCGCCCGACAGCGTTCCGGCCGCCCGGCCGAGGCTGAGGTAGTTGAGGCCGACCTGCAGCAGGAAGTCGAGGCGGGCGCGGATCTCGCGCAGCACGGCGGCGGCGATGGTGGCCTCACGGGCCGTGAGCTTCAGCTTCGAGAAGAACTCCCGGGCGTCGGCGAGGCTCATGCGCGAGGCCGCGGCGATCGACGTGTCGTCGACGAGCACCGCCAGCACCTCGGGCTTGAGGCGATCGCCGTCGCAGACGGCGCAGGGGACCTCGCGCAGGTACTCCGACCACCGCTGACGCTGCGTGTCGGATTCGGCCTGCAGGTACTGCCGCTCGATGTAGGGCACGACGCCCTCGAAGCCCGACGCGTACCGCATCTCACGGCCGTAACGGTTCTTCCACTTGACCGTGACCTTGTAGTTCTCGCCGCGCAGCACCGCCTGCTGCACGTCGTGCGAGAGCTTGCGCCACGGGGTGTCGAGCGAGAAGTCGAGGTCGCGGGCGAGCCCCTCGAGCAGGCGCTCGTAGTACTGGAAGAGCCCCTTGCCCTGCGTGGTCCACGGGAGGATCGCCCCGTCGCGGATCGACAGCTCTTCGTCGCCGAGCATGAGGTCGACGTCGACCGACATGCGCGTGCCGAGGCCGGAGCACACCGGGCAGGCGCCGAACGGGGCGTTGAACGAGAAGGTGCGCGGCTCGATCTCGGTCAGCTGCAGCGGGTGGCCGTTGGGGCACGCGAGCTTCTCGGAGAACGACTGCCAGGCGTCGTCGCCCTCTTCGTCGACGAAGTTCACCTGCATGATGCCACCGGCCAGGCCCATGGCCGTCTCGACCGAGTCGGTGACGCGGCTGAGGTTGTCTCCGGATGCCACGAGTCGGTCGACGACGACGGCGATGTCATGCTTGTAGCTCTTCTTCAGCGTCGGCGGCTCGGCGAGCTGCACGAGGTCACCGTCGACGACGGCGCGGGCGTAGCCCTTCGCACTGAGCTCCTTGAAGAGGTCGACGAACTCGCCCTTCTTCTGCGTGACCACGGGGGCGACGATCTGGTACCGCGTGCGCTCGGGCAGCTCCATGAGCTGATCGGCGATCTGCTGCACGGTCTGACGCTGGATGCGCGCGCCGCAGTCGGGGCAGTGGGGGACGCCGATGCGCGCCCACAGCAGACGCATGTAGTCGTGGATCTCGGTGATCGTGCCCACCGTGGATCGCGGATTGCGGTTGGTCGACTTCTGGTCGATCGAGACCGCCGGGCTGAGTCCCTCGATGAAGTCGACGTCGGGCCGGTCGACCTGGCCGAGGAACTGACGTGCGTAGGCGCTCAGGGACTCGACGTACCGTCGCTGGCCCTCGGCGAAGATCGTGTCGAACGCGAGGCTCGACTTTCCCGAACCGGACAGCCCCGTGAACACGACGAGCGAGTCGCGCGGAATGTCGAGGTCGACGTTCTTCAGGTTGTGGACACGGGCACCCCGAACGCTCAGCTTTCCGCTGGTGCCGGAGTTCGCTGACGACGAGGGAGAGGAAACGGGAACGATGGGCACGTGTTAAGTCTAGGTCGGGCCTCCGACATCGGCCCCGGGTTCGCACCCGGCGCACGGATGTGCATGCCCGCGCCGGGTCTTTCTCAGTCGCGCGGCGAGGCGGCGAAGGGCGCGAGATCATCGCGCAGGGCGACGAGCTGACGCTCGTCGATGCCGACGCGCGCCATGATCTGCGCGGGCACCGCGAGCGCGCGTTCGCGCAGTGCCCGACCCTCGTCCGTCAGGTCGATGTCGAGCACGCGCTCGTCGGTGGCCCGCCGGGTACGCGCGACGCGCCCCTGCGCCTCGAGTCTCTTGACGAGCGGCGAGAGCGTGGCCGGCTCCATGGCGAGTTCGGCAGCGAGGTCGCCGAGCGATCGCGGGGCGCGCTGCCACAGCGCGAGCATGACCAGGTACTGCGGGTGCGTCAGCCCGAGCGGCTCGAGCACGGGGCGATAGATCGACACCACGTTGCGCGCGGCCGTCACGAGCGCGAAGCACACCTGGTTCTCGAGCTTCAGGGGATCGTCCACACCACACCTTCCCATTCGTTAGTACACTAAAGATCATGACACGAAAGGATGCCGATCGCCCACCGCTCCGCGAGCGCGTGCGCGAAGCCGGTGGCTGGTACCAGTACCTCAACACGCGCCTCATCAAGGTGGCCGGCCCGGCATCGGTCGGCCCGTACGAGACGACCCCCGAGCCGGTTCGGACCGGTCGGCCCTGCCCGCTCTGCGGGCACGCGATGACGGAGCACTCGGTCGACCGCACCGGCCCGAAGCCGCTGTTGCACTGCCCCTGAGCACGTCCCGGTCGTGCGCACGCACGCGCGCGGTCGATGCCCGCGGTTCGTGCGCACGCCAGCCGAGGCGCAGCTCTCATCAGCCGTGCGTCCAGCCGAGCCGCAGCGCACGTCAGCCGTGCGCGCAGCAGAGGCGCAGCGCTCGTCAGCCGTGCGTTCAGCCGAGGCGCAGCGCACCCCGGCCGCGCCGTCACCTTAGACGCGGACGCCCGTTCTCGTCGAGGGGCCATCCCGGATTGACCGCGATCTCCCACGGATGCCCGTCGGGGTCGACGAACACACCCGAGTACCCGCCCCACGGCGTCGGCGCACCGCCACGACCGAGGCGTGCACCGGCGGCAACGGCGGCGTGCAGGATCGCATCGACCTCGTCGGCTCGCCGGACGTTGTGGGCGAGTGTGATCCCGCCCCATCCCCCGGCGTCGTCCACGGCGGAGTCCTCGGCGAGCGACGCGCGGGCCCAGAGCGCCACCACCATGCCCCCGGTGTCGAAGAACGCCACCTCACCCTCGACGGAATCCGCGTGGCGTCTCCACCCGAGTCCCTCGTAGAATTCCAGCGACCGAGCCAGGTCGCGCACGCCCAGCGTGATCAGCGACACTCTCTGCTGCATGAGCCCTCCTGCGGCATCCCCTGTGGCATCATCCCCCGCGACGTCATCGCCTGCAACGTCATCGCCTGCCGCATCTCGTGACTCCCCCGGCTGCGCGACGGTTCTGCCACCGGGTCAGGCGTGACCGGCCCGCTCCATCGCCCGCAGCTCCTTCTTCATGTCCTGCACCTCGTCGCGCAGTCGGCCGGCGAGCTCGAACTTCAGCTCCGCCGCGGCCGCGAGCATCTGCTGCGTCAGATCGGCGATGGTCGACTCGAGCTGGTCGGCACCCTCGGCGGCGATACCGGTCCGGCGCAGCGACGGAGTCGGCGACTTGCCCTTGCCCCCCTTGTCGGTGCGCGCGAGCAGCTTCTTGGTGTCGGAGGCCTCACGGTTGAGCACGTCGGTGATGTCGGCGATCTTCTTGCGCAGCGGCTGCGGGTCGATCCCGTGCTCCAGGTTGTAGGCGACCTGCTTCTCCCGGCGGCGCTCGGTCTCTTCGATGGCCTTCTGCATCGAGTCGGTCATGCGGTCGGCGTACATGTGCACCTCGCCCGACACGTTTCGCGCCGCGCGGCCGATCGTCTGGATCAGCGAGGTGCCACTGCGCAGGAACCCCTCTTTGTCGGCATCCAGGATCGCCACCAGGGAGACCTCGGGAAGGTCGAGCCCCTCGCGCAGGAGGTTGATGCCCACCAGCACGTCGTAGACGCCGGCCCGCAGCTCGGTGAGCAGTTCGACGCGGCGCAGGGTGTCGACGTCGGAGTGCAGGTAGCGCACGCGCACCCCGTGCTCGCCGAGGAAGTCGGTGAGCTCCTCTGCCATCTTCTTCGTCAGGGTCGTCACGAGCACGCGCTCATCGCGTTCGACACGCACCCGGATCTCTTCGAGCAGGTCGTCGATCTGCCCCTTCGAGGGCTTCACGATGATCTCGGGATCCACCAGCCCCGTGGGGCGGATGATCTGCTCCACGACACCGTCGGCGATCCCCATCTCGTACCGCCCCGGCGTGGCCGAGAGGTACACCGCCTGCCCGATGCGCTCCTTGAACTCGTCCCAGCGGAGCGGTCGGTTGTCCATGGCGCTGGGGAGGCGGAAGCCGTGCTCGACGAGCGTGCGCTTTCGCGAGGCGTCGCCCTCGTACATGGCCCCGATCTGCGGAACCGTCACGTGCGACTCGTCGATCACCAGCAGGAAGTCGTCGGGGAAGAAGTCGAGCAGGGTGTGCGGCGGGTCGCCGGGCATGCGGCCGTCCATGTGACGCGAGTAGTTCTCGATCCCGGAGCAGAAGCCCAGCTGCTGCAGCATCTCGAGGTCGAACGTCGTGCGCATGCGCAGCCGCTGCGCCTCGAGCAGCTTGCCCTGGGACTCGAACTCTTTGAGTCGCTCCTCGAGTTCGTGCTCGATGGTGCCGATGGCGCGCTGGACCGTCTCGGTACCGGCCACGTAGTGCGAGGCCGGGAAGATCGGCACGGAGTCCATCTTCTCGATGACGTCGCCCGTGAGCGGGTGCAGCGTGTACAGCGCCTCGATCTCGTCGCCGAACATCTCGATGCGGATGGCGTACTCCTCATACACCGGGATGATCTCGATCGTGTCGCCGCGCACGCGGAAGTTCCCGCGCGAGAAGTCGACGTCGTTGCGGTTGTACTGCATCGAGATGAACTTGCGGATCAGCGCATCGCGGTCGTAGCGCTCCCCCACCTGCAACGCGACCATGGCGCGCAGGTACTCCTCGGGCGCACCGAGGCCGTAGATGCAGGACACCGTCGACACCACGATGACGTCGCGGCGGGACAGGAGGGAGTTGGTGGTGGAGTGCCGCAGACGCTCGACCTCGGCGTTGATCGAGCTGTCCTTCTCGATGAACGTATCGGTCTGCGGGACGTACGCCTCGGGCTGGTAGTAGTCGTAGTACGACACGAAGTACTCGACGGCGTTGTTGGGCATGAGCTCCCGGAACTCGTTCGCCAGCTGCGCGGCCAGGGTCTTGTTGTGCGCCAGCACCAGGGTGGGGCGCTGCACCTGTTCGACCAGCCACGCCGTCGTGGCCGACTTGCCGGTTCCGGTCGCGCCCAGCAGGACCACGTCGGTCTCGCCGGCGTTGATGCGCGCGGCGAGGTCGGCGATCGCGTGTGGCTGATCGCCGGAGGGGGTGTATTCGCTGATGACCTCGAAGGGGCGAACGGATCGGGTGGCCTGCATGCTTCCAGCGTAGGCGGGGCCTCCGACATCGGGGGCGGGTTGCGTTCGCCCTGGGCGAGCGCGCCGGCGCGCTCGCCCTCAGCCGGCCTCGGCCACGCGCGCCCAGAGCTCGTCGACCTGGTGGCGCGTGGCGTCGAGGTCGGCAGCGGTGTCGATGACCACATCGGCCAGGGCGAGGCGTTCGTCGTCGCTGACCTGCGATGCGATCCGCGCACGCGCATCGTCCTCGCTCATCCCCCGGGTCTCGACCAGACGCCGCACGCGCACCGCCGCCGGGGCGTGGGCGACGACGACGAGATCCCACTCGTCGCCCGCCCGTGCCTCGGCGAGCAGGGGGACGTCGTAGACGACGACGGCCTCGGGGTCGGCGTCGAGCGCCGCGCGGAAGCGCCGGACCGACTCCGCCCGCACCGCGGGATGCACGAGCGCGTTCAACGCGGCCAGTCGATCGGGGTGCCCGAACACGCGAGCACCCAGCGCCGCGCGGTCCAGCGATCCGTCGGCGCGGAGCACCTCGGGGCCGAACTCCGCGGCGATGCCGTCGAGGACCGGGGTCCCCGGCGCCTGCACTTCGCGCACGATCGCGTCGGCGTCGACGACGACGGCGCCCTTGGCGGCGAGAAAACCGGAGATGGTGGACTTGCCCGAGGCGATTCCGCCCGTCAACGCGAGAAGAGGCACGATCCGAGGATGCCATACCTCGGCCCTCGCGCCCGGAGACGTCCCGCGGGCGGAGCGTGGTCTAGCATTCGTCCAGAGGCGGGATCTTCTCCGGCCCCCACCGAGGAAGCACGACGATGACCGACCCGAACATCACGGTGGTGATCGAGGACGACCTCGACATCCGCACGCTGATCGCCGCGGTGCTCGAGAGCGCGGGCTTCGTCGTGCACACGGCCCCGAACGGCTTCGACGGGATCGATCTCGTCCAACGTTACGATCCGGCCGTGACCACGCTCGATGTGAGCATGCCCGGCATCGACGGGTTCGAGACGGCCCGGCGGATCCGCGAGTTCAGCTCCACGAAAATCCTGATGGTGAGTGCCCGCGTCGACGAACTCGAGCAGCTCTCGGGCCGCGATGCCGGCGCCGACGACTACCTCACGAAACCCTTCCGCCCGCGAGAGTTGCGCGAGCTCGTCCAGAAGCTCGTGGCGTCGAGCTGAGCGACGCCGGGCGACGCCCGGGCGGGCCCGCCCGCGTTCAGTGCCCGGTGAGGCCGAACGGCTGATCGCCCGTGAGCGCCGCCTGCGCCGCCGCGGCGTCGGCCCGCTCGGACAGGACCGCGGCGTCGTGCCCGTGCTCGTCCGAGAGCGCCATCCCGACCCCGACGACCGGGACGACCGACGCCCCCACCCCCGCCAGGTCGGCGATCACCCGCGCGTGCAGCACCCGCGCGGCGCGACGCACGTCGGTCGTCGGCGTGGTCGTGAACGCCACGTTCAGCCCCGTGGCATCCATCTCCCCCACCAGCGCCATCGTGGGCGCGTGGCGGCGGACCGACGCCCAGAGCTCGCGGGCGATCCCCTCGCCTTCGTCGGGTCCGAAGGCGGTCACCACGCGACGCAGGTCGTCGATGCGGATGCCGATGACGCACACGCCCTCGCCCGCCCGTTCCGCCCGCGCACAGGTGATGGCCAGAGCGGCTTCGAACGATTCGCGCAACAGCACGCCGTCGCGATCGACGGAGAGTCGGCGGATGTCGGGCAGTCCGCGCAGCGCCGACTCGTTCGCGCGCAACGCCGAGGTGACGATGACCGCGGCGATCACCAGGGTCATGGTGAGCAGTGCGGACACGCGGGTGTCGAAGACGGTGCGGAACAGGTCGCTGTCGGGGCCGACGGTGACGAAGACCACGCTGCGGGCGAGGAACCAGACCGCTTCCACGCTCAGCACCAGGGTGAGCCCGCCCGAACTCCAGCGTCGGCCGATGGCGGCGCGCCGCGTCTCGACGGCGCCGGCGATCGCGAACAGCGCGTTGCCGAGGAAGTACGGCACGGCGCCGGCCCATTCGCCGCCCTCGGGGCCGGCGATGAGCGCGGCCGAGATGACGATGAAAACCGTCACCGCCATCACGACGGCGGGCGCCCTCATGGCGTGCCGGTTGTACGACACGCACCCCAGCCAGATGAAACCGGTGGCGGCGACGAAGGCGCCGTTGCCGAGCGCGACGGCCATCCAGGCGTCGGGGAGGAGCATCCACGCGAGATAGCAGACGGCCGACAGCGTGCCCGACAGGTAGGCGCCCGCCCACAATCGTCCCGGCGGGGAATCCTGCGACATGAGGGTGTCGAGCAGGAACATGACGGTGGACACGACGATGACGAGCGACGCCGCCGCCTGCAGCGTCAGCACGTCGAGGTTCACCCCTCTTCTCCGGTCCGGGGAAGCCGCACGGCGAAGGCGGCGCCGTCACCGGGTGCGGTGCGCACCGTGATCTCGCCGCCGTGGGCTCGCACGATGTCGCGGCTGATGGCCAGCCCCAGCCCGCTCCCGTGCGTCGAGGACTTGCGCACGGCGTCACCGCGGAAGAAGCGCTCGAACAGACGCGCCTGCTCGCTGACGCTGATGCCCGGGCCGTCGTCGGCGACCACGACGGTCACGGATCGGGCATCCGCCGTCACGGTGACGGCCACCGCTCCGCCGCGCGGGTTGTACTTGACCGCGTTGGAGAGCAGGTTGTCGATCACCTGCCGCACCCGGTGCGCGTCGACGACGGCGATCACTCCGTCGTCGATCCCCGTTCCGTCGAGGCGGATCTGCTGTTCGACGGCGCGCGGCATGATCGAGTGGATGGCGGTGCGGACCAGGGCCGAGACATCGGCCGGCGCACGTTCCAGGTCGACCCCGAAGCCCTCTCCCGACGCCGTGGACAGGGCGAGGATGTCGGCGACCAGTTCCGACAGACGTGCCGCATTGCGCTCGGCCACCTCGAGCCGCTCCCGGGTGGCCTCGGTGATCGTGTCGTCGTCGAGGGCCAGATCGAGGTACCCGAGGATCGAAGTCAGCGGGGTGCGCAGCTCGTGCGAGACGCTCGCGACGAAGTCCTCCCGGATGCGACGCGCCTGCTCCTCCACGGTGACGTCACGCGACACGATGATGCCGCCGGCATCCTCGCCTGCTCGAGCGGGGAGACGCCGCGCGGTGACGCTCAGCGCGCGGCGCCCCTCGCCGGGCTGTCCGTACCAGACGAGCTCGCCCTCGAAGGCTTCGCCGGCGCGCGCGCGGGCCAGCGGGGCGTCCCGCGGCGCGATGGGCGTCGCGCCGTCCGCGGCGAAGACGGCCAGGTCGCGTCCCAGGGCGTCGACGGGGTCGAGCAGGCGCGCGTGCGCGGTGTTCGTGACCACGAGTTCCCCCGTCGGCGTCACGCTCGTGACGCCGAAGTCGACGGCATCCAGCACCTCGGTGACCAGGTCCTCCTGTCGGCGCGACCGGTCGACGGCGCGCCGGAGCTCGGTGGACTGCTTCTCCAGCAGAGCACGTTGGGCGCGGGTCCGGCGGGAGGTCAAGTGCGCCATGGATGCCAGAGCGGCGAGGGTGAAGGGAAGGATCAGCGTGGAGGCGCTGAAGCGTTGCAGGGGGTCGGTCGCCAACTGCTGCACCATGACCGCGCAGATCACCGCGGTGAACGCGATCACGCCGCGCAGGCCGAGGATCATGCCCACCCAGATCGCGGGGAAGGCCCAGAGCAGACCCACTCCGGCGAGGGGAGCGCCCACACGCAGCATGGCGACCGCGAGCACGTCGACGATGGGCACGAGACCGACGGTCCACCACGGAATCCGCTGCCACGGCGCCAGGACGCTGACGATGGCGACGATGAAGATCACGGCCGCACCGGCGACGAAGAAGGGGCCCGAGACGACCTGACCGAGCGCGATCGACACCACGACAACGATCAGGGTCGCTGCCGACAGAAGCAACTGGTTCGACAGGATGCTGCGACGGAGGCCGAGACGCTCACTGTTCATGGTGCGCCATGGCCTCGACCATAGCCTTTTCATTGGCTCGGTGGGGCGCGGGCACCCGTGGCGCGCAGAAATGGCGCCCGTCGCGCAGCGCTCGGTTCAGAAGCCGAAGTCTCCCCCGAAATCACCGCCGAAGTCGCCGCCGAAGTCACCGCCTCCGAAATCGCCCCCGCCGGCGTCCACGGCGCCGGCGTCACCCTCGCCCCCGGTGGAGTCGGCGACGGCCGAATCGGCGGACGCCCCGTCGGCGAATCCGGCGTCGTAGCCGGGATCGAAGAGCGCGCCCACGAGCGCCGACCCCACCACGTAGCCGCCGATGGTGCCGAGCATCGAGGCCCCGAGCATCGATCCGAACCCGGGTCCGCCCCCGAACGAGCGCCCGCCGAAGGTGCGCTCCATGAAACCCGGCTGCGTGTACTCGGCGCGGGTCGCCGCGCGCGCCAACGACGACGGATCATCGCTGCTCGGACGCTCCGATGCCGGCAGGCCGGCCGACATCTCCTGCAGCACCTGCTGGCGCTGCGCGGGAGTCAACCGGCCGAACGCCTCGGCGTGCACCTGCTCGACCGTCTCGGGCGGCGCCGTGCGCAGAAGGTAGCGGTACCGCTCGACGGCCTGGCGATCCTCGTCGGACCCTGCGTCGGGGCCCGCGACCGGGCTCGACATCGCCCCGGTCGGGCTCTGGGGCGGGGGCGGCGCATAGCGCCCGTCGCCGTCGCGCAGCCCGCTCGCGGCCTGCCGGGATGCGGGTGGCACGGCGGAGCCCCGTTCGGGGGTGTCGCCGGAGCCGAACAGTCGATCGAGGAAGCCCATCAGATCCCTTTCCCGGGTGGTGTCCGCTCACGGTAGGAGGCGAGGCTTGGAGCGGGCTGGGGCTTGTGCCGTGCGCCCCGGCTCCCCGGGTGTCATCCCCGTCGGGCGAGAGCCTCGCTCGTCCACCGCGCGTATCGCGCCCAGGGGTCGTCGACCCCCTCGGCCAGAGCTGCCACGTGTGCCGACAGCACAGGGCTGCGGCGGAACCATTCCGTCCGGTCGAATCGGTCGTCGGCGAACTGGGCGTGCCGACGGCGTTCGACCAGACGATCGCCGAGTTCGAACGCCAGCAGCTCGTCGTGCCAGATCGCGGCCAGACGCCTGCGAGGGCGGGCCGAGGTGCCGATCTTGATGCGGTCGCCGAATCGCAGGTAGTAGACGACGTCGACGCGCGGCGGCGGGAGCTCACCGTCGATCGGATCCCCGTGCCGCCATTCGCACACGGCGCACAGCCACCCACTCGGCCACCGCACCCCCAGACGCGATCCGCAGAGGATGCAGGGGGTCGGGAGCAGATCGGTCACCCCGTCGGCGGATGCCGCCCACTCGGCGCTGACGGCCAGATGCCACGCGCAGAGCGAGACGGGGGCGTCGGCGACGGCGGGCGCGAGGCAGCGATCGGCGAGACAGTCGGGGGCGGACACGGCTCCACGCTACGTCCGGCCCCCGACATCGGGGCTCACTCCCCCGCGACCGGGGCCTCCAGCGTCAGGAAGAGCCCGGCGTACGGCCCGAGCTCGAGCGAGAAGCTCTGCAGTTCGTCGACGCGACCCACCACGTCGCCCGTCTCGGCGTCGACGGCGGTGCTCTGCGGGACCAACCACTCGGAGCGCACCGTTCCCTCGATCGTCTCGCCCGAGAAGTTCAGCACCGTGATCTGCAGCGGGGCCTCGTCGAGGTGCTTGTCGCCACCGTCGAGCCGGTGCACCATCACGAGCATGCTCGGGTGTCCGACCTGCGGGATGTCGACCTGCGAGGCGACGGCGATGCCGTTCTCGCGACGGATCCGCAGCACGTCGCGGAGCCCCGAGAGGAAAGAATCGGGGTCGTCCTGCTGGCTGCCCAGCGAGCCGTAGAGCGACCGGGCCCGCGGCATCCCGGATGCCGATGACGAGGCCTCCGGGGCCACGTCGAGCAGGTCGTGCGCCCCGCGCTCGATCCATCGCGTGTCGCCCGACGAGATGAGGTGTCGCACATCGTCGGCGGGGAGGGTCAGGGATCCGGTCAGATCCCATCCCGACAGCGCGAACACCCCGGGCTGCCACGAGTTGTACTTCACCAGCAGCAGGTGGGCGTCGCGGATCGCCGGCACGTCGCTCTCGGAGATCTCGGCGAGAGTCGCCTTGCCCTGCGTCGCCGCGATGAGCGACGTCATCGTGCACGCGATGCCGTTCTGCGTGAAGACGAGGTTGTAGTCGGCCTCGACGGTCAGCTTCTCGGTCAACTCGGATCGCACCATCTCGGCGATCTCGCCACCGGTGTGCTCGCCGTGACGGAACGGATACAGGGTGTCGCGATGCGTGGTCGCCCAGTGAACCAGCTCGTACGTCAGCTCGTCGTGGTTCTGCATGCCGTGCACGAGCTGCGCCGGTTCGAGACCGGTCTCGAGCGCGGTGGTCAACGCGAGGCGAAGGAACTCCGTGTTGGCCGTCGCCAGAGCGTGGTGGTATCCCGGACGCGTGACGAAGTCGTACGAGAGGTCGGCACCCACCGCACCGGTGTCGCGGATGTCCTCCATCGTGAGGTTCAGCTCCTGGAAGGTGAACCCCCCGACCTTTCGCACCATGCCGGCGATGATGTGGTTCGCCGCGTGCGACAGGGGGTGCCCCTCCGACCAGGCCGGAAGACCCTCCGCGCTCTTCTCGACGCCGAGGAACCCGTTGGCGTCGAGGCGCAGCGCGCTGGTGCCCAGGTCTCCGAGGGAGTGCAGCGCGTCGCCGATCACCAGACGCATCCCCGCGAAGGTGGGGTCGAGCCAGTTGATCGACGGCTGGCCCTCTTTGAAGTAGTGCAGGTAGACCCACCGGCGCTCCATGCCGTCGGTGCCGACCACCGGGGCGGTCGCGCTCCAGTTGGTCTCTTTCACGCCCGGCGTGTAGAAGATGACCCGCTGCAGTTCGCCGATGATGTATCCGCGCGCACTGAGCTCGCGCTCGGTGTCGGAGTCGAGGTTGACCGAGTCCCGTCCCGCGGGCACCTCCGGCAGGAGTCCCCAGTCCTCCCGGGGAATCTCGACCATGTGGTAGATGCCGGGGTAGTCCTTGTACGCCATCTCGGCGAGCCGGAAGTCGGCGCCCTTGCCGGTGTGGCCGGGCACGATGTCGTCGATGACGCTGCCACCGTGTGCGTCGGCCACGTCGGCGACGCGGCGGAAAGCGTTCTCATCGCCGAAGTCCGGGTCGATCTGGGTGCTGATGCGGTCGAAGTGGCCGTCGACGCTGGGGGTCTCCTGCCATCCGGTGATCCCGCCGGCCCGCTTCACCGGACCCGTGTGGATGCCGTTGATGCCCACCCACTCGAAGGCCTCCCAGAGCGCCTCGTTGCCGAGGGATTCGAGGAAGGATTCCCCAGGTCGCGTGATCAGCGAGATGGGATAGGCGGTGAACCACACGTCCGTCGAATCGATGGCGCGTCGCGCGTCGGGCCGAGCGTAGGGGTTCCGCCACATCGACGGCTGTCCCGACAGCTGTCGGCTGAGGACGTCGGCGTCTTTGAGCATCGACTGGCGCACGAGCCACTCGACGTACGAGGGGTTCATTCCGTTCGCGTTGCGCGGATCCGTCAGGAACCGTCGCAGAGTTCCCCCTCGGAACTGATCCCGCGGGCGGAGCCTGCGGGGTCGAGCCGGGTACCTCTGCTCGTCGTAACTGATCTCCGACGCGGTCTCGGCCACGTCGTCTGCAGTCACCTCTCCCACCGTCTCGCCATCGGTACCCTGATCCATCGTCCGCTCGTCGGCGTCGTCCACTCCCGACCTCCTCACGTCTGACCTCCGACGCTACCCGGTTCCGGCGACATCGCCCCGGGCCATTGACCTCGGCGGGTCGGATAGGAGAAGGGCTCAGACGGTCACGGCGAGGGGCGAACCGCGCGCAGCGACACGAGGGCGGCACCGAGAGCCGCGGCGCACATCGCCAAGACCACGACGAGGAACCAGAACCACCCCACCGAGCCGAACACCACGCCGAGCAGCCATCCGAACACGCTCGACCCGGCGTAGTAACCGAGGTAGTACAGAGACGACGCCTGCGCGCGCGCCTCGGGCGCGGCTGCGACGGGCGTCCACCCCGATGCCACCGCGTGCGCGCCGAAGAAGCCCGCGGTGAAGAGGATCAACCCCACCACCACGACGACCAGAGCCGGGACCGCCATCAGCGCGACCCCCGTCGCCATCACGCCGATCGAGAGCACCAGCACGGGGAACCGCCCGTACCGCACGGCCAGGGCCCCCGCGCGTGGGGATGACGCCGTGCCCGCGAGATAGGCGAGGAAGAGCAGGGTGACCAGGGCGGGCGCCAGCGAGAAGGGTGGAGCGGCGAGGTGGAACCCCAGGTAGTTGTAGACCGCCACGAACGCACCCATGAGCAGGAAGCCCTGCGCGTACAGCGCCCGCTGCACCGGGGATCGCAGATTGACGCCGATCCTCCTGCGCACCGTGGGTCCGCGCTCTTCGCGATCGCGCCCCGACACGAAACCCCGCGCACGGGGAATGAGAACCAGGAAGATCACCGCCGCCACGACGCAGACAAGAATGACGGATGCCACTCCCCACCGCCATCCGGCGAGCTCGCCGACCCAACCCGAGACCACCCGGCCCGACAGGCCGCCCACGGTGGTTCCCGCGATGTACGAGCCGGCCGCCGCCGCCACGTGTCGAGGATGCACCTCTTCGCTCAGGTAGGCCAGGGCCACGGCCGGAACCGCACCGAGCGCCGCCCCCTCGAGCAGCCGCAGCGTCAGCAGCACGACGAGGTCGTCGGCGAGCAGGGTCGCCGCCCCGAGCACGGTCGCCAGGACGAGACCGGATGCCATCGCGGGCACCCGACCGATGCGGTCGGCGACCAAGGACCAGGGAAGTACCGCGGCCGCCAGCCCCAGCGTCGACGCAGAAACCGTGAGGGCTGCCGAGGCCGGTCCCGACCCGATGTCGCCGGCGATCTGCGGAAGCACCGCTTGGGTGGCGTACAGCTGCGCGAACGTCGCGACGCCGCCGAAGAACAGACCGATCAGCAGCATCCGGTAGTCGCGGCTCCCGGGTACGTGCCCCGAGAACGCGCTCACCCCTCGACTCTAGCCACTCCCCCGGGTACGACGAAGCGCCGGGTGGCGTCCCCCGCAACAGGGAACGCCACCCGGCGCTGACCACGAACACGAAATGTGCCCGTAAATGCGAAATGGCCACCCAACATTGGGTGGCCATTCCGACTAAAAGAAGTCGAAATGTGCCCGTAAATGCGAAATGGCCACCCAACATTGGGTGGCCATTCCGACTAAAAGAAGTCCGGCGGTGTCCTACTCTCCCACAGGGTCCCCCCTGCAGTACCATCGGCGCTGAGAGGCTTAGCTTCCGGGTTCGGAATGTAACCGGGCGTTTCCCTCTCGCTATGGCCGCCGAAACACTATTGATGTTTCAAAAACCAACAACGACATGATCATTGTTGAGTTCCCGACCGTACATCGAGAACCACTCAGTGGACGCAAGCACCAAAAACGGTGTGTTATCAAGTCATCGGCTTATTAGTACCGGTCAGCTTCACGTATTGCTACGCTTCCACATCCGGCCTATCAACCCAGTAGTCTGGCTGGGAGCCTCTCGCCCCGAAGGGCAYGGAAGTCTCATCTTGAGGCCGGCTTCCCGCTTAGATGCTTTCAGCGGTTATCCATCCCGAACGTAGCTAATCAGCGGTGCTCCTGGCGGAACAACTGACACACCAGAGGTTCGTCCAACCCGGTCCTCTCGTACTAGGGTCAGATCCTCTCAAACTTCCTACGCGCGCAGCGGATAGGGACCGAACTGTCTCACGACGTTCTAAACCCAGCTCGCGTACCGCTTTAATGGGCGAACAGCCCAACCCTTGGGACCTACTCCAGCCCCAGGATGCGACGAGCCGACATCGAGGTGCCAAACCATGCCGTCGATATGGACTCTTGGGCAAGATCAGCCTGTTATCCCCGAGGTACCTTTTATCCGTTGAGCGACAGCGCTTCCACAAGCCACTGCCGGATCACTAGTCCCGACTTTCGTCCCTGCTCGACCTGTCAGTCTCACAGTCAAGCTCCCTTGTGCACTTACACTCGCCACCTGATTGCCAACCAGGTTGAGGGAACCTTTGGGCGCCTCCGTTACATTTTGGGAGGCAACCGCCCCAGTTAAACTACCCACCAGGCACTGTCCCTGAACCGGATCACGGTCCTAAGTTAGATATCCAGAGTGACCAGAGTGGTATTTCAACAATGACTCCACACTCACTGGCGTGAATGCTTCACAGTCTCCCACCTATCCTACACAAGCCACACCGAACACCAATACCAAGCTGTAGTAAAGGTCACGGGGTCTTTCCGTCCTGCTGCGCGTAACGAGCATCTTTACTCGTAATGCAATTTCGCCGAGTTCGCGGTTGAGACAGTTGGGAAGTCGTTACGCCATTCGTGCAGGTCGGAACTTACCCGACAAGGAATTTCGCTACCTTAGGATGGTTATAGTTACCACCGCCGTTTACTGGGGCTTAAATTCTCAGCTTCRCCTTACGGCTAACCGGTCCTCTTAACCTTCCAGCACCGGGCAGGCGTCAGTCCGTATACATCGTCTTGCGACTTGGCACGGACCTGTGTTTTTAGTAAACAGTCGCTACCCACTAGTCTCTGCGGCCACCACACCCTTTCGGAGCAAGTCCTAATAAGTGGATGGCCCCCCTTCTCCCGAAGTTACGGGGGCATTTTGCCGAGTTCCTTAACCACGATTCTCTCGATCTCCTTGGTATTCTCTACCTGACCACCTGAGTCGGTTTGGGGTACGGGCGGCTTGAACCTCGCGTCGATGCTTTTCTTGGCAGCATAGGATCACCCACTTTTTATCCGCATCGTGTCTCAGCCTCAATGAGTGACGGATTTGCCTATCACTCGGCCTACGCACTTGCACCAGGACTACCATCGCCTGGCTTGGGCTACCTTCCTGCGTCACACCTGTTAATACGCTAGCCGCACCAGCATGGGGTCGAGCGTTCACACAGACGTCCATCACCCCGAAGGGATCCAAACAATTCTGAGCTAGGACTCTTAGCACCACTGGATTAACTTGGGCGGTTCTTCGCCGGTACGGGAATATCAACCCGTTGTCCATCGACTACGCCTGTCGGCCTCGCCTTAGGTCCCGACTTACCCAGGGAAGATTAGCTTGACCCTGGAACCCTTGGTCTTTCGGAGGACGTGTTTCTCACACGTCTTTCGCTACTCATGCCTGCATTCTCACTCGTGTGGCGTCCACGGCTGGGTCACCCCGCCGCTTCACTCGCCACACGACGCTCTCCTACCCATCAACACGGCTGGACCACGAAGGCCTACCAAAAATGCTAATGCCACAACTTCGGTGGCGTGCTTGAGCCCCGTTACATTGTCGGCGCGGAATCACTTGACCAGTGAGCTATTACGCACTCTTTCAAGGGTGGCTGCTTCTAAGCCAACCTCCTGGTTGTCAAAGCAACTCCACATCCTTTCCCACTTAGCACGCGCTTAGGGACCTTAGTTGGTGGTCTGGGTTGTTTCCCTCTCGACTATGAAGCTTATCCCCCACAGTCTCACTGCTGCGCTCTCACTTACCGGCATTCGGAGTTTGGCTGACGTCAGTAACCTTGTAGGGCCCATCGGCCATCCAGTAGCTCTACCTCCGGCAAGAAACACGCAACGCTGCACCTAAATGCATTTCGGAGAGAACCAGCTATCACGAAGTTTGATTGGCCTTTCACCCCTATCCACAGCTCATCCCCTCAGTTTTCAACCTAAGTGGGTTCGGTCCTCCACGACGTCTTACCGTCGCTTCAACCTGGCCATGGATAGATCACTTCGCTTCGGGTCTAGAACACGCGACTCAAACGCCCTATTCAGACTCGCTTTCGCTACGGCTACCCCACACGGGTTAACCTCGCCACGTATCACTAACTCGCAGGCTCATTCTTCAAAAGGCACGCTGTCACCCCTACTAAGGAGGCTCCAACGGTTTGTAAGCAAACGGTTTCAGGTACTATTTCACTCCCCTCCCGGGGTACTTTTCACCTTTCCCTCACGGTACTTGTCCGCTATCGGTCATCTGGGAGTATTTAGGCTTATCAGGTGGTCCTGACAGATTCACACGGGATTTCTCGGGCCCCGTGCTACTTGGGATACTTCTCACGCCAAGAACAGGCATTTCGACTACGGGGTTCGCACCCTCTATGACCGGCCATTCAAAACCGTTCGTCTATACCTACTTGTAACGTCGACTGCTCGGCAGAACAATCAGAAAAGTCCCGCAACCCCCAACGTGCAACACCTGCCGGCTATCACACACGCTAGGTTTAGCCTCTTCCGGTTTCGCTCGCCACTACTTACGGAATCGCTTTTGCTTTCTCTTCCTGTGGGTACTGAGATGTTTCACTTCCCCACGTTCCCTCTACCCGCCCTATATATTCAGGCGGGAGTCACCAGGTCGGCACGCCGCCCAGCGGGGTTTCCCCATTCGGACACCCTCGGATCAAAACTCGCTTATCAGTTCCCCGAGGCTTATCGCAGATTGCTACGTCCTTCTTCGGCTCCAGATGCCAAGGCATTCACCGTTTGCTCTTAAAGACTTGAAATCACATGAGTTGAATCGTCAAAAAATTGACTAATGATCTTTAAGATCATCTTCAC
>NZ_LMRB01000004.1:0-576198 GCF_001424715.1 Microbacterium sp. Leaf436
CCACCGCGATGCCCTTGTCCCGCACCCGCCGGATCGTCTCGAGCACGTTCTTCGTCTGACGCACACCGAGAGCAGCGGTGGGTTCGTCGAGGAACACCAGGCGTCCGGCCCAGTGCACGGCACGGGCGATCGCGATCGCCTGCCGCTGCCCACCCGACATCTCCCCCACCGGCGACGTCAACGAACGCACCGTCGCGCCGAGCTCATCGAACGCCGCGCGGGAGAGCGATCGCGATCGCCTGCCGCTGCCCACCCGACATCTCCCCCACCGGCGACGTCAACGAACGCACCGTCGCGCCGAGCTCATCGAACGCCGCGCGGGAGGCGACGGCCATGTCCTTCGTCTTCATGAACCCCAGCGCACCCGCCAGACCCGGGCGGCGGAGCTCGCGGCCCAGGTACATGTTCTGCACCGGATCGAGATGCGGGGCGAGCGCGAGGTCCTGGTAGACCGTCTCGATTCCCAGGCCCGAGGCGACCTGCGGGTTCGACATGTCGATCGGGGTGCCGTCGAAGAGGATCTCGCCCTCGTCGACGGCGAGATTGCCCGACAAGGCCTTCACCAGCGTCGACTTCCCCGCACCGTTGTCACCGATCAGGGCGGTGACCTCCCCGGGGTAGACCTCGAAGTCGACGTTGTGCAGGGCGCGGACGGATCCGAACTGACGCGACAGACCCCGCGCCTGCAGCACAGGCACGGTCGTGGTGGTGCTCATGAGGCAGCTCCTTGGTGGTGGCCGACGCCCCCGGCGGGGGCGTCGGAGACGGCCGCGAGTGGACCGATTGATCCATTCGCGAGTGATGGGGCCAGACCCGATCGATGACACGAGCGGCGGTCGGAGACCCGGGATGGTGAGTCGGGTCTGTTCACGCCGGCATCTCCCCGACGCTGTCCGCTGCACCCAGCGAGAGCAGCAGCAGACGGAGGATCTCGCGGTGTCCATCCACATTCGGGTGGAGCCCGTCCGGGTCGAGCAAATCCGCGGCGCGGGGAAGGAGCGGGGTATGAAGGTCCACGACGGCAGGATCCGATCGCAGGAGGTGTCGACCGATGCGAGCGAGATCAGCTTGGCTCCAGCGCAGACCGATCCCAGGAGCGGCTGTAGCCGCATGCACGACATCAGCAGCGACCGGCGGTGGCGTCATTCTGATCAGGCGCACACCCCCGACATCCACCAGAAGGTGCGCGATGGTGTCGAGATTCGTGCCCGTTTGTCCTGTGCTGAAGATGCGACGATCCCCGTGGTGGCGGACATCGTTCGTGCCCAGCAGCTGAATGACCCAATCGGGCTCGTGGGCGAGCACCAGGTCCAGCCGGTCAATGGCATCCGCGGTGGTGTCGCCACTCCGCCCTGCGTTCACGACGGATGGCGCATCCACCGCATAGACCTGCTGGAGGACAGCCTCGAGCTGGTAGGCCCACGACAGCGAGTCGTCGGTGATCGAGTCCCCCAGCGCGACGATGGTCTGGCCGGGGAGGAAAGGAAGCCGTCGGCAGGCAGCAGCGACCCGAGCGTCTTCGAGGAGCAGACGTGCGGAAGATCGCACCTGGTCATCGATCAGTGCACGCTGCGCCCGAACATCTTCCGCGGACAATCCCAACGCGGCCGCGACGGCCCCCTCGATGTCTGACGCACCAACGGACAGGCGAGCAAGCTCCGTCGATTTTTCGGGGTGGACGAATCGCAACGGCCAGTCCAGATGTGCGGGGAGCGCGCGGGCGATGTCGGCGGCGCTCACGCGGGCGCCTGCGCAATCGAGTGAGCGACGGCTGGCGTCACCCTCTGCGTGGTCATCACCTGAACTCCTCTGTTCACTGTCAAAACAGACCGGCTGGTCGGTCTGTTTTGAGATAGTAGCCTGAGCCCATGGAGAAGCGCAACACTCGCGACCGCACCGCCGAGGCTCGGTCGGGCAACAGAGCGCGGGGGGATGCGCGACGCTCAGCGATTCTCGAGACGGCGGTCGAGATGATCGCCCAGCACGGTTCACGGGGGGTCTCCTTGGGCGACATCGCCAAGGCAGCCGGCGTGTCCAAGACCGGGCTCCTCCACCACTTCCCCACGAAGGATGCGCTCCTGAACGCGGCGCTCGACCTCCGAGACGCGGTCGACCGGCATGTGAACCCATCGACGGACGTGGTCGGCTTGGACGTGTTCTCCGAGGTGGAGGAGATCTTCACTCAGTGGCTGGAACGGCCCGCGACCCTCGGCTTGTTCACCGGCTTGCTCGCCGAGAACCTCAATGTGGGCGACCCGCTTCACGAGAGGCTCGTCGCCCGAGCAGAACGAGTGCACACCAACCTCGTCAGTGCATTGAGGGCCGGTGTGGAGCGCGGCGACATCCGACACGACGCTGACGTCGAGGCTGTCGCATACACCATCGTCGCTTTCGTGAACGGGCTGGAAACCTACTGGCAGCTGGACGCCCGAATTCCCCTGCTCGATATGGTCAGCTCATGGAGAAGCGCCATGGTCGCTTCCATCGCCGCGCCGAGGAGTGCGATCTCGCCGTAAGGCCTCGCCGACGCCGCCAGACCGGTTCGGCCGGGCACGGTCGTCCACGACGACCGCACCCGACCGAAGGGGTCTCAGCCCTTGAGCCCTGTCTGGGCGAGGCCTTCGACGAACTGCCTCTGGGCGAAGATGAACACGATCAGAACAGGAACAGCCGTCATGGTGGCTGCAGCCAGCTGCACGTTCCACATCTGTCCGCCGTAGGCATCCGTGTAGCGGGTGAGCGCCTGAGGCAGCGTGAACAGCTCCGGGCTCTGCAGATACACCGTCGGTTCGAGGTACAGGTTCCAGGTGTGAAGGAAGGTGAAGATCGCCACCGCTCCCAGCGATGCCTTCGCAAGAGGCATGGCGATGCGCCACCAGATCGCTGCGCGGTGCAGACCATCCAGACGCGCCGCCTCCTCGAGTTCCACCGGCAGGGTCACGAAGTACTGGCGCATGATGAACGTCGCCAGGACGCTCGGAGCGCCGAACGTGGACACCAGCAGAAGCGGCCAGTGAGTGTTCACCAGGCCCAGCTGATTGAACATCTGGAAGAGCGGGACGATGGTCACTTCAGAGGGCACCAGCAGCCCGACGAGGACGATGACGAACAGGAAATTCGCGCCGGGGAATGTGATCCGGGCGAACGCGTATCCGGCCATCGCAGAGAACGTCATCGTGGCGATCGTCACGACCACAGCGATGTACATGCTGTTCCAGTACTGCAGAAGGAAGGGCTGCACCGTCAGCGCGTCGATGTAGGGCTGAATCGTCGGGCTCTGCGGCCAAAGCGTCGGAGGGAACGCGAAGATCTCTCCGATGGGCTTGAACGACGAGGTGATCATCCACCACGTCGGGAAGACGAAGGGGATCGCAAGCAACGACATCCCGACGTAGAAGAGGACCCGAAGTGCGGGTCTGCGCTCAGTTTTCATAGAAGACCCATCTCTTACGGAGCTGCCACTGCACGATGGTCAGCAGCAGAACGATGACGAACAGCACCAGCGCGAGCGTGGAGCCGTAGCCGAACCTGTGGAACTCGAATGCCTGTTGGAACAGGTAGTAGACGAGGACGGTCGTCGAGATCCCCGGGCCACCTTGCGTCAGGACCGCGATCTGAGCGAACACCTGCAGGGAACCCACGATCGTGATGATCGTGGTCAGCAGGATGGTCGGCGAGATCAGGGGCAGGGTGATGCGACCGAAGGTGGCGGCCTTGCCCGCACCATCGATGGAGGCGGCCTCGGTGACCTCCCTCGGCACGCCCTGGAGCGCCGACAAGAACAGGATCATGTTCAATCCGACGTTCTTGAAGACCTGGACGACGATCACGCTGACCATTGCCGTGGGTCCTTCGCGCAACCAGTTGGGCCCGTCGACGCCGATGACGGAAAGTAGACCGTTGATGCCTCCATCGTCCTGCAGAAGGAATCCCCACACGATGGTCCACGCCACGAGCGAGACGACGACCGGGGAGAAGAACAAGGTGCGGAAGAACGTGATCCCCCGCACTTTACGGTTCAGCAGCACCGCCAGCACGAGCGCGAGGCCCAAGTTCCCGATCACCAGACCGATGCTGAAGATCGCTGTCGCCCCGAGGACCGGCGCGACCTTCGGGTCGGAGAACAGCCGTTCGACGTTCTCCGTGCCGACGAACCGGAAGGTGTTGGCCAGGACGTTCCACTCGTGGAAGTTGTAGTAGAGGATCAGCACCAACGGCAGGATGACGAAGAGCAGAATGCCGAGGACCTGGGGGCCCACGAACAGGTATCCGATCAGGGCGTCACCGTGGGAGAGCCGGCGGCGACGCCGCTTCCCGCCCGCGGGCCTGGCCGCGGCGCGTCGCGACGCGCCGGAGGCCAGGACCACGGGAGCCTCGTCGAGGACTCCACTCATTGTTCGAGAAGGGGGTCGATGGCGTCGCACACACCGCTGAGAGTGCCCGCGATGTCGGCGTTGTCGATCCACAGTCCGTCGAGTCCCGAGCGCACCTCCTGCTGGATCTCAGCGGATCCGGTGTGCGAGGGGCGGACCTTTCCCGTCGAGATCGCGGGGACGACCACGTCAGCGAGCTGCGCCTCCGTGAGTACGGGGTTGGCAGCGCTCAGCGTCTCCGGAGTCAGCTGCGAGTTGCGCGCCGGCGGGAAGTACTTCGCGAGCTTCGCGGAGTTCTCCGGGTTCGTGAAGTAGGCGATGAAGTCTGCAGCCTGCTCGGGGTGCTGGCCCTGTGCGAGAGCGCCGAGACCGGCCTGACCGATGACCGAGTATTCTCCCGCCGGGCCTTGTGGCAGCGGGAGCAGCTCCCAGGCGTTGATGCCGGATTCCTCGAGCAGTGAGGCCCGAGAGATCTGGGTGACGGTGAATGCTGCGTCACCGGCGAAGAAGTCCGCGGTGGTGCCCGGTCCCGGCATCGACTTGTCCTTGAAAGCTGCGTCGTGCAGGAACGTGAAGGCGTCGACCATCTCCGGCGAATCCATCGTGCACGTCTTGCCGTCCTCGGACCAGGGTGCGGCACCCCATCCGTTCCAGACGGTGGAGAGGTAATCCCATTGGGTGTATTCGAAGTCGCGGACGATGAAGCCCGCCTTGCCCGTCGCCGCGTTCACTTTCGACCCGACGTCGGAGAGGGTGTCCCAGTCCCACTTTCCGGAGGCTTGGAGCTGTGCCGCGGTCGGCTGGCCGGCCGCGGCGAGGACGTCGTCGTTCGCGAACACGACGAAAGGCGACGTGGAGAACGGGTAGGCGGCGAGTGCGCCGTCCTCCGTGCGCCACAGCTGCGTCGCAGGTTCTGACAGATCGTCGAGTTCGTAGCCGTCCGTCGACGTGAGGGTGTCGTCCAGTGGCACGAGCGCGCCGGACGACACGAAGTCCGGTGCGGCATTTTCCAGCATCCACGCCATGTCGGGCGGGTTTCCGCCCGCGAGCTGGGTCGTCAACGTGGTGGTGTAGCTGTCGAAGTCGAGGGGATCGAAGGTGATGCTCGAGATCTCGGGGTGGTCCGCGATGTATGCGTCCGCAATCTCGGTGAACAGCGCGAGCTGTCCTTCATTCGACGTCCAGACGGTCATGCGCAGGGACACCGGCTCATCGGCGCTCGGACCCGAGGCGCCGCAGCCGCTGAAGATAAGCGAGGCTGTGGCCGCCAGTGCCGCAGCGCTCAGCAACTTTGCTGATTTCATGTGATTGCTCCTTAGTAACCAGTGACGTCGGGCCAATGAAGCTCGACACCCTGCTGGGTCAGGCGGTTCTGGAATTCGGCGAGAAGTCCGGCCTGCGCGCGCACCTGGCGGGGCGAGACCGACTTCTCGAGGCAATAGGCGGCCAGAGTTCCCGCCACCTCGCCGACGTTCCACTCCACGGGGTGGAGCCGGAAGGCACCGTTCGTGATGTGGGTGGTACCGAGGTTCTTGCCTGCGGGTAGCAGGTTGTCGACGCGCACGGGGATCATGGCCCCGAGCGGAATCTCGTAGGGCACGGAGGCGACGTCCAGGTAGTTGTCGCCGCCCGTCGTGGGATGAAGGTCGATGCGGTACATGCCGATGCCGACAGTGTCCGGGTATCGAGCGGGGCGAGCGTCGCCGCGGATCTCGATGGAGAGGTCCTGCTCGACCACCGTGTACTCGGCTTTGATACGTCGGGACTCCCGAATGTAGGGGGCCTGCGCGAAGCCGTCCTCGGTTCCGGTGACATCGCCGCGCAACCGCAGCCCGGGCCATCCTCGACCGCCGTCGGGGCGGGGCGCCTCGGTCTGCAGCCAATAGAACATCGCAAGAGACTGCCGCTTGGCGGCCTGGCGGTGAGCCGCCGCGTCGGGTCCGGTCAGAGTCCCGTCGAGATAGTCGATCATCGGCCAGTTGACGAGAACGATGTCACTGTCGAAGGCACCGGGCTCGTACAGTCCCTTGGCCAGAATGCGGCGGAAGGTCCACAGCTCTTCGTCGCCTCCCCCCGCTCGCTGGTCGGCGAGCATCGCCAGAGGATCACCGTCGATGGTGGGGGTGAAGGTTCGCGTGAAGATCTCGAGCGTGCGCGGGTGCGGTCCCGTGAGCGAGATCATGGGAGCGCCCCAGAACTCGGGCTGGCGCGCACGCCATTCGTCATAGTCATCGGGCTTTCCGATCGTGTGGTCACCGTCGACGTGGTCGATGACGAAGCACCAGCTGAACGCCTGCTGATTCTCCGGTTGCGCCTCCTCCGGCGCGCTGGGCTCCCCTGTATCGGCCCGGGATTCGAAACCGATGACGTGCTCGACGTCGGCGAGCGGAAGGATGTCTCCGAGCTCCGTCGCATCCAGCACGTAGTCCGCCGTGATGCGACTACGGACCCCTGCCTCGTCGAGGAAATCCACGGCTTCGACGCGGTTGCCCTCACGGAACGCCTCGACGGGCCGAACCCCGCGGATCACGCGGAGACGACCGGCCGAGACGTGGGGCGCGAGAAGACCGTCGATGACGGCCACCCCCGCGCGGGGCTCCGAGCAGATCCGGCTGACGAGTCCTGCACCGGGGTTGAGGGCGACCTCTCGCCGAGCGGCGGCGGTAAGGGGGTACCACTGCCGGTAGTAGTCCCGGATGCCGTCGCGGAGCTCGCGGTAACTGGCGGTCGCTCCGAACTGCTCGATCCAGGTGTGCTCGTCCGGCGGCACGGCTTGACTGGTGAGCTGCCCGCCGAGCCACTCGTACTCCTCCGTGAGAACGACCCGGCGACCCTGGCGAGCCGCGGCGAGGGCGGCTGCGACGCCGCCCATGCCTCCGCCGACGACGAGAACTTCGGTGTGCAGTGCGCTCATGCGCGAACCTCCTGGGTGGGCGCGCTCAAGGTCGCGCCGTCGACGATGGGGCAGGGCAACAGGGTGCGAAGTTCGTTCGCAGAGGGATAGTCCTCGTCGGAAAGCAGACGAGCGAGAAGGTGCACGGAGCGTTCACCGAGTTCGGTGCGCGGCGGGTTCAGGCGAGTGAAGTTCACGTCATCCGGGCTGAGGCGGGGCGAGGACCCGAGGGCGACGATGCTGAGGTCTGTGGGGATGGCGTACCCGTCCTCGACAGCGCGGTCGTGCAGAGCCTGCGCGACGTCGGGCGACTCGGCGATCAGCAGCGTCGGCTCGAAGTCCGTGACGGCCGCCCAGTCCGCGTCCAGGGACCCGCCGTCGCTGATCCGGTCCGCCAAGACCACCTCAGTCCCCGCGATGCCGCTGAGGACACCTTGGAAACGGTCCCGTACCGATTCACCTTCGCTGTCGATGCGGAGGTAGAAGATCCGCGAGTGACCCATCTCGATAGCGCGGCGCACCAGCTCAGTGGTGGCAGCGGTGTAGTCGATGCCGACGTACGGGATGGCGGGCGTGTCGCGTCGACCGACGGCGACGACCCGGAACCCTTCGATGACCAGTCGAGCAAGCTCGTTCGGATCCATCTCGACCCCGAGGAGCAGCACACCGTCCGCGAGGCGCAGCCTGTTGCGCTCGTGGAACAGCCGTCGTCGGCCATCGACGACGGGGGTGCTCGTGAAAAGCAGCAGATCGCTTCCCAGCTTCTCTGCCCCGGCTTCGATGCCGTTCAACAGCGGGGTGTAGAAGTCGAGGCTCCGCGTCGGAAAAGCCGGTTCGTAGGTGAAGACACCGAGGATGCGATTGTCCACGCCCGCGAGCCGGCGAGCGGAGGGGTCTGCGACGTAGTTCGTTTCCTCGATGACTCGCAGCACGCGGTCACGGGTCTCGTCCGGGATCCGAACACCCTCTCCGGTGCGGCCGTTCAGGACCAGGGACACAGTCGCCTGGCTCACCCCTGCGAGCTGCGCGATCTGACGTTGGGTGACGCGGCGCGGTTCCGTACGGGACATCGGTCCTCCTCGACTCGACACCTGATGATGCGGATTATCAGGTGGACGACGCCACAGTAATACGCATTATCGGCGGGCGCAACTCATATCTGGCTGCGGTGCCGTTCACCTCGTCACCGGGCTGATGTCGTCCGCCGGGCACACGAGTCGTCGCGCGCGGAACGGCCGTCGACGGAGTACGTCGGCGGTGGGGCGGGACGGGTCTTCGAACCGGGCAGGAGCCTCACGAGAAAGAGCTCGGCCTCGACGGGCGCGAGCTCGGCATTCGAGAGACAGGCAGTGTAGGCGCACTCGCGAAGAAGCAGTTCTCGCTGCTCGATACGACTCGGGAGGTCGACTCGACTGCATCGGTCGGTGCGTGGGCACGAACTGGCGCAGCCTGTTTTCAGAGGCCGGCCAGTGCCACGCACGCCGTGGGGTAGACGCGAGCGAGCCCCCTGTCGGATGCTCAGGTGGGCATCCGACAGGGGGCTCGCTGGTGTCGTTCGTCTCAGATCGGTTCGGCGTCCGATCGGGTCATCTCAGAAGTCCCAGTCGTCGTCTTCCGTCGCCTCGGCCTTGCCGATGACGTACGACGAACCCGACCCGCTGAAGAAGTCGTGGTTCTCGTCGGCGTTGGGCGAGAGGGCCGACAGGATCGCCGGGTTCACGTTCGTCACCGACGACGGGAACATGGCCTCGTAGCCGAGGTTCATCAGCGCCTTGTTGGCGTTGTAGTGCAGGAACTTCTTCACGTCTTCGCTGAGTCCGACCGAGTCGTACAGGCTCTGCGTGTACTGCACCTCGTTGTCGTAGAGCTCGTACATGAGCGAGAAGGTGTAGTCCTTGAGGTCCTGACGACGTGCCTCGTCGACCGTCTCGAGTCCGCGCTGGAACTTGTAGCCGATGTAGTACCCGTGCACGGCCTCGTCGCGGATGATGAGACGGATCAGGTCGGCCGTGTTCGTGAGCTTCGCCCGGCTCGACCAGTGCATCGGCAGGTAGAAGCCCGAGTAGAACAGGAACGACTCGAGCAGGGTCGAGGCGACCTTGCGCTTGAGCGGATCGTCGCCACGGTAGTAGTCCATGACGATGCGCGCCTTCTTCTGAAGGAACTCGTTCTCGGTCGACCAGCGGAACGCCTCGTCGATCTCTTTCGTCGAGCACAGCGTCGAGAAGATCGACGAGTAGCTCTTGGCGTGCACCGACTCCATGAACGCGATGTTCGTGTAGACGGCTTCCTCGTGCGGGGTGAGCGCATCGGGGATGAGCGAGACCGCGCCGACCGTGCCCTGGATCGTGTCGAGGAGCGTGAGCCCCGTGAACACGCGCATGGTGAGCGTCTGCTCTTCGGGGGTGAGCGTGTTCCACGACTGGATGTCGTTCGACAGCGGCACTTTCTCGGGGAGCCAGAAGTTGTTCACCAGACGGTTCCAGACCTCGAGGTCCTTGTCGTCTTGGATGCGGTTCCAGTTGATGGCCTGCACGTGGTTCAGCAGCTGCAGCTTTTCAGCCATGGCGTTCCTGCGTCCTCTATCGGTGGATGGTCAGCGGCTCAGAGCATGCACGAGACGCACTCGGTCATGTCGGTGCCCTCGAGCGCCAGCTGACGCAGACGGATGTAGTAGATGGTCTTGATGCCCTTGCGCCACGCGTAGATCTGGGCCTTGTTGATGTCGCGGGTGGTGACGGTGTCCTTGAAGAACAGCGTCAGCGACAGGCCCTGGTCGACGTGCTGCGTGGCCGCGGCGTAAGTGTCGATGACCTTCTCGTAGCCGATCTCGTAGGCGTCCTGGTAGTACTCCAGGTTCTCGTTCGTCATGAACGGAGCCGGGTAGTAGACGCGACCGAGCTTGCCTTCCTTGCGGATCTCGATCTTCGAGGCGATCGGGTGGATCGAGCTCGTGGAGTTGTTGATGTACGAGATCGACCCAGTCGGCGGCACGGCCTGCAGGTTCTGGTTGTAGATGCCGTGGGCCTGCACCGAGGCCTTCAGTTCACGCCAGTCGTCCTGCGTGGGGATCTGCACGCCCGCGAACAGCTCGGTCGCCTTCGCCGTCTGCGGCACCCACACCTGGTCGGTGTACTTGTCGAAGAACTCCCCCGACGCGTACGTCGAGTTCTCGAAGCCGTCGAAGGCCGCGCCACGCTCGATGGCGAGGCGGTTCGATGCCCGCAGCGCGTGGAACAGCACCGTGTAGAAGTAGATGTTCGTGAAGTCGATACCCTCTTCGGAGCCGTAGTACACGTGCTCACGAGCGAGGTAACCGTGCAGGTTCATCTGGCCGAGGCCGATGGCGTGCGAGCGGTCGTTGCCGTCTTCGATCGAGCGCACCGAGGCGATGTGGCTCTGCACGCTCACGGCGGTGAGGGCGCGGATCGCGGTCTCGACCGTGAGGCCCAGGTCGCCGCCGTCCATCGCCAGGGCGATGTTCATCGAGCCCAGGTTGCAGGAGATGTCCTTGCCGATGGTGTCGTACGAGAGGTCTTCGTTGTACGTCGTCGGGGTGTTGACCTGCAGGATCTCGGAGCACAGGTTCGACATGTTGATGCGGCCGGCGATGGGGTTCGCCTTGTTCACCGTGTCTTCGAACATGATGTACGGGTAGCCCGACTCGAACTGGATCTCGGCGAGGGTCTGGAAGAACTCGCGCGCGTTGATCTTCGTCTTCTTGATGCGCGGGTCGTCGACCATCTCGCGGTACTTGTCGGTGACCGAGATGTCGCCGAACGGCTTGCCGTAGACCTTCTCGACGTCGTACGGCGAGAAGAGGTACATGTCTTCGCCGTTCTTGGCGAGCTCGAACGTGATGTCGGGGATGACGACACCCAGCGAGAGCGTCTTGATGCGGATCTTCTCGTCGGCGTTCTCACGCTTGGTGTCGAGGAAGCGCAGGATGTCGGGGTGGTGGGCGTTGAGGTACACCGCACCGGCACCCTGGCGGGCGCCGAGCTGATTGGCGTAGCTGAAGCTGTCTTCGAGGAGCTTCATCACGGGGATGATGCCCGAGGACTGGTTCTCGATCTGCTTGATCGGCGCACCCGACTCGCGGATGTTCGACAGCAGGAGGGCCACGCCGCCGCCGCGCTTCGACAGCTGCAGGGCGGAGTTGATGCCGCGGGCGATCGACTCCATGTTGTCTTCGATGCGCAGCAGGAAGCACGAGACGAGTTCGCCGCGCTGCGCCTTGCCGGCGTTGAGGAACGTCGGGGTGGCGGGCTGGAAGCGTCCCGAGATGATCTCGTCGACCAGCTGCACCGCGAGACGCGGGTCGCCGTCGGCGAGGGCGAGGGCGGTCATGACGACGCGGTCCTCGAAGCGCTCGAGGTAGCGCTTTCCGTCGAAGGTCTTGAGCGTGTAGCTCGTGTAGTACTTGAACGCGCCGAGGAAGGTCTCGAAACGGAACTTGGCGCCGTAGGCGCGGTCGTTGAGCTCCTGGATGAAGTCCATCGAGTACTTCGCGAGCACGGTCGGCTCGTAGTACTCCTTCTCGACGAGGTAGTCGAGGCGCTCCTTGAGCGAGTGGAAGAACACGGTGTTCTGGTTGACGTGCTGCAGGAAGTACTCCCGCGCCGCCCGCTTGTCGGCGTCGAACTGGATGTTGCCGTCGGCGTCGTACAGGTTCAGCATCGCGTTCAGGGCGTGGTAGTCCAGCCCCTCGAAACGGGCCTCGGTCTTGAATTCCGCCTTGAAGTGCACGTCGGTCAGTTCAGCTTCCACCATCGTTCCAATCCCTGGGTGACGCGCTCGACGTCGTCTGGCGTGCCGAATACTTCCAGCCGGTACAGGTGCGGCACGGTGCACTTGCGGCTGATGATGTCGCCGGCGAGGCAGAATGCGTCGCCGAAGTTCGTGTTCCCCGCGGAGATGACGCCGCGGATGTTGCGTCGGTTCCGCTCCTCGTTGAGGAAGCGGATGACCTGCTTGGGGACCGCGCCCTTCTCGACGCCCCGGCCGGCACCCCCGCCATAGGTGGGGGTGACCAGCACGAAGGGTTCGTCGACGTGGAGGGGCGGATCGATCGGTCGCATCGGAATGCGCACGGCCCGCTTGCCGAGCTTCTCGATGAAACGTGCGGTGTTGCCCGACACGCTCGAGAAGTAGACCAGCAGCGGAGCCTCGGTCGCCGACAGGACAGCGCTCATGACGGGAGTCGTCGAGGCTGTCGAGGGATCAAGCGAGGCGCGAGGCGAGCTCATCGATCTTGTCGGGACGGAAGCCCGACCAGTGGTCCTCGTCGGTGATGACGACGGGGGCCTGCAGGTAGCCGAGCGACTTGACCTGCTCGAGTGCCGACGGGTCTTCCGACAGGTCGAGCACGTTGTATTCGATGCCCTTCGAGTCGAGCGCACGGTAGGTCGCGGTGCACTGGACGCAGGACGGCTTGGTGTAGACCGTGATCGCCATGTTGTCTCTCTCTCCCCTGGAAATTCTTCGTCCGAGCAAGCAAGGCTAGCCGGGACCTCAATACTACATATGGGGACCGACATCGGAAGTCACCACAAGGGGTAGTAGTTACATCCGTGTGATTTTCCACCGTCTCTCCCCATGTACAACACAGGTTGTCCACGATTTCATCCACAGATCCCACTCCTCTCCGAAGCCGTTCGACCGGCGCGATTCCGCGGTTGTTAACAGCGGCGCGCCGACTTGTCCACAGATCGGACGCTAGCGAGGGGTTCCGACATTGCACAGGTCGGCCGATCCACTCTCCGGCGTGTCGCGGGCGTGTCGCCCCGGTGGGCCCTTCCCCCTCGTCGCCCGGGGTCGGAACACCGCCGTTCCCCGATGTCGGAGGGGGGAGATAGCGTTGTGCGGTGGCCGGCTACCGCGAACTCCTCCAGACCCCCGGCGTGGGTCGCATCATCGCCGCACAGTTGACGGCGCGTTTCCCCAACGGCATGACGAGCCTCGCCGTTCTGCTGCACATCGAGCACGTCACCGGCTCCTATGGGGCCGCGGGCCTGGTCCTCGCCGCGACCAGCATCGGGCAGGCCGTCGCCGGTCCCGTCACGAGCCGCTGGATGGGCATCTGGGGCATGCGCCGGGTGCTCTCGGTGACGCTCCTCGTGTGCGCCGCCGCCATCGCCACGCTCGCCCTGATCGAGATGCCCCTGCCCCTGTACATGGTCCTGGGCCTGGTCGCCGGCCTGTCGACTCCGCCGGTGCAGTCGGCCGTGCGCACCATCTACCCCAAGATGGTCCCGTCGAAGCAGCTCACTCCCCTGTATTCGCTCGACGCCTCACTGCAAGAGATCATCTGGGTGCTCGCGCCCGTGCTCATCACCCTCGTGGCGACCCAGGTCGGCACCGTCCCCGGTCTGCTGCTCGTCGTCGTCATCCTGCTCGGTGGCGGTGCTTGGTTCATCCTCAGCCCCGAGGTCGGACGCGTGCGCATTCCGCGCAGCCGCCGCGGCCTCGGCCGGGTGCTCGGCAAGCCGCCGGTCGTTCTCGCGACGGCGACGGGGTTCCTGCTCATCGGCGCCTGCGCCGCGGTCGAGGCGGGTGTCGTGGCGACGTTCGACCACGGCGGCCTCGAGGCGGGACTCATCCTCGCCGTCTTCGCCGTCGGCAGCCTCGCGGGCGGGCTCTCGTTCGGCCACATCCCCATCGGTCCCTGGGCCATGGCCCGTCGGTTCGCGATCGTCGCGCTCGGACTCTCTCTCACCGTCTTCTCGCTCAACGCGTGGTGGATCGGCGCGACGCTCCTCGTCGCCGGCGCGGGCATCGCCCCGGCGCTCGCGGTGATGTTCGCGATGACCTCGGCGAGCGTGCGGTTCAGCGAGACCGCCGAGGCGTACGGCTGGATCAGCACGGGGCAGCTCATCGGAGCCGCCGCGGGCTCGGCCGTCGCCGGCTTCCTCGTCGACGGCATCGGCCCGCAGGGGGCCTACGTCGCCGCGGCCGCGTTCGCCGTCGCCGGGTTCATCGTCGCGGCGGTGTTCGTGCGCGGCTTCCCCGACCTGCGCCACCGCGACTCGAGCCCCATCCCCGACACCGAGCCTGTCGAGACCATCACCTGAGCCCGGATGCCGCATCCCCGGCATCCGTCCCCCTCACCGGCGCACGTTCACCCTGCCCGCGCGGGTCAGGCATCCGGCGCGAGCTCCCCGGCCAGCGCGAGCTCCCCTGCCTGCGCCGACTCTCTGGCCCGCTCAGGTCTCGGCCGTCGCGAACTCCGCCTCCGTCGCGGGACGAAGGGAGGACCAGGGACGAAGGGAGGGCGAGACACCGGCATCCCCTCCTCCGTTCGTCCCTCACCCTCCGCTCGCCCCACACGCGAACGCCTGCACTCAAACGCACGGACGCAGCTCACCCGCACGCGAACACGCGCAACTCGACCGCACGCAATCCGCCCGCACGCGAAAGCCCCGCACCCAAACACCCACACGCGAACGCCCGCGCCCCACACACCCCCGCGTAGACGCCGCTACCCCGACGTCACTGCGTCCGCCGCAGCAGCTCCAACACGGCGAGCGCGTACGCGTCGGCCGGCTCGGGGTGGTCGAAGACGAGCGATGCGCCCGCGACCGAGATCTCGACCTCGTAGGTATCCGACAGTCGGCGAAGCGACCGGAAGGTCGCCCTCAGCAGCTCGCGCAGCTGCGACTCCGACGGCAGCCACAGCGCTTCCTCGGTGGCGACGGAGTCCAGCGCCCACTCCGTCGTGCCGTTGAATGCGAGGATGCGCCCGGTCGGATAGTCGCGGGGTTCGACGGTCATCTCGCTGACTGTGAAGACGTCGGCCTCGAACTCGGGCTCGTCGAGCTGGAAACGGTCGCCGGAGCGGGGATGCCACACCAATCCCGCCTCGCGCAGGGCCAGGGCCATCTCGGTCGAGATCATGGCATCCATTCTGGGGGCCGTCGCGCGATGCCGGGCCGAAGCGTGCACGCGGACGCGATCGATTCCTCCGGCGAGCGCGACCGACGAGCAGAATGGATGCCATGACCTCCCCCGTCACCCTGCCCCGCCTGTCGTGGGGCGATCCCCGCGGACCGCGGGTGCTGCTCGCGCACGGTCTCGGCTCCGACGGCGCCCTGATGTGGCGGTACGCCTCGGCGCTGGCCGACGCGGGATGGCACGCCGTGGCCGTCGATCTGCGCGGACACGGTGACGCCCCGCGCACCCTCGACTACCGCATCGACGCGTACGCGGCCGACCTGTCGGGCACGGTGCCTGCGGGCGGGGGCGCGTGGGACGCGGTGGTCGGGCATTCCCTCGGCGGGGCGGCCGCCACGGTCGCCGCCGCGAACGACCGTTCGTGGACGCATCGACTCGTGCTCGTCGACCCCGCGATCCGGTTGTCCGACGACGACCGCGCGATCGTCAGAGCGAGTCAGGAGCAGTCGTTCGCCGACCCGAGCGAAGAGGCCGTGCGCGCGGCGCATCCCACCTGGCATCCGATCGACGTGGAACTGAAGGCGCGGGCGACGCGGCGCGCGAGCCGGTGGGCCGTCGAGCAGACGAGCACGCAGAACCACATCTGGGACGTACGGGCGCAGGCCGCCGCCCTCGCGGTGCCGACGCGCATCATCGGCGCCGACCCCGCCGTGCACTCGATCTTCACGGGCGACCTGGCCGCCGAGGTCCTGCAGAACCCCGTCATCACCCTCGAGGTCGTCGCGGGGGCGGGGCACTCACCTCACCGTGATCGCCCCGAGGCCGCGATCGGCGCCCTCCTCGCCGCGCTGGCGTGACACCCCCCGGCGACGACGGCCGGAGCGGCGTCGGATCGTGCTGCAGCTTTCGGCACCCGCTGCCACCCCGCCCGCGATGTCGGCGCACCCGAGCAGAATGGATGCCATGACCCCGTTCGATCCGGCGCAGTACCTGCCCGATGACCTCCTCGCGCGCATCCGCGAGCGGGCCGTGGTGCACGACCGCGACAACACCTTTCCGCACGACGACCTCGACGAGCTGCGCGCCGCCGGGTATCTCGGCATCCTGGTACCGGCGGAGCTCGGCGGTGCGGGACTGACCCTGGCCGACGCGTCGGTGCTGCAGCAGCGCCTGGCGGGGGCCGCCCCGGCGACCGCGCTCGCGATCAACATGCATCTGGTGTGGACCGGGGTGGCGAAGGTGCTGCGCGATCGTGGGATCGACGACCTCGAGTTCGTCCAGCGCGGGGCCGCCGCGGGCGAGGTGTTCGCTTTCGGCATCAGCGAGGCCGGCAACGACCTGGTGCTCTTCGGCAGCGACACCGACGCCGTCCCCGACGGTGACGGTGGGTACGCCTTCACCGGCACGAAGATCTTCACCTCGCTCTCGCCGGTGTGGACCCATCTGGGCGTCCACGGGCTCGACACCACGTCGCCCGACGCGCCGAAGATGGTGTTCGCCTTCCTCGACCGTGACGAGGCCGTCGTCACCCGCGACGACTGGGACACCCTCGGCATGCGCGGAACGCAGAGCCGCACCACCGACCTGCGCCACGCCCGCGCCTCGGCCGACCGCGTCGTGCGGCGCATCGATCCCGGACCGCAGCCCGACGCCCTCGTCTTCGGCATCTTCGCCGTCTTCGAGATCCTGCTCGCGTCGGTCTACACGGGTATCGCCCGACGCGCACTCGACCTCGCGGTCGAGGCGGCGACGTCGAAGCGGTCGAAGAAGACGGGCACGACGTACGCGAACGACCCCGACATCCGTCGACGCGTCGCCGGAATGGCGATCGCCTACGAGGCGCTGCCCCCGCAGCTCGCCGCCCTGAGCGCCGACGTCGACGCGGTGGTCGACCACGGCTCCCGGTGGTTCTCGCTGCTGGCCGGCGTCAAGCACCGCGCCGTCACCATGGCCAAGTCGGTCGTCGACGATGCGGTCCTCGTCGCCGGCGGATCGGCGTACTTCTCGCGCACCGAGCTGAGCCGCCTCTACCGAGACGTCCTCGCCGGCATGTTCCATCCCTCCGATCCCGAATCGGCGCACTCCACCGCCGCCTCGGCCTGGCTCGGGCCGGTGACCGCGTGATGGCCCGCACCCCGTCGACCCTGCTCAGCCCGGCCGACCAGGAACGCCGCCGCGCCCTGCGTGTGATGAAGGGCGTCGCCCTCGGCGCGCTGCTGGGCATGGCGGTCATCTTCGCGATCTCGTTCTCGCTGCAGCGCGAAATCGAGTGGATGCAGTACGTCCGCGCCGCGGCCGAGGGCGGAATGGTCGGTGCACTGGCCGACTGGTTCGCCGTCACGGCGCTGTTCCGGCATCCGCTGGGCCTTCCGATCCCCCACACCGCGATCATCCCCCGACGCAAGGACGAGATCGGCAAGCAGCTCGGCGAGTTCGTCGAGACCAACTTCCTCGAGGGCGACGTCGTGCGCACGAAGCTCGAGTCCACGCCGCTCGCCGCCCGCGCGGGAGCCTGGCTCGCCGAGCCCGCGCACGCCGACCGCCTCGCCGCCGAGGGCGCGACGCTCGCGACCAGCGTGCTCGCGGCGCTGAGCGACGACGACGTTCAGACGCTCATCGAAGACCTCGCCCGCGAGCACCTGCTCTCGCCCGACTGGGGCCCCTCGATCGGCGGGTGGCTCGAACGCGTCGTCGGGTCGGGCGCCCACCACGGCGCCGTCGACCTCGCTCTCGACAACATCGCCGTGTGGCTCGGCAACAACCGCGAGGTCTTCGACGGCCTCGTCTCGCGCCGCATGCCGGCGTGGGTGCCGAGCATGGCCACGCGACTCGTCGACGACACCGTCTACCGCGAGGCCGTGCAGTTCGTCGACGCCGTGCGCGCCGACCCGCGGCACCAGGCTCGCGGGGCGATCGACGGCTACCTCCGCCGCCTCGCCGACAACCTGCAGCACGACCCCGCCACCATGGTGCGCCTCGAAGAAGCCAAGGCCTCGGTGTTCGACAGCCCGCGCGTGCGTCAACTCGCCGCCGATGCCTGGAACACCGCGAAGAGCGGACTGCTGCGCGCCCTCGCCGACCCCGAGAGCGCCCTGCGCCGCCGGGCCTCGGCCGCCCTCTCCGAGGTCGGGAGCCGCCTGCAGCACGACGAGACCCTGCAGAAACGGGTCGACGGGTGGGTGACCGACGCCGCCGTGTTCGTCGTCGGACGCTACCGGCACGACATCGCCTCGATCATCACCGACACCGTCGAACGGTGGGACGCCGAAGAGACGACCGAGAAGATCGAGCTCATGGTCGGTCGCGACCTGCAGTACATCCGCTTGAACGGCACGATCGTCGGCGCCCTCGCGGGCCTCGCCATCTTCACGATCGCCCACCTCGCATGGGGCTCGTGAGCGTCTCGTGTTGTCTGCCTGCAGCCCGGAGTGAGGCTCCGGCGGCGGGGCGGAGAGGGCCGTCGACTCGAGGCGGCCCGGCGCGAAGGTCCGGGAGCGGGGCCGCGACGGCCGTCTTCCAGCGGCGCGGCGCACAGCTCCGACGACCGTGCCGTGACGGCCATCGCGTCGCACCGCCCGTCGGGGTCACCGGGTGGGTAGCCTGGGGCGCGTGAGCGACGGTTCGGGGCTCGAGCTCCTCTTCACCTACGGCACGCTGCAGCTGCCCGACGTGCAGCTCGACACGTTCGGCCGCCTCGTCGGCGGCGACGCCGACGCGCTTCCCGGATACCGCCTCGAGTGGACCGACATCGACGACGAGCGCGTCGCGCAGCTCTCGGGCCTCGACAAGCACCCGATCCTGCGGCAGACGGGCGACGCGCACGACCGCGTGTTCGGTCGCGTCCTGACGTTGACCGCCGAGGAGCTCGACGCGGCCGACGAGTACGAGGTGTCGCTGTACCGCCGTGCCTCGGTCACCCTGGCGAGCGGCCTCCGAGCATGGGTGTACGTGGCCGCATGAGCGCTCCGTCCCTGGGTCCGCTCCGGCCGCGCGTCGGCGACGTGTCCGTACGCGCCGGCCGCACCGCGGGGCGACGACGCTCCCCCGCCTCACACCCCGGTGCCGCCAGCGCCGACACCGACCACGCCCGCACCGTGCGGCTCGCCGCGCCGTGCACCCTCGAACTCCTGCCCGGATTGGCGGAAAGACGATGATCCAACTCATCCTCGCGCGACACGCGAAATCGGACTGGGCCGACGAGGGCCTCGACGACCACGACCGCCCGCTCAACGACCGGGGGCGCCGGGACGCGCCGGCCATGGCGCGCCGCGTGGTGCGTCAGGGCGTACGCCCCGAGGTGCTGCTGTCGAGCACGGCCCTGCGCGCCCGCCAGACCGCCGAGGCCTTCGGCCGGGCGTTCGAGGTCGACGTCGTCGAGCAGGCCGACCTGTACCTCGCCGACCCCGACCATCTGCTGGCCGCCGCGCGCGCCGCCGGCGTCGACGAGGTCATGGTGGTGGCCCACGACCCGGGCATGAGCGCGCTGGTGTCGCGCCTGGCTGATCGCGACGAGCGCATGGTCACGTGCGCCGTGGCCGTGTTCACCTGGCACGAAGGAACCTGGGACGACGTGGATGCCACCCCGCCCGACGAGTACGAGCTGCTGACGCCCTGAAAGCCGCGGTCGGCCGCACCCGCGTACCCACCCGCCCTTCGCGCGGGGCACCTGCCGTCGTATCGGTCAGGCGCGACCTGATTCGATTCGCGCGAGGGCGGCCCCCGCGACGGCACCCGAGAGCACGAGGTCGGTGACGGCCTCGATCTCAGGGGAGACGAACCGGTCGGGTCCGGGGCCCGCGACCCGCGTGCGCACGAGGTCGCGCACGGCGCCGGTGGCGGCCGCGGGGGCGAGCGGGGCGCGGAGGTCGAGGGCACGGCATCCGGTCATCACCTCGATGGCAAGCACACGGGCGAGCCCGTCGACGGCGCGACGGAGCTTGCGGGCACCGGCCCAGCCCATCGACACGTGGTCCTCCTGCATCGCGCTCGAGGGGATCGAATCGACCGACGACGGCACGGCCAGACGCTTGAGCTCCGAGACGATGCCCGCGGCGGCGTACTGCGCGATCATCAGTCCGCTGTCGACGCCCACCTCGTCGGCGAGGAACGGCGGCAGACCGTTGCTGCGGGCCACGTCGAGCGCGCGGTCGGTGCGTCGCTCCGACATGGATGCCACGTCGGCGACCGCGATGGCGAGGAAGTCCAGCACGTAGGCCACCGGGGCGCCGTGGAAGTTGCCGTTCGACTCGACGCGCCCATCAACGGTGACGACCGGGTTGTCGACGGCCGAGAGCAGCTCGCGGTCGGCGACGGCCGCCGCGTGCGCCAGCGTGTCGCGGGCGGCGCCGTGCACCTGGGGCGCGCAGCGCAGCGAGTAGGCGTCCTGTACGCGCGTGCACTGCGGGCCCCGGTGGCTCGCGACGATCGATGAGCCGGCGAGGAACGCCCGCAGGTTCGCCGCCGACGCGGCCTGACCGAGTTGGGGACGAAGAGCCATCAGGTCGGCGGCGAAGACGGCGTCGGTGCCCAACTGCGACTCGATCGAGATCGCGGCCGACACGTCGGCGGTCGTCAACAGCATGTCGATGTCGTGCAGGGCGAGCAGCAGCATGCCCAGCATGCCGTCGGTGCCGTTGATGAGGGCGAGCCCCTCTTTCTCGCGCAGGGCGAGCGGGGCGATGCCGGCGGCGGCGAGCGCCTCGGCGGCCGTCGTGGCGCGTCCTTCGCCGTCGCGCACCTCGCCCTCGCCCATGACCGCGAGCGCCACGTGCGACAGCGGGGCCAGGTCTCCCGAGCAACCGAGCGAGCCGTACTCGCGCACCACCGGGGTGATGCCGGCGTTCAGCAGCGCCGCGTACGTCTCGACCACGGCGGGGCGCACGCCCGTGCGCCCTGTCGCGAGGGTCTGCAGGCGCAGCAGCATCAGGGCGCGCACGACCTCGCGCTCGACCTCGGCGCCGGTGCCGGCGGCGTGCGAGCGGATGAGGCTGGCCTGCAGCTGCGCGCGCCGGTCCTCGGCGATGAACGTCGTCGCGAGGGCGCCGAAGCCCGTCGAGATGCCGTAGTGCGGCTGCGGATCGTCGGCGAGCGCCTCGATGAGTGAGCGGGTGTCGGCGACCCGACGCAGCGCCTCGGCGGCCACCTCGACGCGGGCGTCGTGGCGGGCGACGGCGACGATGTCGCGGGGGGCGAGGGGGGTGGATCCGACGGTGACGCTCGAGTTCATGCCCTGATTCCATCGCGGCGAGGGCCCCGTGTGGCGGGGATCTGGCATCCTGTGTCTGTCATGCCAGACATTCCCGCCCCGCAGGTTCCCGCCGCCGACCAGACGCTGCGGATCCTCTCGCTGCTCGCGCGCCAGCCCGGGCCGGTCGCCGCGCAGACGATCGCGACGACGCTCGGGATCCCCCGATCGAGCATGTACCACCTGCTCGCCACCCTCGAGCAGCACGGGTACGTCGTGCACCTGCCCGGCGACCGGCGCTGGGGGCTCGGCACCGCGGCCTTCGAACTCGGCGGCGGCTACACCCGGCAGCAGCCGCTCGCCCGCCTCGGGCGCCCGCTGCTCGCCGCCCTGTCGGACCGCGTCGGCGAGAGCGCGCACCTGGCCATGCTCACCGGGCGCGACGTGCTGTACATCGTCGAGGAGCGCGCCCCGCGCCGCCCCGCGCTGGTGACCGACGTCGGGGTGCGCCTGCCCGCGCACCTCACCGCGACGGGACGCGCGATGCTCGCCGCCCTCCCGCGCGAGCAGGTGAGGGCGTCGTTCCCGGATGCCACGGCCCTCACGCAGCGGCACGGTCTCGGTCCCGCGACTCCGCGCGCGCTGCGCGAGATGCTGCGCGACGTGCGCGCCGCCGGGTTCGCGAGCGAAGACGGGGAGGTCACCCCCGGGTTCCGTTCGGTGGCCGCGGCCGTGCGGGATCACACCGGGTGGCCCGCCGCTGCCGTGGCTCTCACCTGGCCGGCCGAGGGCGCGGAGCGCGACGCCACCGCCCTCGCCGAGGCCGCTTCTGCGACGGCGGCGGAGCTGTCCCGCCGGATCGGCCGCCCCGGCTGAGGCCCGCCGCCCCGCCTCCCGGCCCGGCCCGCGCGAGTCCGGCCGCCGCCCGCCGTCCCGCACCGCACGCCGCAAACGCTGTTGAGTGTCCAAGACACGCCGCACCCAACCCCTCCCCTGCGGCGTGTCTCGGACACTCAACGGGCTCGTGTCCGCAGCGGTCACGCCGCAGCGCGGGCGAAGCGAGGCACGCCGCCGCGCGCCGTCCCGCCCGCCCGGCCGACGCAAACCCTGCCGAGTGTCCAAGACACGCCGCACCCCGCCCCTCCCGCGCGGCGTGTCTCGGACACTCAACGAGCCGGGCGTCCGCGCTACCGCGGGCCGGGCGTCCGCGCCCGTCATTCCATAGTCCACCGAAGCGCGCCCCGCCCGCCGCCCCGCCCCGCCCCGCCCGCCTCAAACCCTCCCGAGTGTCCAAGACACGCCGCACCCCGCGCCTCCCGAACGGCGTGTCTCGGACACTCAACGGTCCGAGCGTCGGCGCCGCCGCGGGCCGGGCCGGGCGTCCGCACCGCCGCCGACCGGGCGGACGCGTCCGCACCACCGCAGCCCGGGCACCCGCGCCGCGGAACCCGCCCCGCGTCTCAGCGCACGACGAGCCGCGGCTCCACCAGCACGTGCGCGGCGCCGGCGACGGCCGCGCGGGGGGCGACGATGGTGCCGTTCTCGCCCATGAGCAGGTCGAGGGCTCCGGATGCCACCCGCTCGGGGAGCTGCTCGACGCTCGACAGACCGAGAGCCTCGACCGCCGGGGTGTTGTCGAAGCCGACGATGACGAGGTCGTCGCGCCCGGCGACGCTGGCGGCGAGATGGGCGCCGATCGCCAGGGAGTCGCTCGCGCAGACGATCGCGCCGATGCCGGGGGTGTCCGCCAGTCCCGCGGCGACGGTGTCGCGGGCTGCGGCGACGTTCTCCTCGACCGTCCAGCGCACCGGCTGGCGCCCGGCGTCGGCGACGGCCTCGCGCCAGCCTCGCTCGCGTTCGTCGCCGGTGCCCGACCCGCGGGGCCAGCCGAGGAACGCCACCGGTCCCGCTCCGTGCTCGACGGCGTGTCGCGTGGCGGCGCGGGTGCCCGCCGCGCCGTCGACGTCGACCCACAGGTGCGCGGGGGCTTCGACGTCGTCTTCTCCCCAGGGGCGACCGAACGAGACGAAGGGGAGGTTCCGCGCCGTCAGCCACCCGGTGCGGGGATCGCCGTGGAACGTTCCGGTCACCACGACGGCGTCGACCTCGCCACCTTCGAGCAGGTCGCCGAGGCGCGCGATCTCTTCTTCCGGGGTGCGCGCGGCGTAGAGCAGGACGCGCATGTCGCGCTCTCCCGCCCGTTCGGTGAGGGCGTGCACGAAACGGTCGAGCACGACGCCCGAGATCCCCCCGGCATAGGGATCGAGGTGGATGCCGATGGTCGAGCTGCGGCGCGTGCGCAGACGCCGGGCCGCGGCGTGCGGCCGGTAGCCGAGCTCGGCGATCGCGGCCTCGACGCGGAGCCGCGTCGACTCGCGCACGATGTCGGGGGTGTTCACGACGTTCGAGACGGTCTGGCGCGAGACGCCCGCGACACGGGCGACGTCGTCGACAGTGGGCGCCTTCGTCATGCGACCCCCTCGCTCGTCGATTCGGGCGGACCGACGCCGTCCAGACCGTCAGCCTAAGCCGCGCGACAACCGCTTGACAGACGCCGCTCCCCCTCCTTACCGTAGTCGCACCACAGTTTGAACGTTCAAACTCTGGCCCTCCGAGCACCGCGGAGGGGTCGCATGCCTCATCGAAGGAGAGAGACACATGACACGGCACACTCCCATCGGCCGCGCGCGCACCTGGCTCGGCGCCGGCGCCCTGCTGGCCACCGGCGCCCTCGCGCTGACCGCCTGCGGCTCGGGCTTTTCCGACACCCCCGGCGAGAACCAGGCGTCCGGCAGCGGAAAGCTCAGCCTGCTCATCGGCTCCTCGGGCGACGCCGAGACGAAGGCCGTCACCGACGCCGTCGCCGCCTGGAGCGAGCAATCCGGCGTCGAGGCCGAGGTGCAGACCGCGAACGACCTGCCCCAGCAGCTCTCGCAGGGCTTCGCCGCCGGTTCCCCGCCCGACCTCTTCTACCTCGCGCCCGAGGCCCTCGCGGGCTACGCCGCCAACGGCTCGATCGCGGCCTACGGCGACGACCTGGCGAACAAAGACGACTTCTACCCCTCGCTGGTCGACAACTTCACCGTCGACGGCACCTTTTACTGCGCACCCAAGGACTTCTCGACGCTCGCGCTGATCATCAACGCCGATCTGTGGTCGGCCGCCGGACTCACGGATGCCGACATCCCCACGACGTGGGACGAATTGGCATCCGTCGCGCAGCGCCTCACGGTCGACGGCCGCGTCGGACTCGCGTTCGGCGCCGAGTACCAGCGCGTCGGCGCCTTCATGGCGCAAGCGGGCGGCGGCCTCGTCACCGACGGGCAGGCCACGGCCGACAGCCCCGAGAACGTCGAGGCATTGACCTACGTCAAGACGCACCTGAACGACGGCACCTTCGCCTTCGCGTCCGACGTGGGCGCGGGCTGGGGCGGCGAGGCGCTCGGCACCCAGAAGGCCGCGATGGTCATCGAGGGCAACTGGATCACCGGCGCGATGTCGGCCGACTACCCCGACGTGAACTACACCGTCGCCGAGCTTCCCGCCGGCCCCGGCGGCAAGGGCACCCTCCAGTTCACCAACTGCTGGGGCATGGCCGCCGACGGCGGCAATCAGGAGCAGGCCCGGTCGCTCGTGGAGTACCTCACCGGCACCGACCAGCAGCTGGCGTTCTCGCAGGCCTTCGGCCCGATGCCCTCGATCCAGTCCGCCGCCGACGCGTGGACGAGCGCGAACCCGACGCTGACGGCGTTCCTCGCCGGCGCCGAGTACGCCCAGTTCCCGCCGAACATGGCGGGCGCGGCCGACGTCATCACCGACTTCAACGCCCAGCTCGAGTCGCTGAAGACCGGCGACCCGCAGGCGCTGCTGCAGACGGCGCAGTCCAACCTCGAGGCCATCGTCAAGTAATCGCGCCCACGAAACGCGAACCCCTCATGAGTGCTCTCACCACCGCGTCCCGCCGCGCCGGGTCCCCCTCCTCGGGGATCCGGCGCGGCGAGGCCGCCGCCGGCTGGCTGTTCACCGCCCCCGTGCTGATCATCCTCGGCGTCTTCCTGCTCGTTCCCGTGCTGATGGCGCTGTGGGTGAGCTTCTCGGACTGGACCGGGCGCGGCAGCCCCTTCTCGTCGAACGTCAACTTCGTCGGCGTCGACAACTACGCCGCCGTCACCACCGGCGGGGGTCTGGCCGAACGCGACTTCGGAACGGCCCTGCGCAACAATGGCTGGTACGTACTGCTGGTCGTGCCCCTGCAGACCGCGCTCTCGCTCTTCCTCGCCGTGCTGGTCAACCGCGCGGTCCTGCGCGGTCGCGGGCTGTTCCGCACCGCCTTCTACTTTCCCTCGGTCACGAGCTCGGTGGCCATCACCGTGCTGTGGCTGTTCCTCTTCTCGGCCTCGGGCGCCGTCAACGAGGTGCTGTCGTGGCTCGGCATCAACGGTCCCAACTGGTTCAGCGACCCGTCCGGTGTCGTGCACAACCTTCTCGGCGCCGTCGGCATCACGAGTGGCCCCGCCTTCCTCACCGGCAACACCCTGCTCGGGGTGTCGTGGTGGGACTGGCTCGCGGGTCCCTCGGTGGCGATGTCGGCGTTCATCGTCATGGCCGTGTTCACGACCTCGGGAACCTTCATGCTCCTGTTCATCGCGGGTCTGCAGAACATCGGCGGCGACGTGCAGGAGGCCGCCATGATGGACGGCGCGACCGGATGGCAGCGGTTCTGGCGCGTCACCCTCCCCCAGCTCAAGCCCGTGCTGTTCACAGTGCTGACCCTGGGCCTCATCGGCACGTGGCAGGTGTTCGACCAGATCTACACCGGCACGCAGGGAGGCCCGGGCAAGACGACGCTCACACCCGCGTACCTCAGCTACTCGTCGGCCTTCCTGTCGCAGCAGTGGGGCCAGGGAGCCGCGATCGCCTTCGTGCTGTTCGTCATCATCGTCGCGCTGACGATCCTGCAGCGCTTCGTGCTGCGCGACCGTCCCGTCTCGCGGCGCCGCATCCGGCAGTACGAGGTACGCACCGGCACCAAGGGAGGCACGCGATGACCGCCACGGCATCCCCCGCGACCACCGTCCTCGCGGAGCAGCGGATCGAGGGGCCCCGGCGTCCCCGCCGGCACCGCCTGTCGGGCAAGGCCCTGCGCTGGCAGATCGGCCTCTACGTCCTGCTCATCGTGCTCGCCGTCATCTACATCTATCCGTTCCTGGTGCAGGTGGCGACCTCGTTCAAGACGGATGCCGCGGCGGCAGCCGATCCGATCTCGCTCGCGCCGCAGCCGTTCACGTGGGCGGCGTACGAGCGCCTGTTCCTGAACTCCGACTTCCCCGTGTGGTTCGGCAACTCCGCCATCGTGACCGTCTTCGTCACCCTGGGCCGCGTGTTCTTCAACTCCCTGGCCGGATACGCGCTCGCCCGCCTGCAGTTCCGCGGACGCGGGCTCGTGTTCGCCGGACTCGTCGGGGTCATGGCGGTGCCCACGGTGGTGCTGCTGATCCCGAAATTCCTCGTGATCAACCAACTCGGCATCTACGACTCGTACGCCGGCATGATCCTCCCGCTGCTCGTGGATGCCGCGGGCGTGTTCATCATGAAGAACTTCTTCGAGTCGATCCCCCCGTCCGTCGAGGAGCAGGCGCGCGTCGACGGCGCCGGGACCTTCCGCATCTTCTGGTCGGTCGTGCTTCCCATGGCGCGCCCCGCGCTCATCACGATCGTCATCCTGTCGTTCCAGGGATCGTGGAACGAGCTGAGCCACTTCGTCGTCTCGACCCAGTCCCCCGAGCTGACCACCCTCACCAAGGGCGTCGCCGCCCTCGCGAGCGGTCAGCTCAGCCAGGGCAGCCAGTTCCCCCTCAAACTCGCGGCCGCGGCCATCATGACGATCCCCGTCGCCGTGGTGTTCTTCGTCTTCCAGCGCCGCATCATGAACGCCAGTGAAGGAGCCGTCAAAGAATGACCACCGCCCCCACCACCTCGCCCGCCTCGCGCGTGTCCGGGACGACGGCCACCCCGACTCCCGTGCAGCCCCTGTTGAACGATGCCGTCATCGCCCTCCGCGCTCCCACGCAGGTGTGGTCCGATTCGACCGGCGACATGGGCTCCGCCCCCGTGCACGGGGTCTACCACGGTGACGTGCGGCACGTGCGGTCGCTGACCGCGAGCTGCGACGACTCCCCCGTCGAGTGGATCTCGACGGCTCCCGACGGCGCGTCACGCATCGTGTTCGGCGGTCTGCTGCGCGCGCTCGACGACGCGACCCCCGACCCCAAGGTGCGACTGCTGCGCGATCGCCGGGTGTCCGACGGGCACCTCAGCGAAACCTGGACCGTGCGCTCGCGCGTCGATCACCCCGTCGTGACGACCCTGCACCTCGCGCTCCGTCCCGAGTTCGCGCAACTGCACGAGGTGAAGTCGGGCCACGCGCACCCGCGTCCCGCCGACATCGAGCTCGCCGGTGATCGCGCGATCGTCGACGCCGGTCCGCAGGGACTCGAGCTGATCGCGCCGGGGGCGCGCGTGGCATCCGGGGCCGGCGAGCTCACCGCCCGCTGGGACGTCGAGATCCCCGCTCTCGGATCGGTCGAGGTCGCGTGGACCCTCACCCTGCGCGACGACACCCTCGTCGTCGGCTCGGCCGCGGCGCCCGCGCGGTGGAACGCCGCCGCCGTCGCGCAGACGACCACCGACCCGCGGCTCGGACGGTGGCTGCACACCGCGCTCGACGACCTCGACGCCCTGCGTCTCGTGCTGCCCGAGCACCCCGACGACGAGTTCTTCGCCGCCGGAGCGCCGTGGTTCTTCACGCTCTTCGGCCGCGACTCGATCTGGGCCGCGCGTCTGACTCTGCCGCTGGACAGGGCGATCGCGGAATCCACGCTGCGCGTGCTCGCGCGGCTGCAGGGCGCCGACGACGACGCGTCGACCGCGCAGGAGCCGGGCAAGATCCTGCACGAGCTGCGCGCCTCGGCGCTCGAGATGCCCGGCGAGGGCATCGTGCTGCCGCCGAAGTACTACGGCAGCGTCGACTCCACGCCCCTGTGGATCTGCCTTCTCGCCGACACCTGGCGCGCCGGCATGCCCGACGCCGAGGTGCGGGAGCTGCTCCCCACGCTGCGCGCCGCGCTCGGCTGGATCCGCGACAGCGGCGACAGCGACGGCGACGGCTTCCTCGACTACATCGACCGCCTGGGCACGGGCCTGTCGAACCAGGGGTGGAAGGACTCCGGCGACTCGATCCAGTGGCGCGACGGGCGACTCGCCGAGGGGCCGATCGCGCTCTGCGAGGTGCAGGCCTATGCCTACGAGGCGGCTCTCGCCGGTGCCGACCTGCTCGACACGCTCGGGAGCGAGTCGGATGCCAGCGAGGCGGCGTTCTGGCGCGGATGGGCGGCCGATCTGAAGGCGCGGTTCGCCGAGAGCTACTGGGTCGAGACTCCCGAGGGCCGGTACCCCGCCGTCGCGCTCGACCGCGACAAGAAGCCCGTCGACACCCTCACCAGCAACATCGGGCATCTGCTGGGGACCGGCATCCTCTCACCCGACGATGAGGCGCACGTCGCGGGGCTGCTCCGCGGCGAGAGCATGTCGAGCGGGTACGGCGTCCGCACGATGTCGACCGCGGCCGCGGGCTACTGGCCGCTGTCGTACCACGGGGGCAGCGTGTGGGTGCACGACACCGCGATCGCCGCCCACGGCATGCTGCGCGCCGGGCTCCACGCCGACGCGCGGGCGGTCGTCGGAGGGCTGCTCGATGCGGCCGAGGGCTTCGCCTACCGCGTGCCCGAACTGCACTCCGGCGATCCGCGCACCCATTCGTCGGTGCCGACGCCGTACCCCGCCGCGTGCCGCCCCCAGGCCTGGTCGGCCGCCGCCGCGGTGGTGTGTCTGACCGCGCTCACGACTTCGTCCGGGGCCTAGCCGCCGGGCGGCGGCGGCCTCCCCCGACCGCCGTCGCCCGGCCTTCCGACACGTCGCGCGGCCCGACGCTCTCAGTCGACCCGCGTCACCGTGCCGCCGGTGAGTCGGACCAGCTCGTCGAACGTCAGGGGGAACACCGTGTGCGGGGTGCCGCCCGCCGCCCAGATCTCGGCGAACTCCGCGAGCGCTTCGTCGATGATCGTCGTGAGCGGGGCCGGGTGCCCGGTCGGCGCGACGCCCCCGATGGGCTGCCCCGTGGCCGCGAGCACCTGATCGGGCGTCGCCCGGCGGATGCTCCCGCGCCCGAGCCGCTCCGCCAGCGCCGTCGTGTCCACGCGGTGCGCGCCGCTCGTCATCACCAGCAGCGGCTCGTCGTCGCTCCAGAACACGAGGCTGTTGGCGATCGCCCCCACCTCGATGTCGAGCGCGGCCGCCGCGAGCGCGGCCGTCGAGGCGGCATCCGGAAGCACGATGATCGCCCCCTCGATGCCCGCGGCCTCGAGCGAGGCGGCGACGAGACGGCTGCGAGCGGGAAGGGCGTGATTCATGGCGTCAGCCTAGGTGCTCCCCCTCGCTCCCCCGCGAGAGCACATGGTCCGCGCGAGGTCGCACCTCCTCGCGGGTGCTCTCGCGCCGATCGCGTGCTTTCGGCATCCGCCGCACGGCGCACTCGCGCACGGCGCGGCCCCGGGTCACAATGGAGGGTGGATGCCGCAACGCCGCGGCACCCGCTGAGTACCGCCCACAAGGCGGTCGACGACAAGGAACGCGATGACCCACGCCCTCCCCCTGCCCGATTTCACGCACGAACGCGTGGAGGTGATCACGGGGCGGCGCAGCGGTCTGCTCGTCGCCGTCGCCCTGCACTCCTCGGTTCTCGGCTCCGCCCTCGGCGGCGCGCGACTGTGGACCTACCCGTCGTGGACCGACGCGGTCGGCGACGCGCTGCGCCTGTCCGCCGCCATGACGCTGAAGAACGCGGCCGCCGGTCTCGACGCCGGCGGGGGTAAGTCGGTGATCGGCCTTCCCGAGGGGACGGTGCTCGACACCGACCGGCGCCGTGCCGCCTTCCTCGACCTGGGTGACGCCGTCGAGAGCTTCGACGGGCTGTACCGCACCGCCGAAGACGTGGGATCCACGACCGAAGACATGCTCACCGTCAGCGAGCGCACCGCGCACGTGGTGGGTCTCCCCGACTCCGTCGGAGGCTCCGGCGAGCCCGCCGGCCCCACGAGCTCGGGTGTCTACGCCTCGCTCGTCGCCACCCTGGAGCGTGCGGTGGGCACCGGCGACGTCGCGGGACGCCGCATCACGATCGCCGGCCTCGGCCAGGTCGGCGGCCGACTGGCCCAACGCCTGGCGTCGGAGCACGCCGCCCTGACCGTCACCGACGTCGATCCCGCCAAGCGCGCCCGGGCAGCCGAGCTCGGTGCCGCCTGGGTCGAGCCGGGCGAGGCGCACCTGGTTCCGGCCGACGTGTTCGTGCCGGCCGGCATCGGTGGAGTGCTCACCGACGACGTCATCGACGCGCTCGACGCGCGCGCGGTGTGCGGTCCGGCGAACAACCCGCTCGCCGAGCGCGCGGGGGCGGAGCGGTTGTCCCGCCGCGGGATCCTCTACGCCCCCGACTTCGTCGTGAACGCGGGCGGCGTGATCTACCTCGACCTCGTGGCCAAGCGACGCGGCACCCTCGACGAGATCATGGGGCGCGTCGCCGGCATCGGCGATACCCTCCGCCGCGTCTTCGACGAGGCCGAGACCCGCCGGGTGACCCCTCTGGCCGCCGCCGAGGGTCTGGCCGCCGAACGACTTTCCGTCGGAGCGGGCGCCGCAGCTCCGGTGTGAACGAAAAAGAATCCGGATGCCGCGGTCTCGCGGCATCCGGATTCTTTTCGGAAAAGGTCAGTGCGCGGCGTCGTAGGCCTCGAGAATTGTCGTCGAGATGCGCCCGCGCGCATTGATGTCGTGGCCGTTCTTTGCGGCCCAGGTGCGCACGTCGACGAGATCCCGTGACGATGTCGCCCGTCCGCGGGTAACACGGCGGCCACTCGGCGACGGCGACCCGACGGAACGACCCGCGGCGATGAAAGGCGCAAAAGCGTCACGGAGGGTCTGTGCGTTTTCAGCGGAAAGGTCGAGTTCGTAAGCCCGGCCGTCGAGGGAGAAACGAACCGTGTCCCCGTCGTCGAGAACCGTGCCGTCGAGATCGTCGATCAACTGGGTGATCTGCTTTTTAGCCATGCCGTCATCCTAAGTCGGGATTCCCGGGTGATCCGGTGTCTGCTATTGCAGATTCACCCGCCGAATCATCCGCTTTCATCGGGTCGATGAAGTGAGCGGACCACCCTCGACGGCCACGATGCGATGGTCGTCGTCGTGCGTCAGCTCGGTACCGAGGAATTGCGCATCCTGCGGCAACTGCAACGTGAATCGGGCGAACGCGGCCACGCGCAGACGGGCCGAATCCAGCTGAACCTCGAGAACGTGGCCGCCGACGAGCCGGTCGTCGCTGAGGAAATGCAGGTGCAGACCCGCCACCGTGATGCCCTGATAAATGCGGGGCATCCAGAAGCCCACGAGCGAGCCGGCGCGGTCGACGGTCACGGTCTCGATCTGCTCCGCCGCCACCTCGGCGAGCGGCCGGAAGGGCGCCTCCTGCCGCCGCGTGACGCGCGTCTTCACGCGGGAGACGACTCCGTCGAGGCGAACGACGTGGAACAGATTGCGGCTCGCGAGCCGTGCGTCGACCGCGTCGCCGATCCCGTCGAGATCGAGGCCCTCGACCTCCGCGGTCGCCGCGTCCGCCAGGGTGCAGACGTCGACGAACGGCAGCACCTCACTGTCGTCCATCAGCCGGGGCGGGCCGTCGGTCGTGCACTCGAAGAGCTGTCCGTCGAGAACGACGACCTCACCGCCGAGGCCTTCGCAGCAGCCGATCCCGGTGTCGCCGAGAAGGCGCACGTCGGGAACGGCGATGCCCGACGAATAGACGCCGCCCAGAAGCGCATCGAGAACGGCGAATTGCGTGACCGACGTCGACGCGATCGGCGCCGTCCTCGAGGCGGATCCGGCCGATGTCAATTCAGGAATGGGCTTCCGTGTAGGCGTCGAGAACCGTCGCGGGAACACGGCCGCGGTCGCTCACGGTGTGTCCGTTCGCGCGCGCCCATTCACGAACGGCACCGAGATCGACGTCGTTCGCGCGGCGGGCCGGACGCGTGCGACGCGTGGTCGACGCGCCTCGCGATGCCGAACGCGCGGCGTCGACGAAAGGAGCGATCGCCGAATAGAACTTGTCGGCATTTCGGTCGGAGAGGTCGATTTCGTACGTACGACCTTCGAGAGAGAAAGTGATCTGCTTTCCCTGTCCTTCTTCGAGGACGGAACCGTCGAGATCGTCGACGAGGTGCGTGATGTGCTTGAGAGCCATAATACGAAAAACTTTACACCCGCATTCCCTGTATTCCTCACCGCGCGCGCGACGTGCTACACCCTCCGGCGTTCCCGCGGGGACGCTAGGCGCAACGGCGAAGACGGTACTACTCTCCGTGGGTGGTGTTCGCTCCCCGAGCACCACCCGAGACAGAGGAAGCACCGCGTGAGCCTTTTCCGTACGAAATCGGTGGAGCAGTCCATCGCCGATACCGACGAGCCCGAGTTCCGGCTGAAGAAATCCCTGACCGCGGTCGACCTCACCGTGTTCGGCGTGGGCGTCGTGATCGGTGCCGGCATCTTCACCCTCACCGGTCGCGTCGCGCACGACGTCGCCGGCCCCGCCGTGGTCATCAGCTTCATCGTCGCCGCGATCGCGTGCGGCCTGGCGGCCATGTGCTACGCCGAGTTCGCCTCGACGGTGCCGGTCTCGGGATCGGCCTACACCTTCTCGTACGCCTCGCTGGGCGAGCTGTTCGCCTGGATCATCGGCTGGGACCTCATCCTCGAGATGTTCCTCGGAGCGAGCGTCGTCGCGCAGGGCTGGAGCGCCTACCTCGGCACCTTCCTGCAGCAGATCGGCATCACGCTGCCGGCGGAGCTCTCGTACGGCGGTGTCGTCGACCTGCCCGCGATCCTGCTCGTCATCGTCTTGGGCGGTCTGATGACCCTCGGCATCAAGGAGTCGCTCCGCGTCAACATGGTGCTGGTCGCGGTCAAGCTGTTCATCGTGCTGTTCGTGATCATCGCGGGCATCATGTTCATCAACCCCGCCAACTACAGCCCCTTCGTCCCGGAATCGGTCCCGACCGAGTCGGCGTCGGGCCTCACGCAGCCGCTGCTGCAGTTCCTGTCGGGTCTGGAGCCCGCCACGTTCGGCGTCGGCGGCATCTTGGCGGGTGCGGCCCTGGTGTTCTTCGCCTACATCGGCTTCGACGTCGTCGCCACCACCGCCGAAGAGACCAAGCGGCCCCAGCGCGACCTGCCGATCGGCATCATCGCGTCGCTGGTGATCTGCACGATCCTCTACTGCGCCGTCGCGATCGTCGTCACCGGCATGGTGCCCTACGACCAGCTCAACCCGGCAGCGGCCCTGGCCAACGCCTTCGCGTTCCACGGACAGACGTGGATGGCCACCGTGATCGCTGCGGGAGCCGTCGCGGGCCTCACCACCGTGGTGCTGACGCTGATGATCGGCGCGACCCGCATCATCTTCGCGATGTCGCGCGACCGTCTGCTGCCCGGCAAACTGGCGAAGGTTCACCCCCGCTTCCGTACGCCGTGGGTGATTTCCGTCATCGTCACGGCCATCGTCGCGGTGGTCGCCGGGTTCACTCCCATCGGCGTCCTCGAAGAGATGGTGAACATCGGCACCCTGTCGGCGTTCGTGCTCGTGTCGGTCGGCGTCATCGTGCTGCGCCGCAACCGTCCCGACCTCAAGCGCGGTTTCCGCGTGCCGTTCAACCCCGTGCTCCCGATCCTCTCGGCGCTCATCTGCACGTACCTCATGCTCAACCTCTCGGTCGAGACCTGGCTGCGCTTCCTCATCTGGCTGGCCATCGGGTTCGCGATCTACTTCGCGTACTCGCGCCGTCATTCGCGCCTGGCGACGGGCGCTCCCCTCGACCCGTCGAAGCCCCGCGTGGTCTCGCCGCCGAAGGAGTAATCCCCTCGCGACAGCGGATGCCACGACCCGCCGTCCGTGCACGGCCGGGGTCGTGGCATCCGTCGTTCACCCCGTCGGGGCCATACATCGACGAAACGGGCGCACCCCTAGGGTGAAAGAAATCGCGTCGACGACGACGGTTCCGACATCCGGGGGGTTTCATGGGGATCGCACGCACGTGGGTCTTTCCGATTCTGCGCATCCTTCTCGTGGCGATCCTCGCGGTCGCCCTCGTGAAGCTGGCGTTCTTCCCGGATCGGCCCGCCGACGCGGCCCCGGCCGAACCGACCGGCGCGATCGTCGAGCCCCGCGTGGTGGCCGCCCTCGGCACGATCACCAACGACGTCGTCATGAAGGCGACGGTCTCGGCCGACGCGGCCGTGCCGCTGAAGTCCACCGCCGCCGGCACGGTGAACAAGATCTTCATCGCCCAGGGGGCGCAGGTCAACGCCGGAGACGTCGTCTTCGACGTCAAGGTGCCGATCGAGCGCGACCCCGCCGACAGCGTGGATGCCGAGGGCAAGCCCAAGCCGGCCATCTTCCGGTGGGAGAACGTCACGGCGCCCGCCGGCGGCACCCTCAGCGCCCTCAGCGTCATCTCGGGCCAAGAGGTCACGATCGGCGCGGTCGCGGGCAACGTCGCGCCGCCGAGCTACTCGGTGTCGGGCACCCTGGAGCCGGCCCAGCAGTACCGGCTGCTCAACCGCCCCACCGAGGCCACCGTCACGATCACCGGCGGTCCCGCCGCCTTCACGTGCGGCAACCTGCGCATCACGACCCCGCTCGCCGGCAGCGGCGGCGGAGAGTCCCCGACGTCGGGGACCGAGGGCGCGGCGGCCGGCACGGGCGCTTCGGGCGCCTCGACCACCGCGACCTGCGGGGTTCCGGGCGAGGTGACGGTGTTCTCGGGGCTCGCGGCCGAGATGACCATCGCGGGCGGCCGCGCCGAGAACGTGCTGCTGGTGCCCACGACCGCCGTGCGGGGTGCGGCGCAGAGCGGTACGGTCTGGGTGAGCGCCGCCGATGGCAGCACCGAAGAACGCGCCGTCGCCCTCGGACTCACCGACGGCACCCAGGTGCAGATCACCCAGGGTCTCGCCGAGGGCGAGGAGATCCTCGAGTTCGCGCCCGGTGCCCTCGCCGCCGGGAACGAGGGGTGTACCACCTACCCCGACGGCTCGATGTTCTGCGAACCGGCGCCGGCCGGATGAGCCTGCTCGCGCTGCGCGAGGTCACCCGCACGGTGATCCCGCAGGATCAGCCCGCCCTGACGATCCTGTCGGGCGTCGATCTGACCATCGAGCCCGGCGACCACGTGTCGATCGTCGGTCGCTCCGGGTCGGGCAAGTCGACGCTCCTGAACCTGCTCGGTCTGCTCGACCAGCCCACCAGCGGTGAGATCACCTTCGACGACAAGCCCGTCCGCGCTCTATCGGCGGCGCGACGCGACCGACTGCGCGGGGCAGCGATCGGCTTCGTCTTCCAGCAGTTCAACCTGCTGCCCGGCCGCACGGCGCTCGAGAACGTGACCATGCCGCTGCTGTACTCGACCGGCCGCACCTTCTGGCGTCGCAAGAGGATCGCCGCCGAGATGCTCGAGCTCGTCGGGCTCGAGCACCGGCTGAACAGCATGCCCGACCGCCTGTCGGGCGGAGAGCAGCAGCGCGTCGCGATCGCACGCTCGCTCGTGCGCGGGCCGCGCCTCATCCTTGCGGACGAACCTACCGGGGCTCTCGACCTCGACACCGGGCAGAGCGTGATGGAGCTCATCGACGACGTCGCCACCCGGACGGGCGCCGCGCAGGTCGTCATCACGCACGACCCGATGATCGCGCGACGCGCCCGTCGGCACTTCCGTCTCGATCGCGGCATCCTCACCCCCGTCGACGACCCGACTCTCGAGCCGCTGACGCGCCGCGACCGCAAAGAGATGGCGCCCGGTGCGGGCGCCGCGGCCCTCGTCCTCGCCGACCCTGCGGCCGCGCACGCCGACGACGGGGCGGCCCCGACCGACGCCGACGCCCTCGCCGACCTGGGGTTCGCGCCCGATGCGCCCCTCCGCGTCGAGCCCTCCGCCCCGCCCGTCGCCACGGCATCCGGTGACGCGTCCGAGCGGGAAGACGCCTGATGCGCGCGCTGACCGCCCTCGTGGGCGCCCTGCTCGAAGCCTGGCAAGAGGTGCGGGTGCACCGCACGCGCGTGCTGCTGTCGCTCATCGGCGTCGCCGTCGCCGTCTGCTCGCTCACCACGGTGGTCGCCCTCGGCGCCATCGTGCAGCAGGCCAACCAAGAGCTCAGCGAGCGCTCGAGCGGCCGGCCGGCCACCCTGTACGTCCAGGCGTATCGCACCGACGGGTCCGCCCTCGACGCGGCGGCGATGGACACCGCCTGGTCGGAGGTCGTCGACCGCTACCAGGTGTCGTACGCCAGCCGCGTGCAGAGCATCCAGCAGCTCGTGCCCTTCTCGACCGGTGCCGCGCAGGTCGCGACGCAGGCCGTCGATCAGCCCTACGGCGAGATGCACCGCGTGCGCATGCTCGAGGGCGAGTGGTTCACGTCGGCGGATGCCGCACAGCTGGCCCCGCAGCTCATCGTCAACGAGGTCTTCTGGGACCGCATGGGACGCCCGCCCCTCGAGAGCCACCCCCTCGTGGCTCTGGGCGGTCAAGGCGTGCCGAACGCCGCATCCGGGATTCCCGCGGGCGGGGTGACCGCCGTCGTCGTCGGCGTCACCCCGGCGGCGGACTACGAGGTGGAGCCCTCGATGTTCATGCTCGCCGGGCAACTGCAGGCGATGCAGGACGCCGCGACCGGGGAGCGCGGATCGTCGGCCGTCGCCGTCGATCCGTACGGCGGCGGAGCCCCGCAGACGCAGTACGAGATGTGGATCCCCCCGGAGCTCGCCGACCAGCTGACGACCCTCATCAAGCGCGACCTCGCGGGCTCCCTCGGCGAGGGAGTCGAGGTCAACGCCAACCGTCAGGACTGGGCGCAGTACGGTGACGATCCGTTCCTCGTGACCAAGATGGTGGTCATCGGCATCGCGGTGCTCGTGCTGCTGCTCGGCGCCCTGGGTCTGGTGAACATCGCGCTCGTGACGGTGAAGCAGCGCGTGCGCGAGATCGGCATCCGACGCAGCTTCGGTGCGACGGCCGGTCGCGTGTTCTTCGCGGTCATGATGGAGAGCGTCGTCGCCACCGTGGTCGCCGGCGCCGTGGGGGTCGCGGTGTCGATCATCGCCGTGCAGTCCCCCGCGATGCGCGATCTCATCGGACAAGGCATGGTCAGCGATTTCCCGCCGTTCCCCGTGGATGCCGCGATCACCGGCCTCATCGCCGCCACCGCCGTGGGGGCCCTCGCGGGGCTGCTGCCCGCGCTGGTGGCGGTGCGGGTGCGGGTGATCGACGCGATCCGCTACTGAACGCACGGTCGAACCGAATGCTGCGGTCGGACCGGGCCCGCCGATAGGTTCGGAGGGTGACCGACATTCCCCGTGACGTACCGCCGCCGTCCGCCCTCCCCGACGCCGTCGCACCGCCGACGTCGACCGACTCGCTGCCCGCCATGGACCTCACCGGTCTGATGAAGCGGTTCGGCGAGAAGACGGCCGTCGCGGGGCTCGACCTCACCGTGCCCGCGGGGTCGTTCTACGGCCTCGTCGGACCGAACGGCGCGGGAAAGACCACGACCCTGTCGATGGCGACGGGTCTGCTGCGCCCCGATGCGGGCGTCGCGCGCATCCACGGCGTCGACGTCTGGGCGCAGCCGGTCGAGGCCAAGAAGCTCATCGGCAACCTCGCCGACGGCGTCCGCCTTTTCGACCGCCTCACCGGCGAGCAGTTGGTCACCTACACGGGCATGATGTTCGGCCTCGCGCGCGACGAGGTCGCCGCGCGCACCGCCGATCTGCTGCGCATCATGGACCTGGGCGAGGCGGCCGGCACTCCCGTCGTCGACTACTCCGCCGGCATGACCAAGAAGGTCGCCCTCGCGTGCGCCCTCGTGCACGCGCCCCGCCTGCTCGTGCTCGACGAGCCCTTCGAGTCGGTCGACCCGGTCTCGGCCGCGAACATCGAGGACATCCTGCGCGGCTACACCGCGTCGGGCGGCACGGTCATCGTGTCGAGCCACTCGATGGACCTCGTGCAGCGCATGTGCGACCACGTCGCCGTCATCGCGCAGGGCCGGCTGCTGGCATCCGGGACCGTCGACGAGGTGCGCGCGGGCGCGACCCTGCAGGACCGCTTCGTCGACCTCGTCGGCGGACGCCACCACGCGGAGGGGCCCCAGTGGTTGCGACAGTCCTGAGGATCCGGTTCCGCGTGCTGGGCAACACCCTCACGCGGAGCCCCATGCAGCTGGTCGGCTTCATCTTCGGTGTCCTCGGCGCCCTCTGGATGCTGCTGCTGGCCGGGGTCGGCCTCTTCTTCATCGGCACCCTCGACTTCGACGTCGCGCGAGCGGCGGTCACGGCCGGCGGCGCCGTGCTGACGCTCGGATGGGTGATCGGCCCGGTGTTCGCTGCGGGGATCGACACCACCCTCGACCCCGCCAAGCTCGCACCGTTCCCCATGACGACGCGGCAGATGATGGTGGCCATCACCGCCGGCGGGCTCACCGGCGTTCCCGGGATCGCCACGAGCCTCGGCGCCCTGTTGACCTTCCTCGTGTGGCTGCGCGAGCCCGTCGCGGCGATCGCCGCGCTCGTCTGCGTGCCCCTGGGCGTGCTCATCTGCGTGGTCGCCTCGCGGGCGGTCGCGGCCCTGGCCGGTGGCCTCGGCGGCGGACGACGCACGCGCGAGCTCATCGGCCTCATCGGCTTCGCGGTGCTCATCTTCGCCAGCCCCCTGCTGGTCGGCATCCTCAACGGCGTCCGCGCAGCGACCGACCAGGGCATGCAGGTGCAGTCGATCGTCGACGGTGTCGCGTGGACGCCGATCGGTGCAGCCTGGGCCGTTCCGGGCGACCTCGCCGCCGGCGCGTGGCTTCCCGCGGTGGTGAGGTTCGTGATCGCCGCCGCCACGCTGTGCGTGCTCTGGCTGCTGTGGAACCGCAGTCTGGCGGCCTCGGTCGTCGCTCCCCCGGCCCGCTCCGCGGCTCGCCGGCGCTCGGGCTCGCTCGGCTGGTTCGGCGTCATGCCGTCGAGTCCCGTCGGCGCGACCTGGGCGCGCTCCCTCACGTCGTGGACGCGGGACATGCGCTACATCAAGCAGCTGCTGTTGATCCCGTTCGCGCCGGTGCTCATCCTGCTCTACTCGCAGTGGAACCTGTCGTCGCCGTTCTTCGCCCTGTCGGGGCTGCTCGTGGGCTTCTTCGCTGGGATCCTCGCGTACACCGATGTCTCGTACGACGGCACCGCCTTCGCCACGGTCATGCAGACCGGCATCCGGGGACGCGACGACCGCCTCGGACGCATGCTCGGCGCGGCGACCGTCAGCGTTCCCCTGGTCGTCCTCGCCGACCTCGTCACCCTCGGCATCGCCGCGCGCTGGGACCTGCTCCCGGCCGTGCTCGGCGCCTCTCTCGGCCTCACCCTGGTGGGGCTCGGGGTGAGCGCCGTGAGCTCGGCGTTCCTCGTCATCCCGACGCCGGCGCCCGGCGATTCGCCGTTCAAACGCGTGCCGGGTTCGTCGTTCGCGATGTTCCTGACGTTCTTCGCGTGCTGGGTGCTCGTCGCCGTCCTGTCGTTGCCCGCCGTCATCCCCGCGCTGATCGCCGCGTTCGGCGGTTCGGCCGTGGCCGGATGGATCGCCCTCGCGGTCGGGCCCGTGCTCGGAGTCGTCGTGTTCGCGATCGGCATCGTGGTGGGCGGGCGTCGTTTCGACGCGGGCGCTCCGGCGCTGCTCGCGCAGCTGCGGACGTATCAGGGGGCGTGAACCGACGCGGCGATACCCGGTGCCGCACGTGTCCGAGGGCCGGTCGACGGGCGTCGGAGGGCGCTGAATTGCGGGACCGCCATATCATCAGGGGGTGACCGCCGACCACATGTTCCACACCCCGCAGGAAGCGGCCAACGATCCGCGAATCCTGATCTTCGGCCGGCTGATAGGTGCGGCGAACCGACTCGAGTACATCCTGGGTCGCGATCTCGAATCCCACACGGGTCTCAGCCACACCCTGTTCGAACTCCTGCTCATGGTGGGGCGCAGTGGGGACGGCGGTCTTCCGGTGCGTGACATCGCCCAGGGCAGGGTTCTGACCTCCGGCGGCGCAACCCGCCTCGTCCAGCGTGGGGTGGACCAAGGACTCGTCGCCCGTACCCCGTCGGAGACGGACGCACGCGTGCAGCTGATCACGCTGACAGACGCGGGACGCGACCTCTTGCTGCGAGCGAGCGCGCTCCATACCCGCAACATCGAGCGGCATATCGTCGACGTCCTCGGCGCCGACGACGCGGCGATCTTCGCCCGTTCCCTCCGCACCCTCAGCGTCAACGCTGCGCGGGCTCTGCCTCCGATGCCGTGACGTCGGATCCGGACCGAGGGTGCGGGAATAGCTGAGCAGTCAGCTTTTGTTGTCCTGATCGTGCATCACACACGTGTGCACGACCCGGATGCCTCCGGGCCTCCCTCAGGAAGGATCATTCGCTGCCATGTCACTCACTTTCGAGGTACTCGATCTGGACTTCCCGGTCGGGTCGAAGAACAAGTCCGCTGTGCTCGTCACGGGCGAGACCGAAGCCGTTCTGATCGATGCCGGATTCACGTTGGCGGACGGCCACCGCCTCGTCGCCGCCATCCTCGACTCCGGCAAGAAGCTCACGACGGTGTTCGTCAGCCACGCCGACCCCGACTTCTCCTTCGGTCTGGAGATCATCGCTGACGCCTTCCCGGATGCCGAGCTGGTGGCGACCCCGATCGTGATCGAGCACATCCGGGCGTCCTTCGAGGGCAAGCTCGGCGCGTGGGCGGCACTCGGCGCGAACCTCCCCACGCGTCTGACGCCCCTCACCCCGCTCGCCGTCGATGGCATCGACATCGAGGGTCAGCGCCTCGAGCTGCGTGGCGGATCCGCCCTGCTCCCCGACCGGCACTACCTGTGGCATGCGGAGAGCCGCACCATCGTCGGCGGTGTCCTGGTGTTCCAGCAGGAGCACGTCTGGACAGCCGACACCGCCACCCCCGAGCTTCGCGGCGCCTGGGTCTCGCTCCTCGACGAGATGAAGGCCCTCGATCCGGCGGTCGTCGTCGCCGGCCACCGGCTCCCCGAGACGCCGAACGACATCACCGCGATCGAGTACACGCGTGACTACCTCGCGACGTTCGAACGCCTCGTCGCACAGTCTCCGGACGGAGCGGCGGTCACCGCGGCGCTCGTCGAGCACTACCCTGACTCGGGCATGCTGATCGCAGCTCAGATCGGGCCGACGGTTGCGAAGGGTGAAATGACATGGGGCTGAACACCGAATCCGATTTCGACACCTCGCCGGCGCCTCGCGACGTCGTGCGTCGTCAGTATCTCGCGTCGGCGGCGGGCGACCTCACGGCGCTGCGCGCCACGATGGCCCCCGACGTCGAGTGGACCGAGATGGCGGGGTTCCCGCTCGCCGGAACCTACCGCACCCCCGAGGGCGTCACCTCGAACGTGATGGAGATCCTCGGCCGGGACTGGGACGGCTGGGCCGCCCACGACGACACCTACGTCGTCGACGGTGAGAACGTCGTCGTGCTGGCTCGTTACACCGCCACCAACAAGGCCACGGGCAAAGACCTCGACGTGCGTGTCGCTCATCACTTCGTGGTGCGCGGTGGACTGATCGTGCGTTTCGAACAGTTCGTGGACACGGCGAAAGTCGCCGAAGCTCTCACCGCCTGAAACGAGAACCCGCACCGCAGCCGCGAAGAGGTCGCGGCAGCAGTGCGGGCGCGTTTTCGCGCACGACGCACGATTCGAGCGAACTCCTCTACAGGCGAGGGCGCATACAGAAACAAGACGGCCGATCGGACATGAGTTCTCATGTTCGATCGGCCGTCTTCTCGGTGGACCTGAGGGGATTCGAACCCCTGACCTCCTCGATGCGAACGAGGCGCGCTACCAACTGCGCCACAGGCCCGGAAACCTCGACAACACTATCACGCAGAGCGGCGTGCCTCGAACCCGAGCGCACTCTCCGCTCGGGTCTCCGACGCCGCATTCCGACTCGGGCATACCGCCGGCTCTCCCTTACGGGAGGGGTGAGCTCAGGCGCCGACCGCGCGCCGCTCGAGCAGCTGACGCACGTGGTCCTCGATCTCGCTGTCGTCCACGTATCCCATCGACGCGTAGGGCGAAGCCGGAGCCGCGGCGGCCGCGGGGCGCGCCGTCTCGATCGGGGTGGGCGCCTGCTGCGCGGCGATCTCGCGAGCTGCTTCTTCGCGAGCGGCGGCGCGCAGCGCCTCGCGGGCGATCTGCTCGTCGACCACCGCGGCGGCACGAGAGCCGACCGAGGCGACCAGCGGACGCGGAAGCTCACGCGGGGTCCAGGTGGGGCGCGGTTCGGGAACGAGGGCGACGTCTTGCACCACGGCCGCGACGCGCGGGGCGGCGACCTCGAGGGGACGTACACCGGTGCGCGCGGCGACGACCGACACGCGACGCAGAAGGACGAGAGAGGCGAGCACCACCACGGCGCCGGCGACGAGAAGCACGGGAACGGCGCCCGCGACGACCTGGATCACTCCGACACCGGCCGCGATCGCGCCGAGCAAAGCGACGACCGTCACCGAGAGCCGGAAGCGACGGCGCGCACGGGCGCGACGGAGTTCGGGGCGCGCGACGGCGGCGGCGCGCTCGGCGTTCGCCCGTTCGACCGCGGCGGCGCGTTCGGCGCGCGTGGTCTCGAGGGCCGCGGCGCGCTCGGCACGGGCGACCTCGACGGCCGCGGCGCGCTCGGCGCGGGCCAGCTCGATGGCGGCGGCGCGCTGCTCTTTCACGACGTCGAGATCGCGGGCGTTCTCGAGGCGCGCCACCTCGAGGCGGGCTTTCGCGGCGGCCAGCTCGGTCTGCGCCTTGTGCGCCTGCACCTGACGAGCGAGCTTCTGCTGCTGGTGGGCGGTGCGGGTGGTGAGCTCGAGGCGCACCTCACGCGGGGTCTCAGCCGTCTCAGCGAGAACTCGGAGCGCCTGGTTCAGACGCACCGCGTTACGCTCGGCGGCGGTGAAACGGTGCCGGCTCTGCCACGACGGCAAGAGGTACACCAACCAGAGCGCGACGGCGACGAAGACGATCACGCCACCGCTCAGTACCTGCCCACCCATGGCTCAACGGTAGGTCACCGAGAGATCACACCTCGGCATCCTCCCGCGTGTCGTGCCGAGAGTTTCGCCGATCAGGCGCGCAAAGAGAGAACGAAACCGGTCACAGCCGATCGGACGGCGGAATACGCGCCGCATCGGGCGGCACCTGACCCCGCGTCCACCGGTCGAGCACACCGTGCGGCACCTCTTCGCGCACGAGGGCGAAGGCGTAGTGGTCGCGCCAGTCGCCGTCGATATGGATGTATCGGCGGCGGAGTCCCTCGTAGCGGAAGCCGAGCTTCTCGACGACGCGCAGACTCGCGTGGTTCTCGGGCCGGATGCAGATCTCGACGCGATGCAGGTTGAGCTCGGTGAAGCACACGTCGGTGGCCATGGCCACGCTCACGGTGGTGATGTTGCGCCCCGCGTACTCCTCGGCGACCCAGTACCCGATCGTCGCCGAAGCGAGCGACCCGCGCGACACCCCCCACACGTTCAGCTGCCCGGCGACCTCGTCGTCCCACGCCATCACGAAGGGGACGCCGAGGCCGTCACGGTACTGCTGCAGAAGGCGACGGATGCCGAGGCGCATGTCGAACGAGACCGGCCCGTCGGGGCTGGTCGCCTCCCACCGGCGCAACCACGAGCGGTTGTCGATCAGCTGCTGCTGGAGCACCCGCGCATCGCGGTTGCGGATGAGACGGATCGAGACCTCGTCGTGCCGCCTCGGAACCGACAGATCCATGGCTTCTCGCCGGGTCAGAGACCCGCTGCGAACTCCTTGAACCACGGGCGCAGGGCCGGACCGAGGTCGTCGCGGTCGGCGGCGAGCTGCACGATGGCCTTGATGTAGTCGACGCGGTCGCCGGTGTCGTAACGGCGGCCACGGAAGACGACGCCGTACACGCCGCCGCCGTCACCGCCACCGGTGGCGAGCTCTTCGAGCGCGTCGGTCAGCTGGATCTCGCCACCCTTGCCGGGCTCGGTGTGCTCGAGGATGCCGAACACGTCGGGGCCGAGCACGTAGCGACCGATGATCGCGAGGTTCGAGGGGGCGTCTTCGGCCTTGGGCTTCTCGACGAGCTGGGTGACCTTGACCACGCTCTCGTCGTCGGTGGCCTCGACGGCGGCGACGCCGTAGAGGTGGATGTGCTCGGGGTCGACCTCCATCAGGGCGATGATCGTGGCGTTGCGCTTGTCGTACTCCTGCATCATCGTGGTGAGCAGGGGGTCGCGCTCGTCGATGAGGTCGTCGCCCAGCAGGACGGCGAACGGGTGGTCGCCCACGTGGGCGCGCGCACGCAGCACGGCGTGGCCGAGGCCCTTCGGCTCACCCTGACGCACCATGTGCACGTCGGCGAGGTCGGAGGAGTGCTCGACCTTGGCGAGCTTGTCGCTGTCGCCCTTCTCGCGCAGCTTGGCCTCGAGCTCGGGCATCGAGTCGAAGTGGTTGGCGATGTTGTTCTTGTTGCGGCCGATGATGATGAGGACATCGTCGATCCCGGCCGCGGTGGCCTCTTCGACGACGTACTGGATGGCCGGTTTGTCGACGACCGGAAGCATCTCCTTCGGCATCGCCTTGGTGGCGGGGAGGAAGCGCGTACCGAGTCCAGCGGCCGGAATCACGGCCTTGAAGGGCTTATGAGGCATGGGCATACCCTACCGGGGTCCGCGGACACCGCCGGTAGGACGCTCGCACGTAGACTGACCGCATGCCGGATCGCATCGAGCAGGCCAAGCGCGCACTGCGCGCCGACCTGCGCGAACGCCGCCAGGGCATCTCCGCTCATGCACGCGAAGAGGCCGAGGCCGGGATCACCCGTCAGCTCGACGAGCTCGTGGCCCGCCTCGGCGCGCGCAGCATCTCGTGCTTCCTGTCGACGCCCACCGAACCCGGCACCCACGCCTTCGTCGCCGGCGCCGTGGCGCGCGGCATCCGGGTGCTCCTTCCCCTCACACGCGAAGACGGTCTGCTCGATTGGACCGTCGCCACACCCGACGCCGAGATCGCCGAGGGCCTGTTCGGTCTTCCCGAACCCGTCGGCGAGGTTCTGGGTCCCATCGCCGTCAACGACGTCGACCTGCTCATCATCCCGGCCGCCGCGGTCGACGCGCACGGAATGCGCCTGGGATGGGGGCGCGGATACTTCGACAAGACCCTCGGTTCGATGGAGAAGTGCCCGCCGGTCTACGCGGTCATCTTCGACTCCGAACTCATCGACGACGTACCGCGCGACGTGCACGACCAGCCCGTCACGGGCGTGGTCACCCCCACGCGCACGCTGCCGCTCGCCGCACACACCGCCTGATCACCCGAAGGAACAGCACGATGCCCACCTACGCCTACGCCTGCAAGCAGTGCGGTCACCGTTTCGAGACCGTGCAGTCCTTCTCGGATGCCGCCCTCACCGAATGCCCCGAGTGCGGCGGCGAGGTGCGCAAGCAGTACGGCTCGATCGGCGTCACCTTCAACGGCTCGGGCTTCTACCGCACCGACTCCCGCAACTCGTCATCGAGCAGCTCGTCGTCGTCCGGCGCAAGCGCTGGCGGCGCCTCGAGTTCTTCGACATCATCGAAGTCGGAATCGAAGCCGTCCGCCCCGTCCTCGGCATCCTGACTCCGAGTCGGCGCGGCCAGAGGGGAACAAGCGCATGATCAAGGGATTCAAAGAGTTCATTCTCCGCGGGAACGTCATCGACCTCGCCGTCGCCGTCGTCATCGGCGCGGCCTTCACGGCGGTCGTCAACGCGATCGTCGCGTCGCTCATCAATCCGCTGGTCCAGGTGTTCTACCAGCCGAACGACAACGGCGAGTTCGGGCCGTCGATCACGGGAATCTACGGCCAGCAGGTGGTGTTCCCCCTCGGCGGCCTGCTGACGGCGATCATCAGCTTCCTCGCCGTCGCACTGGTGGTGTACTTCGTCTTCGTCTACCCCATGAACCACTGGAAGGCCCGCGCCGCGGCGCGCGCCGGTGTGGCCGACGCGGCCTCGGACGAGCCCAAGCTGCCCACCGAGCAGGAGCTGCTCGTTCAGATCCGCGACCTGCTGGAGCGCCAGAACAGCACGCGGTGACCGCAACTCTGCGATAGCCGCGCCGCGCCGTGAGACCCCACCGGGGGGATCCCGGCGCGGTTCGCGTTCGGCTCAGTAGTGCGGCGGAACGTCGCGCAGCATGCGCTCGTCGTTGGGACCGGATGCCACGGGCCCGGCCGACGCGCCCCGCGCGGGGTCGTCGGCGGGCGCGGGTTCCGCGGTCGTGCCGGGCGCCGGCATCAGCCGGGCGCGGCGAGACCCGTGCACGCGCACCACGGGCTGTCGCACGGCATGCGGGGTGGGCGTCCCGGACGCAGGAGCGACGTCGACGGCGACCGGTTCCACCGACCCGTCCGCGGTCTCGATCGATGCCGACGAGTCGTCCGATCCGACGAGGGGTCCGGGCCCGGCGGCATCCGGGGTCGCACTCATCACCGGCTCAACCGGGAAGATCGAGCGGCTCGGTGGTCGTGTCGGGCGCGGCGGCGTCTGCGGGGGCGGCCCCCAGCAGCTCGGCGATGCGCGACGCCACACCGGCGGGATCGCTGTACAGGTCGAACGCGTGCACGCGCACGTAGTGCCAGCCCAGGCGACGCAGGATCTGCGGGCGCAGACGCAGCGTCTCGCGCAGGGACTCCCCGATCGTCTCGGGATCGCTCTCGGCGACGACGGCCTTGCCCCGGTATCGCGCCACGAGCGGCAGGAGTCCGTGATAGTCGACGTCGACCTCGACACCGAAGCGGCGGAGCTCGCGCGCGAGGGCCCGCGTGAGCGGGTCGGCGAGGTCTTCGAGCCGGCTCTCGCGACCACGCGCCGCGAGGTTTCCGAGAATGCCCATGAGCGTCGCCGCCCCGTGCTCGAGGCGTCCGTCATCGAAGGACGACGGGCGGATCGACGACACGATCACCATCGAACGCCGCGCGCGCGTCATACCCACCGTGAGCAGACGCTCACCGTCGGGGGTCGACAGGTCGCCGAAGTCGCTCAGCACGCGACCGTGACGGGTCAGGCCGAAGCCCAGCGAGAAGATCACGCGGTCGCGGCTCTCGGCCACCGACTCTTCGAGGGTCAGCACCGAGAAGGGTTCCGCCGCGTCGCGCGAGACGAACTCGGCGACGTCGGAGCGACCGGCCAGAGCGGCCACCACCGACGCGCGCACGCGCTCGGCGTGCGTGCGGCTGGCCGTGACGACCATGAGCGACTCGGACGCGCGGTTGACGGCGTGCTCGACCACGAGGGTCACCACGCGGGCGACCTCGGCATCGGGGCTCTCGACGGCACCGCTGATGGGGTCGGGGGCGCCGACACCGCCCTCGACGTAGTCGACGCTGAGGCTGCCGCGGCCGAGGTACGACCCGGCCCAGGGCAGCGACACGATCTCGCCGCCGTAGAACGCGTCGTTCACCAGCTGCGAGAGGTCTTCGCCGCCCGCGCGGTAGCTGCGCGTGAGGGTCTCGACGGGGAAGAGCTCCGCGATGCGCTCGAAGACCGAGATCTCATCGAACGGCACCTCGTCGGCCTCATCGGGGACGGGGGCCACCGATGCGCTGACGCGGAACGGCGTGGGCTTCTGCACCACGGGGTCGCCGAAGAGCACGACCTGGCGCGCCCGGCGCAGGGCCGGCGTGGCCTCGGTGAGGCAGAGGGCGGCGGCGTCCGCCACGATCACGACGTCGAACGCGAGGTCCCACGGCACGTCGGGCACTTCGTACGGCGACGCCAGCCACACCGGCGCGAGCGTGCGCAGCAGGGTGGGAGCGGCATCCGAGATCTCTTGAGCGGTGTGCAGGCCGTCTTTCAGCGAACGCTTAAGCGCGGCGGCCTCGTCGGCGTGATCGACGATGCCGATGCGCCACTGCGTGGCGAGCTGGGCGGCCAGGAGCGGACCGGCGGCAGCGGCGTGCGCCTCATCGACCAGACGGAAGTCGCGCTCGAGGCGGTCGACGACGCTCGTGTTGGCCCCCAGCAGCGCGCGATCGGTGCGCAGGAGGTGCTCGAGCGCGGACTGCCACCAGGCGAATTCGAGCTCGGCGCCCACGCGCTCCTCGGGAACATGGCGCACCGACAGCTCGACGAGCAGCTGCTCCAGGCCCAGACGGGCCAGCTCGGAGCGCAGCTGTGCGCGCTCGACGAGGTTGTCGAAGAAGGTGGACTCGGCCGCGAGGCCCGCCAGCGTCCGCACGAGACGCTGCACCGGCAGGGTCGCGAGGCGGTCGGAACCTTGACGGCCGAGGATCTGGTCGAGCTCGCCGAGCAGGGCGTCGGTGCGCTGCCAGGCGACGTGCACGTCGGCCAGGCCCAGCGGCACCTCGGGGGTGACGCCCGCTTCGACGACGCGCTGCCACTCGGTGCGCTGCTGCTGGATGCGCACGAGCGCCTCGTACATGTCGGTGACGTGCACCCCGGGGCGCACGTACTCCTTCGACAGGCGCTTGAGCCGGCGGCGGTTCGGACCGCTCATGGCCGAGGCGTCGCGGCGCGGCGAGTGCGCGTCGATGAGTTCGCCGAGCGGGCGCTCGAACACGCTGGGGCTGAAGCGATCGAGCGACTCGCGGATGCCGTGCAGCAGCTTGAGGTAGGCGCCGAGCTCGGAGACCGTCTGGAACGGCCGCATGCGCGTCTGGGCGATGAGCTCGTAGCCGCGCTCCAGCAGACGGGGAACGTCCTGCGCGTGGAGCTTGCCGGCCAGCTCGTGCGCGGCGCGCGCGTCTTCGGTGCGCGTGAAACTGACGCCGTACCAGGGCGAGTCGTCGGGACCGAAGCGGAACTCACCCAGGCGGGCGGCCATCGCGAGGGCGCGCGCGGCGGAGTCGCGACGACCGGCGAGACGCTCGAGCGTCGTGAGGTCGAAACGCGCCTCGGTCGAGGGCGCCGGGGACTGGGATGCCAGCGAGGTGAGCGCGCGTAGCACGTCGAGCGCCGAGACGCCCAGCGCCAGGTGCGGCTCGGTCACGGCCGAGCGGTAGTCGCGCAGCACCGTGCGAAGGCGCACGAGGGCGTCGTCGATCTCGGCGACCTTGGGCTGCTCGGCCTTCTCGTTGCGACCGATCGCGCGGATGAGGTCGCGCCGTACGTGGTGCGGTGAGACGGCGAGACCGGCCAGGCCGACACCGGCGAGGCGGTGGCGGATGCCGTCGAGGGTCGAGCGTCGAGCGCTCACCACGAGCACGCGCTTGTTGTCGTGCACGAGCTGGCCGATGGCGTTGATCACGGTCTGCGTGCCGCCGGTGCCCGGCAGCGTGTGCACCGCGAGAGAGTGCCCCGCGGCGATGCGCGCGAGCACGCGCTCCTGCTCGGCGTCAGCGTCGAGCAGCAGGGTGTCGGCCGCGGGGGTGCGCTCGTCGGGGCTGACGATCACCGGCTCGTCGCGGCGGACGGTGACGCGGGCCCGGTCGTCGGGGTGACCGGCGAGCGCGTTCAGCAGGGTGTCGTCGAGGTGCTGCGTGTCGCGCACCATGCCCGAGCTGACATCGGCGAACGACGAGATCACGAGGCGCGGGTGGACGACGAAGGTCGGCACGTGCGTGGTGAGCCGGCGGATGTGGTCGATGACCGGCTGCGGCTTGAACACGCCCTGGTCGTACGCGAGCCCGGCGAGGGCCGCGCTGTCGATCTGGATGCCGAGGTGCGTGCGGAAGGCGCGCGCGAGCTCGGGGTTCATCACGAAGGCGCCGTGGAGCTTGAGCTCGAAGTCGCCGTGGTGACGACGGATGGCGAGCGGACGCAGCAGCACGGGGGCCGACCACTCCACTCCCCCGATCTTCCAGGCGGCGAGACCGACGGCCAGGTGGACGGGCTCGAGGCCGCGGGCGGTGCGCAGCTCGACGTTCTTGGCGGTGATGCGCTCCGCGGCCATGCGGGCGGTGCGCAGCGCCACCTCGTCGCGGAAGAGGTTGGAGAGCATGGTGGCGCGCCCGGTGATGAACTGCGGGAGCGAACCGGGGTGCGCCTTGGTGATGTCGATGCCCGCGTCGAGCGCGTCGTCGAAGCGCAGCAGAGTCGAACGCCCACCCAGGGCGGCAGCTTCCGCGCGGATGCGATCGCGTTCCGGGTCGGCGACGTGCCGCACCACGATCCCGGGCTCCGACAGCCGCAGCTCCGCCGGGTCGACGGTCGCTGCCGGACCGTCTTCGTCGGCACCGATCACGGTACCCTCCTCAGCTCGCCACACACCTGCCAGACTAAGCCGGGCATCCGAGGATCTCCTGTAGTGGGGCCGAGTTTCGCCGTAATCGGCGACACGCCGCACCACCGGCGGTTCCTCCCCAGGCGGCGACGTGGCGGCGTCGTCCACCATTCGCGGGAACGCCGCTGCACCGCCACCTCCGCCTCGTGAAGATGGGCGCATGAACAGAGTCACCAGCACCGAGTACGACAGTCCGATCGGGCCCGTCCTCCTGACGTTCGTCGACGACGCCCTCGTGCGACTCGACGTGGCGCACGGCGGCATAGAGCGAGCCCGAGCCGACATCTCCCAGCGACTGGGCGTGGTGCCCGACCCCGATCCCGGCCCCGGCGCCGACCTCGTCGCTCAACTCGACGAGTACTTCGACGGGCGCCGTCGGGAGTTCGACGTCGACCTCGACTGGCGTTTCGTGCGCGGCTTCACGCGGGCTGCGCTCGAAGCGACGCGCGAGATCCCCTACGGCGAGGTCGCCGCCTACGGCGAGGTGGCGATGATTGCCGGCGTCGCCCGCGCTGCGCGCGCGGTGGGCACCGCGTGCGCGGCGAGCCCGTTCTCGATCGTGGTCCCGGTGCATCGCGTGGTGCGCGCCGACGGCTCGATCGGCGAGTACGGCGGTCACCCCGAGGTGAAGCAATACCTGCTCTCGCTCGAGAGCGCGGCGGTGGCCTCGGAGTCGCTGAGCGAACCCGTCTGACGACGGACGCGACGACGCCCGGCCCGCCGGAGCGGAGCCGGGCGTCGAAGCGGTCAGTGGTCGGAGGCCTTCTCGGCCCCGAAACCGGTGAGCGAACGCACCTCCATCTCGGCGGCCTTGCCTCGATCCTCGGCCGTGCGCGAAGTGACCGAGCCGAGCCACCCCAGGAAGAACCCGAGCGGGATCGAGACGACACCGGGGTTGTTCAGCGGCCAGATCGCCACCCCGGTGTTCGCGAACACGCTGGTGGGCCCACCCCAGAACACCGGCGAGAGGAAGATCAACAGCAGAGCCGATGCCAGACCGCCGTACATGCTCCACACGGCGCCGCGCGTGGTGAAGCGACGCCAGAAGAGCGAGAACAGGATCGTGGGCAGGTTGGCCGAGGCGGCGACGGCGAAAGCGAGCGCCACCAGGAACGCCACGTTCTGCCCCTGCACGCCGATACCTCCGACGATCGCCAGCACGCCGATGACGATCACGGTGCGCCGGGCCACCTTGACCTCGCCGTCAGGCGGCACGTCGCCCTTCTTCACGACGTTGGCGTAGATGTCGTGCGCGAACGAGGCCGCCGCGGTGATCGTGAGACCGGCCACGACCGCCAGGATGGTCGCGAACGCCACCGCCGAGATGAAGCCGAGCAGCAGCGGTCCGCCCAGCGCCAGAGCGAGCAGCGGTGCCGCAGCGTTCACGCCGCCGGGAGCGGCGAGAATCGCCTCGGAGCCCACGAGCGCGCCCGCGCCGTACCCCAGGACCAGCGTGAGGAGGTAGAACATCCCGATCAGCCAGATGGCCCACACCACCGAACGACGCGCCTCTTTGGCGGTCGGCACGGTGTAGAAGCGCATGAGCACGTGCGGAAGCCCCGCGGTACCCAGCACGAGGGCGAGGGCGAGCGAGATGAAGTCCCACGGGTTCGCGCCGTACTGCAGGCCGGGTCCGAGGATCGCCTCCCCCTTGGGCGAGGCGGCCACCGCGCTTTCGAGCAGGGTGTTCAGGCTGAAGCCGTTGATCGCGAGTACCCAGATCGTCATGACCAGCGCCCCGCCGATGAGCAGGAACGCCTTCACGATCTGCACCCACGTGGTGCCCTTCATGCCGCCGATGAGCACGTAGACGATCATGAGCAGGCCGACGACCGCGACGACGATCGACTGCCCGACGCGCTCGGTGATGCCGAGCAGCAGCGAGACCAGACCACCGGCGCCCGCCATCTGGGCCAGCAGGTAGAAGAAGCAGACCGCGAGGGTGGTGAGGGCCGCGGCCATGCGGACGGGGCGCTCCTTGAGGCGGAACGACAGCACGTCGGCCATCGTGAACTTGCCGGTGTTGCGCATGAGCTCGGCCACCAGCAGCAGCGCGACCAACCACGCGACGAGGAAGCCGATCGAGTAGAGGAAGCCGTCGTAGCCGTTGATGGCGATCGCGCCCACGATGCCGAGGAACGACGCCGCCGACAGGTAGTCGCCGGCGATGGCGAAGCCGTTCTGCGGGCCGGTGAACGAGCGGCCGGCCGCGTAGTAGTCGGCCGCGGTCTTGCTGTTGCGGCTGGCCCGGATGACGATGAACAGCGTCACGGCGACGAACGCGCCGAAGATCGAGATGTTCAGGACCGGGTTGTTCTCCACAGTGTCGACCGCGGCGGTGACGGTGGCGACGACGTCGTTCACGACTCCCCCCGTTCCGTGCGCTCGAGCTCAGCGCGCAGGGCCTCGGCGCGCGGGTCGAGCCGACGGTTGGCGTAGGCGACGTAGCCCATCGTGATGGCGAACGTCGTGACGAACTGTCCCAGCCCGAGCACGAGTCCGACCGTGATCGCCCCCGACACCGGCTGCGCCATGAACGCCGGAGCGAACGACGACAGCAGGACGTAGGCGAAGTACCAGACGAGGAACGCCACCGCGAGAGGGAACACGAAGCGGCGTTGACGCCTCTTCAGGTCCTGGAACGGTGCCGATTCTTCGACCGCGATGTAGTCGACTCCGCCCCCGGGGGCAGGGTCGATCCTTCTGTCCGTCATGTGGCCTCCTTGCCTCATGGGACCGGCGCAGCGTTGCGCCGATGGGGGATACGACCGGGGTCGTGGAAACGCTCCCGGTGATACTGTCGACGCTACGAAACGCGGCGACGAAGCCGTCACCCCCGGAAGTAGGTAGTGCGTGAAAGCACCGTCCCCTCTTCGAGACGATGCGACGCTCGTGTCGCATGCCGTGGCCGAACTCGCCCGGCGCACCCACTTCCCCGTCGCCTTCGGCGGGCTCGAGCACGACGGCGCCGTGCACGTCTCGACCATCGTCGGAGCCCGCACGCGCAGCATCGAGGGCCTCGTGGTCCACGCGTCCCGCGGCCTCGGCGGACGCGCCCTCGTCGAGCGTCGGCCACGCATGACCCTCGACTACCGCACGTCGCGGACGATCACGCACGACTACGACCGCGCCATCCTCGGCGAGGGCATCGCCACCCTGTTCGCCGTCCCCGTGCTGGTCGGCGGCACCGCGCGCGGGGTGCTCTACTGCGGATCATGGGCCCAGTCGCAGGTCGGCGAGGTCGAGGCGCGGCCCGCGTTCGACGTCGCCGGCGAGCTCGGAACCGAACTGCGCGTGCGCGCCGAGGTCGAACGCCGCCTCGCCACCTCCCCCGCCTCCGAGAGCGGCCTCAGCACGGGCGCGCGCGAAGAGATCCGCGAGAGCTACGCGCAACTGCGCAGCATCGCGGCGACGGTCGGCGACGACGACGTGCGCCGGCGCCTCGAAGACCTCGAGGCACGCTTGGCCGCCCTGACCGGCGACGCTCCCGCGAGATGCGAAGACCCCGACGTGCATCTCTCGCCCCGCGAGATCGACGTGCTCGCGTGCGCGGCCGTGGGCTCGACGAACAGCGAGATCGCCGCCTCTCTGCAGCTCCGCGAGACCACCGTGAAGTCGTACCTCGCCTCGGCGATGTCGAAGCTCGACGCCTCGACGCGCCACGCCGCCGTCACCCGCGCGCGGCGCGCGGGGCTGCTCCCCTGACCCCCGGCGGCCCGGTGGGAATTGCCTGGAAATGACTTCGCCAGGTTGAGGACGCCGTCGATTCTCGGCATCGTGGCTGGCTCCTGTCGTCGACAAAGAAGGAGAGTCACCCATGCTGACACTCACCGATGAGGCCACGACCGCCGTCAAGACCATCACCGCCCAGTTCCCGGACGCGCCGCAGGGTGGCGTCCGCATCGAGGGCGCGGGATCTCCCGAGTCGCAGTTCGCGCTGTCTGTGGTCGACGCCCCCGAAGCGAACGACGCCGTGGTCGAGAACGCCGGAGCGCGCGTCTTCCTCGACGCCGACGCCGCAGCCGTCCTCGACGACCGCGTGCTCGACGCGCAGATCGACCCGCAGGGCTCGGTGCAGTTCGCGGTGACCACCGCCGCCTGACGCCCTGCCCCGCGATCGATGCCCCGGCCGCGTGCCGGGGCATCGTCGTGTGCGCGCGGGCGCGGCCGGGATCAGCCCCGGAAGACCACGACCTCATCGGTCTGCTCGTCGTACACGAACTGCAGCGCCGTGTCCGCCGGGTACTCGGTGCGCTCCCGCTCGGGTGCGTCGTCGAAGAGGCGGATGGTGGTCGCCGCGGGGAACGTGCCGGCGGCGCAGGCCTGGGGAACGTACTGGCCGTCGTACGAGAACGCCCCGCCCCCTTCGACCGTGAGCAGGTCGGGCTGGTACACCGTGATGCAGGCCACGCCGCGGCCGTCGGTGCGAGCCGGGTCGGCGACGACGACGCGGAAGCCCTGGAACTCGGCGTACGCCACGGTCCCCCCGGGGGCTCCCGCCGTGAAGAAGTCCGGCGTGACGTACGACGGGTCAGGGCTCAGGCGGGCCACCTGGACGGCATCGGCCTGCAGGGGGTGCGTCTGCACCCGCTGCACCAGCACGAGCGCCACCACCGCCACGACGATCACGAGGGCGCTGACGACCGCCAGGACGATCGTCGACCGACGCGGGCGCGACCACGTGATCCGGCGGGCGCCCGACGAGTCGGCGTCGGACGGCGCCGCGTCGGCGACGTCGTCGGTCGAGGCGCCCCCGCCCACATCGGTCTCGGCAGAGGAAGGGTCGGCGGGTTCGGCGGCGCGCCGCTCCAGCTCCGCGAGCCGCGCGAGCGCCACCGGGTCGGAGGCGATGTCCGCCGTCGGCGAGTACGCGCGGCGGCGCAGGCGGGCGAGTTCGTCGTCTTCATCGGTCGACATGAGCCGATTCAATCAATCCCGGCGTGCAGCGACGCGCTGCGCATCGCGTCCGGCCGAGAAACGCACCGCGGTCACCGGTCCCCCTCACGATGCGTCCCCCAGCGACAGCCCCTCGCACGGTGACCTCGTCGGTCGCCGCCGGATCAGTGGCCGACGAATTCCGGCGCACGCTTCTCTCGGAACGCCGCGAAACCCTCGCGATAATCGTCCGTTCGAGCGAGGGAGGCCTGCGCACGATTCTCGAGCGCCATGGCCTCCCACAGCCCCCGTCGCTCATCGCGGATCGCGGTCACGATCCGCTTGCTGGCGAGGAACGCCGCCGTCGGCCCCCTCGCCGCGCGACGGGCGGCGAGGGCGACGGCCTCCTGGATCTCGGATGCCGGAACCACCCGCGAGAAGAGTCCCGCGCGTACGGCCTCCTCGCCCGTCAGCAGGCGGCCCGTGTAGATGAGGTCGAGCGTGGCGTGGGTGCCGAGACGCTCGACGAAGAGCGCGTGGCCCCCCGAGTCGAGGGTCGCGCCCAGGGCAGCGAAAGGAGAGCCGATCTTGGCGTCGTCGGCGACGAACACGACGTCGGTCGCGATGAGCAGGCCCAGGCCCACGCCCAGGCACGCCCCGTGGGCGGCGGCGAACGTGGGCGCCGGGAAAGACGCCATGCGCTGCAGCAGCGGTGCGAGCGTGTCGTCGAGGTACCCCGCCACGTCGTCGGTCGCCGGGTCGACGCCGGCGATGTCGCGGCCGGCGCAGAACGCGGGGCCCTCCCCGCGCAGCAGCACGGCGCGCGCACCGTCGGCCTCGGCGCGGTCGTAGGCCGCGGCGAGCGCACGCACGTCGTCGATGCCGAGCGCGTTGCGTCGCGACGGAGCGTTCAGGGTGATGGTGGTCACACCATCGGCGAAGACGTCGTCGATCACGGCATCCCTCTCATCCGTCGTAGTCGACGCGCACGGTGTCGGACGTCGGGTGCGACTGGCACGTCAGCACGTACCCGCGCTCGATCTCGTCGGGTTCGAGCGCGTAGTTCTCGGTCATCGACACGGCTCCCTCGACCACCCGCGCGCGGCACGTGCCGCAGACGCCCCCCGCGCAGGCGAAGGGCACGTCGGGGCGTACGCGCAGGGCTGCCGCGAGGATCGTCTCGTTCGCCGAGACCGGACTGTCGACGTGGGCGGACTGCCCGTCGAGCGTGAAATCGATCGAGCGCACCGGCTCGTCGGCGCGGACGCGCACGGGGCGCGCTCCCCCGGTCTGCGCCGGGGCGTCGCCGTCGCCCGCGGTGAACAGCTCGAAGCGCACGCGCTCGCGCGGCACTCCCACCTCGGCGAGGGTCTCGCGGCAGAGTTCCACGAGCGCGAAGGGTCCGCAGAGGAACCACTCGTCGACCGAGACCGGATCGATGAGGCGCGACAGGATGAGGCGCAGACGCTCTTCGTCGATGCGCCCCGAGAAGACCGGAGCGGCACGCTGCTCGCGCGAGAGCACGTGGTGCAGCGTGAGGCGGGCCGGGTAGCGGTCCTTCAGGTCGGCGAGCTCGTCGACGAACATGACGTCGGTCGAGGAGCGGTTGGCGTAGACGATCGTCATGCGGGCGTCGGCGGAGCGCTCGAGCACATCGGCGGCGAGCGCCATGATCGGCGTGATGCCGGAGCCGGCGGCGATCGCGACGACGTGGCCGGTGGCGACGGAGGCCTTCGAGACGAACGTGCCCTGCGGGCTCATCACCTCGACCTCATCTCCCGGGCGCAGCCCCTCGTGCGCCCAGCTCGAGAAGCGGCCGTCGGGGTCGCGCTTGATGCCCACGCTGACCGCGCCCCGGGTCGGCGGACGGCACAGCGAGTACGAGCGGCGGAGTTCCTCTCCCTCGACCGTGGCGCGCAGCGCCACGTACTGCCCGGGCGCGTAGTCGAAGGCGTCGACGAGATCGTCGGGGACGGCGAAGGTCACCTCGATCGCGGTGGGGGTGAGGGGCCGCACATCGGCGACACGCAGCGTGTGGAACCGGGCGCGCGCACGGGGACCCGTTGCCGGCTCGCGCGTCGCGGCCGGGGTCGTGGCATCCGTCATCGTCATCAGAGCGCCTTGAAGTGGTCGAAGGGTTCGAGGCAGGCGCGGCACTCCCAGAGCGCTTTGCACGAGGTGGAGCCGAATCGCGAGAGTTCGCGCGTGTCGAGCGAGCCGCACTGCGGGCACGCCACGCTCAAGCGCAGACGGATGGGACCCGCGGGCGCCCTTCCCGACGGCGGGGCGATGCCGTAGGCGGTGAGCTTGCGTCGGCCCTCGTCGCTCATCCAGTCGGTCGTCCACGCGGGGCTCAGCGTCGTCTTCACGATCGTGCGGTCGAAACCGGCCGAGGTGAGCGCGAGCACGATATCGTCGCGGATCGCGTCGACCGCGGGGCATCCCGAGTAGGTGGGGGTGATCGTCACGGTGACCGTGTCGCCGTCGACCCGCACGTCGCGGAGCACGCCGAGGTCGTCGATGGTGAGCACGGGCACCTCGGGGTCGACGACGGCGGCGGCCACGGCGCGGGCGTGCTCGACGCTCACCACGTCGCTCCCGGGTGCCGACGGGCGAGCACCTGCATCTCGGCGATCAGCGGTCCGAAGGCGGGGTGATGGATGCCACGGCGCCCACCCGCCGACGAACCCGGAACCGCGGGGACGGGCACGTCTTCGTCGTCGAGCACGGTGGCGAGCACCGCGTCGACACGGCCCCGCAGACTCGAGGGACGCACGGCGACACCGGCGAGCCGGTCGTGCAGCGGCTCGTCGCGGAACAGCTCGTCGAGGTACGGCCAGGTGTCGTCGAGCGCGACCAGGAACCGCCGCCGCGACTCCTGGGTTCCGCCGGCGAGCCGCAGCGTCCACTGCACGGCGTGATCGCGGTGGTAGTCGACTTCTTTCTCGGCCTTGGCGGCGACGGCGGCGAGCACCGGATCGGTGGATGCCGTGAGGTCGCGGTACAGCTCGAGAAGGTACGTCGACGCGAGCAGCTGCCGGGCGATCGTGTGCGCGAAGTCGCCGTTCGGCAGCTCGAACAGCCACATCGAGCGGAACTCCGCCTCGTCGCGCCCGTAGGCGAGATCGTCTTCGCTGCGGCCGTCGTAGCTGCCGGCGTAGCGCAGCAGGGAGCGCGCGTGACCGAGCAGGTCGAGGGCGATGTTGCCGAGCGCGACATCTTCTTCGATCTCGGGGGCGCGCGCGATCCAGCCGCAGAGGTTCTGCGCGAGGATCAGGGCGTCGTCGGCGAGACCGAGCGCGTAGGCGGCGACGTCGGGGTCGGTGGCGCGGTCGTCTCCGCCGGCCAGTTCGGCGGCGAGCTCGCGGGCATCGAGCGAGACGTCGCCGTGCGGGTCATCGCCGTGCGGGTCGGCGCCGTGCGGGTCAACGCCGTGCGGGCCGTCGCCGTGTCCCGCGTCGGTGACGTCGATGAACTCATCCGCCGATGCCCGCGACCCATCCGTCGTCGTACTCACAGGTGCGGCACCCCCTCGGACGCGGTGTAGTACACCGCGTGCCGGTAGTTCTTGCCCGCCGGCGACTCGAAGAACGCGCCCTTGGCTCCCGGATCGCTCGTGGTCACGGCATCCGAGGGCACGACCCAGACCGACACGCCCTCACCGCGACGCGTGTAGAGGTCGCGGGCGTTGCGGACGGCGAGTTCGGCGTCAGGCGCATGCAGCGAACCCACGTGCACGTGGCTGAGGCCGCGGTTGGCGCGCACGAAGACCTCCCACAGGGGCCAGGTCTCGGCGGGGCTCCCCCCGGGAGTCGCCATCAGGCGGCCGCCTTCGCGCTCTTCTTCGCGGCGTACGCGGCGGCGGCTTCGCGCACCCACGCACCCTCTTCGTGCGCGTCGCGACGGTGCTGGCGCCGCGTGGTGTTGAGGGGGCCTCGGCCGGCGAGAACCTCGTGGAACTCACTCCAGTCGATCTCACCCATGTCGTACTGGCCCGTCTCGTCGTTGAAGCGCAGGTCGGGGTCGGGCAGGGTCACCCCGAGCACCGCCGCCTGCGGGACGAGCATCGATACGAACCGCTGACGCAGCACGTCGTTGCTGAAGCGCTTGATGTTCCACGCCGTCGACTGCGCCGAGTTGGGCGAGTCGTCGTCGGGGGGACCGAACATCATCAGGCTCGGCCAGTACCAGCGGTTCACGGCATCTTGCGCCATCTCTCGCTGCGCGTCGGTGCCCTGCATGAGCGTGAGGAGGATCTCGAATCCCTGGCGCTGGTGGAACGACTCCTCTTTGCAGATGCGCACCATCGCGCGACCGTAGGGTCCGTACGAGGCGCGGCACAGCGGCACCTGATTGCAGATCGCGGCGCCGTCGACGAGCCAGCCGATGGCGCCCATGTCGGCCCACGTCGGGGTCGGGTAGTTGAAGATCGACGAGTACCGCGCCTTGCCGTCGACGAGCTGCTGCGTCATCTCGTCGCGGGTGATGCCGAGGGTCTGCGCCGCCGAGTAGAGGTAGAGGCCGTGTCCGGCTTCGTCCTGCACCTTGGCCAGCAGGATCGCCTTGCGCTTCAGGCTCGGCGCCCGCGTGATCCACGCTCCCTCGGGCTGCATGCCGATGATCTCGGAGTGCGCGTGCTGCGAGATCTGACGGATCAGCGTGCGGCGGTAACCCTCCGGCATCCAGTCGCGGGGCTCGATGCGTCCGTCGGCCTCGATGAGGGCGTCGAACATCGCCTCGCCGTCGAGTGCGGCGTCCGTCGTGAGTGCTGTCGTCATCGTCGACTCCCTTTACAGACCGATCGTTCAGTAAAAGTGTAACCGGGGGCGGGTCGCCCCGCAACGGGCGTCCTCCTCCGTCTTGACGACGCCGAGGAACGCCCGACCGGCGCGATCCCACGATGGTCCGCGGTCTCGACGTCGGCCCGGCGCCCGGGCGCCCGTCACCGCAGGTCGTACACCCGCTTGTACTTGCCCTCGCTGCGCGGCAAGGCACCCGGCTCCTCGACGTTCACGTCGACGCTCGTGCCGATGAGCACCTTGATCCGCTGCTGCAGCACGACACCGGCGGCCTCGCAGACCTCTCGCTGCAGGGCGGGGTGCCGTTCGATGCGGACGGTCATGGCATCCATTCGTCCTTCTCGACGCAGCTCGAGCACGAAGTGCGGGGTGAGCGTCTCGATCCCCATCACGATCTCCTCGATCTGGGTCGGGAAGAGATTCACCCCGCGCAGGATGATCATGTCGTCGTTGCGCCCGGTGATCTTCTCGATGCGTCGCATCGACGGGAACGCCGTGCCCGGCTTCAAGCGGGTGAGGTCGCGGGTGCGGTAGCGGATGACCGGGAACGCCTCTTTGGTGAGCGAGGTGAACACCAGTTCGCCGAGTTCTCCGTCGGCCACCGGGGCGCCGCTCTCGCCGTCGATCGTCTCGGGCAGGAAGTGGTCCTCCCACACGTGGGGGCCGTCTTTGGTGAGCGCGCTCTCGCTGGCCACCCCCGGGCCCATCACCTCGCTCAGGCCGTAGATGTCGACGGCGACGACGTCGAGGCGCCGCTCGATCTCCCGGCGCATCTCGTTGGTCCAGGGCTCGGCGCCGAGCACGGCGACGCGCAGCGACGTGGACCGCGGATCGACGCCGGCCGACTCCAGCGCGTCGGCGATGGTGAGCAGGTAGCTCGGCGTGCAGAGGATGGCGTCGGGCGCGAAATCCTGGATGAGCTGCGCCTGGCGCGCGGTCTGCCCACCCGACATCGGGATGACGGTCGCCCCGAGCCGCTCGATTCCCGCGTGGGCACCCAGCCCTCCGGTGAACAGGCCGTACCCGTAGGCGTTGTGCACGCGATCGCCCGCGCGGATGCCCGCGGCGCTCAGCGAGCGCGCGACGAGATCGGCCCAGCGATCCAGGTCACCCGCGGTGTAGCCCACCACGGTGGGGCGCCCGGTCGTGCCCGACGAGGCGTGGATGCGACGGACCTCGGCCATCGGCACGGCGAACATGCCGAAGGGGTAGGTCTCGCGCAGGTCGGCCTTGGTCGTGAACGGCAACAGCCGAATGTCGTCGAGGGTACGGATGTCGTCGGGGCGCACGCCCGCGGCGTCGAATTTGCGGCGGTACATCTCGACGTTGTCGTAGGCGTGCCGCACGGTCCACTGCAGGCGCTCGAGCTGCAGCGCGCGCAGGCTCCCGAGCGGGATGCCGGTGGGATCGACGGATGCCAGGAAGTCGGGGCGCGAGGGAACGGTCATGGTCATCGGGACACCTCCGTGGTGGAGAGCGCGGCGTCGCGCTCGGGATCGGGTGCGGCGGCGGGTCGGGAGTCGGCCGGCGGACGCCGATCCGTCGTGATGCTGCGCCCGCGCACCTCGGCGACGAGGTCGCCGGTCTCGTCGGTCACCCGGATGTCGTACAGGCCCGTCCGCCCGCTCCGGGCGCGGCGGGCGGCGGTCGCCGTCAGCGTCTGCCCCGCGGTGGTGGACTTCAGGAACGTGACGTCGGCGCCGCCGGCGACGGTCACGCGCTCGTCTTCGTTGCACGCGATCGCGAACGCCGTGTCGGCGAGGGTGAAGACGAGCCCGCCGTGGGTGATGGCGAAACCGTTGAGCATGTCGTCGCGCACGGTCATCGACACGCGGGACTCCCCCGGCGCGTCGTGCTCGACGACCATGCCGAGCATCGCCGAGGCCTGATCGCGCTGCATCATCGGTCGGAGCGCGCTCACACCAGCACCTCGGCGGGCTGCCACGTCTTCGCCACGAGCGTCAGCACGTCGTACTGCGCGACGATCTCGTCGTCCTGGTTGTGGATGACGGCATCCCACCGCACCTCGCCGTACTCGTCGGTCTCGCGCGGGGTGATCTGCTTCGCCGTCAGAGCGACGCGGATGCGGTCACCGGGTGAGACGGGGGTGACGAAGCGCAGGTTCTCGAGGCCCGAGTTCGCGAGCACCGGCCCCGGTGCGGGATCGACGAACAACCCGGCCGCCCACGACACGAGCAGGTATCCGTGCGCCACGCGTCCCGGGAAGAAGGGGTTCGCCGCGGCGGATTCCTCGTCCATGTGCGCGTAGAACGTGTCGCCGGTGAAGTTGGCGAACACCTCGATGTCGTCGAGGGTGACTTCCCGCTCGGCCGACTCCACGGCATCGCCGATCCGCAGGTCGGAGAGGGGCTTGCGGAACGGATGCCGCCCCGCGGTGTCGGTCTCGGCTCCCGGATGCCACACCCCCGTCAACGCGGTCAGCATGCGCGGCGAGCCCTGGATCGCGGTGCGCTGCATCGAATGCAGGACCGAGCGGATGCCGCCGAGCTCCTCGCCGCCGCCGGCGCGGCCGGGTCCGCCGTGCACGAGGTGCGGCACGGGGGCGCCGTGCCCGGTGGAGGTGCGGGCGTCGTCACGGTCGAGGAAGAGCACGCGGCCGTTCATCGCGCCCATGCGCGTGAGCAGCTCGGTGGCGACACCGGGGTCGTGGGTCGCGACGCTCGTCACGAGCGAGCCGCCGCCCCGGCCGACGATGGTCGCCGCCTCCGCGACGTCGGTGTACTCGACGATGCTCGCGACCGGTCCGAAGGCCTCGATGTCGTTGACGGCCGGGGTCGCGGCATCGGCGAAGGCCAGGAGCATGGGCTCGAGGAAGGCGCCGTCGGCCGGGCTCGCGCCGTCGGCCACGCGCGCGTCGGGGGCCTCCGCCGACCCGACGACGAAACGCCCGCCCGCGTCCTGCAGCACGGCGACCTGCCGCAGCACCTCGTCGCGCTGCTCGCGCGAGACGAGCGGCCCCATGGTCACGCCCTCGACGCGCGGGTCGCCGACGACGACGCGTTCGGTGATCTTCTCGCGCAGCGCCGCGGCCACGGCATCCGTGGTCCCCGCCGGCACGATCGCGCGGCGGATCGCGGTGCACTTCTGCCCCGCCTTGGTGGTGAGCTCGACCAGCAGCTGCTTCACGTACGCGTCGAACTCGGGGGTGCCGGGCACGGCGTCGGGGCCGAGGATCGAGGCGTTGATCGAATCGGTCTCGCTCGTGAAGCGCACGCCGGGCTTCGCCTGGGTGCGCAGGCGTTCGGCGGTGGAGGCGCTGCCGGTGAAACCGACGGTGTCGCCGAGGTCGAGCAGGTCGAAGAGGCCGGGAACGCTGCCACTGACCAGCTGCAGCGAGCCCTCGGGGAGCAGGCCGGTCTCGACGACCATGCGCACCCAGGCCTCGGCGATGTACGCCGTGGGCGTCGCGGGCTTGACGATCGTGGGGAGGCCGGCGAGGAACGCGGGGGCGAACTTCTCGAGCGACCCCCACATCGGGAAGTTGAAGGCGTTGATCTGCACCGCGACGCCGGGGAGGCGCGTGTACACGTGGCGCCCGAGGAACGATCCGTCCTTCGACAACGGTTCGACCGGCCCGTCGAGCACGACCGTTCCGGCGGGCAGCTCACGGCGGGCCTTCGACGAGAAGGTGAACAGCACGCCGATGCCGCCGTCGATGTCGCTCAGCGAGTCGCGGCGGGTCGACCCCGAGCGCATCGACAGCGCGTACAGCTCTTCGCGGCGCTCGTTCAGCGCGATCGCGAGGTTCTTCAGCACCATCGCGCGCTGGTGGAAGGTGAGGGCGCCGAGGCTCCGCTGGCCCTCCCGGCGCGCGAAGGCGACGGCGCCCGCGAGGTCGAGACCCTTCGTGCTGACGCGGACGACCTCGTCGCCCGTCGACGCGTCGCGGACGACCGCGGCGTCGGGATCCTCGACGGGCGTCCACCAGGCGCCCTTCACGTAGCTCGGGAGAAACGTCATCATTCGCTCCATTCGTAGAATCCGCGGCCGGTCTTGCGGCCCAGGTGCCCCGCGTCGACGAGCTTCTTCAGCAGCGCCGGCGGGGTGAAGCGCGCGCCGAAGGCGCGCTCCAGTTCTTCGGCGATGCCGAGGCGCACGTCGAGTCCGACGATGTCGGTCGTGCGCAGGGGGCCCATCGGATGCCGGTACCCCAGCTCCATGGCCGTGTCGATGTCGTGGGCCGAGGCGACGCCCTCCTCGAGCATCCGGATCGCCTCGAGGCCGAGGGCGACGCCGAGGCGGCTCGACGCGAACCCGGGCGTATCGCGGACGACCACCGCGGTCTTGCCGATCGCGGCGATCCACACCCTCGCGGCCTCGACCACCTCGGGGTCGGTCGCAGCCCCCGTCACCACCTCGACGAGCGCCGAGGCGGGCACCGGGTTGAAGAAGTGCAGCCCGACGAAGCGCGCGGGGCGTGCGAGCGACGCGGCGAGCGCGTCGATCGAGATGGACGAGGTGTTGGATGCCACGACCGCACGATCCGACACGACCGCCTCGAGGCGGGTCAGGGCGTCGATCTTCAGCGCGCGGTCCTCGGGGACGGCCTCGACGACGAGGCCGGCGTCGGCGAACGCGGCGGCGTCGGTCCCGGTGGTCAGGGCCGTGGCATCCGGCGTCTCGATGCCCCGCACGGCCGAGCGCTGCAGGGCCGTCTCGACGCGTTCGCGTGCGGCGTCGGCGGCGTCGGCGTCGCGCTCGACGACGTGCACGCGGGAACCGGCGAGCAGGAACGCGTGGGCGATACCGGCGCCCATCCGGCCCCCGCCGAGCACGCCGATGGTCGAGGGCAGCGAGGCCGCGGGGGCCGAATCGGGAAGGGTCATCTCTTCTTCCTCTCGAGGAACGCGGTCATGCGGGCGCGCTTGTCGTCGCTGTCGAACAGCTCGGCCTGCAGTTCTCCGTCGATCGCGGGGTGCTCGGCGCGGGGGGCGAGCAGCGCGCGCTTGGTCAGCACGGTCGCCCGCACGGAGTTCGCGGCGATGCGGTCGACGATCGCGTGGGCGGCGCCCCGCAGGTCGCCGGGCTCGTGGATGCTCGACAGCAGGCCCCACGCGAGCGCCTCGTCGGCGTCGATCACCCGCGCGGTGAGCAGCAGTTCGCTGGCGCGCGCGTGGCCGACGATCTCGGGCAGGCGCCAGGCGGCGCCGGCGGCGGCGATGATGCCGAGGCCGGGCTCGGGGTTGCCGAAGCGCACGCGGGGTGTGCCGATGCGGATGTCGGCCGCGTAGGCGAGCTCCGCTCCCCCGCCGAGGGCGAAGCCGTCGACGGCCGCGACGACGGGCATCGGCAGGTGGCGGATGCGGTCGAACACCGTGGCGTTGATGCCGCGGCGGGCGTCGTCGCCGGTGCGCTCGCGCAACTGCGCGATGTCGGCCCCCGCGGCGAAGATCCCGCCGGCGCCGGTGAGGATCAGCGTGCGCGGTCGCTGCTCGAGCTCGGCGCACAGCGCGTGCAGCTCGTCGACCATGGCCTGATCGATCGCGTTGCGGCGATCGGGGCGGTCGAGGGTCGCGATGACGCGGTCGTCGAAGGCGTCGACGCGCAGACGGGAGGCGTGGCTCTCGGTCCCGTCGACGACCTCGGGGGTCTGGCTCGCGTCGGTGGCGGCCCCGCGCGTCGGCTCAGCCATCGACCCGCTCCACGATCATCGCGGTCCCCTGTCCGACGCCGACGCACATGGTCGCGAGCCCGTACCGGGCGTTCTCGCGCTCCAGGCGTCCGAGCAGCGTCACGAGCAGGCGGCTGCCGCTCGATCCGAGCGGATGACCGAGGGCGATCGCGCCGCCGTCGGCATTGACGATCTCGGGGTCGAGTCCCAGCCGTCGCATGCACGCCAGCGACTGCGACGCGAACGCCTCGTTGAGTTCGACCGCGCCGAGGTCGGATGCCGAGAGCCCCGCCTTCGCGAGGGCCTTCTCGGTCGCGGGCACGGGACCGAGGCCCATGATCTCGGGCGCGAGAGCGGCCGACGCGTGCGAGACGAGGCGCGCGCGGGGTCGCAGTCCGTAGCGTTCGACCGCTCGGGCACTGGCGACGACGACGGCCGAGGCCCCGTCGTTGAGCGAGCTGGAGTTGCCCGCCGTGACGACCTCACCGCCCTGGACCACCGGGCGGAGTCGGGCCAGCGCCTCGAGCGAGGTGTCACGGCGCGGGCCCTCGTCGGCGTCGACCACCCCTCGGCCCGTGTCCACCGCGACGATCTCGCTCGCGAAGCGCCCGGCATCCTGAGCCGCCACGGCCCGCTCGTGGCTCCGCAGGGCGAAGGCGTCGGCGTCGGCGCGGGTGATCGCGTCGACGCGGGCGACCTCCTCGGCCGTCTCGGGCATCGAGAGAGTGGCTTTGTCGCGCGCGGCGAGGCGCGGGTTGGTGAAGCGCCAGCCGATCGAAGTGTCGAAGGAGGCGCCGGGCTTCGCCCACGCGCGCTCGGGCTTCGCCTGAACCCAGGGCGCGCGGGTCATCGACTCGACGCCGCCGGCGACGACGATGTCGGCATCGCCCGAACGCACCGCCTGCGAAGCGAGGGCGACGGCACTCATCCCCGACGCGCAGAGTCGGTTCACGGTGAGGCCGGGGATGGCATCCGGCAGTCCCGCGAGCAGCACGGCCAAGCGGGCGACGTTGCGGTTGTCTTCGCCGGCCTGGTTCGCGGCCCCGAGGATGACCTCGTCGATCGCGTCGACGGGCACGCCCGCGCGCGTCACGGCTTCAGCCACGACGAGGGCGGCCAGATCGTCAGGACGAACGGAGGCCAGAGCCCCGCCGTACCGCCCGACCGGGGTGCGCGCACCGCCGATGAGAAACGCCTCCGACATCGCCATCCTCTCCCCCGCCGACGTTGGCGAGGTCGTTCATCCTCGACTTCGAGGTTTTCCGACCGATCGTTCAGTAATCATGTCACGGTGGGGGTGCGAGTGGCAACGGGCGTGCGCGGGCTCGGGTTTCACGCGGGCGGGATCTCACGCGCGCGGGGCCTCACGCGCGCGGAATCGCGAGCGCGCCAAACACCCACGTCCCCTCGGAGCCTCCGCGTGAACGCGTGAGCCCGTGACGTCTGTGCGCGCGGCGAACACCCGCCGACTGCCGGCCCGGAGCGGGCGCCTCAGCCGGAACGCGCGACCCCGTGGAGCGTGTGCGCGGGGTCGCAGCCGGCCATGCCGACCGTTCGATGTGCCGACGGCCGCGATCAGAAAGTGGTGCCCCCGACAGGATTCGAACCTGCGACGCCCGCGTTAGGAGTGCGGCGCTCTATCCCCTGAGCTACGAAGGCGGGATGGATCCAGCCTACTGCGGCCTCTCGGCGGTCTCGGCGCGCGGGACCATCGCCGAGGGGATGCCGAGGCGCAAGCGCGCGGCGAGTCCGTCGTCCCAGCGGCCGGGCTCCGGCAGTGCGGCTTCGCGCACGTCGACGCCGCCGGGTCCGATGCTGGCGACGCAGACGAGCAGCGACTCGAGCACGTGCCCGTCATGGTCGTCGCGGCGCAGCACCGCCGCGCCCGGGTCGTGGGTGGACTGCTCGACGACGCCGAGCCACGGCATCCACCACTCCTCGCCCGCGGCGAGGCCCACGCGGCGGAATCCCGCCAACCACCGTGCGATACGCGGCGTGCCCTCGTCGTCGACCGCGTGGTGGGCGATCATGTGCGTGCCCGGTGCGAGGCGCGTGCGGCGGGCGACCAGGCCGTCCCACTCCACGAGGTGGGCGCCCGCGGCATCCACCTCGACGAGATTGAAGCCCCGCGTGAGCGGTCGATCCGGGATGCCGTCCCCCACCGCGTCGAGGGGAACACCGCCGCGCGTGACGACCTCGTCGTCGCCGCGGTCGGACAGGTCTTCGCGGTTGAGGAGCACCGCGAGGCGACCCGCGTCGGGGTCGACGGCGAGCCAGGCACCGCCGGCGCGGTCGTCGCGCACACCCAGCACTCCGCCGCGCTCCGGCCACCAGCGGCCCAGACCGCGCCACGGCCGGTGGCGGTCCTCGTCACGCACGGCGAGCAGCCGCACCGGTTCGCCGGGCATCCCCGGAACGTCGATCACGACCGTGCACATCTGCTCCACGCTACCCGGGCGAGGGTTCGGTCGGGGTGCTGTGCGCTTCTTCGGCGCCTGAGCGGCGCCCGCCACCCGCCAACCCAGCCGACCTGGAAGACTGGGGCGATGTTCGTCGTGGTGGGAGTGACCGGGGGCATCGCCGCCTACAAGAGCGTCAGCCTCGTGCGACTGCTGGTCAAAGCGGGACACGACGTGCACGTGGTGCCGACCGACGACGCACTGCGCTTCGTGGGTCTGCCGACGTGGGAGGCCCTGAGCCGCAACCCCGTCGCGACGTCGGTGCACGATGACGTCGCCCGCGTGCGCCATGTCGCGCTCGGACAAGCGGCCGACCTCGTCATCGTCGCCCCCGCGACCGCGAACACCCTGGCCGCGATGACGGCGGGCTTGGCCTCCGACCTGCTCGGGACGACACTGCTCGCCACGACCGCGCCGGTCGTGGTGGCCCCGGCGATGCACACCGAGATGTGGCGGCACCCGGCGACGACGCACAACATGACCGTGCTCCGCGCGCGCGGGGTGCACGTCGTGGGGCCCGCCGACGGAGTCCTCACCGGCGGCGATTCCGGACCCGGACGCATGTCGGAGCCGGAGGAGATCGCGGCGGCGGCCCTCGCTCTCGTCGAACGCCCGCGCGACCTCGACGGTCTGTCGATCGTCGTGAGCGCCGGAGGCACGCGTGAGCCGATCGATCCCGTGCGCTTCCTGGGCAATCGTTCGAGCGGACGCCAGGGTGTCGCGATCGCCCGCGCCGCCGCCGACCGTGGCGCGCGGGTGACCCTCGTGGCCGCGCACCTCGACGCCGACGTGCGCCCCGATCCACGCGTCGAGGTGATCGCTGCGGGTACCGCCGAGCAACTCGGACGGGCGATGGATGCCGCGGCTCCCGACGCCGACGTGATCGTCATGGCCGCGGCGGTCGCCGACTACTCGGTGGCCGCGGTCGCCGAGCACAAGCTCCGCAAGCAGGACTCCCCCGGCGGTCTGACCCTCGAGCTGGTCGAGAATCGCGACATCGTCGCCGGGCTGGTCGAGCGCCGCCGGCCGGGGCAGACGGTCGTCGCCTTCGCCGCCGAGACGGTGGGCAGCGACGAGGAACTGCTCGAACGCGCCCGCGCGAAGGCCGCGCGCAAGGGCGTCGATCTGCTGGCCGCCAACGCGGTCGGGTGGTCGCGAGGGTTCGAGACCGCCGACAACGCCCTCACGATCGTCGGTCGCGACGGTGGGGTCGTGGCCACGGCATCCGGTTCGAAGGACGACACCGCGCACGCCCTGCTCGATGCGATCGTCGCGACGCGGGCATCGACGCTCGACGCCTGACGCCGGTGGACCGTGTCGCACGGGTGCAGGAGGACGAGCGGCCCGCCGCCCGTCCTCCCCGGGTCATTCGCTGCGAGCGCCGTCGACCGCGTCGATGATCCTGCCCGGCTCCGTACGCGTCGTGTAATCGACGTGGACATCGGCGAAGCGCACCACACCGGCGGCGTCGATCAGGTACACCGAGGGGAACGGGACGCGAGCGGTCTCGTCGGCGTTGCTGTCGGCGACGTCGAAGCCGAGTTCCGTGTGCGCCGCGCGCGCGTCGACGCTCGGCTCGGTGACGATGCCGAAGCGTTCGGCGAGCGTGTTCGCGGGGTCCGAGAGCACGGTGAACTCCAACGACCCGTTCGTCGTACTCTGGGCCGATCCGTCGGGCGTCTGCGGCGAGATCGCGATGAGCTGGACTCCGCGTTCCTGCAGCGCGGGCAGTAGTTGCTCCTGATAGGTGCGCAGAGTGATGTTGCAGTACGGGCACCACGCACCGCGGTAGAACACGACGACCGACGCGGCTCCGGCTCGGGCCTCGGAGAACGTCGTCGCCGCCCCCTCCGCGGTGACGAGCTCGGCATCCGGGGCGTCGTCACCCACGTCGAGCGCTCCCGCCGGGACGCCGGCGCTGCGAAGGGCGGCCTGCTCGTCGGAGAAGACCGCCGACAGTCGGTCTCCGATCTGCGCCTCGAACCCGGCGGTGAAGTCGTCGATCTGCTGCGCGATGGACGGTGTGGACATGCGTCGCCTCCCGGCGGAATCGGCGTCACGCGCCGGCTCCAGAAACCTAGGTCCGCCCGCAGGGGTCAGGGCTGTTCTCGTCATCCAACGAGACGCGACGTCACGAGGCGTCACGAAGGGTGCGCCTCATCCCCGCGCCCCCTCTCGGCCACGGGACTTCTCGAACACGGGCCTTCTCCGACGGGCCCCTCGCCGACGTGGCTTCCCAGACAGGGGCCTCTCAAACACGGGGCCTTCCAGACACTGGGCCCTCCAGAAACGGGGCCTCCCAGACGAGGGCTCTCCGGGGCTCGAGGCGGTTCTCAGGTGGGGGCCCGCTCGGGGCCCCCACCTCGTCACTCAATAACCGAAGTTGTACTGGGCTTCTTCGATGAGGGTGAAGACCTGCGTCAGGATGATCACGAACCAGATCGCGGCGATGACGATCGAGACGACCGTCACGACGATCGACGCCCAGACGGGGGCGAGCCCGCTGCCCGTGCGTCGCCGCAGCACCACGCCACGGCCGATGACGTAGACCAAGCCGCTGCCGATGACGAGCACCAGGAAGCTCCACGCCCAGTGGAACGGCTTCTCGACGCCACGGGCTCGGAGTTGGCGCCAGTCGAGGAACGAGAACAAGACGACGAGGGCGCCCAGGACGACGCTCGCCAGAGTGGCGACCGTCGAGACGATGGCGTCGGTGCCCATCGCACCGGGTTCGCCATACAGGCCGGCGTAGAAGGACTCCCGGATGTACGACGACCAGTCGAAGAGGAACAGCGACAGCACGCCCACCAGCGGCAGGAAGACGACCAACCACACCCAGACGGTGTTCGTGGGGATGTCGCGACGCAGCACGGGCTGGGCGCCGACCGACGGCGCGGCGGGATAACCGCCGTACCCGGCGGGGGCGGGCGTTCCGGGGTACGCCGGCGCCGACGAGTACGCGGGAGCGGCCGAGGGCGGGGTGACGGGGTACGCGGCGGGCGGTGCGGACGCGAACGGCGCACTGGGTGCCGGAGGCGCCGGGATCGCACTGGGTGCCGGAGGCGCGGGGCTCGCGCTGGGTGCCGGAGGCGCCGGGATCGCGCTGGGTGCCGGAGGAGCGGGAACCTCGCTGTGCGCTGCCGGTGCGGAGGCTCCGGCCGGGGACGCCGACGGGGCGTCGGTCTGCGCGGCCGTGGCGGCATGGTCGCTCGTCGATGCAGGCGCGGCGGGGTCGTTCGACGCCTCACCGGAGAGGGCAGGCTCCTCCGCGGCTCCGGCTGACGTCGGGGTCGACTCGGGGGCGAACCCCTGCGCGGCGGCAGGCGCCGGAGTCGACTCGTGGGCGGCGGTGTCGGCGTCGTCGGACACCGGAGCCGACTCGGACGCGGAACCCGAGTCCTGCGCGGCCACCTGCGGAACCCCGTCGCCGTGCACGGGGCGCACCTCATCGGTCCAGGCGGTGCCGTCCCACCGGCGCAGGCCGTCGCCGCCTGCGGGGTCGGGATACCAGCCTTCGGGCGGAGTGGGTGTGTCGGTCATGTCGTTTCCCCTGTCGTGGTGCGGAACCGGGCGAGATTGCCCCGAGTCTAGTGAGGGCGCCCGACATCACCGGAAGTCCCGGGACGCGTGCGCGACGCCGACCTGTAGATCGGTGAAGCCGTCGGCGACCACATTGGTCACTCCCTCGACCGATCGTTCGAGCATGCCCCGCACGATGAGGGCGGGTGATTCCCGCGCGACCCGCCGGTATCTGTTCCACACTCCCACCGAACAGATGATGTTCATCAGTCCGTGCTCGTCTTCGAGGTTGAGGAAGGTGATGCCGGATGCCGTGGCCGGGCGCTGCCGATGGGTGACGAGCCCCGCCACCTCGATGCGACGATCGGTCTCGAAGGTGCGGAGCTCCCGCGAGGTGAGCACCCCGCGCGCGTCGAGCGCCGAGCGGAAGTGGGTGAGCGGGTGGTCGTCGGCCGAGAGCCCGGTCGCCCAGAGATCGGCCGCGAGCACCTCGTAACTTGACGGGTCGGTGAACAGCGGCGGCTGCACGGCCACGAGCGAGTCGGGAAGGAACTCGGCGCGATCGAGCGCCGCCGACCCGGCCAGCCAGATCGCCTCGCGCCGGGTATGGCCCAGGCTCTCGAAGGCCCCCGCCGTGGCGAGCGCCTCGAGTTGCGCCGTGACAAGTCCCGTGCGCCGCACGAGGTCGCGTTGATCCCGATAGGGGCCGCCCCTCTCTCGTTCGGCGACGATGCGCTCGGCGACCTTCTTGCCGATCCCGGTCACTCCGGCGAGCCCCAGACGCACGACGAACCCGCCGTCTCGGCGGTGGGTGAGGGTCTCGTCGGGCTCCGACGCATCGAAGTCCCCGGTGGGGGGCTGCTCCGCGTGCGCGCAGGCGTCGAGACCCGTCGGGGCGCGGGCGCCCGTCTCGTCGACCGGCTCGAGGCCCGCTTCGACGCTCGAGCGCAGCAAGTCGGGCCGCCGTACGGTCACCCCGTGCCGGCGGGCATCGGCGGTGAGGGTGGCGGGTGAGTAGAACCCCATGGGCTGGGCGCGCAGCAGGCCGGCGAGGAACGCCGCCGGGTAATGCAGCTTGATCCACGAGCTCGCGTACACCAGCAGCGCGAACGACAGCGAATGCGATTCGGCGAAACCGAAGTTCGCGAACGCCTGGATCTTGGCGTACAGATCATCGGCGACCTGACCGACCAGACCGTTCTGCGCCATGCCCTCGTACAGCTTCTCGCGCAGGGAGTCGATACGCTCGAGCCCCCGCTTGGACCCCATGGCTCGGCGCAGCAGGTCGGCGTCTTCGGCAGAGCAGTTGCCGATGGCGACGGCCATCTGCATGAGCTGCTCCTGGAACACCGGTACCCCCATCGTCCGCTCCAGCACCGGCTCGAGCTTGGGATGCACGTAGGTGACGGGCTCCTGTCCGAGCTTGCGTCGAACGAACGGATGCACGGCACCGCCCTGGATGGGTCCCGGGCGGATGAGGGCGATCTGCACGACCAGGTCGTAGAACTTCCGCGGCTGCAGACGCGGCAGCAATCCCATCTGCGCGCGGGATTCCACCTGGAACACCCCGATCGAGTCGGCGCGGCACAGCATGTCGTAGACGGCCTTCTCTTCTTTGGGCAGCGTGGACAGCTCCCACGCCTCGCCCGTGGCATCGCGGATCAGGTCGAAGCAGTACTGCAGCGCCGCGAGCATGCCGAGCCCCAGCAGATCGAACTTGACCAGCCCCATCCACGCGGCGTCGTCTTTGTCCCACTGGATGACCGTGCGGTTCTCCATGCGCGCATGCTCGATCGGCACGACCTCACCCACCGGTCGATCGGTGAGCACCATGCCTCCGGAGTGGATGCCGAGGTGGCGAGGCGCTTTCAACAGCTCCGACGCGAACTCGATGACCTGGTCGGGGATGTCGTGATCCGCACCGGTTTCGAGGGTCGCTCCCCACCGTTCGACCTGCTTCGACCAGGCGTCTTGCTGGCCCGGCGAGTGCCCGAGCGCACGCGCCATGTCACGGACGGCGTTCTTGGGACGGTACTGGATGACATTCGCCACCTGCGCCGCACGCTCGCGCCCGTACTCCTTGTAGACCCACTGGATGATCTCTTCGCGGCGATCGGAGTCGAAGTCGACGTCGATGTCGGGCTCTTCGTCGCGCAGGCTCGACAGGAAACGCTCGAAGGGCAGCTTGTAGAAGATCGAGTCGACCGCGGTGATGTCGAGCAGGAAGCACACCGCGCTGTTCGCCGCCGACCCGCGCCCCTGACACAGGATGCCGCGCCGCCGGGCCTCGGCGACGATGCCGTAGACGATGAGGAAGTACCCCGGGAAGTCCTTCATCTCGATCACACCGAGTTCTCGTTCGATGCGGTTGCGATCCTCGTCGGAGAGCCGGGGGTACTTGCGCGGTACGGCCTCCCACACCAGATGCCGCAGCCAGGACATGGGGGTATGCCCCTCGGGGACGTCTTGGCGCGGAAGCGCGGGCTTGGCGCGGCGCAACGGGAAGGCGACCTCGTCGGCGAGCGTGACGGTGCGCGCCACCGCTCCGGGATACCGGGCGAACCGCGCCGCCATCTCGACCCCCGAGCGCAGGTGCGCGCCGGCGTGCGCGGGAAGCCACCCGTCGAGTTCGTCGAGACCACGATTGGCGCGCACGGCGGCCACGGCGGCGGCGAGAAGCTCCTTCTGCGGGGCGGCGTAGTGCACGTTGTTCGTCGCGAGGATCGGCAGCCCCCGCTCGGCGGCGAGCGCCGCCAGCACGTCGTTGCGTCTCGAGTCGAGTGGACTGCCGTGATCCATCAGCTCGACGTACACGGCCTCGGGGCCGAACAGGTCGACGAGGGTGTCGAGTTCGCGCGCGGCCCCCGTGGGCCCTTCGAACGCCAGAGCTTGGCGCACCGTGCCCTTGCGGCATCCGGTGAGCACCGCCCAGTGCGGATCGCCGGCTCCGCCCGCGCGTTCGGCCAGGTCGGCGAGGTCGTAGACGGGACGCCCCTTCTCGGCACCGCTGAGCTGCGCGTGGGTGATCGCGGCGGCGAGGCGGTGATAGCCCTCTTCGCGGCGTGCGAGCACGAGCAGATGCGATCCGCCCGGGTCGGCCTCGCCGTTCTGCGGCCCCGTGAGACCCAGCGACAGTTCTGCGCCGAAGACGGTGTTCACCGTGCGCGCCTCGGCGGCCTCGGCGAAGCGCACGATGCCGTAGAACCCGTCGTGGTCGGTGAGGGCGAGGGCGTGCAGGCCCAGTCGTTCGGCTTCTTCGACGAGTTCTTCGGGCGACGAGGCTCCGTCGAGGAACGAGTACGACGAGTGCGCGTGCAACTCGGCGTACGGCACGGTGTCGGCCGGGCGCGCGATCGTCGGCGGCACGTAGGCGCCGCGCTTGTGCGACCAGGCGGGGCTGTCGCCCCCGTCACCGTTCGGCGGGGCACCGGTCGGGCGTCGGGCGTCACTGAGCACGCGCTCGAGTTCCGACCATTTCACCGGCGGATTGTTCCAGCCCATCGGCGCACCTCCGCCCGGGTTCTGTTCATCGATGGGGAGCCGACGGCGGGCGCGAGGCCCGCACCGCCCGAGGGGGCATCGCCGGTGCTGCTGCCGCCGCGGCCCGATGTTCGTCGAGAGGAGCGGTGGAGCCGAACCTCAGTCATAACGCCCCTCCGCCCGCCACTCCCCTTCTTCGACCACCAGCAACCAGGCGCCCCCCTCGGCGTCGATCACTTGGAACCGATGCGCCCTGCGCCGTCGCAGGGGATCCCATCCGCGTTCGCTGATCGGCCAGGGCCCCGCCCATTCGCTGATGCGTCGCCGCTGTCCCGCCGTCTCGAGCACCGCCGGTGGAGCGCTGAGCGCATCGCGCTCCCCCACCGTCACCGGGGCTCCCGCGATGTCGGTGACCCCGACCGGTCGTGGTTCGGGGTAGACGGTGGCCGGCAGCGGATCGGGCAGGCTGCCGGGCCAGGGGCGCGCGCGTTCCTTCGCCGTCACGGCTCGGTCTCCCCAGGGCACGAGCACCTGCCGTTCGGCCAGCCAGCGTCCCCCGCCGATCACGGGAGTGACTACTTCGCGGTGGCCGAGCATGGCCTGCACGCGCGAGAGGGCATGGTGGACGCGTTCGTCGGGCCCCGCCCCGAACAGCCCCTTGGCGTGGTGGGCGGCGGCGTCGACGGCCTCGGGCTCGATGTGCACGCCCGCCACACCGCTGCCGAAGATGCCCTGGGCGTCTTCGGCGAGCTGCCAGCGCACCCGATCGACCACCGCGGCGGCGTCGAACGATCCGGGATGCAGCCACACGCGTTCGCTGCGCTCGGCCCGCTCACCCGTCAGCACGACACGCAGCTCGGTGCACACCAGGTCGTGGGCCCCCAACCGGGCGATGAACTCCTCGGCCGCCACGCGCATGCCGAAGGCGATCTGGTCGGCGAGTTCGAGGGGAGGCTCGAAGGCCACGTCGCGGTGCAGCTCGGGTGGAGGGGTGCGCGGCTGCACGGGTTGCGAGTCGAGTCCTCCCGCCAGCGCATGCAGGCGCACCCCCCGTTCTCCGAAGCGTTCCCGCACCCGTTCGGCCGCGAGAGTGGCCAGATCACCGAGGGTGTGCACGCCCAACCGGGAGAGCAGACTGCCGAACTCCTCGTCGTCGAGGGTGGCGATCGACAGCGGAGAGAGGAACGCCGCAGCGTCACCGGGCGGCACGATGCGCACGGGCTCCTCGACGGTGGCCGAGCGGGCGGCATGCTCGGCGGTGAAGACACCGTCGGCGACGCTCGCCCGCACCTCGCCGAAGCCGTCGAGGAGGCGGATCAGTAGGCGCGCCGCCTCGGCTTCGCCACCGTAGTAGCGCGCCGGACCCCGCGCCCGCAGTGCGCACAATCCCGGCCGCATGATCTGCACCCCGGGGGCGCGTTCTTCGATGCGGGCCACGACGGGCGCGAACACACGCGCATCGCGCACCGGGTCGGCGGGGACCACCTGGAGGGTCGGACACAGGGCCTGAGCGTCACGGCGTTTCTGACCTCGTCGCACCCCCTGCGCGCGGGCGGCCCACGAGCTGGCGACGACGAGGTTGTGGGAGAACACCGCCACCGGGGCCTCGGGGCGAGGAGGCGTGACGGCCTCGGCGACGAACGCCGTGATCGGCCAATCGGGAAACCAGAGCACGAGGCTGCGCGTGGGAGCCTGCATCAGCCGACCGCTCTCGGACGGTACTCGTCGCGCTCGCGCGGCACGAGGCGTTCGGTGGGCGTACCCAGCAGCTCGACCGACCCGTCGGCCGCGGGCAGCAGCATGCGCGCCCGACGGGCGTGGGGCGAGCGTCGACTGCTCACCGAGACGGTGAGTTCACGCCCCGCCAGGTACCCGTGCCCCTGACCGAGGCCCGTCCATCGCGGGTCGGCGACGTCGATCACCGCTTCGGCCTGTGGCCATGCGCCCTGCACCAGCAGCACGGCTCCACGGTCGCGCAGCCGAGCGGCCAGACGTGTGGTCTCGGCACCCCCGCGGGCCGCCGTGGAACCCGACGGCGGGCGGACGGCCACGACCGGCAGCACCTCGGCGATCGTCGCCGTCACCGCCAGCCATCTCGGCCCCGGGTCGGGGATGAAGACCAGACGATCGAGGTCGAGGCCGTATTTCTCGGCGGCCTCGGCTCCCAGCTCGGGCATGCCGATCACGCCGCACCACGAACCGTCTTGCGAGGGCCGGGCCAGCAGGGCGAGCAGCAGCGACGCGGATCGGGCGAGGGCATAGGCCGACCCCGCCCGCAGACCGCCCCCGGGAAGCAGGGACGAGAACGCCGGATGCGTGGGCAGCACCGGTGCGTCCATGCGCCGACCCTGCATGCGCTCCAAGCGATCGCGCAGCGCGTGGATGTCTGGTACGGCCTGTACCTGGTCTCTCACGATCGCCCTCACTCCCACAGGTTAGAACATTTGTTCTAGTGCCTCAATCCCTGTGGGTCGAAGATACGATCGACCTCCGACATTGCCGTCGTCCCCTCGCAAGACGGCACGACGCCGCGAGCCCGACGCCGCGCGCACCGACCGACACCAGCCCCGACGCGAGGTGCCGACGCCCCCGCGACGCCCCGGGGGGGGGGGGGGGGGGGGCCAGGTCGACGGTCGCCGCGATCCGCGCGAATCCGCCCTGCTGCAGCACGACGGCCGTGTTCGCCATCAGCTCGGCAGCCGTCCGGGTCACCGTTCCGAGCCCCGCGACCTCACCGCTCAGATCGAAGGTGCGCGTGGCATCCAGAACGACCGTCACCTCATAACCGAGGTTGCCGGCCATGCGCGCCGTGGTCTCGACGCACATGTTGGTCTGGATGCCGCAGATCACCAGTTCGCGGATGCCGTTCTCGCCCAACCAGGCGTGCAGGTCGGGGTCGCCGTAGAAGGCCGAATTGACGTTCTTCGTCACTCGCAGGTCGGCTGAGACCTTCGCGACCGCATCGACCAGCGCGTTACCGCCTTCGTCCGGGTGCAGGGGCGATCCAGGCGACGCCGAATCGTGCCGCACGACGACGATCGGCTCGCCCTCACGCTGCCACGCCTCGATCAGCGCGGTGACGTTGCGCTCGCAATCGGGGTTGGCGGTCGGCCCCCAGAAGTCGAGGTCGTCGAATCCGCGCTGCATGTCGATGACGATCAGGGCACGAGGCATGCCCCTATCCCATCACCCGGATGCCGGGGACGCCAGCGCCGCAAAGACGGCGACGACGCTCACGCCGCCAGGGCCAGGTACGGCTCCCACCGCGGATCGCTCTTGTCGACGCCGCGCACGGTCCAGGACGATCCGCGCGGGGGCGCCGGCACCAGACGGAGATCCCAGTGCATCTCCTGGGGGGTGCGATCGCCCTTGACGTTGTTGCAGTGCAGACAGCAGGCCACGAGGTTCTCCCAGGTGTCCTTGCCTCCGCGCGAACGCGGCAGCACGTGGTCGATCGTCGACGCCGCCTTGCCGCAGTACCCGCAGCGGTGCGCGTCGCGACGCAGCACCCCGCGCCGCGTGACCGGCACCTGCCGCGCCCCCGGCACCCGCACGTAGCGGGTCAGGATGATGACCGCCGGGCGATCGTAGGTCCCCGCCGCGGCCCAGACCGGATCCTCGTCGATGCGTTCCACGACCGTGGCCTTGTCGTTCATCACGAGCACGAGGGCCCGCTTGAACGACACGACCGCCAGGGGCTCGTATCCCGCGTTCAATACCAGTGTGCGCATTCACGTCTCCTCTCGAATGGCCGAGACGGCTTCTCGGATGTTCGACTTGCGACGACGGCCCGCGCGCAGGGCATGAAAAAAGGCGCTGTCTAGACAGACAGCGCCTCGGAAGTCGCGGCGACACCGCGGCATCCGAACACACGATGCCGAAGAACGAGCAGGCCGAGCGCATCCATGGTGCGGATGCGAGGCCTGATGCTCATCGGGCTTTCCCTTCGGTTGTTCCGACGTCGGAGACAGGCTAACCCACCCCGACACGCCCGGGGGCGGCGGGATCGGGAAACGAGAGACGGCGTGTCGGAGAACATCGTTCTCCGGCACGCCGTCTCTCGTTCGGTCTGATCAGCCGGCGTTCTGCTGCAGCCAGGCGTAGGGATCGACGACCGATCCGTTGATGTGCACCTCGAAGTGCAGGTGGTTCGCGGTCGAGCTTCCGGTCGAGCCGACGAGGCCGATGAGCTGGCCCGCGGCGACCGTCTGACCGGCCTGCACCTGGCGGCTGCCGTACGTCATGTGGCCGTAGGTGGTCGACACCTTCTGGCCGTTGATGACGTGCTCGATCACGATGCCCACGCCGTAGCCGCCGAAGCTCTCGGACGAGGTGCTCACGACGCCGGCGGCGGCGGCGAAGATGGGCTGCCCACCCGGGGCGAGCAGGTCGACGCCCTGGTGGTAGCCGGAGTCCCACAGGCCACGGCCGAGCACGTAGCTCGACAGGGGCCAGCGCACCTCGCCCGAGCCGGGGGCCGTCATGTTCAAGTCGATCGACGAGACCGAGGCGCCGGCATTGGATGCCAGCTGGCGGGCACGCTCCGCAGCTGCGGCGGCAGCGGCTTCGCGGTCCTTCTTCTGCTGGATCTCGTCGGCGGTGGTCGCCGAGTAGCTGCTGCGGTCGAGCGTCTCGGCGGCGGCGTCGGACGCCACGACCAGCGACTGGTTGTCGGGGGCCGACACCTGCTGCAGGGTCATCGTCTCGGCCGCGGGCATGGTCGCCGCGTAGGCCGGGATGGCGACGGTGGCGACGAGACCGGCGACCATCGTCAGGATCACGGCACTGCGCACGGGCTTGCCGTGGCGACGCGGTCCCGAGGGACGTCGTGCGGGGGCGGTGCGAGATGCCGGCGGAGTCGCCGACGTCGAGACCGCCACCGGTCGCTGCGGGGGTCGAGCGACGGCTGCGCGCGCGCTCTTACGGGTGAGACCCGTCGTCGGAACCTCGGGTAGGTCCCCGACGGGATCGGTGGTTTCAGCCAAAAGTCCTCCGGCGCCTCTGCGTCCAGGACGCTAGCTCGTCAGCACTCGATGGGGCACGATGTGCGGGCTTCACCCTCTGCAGACGACGAGCCGATGAGGCAAACCGCGAGGGGTCCGACGGCGGGCTTCTCGCCTGTGGACTCTCGAAGGCTACCCGAAGATAACGAACAAGTCACGCTCCGATCACCGTGTTCAGGCAATGCTCGGTCGCGGAACGCGGGGGTGTCGGCAGGCTCAGTCCTCGGCGACGAGGAAGATGTGCGACGCCACCTCGACCGGCAACTCGAGACCGTCCTCGATGCCCTCCATCTGCACCAGCACGTATCCCTCGTTGAAGCGGTAGTCGCCGCGCGCCCCCGGGAGCACCCCGGCGGCCTTGAGCTGCTGGAGCAGCTCGGGGTCGACCTGCGCGGGTTCGGCCAGGCGGCGTACCGTGCCGGTGATCGGGTGCCCGGCGTCGGTGAGCTTGCGGACGAGTCCGACGACACCGTCGTCGAACGTGGAGCTGGCCGCATCGCCCAGCTGGTCGAGTCCCGGAATCGGGTTGCCGTACGGCGACTCGGTGGGGTGGCCGAGCAGTTCGACGAGGCGGCGTTCCACCTGCTCGCTCATCACGTGCTCCCAGCGGCAGGCCTCGTCGTGCACGTAGGCCCAGTCGAGGCCGATGACGTCGCTGAGCAGGCGCTCGGCGAGACGGTGCTTGCGCATGACGTCGACGGCCTTCTGGCGGCCGGTGCCGGTCAGCTCGAGACGGCGGTCCTCCGAGACGACCACCAAGCCGTCGCGTTCCATGCGTCCGACCGTCTGCGAGACGGTCGGGCCCGAGTGGCCGAGGCGTTCCGAGATGCGGGCCCGCAGGGGCACGATCTTCTCTTCCTCGAGCTCGAGGATCGTGCGCAGGTACATCTCGGTGGTGTCGATGAGATCTGTCATTCGGGTGTCCTCGGCGTCGCGCGGCTGGAACCTCCAGCCTACCGACCCCCTCCGTCATGAGCGCGGGAAGCCCGCGGAGGGGACCATAGAATCGAGCCATGTCGCACGTGGAACTGCCCACAGGTCTCCTGCCCGCCGACGGTCGCTTCGGGTGCGGCCCCTCGAAAGTGCGCGGTGCGCAGCTCGAGTCGCTCGTCACCCGCGGAGCCTCGATCCTGGGTACCTCGCACCGCCAGGCGCCGGTGAAGAACCTCGTCGCGAGCACGCGCGAGCGTCTCGCCCAGCTCTTCCGCCTTCCCGACGGGTACGAGATCATCCTCGGCAACGGTGGATCGACCGCCTTCTGGGATGCCGCCTCCTTCGGCCTCATCGAGAACCGCAGCCAGAACCTGGTCTTCGGCGAGTTCGGCGGCAAGTTCGCCGCCGCTGCCGCCGCGCCCTGGCTGCAGGCGCCCGACGTCCGTCGCGCCGAGCCCGGCACCCGCACGGTGGCCGAGCCGGTCGACGGCGTCGATGTGTACGCCTGGCCGCACAACGAGACCTCCACGGGCGTCGCCGCCCCGGTCGAGCGTGTGCACGGTGATGCCGGCGCCCTCACCGTCATCGACGCGACCAGCGCCGCCGGCGGCATCGACTTCGACGTCACCCAGGCCGACGTGTACTACTTCGCCCCGCAGAAGAACCTCGGTTCCGACGGCGGCCTCTGGTACGCCGCGGTGTCGCCGGCCGCGATCGAGCGCATCGAGCGGATCGCCGCATCCGGTCGGTACATCCCCGAGTTCCTGAGCCTGAAGAACGCGGTCGACAACTCGCGCCTGCAGCAGACGCTCAACACCCCGGCGTTGGCCACCCTGCTGCTCCTCGACGACCAGCTCGGATGGATCCTCGACAACGGCGGACTGAGCTGGGCGGGCGCACGCACGGCCGAGTCCTCGGCCGCCCTGTACGAGTGGGCGTCCGCGAGCGCCGTCGCGACGCCGTTCGTCTCGTCTCCCGCCGACCGCTCCCCCGTCGTGGTCACGATCGACTTCGACGACTCCATCGACGCCGCGGCGATCGCGAAGAGCCTGCGCGCGAACGGGATCGTCGACACCGAGCCCTACCGCAAGCTGGGCCGCAACCAGCTGCGCGTCGCGACGTTCGTCTCGATCGAGCCCGACGACGTGCGCCGCCTGATCGGGGCCATCGACTACACGATCGAGCACCTGCCGACCGCCTGACATCGGGCGGGCCTGCGGGCCCGCACATGACGAAGGCCGTCCCGCTCGCGCGGGACGGCCTTCGTCATGTGTGCCCGTCAGTAACTGCGGTCGTCGCCGCCGTGCACATCGTCTTCGTCGTCGGAGTCGTCGCCCTCGACGCCGCCGTCCGAGTCGTCGTCTTCATCCGAATCGTCGTCATCGTCGGCGTCGTACGAGTCGTCCTGCGCGTCATCGTCACGCGTCGCGTCCGCGCGTTCGTCACCGTCCGCGTCGAGCTCGTCGATGTCGACACCGTCGAGGTCGCCCGCGTGGAAACGTGCTTTCGGCCCGTCGTCGTCGAGCTCGTCCTCGTCGTCTTCGAGGTCGTCTTCGTCGTCGAGGTCATCGTCTTCGGTGTCGTCGACGTCGGAGTCGTCGGCATCCGCGCCGATGCCCGCCGCGGCCGTCGCCGCCTGGGCTGCCTGGTACTCGGCGAGACGGGTCGCCCACGGCACCCAGTCCGGGGCCAGCAGAGCGCCGTCACCGGGCATGAGTTCGGCTTCGAGCACGGTGGGCTCCGCGTCGTCGACGACGGCCACGCTCACAGTCCAGAACCAGCCGGGGTAGCCGGCGAGACGCGTGTGGAACCGCAACGACACCACACCGTCGTCCTCGATCGCGTAGCCCGCGGCCGGACCGATGCCGTCGGCCGGCGTGATCTCGCGCAGGGCGGCGAGAGCCAGGTCGTGAGCGCCGATCAGGCGCTCGTCGACGGGCTGCTCAGGCTTCGAAGTCATCGGCGACCTTGCGCAGCACCGCGGCGATCTTCTGCGCGTGCGGCCCGTTGGGGTAGCGGCCGCGACGCAGGTCGCCACCGATGCCGTCGAGCAGCTTCACGAGGTCTTCGACGATGATCGCCATGTCGTCGGCGGGCTTGCGCGAGCGCTTCGACAGACTCACCGGCGCATCGAGCACGCGCACCGAGAGCGCCTGCAGACCGCGCTTGCCGTCAGCGACACCGAACTCGAGACGGGTGCCGGCCTTGGGCCCGGGTGTCCCGGCGGGCAGGGCGGTGGCGTGCAGGAACACGTCCTGGCCGTCATCGGTGACGATGAAGCCGAAGCCCTTCTCGTCGTCGTAGAACCTGACCTTGCCGGTGGGCATGGACACCTCGCTGGATGAGTGCGCGGAGCGCACGGCGGAACACGGAACCCGATCGGATGCCGGCCTCTCAGCCTACGCCACCGCCGCCAGGCAGTAGGCTGAGCCCGATGAGCACCCGCACCTCCCGCGACAGCACGCCGGGCGACGACGTCCCGGTCCGCCGCATCGACCGCGTCCTGGCGTTCATGTCGCTGGGGCTGCTGGCCCTCGCGATCGTGTGCTTCTTCTCGGTCATCATCGGATCGAGCTCCGGTGCCGACATGCGCTCCGGCGTGTGGCCGACCGTGGGCCTGCTCACCTACTTCGCACCCCCTGTGGCCTTCGCCTGTCTGTTGGCCGTGCTCATCATGAGCTTCGTGCGAAGGGCCCGGGCGAACAAGGCCCGCTGACGTGCCCGAGACCTCCGCACAACGCGCACTGGCGGTCTCGTTGAGCGCGCGCCCCGACGCCGATCTGGCTCGTCTGTTCGCCGATCGCCAGGTCTCCCCCTCGAGCACCTGGCGCGACATGTTCGACGCCGCCGAGGCCCTGCTCGACCCCGCCTCCGTCACGCGCGGGCTCGTCGCACTCCCGCGCTCCGCAGCGCTCGCCCTCCTCGCCGCCGTCGCGGGCGAACCGGCCCCCGAACCGCAACGCTCCGAGCTGGCATCCCGAGCACTCGTCGACGACGACGGCCACCCGTTCCCCAGCGTGGTCGACGCGGTGCGACAGGTCGCGCCCGACGGCATCGCCGACATGAGTGATCCGCGCTCCACCCACGGGGCTGCGGCGGTCGACGCCGAAGCCGCCGCCGAAGCCGCCTTCACCAGCGCCGCCTCGGTGGCCGACATCCTGCTGCTCACCCTCGACGCTCCCCTCGGACGCATCGGGTCGGGCTCGCTCGGCGCGAGCGAGCGTCGACGCCTGGTCGACGCCGGCGCGGTGTCGACCCCGGCCGAAGCCGACCTCCTCGTCGGTCTCGCGTTCGCCGTCGGCCTGCTCGGCACGAACGAGCGCGCCTGGCTGGTGTCGCCGACCGGGCGCGAGTGGTTGCGTCTGCCGACGCTCGAACGCTGGGAACGCACCGCCGCGGCGCTCCGCGACGCCCTTCCCGCCGCCTTCCGTAGCGCGACCGGCGGATGGATCCCGCGGGGGCAGTGGCCCGGCGCCACCCCCTTCGACCCCGACGGCCCCGAGCGCGCCGCGGTCTGGGCGCAGCGGCTCGAGCGCTGGGGACTCCTCGACGCGGCCGGCGGTGTCCCCGCGTGGGCCCGAGACCTCTCCGACGGCGGTGCCGTCGACGTCTCGGCGCTGCGCGACCTGCTTCCCCCCGAGGTCGACCGCGTCTATCTGCAGAACGACCTCACCGCCATCGCCCCCGGCCCCCTGGCACCGCACCTCGATGTGCGTCTTCGCTCCATGGCCGCGCGCGAGTCGCGCGCACAGGCCTCCAGCTACCGCTTCAGCGCGGCCACGATCGGCGCCGCCATCACGGCCGGCGAGACCGCCGACTCCCTGCGCGAGTTCCTCTCGGGACTGTCGCTGACCGGACTGCCGCAGCCGCTCGCCTACGTCATCGAACGCACGGCGGCCGAGCACGGACGAGTGCGCGTCGCCGCCGATCCGACGTCCCTTCTCACGCGCGTCACGACCGAAGACGAGACGCTGCGGCGCTCGATGGACGTCGACCAGTCGCTGCGGTCGGTCGCCCTGACGCGCACCGGCGACGAGCTCGTCTCGCATGTGTCGGCCGACGTCGTGTTCTGGGCGTTGACCGATGCGCACTACCCCGCCGTGGCCGTCGACGCCGAGGGGCGCCCGCGGGCGCTCGAGCGCGCGAAGCTCGCGGCCGAGACGGCGTCCGACCACGATCCCGCCGACACGTACACGCCGCTGGTCTCGCGCTTGCGCACCGGCGCAGACGATTCGGATGCCGCCTGGCTCGAGCGCGAGCTCGATCAAGCCGTGCGGGCCCGCGCCGTGGTCGACGTGACGGTGCGGCTTCCCGACGGCTCGGCCCGCGTGTTCCGCCTCGAAGCCACGGGCCTCGGTGGCGGACGCCTGCGCGGCCGCGATCGCGCCGCCGACGTCGAGCGCACCCTGCCGCTGTCGCACATCGACGCGGTCTCGCTCGTGGGGTGAGGACGGTCGAGCCTCACCCGGTCGAGCCCTGCCCGGTCGACCGACCAGTCCTGGACCCCGGTAGACTCGAACGCTATGGCTGACGGCCCCCTCATCGTGCAGAGCGACCGCACCGTCCTCCTCGAGGTCGCACACCCCGAGGCAGAGACGGCGCGGCATGAGCTCGCAGTTTTCGCCGAGCTCGAGCGCGCACCCGAGCACATCCACACCTACCGCATCACCCGTCTGGGCCTGTGGAACGCCCGCGCGGCCGGACACGACGCCGAGGCGATGCTGCAGACCCTTGACCGCTGGTCGCGCTTCCCGGTGCCCGCATCGGTGAGCACCGACATCCGCGAGACGGTCAACCGGTACGGTCGCCTGGTCATCGAGCGCAACGACGACAAAGAGCTCGTGCTGCGCTCGACCGACCCCGCGGTCCTCAGCGAGGTGTCGCGCAACAAGCGCATCGCTCCGCTCCTGATCGGTCACCCCACCCCCGACAGCTACCTCGTCGATGCGTGGGCGCGCGGGCACATCAAGCAGGAGCTGCTGAAGATCGGGTGGCCGGCCGAGGACCTCGCCGGGTACACCCCCGGAACCCCGCACGCGATCGACCTCGCCGAAGACGGCTGGAGCCTGCGTCCCTACCAGCGCCAGGCCGTCGACTCCTTCTCCGAGGGAGGATCCGGCGTCGTCGTGCTCCCCTGCGGTGCCGGCAAGACGCTCGTGGGCGCCGCGGCCATGGCCGACACGCGCACGACCACCCTCATCCTCGTGACGAACACCGTGAGTGCTCGTCAGTGGCGCGATGAGTTGCTGCGGCGCACGAGCCTCACCGCCGAGGAGATCGGCGAGTACTCCGGTCAGGTGAAAGAGATCAAGCCCGTCACCATCGCGACTTACCAGATCCTGACCGCCAAGCGGAAGGGCGAGTACGCCCACCTCGCACTGCTCGATGCGCTCGACTGGGGTCTCGTGCTGTACGACGAGGTGCACCTGCTGCCCGCTCCGGTGTTCAAGCTCACGGCCGATCTGCAGGCCCGACGTCGACTCGGCCTCACCGCGACGCTCGTGCGCGAAGACGGTCGTGAGGGCGACGTGTTCAGCCTCATCGGCCCGAAGCGCTTCGACGCGCCGTGGAAAGAGATCGAGGCCCAGGGCTTCATCTCCCCCGCCGCCTGCTACGAGGTGCGCATCGACCTCCCCGCCGACGAACGTCTCGAGTACGCGGCCGCCGCCGACGAGGACCGTTACCGGCTGGCGGCGACCGCCCCCGCCAAGATCGACGTCGCGCGGCGCCTGGTCGAGCGGCATCCGGGCGAGCGAGTACTCGTGATCGGGCAGTACCTCGATCAGATCGACGAGCTCGCGCAGGCTCTGGACGCCCCTCAGATCACCGGGGCGACCCCGATCCCGGAGCGTGAGGAGCTCTTCCAGGGCTTCCGCGACGGCAGCATCCCGCTGCTCGTGGTGTCGAAGGTGGCCAACTTCTCGGTCGATCTGCCCGAGGCCTCCGTCGCGATCCAGGTGTCGGGTTCGTTCGGGTCGCGTCAAGAAGAGGCCCAGCGCCTCGGACGACTGCTGCGACCCAAGCAGTCTCAGCACACGGCGAGCTTCTACACGCTCATCGCGCGCGACACCGTCGACCAGGATTTCGCGCAGAACCGGCAGCGTTTCCTCGCCGAACAGGGCTACGCCTACACGATTCTGGATGCCGACGGGATCGACGCCGCAGCCGCCTGACCCATATCAGCGTGCGGCTTTCCGTTCCATATCCAGCGCATTGCTGGGTGCAGTCACGATAATGAGGGAATGACAGCTCCTCGCATCCTCGTCGTGGACGACGAACCGAACATCCGCGACCTGCTCATCACGAGCCTGCGCTTCGCCGGTTTCCAGGTGCGAGCCGTGGCAAACGGCGCGCAGACCATCTCGGCCGTGCTCGAAGAGGAACCCGACCTCATCGTGCTCGATGTGATGCTGCCCGACATGAACGGGTTCAGCGTCACCAAGCGCCTGCGGGGCGCGGGGTACACGGCCCCCATCCTCTTCCTCACCGCCAAGGACGAGACCGAAGACAAGATCATGGGCTTGAACGCCGGCGGCGACGATTACGTCACCAAACCGTTCAGCCTCGACGAGATCGTCGCGCGCATCCAGGCGATCCTGCGCCGCACCATGCAGGCCGACGAGGAGTCGATCATCCGCACCGGTGAGCTGACGATGGATCAGGACACCCACGACGTCAGCGTCGGCGACGTCTCGATCGACCTGAGCCCCACCGAGTTCAAGTTGCTGCGCTACCTGATGCTCAACCCGAACCGCGTGCTGTCGAAGGCGCAGATCCTCGACCACGTGTGGGAGTACGACTTCAACGGCGACGCGGGCATCGTCGAGAGCTACATCTCGTACCTTCGCCGCAAGATCGATCCGCACTCGTCCGAGCCGCTCATCCAGACCAAGCGCGGCTTCGGCTACATGCTGAAGTCGGGTAAGACCGCCTGAGCGGAGGCTCCCCCTGTCGCACTCCGACGACACCCTCACCCGCTGGTGGCGCGGCCTGAGCCTTCGGGCCAAGGTCACCGGCGTCACGGTCGCGCTGCTCGCGATCGGGTTGTTCGCCGCCGGCATCGGCACGATGGTGTTCCTGCGCACGACGCTGGTCAACAACCTCGACGAGCAGCTCGCGCAGCAGGCGGCCGGGAGCATCGCGAACAGCATCTTCACCACGAGCGACACCGACGGCCGCATCACCTTCACCCAGGTCGACAACGCCCCGCAGATCGGGTCGATGGTGGTCGTGTACGGGCCCGACGGGCGGCGCGAGGCGTTCTACAACGGCACGTCGTCGCGCGCCCTGCCCGATCTGCCCGCGACCTTCACCGTCGAGCAGACCTACAGCCAGATCGACCGGCGGATCGAGCTGGAGAACCCCGAATCCGGTCAGCACTTCCTCGCTCGCGTGGGGGTGCTGCAGGCCCCCGGCAATCCCGGGGTCTACACCCAGATGGTGATCCAGCCCCTGGCCCCCACCGATCGCATCGTCGCGGCGTACGTGGGGATCTACGCGTTCGTCGCGTTGCTCATCCTCATCGCCAGCGCCCTGCTGACCCGCTGGCTCGTGACGCTCACGTTCCGCAACCTGCGGCAGGTCGAGACGACCGCGATGGACATCGCCGCCGGCGACTTCAGCCAGCGCCTGACCGACATCGTCCCCGACACCGAGGTGGGACGCCTCAAGACGGCGATCAACGCCATGCTCGCGCGGATCGACGGGGCGCTCGTGCAGCGTGACGCGACCGTGCGCCAGATGCGACGCTTCATCGGCGACGCCAGCCACGAGCTGCGCACCCCGCTCGTCACGATGCGCGGGTACGCCGAGCTCTATCGCATGGGCGCCATCCGTTCCGACGAAGACGTGGCGCAGTCGATGGAACGCATCGAGAAGGAAGCCATCCGCATGGGGGCCCTCGTCGAAGACCTGTTGGCCCTCGCGCGACTCGACGAGCGTCGCGACGTCACGATCACCTCGCTCGATCTGCGCCCGATCGCTCGGGATGCCGCGATGGATCTGCGCGTGACCTCCCCCCAGCGCGAGGTGACCGTCGACGACACCACCGCGCGCACCGAACGCGTCGTCCCGCTGATGACGCTCGACCCGCTCCTCGACGCCGCAGGAGAGCCTGCGTCGACGCCCGGGCGCCGCAGGGGTGCGCCGCCGACGTCGGCGATGGCGATCGCCGGGGCCACCCTGTCGCGCCTGCGTCGCCGCGCCCGAGAGGCGGGCGAGACGCACACCGCCGCGGGTGACGACGCCGCCCCTCCGACCGCGCCCCTGGGCGTCGTACGCACGCCTCCGCGGCTCGCCCCCGTCGTCCTCGGCGACGAGAACAAGGTGCGCCAGGTCGTCGCCAACCTGCTGGGCAATGCGCGACGGTTCACCGCCGACGGCTCCCCCATCGGCCTGCGTGTGGGGGTCGACGCCGACGCCGACATGGGCTGGATCGAGATCATCGATCACGGCGAGGGCGTTCCCGAGCAGATCCGCGACCAGATCTTCCAGCGCTTCTGGCGTGCCGACACCTCGCGCACGCGCGAGACCGGCGGTTCGGGCCTCGGACTGTCGATCGTGGCATCCATCGTCGATCTGCTGCACGGCACGGTGCAGGTCGTCGACACCCCCGGCGGCGGAGCGACGTTCCGCGTCTCGCTCCCCCTGGCCGACCGGCGCGATGCGCAGGAGCACGCGCTCATCGAGACGCAACCGCTCGAGCGCCTGCCCGACGACTACCGTCCCGACGCGTAGACCCGACGCTTCGCTCCGGCCCCCGCCCCGGCAGCCGTCCCGGCCCCGGCTCCCACCCGCCCCGTCGCACCTCGGCGGAGTTCTCGAACCGTGTCCCAAGAGACGCAGACCGCGTCCCACATCAGGGTGCCTGGCGCCGCCGCAGGCAACCCAAAGTGGGACATGGTCGCCAACCGGCCGGCCAGCAGTCACGCAAGCCAGCAGCCCGCAGCCCGCAGCGCGCAGCCATCTGCCCGCAGCCCGCAACCCGCAGCCCGCAATCCGCAGCCCGCAGCCCGCAGCCCGCAGCCCGCAGCCAGCCAACAGCCAACCAACTCACGAGCAGCCAACCGGCGCCGGATCATCGAGCGGTCACCGCCCCGTCAACACAGAACGCCCCCTCCCGAAGGAGGGGGCGTTCTGTCACTGCCTAGGCGTGGATCAGAAGTCCATGCCACCGGTCGGGTCGCCCGCGGGAGCGGCCGACTTCTCAGGCTTGTCGGCGACGACGACCTCGGTCGTGAGGAACAGACCGGCGATCGACGCCGCGTTCTGCAGAGCCGAACGCGTCACCTTGGCGGGGTCGATGATGCCCTGTGCGAACAGGTCACCGTACTCGCCCGTCGCCGCGTTCAGGCCGTGGCCCACGGGGAGCTCCGCGACCTTGTTCGCCACGACACCGGGCTCGAGACCGGCGTTGAGCGCGATCTGCTTGAGCGGGGCCTCGATGGCGACGCGGACGATGTTCGCACCCGTGGCCTCGTCACCGACGAGGTCGAGGGTTGCGAGCGCGGTCTTGCCGGCCTGGATGAGCGCGACGCCACCACCGGCGACGACACCCTCTTCGACGGCGGCCTTGGCGTTGCGCACGGCGTCTTCGATGCGGTGCTTGCGCTCCTTGAGCTCGACCTCGGTGGCCGCGCCCGCCTTGATGACGGCGACGCCACCCGCGAGCTTGGCGAGGCGCTCCTGGAGCTTCTCACGGTCGTAGTCGCTGTCGGTGTTCTCGATCTCGCGACGGATCTGGGTCACGCGACCCTCGATCAGCTCGGACTCGCCCGCACCCTCGACGATCGTGGTCTCATCCTTGGTGATGATGACCTTGCGCGCACGGCCGAGCAGGTCGACCGTGGCGTTCTCGAGCTTGAGGCCCACCTCTTCGGTGATGACCTGTCCGCCGGTGAGGATCGCGATGTCCTGCAGCTGAGCCTTGCGACGGTCGCCGAAACCGGGAGCCTTGACGGCCACCGACTTGAAGATGCCGCGGATCTTGTTGAGCACCAGCGTCGCGAGAGCTTCGCCCTCGACGTCTTCGGCGATGATGAGGAGCTCTTTGCCCTCCTGGATCACCTTGTCGACGATGGGCAGAAGGTCCTTGATGTTGGAGATCTTCTGGTTGGCGATCAGGATGTACGGGTCTTCGAAGACCGCTTCCTGACGCTCGGGGTCGGTGACGAAGTAGGGGTTGATGTACCCCTTGTCGAAGCGCATGCCCTCGGTGAGCTCGAGCTCGGTGCCGAAGGTGTTGCTCTCCTCGACGGTGACGACGCCTTCCTTGCCCACCTTGTCGATGGCTTCGGCGATGAGTGCTCCGATGGCCGGGTCGGCGGCGGAGATCGATGCGGTCGCCGCGATCTGCTCCTTCGACTCGACCTCTTTGGCCGAGGCCAGGAGCTCGTCGGTGACGGCCTTGACGGCCTTCTCGATGCCCTTCTTGAGCGAGATGGGGTCTGCGCCGGCCGCGACGTTGCGCAGGCCCTCGCGCACGAGCGCCTGGGCGAGAACGGTGGCGGTGGTGGTGCCGTCACCCGCGACGTCGTCGGTCTTCTTGGCGACCTCCTTGACCAGCTCGGCGCCGATCTTCTCGTACGGGTCGTCGAGCTCGATCTCCTTGGCGATCGAGACGCCGTCGTTCGTGATCGTGGGGGCGCCCCACTTCTTCTCGAGCACGACGTTGCGACCGCGGGGGCCCAGGGTCACCTTGACGGCGTCGGCCAGCGTGTTGAGGCCACGCTCGAGACCGCGTCGGGCCTCTTCGTCGAAAGCGATGATCTTTGCCATAAGTGTGTCGTCCCTCCCGGACGGGTGACTGCTGATTTTGGCACTCGACGAAAGCGAGTGCTAACTCATTCTGGCACTCGCCCCTGGGGAGTGCAAGCCGCCCACCCGCGCGGAAACGACGACGCCACGGCATCCGGGATCGGATGCCGTGGCGTCGGGAAACGGTGATCAGGCCAGTCGCACCGACTCCGCCTGGGGGCCCTTCTGCCCGGTGCCGACGGTGAACTCGACCGCCTGGCCCTCCTCGAGAACGCGGAAACCCGACATCTCGATGCTCGAGTAGTGGACGAAGACGTCCTGGCCGTCGGCGACGGTGATGAAGCCGAAGCCCTTCTCGGCGTTGAACCATTTGACAGTGCCCTGCGTCATGCGAATCTCCCGTTGCTGAATGACGAGGTCATCGTAAGCACGCGTGATCCCGCCGCACCGGCCGCTCGGCCCATTGTTGACGCGCAGGCCGCGAACTTGTTACGCCGCGGAAACACGCGGCCGTCGAGGGGTCAGGGAGCGGTCGACGGCGACGCCTGACCGGCGGCGCGATCGAGGCCGATGACGACGACGAGCCGCTTCACGGCGCTCTCGTCGTCGGGGGTGCTGGGGTCGTCGGTCGGCTGCAGGAAGTCGCTCTGCGCGATCTGCGCGCCCCCGATGGTCTGGGCCAGGCCCTGGGCTGCCGCCTCGTCGGTGTCGCGGAGATAGTAGATCGTCGTCTCGGCGAAGTCGGTGCTGTCGGAGTCGCCGGTCTCGACGCCCTCACCCGGCCATCCGGCCGCCACGATCTGGTCGCGCACGGCGGCGGCGAGTCCCTCGTCGGCCGTGCCGTTGAGAACGACCACCGAGTACGACGTGTCGACGACGGCGGGCGTCGTGGGTTCCGCCGAGACGGTGGGCACCGGCGCGGGCCCGGAGCCGAACGAGATGCGGCCCGACACCACCAGCGAGCCGAAGATGCCGGCGATGATCAGGACGAGGGTGGCGATGGCCGCCCACAGGAAGATGATCCACCCGCGCAGCCGGGGATTCTCGGCGCGGTGGGCGCCGACGCGACCCGCATCGGCCGGCAGGTCGTCGAAGCGATCCCGCGGGAAGGTCGATCTGGCCATTGGACGATGCTACCGGTCCGGCCCGCGCGCACCCGTCACCGGGTGGCGGTGCGGCCGAGGCGTGCGCGCTGCTGCGCGGCCGCGTCATCGCGGCGTCGGCGCAGGCGACGCACCAGCATGGGGTCGGACGCGAGGGCTTCGGGGGTGTCGATGAGGCGACCGAGCAGCTGGTAGTACCGGGCCGGCGTCAGCGCGAACTCGGCGCGGATCGCCTCCTCTTTCGCACCCCCATGGCGTCGCCATTCACCCTCGAAGGCGAGGAAGGCGCGATCACGGTCCGACAGGGGCACGCTTCGACGCTACTGCGCACCGCCCGTCGATTCCGGATGCCACGCCACCCACGCCCCGAGCGGATCGACCTCGGCGCGCACGTCGCCGTCGAGCGCGAGCGCGAACCCGCCCCGTCGGATGCGAGGGGGGTGCGTCCAGCCGTCGTGCAGCGGCGCGGCATCGAGCGTGATCCACCGCCCCGCGGCCCGCGCGGCCGCGATGACGGGGGCGCGCCCGGCGCGCGGGATGTGGGCGAGCACGCCGGGCGTCGTGACCACCAGCGTCGCTCCGCGGGGAGCCTGCGCCGCGAGAGCGGGAAGGGCCGTCGCCCCCTCGCCCGCGACGAGAAGGGGCGGATCGGCCGCCGCGATGTCGAGCGCGCCGGCGATGCGCTCACGCCTCCCCTCTTCGCCCGGCCACACCAGGCCCGTGAGCCACGCGCGATCGTCGGCGACTCGGGCGTCGAGGGGGTTCAAATCGATGCCGGCCCGCCACACGACGTCCGGCATACGCAGGTCGGGGTGCCCCTCGAGCTCGCACTCCAGCACGACCGGGCTGCGGCCGCCGGCGGGGTCGAGCGCGATGACCTCCTCGCCGCGGCGGTAGCGATAGGAGTACCGGTCGGGGTACAGGCACAGACCCGCGCTCGCCCCCACCTCGAGCAGCGCGATCGGCCCCTCGATGAGCGAGAGCGCCGGCAGCAACGCGGCGCACCGGAGCGGCTCGTTGGTCTGCACGCTCCGACGCCCGCACTCGACGACCACCTGATCGGCGTGGGCGACGACCCACGCGGCCCACGCGTCGACATCGTCCTCTGGTGCGCCCAGCAGCCGCAGCACCGCGAAGACGAGCGGGGGCTGACGCCGCGTCTCCTCGATGCGGGCGAGAGCCTCGGCCACCGCGGTGTCGTCGACGACGCGCCGCGCCCACCCCTCGTACACCGCCGAACGACCCGGCGCCTCGTCGCGGGCGAAGCGCCCATAGCGATCGACGACGGCTTCCACGGCATCCTGCTGCATTCCGCAGATTATGCCGCGCCGACCTGACCGGCCCCCGGCACGAGAGAATAGGGACCGGAGAGAGGAAGATCCCATGACTTACGCCGTCGACAAGACCGACGACCAGTGGCGCGAAGAGCTTTCGCCCGAGCAGTACGCGGTGCTGCGCCAGGCCGGAACCGAACGCGCGTGGACCGGTGAACTGCTCGATGAGAGCCGCTCCGGTTTCTACACCTGCGCCGCGTGCGGCTCCGAGCTGTTCCAGAGCGGAACGAAGTTCGACTCGCACTGCGGGTGGCCGAGCTTCTACGAGTCGGTGCGTCCCGAGGCCGTCGAGCTCATCGACGACAACAGCCACGGCATGCAGCGCACCGAGGTGCGCTGCGCCAACTGCGGTTCGCACCTCGGGCACGTGTTCCCCGATGGTTTCGGCACTCCCACCGGCGACCGGTACTGCATGAACTCGCTGTCGTTGAACTTCACCCCGGAAGAGACGGCGTGAGCGCACTCGAGGCGATGCGCGACCGCCGGTCGTGGTCGAAGGTCACCGACCTCGCCCCCACCGGCCCCGAGCTCGAGGCGTTCGTCGCGGCCGCGGGTCGCGTCGCCGACCACAAGACGCTGCGTCCCTGGCGGATCATCGAGATCCGCGGGAGCGACCGCGACCTGCTCGCCCGCGCCTTGAACAAGGCCGACGGTAAGAAGGGCTACTCCTCGAAGCCCCGCCGCGCTCCCCTGATCATCGCCGTGGTCGCGAACCTCGAGTCGAAGAAGATCCCCGCGTGGGAGCAGGAGGCTGTGGCCTCGGGCGTCGCCCACATGCTGAGCCTCGCACTCGACGAAGCCGGCTTCGGCGTGTTCTGGCGCACCGACGACAACACGCGCAGCAAGGCGCTCGCCAAGGCGCACGGCCTGTCGAAGGGCGAGGTGCTGCTCGGCTGGCTCTACGTCGGGGGCAAGCCGCCGCGCTCGCGCCCGGTGCGTCGCAAGACCGTGGATGCCGCGAAGCACATCTCGCGTCTGCCCGGAAGCAAGAAGCGTCGCGCCGTCGACGACGCGCACCTCTGATCGATCCGTCTTCGTCGTACGCCGCCGGTGGGGCTCGTCCCCCCGGCGGCGTCGTCGTTCACGGGCGGGCGGCGCGCGTCATCCGCTGACCGGGCTCCGGCTCACGGACGGCGGCGGCGCCACGGGACCGCCGCGACGATGACACCGACGATCGCGACCGCGGACGCGAGCAGGGCGACGGGGGTCGATGGGGCGGCGGGGGCCGGCCAGAGGGCGTCGAGCAGCACCGACGTGCTCAGAAGCCCCACGACCGACCCGAGGCCGAGCAGCAGGACACCCGTGCGGCGAACGACCACGGCCGACAAGAAGATGTAGACGACCCCGACGGCTCCACCCACGTACAGCCAGGGCTCGGTGGGGATGACGCGTGGGGCGCCCACCACCCCCACGTGCACCACCGCGGCCACGACGAGCACCGCCGTTCCTCCGACGAAGTTGACCAGCGTCGCGGTCAGCGGGCTCTCGACGCGCACCCGCAGACGCCCGTTCGTCCCCTGCTGCCACGCCACGCCCGCACCGGCGATGGCGGGGACGACCAGCATCCACAGCGGCACTGCCCCCAGCGCGTCGCCCGACAGGCACACGATCACACCGGCGATGGCGAGGACGGCGCCGACGAGGCGGCGCACGGTGACGGGAACGACCCCCGCCGGTCCGTAGCCGACCCGGTCGAGCACGAGTCCGCCCGTGGTCTGCCCGGCGACGAAGCCGACGGTGAACAACGCCACGCCGACGGTGGCGACCGTCAGGCCCTGGCTGGCGACGGTGAACGCCCCGGCCAGACCCCCCAGCAGCATCCAGGGCGGGATCGAGCGGGATCGGATGCCGGAGACCAAACGTCCGAACCCGCGTCGCCCCTCGGGCACCAGCGCCGACAGCGCGACGAGGATGAGCAGTCCCGAGCTGAACGAGATCGCGGCGGCGACGATGCCGTCACCGATCTCGGCGCCGAGCGTGCCGTTGATTCTCGCCTGCAGGGCCGTGAGCGCGCCGATGAGCACCGCTCCCGCCACGGCGACACCGACCGAACCGCGCTCCGACACCGCACTCCCCTCGCGCCCGAGGGTCGGGCCATCGTCGATCGTACGACGGCGTCGGCGCGCCGGACGGCGGCACCGCCCGGCGCAGAACTCACGCCACGGCGAGCGTGCGCCGCTCCCGCTCGGAGCGCACCGCCGCGCCGACGAAGAGCGCGAGCAGCGCCACGACCGAGAGCACGCTCACCGCGTAGAGCGGCAGGCGCCCCGGCGAGAAATCCCCACCGCTGATCAGGTAGGTGTCGGCCAGGCCCATGCCGGGGCCGAAAGAGGCGACGAAGTAACCCGGCATTCCGGCGAAGAGCAGCCCGAGGTACCCGGCGATCGTGGACCAGACGCCCGCTCCCGTGAGGACGAAGAGCAGAGCGAGGACCAGAGCGAAAAGCGGGCCGATGGCGATGACGCCCACGACGAACGCGCCAGGCGGTCCCTGATTCGCCGCGCCGACCTCTGCCCAGACCTGCGCGGCGGTGAGCCCCGGGCGGGCGGCCTCCGGATTCCAGACCAGGATCTGCAGCAGCGCGACCCCTGCGTAGGCGCACACTGCGACGACGCCCGAGAGGGCCGCGATGAGGGTCGGAAGACGGGTCGTCGATGCGGCGGTCATCTGCCCATGCTGTCTCAGACCGCCGCGCGCGGCCAGCACCGGGCACGTCGCTGCCGACCGGAGGGGCGCCGATGCACCAGGCTTTCCCCGTGACCCAGTTGCGCACCGACCACGACGACGTCTCCGAGATCATCGCCGATCTCCTCGGCGACGGCGTCGACCGCGAATTCCTCCCCCACGTGGAGGCCCACCTGCCGCGACTGCACGATCTCTTCGTGCAGTTGTACGGCGAGCGTCCCGACGGCCGCGAGCGATTGGCATCCGTCGTCGATCTCGCCCGACGTTCGTGGGCGTTGCGTCCGACCGAGCTGAAGGCCATCGACCGCGAGCGCGAGAGCGCGCCCGGATGGTTCGAGAGCGAGCGCATGCTCGGTGGCGTCTGCTACGTCGATCGCTACGCGGGAGGACTCAGCGGCATCCGGGATGCCATCCCCTACTTCCAGGAACTGGGCCTGACCTATCTGCACCTCATGCCGCTGTTCGAGAGCCCGGAGGGGAACAGCGACGGCGGGTATGCGGTGTCGAGCTACCGCCGCGTGAACCCGAAGCTCGGCACGATGCAGGAACTCGCCGAGCTCGCCGCCGACCTCCGCCGCGCCGGAATCTCGCTGGTGGTCGACTTCATCTTCAACCACACCAGCAACGAGCACCGGTGGGCGCGGAAGGCCATCGCCGGTGACCCGGCGTACGAGGATTTCTACCTGATCTTCCCCGACCGCGAGATGCCCGACGCGTACGAGCGGACCACGCGCGAGATCTTCCCCGACGACCACCCGGGGTCCTTCGTGCAGCTCGACGACGGGCGCTGGATCTGGTCGACGTTCTACCACTTCCAGTGGGACCTCAACTACGCCAACCCCGCCGTCTTCGAGGCGATGGCCGGCGAGATGCTGTTCCTCGCGAACCAGGGCGTCGAGATCCTGCGGATGGATGCCGTGGCCTTCATCTGGAAGCGGCTCGGCACGACTTGCGAGTCGCTGCCCGAGGCGCATCTGCTGCTCCAGGCCTTCAACGCGGTGCTGCGCATGGCCGCACCCGGCCTGCTGTTCAAGTCGGAGGCGATCGTGCACCCCGACGAGGTGATCTCGTACATCTCGCCCGACGAGTGCCAGATCTCGTACAACCCGCTGCAGATGGCCCTCACGTGGGAGGCGCTCGCCACCCGCGACGGACGCCTGCTGCAGCAGGCGCTCGAGCGTCGCCACGCCCTGCCCGACGGCACCGCGTGGGTCAATTACGTGCGCAGCCACGACGACATCGGGTGGACCTTCGCCGACGAGGATGCCGCCGAGCTCGGGATCGACGGCTACCCGCACCGCCGCTTCCTCAACGATTTCTACGTCGGGCGCGCCGAGGGAACGTTCGCCCGCGGCGTGCCGTTCCAGGAGAACCCGCGCACGGGCGACGCGCGCGTGACGGGGACCACCGCCTCGCTCGCCGGTATCGAGGCGGGCGACTCCGCGGGTGAGGACCGCGTCGTCCTCGCGCACGCGCTCGCCCTGTCGACCGGCGGCATCCCGCTGCTGTACCTCGGCGACGAGGTCGCGCAGCTCAACGACTACGGCTTCGCCGACCGCCCCGAAGAGGCGGGCGACAGCCGCTGGGTGCACCGCCCGTTCCGCCCCGCACAGAACTACGCGGATCGCGCGGATGCCGGGACCCCGGCCGGACGCGTCTTCTCGCGACTGGCGCGCCTGCTCGCCGTTCGTCGGTCGACCCCCGAGCTCGCGGGCAACGAGCTCATCGCCTTCGACGCGCACGTGGCGTCGGTCGTGGCCTTCGTCCGCCCCGGCGACGCGGGCTTCGACGTTCTCGTCATGGCGAACGTCGCCGACAGCCCGGTGACCATCGACGCGCTCACGCTCTCGGGCCTTCGACCCGAGGCACTGGACCTCGTCTCGGGCGCTCCGACCTGGTTGGGCGCGGGCGTTCCGCTCGCCGCGCACGAGGTGCGCTGGTTGCGCGTGCGCTCGCGCTGACGGAAGACAGCGGGCGATGAGCGAGGCACCGGCGCACCAGACGCGTCACCTGGCCGCGCTGGCGGCGGGGGTGATCGCGCTCGCGACCGCGGTCTGGGCCCCGGCGGGCATGGTGGGCGCCCTGCTCATGGTCACCGTGGCCCTGTGCGCCCTGCTGTTCGCGCTGGAGGCGGGCAGGCGACCCGGGCCCCTGCGCTGGGGCGCGATCGTGGGCGCGCTGCTCGCGGGCTTGTCAGCGATCGTGGCAGCAGCGATCCTCGTCGTCGATCTCGCACGACTGTTCTCGTGATCGCCCGGCGACGAACGAGAACCGCAACGCGGCAGGGTGTCAGGTGGCGGGCACCTCGTGCCGCTGCAGGTAAGTGCCGATCGAGCGTTCGCGGCTGCTCCCCCATCCGCTGCGTATCCGCATGAGGGTGAAGCCGGCGGTGCGCAGCTCGCGCGCATAATCGATGGTGAGTCGATGTCGGGCGAGCTTCTCCCACCCGCCGGGCATTCGGTAGGCATGTGTGACAGTGCGCGGTAGAGCCATTGTTCCCACTCCCTTGGGCGAGCGGACCGGTCGCGTGGCTTCGCCATCGGAGCGGTGCGCGTAGGGTGCGCGGGTAGGTAATGGTGAGGATACCCATTCGACTACTGGTTTGTCTGTCCTCTTTTCGGGCGACGCACCGGCGCGTCTCGGTCTCGTGCCGGTGGGCGCGGGGCATGCACCCCTATCCGCCACCGCGGTCGCGGCGTACAGTCCGCACTATGGGCGAAATGGATCACGACGAGGAGATCGCCGCAGATAACTGGGATGACGAGGGCGGCCACCTGGCGACGCTGCGACGCAATGGCGAGTGGGACAGCTGGAATCAGACCGCGGGCGACCACCGGCACGGCTACGGCCTACCCACGACGACGCAAGCGAAACGCGATAAGGACAGCGCACGGGACACAGAGCCCGGCGCCGACGTCATCGCCCTGGAGCACTGGGATGACGACGGCGGAACGGAGCCGATCGCACGCCCGGCGACGACCGGGTCTCGGTCGCGTTCACCTCACCGGATCGCGCATTTTCCACCTCTGTGAGAGGCGCGCGCTCTTCGCGTGAGCGGGGTGCCGGCTACAGGACTTGAACCTGCAACCCCCGTTTGAGTGGCAACGTGTCAGGTAGTAGCCGCGGACGGGGATTCACCTGGCCGTATAGTCCCGCGAGATTCCAGAGAACCCCGAGCGTTGCGACAGCTTTGCAGAACGGTGCGCGGTGATCGAGGCCGCCAACTTCTCTCGTCGACGTCGACTGAACCGCGTGCTCAGGATGGCCGGCGGAGCGACACCATCGAACGCAACCCGTAGAGGGCGGCCAGAACACAGCCCACCCCACCGATCATGCCGCCAACCGCGCCGACAACCGCGCTTATGAGCCATTCGCCGACAACGGCCATGACCACAATTCCCCCGAGGCTGATCGAGAAGGCAAGTAAACCCAGGATCGAGACAGCGATCCAGAGACGCCGCCTACGCTGGATCGCTTTGCTCATCAGCTTCACCGGCCACTTTGGCGGGCGTAGAACCATCCCAGGCCAACAAAGAACAGCCCACCAGCCCAGATCCCAATGATCACGAACCACAGGGGAATCCCCAACCGAGTGGTTTCCGACGGATCCCCGAGAGCTATCGGGAGCGCGAGCAGGCCGAGGGCCAGGAATGCTAACCCGACGATGATCGTTGCCTTGGGGCTCTTCGGGCGCATTTGCGGCATGCCCAGATGGTACGGGCTGACGGCGGCGCACGGCCACTATCCCGTAACCCTCGAGGGAGGTGAGCCGTGCGATCGGCGACGTCGCCGTGCTGGCAGCCTGGCCGATGCTCGCCCGTCGCCTACGGCGACAGACAATGGCGTGGCCGACAAGCGTCGAAGGCGCGGGAAAGCGTCCGGTTTTCGTCTACTTGGAGCCGATACCTGGTCTCAGCCTGGGCTCAGACCACGGAATCACGTGCCGGCTACAGGACTTGAACCTGCAACCCCCGTATTACAAGTACGGTGCGCTACCAATTGCGCCAAGCCGGCGTGAGGCCCCGAGGAGCCCCGGAGCACGAGTCTAGGGCGTCCCTCAGGACGCGCTGGACCTCGCGTGCGTTCCGCTCTCTCGGTCCCATTCGAGCGACTTCCACTGCAGGAACGAGCAGAGGTTGCCCGCCACGACGAGCTCTGCCGCGAGGCTCGCCATGTCGTGCGGCGAGAGCGTCAGGTCTTCGGGACGTCCCGTCAGGGTCGCCTCCCACAGGGGCTGGTCGTAGCCCTTGGGCTGCATGTAGATCGACGCCTTGGCGTTCATGAGGCTCATGACCACGAGACCGGTGTCCTGGCTGTCGGCGTCTTCTTGTTCGACGACCTTCAACCGGCCGGCGAACAGGTGTCCCTGCTCGCGGAACTCCTGCACCCACTCCTCCAGCTGCGCGCCGGAACGGCGTGGCGGGGAATCCTCGATCTGGTCCATGTCACCTGAATCGTACAGCGATGCGTTCACCTGCGGGATAGCGATTCAGCCCGCGGGCGTCGCCGTCACCGACGGGGTCGGCGTGGCGGTCGAGTAGTAGGCGTTGCTGTCGACCGTGAGCACGAACTGCGCGAACTCCTTCGCGTCATCCATGCGTCCCACGTACGGCGTTCCGTTGACCAGCACCGTCGGGGTGGCCGTCAGTGCCTGACCGTTGGTGTTGGGGAGTCCCTTGATCGCACGATCGGTCGCGGCCTTCGCCCACCCGGTGTACGTCTCATCTTCGATGCAGGAACGCACGGCGGCGATGTCGCCCACTCCCGCGCCCTGCGCCATGTCGGCGAGCTGCTGATCGCTGTAGCCGTCGGAGTCGACCGCGGGCTGGTTCGTGAGCAGCTCGTGGTTGTACGCGAAGAAGCGATCCGACGCGTGGGTGGCCACGCACGCGGCCGCGCCGGCGGCACGCAGGCTGTACTTGGTGCCGTTCGACTTCGAGGTGAGCATCGCGACGGGGTAGTACGTCAGCGAGGCAGCGTCGTCACCTACCCACTTCGACAGCTGGTCGGCGTTGGCCGTCTCGAACTCGCGGGCCTCGGTCGACATGTAGTCGACGTACACGCGGATGTCGACGGGGGACGCCGTCCCCGTGGGGGTCGGCGTGGGCTCCGCCGTCGGCTCCGCACCCGCGGCCATCGTGGCCGCATTGCCGTCGATGGTCTGCTGCGCACCCGGGTCGGCGACGCCGGAGGCGCTCGACACCATGAAGCCGTCGTCGGCCGCAGCTCCCGGCAGGGCCTGGGAACGCGGGTCGTGCGAGCTGAGGGCCGAGGTCACCGCGACGGCACCCACGGCAACGACGGCCACCGCACCGACGCCGATCAACGAGCGACGCGCGATTCGCCAGCGCGTCTGCTTCGCCTTGACCTGCTGCGCCTTCTCGCGGACCGCCCCGCGGCGGTCGCGCTCGGCGGGCGAATTCGGTGACTGGTCGTTGGACATGGAACCTCTCGGGCACGGGCTTTCTGCCGCAGGAATTGGGGGGACGCACGGGTGAGCGAACGAGCACCGATGCTAGCTAGGCAGTCTGGGAAATGACCAGACACGTGGCATACTGACCCTTGCGTCCACTGTCGGGCGCACGGGGTCGCCCCCGTTTTCCATTCACTACGGATCGTCCGGCACGTACCTGCCGGTGAAGGAGAAGAAAAAATGGCGTCCGTCACATTCGACAACGCAACCCGTCTGTACCCCGGCGGAACCCGCGCCGCCGTCGACAAGCTCAGCCTCGACGTCGCCGATGGCGAGTTCCTGGTTCTCGTCGGCCCCTCCGGCTGCGGAAAGTCCACCTCGCTGCGCATGCTCGCGGGCCTCGAAGAGGTCAACTCGGGCCGCATCATGATCGGTGACCGCGACGTCACCGACGTGCCCCCGAAGGACCGCGACATCGCGATGGTCTTCCAGAACTACGCGCTGTACCCCCACATGACCGTCGCCGAGAACATGGGCTTCGCGCTCAAGATCGCCGGCATCGGCAAGGAAGAGCGTGCCGCTCGCGTCCTCGAGGCCGCCAAACTCCTCGACCTCGAGCAGTACCTCACGCGCAAGCCGAAGGCCCTCTCGGGTGGCCAGCGTCAGCGCGTCGCCATGGGTCGCGCCATCGTGCGTCAGCCCCAGGTGTTCCTCATGGACGAGCCGCTGTCGAACCTCGACGCCAAGCTCCGCGTGCAGACGCGTACGCAGATCGCGTCGCTGCAGCGCCGCCTCGGCGTCACCACGGTCTACGTCACGCACGACCAGACCGAGGCGCTCACCATGGGCGACCGCATCGCCGTGCTCAAGGACGGCCTGCTCCAGCAGGTCGGTACCCCGCGCGACCTGTACGAGACGCCCAAGAACGTCTTCGTGGCCGGCTTCATCGGCTCGCCCGCGATGAACCTCTTCACCGTCGACCTCGCCGAAGGCGGCGTGCAGTTCGGTGACATGGTCGTTCCCGTCGAGGCCGACACCATCGGCAAGGCGCACGGCTCCGAGGTCACCATCGGTGTGCGTCCCGAGGACATCCAGGTCGCCCCGGCCGACGGCCGCGGCCTCAAGGTCGTCGTCGACCTCGTCGAGGAGCTCGGCGCCGACGGCTACCTCTACGGCCACACCGACATCAACGGCAAGCGCACCGACCTCGTCGCCCGCGTCGACGGCCGCCGTCACCCCAACGCGGGCGAGACGGTCGTGCTGGCGCCGGTCCCCGGCCACATCCACGTGTTCGACCTCGAGTCGGGCGACCGTCTGACCGACCGGGCCATCGCTTCGGCCTGACCTGACGCACCGTCGCGGCGCGTCCCGGTTCCCGATTCATCGGGGGCAGGGGCGCGCCGCACCGCTTTTTCCGGAGGTACCGTGAGCGATTCGCTCAGCATCACCGCCAGCACCGTCGACCCGGGACTGCTTCAGCTGCCGTGGTCGACCGGGCTCGCCGACTGGTCCAGCAACCACATCGTCGCCCTGCCCAAGGGCATCTCCCGCCACCTGGTGCGCTTCGCCAACCTGTCGGGCCGGGTTGTGGCGATCAAAGAGACCACCGAAGAGATGGCGCGTCGCGAGTACGACATGCTCGGCAACCTCGACCGTCTCGCGTCGCCGTGCGTCGAGCGGGTGGCCGTCATCGCCGGGCGCACCGACGCCTCGGGCCGCCCGTTGCCGGCGGCGCTGGTCACCTCGCACCTGCGCTTCTCACTCCCCTACCGCGCCCTCTTCACGCAGGTGCTGCGCCCGCACACCGCCACGCGTCTCGTCGACGCCCTCGCGGTACTGCTCGTGCGGCTGCACAACGTGGGCTTCTACTGGGGTGACGTGTCACTGTCGAACACCCTCTTCCGCCGCGACGCCGGCGAGTTCGCGGCGTACCTCGTCGACGCCGAGACGGGCGAGCTGCACGGCAACCGCCTGAGTCCCGGCCAGCGCGCCCACGATCTCGACATCGCGCGCACCAACATCGCCGGCGAGATCATGGACCTCGAGGCCGGCGGGCGACTCGAGGGCGGTGTGGATGCCGTGGCGATCGCCGACGGACTGGTGGCGTCGTACCACTCGCTGTGGGCGGCCCTCACCGACAAAGAGACCTTCGCCGTCGACGAGTCCTGGCGTATCACCGAGCGCGTGCACAGCCTGAACGCGCTCGGGTTCGACATCGGCGAGATGTCGATCCGCACCGCGAGCGACGGCACGCAGGTGTCCATCCAGCCCAAGGTCGTCGATGCGGGCCACCACCAGCGGCGTCTCCTGCGCCTCACCGGCCTCGATGTCGAAGAGAACCAGGCGCGACGCCTGCTGAACGACCTCGACGAGTTCCGCGCCCGGGTCTCGCGTCTCGGCGCCGACGAAGAGATGGTCGCGCACGAGTGGCTCACGCGCGTGTTCGAGCCGATCGTGATGGCGATCCCGTGGGATCTGCGCGCCAAGCTCGAACCGGCTGAGGTCTTCCACCAGGTGCTCGAGCACCGCTGGTACATGTCGCAGGCGCGGGGGCGCTCCGTGCCCCTGGCCGAGGTGGTCGCCTCATACATCGACGACGTGCTGCGCCACCGGCGCGACGAGGCGACGGTCATGGGACCGCCGACCGACACGATGTCGCTCGCGACGGTGTCCGACGTCGACGCACCCGAGACCGGCGCGGTGCCCACGACCGACACGGACGCCGTCGACTGGCGCGATCTCGTCTGAAACGGCGAGGCCGTGGCATCCGGGACGAATCCGGGATGCCACGGCCTCGAACCGTGGAGGGCCTCAGTAACCGACGGTGAAGCGTCCCCGGGAGTGGCGCGGGTTCTCGATCTCGTCGAGGACGGCGACCGCGAAATCGGCACCGCCGATGAACGAGTCGCCGTTGTCGTCGACGACGAGCACGTCGCCGCCGTCGCGATAGGTTCCCGTGCGCTCCCCCGGTGCCCACGAGCCGAAGCCCCCGGCCGGGTGCACGTAGAACCAGTCGCGGCCGGTGTCGTCGGCCTGCAGATCTTCAAGTATGCCGATGGCCTCGCGGGCCTCGGGCTTGTACTCCTCGGCGAAGCCGTCGGTGTCGATGAGGCGAGGACCACCGTCGGCGACGAGCGAGCCGCCGGCGCCGCCGATGACTCCCAGACGCACCCCGTCGGGCAGCGCGGTGGCCAGCTGGGCGATGGCGGGGCGGAGCTTGCCCTCCATGTCGCCGCGCGGGGCGGCCGCCGACACGACGACCTCGACGCCTTCGAGTTCGGCGACGAGACCGGGCACGTCGAGGACGGTGCCCTCGATGTACGTCGCACCCTCGACGCGCTCGGCCGGGACCGAGCGCGCGACGGAGACGACGGTGTGGCCGCGGCGGACGGCCTCGGTGACGATGTGGCTCCCGGCGTAGCCGGTGCCTCCGATGACAGCGATGCGGGGCATCATGTTCCTCTCGACGGTCAGTGGGCGGCGCGCAGCGACGACACCTGGTACAGCGCGACGGATGCCGCGATGCCGGCGTTGAGCGACTCGGTGGCGGTCGAGATCGGGATCGACACGACCTGGTCGCAGGTCTCGGTGACGAGGCGCGACAGCCCCTTGCCCTCGGAACCCACGACGATCACGACGGGCCGGTCGGCGAGGGCGAGGGCGGGCAGCGACACGTCGCCGTCACCGTCGAGCCCGAGCACGAACACGCCCTGCTTCTTGAACTCCTTGAGCGTCGCGGTGAGGTTCGCCGCGAGCGCCACGGGGATGCGCGCGGCAGCTCCCGCACTCGTCTTCCACGCCGCGGAGTTGACGCTCGCCGACCGGCGCTGCGGGATGATCAGACCCTGCCCGCCGAAGGCACCGGTGGAGCGGATAATCGCGCCGAGGTTGCGAGGATCGGTGATGCCGTCGAGGGCGACGAGCAGAGGCAGCTCGCCGCGGTCGACGATCTGCTCGAGCAGGTCCTGCGGGTGCGCGTAGGCGTACGGGGGGACCTTGAGGGCCACGCCCTGGTGCACGCCGTCGAAGCCGGCCATGCGGTCGAGCTCGGGGCGCGTGACCTCGAGCACCGGGATGCCGCGGTTGGTCGCGATCGACAGCATCTCTTTGACGCGGTCGTCCATCTCGACGCGCTGCGCGATGTACATCGCGGTCGCGGGGATCTTCGCGCGCAGGGCTTCCAGCACCGAGTTGCGGCCGGTGACCGTCTCGGTGTCGTCGTTCGCCTTGGCGCGGCCACCGCGGTTCTGATTCCCCCCGACCGCGCGCACGCCGGGCTTGGACGTGCCCCCGGCGGCGGCGTAGCGCTCTTGGGCGGCCTTGCGCTTGCCGGCGGGGTGCCAGGCGCGGTCCTCGGCCTTGGGGGTCGGTCCGCGACCCTCGAGCGCCTTGCGGGAGTGCCCGCCGGTGCCCTTCAGGGGACCCTTCTTCTTGCCCGTGTTGCGCGCGCCCGGGCGTCCTGGCTTAGGCATTGATACTCCAATGTGTTCCGGCCGGAGTGTCCTCCAGCGTGATTCCTGCGGCAGCGATGGCGTCGCGGATGCGATCGGCCCCTGCCCAGTCCTTGTCGGCTCGCGCCTGCGATCGCTGGGCGATCATCGTCTGCACGAGGGCGTCGAGAGCCATGTCCGTCGACCCGGTCGCGACCGCGGGCTCCGAGGCATCCAGACCCAGGATGCCGAGCATCGCGACGACGGAGCGGTGAGCCGTGATCGCGGCGTCGAGGTCGTGCCCGTCGATCGCCGCGTTGCCCGCACGCACGGTCTCGTGCAGCACGGCGAGAGCCTGGGGCACTCCGAGGTCGTCGTCCATCGCCGAAGCGAATTCTGCGGGGATCTCGCCCGGCACGGTTGCGAGCGGGTCGGCGCCGGCGGCTCGGAGCACGCGCTGCCCGAAGGTCGAGATGCGCTCGAGCGCCGCGGCGGCCTCGTCGAAGGCCCGATCGGAGATGTCGAGGTTCGAGCGGTAATGCGCGGCAGCGAGCGCGTAGCGCACCACCATCGGGTCGCGCGCATCGAGGACATCGCTCGCGAGGGTGAAGTTTCCGAGCGACTTCGACATCTTCTGTCCGTCGACGGTCACGAGTCCGTTGTGCACCCAGTAGCGCGCGAAGGCGTCACCCGCGGCGGTCGACTGGGCGATCTCGTTCTCGTGGTGGGGGAAGCGCAGGTCGAGGCCGCCGCCGTGGATGTCGAACTCGGGCCCGAGGTAGCGCCGCGACATGGCCGAGCATTCGATGTGCCACCCCGGGCGTCCCGCGCCCCAGGGCGACGCCCAGATCGCCGACTCGGGCTCCCCGTCTTTCGCACCCTTCCACAGAGCGAAATCGCGCGGGTCGCGCTTGCCGCGGGGGTCGGCATCTGCCGCCGATTCCATGGCATCCGGGCTCTGGCGGGTGAGCTCGCCGTAGGCGGCCCAGGAGCGCACGTCGAAGTACACGTCGCCGTCGGCGGCGTAGGCGTGCCCCCGCTCGAGGAGCTCGGTGATGAGCTCCTGCATCTGGGTGATCGATGCGGTCGCCCGCGGCTCGTACGTGGGGGCGAGGATGCCGATGGCGGCGTAGGCCCGCGAGAACTCGAGCTCCATGCGATACGCCAGGGCCCACCACGGCTCGGCATCGGTGGCGTTCGCGAGCACCTTGTCGTCGATGTCGGTGACGTTGCGCACGAACGTCACGCGCCCGAACCGGTGGGCGAGCCAGCGGCGCAGCAGGTCGAAGGCGAGCGCCGCGCGCACGTGCCCGATGTGCGGCCCGGACTGCACCGTCGGTCCGCAGACGTAGACCGTGACGTTCGAGGGGTCGAGAGGGACGAAGTCGCGCAGGACCTGCGCCTTCGTGTCGTACAGCCGAACAGTCACCGCCCTAGCCTACCGGCCGCCCCTCACGACGACATGTGAGGGAAACATGCGCTCGATACGGTGCCGACATGCCCCTCATCATCCGTCCCGACGACCTCTCCTCGGGCGAGACCCGCGACCTGGTCGCCGCGCACCTGGCCGGCATGCTCGAGAACACCCCGGTCGAGAGCGTCCACGCGCTCGACATCGACCTGCTCACCGCCGAGGGGGTGACCGTCTGGTCCGCCTGGGTCGACGACGAACTCGTCGGTATCGGCGCGTGCAAAGACCTCACCGCCGACCGCGCAGAGGTGAAGTCGATGCGCGTGGTCGATCGATTCCTCGGTCAGGGCATCGGCCGAGCGCTGCTGCGCCACATCGTCGACGACGCCCGGGAACGCGGCATCCGGAGCCTGTGGCTCGAAACCGGGAGCACCGACGACTTCCTTGCGGCGCGACGCCTGTACGCGAGCGAGGGATTCGTCGAATGCCCGCCCTTCCCGCCCTACGCGGCCGACCCCCTGTCGACCTTCATGACGAGGCAGCTCTAGATCGGAACGACCAGGGCGGTGGCGAAGGCCGCGACGCCCTCGGTGCGGCCGGTGAAGCCGAGACCGTCGGTCGTCGTCGCACTCACCGCGACGGGTGCGCCGCCGAGCGCGGCCGACAGCACCCGCTCCGCCTCTTCGCGTCGCGCGGCGAAGCGCGGACGATTGGCCTGCACCTGCACGGCGACGTTGCCGACCCGCCACCCCGCCGTGTGCAGCAGCCCGAGGGTGTGGGCCAGGAACGCCTCGGCGTGCGCCCCGGCGAACTCCGGGCGATCGGTGCCGAAGTGGGTTCCGATGTCGCCGAGGCCGGAGGCCGCGAGCAGCGCATCGACGATCGCGTGTGCGACGGCGTCACCGTCGGAGTGCCCCGACAGCGCCGGCTCCCCGGGCCATTCGAGGCCGGCGAGCCAGAGCGTGCCCTCTCCACCGAACCCATGCACATCGGTGCCGAGTCCGACGCGGGGCACGTCGTTCGCGGCCTCGGCGGATGCCGACGATGAAACGAGCGCGCGGGCGCGCTTCAGATCGGGGGCGGTGGTGATCTTGAACGACGACGCGTCTCCCGCGACCGTGACCACCGCATGGCCGGCCGCCGCGACCAGTGCGGCGTCGTCGGTGTGATCTGCGTCAGCCGCGGCCACGGCCGCCTCGAGCTCGGCCCGGCGGAAGCCCTGCGGCGTCTGCGCGGCCGCGAGCTCGGAACGGTCGACGCCCTCGACGACGCGGCCGTCGGTGTCGACGCGCTTGATGGTGTCGACGACCGGGACGGTGGGGATGACAGCGGCCGCCCCCGCGGCGACGGCGGCGACCACACGATCGAACACGGCGGGCGGGGTGAGCGCGCGGGCCGCGTCGTGCACGAGGACGATGTCGACCTCGGCGCCGAGCGCCGCGAGACCGGCGGCGACCGACTGCTGACGCGTCTGCGCCCCCGTGACCACCGTCACGCGGTCGTCGCGCCCGCCCGCGGCGCGCGCCGAGGCGAGGGCCTCGGTCTCGTAGCCGACGGGCACGACGACGATGGTCTGCGCGTCGGGCCCCGAGAACACGCCCCGCAACGCGTGGTGCAGGATCGTGTGCTCGTCGAGCGCGACGAACGCCTTCGGGCCGCCGCCGTTCAGGCGTGTACCGGAACCGGCGGCGACGACGATGATCGCGAGACGAGGAGCGGGTGCAGAAGTCACCCGCCCACGCTAGCGCGCGCCCCGTCGACCGGAGCGGAGGGCGTCAGGACGCGAGGACCTCGTCGAGCACGAGGCCCGCACGGTCTTCGTCGGTCTTCTCGGCCAGAGCGAGCTCGGAGACGAGAATCTGCCGCGCCTTGGCGAGCATGCGCTTCTCGCCGGCCGACAGTCCGCGATCCTGGTCGCGGCGCCACAGGTCGCGGACGACCTCGCTGACCTTGATGACATCGCCGGAGGCGAGCTTCTCGAGGTTCGCCTTGTAGCGACGCGACCAGTTGGTCGGCTCCTCGGTGAAGGGTGCACGCAGCACCTCGAAGACGCGGTCGAGACCCTCTTTGCCGATCACGTCGCGAACGCCGACGAGGTCGACGTTGTCGGCCGGGACCTCGATGACGAGGTCTCCCTGCGTGACGTTGAGCTTCAGGTATTTCTTCGTCTCGCCCTTGATGACGCGTTCCTTGACCTCGATGATCGTGGCCGCGCCATGGTGCGGGTAAACGACGGTCTCGCCAACCTCAAAAAGCATGGAGTTATGTCCTTTCGGCAACACCCAGGATACCACAGGCTCAGATGCGCTATTGTTCCGCCCACCTTTGCCGACCTCCCCCTTCCGTGCGTGCGAGGGCGGGCGGACACCGCGAACCCCGTAGGATGATGACGATGTCGTCTGTCGATCTTGGAGGATCCGTGAAAACGCGCCTGATCGCGTCCATCGCCGTGGGTGCCGCCGTCGTGCTGGGCACGACTGGATGCAACATCCTCGCCCCGCAGGCGACCACCATCGACTACTCCGCCTCCGACGGGATCAACGTCCCCGCGGAGTCCGGCCCGCTGTCGGTACGCAACGTCCTGATCGTCGCGAACGGCGACGGAACGGTGGGCAACTTCGTCGCCGCCGTCGTCAACGACACCACCGACCCGCAGACCCTGCGCATCGAGGTCGGCGAGGGCTCGTCGGCCGTACGTTCCTCGGTGAACGTCCCCGCCCAGCGCACGCTGAGCCTGGGCGACCTCGCGAACGACGTCGAGCCCCTGCGCCTCGACGGCATCGACGCCCAGCCCGGATCCACGGTGTCGGTCTACTTCCAGTCCGGTGACGGCGAAGGGGCGCTCATGCAGGTCCCCGTCCTCGACGGTGCCCTGGAGTACCTCGCGCCGCTGGCGCCGACCGCGACCCCGTCGCCCTCGCTGACGCCGATCCCCGTGCTGCCCACGGTGACCCCGACGCCGAGCCCGACCCCCTCGTCCTGAAACACGCCTTCGTCGTTCCTGGGAGGGTCAGCCCTCGAAGCGGTAGCCGAGTCCACGCACGGTGACGAGCATGCTGGGGTCACTGGGGTTCTCTTCGATGCGCGAGCGGATGCGCTTGATGTGCACGTCGAGCGTCTTGGTGTCGCCGAAGTAGTCGGTGCCCCATACCCGGTCGATGAGCTGGCCGCGGGTTAGCACGCGCCCGGCGTTGCGCATGAGCACCTCGAGGAGCTCGAACTCCTTGAGCGGGATGCTGATCTCCGCACCGTTGACGGCGACCGTGTGCCGGTCGATGTCGAGCACGACCCGTCCGCCGGTGAGGATGCGGTCGTCGAGATCGGCCTCCTCCGGGGCGCGTCGGCGCAGGACCGCCCGCATGCGGGCCAGCAGCTCGCGGGTGGAGTAGGGCTTCGTCACGTAGTCGTCGGCGCCGAGTTCGAGACCCACGACGATGTCGACCTCGGAGTCCTTCGCCGTGAGCATGATGATGGGCACCTGCGTCGTCAGCCGGAGCTGGCGGCACACCTCGGTACCGGGCATGCCCGGGAGCATGAGGTCGAGCAGCAGGATGTCGGCTCCCCGCTCGCGGAAGGCGGCGAGCGCGAGCGTGCCGTCTTCGGCGATCTCGACCTCGTATCCCTCTCGACGCAGCAGATAAGCCAGGGGGTCGGCCAGGTCGGGTTCGTCCTCGACGATCAGAACACGAGTCATGCGGTGTCTCCCTTCGCGGGGACGGTCGGCGCGCCGCCGGCCTTGCGGCCCTTGCGACGCGGTTTGGAACGGGAGGGGTCGATGTCGGGCGCCTCCGACAGGGGGAGGCGGATGGTGAAGGTCGATCCTCGGTCGGGCCGCGACCAGAGTCGCACCTCACCGCCGTGGCGCTGCACCGCGTGCTTGACGATCGAGAGGCCGAGCCCGGTTCCGCCGGTGCGGCGAGAGCGTGCCTGATCGGCACGGTAGAAGCGCTCGAAGACGCGGGCCTGATCGGCCTCGGGAATGCCGATGCCGCGGTCGGTCACGGCGATCTCGACGACGCCGTCGTCGAGTTTGACGCCGAGCCCGACCTTGGACCCCTGCGGCGAGTAGGCGATCGCGTTCGCGACGAGGTTCCCGACCGCCTCGGTCAGGATCTGCGGTTCTCCCCGTACCCACAGCCCCTTCGTGCCGCCGCGCACCACGGTCACCTGCGCCTGATCGGCCTGCACGGTGTGGGCTTCGACGGCCGAGGTGACGACTTCGTCGATCGAGACCGCGCGGACGTCGCGCAGCTCATCGGAGGCCTGCAGCCGCGACAGGCTCAGGATGCGGTTGACCAGCGCCCCCAGACGCGTCGCCTCGGCCTGCAGCCGCGACGAGAAGTGACGGACCTGATCGGGGTCGTCGGCGGCTGATTCGATGGCCTCGGCGAGCAGACTGACAGCCCCCACGGGGGTCTTCAGCTCGTGGCTGGTGTTGGCCACGAAGTCACGGCGCATCTCTTCGACGCGCTCGCGCTCGGTGATGTCGCGCAGCACCAGCAGGGTGAGGCGCCCCGAGATGGGCGTGGCGCGGACGGCGACCAGCCGGGGCTCGGCCGGGGCCGCACCGCGGCGGAGCCGGAGGTTCTCACCGATGCCCGCGCCCGTGTCGCGTGCCACCCGCGCCACGCGGCGTAGGTCGTCGCTCGCGATGACTTCGCCGGATCGCAGCCCGAAGACTTCGGCGGCGGGCGAGAGAGCCAGCACGGTCGACGACATGTCGCACACGATCGCGGGGTCGTCCATGGCCCCCAGCATTGCCTCCACGCCCTCGGGCACTTCGACGGAGGTCTGCGCCATGGCGCGGTCACGGGCCCGCAGCGCGACGACCAGCAGGCCGACCACCGAGCCGCCGACGAGGAGTCCGACGAGGAGCGCGAGCAGCGGGAGCTGCGTGTGTTCCATGGCACCAGCGTAGAGCCGCCGATCGAACGTCACCCGCCGTTCACCCCCGCCGGGCAGTCGGGAGAGGCTACTATTCACTGTCACTGCACCGCTCGTTAACCTTCGCTGGGAAGAATCCCCGAAGGTAGCGGGACGTATGTGTGCCGTGCCGCCGACGGAAGGTACCGCGATGCGCGAAGTATTCCACCAGTCCCTCGAGGACGTCCAGAGCCGCTTGGTCGAGATCGCCGAACTCGTCACGGTCGCCATCGACCGCGCCACCCGTGCTTTCGGATCGAGCGACGTCGCCATGGCCGAAGAGGTCATCGAGGCCGACGCCATCATCGACGAGAAGGCCTTCGAGCTCGACGAGCTCGCCATCGAGATCCTCGCCCGCCAGCAGCCGGTCGCGCGCGACCTGCGCATCGTCGTGACGGCGCTGCGGGTCAGCGCGTCGCTCGAGCGCATGGGCGACATGGCCGAGCACATCGCGCAGCTCGCGCGCTCGCGCTTCCCCGAGCGCGCCATCCCGCGCGGCCTCAAGACGACCTTCACCCGCATGGGTGAGTTCGACGTCGAGGTCGCCCGCAAGCTCACCGAGCTGCTGCGGACGCAGGACCTGCGTATCGCCGACGAGATCCGCAACGCCGACGACGCCATCGACGAGCTGCACATCAGCGTCTTCGAGAAGGTGCTCGGCGACACCTGGAAGGGCGAAGCGACGGCCACGGTCGACGCGACGCTCGCGAGCCGCTACCACGAGCGGTTCGCCGACCACGCCGTCTCGGTGGCCAAGAAGGTCGTCTACCTCGCGACCGGCGATTGGGCCGGCGCCGACGACGAGGTCGAGACCAGCCCGGTCATCTGAGCACCGACGACGAAGGGGTGGATGCCGATCGGCATCCACCCCTTCGTCGTTGCGTCAGTGCTTGTTGCCCTGCGCGGCGACCGCTGCGGCGCCCGCGGCGGCGGCCTCGGGGTCGAGGTACTCCCCCGGTCCGAGGGGCTTCAGGTCGGCGTCGAGGCGGTAGACGAGCGGAATACCCGTCGGGATGTTCAGCTCGGCGATGTCGGCGTCGCTGATGCCCTCGAGGTGCTTCACGAGACCGCGCAGCGAGTTGCCGTGCGCCGTGACCAGGACGGTCTTGCCGGCCTGGAGGTCGGGGACGATGTCGCTGTGCCAGTAGGGCAGCATGCGGTCGATGACGATCGACAGCGACTCGGTCGCGGGGACCTCACCGTCGATGCCGACGTAGCGTGGGTCGCCGACCTGGCTGTACTGGTCGTCGGCGGGCAGGGCCGGCGGCGGAACGTCGAACGAACGGCGCCAGAGCATGAACTGCTCGTTGCCGAACTCCTCGAGCGTCTGGGCCTTGTCCTTGCCCTGCAGGGCGCCGTAGTGACGCTCGTTGAGGCGCCACGAGCGCTTCACCGGGATCCACAGACGGTCGGCGGCGTCGAGCGCGATGTTGGCGGTCTGGATGGCGCGACTGAGGACGGAGGTGTGCAGCACGTCGGGCAGCACGCCCGACTCGGCGAGCATCTCGCCGCCGCGCTGCGCCTCGGCCTTGCCCTGGTCGGTGAGTCGCACGTCGACCCAGCCGGTGAACTGGTTGGTCTTGTTCCACTCGCTCTGCCCGTGGCGGAGGAGGATCAGCGTGTGAGGCGCGGTCATGCCTCCATGTTATCGACGCGCGCGGCTGGCATCATGTTCCGGTGACTCCCTCCCCCGTCGGCCGCCCGACCCGCGGGACGACCGGGGTCAATCGGCTTCGCCGGGTGGACCGGTGGATCGCCCGGCATCCGGTGCTGCGCCGCACCGACGACCCCCTCGTGGTCGACCTCGGCTTCGGCGCGAGCGCGGTCACGCCCCTGGAACTCCTCGCCCGGCTGACGAAGCAGAGAGCGGATGCCACGGTCGTCGGGCTCGAGATCGACGCCGATCGCGTCGCCCGCGCCCGCGCGCAAGCGGAGGGCGTCGCGGGCGTCACCTTCGCCCGTGGGGGGTTCGAGGTGCCGCTGCCGGGCCGGCGACGCCCCGCCGTCATCCGCGCGATGAACGTGCTGCGTCAATACGACGAAGACGACGTCGCCGACGCCTGGGGCCGCATGTGCGCGCGGCTTCAACCCGACGGCATCCTGGTCGAGGGCACCTGCGACGAGATCGGGCGCATCGCCACCTGGGCCGAGATCGGGGCGGATGCCATTCCCCGCAGCCTCACCATCTCGCTGCGCCTGGCAGAGCTCGACTCCCCCGCGATCGCGGCCGAGCGCCTGCCCAAGGCCTTGATCCACCGCAACGTGGACGGCGAGCGGGTGCACGCCTTCGTGGCCTCCCTCGAGCGGGAGTGGACGCGGGCGGCCGTGGTCGCGCCCTTCGGCTCCGTCCACCGGTGGCGCGTCGCCATGATCGCCCTCGCCGACGCCGGCTGGCCGCTGCTGAGACGGGAACGGTGGCGGCTGGGCGAGGTCGGCGTCGCGTGGGAGGCCGTCGCGCCGCTCTGAGCCCGACCCGGCGTGGTCGCACCGACGTCGCGCGGCTCGCGCTCAGATGCGCGGGAGAAGCGCCCGCGCCTCGGCCGACGGCATCCCCGCCGCCACGAGCAGGTCAACGGCGAGCGGACGCAGGGCCGCGACGAGGTTGAGTTCTCCGACACCCCCGCCCGGTAGCAGCGCGGCGGGGTCGAGCCGTCGGATCACCGCGACCACCGCCGCGCGGGCGACGGGCTCGAGCGAGATGTCGTCGAGGCTGTCGCGCACCAGCCCCGCCCCGCGGGCGAGCTCGGCGAGCAGATCGGCCGGGACCGGACGCGCCTCACCGTCGACGCAGAGGTACGCCGCGCGGCGGGCGACGACGCGCAGGTTGCGCGTGGCCAGATCGAGCGCCTCGCGCACGCGGGCATGCCGCTGCAGCTCGGTGCGCTGACGGCGCAGGAACGGCGAGATGCGCGCCACTTCGCGGCCCGACTCCAGCGAGCCGCTCCACGCGTCGACGTAAGTCTGCAGAGACCGCGCGCGTTCCAGGCCCCGCTCGGCCCGCGCGCGGTCCCCTCGGCGCAGCGCCCGCACGATCGTCGCCATGGCCACATCGAGCGCGTCGAACAGCTCGTCGGCGTCGCGGAGCTCGGTGCGGCGCAGCGTGCGCGGGATGAGCGCCGTCACGATCAGAGCGGCGACACCGCCGATGGCCCCGTCGACGAGGCGGAGAAAGGGCGCTCCGGTCACCACCACCAGGGCGATGAGCGACTGCACCACCGCCGCGAGGGCGAACCCCGGCTGCGGCGAGAGGAAGCGCGCGACCACCAGGGTGACCGACATGGCCACGGCGATCTGCCACCAGCCGCTTCCGGCGGTCACCAGCACGATCTCGGCGACCAAAATGCCGACGAGCATGCCGACGACGGTCTCACCGACACGCCAGGGTCGCGCGTCACGCACCAGTCCGAGGCTCGACACCGTGACCGTCGCCGCCAGCAGCGGAACCGGGTGGCCCAGGACGAAGTGCGCGAAGGCGTACGCCGAGGTGGCCGCGACCACGATCTGGACGATCGCGGGCAGCGACTCGCGCACCCGCGCGACACGTCGCCCCAGGGTGGAACGCAGACGGGAGGGAGGAACGACGACGCCGACCGTCGTCGACGAGTCGTCGGCGCTCATTCCGCGGCGCGGCGGCGACCCAGGCGCGGCAGACGCGGTACAGACGCGGTGGCGCCCGCGTCGGCGGGCACGACGGTCTCGGCGGCCGCGGCGATGGGGCCGTCGGCCGTGTCGACCACGAGCGGCACGCCCTCGGGGGCCGTGCGCTTGACGAGGGCCAACGCGATGGGCCCGTCTTCGTGGTGGATCGCAACCGAGGTGATCGTGCCGATCACGCTGTCACCCGCGCGCACGGCATCACCGCGCGCGGGAAGCACACTGTCGCTCCCGTCGAGCTGCAGCGCGACGACACGACGCGGCGGGTGGCCCAGGTTGTGCACCTTCGCCACCGTCTCCTGACCGCGATAGCAGCCCTTCGACAGGTGCACGGCGGTGCGCAGCCAGTCCATCTCGTGCGGAAGCAACCGCTCGTCGGCGTCGACGCTCACGCGCGGGCGCCACGCGGCCACGCGCAGCGCTTCGACAGCGTCACGACCCGCGAACGCCATCTCTCCCGCGACAGCGGCATCGATCAGGCGGTCGAGCTCTTCGGCATCCACGATCGCCTCGGCCCAGTCACGGTCGGCTCCCGGATGCGGATCGACACGGGCGTACGCCCATCCGCCGGGGGTGACGTCGGGCCACGGGTCGACCCAGACCGGAGCCGCCGCGGTGAGGGCTTCGACGGCGGCACGCGTGCCCCCGATCACCGACAGTTCGTCGGAACGATCGCGCACGTCCACTCGCAGGCGGAAGCGCATGCGGGTGAGCCAGGTCAGGAGCGCCTCGGCGTCGGACGCGTCCACGATCAACCAGGTCATCTCACCGTCGTCGACGACCGAGGCCGCGTGCTCGACGCGCCCCTGCGGATCGAGGATGAGGAGTTCCGTCGACACTCCCGGGGCCAAGTGCGTCAGCGCCTGTGACGACAGGGAGTCGAGCCAGCTGCGCCGGTCCTCGCCGCCCACCGAGATGACGCGGCGATCGCCCAGAGGGGCAAGGGCGGTTCCGGATGCCAGACGGCGCTGTTCCGCGACGGGAGAACCGACGTGGCGCAGCCCCGCGTCGTCGACGACCGCGCCGGGAACCTGTGACAGCGAAGCCATGGTCATTCCGCCCGGGCCAGGCGCGCCGACGCGTGCGAGCCCAGTTCGCGGCCGAGGGCGGCGATGTCCCAGGCCCACAGCAGATGGTTGTCGACGAGACCGTAGAGGCGCGTGGCCGCGGCGTACGGCTTCGCGCCGGCGGCGCGCACCACGGCGTCGGTCGCCAGATCGATGCGCGGACCCTTGACCTGGCCGACGTACAGCTCGAGCACGCCGTCGGCGTGGGCGAGGCTGACCTCGAGGTCGAAGCCGCCGTCGGCGTTGCGCAGAGCCTCGACGTCGTCGGCGGTGCGGACCGCCGCCGGGGCGGACGGCGGGAGCAACGCGGGACCCGCGTCGGCGTCTGTCGCCGGTCGCGCGAGGCGCCAGTACCCGGTCTCGGCGACCAGGGGACGACGCGCATCGCCGTCGAGCAGCCAGGCGTCGGCGGAGTAGTTGAGGTACCCCCCACCGTCGTGGCTGAAGCTCACGCGATGCGCGAACTCACCCGAGAACGCGTGCCCGTCGACCTCGTAGTCGATGACGCCGGTGCCTTCCCAGACGCCGACCAGCCACGACAGAGGGACGAGGTCGGCCGGAAGATCGGTCGGGATCTCGATCACGGTGCGCTCAGCGCTGGCCGCGATAGAGGTTCCAGACGACCGTGCCGGAGACGAAAGCGATCGCCAGCGATGCGAGGCCGAGAAGTCCCACGAAGAAGAGTTCGAGCGCGAGGAGGTCCATGAGGCGAGTCTATCCGGGAACCGAGTTCGACGGATCGTCGCGACCCGTCATCCGTTGACGATGGATGCCAGACCGAAACCCGCCGTGACGATGCCGAGCACGAGCAGCGCACCGAGGGCGCTCAGCGCCATGCGCTGGATGAACGCCTGCGACCGCCCGTACCAGAGCTGGATGGCGAAGGCGACGATCAGGCAACCACCGAGCGCGACGGTCACCCACTGCGCACGCCAGCCCTCGGGGGCGAACACCCCGATGGCCACTCCGGCGATCAGCGCGAGTACCCACACGGCGACGATGCCGCCGAAAGTCCGGCGCGGCGCGAGGTCGGGAGTCGACATGGATCCATCATCACCCAGGACGGGCCGAGAGCGCGAGCGCGGGCCGATGACGGCGCGCGGCGGCGCGTCACCCTAAGATGGGCGGGTGCGCGGCAGGTCGCGCGGGAGGTCCCTTTGGCACAGCTTCTGGTTCTGAGCTCCGCACCCGGCGGCGGAGCGGCCTTGCCTGCGCTCGAACTGCTGAGCCACCGCGTGCGCCAGATCCCCGCCGAGCCTGCTCAGTTGGTGAACGCGCCCAGCGCAGACGTCGTCTTCATCGACGCGCGCTTCGACCTCGTCGGCGCCAAGTCGCTGTGCAAGATCATCTCGACGACCGGCATGGAAGCCCCGCTCGTGCTGATCGTCACCGAGGGCGGTCTCACCGCCGTCTCGACCGACTGGGGCATCGACGACGTGGTGCTCGTCGGCGCCGGCCCCGCCGAGATCGACGCCCGCATCCGCCTGGCCATGGGGCGCCGTGCCGCCGACCAGGTGTCCACGCGCATCCAGACCTCGGGCATCTCGATCGACGAGTCCTCGTACTCGGCCAAGGTGCACGGCAAACCCCTCGATCTGACCTACAAGGAGTTCCAGCTCCTGCACTTCTTCGCCACGCACCCCTCGCGGGTGTTCACGCGCGAGCAGCTGCTCAGCGAGGTCTGGGGCTACGACTACTTCGGCGGCACCCGCACGGTCGACGTGCACGTGCGACGACTGCGCGCGAAGCTCGGCGATCTCGAACAGCTGATCGGCACCGTCCGCAACGTCGGATACCGCTTCAACGTATACGAAGACGACCCCGCGCCCGCGGCATCCTCCCCCTCCTGACGACGCACGCACCTCGTGTTCACTCGCGTGTCACCGACCCCTGACATGATGTGGGAATGATGGAACACGACGCGCTGGATGCCGGGCTCGGCGACGCCGACGACGACGACTTCGACGAGGCCGTCGAGGCCGCCGACGACCAGCTCCCCGATCACCGCTACCTCGACCGCGAGATCAGCTGGTTGTCGTTCAACCAGCGCGTCCTCGAACTGGCCGAAGACCCGATGGTCCCGGTACTCGAACGAGCCAACTTCCTCGCCATCTTCGCCAGCAACCTCGACGAGTTCTTCATGGTGCGTGTCGCCGGCCTCAAACGCCGCATCGTCACCGGCCTCGCCGTACCCACCAACGTGGGCCGCGCGCCGCTCGACGTGCTCGCCGACATCTCGGCCGAAGCGCACCGCCTGCAGGAGCGCCACGCCGCCGCCTGGACCGAGAAGGTGCGCCCCGCACTGGCCGAGGCCGGCATCGAGGTCGTGTCGTGGGACTCGCTCGACGAAGACACCGCCGCTCGACTGACCGAGTACTTCCAGCGCAACGTCTTCCCGGTGCTCATGCCGCTCGCCGTCGACCCGGCGCACCCGTTCCCCTACATCTCGGGCCTCTCGCTCAACCTCGCGATCCGCATCCGCAACGCGCGCACCGGCCGACAGGAGTTCGCGCGCCTGAAGGTGCCCCCGATGCTCCCCCGTTTCGTCGAGATCAGCGGCGGCCCCGGCGTGCGCTACCTGCCGCTCGAGGAGCTCATCTCGAACCACCTCGGCGATCTGTTCCCCGGGATGGAGGTGCTCGACCACCACGCGTTCCGTCTGACCCGCAACGAAGACATGACGATCGAAGAGGACGAGACCGAGAACCTCATCCAGGCACTCGAGGCCGAGCTGCTGCGTCGTCGGTTCGGGCCGCCCATCCGCCTCGAGATCACCGAGGACATGGATGACGTGACCCGATCGCTGCTGCTGAGCGAACTCGACATCACCGAGCAGGAGGTCTACCGCCTGCCCGGCGCCCTCGACCTGCGCGGCCTGTTCGACCTGTCGCGCATCGATCGCCCCGACCTGCGCTACCCGCCCCACGTGCCCAAGACCGCCCTGGCCTTCCAGCCGGCGGAGCAGAACGGCCGCGCAGACCTGTTCGGCGCGATCCGCAAGGCCGACGTGCTCGTGCACCACCCCTACGAGTCGTTCGCCACGAGCGTGCAGGCCTTCCTCGAGCAGGCCGCCCGTGACCCGCACGTGCTCGCCATCAAGCAGACGCTGTACCGCACCTCGGGCGACAGCCCCATCGTGCAGGCGCTCATCGACGCCGCCGAAGCCGGCAAGCAGGTGCTCGCCCTCGTCGAGGTCAAGGCGCGCTTCGACGAGGCGAACAACATCGTCTGGGCGCGCAAACTCGAGAAGGCCGGCGTGCATGTCGTCTACGGCCTCGTGGGGCTGAAGACCCACTGCAAGCTCGCCCTCGTCATCCGAGAAGAAGAGGGACGCCTGCGCCACTACAGCCACGTGGGCACGGGCAACTACAACCCGAAGACGAGCCGTATCTACGAAGACTTCGGCCTGTTCACCGTCGACGATCAGGTGGGGCGCGACCTCACCCGTCTGTTCAACGAGCTCAGCGGGTACGCGATCGAGAAGAAGTTCAAGCGCCTGCTCGTCGCCCCCCTGCACCTGCGCAAGGGTCTGCTGCGCCACATCGACAAAGAGCGTCGCAACGCCCTCGAGGGCAAGACCTCGGGCGTGCGGATCAAGGTCAACTCGATGGTCGACGAAGAGATCATCGACGCCCTGTACCGCGCCAGCCAGGCCGGGGTACCCGTGGATGTCTGGGTGCGCGGCATCTGCTCGATCAAGCCCGGGGTCGAGGGGATGAGCGAGAACATCACCGTGCGCTCCATCCTCGGTCGCTACCTGGAGCACTCGCGCATCTTCACGTTCGACAACGACGGCGATCCGCAGGTGTTCATCGGCAGCGCCGACATGATGCACCGCAACCTCGACCGCCGCGTCGAGGCCCTGGTGCGCGTGGTCGATCCCGCGCAGGTCCAGGAACTGATGACGCTGTTCAGCCTCGCGATGGACGACGGCACGAGCTCGTGGCACCTCGGTGCCGAGGGCGAGTGGGTGCGTCACAGTGTCGACGCCGACGGCGCACCGCTGGTCGACCTGCAGGAGCACACGATGGCGCTCGTCCAGCGCAAGCGCCGCGCACGGTCGGCGCGGTGACCGAGACCGCGATCTATGCGGCCGGCGGCGTGGTGTGGCGCGTCGTCGACGGAAAGCTGCGCGTGCTGCTCATCCACCGCACCAAGTACCGCGACCTGACGCTGCCCAAGGGCAAGGTCGATCCCGGCGAGACCCTCGCCGAGACGGCCGTGCGCGAGATCCGCGAAGAGACGGGCATCCGCGTGGCGCTGGGCGTGCCGGTCGGAGTGTCGCGGTACCGGATGCCGAGCTCGCGCACCAAGATCGTGCACTACTGGGCCGCCGAGGCCACCGATGCCGCCGTGCGCACCTCGACGTTCGTGCCGAACAAAGAGGTGGCGGCCGTCGAGTGGGTGAGCCTGAAGAAGGCGCGGAAGAACCTCAGCTACCCCGTCGACATCGAGATCCTCGACGAGTTCACGCGGTTGGTCGACGAGCAGGCGCTTCCCACGTTCCCCGTGATCGCCCTGCGCCATGCCAAGGCCCGCTCGCGCGAGGAATGGGAGGGCGAAGACAGCGATCGCCCCCTCACCACGCGGGGACGCCGACAGGCCGAGGCCATCGTCGGACCGCTGCTCGCCTTCGGCGTGCGCCGGATCGTCTCGAGCCCCGCCGAGCGCTGCGTCCGCACGGTCACTCCCCTGTCGCACGCGCTCGGACAACGCATCCAGGTCAGCGGCGAGATCAGCCAGGACGCCTGGGAAGAGGGCCGTTCCGACGCGCGGACCGTCATCGGCGAGCGGGTGCGGGCGCGCAAGCCCGTCGTCCTCGCCAGCCACGGTCCCGTGCTGCCCGACATCCTGAACGAGATGGCACTGGCCACCGGCACCATGCGCGGGTCGTACCTGGGCAGTTCCTCGGCGCTCGAACCCGGCGGGTTCTCGGTCGTGCACATTCCGGTGGCGCACCCCGGTGCGGGCATCGTCGCCATCGAGACGCACGAGCCGCCGGTGTGACCCTGCCCCTCGACGTCCGCGTCGCGTGGCGCGAGGTCCCGCCGGGCACGGTGCGCCGCGAGGTGTCGCGGTCGTTGCTCGCCGAGCAGCTCCCGGGGTCAGACGTCGTGTCACGGTGCTCCGCGTGCGGCGGTGAACACGGGCGCGTGCGGGTCACGGGGGTCGAGGCCACGGCATCCGTCTCGTACGCGGAGGGGTGGGCCGTGGTGGCGACCTCACGTTCAGCGGGGTCGGTGGGAGTCGACGCGGTCCCCGCCGAGGCGACCGGCCTCGACAACGTCCTGCCGGGAGCGGATGCCCGCACCTGGGCGCGGGTGGAGGCGGTGCTCAAGGCCGACGGTCGCGGGCTCACCGTCGACCCGGCGCGCGTGCGGATCGAGCCCCGGGCGGACGACACCTGGGTCGGTCGGGTCGACGACGGCGCTCCGTACGACGGGTACGACGTGGTGGGCCCGCCGGGCGTCGTTGTCGCCGTCGCGGTGTCACCCGGGGCGTGTGCCGCTCGATAGTGGTGGCCGGGGGCGAGGCGGGCGCGACGTGCGATGAGCGGCGGGGCGGGCGCGGCGGCGGGTGCGGGGCGCGGCGCGAGCGCTCGACGCGAGCGCTCGACGCGTGACGAGCGGAGGGCGAGGGACGAGCGGAGGACGCGGAGCGCTCAGGCCCCCTCCCTCCGCCCCTCGCCCTCCGCTTGCCCCGGCGACCGGGGCCGGAACCTCACACCCGCGACGGCAGAGCGGTGCGGTCGACCCACGCCGACAGCACCGCCGCGGCATCCGCTCCCCCGGCCCGAGCCACCGCGGCGCGGAAGTCGTCGGTCGTGACGAGTGCGTGGCGGTGGTCGGCGGTCCAGGCGCGCAGCAGATCGAAGAACGCGACATCGCCCAGGGTCCGCCGCAGCGCGTGCAGCGTCAGCGCGCCGCGTTTGTACACGCGGTCGTCGAACATGTCGTCGGGTCCGGGGTCGATCAGCAGCAGATCGCGCGGCTTGGCGGCCAGTCGGGCGTAGTGGTCGTCGACGCAGGTCTGCACCGAAGGGCCGCCCGAGGCCTCGGACCACAGCCACTCGGCGTAGCAGGCGAAGCCCTCGTTCAGCCAGATGTCGCTCCACCGCGCGAGACCGACGCTGTTGCCGAACCACTGGTGGGCCAGCTCGTGCGCGATGAGGCGCTGTGCCGCGGGGACGAGGTGATTCATGCCGAAGACGGCGAGGCCCTGCGCCTCGAGCGGGATCTCGAGCTCATCGGCGGTGACGACGAGCGTGCACGCCTGCTGCGGGTACGGCCCGAACAGGCGGTCGAAGAGCCGCAGCATCTCGGGCACGGGGGCGAAGGCGCGGTCGACCGCGGCCGTCAGCGCCGGCGGAGCGCTGACGGTCACCGGCGGCACGACATCGACGCCACTGCCCGCCAGGGGACGCGTGCGATACCGGCCCACGTGCACCGCCGCCAGGTACGTGGCGGTGGGCACATCGGAGGTGAACACCCGGGTGGTGCGACCGCCGCGGCGCATGCTCGCTCCCGCGACGCCGGTCGCGGCGACCTCGTAGCCGTCGTCGACCGTGATCTGCATGCGCATCGAGGCACGGTTGTCGGGGCGGTCGTTGCACGGGAACCACGTCGGAGCCCCCGTGGGCTGGCCGGCGACCAGAGCGCCGTCGGTGAGCTCTTCCCACCCGACGGTCCCCCAGCGCGAGCGACGGGGCGCCGGGGTGCCGGCGTACGCGACCTCGACTTCGAACCGATCCCCCGCGGCGAGAGCGCGCGCAGGCGTCACGCGGATCGCGTGCGGCCCGGCCGTCACCCGCGCGGCGGCTCCGTCGACGCGCACACGCGAGGTGCGGAGCCCGACGAGGTCGAGGGCGAACGAGGTCACCGCAGCGCGGGCCACGGCGACGATGGTCGCGGTTCCCTCGAGACGGTTGGTGCGCACGCGATAACCGAGGACGAGGTCGTACGACTGCACGTCGTACGAGGCGTCACCGCTCTGCGGGGCGTAGGAGTCGGTGGCGCTCACGTGGTCGACTGGTAGGCGCGGACCTTCACGGCACGCCACGGACCGATGGGGTTGCCGCTCCAGCGCGAGCCGACCGGAACGGTCTCACCGCGCATGACCAGCGACGCCGGCCCCACGGTCGCGTGCGCACCGAGGGTGGAGGCGGGAAGGACCACGCTGTGCGGACCGAGGGTCGCCCCCGCTTCCAGCTCGACGGTATCCATACTCATGATTCGATCATGGAACAGATGCGTCTGCACCACGCATCCGCGGTTGACGGTTGACGCGGCCCCCAAAGTGACCAGGTCGGGTTCGGGCAGCCAGTAGCTCTCGCACCAGACACCGGCACCGATCGTGGCGCCGAGGCTCCGCAGCCACACGGCGAGCGCGGGGGTTCCCGTCGCCGCGCGCGCGAACCACGGGGCGGCGACCATCTCGGTGAAGGTGTCCGAGACCTCGGTACGCCACACGAAGCTCGACCAGAGGGGCTGTTCCCCCGCGCGGATGACGCCGACGATGGCCCACTTGGCCGCGGTCGAGACCCCGGCGGCGACCGCCCCCGCGGCCAGCCTCACCAGGCCCGACAGCAGCAGCGTCCACACCGGCCCGACGCTCTGCCAGAGCCCGGCGAGGGCGAAGATCACCCCGAGCCCGATGGCGCAGGTGACGACGACGGGAACGAAGCGCCCCAGTTCCCACAGCGTCCGCGCCAAGCGCAGACCCGACGTGGGGCGGTAGGTGCGCGACTCGTCGCCCGCGGCCGACAGGCGGCGCAGACGCACCGCGGGCGAGCCGAGCCACGACGAACCCGCCTTGGCCTTCATCGGCGCCGCCGACAGCACCGCGACCAATCCGTCGCGCGGCACGCGGTGCCCCGGCGCAGCCATGCCCGAGTTGCCGAGGAACGCGCGCTTGCCGATGCGCACCGGGCCGATCCGCAGCCATCCGGCGCGCAGCTCGTAGGACGCCACCATCGTGTCGTCGGCCAAGAACGCGCCGTCTTCGATGCGGGTCATCGACGGGATCAACAGAACGGTCGACGCCTCGACGTCGCGACCCACCTCGGCGCCGAGCAGGCGCAACCACACGGGGGTGAACAACGACGAGTACAGCGGGAAGAGGATCGTGCGGGCGGCATCCAGAAGTCGTTCGATGGTCCATGCCTGCCACGCGACGCGGCTGCGCACGGGGTGGGTCCCCTCGGTCAGCCCGATCGAGAGCAGCCGCACGAGCAGGACGACGGATGCCGCGAACACGAGGCCCGTGACGGCGACAGCCGGGACGAGCCAGACGAAGGCACCCCCTGCGGCCCCGGCGAGCGAATCCGCGCCGCGCATGCCCTGGGCGACCACGAGCGCGCCCACGGTGAAGGCCGCGAGCGGCAGGAGCGCGAGCACGAGCGCCGACGCGGCGTACGCCCACAGCCAGCGGGTGGGCGCGGGCGGGCGCTCGGTCGGCCATCCCTTCGCCGTCCCGCCGACGCGCACGGCGGGCGAACCCGCCCACGACTGGTCGGCCTTGACGCGGCCGAACACCGCGGATCCGGGGGCGATCTCGGCTCGCCGGCCGATGCGGGTGCCCGGCGCGAGCGTGGAGCGCGCTCCCACCGTCGCCTCGGCACCGATGCGCACCTCGCCGATGCGCACGAGGTCGCCGTCGATCCAGTACCCGGTGAGGTCGACCTCGGGCTCGATCGATGCGCCGTCGCCGACGACGAGCATGCCCGTGACCGGCGGCAGCGCGTGCATGTCAACGTTCCGGCCGATCCGCGCGCCCAGAGCGCGGGCGTAGTACGACACCCAGGGGGCGCCGGCCAGACCCACGGCATCCACCTGGTCGGCGATCTGCTCGGCGAGCCACAGGCGGATGTGCACCCAGCCGCCCCGCGGGTGATCCCCGGGGCGTACCCCCGCCAGCAGCAGACGAGCGGATGCCACGGCGATCGCCATGCGTCCGAACGGCGTCGCGAAGATCAGCAGACCGACCACGAGCAGGGGCCAGGGCACCGACGGCAGCACGTCGAAGCCGGGGAGGAGCCGCAGCACGGCCGACGCGGTGAGCAGGTACAGCAGCCACCGCACGCCGGAGAGCACGAACAGCGGCGCGCCCAGCAGCGTCTGAGCCCACTGGGTCGTGCGCGGGGTGGGCTCGGCGCGGTGGAACTCCGCCGCGCCCTCGTCGACCAGCTGCGGACCGAGGGCTTTCGCCATCGCGCCCAGACGGGGAACGTCGTAGATGTCGGCGACCGAGAACTCCGGCACCCGCGTGCGGATGCGCGAGACCAGCTGCGCGGCCGCGAGCGAACCACCGCCGAGGTCGAAGAAGTCGGTCTTGCGCTCGGTGACGGCGACGCCGAGCACCGCCTGCCACTGCTCGGCGAGCCAGGCCTCGTCGGCCGAGAAGTCGGTGGGCGCGGGGGCGTCGACGCCCGGGAGCGGCCAGGGCAGTGCCGCGCGGTCGACCTTGCCCGAGGTGCGCACCGGCAGCGCGTCGACGACGCCGAGCAGCGGGATGGTCGCCGCCGGCAGCCGCTCGGCGAGCGCGGCGCGCGCGGCGCCCCGGTCGAGGTCGACGCCCTCGTCCATGACCAGGTAGCCGACGAGCACGGGCACGCCGGCCTCGGTCGTGCGCACGGCGACCGTGGCGGCGCTCACGCCCGCCAGATCCTGCAGCGCCGACTCGACCTCGCCCAGCTCGATGCGTCGTCCGCCGACCTTGACCTGGTCGTCGGCGCGGCCCTGGAAGACCAGGCCTTCCGACTCGAATCGCACCAGGTCGCCCGAGCGGTAGGCACGATCCCATCCGAGCGTCGGCATGGGCGCGTACTTCTCGGCGTCCTTCGCGGGGTCGAGGTAGCGTGCGAGACCGACTCCGCCGATGATGAGCTCTCCGGTGCCCCCCTCGGGAACGGGGAGTCCTTCGGCGTCGACGACGGCCAACGCCCATCCGTCGAGCGGCAGACCGATGCGCACCGGCAGCGAGCCGTCGAGCGCGGCCGCGCACGCGACCACGGTGGCCTCGGTCGGCCCGTAGGTGTTCCACACCTCGCGACCGTCGGCGACCAGGCGGGCGGCGAGCTCGGGCGGGCAGGCCTCGCCGCCGAAGATCAACAGGCGCACGTTCTCGATCGAGTCGGCGGGCCACATCGCCGCCAGCGTCGGCACGGTCGACACCACGGTGATGCCCTGGCGCAGCAGCCACGGCGCCAGGTCTTCGCCGGAGCGCACGAGCGAGCGCGGGGCGGGAACCAGGCACGCGCCGTGCCCCCACGCGAGCCACATCTCCTCGCACGAGGCGTCGAAGGCGACCGACAGACCGGCCAGCACCCGGTCGCCCGGTCCCAACGGCTCCTGCTGAAGGAACAGGCGTGCCTCGGCTTCGACGAATGCCGCCGCCGAACGGTGCGAGACGGCGACGCCCTTGGGAACGCCCGTCGAACCCGAGGTGAAGATGATCCACGCGTCGTCGTCGACGCCGGGCGGGGCCACCACCGGCACGGCGTTCGTGCTGGGATGCGGCGCGTCGCCGTCGTACAGGCGCACGAGGTCGGCATCCGCGTCGTGGGAGACGAACTCCCCCGCGCCCACGACGATGCCGCGGACCCCGGCTTCGCCGAACACCAAGCGGGCCCGCTCGTCGGGATCGTCGGCGTCCACGGGCACGTAGGCGGCACCGGCGGCCATGACCGCGAGAATCGAGACGTACAGCTCCTTGGAGCCCGACGGCATCCGCACCCCCACGCGGTCGCCGCGGCGCACACCCGCCGCGTGCAGGGCGCCGGCCGTGCGCCAGACGCGCGCGAGCAGCTCCCGGTAGCTCAGGGCGCCCGAGCCGTCGTCGATCGCCGAGGCCTCCGGATGCCGGGCGGCGACGTCCGAGAGCAGATCGATGAGGGTGCGCGCAGGAGCCGCGGCATCCCGTCGGTCGAGCGGAGCCTGTGCGGCGGAGGCAGAGTTCGTCACGGGGGTGAACAGTACAACCCCCAGGAAAACACCCCGGACGGGCCACACCGGTTCACCTCCCGTTCACCCGCGGGGCGCAGTCTCGTAAGAGTCGCTGTTTACCGTTCACGACGAACCCTGCACCGGGTTCCTGTTCCCGACATGCGAAGGATTCACACAGTGAAGCTCTCCCGAATCGCCCAGCTGGGCACCGTGGCCGCCGTGGCCTCTCTGACCCTCGCCGGCTGCGCCGGCCCCTCGAGCTCCGGCGGCGCCGCGGGCTCCTCGGAATCCCCCTCCTCCTCCGACGTGGCGTTCACCATCGACTCCTCGCTCTCGGGCACCATCACCGCCGGTGGCTCGAGCGCCCAGTCCAACGCGCAGGCCGCGTGGACCAGCGCCTACAACGCCCAGGCCAAGGGCGTCACGATCAACTACGACAAGTCGCAGGGCTCCGGCGGTGGCGTCACCAACTTCCTGAGCGGCGCGTACGACTTCGCCGGCTCCGACTCGCCGCTGAACGCCGACCAGACCTCGCAGTCGGTGGCGCTGTGCACCGAGGGCGGCGTGAACATCCCCGTCTACCTCGACGGCGTCGCGATGATCTTCAACATCCCCGGTGTCACCGAGCTGAAGCTCTCGGGCGAGACGATCGCCAAGATCTTCGCGCTGCAGATCACCGACTGGTCCGACCCGGCCATCACCGCCGACAACGGCACCGAGCTCCCCGCCGGCGCCATCACGACCGTCGCGCGTTCGGACGGCTCGGGCACCACGCAGAACTTCACCAACTACCTCGCCGCGACCCAGTCGTCGGTGTGGACCTACCCCGCGGGCAAGGACTGGCCGGTCGAGGGCAACGTGTCGAAGCAGAAGGGCGGCTCCGGCGTCGTCGAGGCCGTCAAGGCGGGCTCGGGCACCATCGGCTACGCCGACCACTCGGCCGTCGGCGACCTCAACTCGGCTGCCGTCATCCAGGACGGCACCGCCGTCGCCTACAGCCCCGAGGCCGTCACCGCGACGTTCGAGGCTGCGGCCGTCGACGCCAGCAACGGCATCGCGGGTGACCTGTCGAAGAAGTTCGACTACTCGAAGCTCACGGCCGAGACGTACCCCATCCCGCTGGTGTCGTACGCCATCACCTGCAGCACGTTCAAGGACGCGAAGCAGTCCGAGCTGGTCAAGTCGTACCTCGGCTTCGTCACGAGCTCGCTCGGCCAGCAGGTCGCGGCCAAGAACGCCGGCTCCGCACCGCTGCCGGACTCGGTCCTCGAGGCTGCCGCCGAGACCCTCTCGGCCATCAAGTAAACATCTGTCGGACTCGGCCCGGCTCGCACCTCTCGTGCGGGTCGGGCCGGGCTGATCGAAGCGATCGATCATCATCGAGCGTTTCGCTGAGCCGAATCCTCACAGAACACCCGACCGAGGAGCACCCCATGACCCGTGCCGAGCGTGAGGTCCCGCGTGACTGACACCGTCGCTGACACCGAGACCGCCCCGTCGTCCCCTCCGCCGCCTCGAGCGAGCATCGTCGGGAAGCGTCGCGTCGGCGACACGGTCTTCCTCGGTCTGTCGACCACGGCTGCCGTGTCGATCATGATCATCCTCGCGGGCGTCGCGATCTTCCTGATCCTGCGTGGGCTTCCGGCCATCACCGCCAACTGGACCCAGGGCGACCTCGCCGGGTACCAGAACGGCACGTGGACCAACTTCTGGGAGTACGTCGGCCCACTGCTGTTCGGCAGCATCTGGGCGGCGCTCATCGCCATGGTCATCGGCACCCCGGTCGCCATCGGCATCGCGCTGTTCATCTCGCACTACGCGCCCCGCAAGATCGCCGGAGCCCTGGGCTACGTCGTCGACCTGCTCGCCGCGGTGCCCTCGATCGTCTTCGGACTGTGGGGCATCATCGTGATGCGCCCGCTGCTGCTGCCGGTGAGCCAGTTCCTCAACGAGTACCTCGGCTGGATCCCGCTGTTCCAGGGCCCCGTGTCGAGCACCGGCTCGACGATGTTCACCGGTGGAGTGGTGCTCGCGGTCATGATCCTCCCGATCGTCACCTCGATCACCCGTGAGATCTTCCTGCAGACCCCGCGCCTGCACGAAGAGGCCGCCCTCGCCCTCGGCGCGACGCGCTGGGAGATGATCCGCCTCGCGGTGTTCCCCTACGCCCGCAGCGGCATGGTCTCGGCCACCCTGCTCGGCCTCGGCCGCGCGCTGGGTGAGACCATGGCCATCGCGCTCATCATCTCGCCGAGCCTCATCTACTCGGTGCTGCTGCTGACCGACGGCTACAACTCGCAGACCATCGCCGCCAACATCGCCCTGAACTTCCCCATCGCGACCGACCTGCAGCGCTCCGCGCTGATCGGCACGGGCCTGATGCTGTTCGTCGTCTCGCTCGCGGTCAACATGTTCGCGCGCTACATCGTCGCCGCGACGGGCCCGGGGGCCAAGGGTCGCAAGAAGGGAAAGCGCTCGTGACCGCCTCCGTCACCCCCGCGGCCTCGACCCCCCTGGCGCTGACCAGCGGCCGGCTCCCGCGTTACATCGAGCCCGCGCTGCTCGCCGGTGTCGCCGTCGTCGTCGCCGCGATGCAGCTGCTCATGGGCGGCTTCAACATCGCGACCTGGCTGATCCTGACCGCCGTGCTGTACCTGATCGCCATCGGCGTCGGCTCCAGCATCGTCGAGAACCGCCGCAAAGCGGTCGACCGGGTCGTGCGCGGCCTCGTCACCGTGGCCTTCCTTCTCGCCGTGGCGCCGCTCATCTCGACCCTCTACACCGTGGTGTCGAAGGGCCTCGCGGTGGTCAACCTGCAGTTCATCACGCAGGTGGGAGGCACCGCCTTCGACCCGAACACCCTCGAGGTCGTCGCGACCCCCGGTGCCTGGCAGGCCGTCACCGGAACGCTGATCATCACGGGGATCGCGGCCCTCATCTCGGTGCCCATCGGCATCCTGGCCGCGGTCTACCTCGTCGAGTACGCACAGCCGAACAACCCGCTCCGCCGCGCGATCACGTTCCTCGTCGACGTGATGACCGGTATCCCCTCGATCGTCGCCGGTCTGTTCGCGTTCTCGCTGTTCAGCCTCGTCGTCGGTCCGAAGGCCTTCAGCGGCTTCTCGGCATCCATCGCCCTCTGCGTGCTGATGATCCCCATCGTCATCCGCTCCACCGAGGAGATGCTGCGTCTGGTGCCGGCCGATCTGCGCGAGGCGTCGCTCGCCCTGGGCGTGCCGCGCTCGGCCACGATCATCAAGGTCGTGCTGCGCACTGCCGCCAGCGGCATCATCACCGGTGTCGTGCTGGCCGTGGCCCGCGTGGTGGGTGAAACGGCGCCGATCTTCATCGCGGCGAGCTTCACCGACAACTTCAACGCCAACCCGTTCGACGGTCCCATGCAGACCCTCCCCGTCATGGCCTACACCGCGTACAGCTTCCCCGGCCAAGACATCGACGCCTCTCAGGCCCAGGCCTGGGGCGCGGCGTTCCTGCTGGTCGTCCTCGTCGTCATCTTCAACCTGATCGCCCGGATCGTCGCGGCCGTGTTCGCGCCGAAGGCGCGCTGAGCTAGGAAAGGCACTCCCGTGTCCAAGAGCATCGAGGTCCAGGACCTCAACGTCTACTACAGCGACTTCCTCGCGGTCGAGGGCGTCTCGATCGACATCGAGCCGCGTTCGGTCACCGCCTTCATCGGCCCCTCGGGCTGCGGCAAGTCCACGTTCCTGCGCACCCTGAACCGCATGCACGAGGTGATCCCCGGCGGCCACGTCAAGGGCCGCGTGCTCATCGACGGCGACGACCTCTACGGTCCCGGTGTCGATCCCGTGCTCGTGCGTCGTCACGTCGGCATGGTGTTCCAGCGCCCCAACCCGTTCCCGACGATGTCGATCCGTGAGAACGTCCTGGCCGGCGCCAAGCTCAACGACAAGCGCATGTCGAAGAGCGACGCCGACGCCCTCGTCGAGAAGTCCCTGCAGGGCGCCAACCTGTGGAACGAGGTCAAGGACCGCCTCGAGAAGCCCGGCGGCGGACTCTCGGGTGGTCAGCAGCAGCGTCTGTGCATCGCCCGCGCGATCGCGGTCTCGCCCGACGTGCTGCTGATGGACGAGCCCTGCTCGGCGCTCGACCCCATCTCGACCTTCGCGATCGAGGAGCTCATCTCGGAGCTCAAGAACGAGTACACGATCGTCATCGTCACGCACAACATGCAGCAGGCGTCGCGCGTGAGCGACAAGACGGCGTTCTTCAACATCGCCGGAACCGGCAAGCCCGGCAAGCTCATCGAGTACAACGACACGTCGGCGATCTTCACCGCGCCGACCGTGCAGGCCACGGAAGACTACGTCTCCGGCCGCTTCGGGTAAGCGCCAGAACGACGAAGGCCCCGCTTCAGCGGGGCCTTCGTCGTTTCCGAGCCGGGGCGGGCCGGTCGCGCGGGCTGGGCGCGTGAGCTCAGTCGCGCGGGCTCAGCAGGTACGCGTTGAGGTCGGCGGTGAGCTCCCGGTCCACCGTCTTCGGACGACCGTCGACGGCCGACACGGGCGCGGCGAGACGCACGCTCGACAGCAGCCACGCGGCATCCGCATCTTCGAGGTCGTCGAGCAGGACGGTCTCGTACGAGGTCGAGAACCCCCGCGACTCCAGGTGGGAGAACAGGCTCAGCTGCGTCGTCCCGTGCAGGATGCCGGCCTGCGGCTCGGGGGTGACGAACCGGTCGCCCACGCGCAACAGGACGGATGCCGTGGGCGCCTCGAGCACGACCCCGTCGTTCGTGACGAAGACGGCGTCGTCGGCCCCGCGGCGCTGGGCCTCGCGGATCGCGGCCATGTTCACCGCGTACGACAGGGTCTTGGCCCCCAGCAGCAACCACGGGGCACGGGCGGGGACGTCGGCCGGGTAGCCCCGGTCGAGGGTGGCGATGCGTACGCCGTCGCGTCGGGCACGGACGTTGTCGGGGGCCGTGGCGAGGGTGATCCACGCGGTCGGCGACGCGCCGGACTCCACGCCGCGGCTGAGGATGAGCTTGATGACGCTCTCGCCGGCGCCGGCCTCGGCGGCGACGCGCTCGATCGCGGCCCGCCACTGCGCCGGATTCGGCGTGGGAAGGTCGCACAGCCCCGCAGACCGGGCCAGGCGTTCGAGGTGGGGCCCCACCTCTTGCGGGTGACCGTCGACGACGCCGAGCGATTCGAAGACCCCGTCGCCCCGTTGCGCGCTGAGCTCACCGAGCGGCAGCACGGGAGCGTTCGGGTCCACCGTGTGCAGCGTGTCGGAGAAATCCTCCCGCTGATCGTCGGATGCCACGGGGTCGATCACGAGAGCGAAACGCCAAGCCATGCAGCGAGCCTAGGGCCGCCGAGGCAACACGCCCGGGGCTTGTCAACGGGTCGCGCGGAGGGAATGTCTTCGGCCGACCCTTGTTACACTCTTCTAGCCGGGCCGCAGTAACCCCGGGCTCCATCTTTTGCCGCTCTGAGCGGCCATGCGCCGAGAGGCGTTCTGCGGTCCGGCACTTATCTTTTCTGCGGCAGACGTCGCGTCGCAGGCTCGAGAGGCATTGCCCTCGTCTGCGCGGCACTCTTCTCGTCGTCCGGCGCCGGCGGAACGCGGGCGGCACCACGATCCACCGCCGCAGGCCCGACGGGTCGCGTCATCCGCTCCGACTCAGGCGAGCGCGTCGCGGCGCCAGAGCGCGGCGGAGGCCGACAGATCGTCGGCGTACGTCGCCAGGCGCAACGCGCGGGTGGTGAGCGCCGTCGCGCGCTCCGACTCGGTGTTCTCGTAGTCATCGGCCAGGTGACTCGACCCCGAGGCCTGCACACGACAGAAGGCCGCCGCGCGATCGAGCGCCACGGCGAAGTCCCCCTCGAAGAGGCCCCGCAGGATCGTGTCGATCAGCTGCACGAGTTCTTCCGGTCCGGCGGGGGCCGGCGCGCCCGCCACGACGGGGTCGACCGTGGCGATCTCGGTGCGTCCGCGCTCGTAGAGAAGAGCCGCGGTCGCGGCGTCGTCGTGGATCATCAACTGCAACAGGTACAGGCGCCAGAGCGCGCCCGGAAGCGACTTCGCCGGGGAACGCGACCACAGCTCCGCGATGTCGTCGATCCCGTTGTCGTCGGTGAAGGCGACCAGTCGCTCGACGACGTCGACGGTGGGGTCTGCCCGCACTCTCGACAGCAGGGCCTGCGCGGTGCTGTGCGCGACGCGCGACACCTCGGCGGGGTCCTCCGCCGCGAACAGGCGGTCGAACAGCTCAGCGGGCCGTCGCACGGGCTTGTGGAACTCGCGTGAGGAATCGCTCATCGTTCCAGGCTAGGGCGTCGACCCTCACCGTGGGCCGAGAGCGAGACCCGGGCTCAGGCCGTCGCGACGGCGACGACGGCGTCGGTGCTGGGCGTTCCGTCGGGCGAACCGCCCGCCGGCTCGATCGTGACGGCGATGACGTCGCCCTCGTGCATCTGGCCCTCGAGAACCGCGGTCGCCGAGCCATCGGCATCCGGCTCGAAGGTTCCGGCGGCGATCGGGGTGCCCTCGCGCACGAACCACAGCTCGTACGTCTTGTCGGACGGAAGCGCGGGCATGCCGTCGGAGACCAGCACGCTGCGTCCGGTCGACGCCGACCAATGGGCGGTCGCGACGGTGCCGTCGGGCATGGTGGCCGTGGCCGAGCGGGCGTCGGGCGATCCTTCGATCTGCTCCAGGGCGACGACGGCGGCCGGGGGTGCCATCAGCTGACCCACGCTCACGGCGCCGAAGCCGAGAGCGAGAACAGCGGCGAACGACGCAGCCAGGGTGAACCACCGGCGACGGCCCCAGCCGGATGCCGAGGCGACGGAACCAGTCGATACGGGCTCACGCTCCGTCACGACAGGGGTGAGGCCCGCTGCGGCGAAGTCCTCGTCGTCGAGCGGGGCGGGGGTCGCCGCAGCGGGGGAATCGTCTTGGGGAAGATCGGAGATGCGGGCGAACAATGACGCACGCACGGAAGCAGGCGGCTCGACGGGCTCGATGGTTTCGCTGATCGCGGCCACGGCATCGGCGGCAGATCGAACGTGGGAGTCCCAGTGCGGATTACCCGCCAGAGCCTCCTGGTACGCGCGCTCATCTGCTGCCGAGAGCGCGTTCAGCGCGTGCCCGGCAGCGAGGTCGGCGAAGTCCCTCTCGTTCACTTGTCCACCCCCATTTCCATCCTCAAGCGTGACAATCCGTCGCGCATCCTCGTCTTGATCGTTCCGAGCGGCGCCCCGACGAGAGTAGCGATCTCACTCTGGCTGTATCCACCGAAGTAGGCCAGGGTGAGGGCTTCTTTCTGCGCTTCGGGAAGCGCCGCCAGTGCATCGACGACGCGTCGCCCCTCGATCTTCATCTCGACTTTTTCAGAGACGTTGTCATAGGCAACGTCCATATCGCGGAACCCCGCGCGTACGTCACGATCGGCACTGGACTGCGACGACCGCACGCGGTCCACCGCTCTCCGATGGGCGATCGTGAGAACCCACGACCTTCCTTGGCCTCTATTCGGAGTGAACCGCGCGGCGGATTGCCAGATCTCGAGGAACACTTCCTGCAACACCTCTTCGCTCTGCGAGCGGTCGACGAGCACGCGCAGGATGAGGCCGAAGGCACGGGCCGACAGGACGTCGTACAGCTCAGCGAAGGCGAGGCGATCGCCCGTCGCGACGCGCTGCAGCAGCGCCCCGACCTGATCGACAGGCTCCGTCCCGTCGTCGGGAAGGTCGAAACCGTCGATCACCATGGCCTCCATCATTCCTTACGCATACAGAGACCCCCGTACGCGCGCGCGCGAGCCGCGCAGCTCGGCGGGGCCGGCCCGCGATCCTCGGGCCGATCGAACTCGGATCAAAAAGATTCTGAAGAATATTTACGAGCCTCTGACCTGGGATTTTCCCGCCACCGGATGCCGAAATCCGACCTAGATCGCAACAATCCGCAATCCGATCCCCCGGGGGTCCCGAAGACCCTGTGTAAGCCGCTCCACGGTGAACCGCCCCTCGCACCGGGGTGTCCCTGACGGGTCGCAGACGCGATCCGAATGATTCTCGGAGGAATGTCATGCTCATCAACAAGAAGCCCGTCGTTGCTGGTCTCGCCCTCGTTCTGGGCTCGGCCTTCGCACTCACCGCCTGCTCCGGCGGCGCCACCACCTCGGGCGGCACCACTGAGGAGAGCATGGCTCCCTCGATGGCCGCCTCGCCCTCCGCTTCGGCGTCGTCGTCGATGATGGACCCGGCCGCCAACCTCGTCGGTGCCGGCTGTGCCGACTACGCCGCCGCCGTTCCCTCGGGCTCCGGCTCGGTCGCCGGCATGGCTGCTGACCCGGTCGCGGTCGCCGCCTCGAACAACCCGCTGCTCACCACGCTCACCGCGGCGGTCAGCGGCCAGCTGAACCCCGACGTGAACCTGGTCGACACGCTCAACGGCAGCGAGTTCACCGTCTTCGCTCCGGTCGACGACGCGTTCGCCAAGATCGACGCCGCCACCATCGACGGCCTCAAGACCGACTCGGCCACGCTGACCAAGATCCTCACGTACCACGTGGTCCCCGGCCAGATCACCCCCGACGAGATCGACGGCACCCACACCACGGTCGAGGGCCAGGATGTCACGGTCGCCGGTTCGGGCGACGCGATCACGGTCAACGGCTCGGCCAACGTCATCTGCGGTGGCGTCCAGACCGCCAACGCCACGGTGTACCTCATCGACTCGGTGCTGATGCCCCCGATGTAATTCTCGACTGCGCGGTCTCCGCGCACTCGATCGGTCGATCACCGACCGAAGTAGACGGCGAGCGCCGGACCCCAGGCGAGGGGGTCCGGCGCTCGCTTTCGTTCGTGGGTCAGTCGTCGATCGCGCGGACGATCTCGTCCTGCACCAGACGCGCCGCGACCGGACCCGCATTCATGAACCAGGGGTCGAAATCAACGGCCACGGTGTGCCCATCGGCGACCGCTTTCAGGGTCGGCCACAGCGGCGCGTCCTCGATGAAGGCCAGCCCCTGGCCGGTTCCCGCGTAGAACAGGCGATCGGCGTCGGCGAGGTCGATCTGTTCGGCGCTGATCTCTTGCGACGTCTCGTCGAACTGCTGCGACGCCGGCCGCCCCAGCCCCAGATCCTCGGCGATGCCACCCGCGAACGACGGCACCCCCATGATGCGGGTGCGGTCGCCCGTCGACTGCAGGAACGACACGGTCGGCTCCCCCTCCGGGTGCGTCTGCGCGAACGCCGCGCTGTCGGCGTGCAGAGAGTCGAGGATGCCCCGCGCCGCGCCCTCGTCGCCGAGGGCGTCGGCGATGAGCAGGAAGTCGCTCTTCCAGTTGACGCCGTTGCCCTTGGTGACGACGGTCGGAGCGATGGCCGCGAGCGCGTCGTACAGCTCTGCGCCGCGCGTGGAGTTGATGAGGATGAGATCGGGGGCCGCCTGTGCGATGGCCTCGAGGTCGGGCTCGGTGCGCTGGCCGATGTCGGTCATGGCGCTGAGGGCCGCGGCATCCTGAGTGAAGGCGTCGACGAGGTACTGCGGCACGAGCCCGCTGTTCTCGGCGCGCGTCGCGACGGTGGGGACCTCGCCGAGGGCGAGGAGTGCGTCGAGCTGACCGGTCGACACGACGGCGATGCGCGTCGGCGCGGCGGGGATCTCGGTCGCCCCCTCAAAGTGCGTCACCGTGCGCGGGAAGACGCCGTCTGGCTCGGTCGAGCCCATACCGGGTTCGAGGTCGCGCGCCACGACCCATTCGCCGGTGGAACCGGCTTCGGCGTCGACGGTCGACGCGGGGGCGGGCGAGCCCGCGCAGCCGGCGAGGGCGAGCACGGCCGTCACGCCGATGACAGCACCGAGGCGACGAGGACGAAAACGGGTGCGGAAGGACGGGGAACGAAAAACAGTCACGGAGTGAGGGTATCCTTACCTTCGTGCCTGACCTCGCCACCGTCACTCCCCCGACGGCGGTCACCCGACTCGTCACCCGTCACCGGGCCGCGCGAATGAGCCTGGTGATTCTGACCGTCGCGATGGTGGTGGCAGTCATCGTGCTCACCGTCGCCAGTCTCGCCGTCGGGTCGCGCGCGCTCGCCCCCGCCGACGTCATCGCCGCCCTGTTCTCGGACCGGCGAGATGCCGCGGGCGTGATCGTGCACGAGCTCCGTGTTCCGCGCACGCTCACCGCCCTGCTGGCCGGTGCGTGCCTCGGGGTGGCGGGTGTGCTCATGCAGGCGGTCACCCGTAATCCCCTCGCCGATCCGGGTTTGTTGGGCGTCAACGCGGGAGCGGCCGTCGGGGTGGTCGTGGCGATCGCGTTCTTCGGCGTGGGGACGGCGAGCGGATACGTCTGGTTCGCCTTCGCGGGAGCCGCGTCGGCGGCCCTGCTGGTGAACGCCGCCGCCCGTCCCGGTCGCCGCGGCGACACCGTCGGACTGATCCTGGCCGGAGTCGCGCTGAGTGCGTGTCTCGGCGCGGTCGTGCGCATCATCACGCTCGCCGACGACGACACGTTCGAGTCGTTCCGGTTCTGGGCCGTCGGCTCGTTCGAGCGGCGCGATGCGGACGTGGCGGCGCAGGTGCTCCCGTTCGCGATCGCGGGCCTGATCCTGACCCTCGTGATCGCGCGGGGACTCGACCAGCTGCGCCTAGGCACCGACCTGGCCCGCTCGCTCGGAACCTCGCCCGCCCTGACGATCGTCGGCGCGGGCGCGGCCATCACCCTGCTCTGTGCCGCCGCGACCTCGGCCGCGGGGCCGCTGGCCTTCATCGGCCTGATCGTCGCCCACATCGTGCGCCGCACCGTCGGCGGCGACGTGCGCTCGACGATCGTCCTCGCCGCCCTGTCGGGTGCGGCGCTCACCCTCGCGAGCGATGTGATCGGACGCGTCATCGCGATACCGGGCGAGGTCGAAGCCGGGATCGTCGCGGCGTTCGTCGGGGCGCCGCTGCTGCTCTGGCTCGTCGTTCGGAGGGCGTCGTGATCGCCGCATCCCACCCGCCGAGCCGCACACTCCCCCGGCGGCGCCGCCGCGCGACGCTCGTGGTCGGCGTGACGATCGCGATCGCCGTCCTCGCGGCGATCGCCGGCCTGACGACGGGTTCCTTCGACACCTCATTGAGCGACGTGGCATCCGCCCTGATGGGGACGGCCGACGGGCGCACCACCGTCGTCGTCATGGGGATGCGCGTGCCGCGCATGCTCGCCGCCCTCGCGATCGGCGCGGCGCTGGGCCTGGCCGGCGCGGTCTTCCAGACCCTGGCACGCAACCCGCTCGCGAGCCCCGACATCATCGGGTTCAGCGCGGGCTCGGCCACCGGCGCCCTCGTCGGGCTCACACTCATTGCGCCCACCGCAGCGCCCGCGGCGGGCGCGTGGATCGGCGGCATTTTGACGGTCGTCGTCGTCATGGCGATCGCGCGCAGCGTCGGCGTCTCGCGCGAGCGGACCATCCTCGCCGGCATCGCGCTGAGCACCCTGCTGGCGGCCGTGAACGACTACCTGCTCACCCGCGCACCGATCGAGATCGCCCGCAACGCCGACCAGTGGCTGCACGGCAGCCTCGTCGCGACCACGCTCACCGACGTGGCCCTGCTCGTCGGGGCCCTCGGGGTCTTGGGCTTCGTCCTCGTCCTGGTGCACCGCGACTTCCGCACACTGGAGCTCGGCGACGACACCGCCCGCTCGTTGGGCGTTCGCATCGGGCGCCTGCGGCTGCTGCTCGTCGTGGTCGCGGCTCTTCTGACCGGAACCGCCACCGCCGTCGCCGGTCCCATCGGCTTCATCGCCCTCGCCGCCCCGCAGCTCGCGCGCCGCACCATGGGCACGAGCGGGATCCCCCTGGGGGGATCGGCGGTCACGGGCGCCACGGTGCTGCTCGTCGCCGACGTCATCGCCCAGCGGGCGCTGGCACCACTGCAGATCCCCGTCGGATTGCTGACGGCCGTCGTCGGAGGCGCCTACCTGTTCTGGATCGTGGCGCGAACGCGTCGGTGAGCACGAGCTCGTCATCGCGCCCGGTAAGCTGGACGACGAGGGCCTCTAGCTCAGTCGGTAGAGCATCGGACTTTTAATCCGCGGGTCGTGGGTTCGAGCCCCACGGGGCCCACCACTTCGTTGTTACTCGAAAAATCGCCCACAGCGATGTTTACGGAACTCGCTGCCTCGGCCGCTGTTGTATCCCCGCCCCTGTCCCCAGGGGCGGTTTTCGTTGGGTTCTCGTACGACTTCCCCGCCGCCATCAGCATGTCGAACGGCTCGTTGAACTCCACGTCCGTGATCTCGTTTGAGTAGACGTAGATGCGTGAGAAGACCGCCTGATTCAGCATCCGCCGCTAACTTCGCCCAGGGCAAGCTGGCCATCCGGGCGCAGAGTGGAGTGCTTGAACTGACGTACCTCTAGGGAGCTAATGGCTTCGCCGGCGGGCCCGTAGAACTCAAGGAGGTCTATTACCTCAGCACCGTCTGGCTCTTCGTCAGTCGGGAGTTATCCCAGTCCTTCGATCGAAACCAGCCGGAGATTGGACGCGGGGCTCAGTAGTTGTAGGGCACGAGATGCTGCCCAGGTGTAATGGAATCTGTCGCCATCGCGTGATGCGCGCACGCGTCCTGTTGAGCTTGAGCTGCTTCGACCGGGAGCCCCTTTCCCGGGAGCCATTTCTCAGTGCTCCACGTCCACCCGAGGGCGCCAGCTCGGCCCTGACGACGAGGGATGACGTCAAGACTTCGGTGACATCACGTGATGTAACCCTCCTACTGTGACTCGGTCACCTACTGTTCTGGCGCTGCCTATTCTGGCTCGTCAGCCCACCAGCATTCTCAGGCGACACCCCTCCTAGGATCGATGGCTCAGACCTACGCTGTCCGACCCCGGCAGGACATGACCGCTGAGGGATCGCGGTCCAGGGCGGCTACGTGATACGAAATCCGGTCGAGGTTACCTCTACGGTCCTTGGACCTCCCGCAGATATGTAGCGGGAGAGCGCCTCCTTGCCGACTCGAATCACACCTGACCGTTCGTTGGCACCTTCAGTTCTTGGGTCCCACGAGACGTCGAAGGTTTCATTGCCGAGTTCAACCTCGATGCGAGTCTTGGCGGTCGGGAAGATCGACTTCGATTCGCGCGGAACACGGATTTGTCCTCGATCGAGGTCGCCCGACGTGATGTTCTGCGTGCGCCGCGTGGCGCCGTCTGGCGTAGGCAGTCGGGAGTCGCGGAGCGCGGGGAGGGTGGGAAGGGTGGCTGACGTAAGTTTGTCGGGTGTGACGGGTACCCGGTCGTGGGCGCCCCGAGTGCGTGCTTCTTTGACGCCGCGCAGGCCGTGCGCTTTACGGCGCCCGGCGGGAAAGATGAAGTTGGCGAATGGCAGCGGTGCCGACGTATCAATGAGCGTTCTTGCCACGTTTGCAGGCACTCCAGAGACGAATCGACGAATCATGGCCTTCTCTGTGGCGTCGGGATCCTGCGTAGCGCCGTAGTGCACCCACAGTGTGGAAGGGTCCAGCATCTTCACCGGCCATCCTCCGGCATGTGGCGCTCGCGCGCCGATCACGGTGCGGTAGTACTGCTCAACCCGATGCTCAGTGCTTGTCCCGGCGAGGCCGACGTAAACAATGGACTCTCCGCTCGGCCACATGCTCCGCAGTCGACCGGCCAAAAGCTCCGGTGTCGCCGTGCGCTTGTCGACGGTTGCTTCGGGCCTAGCCGCGAGCAGCGCATCGATCGCAGCGAGGTTGAGCGGGGGCTTCTCGGGGCCATTCGACACGTCGGGGTCTCTACTCGTGGATACGACGTATACCCCGGGCAGTGCCAGCGACACCGGGTCGCCCCACGCGACGACGCCTGCGTACGGCACTCCGGCGTGCTCGAACAGCTCATGAACCGTTGTCATCGTGATCCCCCAAGTGGCCCTGAGCAGGGAGCATATCCTTGACCGCCGACACGGGTCGCAGACATGTAGGACCGCAGGTGGGGAGCGCAGCGGCTCAGCCTCCCCGCACTCCATATTCAGGTCGATTGCGCGAAGCGCCGACGCATCTCATGGGCCACTCGCACGCAATGCACCTCAACCGCGCAGCGCCCGCATACGGATCGCGGGTGATCGGACGGGGCGATCCTTCAGTTGCTCGCCGGCAGCATGATTTCGGTGGCGACGCGGGTGAAAGTGGTGGTGTCACCTTCCTGCGACGTGATCCGGAAGACACCCAGGAATCGGTAATAGACCGAACCGAACACGGGGTCACGGAACCTGGCGAACACGATTCGCTCGACGTCTTCGTACGTGCCCGTGGCCCAATCGCCCAGTCGCCGCTCAACGATCGTTCGCCCACCGGCGAGGAGGCGGTTGTCCCAGTCTGTGCGTCGGGGCGAACCTTCCTGCGCGAGGTGTGGCATCCATACTTGCCGCCCGTCCTCGAGGCCGAGGGTAGCTCGCTGCCAGTGCTTATGCTGATGCCCGAACAATCGTGTGACGTGGTGCATGCGCTGCATCTGCGCCTCGTCGTCGATCGTCAACCGACCGCGGGCGATCCAGTGCTCGGGATCGTGGCGGGAGCCGTAAGAGAACGGAGCGAACGTGTCCGTCGACACCGCCGTCTGCTTTCGACGCCGAATATCTTCGATGAAGCCGTCTACACTGCGGCGGAACTCGTCCCGCGTGTGCAGTGACCCGATACCGAGCCTGACGAATTCGAGTGATGTGAGGTCGAGGACGCGTTGCTCGCGCGCCTTGTCCCCATCTTTGCCCTGGGCTGAGAAGTGGTGCAGCTCGTCGACTTCGACGGCGATGCCGAACTGTGGCAGGTACAGGTCCAACAGCGCGAGACCTTCGCTGGTGTGAACGGCCTGCTGTGTGACGAGCTCGATTTCGGGGTCGTCAAGTCGGTGCAGGATGCGACTGATCGCATAGACCTCATGTTTCTTCGTTTGGATCTTCTGAAGCATCCGTGCGTAGTAGTCCAGTTCCGATGGGGCGACGTGGGGCGATCGCTTTCGCTTCGGCTTCTGCATCGCACCCAGATCCGTGTTCACTGCTCTCCCTGCTTCGCCGTGTCGGCCGCCCGCCGACTATCGTCCAAACCTACTCACCGAGCTTCCGTTGCTCGGACTCTGACGGTCAGCGCCGCACCCGACAGCGGGCGGGAGACATGGCATCCGCTCCCCTACCCGAGTACCTCCACGCCGAACCCCGCCACCACGTCGCGCACCTCGGCGAGGTACCGCTGCGCCTGCTCGGTGAGGGGGATCGCGGTGCGGCCGATCCAGCCGATCTCGATGTGCTCGTCGACGTCGAGGGGCACGGCGACGATCTCGGGGTCGAGGTCGTCGCTGATGATGCCGGTCGAGATCGTGTAGCCGTCGAGACCGATCATGAGGTTGAAGATCGTGGCGCGGTCCGAGACGCGGATCTCCTGGGCGCTCGACAGCGTCGAGAGGATCTCCTCGGCGAAGTAGAAGGAGTTGTTCGCCCCCTGGTCGAAGGTCAGGCGCGGCAGGGCGACGAGGTCGTCGAGGGTGGCGCGCGTGCGCCGGGCGAGCGGGTTGCGTCGCGAGACGAAGATGTGCGGCTCGGCGACGAACAGCGGGTGGAACGCGAGCCCCGAGTCGCGCAGCAGCTTGTCGAGCACGTTGCGATTGAAGTCGTTGCGGAACAGGATGCCGAGTTCGCTGCGCAGCGTGCGGACGTCTTCGATGATGTCGAAGGTGCGGGTCTCGCGCAGCGAGAACTCGTACTCCGCCGCGTTCGTGCCCTTCACCATGCGCACGAACGCGTCGACCGCGAACGAGTAGTGCTGGGTCGAGACCCCGAGCAGGCGCCGCGAGGGCGGCCGGCCCAGGTACCGCTGCTCGAGCAGCTCCGCCTGCTCGACGACCTGCCGCGCGTAGCCGAGGAACTCCACGCCGTCGACGGTGAGGGTGACCCCGCGCGCGGAACGCGTGAGCAGATCGCGTCCCACCCGGTGCTCGAGGTCTTTCATCGCGGCCGACATGGTCGGCTGCGCGACGAACAGGATGTCGGCCGCGGCGGTGATCGATCCCTCGGCGGCGACCTCGATGAAGTACTGGAGCTGTTGCAGGGTGATGCCGCTCGTGCGCTTGGCCATAGCCCCAGGCTATAGGCGTGCATAGCTGAGCGGAATTACCCGATGACCGCGGCATCCGAGCACGATGGAATCACCGACATCCCCGAGGCCCGTGCCTCTCGGCCCCGATTGGCTTCTTATGGCGAACGACATCACGTTCAGCATCAGCACCACCCGTTTCGACGAGGACTACGCCCCGGCCGACACCTCGCGCGTCACGACGAACTTCGCCAACCTCGCGCGGGGAGAGCACCGGCAGCAGAACCTGCGCAACGCCCTCTCGATGATCGACCGCCGCTTCAACGACCTCGCGAGCGACGACAACCCCACCGGCGACCGGTACCGCGTCGAGCTCGACATCGTCTCGGTGCAGCTGCAGTTCACCGACGGCGCTGACGACGAGCACATCCCCGTGATCGAGGTGCTCGACGTGCACGTCGTCGACACCGTCACCGGCGAGCGCCATCGAGGGATCGTCGGCAACAACTTCTCGTCGTACCTGCGCGACTACGACTTCAGCGTGGTCCTGCCCGCGGCCAATGCGAGCGGCTACGGGTTCACGGTGCCCGACGATTTCGGCATCCTGCACGGAAAGCTCTTCCAGCACTTCCTCGACTCCGACGCCTATCGCGAGCGCTTCCCCCAGTCGCCCGTGATCTGCATCAGCGTGTCGACGAGCCGTACCTACCGCCGTACGGGCGTGGTGCACCCCGTGCTGGGCATCGAGTACGAGCAGGACTCGTTCTCGATGACCGACGAATACTTCGCCAAGATGGGCCTGCAGGCGCGCTACTTCATGCCGCGGGGCAGCGTGGCGCCGTTCGCGTTCTACTTCCACGGCGACCTGCTGGGCGACTACACCGACCTGCAGCTGATCGGCACCATCAGCACGATGGAGACCTTCCAGAAGATCTACCGCCCCGAGGTCTACAACGCCGTCACCCCCGCCGGCGCGGTCTACCGTCCGACGCTCGACCAGCCCGACTTCGTGCGCACCGGCATCGACTACGACCGCGAAGAGCGCAGCCAGCTCGCCGTCACGCAGGGGCGCTACGCCGAGGAGCACTTCGTGAAGCCCCACCGCCTCGTTCTCGACCAGTGGGCCGCCGCCTACGCCGCCCCCGTCCGATGACCCGCGAAGGATCCACCCCCGTGCCCACCCTTCTTCCCACCTCCACCGTCGGCAGCCTTCCCAAGCCTGCGTGGCTCGCGAAGCCCGAGGTGCTGTGGTCGCCGTGGGAGCTCGAGGGCGAGATCCTCGTCGAGGGCAAGCACGATGCCCTGCGCTCCGCGGTGCAGGAGCAGGAGCGACGCGGGATCGACATCATCAGCGACGGCGAGCAGACGCGTCAGCACTTCGTCACGACGTTCATCGAGAACCTCGACGGCGTCGACTTCGAGAACCGCGAGACGGTCCGCATCCGTAACCGGTACGACGCGAGCGTTCCGACCGTGGTCGGCGCCGTGAGCCGCCGGGGCCCCGTGTTCGTCGACGACGCCGCTTTCCTGCGCACGCAGACCGATCAGCCGATCAAGTGGGCACTGCCGGGGCCCATGACGATGATCGACACGCTCTCGGACCGCTACTACGGCAGCCGCGAGAAGCTGGCGTGGGAGTTCGCGACCATCCTCAACCAGGAGGCGCGCGAGCTCGAAGCGGCGGGGGTCGACATCATCCAGTTCGACGAGCCCGCCTTCAACGTCTTCTTCGACGAGATGAAGGACTGGGGAGTCGCCGCGCTCGAACGCGCAGCCGAAGGCCTGCGCGCCGAGACGGCCGTGCACATCTGCTACGGCTACGGCATCAAGGCCAACACCGACTGGAAGGCCACCCTCGGATCGGAGTGGCGGCAGTACGAGGAGTCGTTCCCGCTGTTGCAGCAGTCGTCGATCGACATCGTGTCGCTGGAGAGCCACCGCTCGAACGTGCCGATCGATCTCATCGAGTTGATCCGCGGCAAGAAGATCATGCTCGGGGCGCTGGACGTCGCCAGCGAGCGGATCGAGACCCCCGAAGAGGTCGCCGACACCCTCCGGCGCGCACTGGAGTTCGTCGACGCCGACAAGCTCATCCCGAGCTCCAACTGCGGCATGGCTCCGCTTCCGCGCGGTGTCGCCTTCGACAAGCTCAGCGCGCTGTCGGCCGGGGCGGCCCTGCTGCGCGACGAGCTGTCCGGCACCGCCGCCTGAGTCCCGGACGGCGGATGCCACGCGGGCGGCGTGGGCGTGGCAGAGTCGGATCACACCGCTTTTCGTTCCGAGGAGAACCATGCCCATCGCCGCCGATGACCCCCGCCTGTCCTCCCCGTTCGAGGCGGCACCCACCCGCTACGACGACGTGCCCTTCGCCCGCGCCGGGGCCAGCGGCATCCCCCTTCCCCGCATCTCGCTCGGACTGTGGCAGAACTTCGGCAGCGGACGCACGCTCGACACGCAGCGCGAGATCCTGCGCCACGCGGTCGACCGCGGCGTCGTGCACATCGATCTCGCCAACAACTACGGCCCGCCCTACGGCGCCGCCGAGACCACCTTCGGCACGGTGCTCGACACCGACCTGCGCCGGTACCGCGACGAGCTCTTCGTCTCGACGAAGGCGGGCTACGACATGTGGCCCGGCCCGTACGGTGACGGCGGCTCGCGCAAGTACCTGATCCGCTCGCTCGAGCAGAGCCTCACGCGCATGCGCACCGACTACGTCGACGTCTTCTACTCGCACCGCGTCGACCCCGAGACCCCGATCGAAGAGACCGTCGGAGCGCTCGCCGACATCGTCCGCAGCGGCAAGGCGCTGTACGCGGGCATCTCGAACTACCCCGCCGACCTCACGCGGCGCGCGCACGAGCTGCTCGCCGCCGAGGGCGTGCGCCTGTTCATCCACCAGCCGCGGTACTCGCTGTTCGACCGCACGCCCGAGGCCGAGCTGTTCCCGGTGCTGCGCGAACTCTCGGTCGGCAGCGCCGTCTTCTCGCCCCTCGCCCAAGGACTGCTGACGGCGAAGTACCTCGACGGCACGGTGCCCGCCGACTCGCGCGCCGCCGACAGCCGCTTCCTCGACCAGTCCGCCCTGACCGACGACTACCTCCGCCGTATCCGCGGGATCGACGGCGTCGCGCGCGAGGCCGGCCTGTCGATCCCCCAGCTCGCCGTGGCGTGGGTGCTGCGCGACCCGGTGGTCACGACGGCGATCATCGGCGCCTCGCGCACGAGCCAGATCGACGACGCGGTCGCCGCGAGCAAGGTCACGCTGACCGACGACGTCATCGCCGCCCTCGAGCCGTTCGCCGCGGCGGCGGGCGGATCGCTGCGCTGACCCTCACCCACATCGGCGGGCGTTGCGCAACCGCCGCGGTATCCGGCATCCGTTCGCGTTGAGTGGGAACCCCACGACGCAGAACGAGGAGTGACCATGGGTGTCGGACGTTGGATCGGAACCGGAGCGGTGGGACTCGCGGGCGCTGTGCTCGCGCGGACGGCGATCGGTCGTGCCGCTGCGGCGGGGACCGTCGCCTACCGGGTCTGGAAGGACCCGAAGGTGCAGAAGATCCGCCGCAAGGTGCAGGCGAAGCTGCTCAAGCAGCGCAACGCGCGCTGAGAGCTCAGCGCCCCGGAAAGACCCCGAGCACGAGGCAGGCCACGCCCGCCACCGCGAGCACGGCCGCGTAGACCCACCGGTGATCCATATCGATCAGGTGCGAGTAGATGCGGTTCACCCGTGCCGCGGTGGTGGGGAAGTGGATCCACGCCGTGGCCAGCAGCACGAACGGCGCGGCGAGCGCCAGGAGGAACACCGCGTAGGCCAGCCACCGCAGCAGAGGGTGGTCGCTGACGCCGTCGGCGACCCGCCCGGTCATGTACATGATCGGCAGCGTCGTGAATCCGATGACCGAGCAGCTGACGCCGAGCACGTAGTAGCTCCACGAGTGCGCGCGGGCCTGGAGCGGTCTGCGAGCGGCGGAACGCACCGGAACGCGGAGCTTCCACCACGCCACCGCGACCGCACCGAGCAGGAACAGCGTCCCGGCGATCAGGTCTACCCGCCGGTCGAGCACCGCCTCGGTCGTGCTGCGCTCGGCCGCCGCGACGAACTCGGTGGGGTCGAAGCTCTGCAGCAGCAGGTACAGGATCGTCGCCCCGGTCGCCAGGCCCCCGACCATCCACCCCATCCGCGCCGGGACGCGGGTGTTCTGGGCGAGCATGTCGGCGGTCGCCCCGTACAGAGCCGGGTTGATCCCGAGGGTGAGCCCCAGTCCGACCATCGTCGTCAGAGCCGCGGCCCAGCGGGCGAGGTCGTCCACGTCGCGGGTTCCTTTCGCACGAACGGATCCCGGATGCCGTGACCACGGGTCATCTCATCGTATCGACGCGCGATCCGTCGGCACCGCCCTGCTCGCCGGGCGATCGGTCGCGGCGAGACGCCATGGTCCCCGCACCCGGCGGAACGGGCTCCGCTCACCGGGCGTCGAGCGGCAACGCCGACACGGGCTTGGTGACCCCGAACGCGAACGTCGTGTCGATCGAGGCCAGTGAGGGGATCGCGCGGAGGTGTTCGCGCAGCAGTCGCTCGTACGCGTCGAAGCTCGACGTGACGATGCGCACGAGGTAGTCCCAGTCTCCGGCGAGCAGGTGCGCCTCGACGATGTGCGGAATGGCGCGCAGGCGCTCCTCGACGGCGTCGACCGTCGCTCCTTCGTGCGAGGCGAGGCGCAGGCGCACGAACGCGGTGATGGGGAGGTCGACGGCGCGGGGCGACACGACGGCGCGATAGCCCTCGATGATGCCCGCCTGCTCCAGCTGGCGCACGCGCCGCAGACAGGGCGAGGGCGACAGCCCGACGCGGTCGGCGAGCTCCTGGTTCGTCAGACGGGCGTCCTGCTGGAGCTCGCGCAGAATGAGGTGATCGATGCGGTCGAGCGAGTGCATGCAGCAGATTCTGCCAATCCACGTCACTGTTCGGCAATATTCGCAATCGGCTGCGGCGCGGTGCTCCCTACCGTCGAGGGGTGACGACGTTCGCCCTCCCCCGCCCTTCCGTGCTGTCGCCCCGCGTCGCCGTCGGCACCGCTGCCCTCGCGGCGGTCGTGGCGCTGTGGTCGGCGTTCGCCCTGTCGACGCGCGCCCTCGACGGCGCCGGGCTGACGATGGCCGACGCCGCGGTCGTGCGTTTCGCCGTTCCCGGCCTGCTGCTCACCCCGTGGATCCCGCGGACCCTCCGCATCCTGCGCACCGAACGTCCCGCCGTCGTCGCGCTCGTGCTGCTGGCCGGCCTTCCGCACTTCCTGATCTTCGCGTGGGGCGCGCACCTCACCTCGGCGGCGCTCACCGGGCTGCTCGTGCCCGGTACCGTGCCGCTCTTCGTCGCCGTCCTGCTCTTCCTCCGTCATCGCGCCGCCGTCTCGCGCCGACGCCTGCTCGCGCTCGGGGCGATCGTCGCGGGCATCGCCGCCGCCGCGGCCCTCACCGGCGACAGCGCGAGCGTCGGCGGCGTCGCCGTGCTCGTGGGCGCGGGCTTCGTCTGGGCCGTCTACACGCTCGGTCTCGCCCGGACGCGGCTCGATCCGCTCGGTGTGATCGTCCTCGTCTCACTCAGCTCCACGCTCGCCGCCGTCGTACTCATCGCAACGGGCGCGATGCCCTCGCACCTGCTGGCCGGCACCGCCGACCTCGCGAGCCTGGGTACCTACGCCCTCGTGCAGGGCATCGGTACCGGACTGCTCTCGACCGCGTGCTACGTCGTCGCGGTGAAGAACCTCGGCAGCAGCATCACCGCGACAGCCGGAGCCCTGAGCCCGGTCCTCACCGCCCTCGTCGCGGTCCCGCTGTTGCACGAGCCGCTGACGGTGGGCCTCGCCGTGGCGCTCGCGCTGATCGTCACGGGAGTCGTCGTCTTCACCTCGGCGCCCCGACGCGCCGCTCGGCCGCTCGACGCGGCATCCGTTTCGCCCGCCGCTCCGAACAGAGTGTGAGGCGTAACCGCGCGTGCGTGGGGAGCAGGAACGAGGGATGCCATGTCGACCGACACCGCGGTGAAGAACTCCACCCCGACGAAGGCCCGGAAGCGGCACGCGTGGCCGTGGGCCGCGTTCGCCGGCATCGTGTCGGCGGCGGTCCTACTCGCCGTCGCCGAGCTGCTCGCCGCCCTCTTCGCGCGGTCGGCGAGCCCGATCCTCGCGGTCGGTTCCGTCATCGTCGACATCGTGCCCCGACCGCTCAAGGAGCTCGCGATCACGCTGTTCGGCGAGACCGACAAGATCGCCCTCCTGGCCGGCGTCGGACTCGGTGCCGCTGTCGCCGCGGCCATCGCCGGCATCCTGCAGTACCGCCTGCGCCCCGCCGGCGCCGTGGTGCTCGCCATCGGCGGCGTCCTCGCCACCGTCGCCATCCTCACCCGCACGGGAGCCGGCGCCCTCGCCTGGCTGCCCCCCGTGATCGGTACCGCCGCCGGCGTGTTCGTGCTGATGTTCTCGACCACCAAGCTGCGCCGCTGGATGACCGCTGCCGCGGCCGACGCCGACACGCGCGGCACCGATCGACGCGGCTTCCTGCTGTTCACCGGCCTCACCGCCGTGGGCGCGGTGGTCGTCGGCGTGGGTGCCCGCGTGCTCAACGCGACCAGCTCGTCGGTGGCCGCCGCGCGCGACGCCCTGCGCCTGCCCACGGCCCGCACCACCGTCACCGTCCCCGAGGGCGCGAACTGGGAGCTCCCGGGCCTCAGCCCGATCATCACGCCCAACGCCGACTTCTACCGCGTCGACACCGCCCTGACCGTTCCGAACGTCGACCCGACCACCTGGCGCCTGTCGATCGAGGGGATGGTGGACACACCGATCGAGCTCAGCTTCGACGACCTGGTCAACATGGGTCTCGATGAGTACGGCGTGACCCTGACCTGCGTGTCGAACGAGGTCGGCGGCGGTCTGGTCGGCAATGCCATCTGGACCGGCGTGCCGATCCGCGACATCCTGCGGATGGCGGGGGTGCAGTCCGGGGCCGACATGGTGCTCTCCGAAAGTGTCGACGGGTACACGGCATCCACTCCCCTGGGCTCGCTGACCGACGACAACCTGGATGCCATCTTCGCCGTCGCCATGAACGGAGAACCCCTCCCGTTCGAACACGGCTTCCCCGTGCGCATGGTCGTCCCGGGTCTCTACGGCTACGTGTCGGCGACGAAGTGGGTCACCAAGCTCACCGTCACCCGTTTCGACCAGGTCGAGGCCTACTGGACCCCCCGCGGTTACTCGGCCGAAGCCCCCATCAAGATGTCGTCGCGGGTGGACACCCCGAAGATCGGTACGCCGGTCACCGCCGGTGCGATCACCGTGGCCGGTATGGCGTGGGCGCAGCCGATCGGCGTGGCCACGGTCGAGGTGAGCATCGACAACGGCGAGTGGCAGCCGACCACCCTGTCGACGCCCATCAACGATCAGTCGTGGGTGCAGTGGAAGTACGACTGGACCGCCGAGAAGGGCACGCACTACATCGCCGTGCGGGCGACGGACAAGCAGGGCAACGTGCAGATCGAGGACGCGGCCCCCATCGCGCCGAACGGCTCCAGCGGATGGCAGCGCACCCTCGTCACCGTGTCGTGACGGTTTCGGAGGCGTAATGATCTTGTCAATCTCTGTCGCGGGGTCGCCGCGTCGGGGATGATCGGAGAATGCCTTCAGCAAGCATCCCGAGCCGCTTCTGCGTGCGCCGATGAGCACCGCAGAGAGCGAGCCTCCGATGACAGACGCCCACCTTCCTTCTTCTGCGCAGCCGACTCCTCTGCCCATCCGACGCTCCATGCCGGCGGACTGGGACGGTCAGGTCGACCTCTTCGCCATCGTCAAGCTCGACAGCGGCGGATTCGTGCGGGGGTGGAACCTCGGGGCCGAACTGATCAAGGGGTACAGCGAAGCCGAGATCGTCGGGTCGCACTTCTCGACCTTCTACCGGGAAGAAGACCGGCGTCGTGGCGTTCCCGACCAATTGCTCGCCGCCGCCCAGCGCGACGGGCACGTCGAAGACACCGGCTGGCGCGTGCGGCAGGACGGCAGTGAGTTCTGGGCCCGCGTGACGATCTCGGCGATCCGCAACGATCAGGGCCAGGTGCTCGGTTTCGTGAAGATCGTGCGCGACCTCACCACCGAGAAGCAGGAGGTCGACCATCGCGACGCGCTGCAGCGCACGTTCGCGCACGACCTGCTCTCGCCCGTGACCGCTCTGCGCGGCTATCTCGATCTCATCGGCGAGGAGCTCGAGCCGGATCATCGACTGCTGCGTCTCGCCGGCGAGGCGAGCGACCACCTCATCGCCATGGCCCAGGCGCTGCTCGTCGACTCGACCACGACGGCGGATCGCGGTCGCCGCCGCGCGACGCTCGACCTCATCACCCGCGGTGCGGTCGCTCTCGTTCTTCCCGGACACGCGCCCACCCGGGTGCAGTTCGGGCATGTCGACGCCGTTCCGGTGCTGGGAGACGTCCTGGGGCTCCGTCGCGCCGTCGCCAACGTGCTCGAGAACGCCGCCAAGTACTCCGACGACGTCATCGAGATCGACCTGTTCGAGACCGACGAGGGCGCCGCCGTCCGCGTGCGCGATCACGGCCGGGGCATCCACCCCGACGACCTGGCGACGATCACGACCGAGGGCCAGCGCGGCCGCTACGCCGACGCGAGCGACGGAGGAAGCGGCATCGGCCTCGCCAGCGTCCGCCAGATCGTGTCGGCGCACGGTGGGACGCTGCGCATCGCGAGCGACCCGGGCGAGGGGACGAGCGTGACCATCACGATCCCCCGCGCCGACGACGTCATCGCCGAGAGCGCGTGAGCTCTGCGCCGGCCGCCTCGATCTCGGCCAGCGCCGCGGCGCTCGAGGTCGGGTGCACGCCGGCGATCAAGTCGGTCAGCACGCGCACCGAACGCCCCGCGGCGATCGCGTCGAGAGCCGACGCCCGCACGCAGTAGTCCGTCGCGATGCCGACGAGATCGATGTGCCGGATGCCGTGCGCCTCGAGGATGCCCGCGGCCGTCTGGCCGTCGTCGGATACGCCCTCGAAGAGCGAGTAGGCGGGCTTTCCCTGCCCCTTCTTGAGGTGGTGGGTCACCCGCGCGGTGTCGAACACCTCGTCGTAGTCCGCCCCGTACGTGCCGCCGACGCAGTGCACCGGCCAGGTGTCGACGAAATCGGGGGTGGCCGAGAAGTGCCCCCCGTTGTCGTCGTCGCCGTGGTGCCAGTCGCGCGAGGCGACGACGACCGCGTAGTCGGCCGCGTGGGCCTCGAGGTGGCGCGAGATGCGTTCCGCGACCGCATCGCCGCCCTCGACGCCCAGCGCTCCGCGCTCGGTGAAATCGTTCTGGACATCGACGATGAACAGGGCCCGGGTCATGCGTCGAGCCTACGCGCGTCGACATCGGCCCGGCCGAGTTTCGACGGCCACCAGATGCGGCGCCCCAGGTCGTAGGCCAGCGCGGGAACGAGCAGGGAACGCACGACGAAGGTGTCGAGCAGCACCCCGAACGCGACGATGAACGCGATCTGCGCGAGGAACAGGATCGGGATGACGCCCAGGGCGGCGAAGGTCGCCGCCAGCACCAGGCCGGCCGAGGTGATCACGCCGCCCGTCGCGACCAGCCCCCGCAGGATGCCGGGACGGGTGCCGTGCACGAGGGACTCCTCGCGCACCCGCGACATCAAGAAGATGTTGTAGTCGACGCCGAGGGCGACGAGGAACACGAATCCGTACAGCGGAACCGACGGGTCGGCACCGGGGAACCCGAACACGCCGTCGAAGACGAGGGCGCTCACGCCGAGCGCCGCGCCGAACGACACGATGACGGTCCCGATCAGGATGAGCGGCGCGACGATCGAGCGCAGCAGCGCCATGAGGATGAGCAGGATGACGACGAGCACGATGGGGATGATCAGGGTGCGGTCGCGGATCGAGGTGTCGACCGAGTCGATGTCGGTCGCCGTCACGCCGCCCACCAGCGCCGTCCCCTCGCCGAGCTCGGCGGTCAGCTCGGCGCGCAATGACCTCACCGTGTCGTCGGCGGCCGGGGAGTCGGCGGTATCGGACAGCGTCGCGGCCAACAGCACGTCACCGTCGGAGACGGTGGGCGCGGGCGCGGGCGTTCCCGGTGCACCGAGAGCGGTGGTCTGCAGGACACCGTCGCTCACCGACACGGGGGCCTGACCGCCGGGGGCGTCGGCGGCGAGGACGCCCACGCTGTCGATGCCGGCGGTGCGTTCGAGCACCGTGACGGCGTCGGCCGCCCGGCCCTCGAGCACGAGCACGTAGGCGGGGCTGCCCGATCCGCCCGGGAAGTGCTCGGCCAGGGCCGCCTGCCCGTCGCGCGCCTCGGAGGCGCCGAGCACGAGGTCGCTGGCGGGAACGCCGTCGGCGCGCAGCTGGGTCACCCCCACGCAGGCGGCGAGGAGCACCAGGGTGCACACGATCCACACGGGGCGTGCGCGGCGTGCGACGAACCGCGCCTGTCGCGGCCACACGCCCTTCGCGGGCGCGGTGAGGTCGGCGGGCAGGGCCGCAGCTCCCGGCTTCGGCAGGAAGGGCCAGAACGCGGCGCGGCCGCAGAGGGCGAGCAGCGCCGGCAAGAAGGTCAGAGCAGACAGCACGGCGAACGCGATGCCGATCGAGGCGATGGGCCCGAGCGCTCGGTTGGTGGCGAGGTCGGAGAGCAGCAGGCACAGAAGGCCCGCGATGACCGTTCCGCCCGAGGCCAGGATGGGCTCGACCGCTCCCTTCCAGGCCCGGATCGTGGCATCCCACCTCTTCTCGCCCTCACCGATCGCCTCTCGGAATCGGGCGACGTACAACAGGGCGTAGTCGGTGGCCGCGCCGATGACCAGGATGAAGAGGATCCCCTGCACCTGCCCGTTCAGCACCACGATCCCCGCGAACGCGAGCCACCACACGGTCAGCAACGCCACGCACAGCGCGAACACCGAGGTGAGCAGCACGAGCAGCGGCAGCAGCGGCGAGCGGTAGACCACCACGAGGATGACGAACACCGCGCCGAGCGCGACGATCAGCAGCAGCCCGTCGATGCCGAGGAAGCCCTTCACCAGGTCGGCGGTGAACCCCGCGGGTCCCGTCACCCACGCCTCGACCCCGGCGGGGACGTCGGCCGAGACGCGCTCCCGCACCTGCTCGACGACCTCGCGCACCTCACCGGAGCTGTCGATCGGCACGAAGATCTGCGCGGCCGTGGCGTCGTCGGACACGAGCGGTACAGACGCCTCGCCCGCGACGCCGTCGATCGAGGCCACCTGGGTAGCGAGGGTCTGGAGTGCACTCAGCTGCGCGTCGGTGAGCGCGCTGCCGTCGTCGGTGGCCGCGACCACGAGCGCCGGGATCGTGTCGCCCCCGGTGAAATCGGTGAGTCGCTCGCTGACCTCGGTCGCGTCCGCCGACTGCGGCAGGAACGACGACTGGTCGTTCGTGGCCACCTGGTCGACCTTGCCGAAGAAGGGTCCGCCGATCGAGCCGCCCACCACCCAGAGCAGCACGAGCAGACTCGGGATGCCGATGCGCAGCCACCGTGACACCGTGGGCGCGGAGCGGCGTCGGCGGTCGCCTCGCGACGAGGCGGGGTCGCCGGAAGCGCGGCGTCGAGACGGGGTGGGCGCAGGAGAACCGGACATATCGCTAGCTTATCTAGCAATACGTCCCTCGCGTCAAGTCCTATCCCTGCACGAAGAGCAGCACGATCGAGGCGACGAACGACACCGCTCCGAGCCCCAGCACTCCGGCCGCGAGCAACGAGACGAATCGCACCGACGGCGACGACCGCGTCAACCGCATGCGGTGCGCCGAGCCCCGCCGGTAGAAGATGTCGGCCATGTCCGCGTCGCCGAGGCGGGCGTCGTCGTGCGGCGTCAGGGGGGCTTCGTTGACACCGCCGCCCTCGTCGAACCAGCGCACCACTCGTCCGCCCTCGGCGTGCTCGACCACGGCACGTGTGGGCACCCAGGTGCCGTCGGCGAGTACCAGGACGACCGCGACGAACGCGAGCAGAATGCCCCCACCGAGCCCCACCCACGTGAAGATCTCGATGAGGGCGTCGAGCGCGTTCGACACGGGGGCTCCTGCGGTCAGCGGGCGGATGATCGCCGCCGCACGGCACGGGACGACACGGCTCCCAGCCTATCGGGCGGGCTCCCCCGCCCCCGCAGCTCCGCGCTCGCGACGCCGCGTACCCGACAGCTTCAGCCCGAGAGGCACGGGCACACCGCGGGTCGCTCCGCGGTTCCGTCTCGCGGACGAACCAAAAGACCCCCACCCGATATGCGGGTGAGGGTCTGGTGGAGCCGCCTAAGGGAATCGAACCCTTGACCTATTCATTACGAGTGAATCGCTCTGCCGTCTGAGCTAAGGCGGCATGTGCGCGCTGTCGCGTGCACGATCATCGATTCTACATGCTCCGGCGGGGTCTGAGGTACGCGCGCCGGGGTGGGATCAGTAGTCTCCGGTCGCCGAACGGTCGGCGAGGATGTCGCGGCTCGACGACAGGCCCAGGCGGGTCGCGCCCGCGGCGATCATCTCTTCGGCCGCCGCACGGGTGCGGACGCCTCCGGATGCCTTGACCTCGGCGCGATCGCCGACGGTGCGCTTCATCAGCTCGACGGCGTGCACGCTGGCCCCGCCGGCGGGGTGGAAACCGGTGGAGGTCTTCACGAAGTCGGCGTCGGCGGCGACGGCGACCTCGCACACCGCGACGATGGCCTCGTCGGAAAGTGCGGCCGACTCGATGATGACCTTCAGCACGGTCGGGGCCGGAGCGGCCAGTCGTACCGCGCGGATCTCGGCCTCGACGACGTCGTAGCGCCCCTCGATCGCTGCGCCCACGTCGATGACCATGTCGATCTCGTCGGCGCCCTGCGCCACCGACAGGGCGGCCTCGGCGGCCTTGACCTCGGCGTGGTGCTTGCCGCTGGGGAAACCGCAGACGACGGCGACCTTGAGTCCCGCGGGCACCTCGACGGGCAGGAACGACGGCGACAGGCAGACGCTGTAGGTGCCGAGCTCGGCGGCCTCGGCGATGATGCGCTCGACGTCGGCGCGCGTGGCCTCGGGCTTGAGCAGGGTGTGGTCGATGTACGACGCCAGGTCGGCGGTGGGCGCGGTCATGGGGGTCTCCTCGGGGTGTGACGGATCCAGCCTAGGCGCGGGCGCCGGCGGTGGGTTCGGGGGTCATTCGCAGCGCAGGCCCTCGGCCGGCACCGTGCCGTCGACCAGGTAGTCGTCGACGGCGCCGTTCACGCAATTGTTGCCCTTGTTGTAGGCGAGGTGTCCCTCGCCGACGTAGGTCACCAGCACGCCCTGCGACAGCTGGTCGGCCAGGCTCTGCGCCTCGGCGTACGGGGTCGCGGGATCACCGGTCGTTCCGAGCACCACGATGGGCGGCGAGCCGGGCGCGGTGATGGCCGCACGCGTTCCCGTCGGCGGGGCGGTCCACGCGTCGCAGGGATCGGGTCCGACCCAGTACGGCGCCACGACCGGGGCCTTCTGCTCGAGCTCGGCCAGCAGCGCGTCGCTGTCGGCCTCGCTCTCGGCGGGGTAGTCGACGCAGTTGTACGCGCGCAGCGCCTGCATCGTGTTGTCGGTGTAGACGCCGTCGGTGCGACCGTTGTAGAAGTCGGCGAGCTGGAACGCCACCGACGCGTCGCCGTTCTGCGCCCCGCTCAGAGCGGCACGCAGGTAGGGCCAGTTCTGGTCGCTGTACAGCGCGGCGATGATCGCGGTCATGAGCGAATCCGCTCCGAGCTGACGACCGTCACCCGCCGTGATCGGTCGCGCGTCCACCCGCTCGAGCAGCGATGACAGATCGGCCATCGCGTCGTCGATTGAGCCCGTGAACGGGCAGTCCGACTTCGTCACGCAGTCGGCCATGAACGCCCGCAGCGCGTTCTCGAAACCCACTGCCTGCGCGATCCCGCTCGCGCTGGCCGGGAGGCTCGGGTCGATGCCCCCGTCGAGCACCATGCGCCCGACGCGTTCGGGGAACAGGCCGGCGTACGTCGTGCCCAGCAGCGAGCCGTACGAGAATCCCAGGTAGTTCAGCTTCGCGTCGCCGAGCACGCCACGCAGAAGATCCATGTCGCGCGCGGCGTTCTCGGTCGAGACGTAGGGCAGGATGCCGGCGCTGTTGCTCTCGCACGCCTGGGCGAAGTCGACCTGCCGCTGCTCGAGGGCGGCGTTGCGCTCGTCGCTGCCGCGCGCTCCGGGCGGGATGTCGTACAGGTAGGCGTCCATGCCCGCGGCGTCGTAGCACGTCACCGGCGACGACTGACCCACCCCGCGCGGGTCGAACCCGATGACGTCGTACGCGCTCGTGAGCGTCTCGTCGGCGACGAGCGAGAGCGAGTCACGCACCGTGTCGACGCCGCTGACCCCCGGCCCACCGGGGTTGGTCAACAGGGAGCCCAGGGGCTCGCCCGACGTCGCCCGGTGGCGGATGACGGCCAGCTGCAGGTCACCGGCCGAGGGGTCGGCGTAGTCGCGGGGGGCGGTGACGGTCGTGCAGTCGAACCCGGCGCTTCCGCAGGCTTCCCACGCGAGCGTCTGGCCGTAGTACGGCAGGAGTGCCGCGTCGACGCCCTCGGTCTGCGGAGCGAGCGAGCGCCCCCCGTCGGGCGCCATCGGCGGGATCTGGGCGTAGAGGCACCCGGACAGGGCCAGGGCGACCCCGGCCACGCCGGCGATCACGGCGGCCAGACGACGGCGCGCGCTCACGGGGCGGAACCATTCGCGACGGTGATCATTAGACTCTCCAATGCCAAGAGGGGCGCCGCGTTCTGCTCGAGGTGCGAGCGGGTGTCGGAAATGCGGTCGAGCACGCCGAGCGTACGGGCCGGCGTCCACTCCGCCGCGAGGGAGCGCAGGTCGTCGAGGCGCTCGCTGTTGACCAGGTCGCCCTCGCGGCCGTACTGGATCATCACGACGTCACGGAACAGGGACTGCAGGTCGGTGAGCACGCGGTCGATGCCATCGCGCAGGCTGCGGGTGGCGCGCCGCTTCTGGTCGTCTTCGAGGGCGTTGACCTGGCCGCGGACCGACGGCGGCACCGCGGCCCCCTCGGCGACACCGAAGGTGCGCAGCAGCGCACGCCGTTCTTCTTCGTCGCGGGTGGCGGTGAGGGCCTTCGCGTCGTCGGTGGCCAGGCGCACGATGCGTCCCGCCACCTCGACGGCGTCGCCGATGCCGCGCACCGCGAGGACCGCAGCCAGGGTCTCGGCACGACGGGCGCGGGCGTCGTCGTCGGTGGCGAGGCGCTGGGCCATGCCGATGTGGCGCTGCGCGTGGCGCGCGGACTCCTCGGCGATGTCTGGGGCGACACCCGTGCGTTCGACGATGAGGGCGGCGACGTCGGTGACCGAGGGCTCTCGCAGGCGCAGGAGTCGGACGCGGGAGCGGATGGTCGGCAGAAGGTCGGCATCGCTCGGGGCGCACAGCACCCACACGGTCTTCTCGGGGGGCTCCTCAAGGGCCTTCAGCAGCACGTTGGACGTGCGTTCGGCCATGCGATCGGCGTCTTCGACGACGATCACCCGGTGCCGCCCGAGCGACGGTGCGAACGACGACCGCTCCACCAGACGGCGGGCCTCGTCGATGCGGATGACGACCTGCTCGGTGCGCAGTGCGGTGAGGTCGGGGTGGGTGCGGGCCAGCACCTGCTGCTGCGCCCGCTCGTCGCCCGGCTCGGCGATGAGCGCCGCCGCGAACGCGTACGCGAGGGTCGAGCGCCCCGACCCGGGAGGGCCCGTGATCAACCAGGCGTGGGCCAGCGCGGCGGGGTCGGATGCCGCGGCGCGCAGGGTGTCGACGGCGTCGTCTTGCCCCCACACGGCGTCCCACGGGAACGGCGCCGCCGCGGCGGGCGTGGACGGCGAGTCGAGGGCGACGGACATGGGCTCCAGCCTAACCGTGGGCTCCGACAGCGTTCCCTGGCTCGTACCGGCGAGCTCGAGGACGAGCTCGCCGACGGGCGACGGACGTCGATACCGCCGGGGTACCGCGGTCGAGGACGCGTCAGCGCAGCCGCGTCGTCACGGCGTCGCGCACGCGCGCGGCCAGAACCTCGGGCGCCTCGGTCGCGTCGAGCACGAGGAAACGCTCCGGCTCACGTCGTGCGAGAGCCAGGAAGCCGTCACGCACGCGGGCATGGAACTCGTTCTTCTCGGCTTCGAGGCGGTCGAAGGGCTTGTCGTCGGCGTCGAGGCGCGCTCGCGCGGCGGTCGGGTCGAGGTCGAGCAGCACCGTGAGGTCGGGCAGCAGCCCGTCGGTTGCCCAGAGGGACAGCGCCCGCACGTCGTCGGCGTCGAGGACGCGGCCCGCTCCCTGATACGCCACGGAGGAGTCGAGGTACCGATCCTGGATGACGACGTCGCCGCGTGCGATGGCCGGCTGCACGACCGTCTCGACGTGGTGCGCGCGGTCGGCGGCGTACAGCAGAGCCTCTGCGCGGGCGTTGATGTGCCCCCGGTGGTGCAGCACGATGTCGCGAATTCTCACGCCCACCTCGGTGCCGCCCGGTTCGCGCGTGCGCACCACGTCGCGACCGTCGGAGCGCACCCACTGCTCGAGCAGCGACGCCTGGGTGGTCTTTCCCGCCCCGTCGCCGCCCTCGAAGGTGACGAAGAGGCCGGGGCCCCCGGCCGCCGCCGCGCGCGGGGCGTGCAGCGGCCGGGTGTCCTCGATGGTCACGACTGCGTCGCCGGCGCCTTGCGCGTGGTCGTGGCCTTCGGCGCGGCCGTCTTGCTGGCTGCCGCCGTCTTGCTGGCGGTCGTCTTGCTGGCCGCCGTCTTGGCCGCGGTCGTCTTGGCCGCCGCGGTCTTGGCTGCCGTGGTCTTGGCCGCCGCCGTCTTGGCCGCCGTCGTCTTGGCCGCCGCGGTCTTGGCAGCGGTCGTCTTGCTGGCCGCCGTCTTCGTCGCCGTCGTCTTGCGTGCCGGAGCCTTCTTGGGCGCGGGACCCTTGGCGCGCTTGTCGGCGATGAGCTCGACGGCGCGCTCGAAGGTGACGGCCATGACGTCCTCACCGCGCGGGACCGTGGCGTTGGTCTCGCCATCGGTCACGTACGGTCCGAAGCGGCCGTCCTTGAGCTTGATCGCCTTGCCGCTGACCGGATCGGCGTCGAACTCCTTCAGGGCGCTCGACGCACGGCGTGCGCCGTACTTCGGCTCGGCGTACTTGGCGATCGCCTCGTCGAGCGTGATCTCGAAGATCTGCTTCTCATCGTCGAGCGACCGCGAGTCGGTGCCCTTCTTGAGGTACGGCCCGAACCGCCCGTTCTGCGCGGTGATCTCGGCACCGGTCTCGGGGTCGGCGCCGACGACGCGCGGAAGCGACAGCAGCTGCAGCGCGGTGTCGAGGTCGATCGTGTCGACCGACATCGAGCGGAAGAGCGAGGCCGTGCGGGGCTTGGGCGCGACCTCTTTCTTCACGCCGCGCTTCTTCGGCTGCTCGACGACCTCGCCGGTGGCCTGGTCGACCTCGTCGGGCTCTTCGGCATCCACTTCTTGCACGTACGGACCGAAGCGGCCGTCTTTCACGACGACGAGCTTGCCGTTCTCGGCGTTCTCGCCGAGCACGCGGTCGCCCGCGACGGGGGCGTCGATGAGCTCCTGGGCCTTCTCGGGCGTGAGCTCGTCGGGCGCGAGGTCTTCGGGGATGTTGACGATGCGGGGCTTCTCCTCGGCGTCGGCTCCGGGCTCGGTGATCTCGAGGTACGGACCGTACTTGCCGAAGCGCAGGGTGGCCGTGTCGGTGATGCGGGTCGAGTTGAGCTCGCGGGCATCGATCTCGCCGAGGTTGTCGACGATGTGCCGCAGGCCCACCTGCTTCTCCGAACCGAAGTAGAACGACTTCAGCCACTCCGTGCGACGCTGCTCCCCGCGGGCGATCGCGTCGAGGTCGTCTTCGAGGGCGGCCGTGAAGTCGTAGTCGACGAGATCGGCGAAGTGCTCTTCGAGCAGGCGCACGACGCTGAAGGCCAGCCAGCTGGGCACCAGGGCCTGTCCGCGCTTGGAGACGTAGCCGCGATCGAGGATGACGCCGATGATGCTGGCGAACGTCGACGGGCGGCCGATGCCCTTCTCTTCGAGCGCTTTCACGAGGCTGGCCTCGGTGTAGCGCGGCTTGGGCGAGGTGCTGTGCCCCTTGGGCTCCACGTCGCTGACGGTGAGTTCGTCGCCCGCCGCGACCGCGGGCAGGGACTGGTCCTCGTCGTCGTCGCGCCCGTTGCGCTTCTCGTCGTTGCCCTCTTCATAGGCCTCGAGGAAGCCCTTGAAGGTGTAGACGGTTCCGGATGCCGTGAACTCCGCGACCTGCTCGCCCGCGGCGACGGTGAGGGTGACCGTGGTGGTCTCGTACTTGGCATCGGCCATCTGGCTGGCGACCGTGCGCTTCCAGATGAGGTCGTACAGCTTCTGCTCGTCGCGGTCGAGCGACGACGCGAGCGACGCGGGCGTGCGGAAGGTCTCGCCCGAGGGGCGGACGGCCTCGTGCGCCTCTTGCGCGTTCTTGGACTTGCTCTTGTAGACGCGCGGGTTGGCGGGGACGGCCTTGTCGCCGTACAGCGAGACGGCCTGTGCGCGCGCCGCCGAGATGGCCTGCCCCGAGAGGGCGACCGAGTCGGTGCGCATATAAGTAATGAAGCCCTTCTCGTACAGACGCTGCGCGACCCCCATGGCGTGCTTGGCGCTCATCGAGAGCTTGCGACCGGCCTCCTGCTGCAGGGTGGAGGTCGTGAAGGGGGCGCGGGGGCTGCGCGTGCCGGGCTTGGCCTCGACCTTGGCCACCGTCGCGCGGCCGGCGGCGGTGATGGCCGCGGCGAGTGTGCGGGCCTTCGCCTCGTCGAGCACCACGACGGCCTTCTTGAGATTTCCGTTGTCGTCGTAGTCGCTTCCGCGGGCGATGGGAGCACCGTCGAGACGGGCGAGGCGAGTGGTGAACGAAGAACCGGTCTGCGACGCGAGCGCTTCGACGTCCCAGTACGACGCCGACACGAACGCCATGCGCTCGCGCTCGCGTTCGACGACCATGCGGGTCGCGGCGGACTGCACGCGGCCGGCGCTGAGCGCCGTGCCCTCGCGGCCGGATCCCACCTTGCGCCAGAGCACGGGCGAGACGTCCCAGCCGTACAGGCGGTCGAGCACGCGACGGGTCTCCTGCGCGTCGACCAGCGACACGTCGAGTTCGCGAGTGTTCTCGGCGGCTTCGCGGATGGCGTCCTTCGTGATCTCGTGGAAGATCATGCGACGCACGGGGACCTTGGGCTTGAGAACCTCGAGCAGGTGCCACGCGATGGCTTCGCCTTCGCGGTCACCATCAGTGGCCAGCAGGACTTCGTCGGCCGTCTTCAGCGCGCGCTTGAGCTCGGCCACCGTCTTGGTCTTGCGGTCGTTGACCACGTAGAACGGGTCGAAGTCGTTCTCGACGTCGATGGAGTACTTGCCGTACGCCGCCTTCTTGTCGGCCGGGATCTCTTTCTTCGACGCGAGATCGCGGATGTGACCGACCGAGCTGAGCACCTCGTAGTCGTCGCCGAGGTATCCCTGGATCGACTTCATCTTCGTCGGGGACTCGACGATGACGAGCTTCTTGCCGTTTGCCACTGGGGTCCTTTCGTCGATGCACACCATACACACGCCTGCCTGGCGGGGTTCCGGGAGGACTCATGGGCTCGGGACATCGGGTGGTCCGGCCCGCGCGCGCACATCGAATGGAATCCCACCGTACGCCCCAGCGACGGTGACGGTGGCGACCAGGCCGTCGACATCGCACTCCTGCAGGCTCGCACCCCCCTGCTCGGCGACGACCGTCGCCGCCTCACAGGGCACCCCCGTCACCGCCCCGCTCACCGTGTCGGCCGCGGCGAGGGCGGCGGCATCCGCGATCCCCGACAGCCGTTGCACCTGCACCACGGCGCCGAGAGCGAGTCCGAGAGCGACGGTGGCGCCCGCCACGACCGCGGTGACGCCGACCACCGCGACCGTTCCCGCCATCAGCGCCCTCCGTCGAGGGCGCAGGCCCGTGTGGTCACGGGCGCGAGCGGGAGCGTCGACGCGATCGGGGCGGAAGCCGTGACGCAGACGAGGCCGTCGACGCGTTCGACCGACGCGCTGCCCCCGACGCCGTCGACGACGGCGAGCCCGCCGCCGTCTCCCCGCCCGAGTAGTCGCGCGGCCTCGGTGGCGCTGTGCTGCAGCCGGACGGCCGTGGCGACCGAGCCGAGCGCCCCCACCCCCAGCGCCAGCACGACGATGAGCGCGGGCAGCGCGACGGCGAACTCCGCGGTCACGGCACCGCGCTCGTCGAGCCGCGGCCATCGACGCTCGGCCCGGCGAACCGCGGACATCACTGCACCGTCAGCGCACGACGAACGAGATCGGTGAGGATCCCGCGCACTTCGTCGCTGCGCATGATGACGACGAGCAGCCCGGCGAAGGCGACGGCGGCCATGGTCGCGATGGCGTATTCGGCGGTCGCGGCTCCTCTCTCATCGAGGAAGAGGGCACCCGCGCGCCCCGAGGTCAGCGCGGGGACGCACGTCTCGTGACGAGCGTCGGCGGCGGTGGGAAGGAAGGGAATGGTCATGGCGACTCCTTTTCGGTGAGAGACCCGGGCGAAGAGGCATCTCCGCCCATCGGATCGAGGGGAGGTGAGCGGGTGGGGGCGAGAGTGACCCCTCGCTAGGGGAACCCGCTGGAACGCAGCAGGCCGAGCATCATCGGCACGACGGCGAGCAGGAGGAACGCGGGCAGGGTGCAGGCGCCGAGCGGCACGAGAAGGTGCGTCGACAGGCGCGCGGCCGCCGCGCGCCCCTCGGTGCGGGCGCGATGACGTGCCATCCACGCGTCGCCGCGCAGCAGCTCGCTCGCCGGCACACCGGCGCGCACGGCAAGATCGAGGGTCGCCTCGATGGCCTGGTCCCCCGAGGCCTCGGAGAGCGGCGGCTCGACGCGGCCGGCTGCGGTGGCGAGCTGACGCGCCCGATCGACCGAGATCCCCGCCGAGAGGGCGACCGCCCACAGCTCGGCGTTCAGACCCGGCACACCTCGGGGTGGCCTCGCTCGGCGCACGAGATGGCGGGCCCAGAGGCGTGAGGCCACGACAAGGAGCGCGCCCCCGACGAGACAGGCCGTGCCGAGCGGATCGGTCACCAGGATGCCGACTGTATCGAAGCCCAGGGCGAGCCCCAGCGGAACCCCCAGAACCGGGAGCCACGCGAGCAGCCGCGCGGTCGCCGCGGGTTCGGCGAGTGCCACGCGCACGTCGGCCGAGATCTCGGCGGCGTCCCGCAGGGCTCCCCCGATCGTGCGCAGCGTATCGGCCAACGGCGCACCGGCATCGACGGCGACCGCATAGACCGCGGCGACATCGCTCCAGGTCTCACCCGCCGAGCGCAGGACCTCGGCGACATCGTCGCCGCGCGCCGCCGCCCGTGCCGCGCCCACCGCCGTCGCATCCCCCTGCTCGGCGACGACGGCCCACGCGCGCGCCGGGGTCAGCCCCGCGCCCAGCAGCACGGCGAGACGCATCGTGGTCTCGAGGGCGTCGGCGCGACCGATCGCGGCGCGTCCCGCTTTCACCACGGCTCCGCATCGATGCGCAGACGCCCGTCGCTCAGTACCGGGCGCCCCCATCCCGTGACCCGGCGGCGTCCGTCACGACGTTCGACGTGCACCACGGCACCGATGGCGCTCGCGGCCTGCCGGCCGGTGGTGGTGGCATCCATTCCCGCCAGCGACCCCAGAGCCTCCAGTCGCGTCGCCACGTCGCGCAGGCTGCTCGCATGCAGCGTGCCGGCGCCTCCGTCGTGGCCGGTGTTGAGCGCCATGAGCAGGTCGCGTACCTCTTCGCCGCGGCACTCCCCCAGAACGAGGCGGTCGGGTCGCATGCGCAGCGCCTCGCGTACGAGACGGGCCACGGTGAGAGCCCCGGCGCCCTCGAGGTTCGCCTGGCGGGCCTCGAGCGCGACGTGATGGGGGTGATCCGGCCGGAGCTCGGCCACCTCTTCGACGGTGATGAGACGTTCCCCGGCGGGGACTCGCCCCAGCAGGGCGGCGAGCAACGTCGTCTTGCCGGCCCCGGTGGCGCCGCTGATGAGGATGTTCCACCGCCGATCGACCATGTCTTCCAGACGCGCGCGCTGCGTCGCGGTGAACATGCCCCCGCGTTCGAGCCCGACGAGATCGGGGGCGTCCCACCGCGGCACCCGCACAGAGATGCTCGTTCCGCCCACGGCGACCGGTGCGAGCACGGCATGTACGCGGACCCCGCGTTCGAGCCGCACGTCGACGCAGGGCGACGCGTCGTCGAGGTGGCGACCGCCGAGCGCGATGAGACGCACCGCGAGCCGACGGACCTCGAGCTCGCCCGCGCGCCATGACGCCACGCATTCGATGCCGCGCCCTCGATCGATGAAGAGTCCCCGGTCTCCGTTGACGAAGAGATCGGTCACCGACCCGTCGTCGAGGAACGGCCGCAGGAACGCCAACGCCGGATCGTCCCAGACGGGGGGCGCTTCAGCGGGATCGGGCCGGTGCAGGGGAATGACGGAAGACACGACGACGAACGTAGGGAGGACGCCCCCGCGCGCGTCGAGCGAAAACAGCGATCGGTGGATGCTCCGACGCATCGACACCGTGGGGAGGAACGGTCGTTCTCGCCGCGTCAGCGGGTGTGCGCCCCGGCGAGGGATGGCCCCTCGGGGCCGGCATCGCAGGCCACCGGCCGCGGAAAGAGGAGGGGGCGGCATCCCTACAGTGGGGGGCGAGGGATGCCGCCAGGCGCCGGAGGAAAATTGGGGGGCTCCCCCCGACGCGAGTGCCGAAACAATGTTCCGGCATGACTAGGTTACGCGTGGGAGAACGGCCTGGCCAACTCCCAGACCCATTCACCCCGATATATCACCTGTTTTGATCCCGAGCCGATGCCAACTATCGGAGGTGGCCGGTGTCGGAGGGGGTCGATAGCGTGACCCGGGTGATGACGTCGCGCACCGACGCGGCGTCGCGTGAACGCGAAGGAGCGCCGCGATGAGCAGCCAGATCGACCATCTCCTCAACGAGACCCGCCGGTTCGCCCCGGCGGCGTCGTTCGCAGCGCAAGCCGTCGCGGATCGTAGCCTGTACGAGCGCGCCGCCGCGGATCGCGAGGGCTTCTGGGCGGACCAGGCTCGCGAGCTGCACTGGCACACTCCCTTCACCCGCGTGCTCGACTGGTCGAACCCGCCGTTCGCCGAGTGGTTCGGCGACGGCGAGCTGAACGTGGCCTACAACTGCCTCGACCGCCACGTCGAGGCCGGGCACGGCGACCGCATCGCTCTGCGCTGGGAGGGCGAGCCCGGCGACCAGCGCAACGTCAGCTACGCCGAGCTCACCGACGAGGTCAAACGCCTCGCCAACGTCCTCACCGAGCTCGGCGTGGAGCAGGGTGACCGCGTCGCGCTGTACCTGCCCATGATCCCCGAGGCGATTGCGTCGATGCTCGCCGTCGCCCGCATCGGCGCGGTGCACTCCGTCGTCTTCGGCGGATTCTCGGCCGACAGCCTGCGCGCCCGCATCGACGATGCCGGGGCGAAGGTCGTCATCACCGCCGACGGCGGGTGGCGCAAGGGCAAGGTGTCGCCCCTGAAGCCCGCGGTCGATCAGGCTCTCGCCGACCGCAACGGATCCGGCATCCAAGAGACCGTCGAACACGTGATCGTCGTGAAGCGCGGCGCGAACGAGGTCGATTGGACCGACGACCGCGACCTCTGGTGGCACGATGTCGTGCCGTCGGCATCGGCCGAGCACGAGGCGCAGGCATTCCCGGCAGAGACGCCCCTGTTCATCCTCTACACGTCGGGGACGACCGGTAAGCCGAAGGGCATCCTGCACACCTCCGGCGGGTATCTGACGCAGGCGGCCTTCACGAACCGCGTCGTGCACGACGTGCACCCCGAGACCGACGTGTACTGGTGCACCGCCGACATCGGGTGGATCACCGGCCACACGTACGTCACCTACGGTCCGCTCGCCAACGGCGCCACCCAGCTGCTGTACGAGGGCACCCCCGACACTCCGCACCCGGGCCGCTGGTGGGAGCTCATCGAGAAGCACGGTGTGAGCGTGTTCTACACCGCTCCGACCGCGATCCGTTCGTTCATGAAGATCGGGCGCGACGTCCCGCAGAAGTTCGACCTGTCGTCGATCCGGCTACTCGGCTCGGTGGGCGAGCCCATCAACCCCGAGGCGTGGATCTGGTACCGCGACATCATCGGCGCCGGCGAGGCTCCGATCGTCGACACCTGGTGGCAGACCGAGACGGGCGCCATCATGATCTCGGCCCTGCCCGGCGTCACCGAAACCAAGCCCGGATCGGCCCAGGTGCCGATACCCGGCATCTCGATCGCGGTCGTCGACGAGCAGGGCGAGAAGGTGGGCAATGGCGGCGGCGGTCTGCTCGTGGTCACCGAGCCCTGGCCGAGCATGCTGCGCGGCATCTGGGGCGACCCCGACCGCTACCGCGAGACCTACTGGGACAAGTTCGCCGACAAGGGGTACTACTTCGCGGGCGATGGCGCTCGGCTCGACGACGACGGCGACGTCTGGCTGCTCGGGCGCGTCGACGACGTCATGAACGTCTCGGGCCACCGCCTGTCGACCGCCGAGATCGAGTCGGCCCTGGTCGGCCACGAGGGCGTCGCCGAGGCGGCGGTGGTCGGCGCGTCCGACGAGACGACCGGGCAGGCGGTGGTGGCGTTCGTCATCATCAAGAGCCGCTTCCTCAAGCAGAACCCGGTGGAGGGCCTCGGAGACGAGCTGCGCAGATGGGTGGGCGAGCAGATCGGTCCGATCGCGCGTCCCCGCGACGTGTACATCGTGGGCGAGCTGCCGAAGACGCGCTCGGGCAAGATCATGCGCCGGCTGCTCCGCGACGTCGCCGAGGGGCGCGAGGTGGGCGACACCACGACGCTCGCCGACACCGCCGTCATGAGCGTGATCAGCGCCCAGGTGAAGTGATCACCGGTCGTGGATGCCGTGTTCGACGGCGTCCACGACCGACGGTCTCACTCCGTGCGGGCGCGTGGCGCCATCGCAGAGACCATCGTTCGCGACGCCATCCCCGTCGCGGACGAGAAACGACGAAGGGGACGCGCGGTACGACCGCACGTCCCCTTCGTCTCGCCGGGTGCCCGGCATCCGGAATCGATCCTCACACGACGGTGAAGACCACCTCGACCTCGACGGGGCTGTCGAGCGGCAGCACGGGAACGCCCACGGCGGAGCGGGCGTGCGCGCCGGCCTCGCCGAACACCTCGCCCAAGAACTCGCTCGCCCCGTTGATGACTCCCGGCTGACCGGTGAACTCGGGAACGGATGCCACGAACCCGGTGAGCTTGAGCACACCGGTGAGATTGTCGACACCGCCGGCCACGGCGGCGGCCGCGGCGATCGCGTTCAACGCGCACTGGCGGGCGAAGGAACGAGCGTCGGCGGGGCTCACCAGTCCGGCGGACTCCCCCACCTTGCCGGTCGCCGGCAACGATCCCTGCACCATCGGCAACTGGCCCGAAGTGTAGACGAGGTCGCCGTACCGTTTGGCCGGAATGTAGGACGCCACGGGCGGGACGACGGCGGGCACCTCGACGCCCAGCTCCGCCAGGCGCTGCGAGACGCTCACTGCTGGCCCTCGAACTGGCGGGCCGCCTGTTCGGCCGCGCCGAGACCGGCGTTGGCCGTCCCGCCGCCCGTGGGCCGCTTGAGGTAGGCGACGAGCCCACCCTCGGGACCGGGCACGACCTGCACGAGCTCCCAGCCCTGCTTGCCCCAGTTGTTGAGGATCGCGGCGGTGTTGTGGATCAACAGCGGCGTGGTGACGTACTCCCACGTGATCATTCGGGCTCCCGGCGGTGACTCGGCGCGCGCAGACTCGTGCGCGCGGGATGAACGCGTACGCGTGCGGGCGCACGCCTTCGAGGCATCGCCCAGCAACGTCGCTTAGCATCAACCCTATGCCCGAGAACAAACGTACGGCTAGCGGTGCCCTCGGCGGCATCGTCGGCCTCGTCGGCCTGAGCGCGGTCGCCGGACTCCTGGTCACCGCCGCCGTGACGCCGGCCATCGCCGTGTCCGGCGCCGCCGCCTCCAGCGCCATCACCATCTTCGACAAGATGCCGAGCTACCTGCAGCCCGACGAGCTCATGGAGCCGACGACGCTCATGGCCGGCGACCGGGTGCTGGCGAAGTTCTACGACCAGAACCGCTCCCCCGTCACGTTCGACCAGGTCAACCCGGTGATGTACGACGCGATCCTGTCGTCGGAAGACCCGCGGTACTACCAGCACGGCGGCGTCGACCTCATCGGCACCACCCGCGCGCTGCTGAGCAACGCCTCGGGCGGCGAGACGCAGGGTGGCTCGTCGATCAGCCAGCAGTACGTCAAGAACGTGCTCGTGCAGCGCTGCGAGCTCGAAGCCCGCGCCGTCGAGCCCACCGACAGCGACCCCGGCATGACGCGCGACGAGGCACTTCAGAAGTGCGCCCTCGAGGCCGTGCAGTCCGAGGGCACCGAGGGCTACCAGCGCAAGCTGCAGGAGATGCGCTACGCCATCCAGCTCGAGAAGGAGTACACGAAGGATCAGATCCTTCTGGGCTACCTGAACATCGCGAACTTCGGTGGCACCACGTACGGCATCGACGCCGCCGCGCGGTACTACTTCAACACCCCGGCCTCGCAGCTGAGCGTCAGCCAGTCGGCGATCCTCGCGGGCATGGTGCAGAACCCCAACCGCTTCCGCATCGACCGCGCCGAGGGGTCGATCTTCGACAACGACGGCACGGCGTACAACAAGCAGCCCGACGGCTCGATCGACGACGTCGATCAGGGCACGATCCAGGCGTTGTACACGCTGCGCGACAACGGCGAGATCACGCAGGAGCAGTTGCTCAACGCCGCCGACGGCTACAGCGAGACCAAGGGCCGACAGCTCTACGTGCTCAGCCGCATGGAGGTCGACGGCAAGATCACGCACGAGCAGTACGTGGCGGCCGCCCTCGAGCCGATCAGCCCGGTGATCACGCCCACCAGCCAGGGCTGCGCCTCGTCGGCCGCTCCGTACTTCTGCCAGTACGTCGTCTCGACGATCCTGAGCGACCCGGCCTTCGGCACCGACACCGACGAGCGCGTCCGCGCGCTGCGTCAGGACGGCCTCACGATCCAGACGACGCTCGACTGGCGGGTTCAGGATGCCGCGCAGAACGCGATGAACGCCTACGCGCCGCAGAGCTTCGACGGCATGAAGTTCGGTTCGACGGTCGTGAACACGGAGTCGAAGACCGGTCGCATCCTCGCGATCGCGCAGAACACGAAGTTCACGCAGGACCCGGGTCAGGCCGAGGCCGATCCGTCGTTCAACTCGGTCGTGTTCGCCGGTGACAGCACGAACGGCGGCTCGATCGGCTTCAGCGCGGGGTCGACGTTCAAGCTCTTCACGCTCGTGGACTGGCTCGAGAAGGGCCACTCGCTCAACGAGACGCTGAACGGCCGCATGGGTCCGGTGCCGAACATGACGAACTCCTGCACCGGCAACTACGTCAACATGAACAACGACCGCATCAACAACTTCGCCAACAACGGCGGCTACGTGGGAACCCCCATGATGTTCACGCGCGACTCGCTGAACACCGGCTACCTGCAGATGGCCGCTCAGCTGGATCTCTGCGACATTGCCAAGACCGCGAAGAAGCTGGGCGTCACCCGGGGCGACGGCACCGACATCACGATGCAGTACGCCAACAACGTCATCGGAAACGACAACGTCTCGCCCATCGCCATGGCCGGCGCGTATGCGACCGTGGCGAACGGCGGCACGCTGTGCCAGCCCAAGGTCATCGACAAGATCACCGACAACAAGGGCGCCGACCGCGCGATCCCCGAGCGCACGTGCTCGCCCGCGCTGACCCCCGAGATCGCGGCGACCGCGGCCTACGCCCTGCAGGGCGTCATGGCCGGCGGCGGCACCGGCTCGCAGGGCAACCCGCGCGACGGCACCCCGGTGCTCGGCAAGACGGGTACCCACGAGGGATGGCAGACCTGGATGATCGAGTCGTCGACCAACACGACGACCGCGGCCTGGGTCGGCAACTACGAGGGCAGCGAAGACCTGTTCCGCAAGTACTGGGGCGGGCGCGCACTTTCCGACATCCGCTACCCGCTCGCCGCCGACGTCCAGCGCTCGTCCGACGACTTCTACGGCGGCGACCGGTTCCCCGACCCCGCCTCCAACCTGCTGCGCACCATCCAGCGCGACCTCCCGAACGTCGTCGGTCAGAGCATCGACAGCGCCCGGTCCACCCTCGAAGGCGCCGGTTTCCGCGTCTCGATCGGCGACCCGGTCGACTCCGAGTTCGGCGGCGACCGCGTGGCCGCGATGAACCCCGGCGCGGGTTCGGCGGCCGCGGGTTCGGTCATCACGCTCAGCCCCGGCAACGGGCAGGGCGGCACCGTTCCCGATGTGTCCGGGCAGCCGGTCAGCTCCGCGCGTGCGGCGATGCTGTCGGCCGGGTTCGGAACCGTATCGATCGGGTCCTGTCAGCGGGACGGCAATGCGCCCGCAGAGGGACGCGTCGCCTCGACGAGCCCCTCCGGCGGTACCTCGGCGAACAAGAGCACGCCCATCACGCTGGCCATCGTCGCCAAGGACTGCCCGTGACGCGCCCCCTCGCGACGGCCGCCCTCGCACCCCTCGGGGTCGCGGGGGCGGCCGCTGTCGGGGCAGCGGTGTGGGGAGTGGGCATCGAGCGGTATCTCTTCACCGTGCGCTATCACGCTGTCCGCGTGCTGCCGCCGGGTGCGGAGCCCCTCCGGGTGCTTCATGTGTCCGACGCGCACATGGCTCCCTGGCAGCACCGCAAGCAGGAGTGGATGTCGAGGCTCGTCGAGCTGGCCCCCGACCTCGTCGTCAACACCGGCGACAACATGGGCCACCGCGACGGTCTCGTCGGGGTGCGCACCGCCTTCTCGTCGCTCCGCGGCGTTCCGGGTCTGGTCGTCCACGGATCCAACGACTTCCAGGAGCCCGCGCCCCGCAACCCGCTGCGGTACTTCCTCGGCCCCTCGGGTCACCTTCCCGCGCACAAGCACCTCGACATCGACGCGCTCGATCGCTTCTTCGCCGTGGATCTGGGGTGGAGCATCCTCGACGACACGGCCGTCTCGCTCGAGGTGAAGGGCACGCGCATCACGGCGTTCGGCGTGAACGACGCCCACCGCAACTGGGATCGCCCCGAGCTCATCCCGCCCGTGCTCGACACCTTGGATGCCGCCGACCTCCGGATCGGCGTGATGCACGCGCCCTACCGGCGGACGCTCGACACGTTCACGGGTCTCGGCGCCGACGTCCTGCTCGCGGGCCACACGCACGGTGGTCAGGTGCGCGTGCCATTCAGCCGCAAGGCGCTCGTCTCCAACTGCGACCTGCCGCTCGACCAGGCGCGCGGTCTGAGCGAGTGGACGTACGACGGGCGCACGGTGCCCCTCAACGTCAGCGCCGGCCTGGGGCACTCGATCTACGCCCCGGTGCGTTTCGCGTGCCGGCCCGAGGCGACGCTGCTCACGCTGCTCCCCCGCTGACCCGTTCTCCCCATCCTCGAAAGGGGCCGTTCCTTCCACGGAACGGCCCCTTTCGCCGTCCGGGGCATCCCTTCAGCGAGCACGATCGAGTCTCCTCGACCGAAGGGACTCCGCATGAACCATGCTCCCCCGCCCACCCGCCGTCGCCTCCCGGCCTTCCTGGCCGTCCTGGCCGTGCTGCTCAGCAGCCTGACCATCGCTCCGGTCGCCCACGCGGCCGATCAGGGCACCGGCTTCGGCACCTGGGCTCCCCTCTCGCGCACCGGTTGGCACGGCTCCATGCGAGTGGGCGACGTGCACACCTATTGCATCCACCCGGGTCTGCCCGTCGCCACCGGGCCCACGACGGACCACGGCGTCACCTCCGACGTGAACGGCCTCAGCCCGCAGCAGCTCGTCTCGATCAACCACCTCGTCAGCACGTACGGCCAGACCGACGACGCCGTGCAGGCGGCTAGCGTGGGCTGGGCCGTGAAGGCGATCGTCGACCGCGACACGACGCTCCACTCGTGGGGGTATTCCGGCGACCAGTTGCCGGAGGCCATCGACTTCATCATGCGTCGCGCGAGCCCCGAGAACAGCGCGGCGATCCAGGAACGCACCCTGCAGTACCTCGCCGAAGCGGAGGCGATCCGGGTGCCCCGCACCGGCGGCTCGCTGACGCTCTCGGCGGCGCAGGACCACCCCACGCGCGGCACACTCTCCGTCGACGTCGACCCGGATGCCACGGGCACACTGCATCTGCAGAACGCGGTGTTCGCCGACACGGGGTCCGCCGATCGACACGACGTGCGCGGGGGTGCGACCTACGCGATCATCGCCCCCGCCTCGGCCTCGGACGACGGGCGGCCCTACACGGTGCGCGCAACGGGCTCCTTCTCGGTGCGCGCCGCCGCCATCCGGTACTACTCGACACCCGATCAGCAGGAGTCCGCCGGTCCCGCCGGCCCCCAGACGTTCGAACTCTCGACCCAGGATGCCGCGCCCCGGCCCGTGCAGTTCTCGCCGCGCGTGCAGACGATCGCCCGTCTCGAGGGGCGCCGCTTCGTCGACGACGTCACTGTGTCGACACAGGACGGCGTGTGGCCGCGCCGGGCGGACGGGTCGTTCGTCATCCTCTCGGCCACCGCCGACATCTACCGGACGGGCGCTTTCCCCGCCGAGGCCGACGAGGTCCCGGCGTCGCTGAAGCCCGTGGCCCAGCTCACGCTGCGCACCGATCCGCTCGAGGGGGCGGGAACGTACACCGTGCAGACCGAGGCGGATCTGCCGGGCGCCGGTGTGTACACGGCCGTCTGGCGCATCGAGCGCTCCGCGCAAGATGCGGATGTCGTGCCGCACCTGCCGCCGTCCTTCCTGTGGGTGGAGCGGTTCGCCTCGCCCACGCAGACCGAGCAGCTCGTTCCGACGCCCCCGGCAGACCCGACACCCGCGTTGACACCCGCGGCCACGGTGGTTCCCGTGCCGGCTGCCCTCCCGACGGCGCCACCCGCAGCGCTGCCCGCGGTACCCGTGCTGGCGGCCACGGGGGTCACGACGGCCTCGCTCGGCGCCACTGGCGGCCTCGCGGCGGTGCTGCTCGGTGCGGGGCTGGTCGCGGCCCACGCAGCCCGGCGACGTCGCACTCCGCAGCCCTGAACGGAGGGAGGCCGCCGCGTCACGCGCGCGGCCTCCCTCCTCGGGGTGCGAGTTGACTAACCCGGACGGATGAACCCGCGTAGACGAACGCGCCCGTCCGAGCGCGCCCGAATCCCGCAATGGTTCGAAGCATGCCGCCCGACGGGGTAGACTTTCCTAGTTGCAACGGGGTGTGGCGCAGCTTGGTAGCGCGCGTCGTTCGGGACGACGAGGCCGCAGGTTCAAATCCTGTCACCCCGACCAATTCAAGAATGTTCCAACCTTTGGACGAAGAAGCAGTTTCAAAGGTGCTAGCGAGGAAGCCTTCCGTAGATATGCGGGAGGCTTCCTCGCTTTTTGCTGGGGTGACGTGATTCCCGCAGCGGCCGTTCAATTCTTGGACGGCCGCGTTGATCACCGTGCGTTCTGCAGCAAGGACGACCTCGCCGAGCTCGTCGCGATGGACAGTAAATTTGTTGAAAAGTCCCGCGAGGACATCTCGCCGGACGTGGTGAGGTGAACCGCGGTAGAGCTTGCCGGGGTTGTCGAGAAGATCAAGCTGCGCATCGGCAGTCTCGACGCCGACATTGAGGCTGGCCAGCGTGTGACTGAGCTTGTTGGCGACTGCGCCCTTCTTCAGGGTGATCTGGTTGAGCTTGTCGCGGAGCTTGGGTGTCGAGACTGATCCGTCGGCCGCTAGCTCAATGAGACGTACCTCGTGGTCTTCGAGCTTGCGGAGTTCGGCGGTGAGAGAAGCCTTCATCTGGCGGTCCTTCTCGCCCATGTGGTCACGGGTTAGATGGAGCCGCGAGCGAAGCGCCTCGATGTCGTCGGAGGTGAACCCTTCGCGCGTGACCTCGAGAGCGACCTGCTCCTCAAGGTCTTCCATCCGAAGGGTGCCAAGGGTGCAGTGGTCACGTTGCTTGCCCGAGCGGACCCAGTATTCGTACGTGCCGCCGTTACCAGTGCTCTGTGAATACACAAGACGGCGGGTGCGTCCTTGATCGGCGCACAGACCGCAGTAGAGCATTCCTTTGAGATAGTGGAAGTGGACGAAGTCTCGGTCCCCCTTGCGGTTCCTGCGATCCAGGATGGATTGACACGCGACGAAGGTCTCCTGGGTGATCACCGCAGAGTGCCGACCCGGATATAACTCCCCCTTGAACGGCAACATCCCGGTGTAGTACGGGTCCCGAAGAATCTTCGCTAGAGCGCTCGACGACACTGGCCGCTCGGGACGTTTCGCAGAGGCGCGGGTCGTGAGACCCATGTCGCCCAGGATCGACGCAAGCTGCCAGACGGAGTATTCGTCGGTCGCGTACTGCGCCGCTGTACCGGCGACAGGCCGAAACAGCCGCGGTGGAGTCCACCGACATGTGGATACTGGATGGACGCGAGCGAGCGGTGGAGGATTCTCCGGCTGCATGTCAAGGGCGGGACACGCTCGCGGCGCCCGTGCGCGAGACGGGGATCAGTGTGCGAACCCTGGATCGCCGGCTTTAGCGCTGGAAGAGCGACAGCACTGTCTCGCTGCCCGCATCAGTGGCAAGTGCCACCCGGCCGCCGCCTCCGTCGTCACCGCTGTTGAACGTTTCGCTTCACTCGCCCCAGGCTCGACAGAACGAATGCGCGGGGCGGCCCCGGCTCCGAAAAGGAGCCGGGCGTACGTCGTTCTCGGCCAGGGTCAATTCAGGCGTTCGCCCCAAGAAACGAAGGGTTTCGATGGTCCAGTTGATCGCGCACCGTCGATGTGCACCGACCGCGAGAGTGAATATGTTGCCTCCGTAAAACGAAAGCGATGGGGCCGGCGGTCCATGCAGACCACGGGCCCCATCCGAATATTGGGTCAGACCTTTTCTTCTTTCGCGGTCGCGGCGCGTTCCGCCAGGACGGGGTCCGCGCCGGCGGCCAGATCTTCTCCCCGCCTCTCGTCGGAGTAGACCATCAGGGTGGAGCCAAGAAGGGCGAGGATGATCGCAATAGTGCCGTAGATGGACGGCAGCGTCTGGTAGGCGATGAGCGCGATCACCACGGTCAACACCGGGGCCAGGGCATTGGTGACCGGCGCGACGACGGATGCTTTCCCTCGACTCAAGGCCATCACCAGGAAGAGCGCGCCGATCGCGTTCAGCACCTGGGTGCCTGCGGTCAGCGCTGGCGCCTGCCAGGGCGCGTCCAGCGGTAGCCCCCCCATCATCAAAATCGCGAACGGGATCAGGATGATGCCGCTGATGGTCATCCAGGAAAAGGTGGTCGCGTCGTTCACGCCGACCGTCGCCGCCTTGCGCATGAAGAATGCCTGCACGCCCCACGCGATGCAGACGCCGATGGCGATGAGCAGCCATGGGCCCGAGCTCGTCCCGTCGGCGCTGCCGGACACGCTGAACAGCACCAACGCGGCGAGCACGGCGACCAGGCCGCCGACGGCGAGCTTCGACAGCCGTTCGCGCAGGAACGCGACCGCCATGAGCACTGTGATGGCAGGCGAGATAGACACGATGGGGAAAATCAGGTAAGCGGGTCCGATGACGAGTGCCTGGAACAGGAGCAGCTGCCCCCCGGCGCCGGTCAGGCCGATGATAAGGCCGTAGAAGGCGGCGATTCCGCGTCGGTCAAACTTCCTCTGACGGGCGACGATGAACACCGTTGGGATGATCATCGTGATCGCCCAGATGACGTAGATCATCTCTTGCGGGTACCCGTAGAGGTTGGTGGGCGCTGCGGAAAATGCCCCCCACACTCCCCAAAAGAGGACGAGGAGTCCAGCGTAGACGAGCCATGAGTTGGTCTTTTTCATCATGTCTTCCTTGACTTGTGCCGCCGTGACGGTCACGGCGGGGGGGCGGCCACACGGTCGCCGGGAGAGGGCTAAGCAGTTGCGGGCAGGAGGGGGAGGTTGGCGCCGGAGAGCTTCAGTGCGTAGAGCGCGCTTCCCAGATCCGGGGTGTGGTGAGGTGTCACCAGCTGGTATCCCTGCCCGGTCCGGCTCAGCCCAGCGGCGAACGTGGCGAGGAAGGACGGCGCGGAGAACATCCCGCCGGAATATGACACCTTGGCGATCTCGTCGGGCTGGAATCCCAGAGCGCCGCGCAGCGTCACTACGAGCTCGACCAGTTCTTCGGTTGCCTCGAGGAGGATGCGGGAAGCGTGCGGGTCGCCCAGGTCGGCGGCGGTCATGACCACCTTCGCCAGGTCGGCAATGCTGGTGCGCTTCGCGCCCCACTCGCTGACCACTACGCCGATGAGATCGAGGTCGTGGGTGACTCCGACCCGCTCCCGCATCAGGTCGTAGAGGGGGCCCTTCGTCATCCGACCGTCGGCCATCCGGCTGAAGGCGTTGAGGCCAGCGATGCCGATCCAGTGGGCCGATCCTTCGTCGGCGAATACTTCGCTCCAGCCTCCGACGCGCTGCCCAATGCCGCCGCGCTCCCCGTACGCCATCGACCCGGTACCGGCGATGACGTTGATGCCGTCCTCGCCGCCAAGCGAGCCTGCCCAGCCGCCGATCATGTCGTTCCCGCACTGGTAACGACCGTGTCCCAGCGCCTTGCGGGCGATGTCATCAATGCGTTCCACGTCGCCGCTGGCCTCCCCAAAGCCGGGGACACCGAAGAACGCGAAGTCGATCTCGGCGGGGGTGATGCTGGCCACCTGGGTGACCTCGGCGAGGCCGGCGCGCAGCACCCGTTCGAGCAGCTCGATACCTTCGTCGAAGTAGTAGGAACTGGACTGCTTGGACGAAGCAATCGGGGTTCCAGACCCGTCGATCAGGAGGAACGCGGTTTTTGTTCCGCCCCCGTCCATTCCGAGGTAGTAGCTCACCGTCCCTCCTCCTCAGCGGTGAAGGGGTGGATTCGGACGCCCTGAACAACACGGTTCACCGATCCGTTAGGGAAGGGGTTGTCCGGTGTGCAGCCCAGGTTCATCGAGGTGTCGAGGGCAAGGAGTTGAGCGAATACGATGAGGGACACGGCACGGAGTGCATCGGGTGCGGTCGGTGCTCCCAGCATAAAGTCCTGGTCGATGGGCGCTTCGTGGACACCCACCCGAACCACGTGCGTCGGGTGGGCTGCCCGCAGCTCGGCGACGATGTCGTCGTCGTACTGGGCGGTGTATTCCTCTGCGGACTGGAAGACGACCACGAGGGTTTCGTCGTCGACGAGGGCCTTGGGGCCGTGTCGGAACCCCAGCGGAGAGTCGAAGAAGGCGACCACTTGCCCCGCGGTGAGTTCGAGCATCTTGAGGGCCGACTCTCGTGCGAGACCCGTCAGCGGGCCGCTGCCGAGGTAGACGACGCGGCGAAACGGGAAGTCGAGCAAAGAATTGATGCGTTCTTCTTCCCGGCTGATGAAGCGGGCCACGTCATCGGCCAGCCCGTCCACGTGCTCAAGCAGTTCTTCGATGAAACTGCCCAGTACGGTCAGCAGCATTGAGCTAAAGCTTGAGGTCATCGCGAAACCGGTGTCGTTCGTGGTCGGCGGAAGGACCAGGACCAGCGACTGCGTGCCGATGTGGGCCCGAGCGAGCTCCCCATCCTCATCGCAAGTAATCACCAGGTGGTGTGCGGAGGTGAGCACCCGGGTGGCCAGGTTCGTGGCGGCGACGCTTTCGGGGCTGTTGCCTGATCGTGCGAACGAGACGACCAGGGTGGGCAGGTCCTGGGCGAATACCGCAGCCGGGTTGGACACGATGTCCGTGGTCGCGATGGCCTCGACACGGCGGTCAAGGGCCTTCGACAGGGTGGTGGCGGCAATCTCGCCGACGAAGGCGGAGGTACCGGCCCCGGTGAGTACGATGCGCAGATCACGCTGAGCGAGCAGCGGCGCAAGGAACGCAGTGATCTCGGGGCGCCGGTTGCGCAGCAGGTCGGCGCTCTGCCGCCATGTCTCGGGCTGGCGCACGATCTCTCGATACGTCGCGGTGGGAGTTCTCGTGGTATCGACGCGAGGGTCGGTGATGGTCATCAGTTCGCTCTCTTTCAGATTCCAGTGGGCGTGCATGCGGCCGCGTAGTCACGGAGGACATCGCGCACCTTGTCGATGACGAGTTCTTCCGGGTCGGCCGTCAGGTGACCGGCGCGCACACGCAGGTACTGGGCCGGCAAGTACTGGCTGAGGAGCGGCTCGGGGATTCCCGCCGACCGGAGGTTTTTGATCAGGGTGGTGACGGCTGCGTTGATGATCGGATTGGGCCAGTAATAGCGCAGACGGTCGCTGTAGCTGAAGCCGCGAGCCATGCGCTGCTCGTGCGGGTCGCCTTCGTAGTAGTTGGCCCACCATTTCGGGTCTGCGGCCATCTGCTCTTCGATGACGGCACGCAGCCGGGACGCCGTGTCTGCCGGGACAATCTCTTGCTCGATGGCGGCGAGGGCGAACAGTGCCTCCCGGAGCGCGAAGGTCAGGCCGGGACCAACCTTCAGGATGATCCAGTTGCCCTCGACGAGGGCGCGGAGGTTTTCGGGACGCTGGTAGTCGGTGGAGTGTGCCTCGAATACCAGGGTCGGTTCGTCATCGAGAATCGCGCGCAGCTGCTGCGTCGCCTCGGGGAGATAGTCGACCACTTGTAGGTGGTCAAATTCGACAGCCGGTTGGACGACCAGCGCGATTACTCGCGTCCACGCGTCAGCGAGATCGGCTTTCTGCACTGCTGAGCGGTGCACCTCCAGCGTTTGCCGGGCGCTGTCAGGCGAGGTGGGTCGGAGATGCTCGAGGGTTTCGGTGGCACCACCGGGGGTGGGGACCTCGGTGCCGATGACGTAGACCAGGTTCGAGCGGTCAATCCCGGTCTTGATCGCCTCATCTTCGGCCGCCCACATCAGACGGACGGCGCGGTCGGCGACGGTGTCGTCGGCGAGCGGAACGGTGTCCCCCGCGCAGGCCATGCTGCAGTCGAGGTGGATCTTCTGGTAACCGGCGCGAACGTAGCTGCGCACGAGCTCCTCCGCGAGTTCCATCGCGGCGGCGGGACCCTGATCACGCCACCGGTTCGGACCGAGGTGGTCACCGCCGAGGATGATTTGCTCTCGAGGCACTTGCTCCTCGTCTGCGAGGGTGAACAGGTCGTCGCGGAACTGCTCGGGCGTTCGGCCGGTGTAGCCGCCGAACTGATCGACCTGGTTCGATGTGGCCTCCACCAGTAGAGGGGTACGGTCCTCTCGGACCTGGCGCAGAGACGCTCGCAGAACTGTTGGGTGCGCGGAGCAGACGGCGTAAATTCCCCGGGATGGGCCGGACTTGTGAGCCTGAATCAGGGTCTGGAGGGGGCTGGTCATGAGCGCTCCTAGTGGTGGCAACATTGGCTGAGTTGAGGCGGCAAAGCTCGTGTATGCAGTGTGCGAACGAAATGACCATTCGTGCAAGATGCGTCCCGATATGATCAATAAAACTGCATGTATGAGCACCTGGAGCTAGTCCAATGGAGTACCGACCCACTGAAAACGATGCACCGATTGGAAGCCGACGTCAGGAACGGATGCGAATTATTTTGGAGCTGCTGGTCGGGCGTGATGACATGGAGATCAGCGATTTGGCCCACCGTTTGCAGATCTCTGCCACGTCGTTGCGGCGGGACCTTTCCCTCCTCACTTCACAAGGTCTTGTGGCCCGCACTCATGGACGAGTGCGAGTGGTCACCCAGACGATGGAGATCCCGGTGCGGTTGCGTTCATCGCAGGCGACCGTCGCAAAACGCCGGATCGCTCGCTACGCCACCGGCCTGCTCGAGCTAGGCCCTCAGGCCGTCGCGGTCAGCGGAGGGACGACCACCAGCGAAGTCGTAAGAGCCCTTCGCAACCGGCGTGACACCACAGTCCTGACGAACGCACTCTCCATCGCTGTCGAGGCGGTCACGGCTCCGCGACTAAAAGTGATCGTGACAGGGGGATCGTTGCGCGCGAACTCTCTCGAGGCCGTCGGACCACTGACCGAGGCGGCGTTCCGGGCGTTCAACGTGGGGACCGCATTTCTCGGCGCTGACGGTGTCACAGCCCAGTCGGGGGTCACGACGCACGACGAGACAGAAGCACGCGCCAACCGGGCGATGGTGGAGCACGCGCAGCGGGTGATCGTTGTATGCGACGGATCGAAGATTGGACGGATCACTATGACGACAATGGCGGGCCTGGAGCTCATCCAAGACGTGGTCACCGACGACACCGCACCCTCCGACGAGCTCGCACTGATTCGAGAATCGGGGGTGCAAGTGCATGTGGTCAGCTCCTCGTGATCACTCCCATTGAGCATTTGAGGCGACAAGTGAGGGCTAGACAGCCCTGGACTTTAGAGTCGAAGATCGCGGCCGTCCGTTACACGAAAGCCCGGCAGGCATGACCCAGGGTGCCGCACATCTGTGATCCCGGCTCAACGGAAGAGGCTTCAAGGACATGACGACGTTCCGGTCACTCCTCGACAATGCCCGTGCGCATCAATCGGCAATCGGGTCGTTCAATGTCGTCCTGCTGGAGCACGCCGAGGCGATCGCCGGGGGCGCAGCCGCCGCCGGAACTCCGGTCATTTTTCAGATCAGCGAGAACTGTATTGGGTATCACGGCGGCCTGAAGCCGATCCTCGCAGCCACGCAGGCGATCGGTCGAGATCTTCCCGTGCAAGCTCTCGTGCACTTGGACCACATCACGGACGTCGACATGATTCGGCAAGGTGTGGACCTTGGCGTTGATTCCGTGATGTTTGACGGGGCGCATCTTTCGTTTGTCGACAATGTCTCAACAACCGCTCAGGTGGTCGAAATATGCCATCGCGCCGGTGTCGGGGTGGAAGCAGAGCTAGGGGTGATCGGCGGGAAGAACGGCGTTCACGCCCCGGGGGTGCGCACGAACCCGTTCGAGGCCGCAGCCTTTGTCGGCGACACCGGGGTGGACGCTCTCGCGGTCGCGGTCGGAAGCTCCCATGCGATGCAGCAACGTACGGCCCAGCTGGACATCGACCTAATCAACGACATTGCCCGCGCCGTCCCCGTCCCTCTGGTGCTCCACGGTTCTTCAGGAGTGAGCGACGATGACCTCTCCGCCGCCGTGGCATCGGGGATGGCCAAGATCAACATCTCCACCCACCTCAACGGGCTGTTCACCCGGGCGATCCGTGAGGTTCTGCAGGCTGATTCCGAGCTCACCGACCCGCGAAAATACATAGCCCCCGCCCGAGCCGCCGTTGTCACCGAGACGGCGCGACTGCTAACGATCCTGAGAAGTGGGCCACTGCCCCCAAGAGGGTGACGCAGACACCTGAATCAATTACGCTGATTCGGTCCGGACGCAGTTCAACCAAATCGCGCATGGCGGCGACACGCTGGTGCCATACCACGTCACTTTCACGCAGGCCGCATCGAGCGCGCTCGAGGACCAGTCGGACGTGTCGTTCGACGCGCAGCCAGAATCATTACCGCTGACGAACGTCCACGTACTCACGCGTGTTCACGTGCTGGCTGCAGCGGGGATGTCAGCGGGCCGCGAGACACTCTCCGTATGGATCTCTCTTCCGAGGCACCCGGTAACGAGCAGCACGCTGTCGCGCCTCTCTCGCGCCTCGGTGAGAGATGGAGCGCCGCCAAGTACGCACAGTTGGTCGAAGAGATCCGATCCGGCCTGGCCGTCGACAAGATCGCCCAAGCGCATGGGAGGCCGCCCGGGGCATCACTGCTGCCTGCAACCGCCTCTTGCCAACGGAGCAGCGGCCGTCCAGTCGCCAGCACGCCCCCGCCGCGACAAGACGTTACCTCCATGAACATCCCGACGAGCCCCTCGCGATCCGGCCCACGACACCGACAAGAGCCCGCAAGCGCCACCGGGAGGAGTTAACGCCCCTGCCGGAGCCCATCAGTCACGGCCTGGACTCCGACGCGAAGATCGATCTTGGAGATGTGGCCGCTCTCATGTCCGAAGCAATCGCCTGGATTGGGGGACGACCACGTGAGCAGCAGATTCTGCGCGTGCTCGTCGTCTTCGAGGACGCACCTCATACGCTCGCGGAGATCGCTCAAAAGTTTGATCTGAGCACAGAACGCATTCGCCAGATCGAGTCCAGAGGGCTCGCCATCCTCGTGCGCCAGGCGCGCAAGCCCGACACCCCTGGTGCAGTCCTCGCTGCACTCCTTCATCTGCCCGGCCCAGACGCGCCCGACGAAGCGTTTGCTGACCGCGTCGCCACGATCGCCACCTCTGAGTCCGAAGCCCCAGCCCGCGTCGCGATCCCATTTCTACTATGTGCCGCCGTCGGGTATGCGTTCGGTCTTCTTTATGTCGATGTGCACCATGTGGCCGGGCCTCTTGGTGATAATCTTCTGCGGCTCACGGTTGGTGCCACCGTTCGGGTCGATGAACTTCCGCCGGTTCAAGCCGAGTTGCGCCAGCAGTCGGGTGATCGTGCGGCGGCTAACCGGGGTGCCGTCCTGGTGAAGCTCGAACGCGATTCGGGAAGCCGACCACTTGTGTTCCCGGCGCATCGCCTCGACCCGCGTCACCAGTCGGCCTGGTGTGGCGTTGGGCTGGTGCGCGGGGGGAGGGGGGAGGAGTGATCAACCAGCCCGAGCTTGCCGTATTTCTTGTAGCGATTCACCCACTTTGACGCGGTCGCGCGGGAGACGCCCATCTCAACTGCCACGTGCGCGATCGGGCGGGTTCGGCAACGTTCACCGAGTCTTTTGCGCCCCTCGGGATTCAGCGGCGCGTTCCGGTGAGTCACTCGGCAACAGAGGTATAGGTCACCGGGACGCCACCCGATCGAGCAGTTCCCGAGCCGTGGTCCACTCCCTAACACCACTCGCGGAATTGAGATGTCCAAGTTCGCCGGCCACCTTCAGATCGCTTCCCCAGCTACTCGCGAACTCCTCTGCCACTCGGAGATCGCAGTATGGGTCGTTCGTGCTGGCCACGACGACGCTTGGGCAGGTCAGGGGACGAGCTGCAACGTTTACGAAGGTAGGGGCGGCGTCGACGGGGAATGCCTCACTCGTCGGATCCGGCGGTGCAACGAGGAGCGCTCCTCGCGGGTATCGGGAGTTTGTCTGCTGCAACCACTCCGATGTCGCCCAGCATCCGAGGCTGTGCGCGATCAGCACGACATCGCGATCGCGCGACTCGATGACCTCCGCAGCTCGCGCAATCGCTTCGACCCAATCCTGAAGGTCCGGCTGGGACCACGACCCCGGCTCGATACGGATCGCAGTCTCACTGCCCCATTGCCGCTCCCACAGCGTTTGCCAATGCGCGTCATCCGACCCGCCGATCCCGGGGACGATCACGTAACCGACCACGTTCCACCTCTGCTTTCTCGCTGTCCGGGGCCTCCGGTCGTGCCTCGTGATTGAGCATGATGGGATCATCACGAACGTGCACGCTCAGCAAGCGATTTTTAAGCAGTCCGCTTGCGCACGACGCACGCGCAGCTCGGCCCCGCCCTGCAACTCGCATCGCAGACGAACGAGATCACATCGACGCTCCGCGTGACCGGAGAGGACTGCCTCATCTTCGACGTCCACTGCGCTGACGCGGCTCGACTGGAGAGGATCGTCGACTCACTCGCGCGCTACGGCCCCGTCACCACCGCACTCGTGTTGCGCGAATACCCTCCCAAGCCCCTCGCGCCGGGAGACGTCAACAACCTCATGGCCAGCAACATCTAGGTGCCAACGTGCTGCGCCTCAGCCGGCATGGCCGACCTTCCGTGACGACGCACGGGAACTCCCTGCAACACAATCTGCGTGGTGTGTCCTCGCCGCACCGACGGCTGCCTCTATGGTCGACCGCTCTGCCCGAATGGTTAGCTCGAAAAGTGGAACTCCAGTTGGAACCGGCTGTATAGAGCTACCGCTACGGTTGCCTCATGCTGAGTGATTCGGTGCGGGCTTCGGCATCCATCGCGGCGGAGTCGGGCACCGTGTGGCGGTTCTTGACGGTCAACCGCGCCACATGGTGGCGGGACGAGAGCTTCGAGGCGACTGTCGGTTTGCCCCTCAATGAGACGTGGATGGAGGACGGCCAGGCGAGCCACGCCACCGGAATAGTCAAGCACTGCCTGGAGCTGCAGCTACTCGCCTTCAGTTAAAGCGAGCCGGACTGGGACAACCCGCTCGATGTAGTGATCCGCCTCGCACCCGCAGACGGCGCCACAGAAGTCACTATCACCGAGACCGGTTTCGTCCAGGCTCGAACTCCCAATTCTCTCGCCGAGGAACACGGAGACGGCTGGCGTCACCACCTGACCCGGATGAAGCGAGCCTGCGAGCGGAGCTATGAAGGTGACCTTTCCTAGCACATACCCCAACCTTTCTCCGTAACCGCGTGCTCACGAGTTCTCACAGCGACGTGGACGCCGGCAGCTGCGAAGCCCGCATTCTCGGGTCAGCCGGCGAAGCCGAAGCGCGAGGAATGATCCCCGTGCTCTCGCATTCTTCTGCGCCCCTTCGATCAACCGGAATGAACGTGCCCTCCGGGGGACCTTCGAGGACACGACGTCCGCGCGGCGACGGGAACGGCCCACGCGACAAAAAGCACCCCCGGTACCTCCCGAAACGGGGAGGCACCGGGGGTGCTCTTCAGACGCGCTTAGCGGGTTGCGCGGCGCAGACGACGGTAACCGAAGGCACCGAAGCCACCGAGCAGGAGCGCGACAGCACCCCAGGCCAGCGGAGTCGGGTCACCCATACCGGTCACGGCGAGGCCGCCGCCACCGTTGCCGTTGCCGTTACCGGGGTTGCCACCGGGGGCAGGGGTACCGGAGGGCGAGGGCGCCGGGGCGGGAGCCGCGGCGACCGAGAAGCTGACCGAAGCCGAGCTGGAGACGCTGTTGACCGTCTGGGTGGCGACGACCGCGTAGGCGCCTTCACCGAGAGCGTTCTTCAGCACGATCGACCACTTGCCGTCCTTGACGGTGGTCTCGCCGACCTTCGCGTCGTTGATCGTGACCGAGATCGCCGCACCGTTGACACCGGTGCCCGAGACCGAGGTGGGGATCGCCGCACCCGAGTACGAGGCACCGTCCTGGATGCCCGTGATGGTCGGAGCCGACGGGGCGACCGTGAACGACGAGGTGGCTTCGGCCGAGGTCTGACCGTCGCGCGCCTGCGTGGCGGTGACGGAGTAGGTGCCGATGGCGAGGTCGGTGGTGACCGACCAGGTGCCGTCGGCGGCGACCTTGGCGCTGCCCTTCGCGTCACCCGCGAGGGTCACGGTGGCGCCGGCGAGGCCGGTGCCCGAGATCGAGGTGACCTCGTTCTCGACGGTCGAACCGTTGGCCGGGCTCGTGATGACCGGGGCCTCCGCCTTGACCTCGACCGACGCGTCGACCGAAGCCGACTTGTTGAAGCCGTTGACCGCGCGCAGCGAGAAGGAGAAGGTGCCGAGCTTGTCGGGAGCGGTGAAGCTCCAGTTGCCCGAACCGTCGACGGCCACGTCGAAGGTGTCGCCACCCTCGGGGGTGACCTTCAGGGTGGTGCCCGCGGGGGCGGTGCCCGAGATGGCGCCGCCGACGCCGACCGTGCCGCCATCGGCGGGGGTCGTCAGTGCGGGAGCGTCGACCTTCACGGCGACCGAGTAGCCGTCGGTGCGAGCCAGGCCGGCCTGCAGGTCGGCGGCCCAGAGGAAGGTACCGGTCTCGTTACCACCGGAGACCACGCCGACAGCGGTCGTGCCCTGGAAGACGGCTCCACCGGAGTCGCCACCCTGAACGGTGTCGATGTCGCCTTCGACGGCGAATCCGTAGACCCAACGCACGTCGTTCTCTTCGGCGACGCGCATCCAGCCCTCGACGCCGGTGACGTTACCGGTGGTGAGACCGGTCGTGCGGCCCGACTTGGAAGCCGGCTGGTTGACCTGCGCCGAGCCGATGGCGCGGACGTCGGTCGTCGACGCCGACAGGTCCTCGGACGAGGCCGTGGTCCAGTCGGTGATCTCGGGGAGGAGGTCGAGGTCGGTGTTGGTCACATCGATGGTGGCGATGTCGACCGACGAGGTGTCGCCCTCGGCGCCCGGGGTGTTGCCCGGTCCGCCGAACTGCGAGAACGCCAGGGTGCCGAGCGGCGCCTTGACGGCGATGTCGGCGTTGTTCTTGTCGCCGCCGCCGGCCGGGTCGCCCGAGGGGAGCGAGAGCAGGCTCTCGGTGAGGGAGCCGTCGGCGTTGCAGTGACCGGCGGTGATGACCGCGGGGTCACCCTGCGGCGTCCAGCCGGTGAAACCGACCGAGCAGAGGGCGACGGAGTTGCCACCGGCGGGGGAAAGGTATCCGGCGCCGCCGACGAGGTCGTTGGTCGCGGCAGCCTTGATGGGGTCGATCTTCTTGACGACGACGTTCGACTTCGTGTCGACGAACGACTTGGCCTCACCCTGGAGGTCGGCTTCGTCGGCCGTGGTGTACACCACGACGTTGCCCGAGCCGTCCTTGGCGACGCCCTGCACCTGGTCGCTGCTCGTCATGAGCCGCTGCGCGGTGGCATCGAATTCGGGGCCCGTGGTGGGGGCGGTCGACTGGTCTTCACCGGCGAAGGCCACAGCAGGGGCCAGCAGACCGGACGCGGTGAGCGCGACGGCGGCCGATGCTCCGGCCCACCCCAAACGCTTCATGTTTCGTGTCATCGTCTCATCTCATGTGTTTGATGGAAAAACGCACAACGAGAAGGACGGGGATCGCCATTCGGGTCCCCACCCACCTCTCAGCGTCGCGGCCTACCCTACGACAACCTGATAGTTCTTTATGACTTTTTTTCCGCATTCGTTCGTAAATGAGGAGACTCTCATGTTCCCCCGCATTCTCGCCCTCGCCGCAACTGCATTCGTCGGAATCGGAATGGTGTCCGGCGGCGGGCGGATCAATGGGTCCTCCCCCGCCGAAGAAGAGGGTCGCTGGAACGGGCACGGTTCCGAATTCCTCGAGTTCACCGATGGCGATCTGCGCGGCAGCGACGGCTGCAACGGGGTCGCCGGCTCCTACGTGCGCGACGGCGATGCGCTCGAGTTCCGGCGGGGGATGTCGACGATGAAGGCCTGCCTCGGTGTCGACACCTGGCTGCGGACCGCCGCCCGCGCGCGCGTCGACGGCGACACCATGACGGTGTTCGACCGTGACGACACGCGCATCGGCACCCTGACCCGCGCGGCGTGAGACGCCGCAGCTCACCGGGTCACCCACCTCGGCCGTCTCCGCGGTCGACGGGGCGAGCACACCCTCGCCCGTAGAATCGACGAGGCAGCGCACTCCGCCGGCCCGCGCCCCGCACGTCCGCGTGGCGACGACCACCGACCTCCTCAGGAGAACCGTGTCCGACGCCTCGCCCCGCCTCGTCGCCTTCGACCTCGACGACACCCTCGCCCCGTCGAAGTCCGCGATCGATCCGCGCATCGGCGACCTGCTCCTGGCTCTCGCCGAGCGCGTCGAGGTCGCGATCATCTCGGGTGGGCAGCTGCAGCAGTTCCGCAGCCAGGTCGTCGAGCGTCTGCCGCAGGCCGACCCGGCCCTTCTGGCACACCTGCACCTCATGCCCACGTGCGGCACCCAGTACTACCGCCTGTCGACCGACGGCATCGAGACCGTCTACGCCCACTCGCTCACCGACGACGAGAAGCAGCGCGCCCTGGCCGCCGTGAAGGAAGAGGCCGAGCGCCTGGGGCTGTGGGAGGCCGAGCCCTGGGGCGACATCCTCGAGGACCGGGGCTCGCAGATCACCTTCTCGGCGCTCGGACAGTCGGCTCCCCTCGACGCGAAGATGGCGTGGGACCCGACGGGCGAGAAGAAGAACGCCCTGCGCGAAGCCGTCGCCGCCCGCATCCCCGATCTCGAGGTGCGCTCGGGCGGGTCGACGTCCGTCGACATCACCCACCGCGGCATCGACAAGGCCTACGGCATGAACAAGCTCGCCGAGGCCACCGGCATCCCCCTCGACGACATGCTTTTCGTCGGCGACCGCCTCGACCCCGACGGCAACGACTACCCCGTGCTGGCGATGGGCGTGGAGTGCCAGGCCGTGCACGGGTGGGAGGACACCGCCGCGTTCCTCGAGACGCTCGTGCCCACACTGCCGGAGCGCACCGGCGCCTGACGTCGCGCCCGGCTCGGTGAGCCGGGCCGAGGCCGCGGCGATGCCCGTGTCAGAGGATCTGACCGATCGGCTCGCGCTTCTCGGCCTGGAACCGGTCCTCGGTCCGGCCGTAGGCCCAATAGCCCGACAGCGAGACCTGATCGCGGGCGAGACCCCACCGGGTGAAGACGATGTCGCGCAGGGCTTTCATCGCCTCGCGCTCCCCGTGGGCGAACACCTGGCCCCGCCCCGGAAGCGGATGCCACGAGCCCACCGCGTCGGCCAGCACCGCTGACGCACCCGCCTGCGCTGCGCCGCGGTACACCCAGTGCACCTCGACGCCGGCCGGGGCGACCAGCTCGACCTGCTCGTCGGCGTTCTGCACCTCGAGGAAGGCCATGCCCACGGCATCCGGGGCTAGCGCCTCGAGACCGGCGGCGATCGCGGGGATGGCGGACTCGTCTCCGACGAACAGGTGCCAGGCGGCCGCCGGGTCGGGCGCATAGCCTCCCCCGGGTGACGACACCACCAGGCGGTCGCCGGGACGCGCAGACGCCGCCCAGGGGCCCGCGAGGCCCTCGTCACCGTGCACGACGAAGTCGATGGTGAGCTCGTCACCGTCGACCCGACGCACCGTGTAGGTGCGGGTGACCGGAAGATCCTCGGGACTCAGCGTCTCGCGCAGCGCCGCCAGGTCGTACGGCGGCTCCAATCCCAGTTCCGCCTTGGCGAACGTGATCTTGACGTACTTGTCGGTGTGCGGGCTCTCTCGGAACGCGGCGAGGTCGTCGCCCCGTGCCCGCACGCGCACGAGGTGCGGCGTGAGCCGCTCCGTCGCGACGACGTGCAGAACGTGCTGGGGGCGCGGCGGGCGCGCGGGACGGTCGGTCATGAGGGGTCCTCTCTCGCGGGCATCGAGGCCCGGTCCACGGTCGCGGCGTCTCGCGCCGCACCGGCGACGGCGGCGTCGCCGCGGTCGTCGGGACTCAGCGCGACAGCCACCTGGGCGTAGTAGTCGGCGATGTGCGCTCGCACGCTCTCGCGCGCCTGCGCGGCCTCGCCCGCCGCGACGGCGGCGACGATGCGGCGATGTTCGCCGCGCAACCGGGCGGCGGTGGCGGGCCAGTCGCTCAGTCGCGCGGCCCCCGCCTGCGTGTACGACTCGATGGAGCTCCGGAGCCCCGCCATCATCGCCGACACGACCGCGTTGCCGGACACCTCGGCGAGCGCCTGGTGGAAGCGCGCGTCGAGGGCGAGGAACTCGACGGGGTCGAGGTCGGCGGCATCCATGGCATCCAAGATGCCGGTGACCTCGGTGAGGTCGGCGTCGCCTCGGGCGAGGCGCTCGGCGACGTCGCACTCGAGCACCACGCGGGTGCGCACGACGTCGGCCAGTGGGAAGCCGTTGGCGGCCACCTGCAGGCGCAGGAACGCCCCCAGTCCCCCACGCGGTGTGGTGACGATCATCGCCCCCGCGTTCGGTCCCGAGCCGGTGGCCGTGCGGACGACGCCCAGCACCTCGAGCACGCGGATGGCCTCGCGCACGCTGGAGCGTCCCACCCCGAGCTGGGCGGCGAGTTCGCGCTCGGGCGTCAGCCGATCACCGGCGGTGAGGCGTCCATCGCGCAGGTCGGCCTCGATGCGCTCCAGGACGACCTGCCAGGCGCGCGGTGCGGTGTCCGGCATGGCATCCCCCGTTCGACCGACCGAGGCGGCGTGGCCGGACCACACCACCTTACGTGTGCCCTCTTCAGGAGGCGTCGGCGCTCGCGTAGCCCGCCGGATTGGTCGTCTGCCAGTTCCAGTAGTCGCGGCAGGCGTCGTCGATCGAGAAGCGCGTGCGCCACCCCAGGACGTCGGCGGCCTTCGTCGGGTCGCAGTACGTCGCGGCGACGTCGCCGGGACGACGGTCGAGCATCTTCTTCGGCAGATCGTGGCCGACCGCCTTCTCGAACGACGCGACGAGTTCGAGCACGCTCACGGGGCGACCGGTACCGAGGTTGAACACCTGGTGACCGGGCTGCGCCTGCTCGAGGGCGGCGACGTGCCCCTCGGCCAGGTCGACGACGTGGATGTAGTCGCGCAGGCCCGTGCCGTCGGGGGTGTCGTAGTCGGAGCCGAAGACGCCGATCTCGTCGAGCGTTCCGATCGCGACGCGCGACACGAACGGCATGAGATTGTTCGGGATGCCGGCGGGGTCTTCGCCGATCAGGCCCGACGGGTGCGCCCCCACGGGGTTGAAGTAGCGCAGCACCGTGACGTTGAGCTCGGGGTTCACGCGCGCCACGTCGGCGAGCACGACCTCGTTCATGCGCTTGGACTTGCTGTACGCGTTCGACAGGTCGACGCTCGTGGTGGACTCCTCGGTGAACGGCAGGTCGGCCGGGTCGGAGTACACCGTGCCGGTGCTCGAGAACACGAACGAGCGGATGCCGTGGGCGATACCGGCGCGCAGCAGGGCGAAGGTCGTGTCGAGGTTGTTGGAGTAGTACTCCAGGGGCTTCTGCGTGGATTCCCCCACCGCCTTGAACGCCGCCAGGTGGATGATCGCGTCGATCGGGCCGTGCTCGTCGAAGACGGTCGACACGACGGCGTCGTCGGCGGCGTCGCCCACCACGAGCGGCGCCGGCTTGCCGGTGATGCGCTCGACGCGCTCAGCGGCGACGGCGTGCGTGCCCGACAGATCGTCGAGGAGGACGACGTCGTGCCCGGCTTCGAGAAGGGCTACGGCCGTGTGGGTTCCGATATAACCGGCACCGCCGGCCAGGAGTACGCGCATGACCCCAGGCTATCGCCCGGCGCCCGCGGCCCTCGCAGCGGGGCGCCCGGTCAGCGACCGTCGAGCCGCCCGCCCGACTCGCGCAGGTAGCACACGGCGCACATCGACTCGTAGGTGACCTCGCCCGCGATCTGGCCCTCGTCGATCGCGACCTGATCGCCGTCGAACACGAACCGCCCGCCGACCAGCCGCGCGTTGAAGATCGCCTTGCGCCCGCATCGGCAGATGGTCTTGAGCTCTTCGAGGCTGTGGGCGATCTCCATGAGCCGCGCAGACCCCGGGAACGCCTCGGTGCGGAAGTCGGTGCGGATGCCGTAGGCGAGCACCGGGATGCCGTCGAGCACCGCGATGCGCAACAGGTCGTCGACCTGCGCGGGGGTGAAGAACTGCGCCTCGTCGACCAGCAGGCACGCCACCGGGGCGTGCCCCGCCGCGCTCTGGAACACGGCGCGGAGATCATCGTCGGGAGCGACCAGGAAGTCGACCGGGCGATTCACACCGAGCCGGCTGTCGATCTGGTCGGCACCCTTGGTGTCGATCTCGGGTTTGGCCAGAAGCACGCGCTGGCCGCGCTCCTCGTAGTTGTACGCCGCCTGCAGCAGGGCCGTCGACTTGCCCGAATTCATCGCCCCGTAGCGGAAGTACAGCTTCGCCACGACGACCTCAGGCGTTGATCTTGAGCGCCTGGGCCGTGGCATCCAGCTCTGTGCGGGCGGCCTCGGGACGCGTGTTGAGCGTCTCGCCGTAGCTGGGGATCAGCGTGCGCAGACGCGGCTCCCACTCGGCCATGCGCTCGGGGAAGCACGTCTTGATGAGTCCCAGCATGATCGACACGGCGGTCGAGGCTCCCGGCGAGGCGCCGAGCAGTCCCGCGATCGAGCGGTCTTCGGCGGTGATGACCTCGGTGCCGAACTGCAGCACGCCACCCTTGTCCTTGTCGCGCTTCATGACCTGGGCGCGCTGACCGGCGTCGAGGAGCTCCCAGTCCTCGTCCTTCGCGGTGGGCATGAACTCGCGGAGGCTGTCGACCTTCTTCGCGTGCGTTTTCACCAGCTCGCTCACGAGGTACTTGATGAGACCGGGGTTGTCGACGGCCACCTTGAGCATCGGCAGCAGGTTGTGCGGACGCACCTGCGTGACGATGTCGAGCATCGAGCCGTTCTTGAGGAACTTGGGGCTGAAGGTCGCGAACGGGCCGAACAGCAGAGCCGATTCCCCGTCGACGACGCGGGTGTCGAGGTGGGGCACCGACATGGGCGGCGCGCCGACCGACGCCTGCGAGTAGACCTTGGCCTGGTGCTGGGCGACGATGCCGGGGTCGGAGGTCTTCAGCCACTGTCCGCCGATCGGGAAGACGCCGTAGCCCTTGATCTCGGGGATGCCCGAACGCTGCAACAGCTTGAGCGCCCAGCCACCGGCCCCCACGAAGACGAACTTCGCGTTGATCGATCCGGGCGTACCGCCGATGACGTGGCGGTACGAAACCTGCCACGACCCGTCCTTCTGCTTCTTGAGCTTCTTGACGTCGTGGTTCGTGGCGACGTCGACACCCTTCTCGCGCAGGTTCGTGAACAGCTGGCGCGTGAGCGAGCCGAAGTCGACGTCGGTTCCGGCGGGGACGCGCGTGGCGGCGAAGGGCTCACCCTTGCGACGCTTCTGCATGAGCAACGGAGCCCACTGGTTGATGACGCGGGAGTCCTCGCTGTACTCGATGCCCGCGAACAGGGGCTGCAGCTTGAGCACCTCGTAGCGCTTGCGCAGGAACGCGACGTCTTTCTCGCCGCGGACGAACGTCATGTGCGGGGTGGCGTTGATGAACGTCGACGGCTCGTCGAGCACGCCTTCGGCGACGAGCGAGGCCCACAGCTGGCGGCTCTGCTGGAACTGCTCGTTGATGGCGACGGCCTTGGCCGGGTCCATCGAGCCGTCCTTGCCCTCGGGCATGTAGTTCAGCTCGCAGAGCGCCGCGTGTCCGGTGCCCGCGTTGTTCCAGGCGTTGGAGCTCTCCTGCGCGACGTCGCTCAAGCGCTCCAGCACAGCGATCTTCAGATCGGGCTGGAGGTCTTTCAGCAGCGTGCCGAGAGTGGCGGACATGATGCCGCCACCGATGAGGAGAACATCGACGTTTTCAGTCACCCGACGATTCTAGGTGCGCGCCGAGAGGTGTCTCGACATCGAGAGATCGGTCGGTTCGATGTCGAGACAACCCCGGGTAACGGCATCCGGATGCCGAGGCTCAGACCGTGGCGGAGAGCTTCTGCGCGACGATCTCGGCGATCTGCACCGCGTTCAGCGCCGCGCCCTTGCGCAGGTTGTCGTTGCTGATGAACAGCACGAGCCCCTTGCCCTCGGGGGCGGACTGGTCGGCGCGGATGCGTCCGACGTAGCTGGGGTCGGTGCCGGCGGCCTGCAGCGGCGTGGGGACCTCTTCGAGGCGCACGCCGGGGGCCTCGGCGAGCAGTTCGCGCGCGCGCTCAGGGGTGAGATCGCGGGCGAATTCGACGTTGATGCTGAGCGAGTGACCGGTGAACACGGGAACGCGCACGCACGTGCCGGCGACGCGGAGGTCGGGGAGCTCGAGGATCTTGCGGCTCTCGTTGCGGAGCTTCTTCTCTTCGTCGGTCTCGTTCTGGCCGTCGTCGACGAGGTTGCCGGCGAAGGGGATGACGTCGAAGGCGATGGGCGCGACGTACTTCTCGGGCGCCGGGAAGTCGAGAGCCGAACCGTCGCGGACGAGGCGCTCGACGCCGCCCTGGGCGAGCACGCCCTCGACCTGACCGAGCAGCTCCTGCGCTCCGGCGAGACCGGAGCCGCTGACGGCCTGGTAGGTGCTGACGATGAGACGCTCGAGGCCGGCCTCGGTGTCGAGCACCTTCAGCACGGGCATCGCGGCCATCGTCGTGCAGTTCGGGTTGGCGACGATGCCCTTGACGGCCTGGTCGATGGCGTGGGGGTTGACCTCGCTCACGACGAGGGGCACCTCGGCATCCATGCGCCAGGCGCTGGAGTTGTCGATGACCAGGGCGCCCGCCTCGGCGAAACGCGGGGCGTGCGCGCGGCTGCCGGTGGCACCGGCCGAGAACAGCGCGACCTCGACACCGGCGGGGTCGGCCGTGGCGACGTCTTCGACGATCACGGAGTGACCGGCGAACTCGATGGACGAGCCGGCGGAGCGGGCCGTCGCGAAGAGACGGAGCTCGCGGATCGGGAACGCACGCTCGGCGAGGATCTCGAGCATGACGGTGCCGACCTGGCCGGTGGCGCCGACGACGGCGAGGGAGATTCCGGAATCGGAGATGCGGGTCATGCGAGGTCCTCGGGTGTTCGGGAGTGGATGCCGCGAACGCGGCGTTCGGGTCAGGCTAGCGCGCGGGCCGGGACAGGTCGCTGCCGGAGGCCGAACTCCGGAGAAGTCGACCTGGATGCGCCGGTGGATGGCGGTATTGCGCGGATGCGCGCGAGCGGCGCAGCGGAACTCAGGAGTTTCGCACCCGCGACGCAAGGACGGGAGTGTCAGCGACCGGTGCCGGCGTGGATGGTGGCCTCGGCCTCGCCGTCCAAGCCGTAGGCGGTGTGCACGAGGCGCGCGGCCTCGGCGAGGTCGACGCCGCGCACGACCACCGAGATGCGGATCTCGGAGGTCGAGATCATCTCGATGTTCACGCCCGCGAGGCTGAGCGCCTCGAACAGGGTCGCCGAGACGCCCGAGTGGGTGCGCATGCCGGCGCCCACGACCGAGAGCTTGCCGATCTGGTCGTCGTGCACCAGGCTCTCGAACCCGACCTCGGACTGCTCGCCGGCGAGGGCGCGCAGGGCGGTCGCGGCGTCGGTCTTGGGAAGCGTGAACGAGATGTCGGTGCGAGCGGTCGCGGCGGCCGACACGTTCTGCACGATCATGTCGACGTTGGCGCCGGACTTCGCGACGATCTTGAAGATGTCGGCGGCCTTGCCGGGGACGTCGGGAACACCGATCACGGTGATCTTGGCCTGGCTGAGGTCGGTGGCGACGCCGGCGACGATGGGCTCTTCCATGGTGGCTCCCTCGGGGACGAGCGGGGACTTCTTGGAGGCGTCGAGCACCCAGGTGCCCTCGCCCGCGCTGAACGTGGACCTCGCGTGGATCAGCACGCCGTGACGGCGGGCGTACTCGACGGCGCGGATGTAGAGCACCTTCGCGCCGTTGGCGGCGAGCTCGAGCATCTCTTCGCTGCCCACGCGGTCGAGCTTGCGGGCCAGCGGCACGACGCGCGGGTCGGCGGTGAAGATGCCGTCGACGTCGCTGTAGATCTCGCACACGTCGGCCTTCAGGGCGGCGGCGAGCGCGACGGCGGTCGTGTCGGAGCCGCCACGGCCGAGGGTGGTGATGTCGCGGGTGTCGCGGTTGAAGCCCTGGAAACCGGCGACGATGACGATCGCCCCCTCGTCGAGGGCTTCGCGCAAGCGCACGGGGGTGACGTCGACGATGCGGGCGGCGCCGTGCGTGGCATCCGTGATCATGCCCGCCTGGCTGCCGGTGAAGGAGCGCGCTTCGAAGCCCATCGAGTGGATCGCCATCGCCAGCAGCGCCATCGAGATGCGCTCACCGCTGGAGAGCAGCATGTCGAGCTCGCGGGGGGCGGGGATCGGCGCGACCTGGTTCGCCAGATCGAGCAGTTCGTCGGTCGTGTCGCCCATGGCGCTGACGGCGACGACGACCTCGTGACCGGCGCGACGCGTGTCGACGATGCGTTTCGCGACCCGCTTGATGCTCTCGGCATCGGCGACGGAGGAACCGCCGTACTTCTGGACGATCAGCGCCATAAGAGGAACTCCCGGATGGGTCGGGCGTCGGGATGCCACGACGGGGCGCTCGGATGCCGCGCCCGAGGACCCATCCTAGGGGCGGCCGCATGCCGCCCCCGTCATGCGTGCACCCAGCCCCGCGCGGATAGGATCGAGCCCTCCCGCCCGGTTCGTGTTCCTGGAGGCCCGCGGTTGTCCCCCACCTCGCGTCGACTGCTGTCGTCGCTTCGCCGTCTCGTGCACACCGACGACGAGGCGAGCCCCGACACGCAGCTGCTGCCCGTCATCGACGAGGCGCTGTCGACGCGCATCCTCGACCTCGCGATCCGCATCGGCGAGACCATGCTCGTCGTCGGGGCGCCCGCCAGCGAGGTGACGCTGACGATCGTGCGGGTCTGCGGCGCGTACGGACTCGACCCGGTGCACGTCGACGTCACCTACAACTCGATCACGATCGCGCACAGTCGGCCGGGGGCGAGCCGCCCGACGACGCTGCTGCGCGTGGTGCGCGGATCGGTGCCCGACCACGCCAAGCTCCAGCGCCTGCAGGCACTCATCACCGAGATCACGGGCGGGCTGGCGCTCGATGATGCCATCAGCCGGTGCCGCGCCATCCGGCGTCTGCCGTTCCGGTACCGCCCCGCGATCGTCATCGCCTCGCAGGCGTCGCTCGCGGCCGGCGTCGCCATCATGTTCGGGGCGAACTGGCTCGCCCTCGTGCTGTCGTTCATCGCGGCCGCGCTGGCGGCCACGACCCAGCACCTGATGGCCCGCGCGCGCGTGCCCTACTTCTTCGCGCAGATCGCCGGGGGTTTCGTGCTCACCGTCGTCGCCGCGCTGTCACCGCTGCTGCAGTACACCGGGCTCGACGCCGCCGCGGCGATCCGCCCGTCGGTGATCGTGGCATCCGGGATCGTGCTCATGCTCGCCGGGCTCACCGTGGTCGGCGCGGCCCAGGATGCCATCGACGGATTCGCGCTGACCGCGACCGGGCGCATCCTCGAACTCACCACGCAGACGCTCGGCGTGGTGCTCGGCATCCTCGCGGGCCTCGAGACCGTGCGGGTGATCGGACTCGGGATGTCGCCGCCGTCGAACGCCCTGCCGCTGGGCCCCGTCACCGTGCAGTTCATCGGCGCCGCGGTCATCGCCATCGCCGTGGCCGTCTTCAACGGCGCCGGCGCGCGCATCATCGTCGTCAGCGCAGCTCTCAGCCTGGTGGCCTGGGCCGGGTACGTGGGCGCCTCGACCCTCGGGTTCGAGGTGGCGGCGGCCAGCGGGCTGGGCGCTTTTATCGGAAGCTTCATCGGGATCGTGGTCGCCTATCGCCTGCACGTGCCCTCGGTGGCGATCACGACGGCGGCGATCCTGCCCCTCGTCCCCGGTGCCGCGGTCTTTCGCGGACTGCTCGGCATCGTCGAGTCGGGCGACGACCCGGCCGTGCTCATGACGGGCGTCACCACCCTGGCCGGGGCGGCCACGATCGGTATCGCCCTGGCCGTGGGGGCCTCGCTGGGCATCTACCTGGGGCAGCCGTTGCGGGCGACGTTGTCGAGTGTCGTGCGGGCGCGTTCGCGGACGCGGCGGTAGGCGCCGCCGCGTCGCGCGGGTCGGGCGGCAGCAGTCAGAGCGTGCGGCGGCCCTCGGTCAGAGCGTGCGGCTGGCCGCGGTCAGAGCGTGCGGCGGCCCTCGAAGGCGCGACCGAGGGTGACCTCGTCGGCGTACTCGAGGTCGCCGCCGACGGGCAGGCCGGAGGCGAGACGCGTGACGCGGATTTCGAGGGTGTGCAGCAGCCGACTGAGGTACGTGGCGGTGGCTTCGCCCTCGAGGTTGGGGTTGGTGGCGAGGATGACCTCTTGCACCGTTCCGTCGGCGAGACGCTGCATGAGCTGCGTGACGCGCAGGTCGTCGGGACCGATGCCGGCGATCGGGCTGATCGCGCCCCCGAGCACATGGTACAAACCACGGAACTCACGGGTGCGCTCGATCGCGGAGACGTCCTTGGCGTCTTCGACGACGCAGATCAGCGCCGGGTTGCGCCGCGGGTCGCGACAGATTGAGCAGCGGTCCTGTTCGGAGACGTTGCCGCAGATCTCGCAGAACTTGACCTTGTCACGGATTTCACCGAGCAGCGTCGACAGTCGCGACACGTCGAACGAGGGCGACTGCAGGATGTGGAACGCGATGCGCTGGGCCGACTTGGGCCCGATGCCGGGCAGGCGTCCGAACTCGTCGATCAGGTCTTGAACGATTCCGTCGTACATCAGTTGAACCTCGTCGGGGGCTCGTAGGGCTCGTCGCGCACGTAGGTGGCGCTGAGCATCTGGCGGACGACCGCCTCGCCGTAGCGCTGGACGCCACCACCGAGCGGTGCCATGCGCGGCACGACGACGGGCGGCAGTGGCGCCTCGACCTCGTCGGCGGGCGGGATGACGTCGTCGTCGTCGACCTCGTCGGGGGCCGGAACGGAGGCCACGACATCGCGCGGGGGAAGGACGGCACCCTCGCGAACGACGACCGCCTCAGCCGAGCCCGCCGCGTCGGCCGGTTCGTCGTCGACGGCGAGAGCCGTGGTCGGGGCGATCGGCGCACGCCGCGCCTCGGGGGCGGCACCACCGGACGTGGGGATGGGAGCGACGGCCCACTCGGTGACCGATGACGCGTACGGCGCCGACGACCGCGCGCCCGACGGGCTCGCCGACGGGGGCGGAGGGCTCGCAGGGCCAAGGGAGGGTCCTCCGGGGCGTCCCGGACCCGTACCACCGGCTCCGGGCGCGTCGCCCTCGAGACGGGCGAGGTACTTCACCCGCACGCCCAGCACGGCCTGGATGGCCTGGCGGAGGTCTTCGCTCGGGCCTCCCTCGGGGGTTCGCGTCTTGAAGGCGCCCAGGTCGCTCGCCGTGCGGAACGACAGCGTGAGCACATCGTCGTCGAAGGCGGCGACGGTCGACGTCGAGACCACCAGCCACGACGAGCGGCTCGCCACCTCGAGCTGGCCGAGCACTTCGGGCCACGCGTCACGCACGTGGCCCAGCTCGATCGGCCCGACGGGCGTGGCCGGCAGGGTGGGGGCCGACGGTTCGAGCGGCGATGCCTCGGGGGCCGCCGAGGCGTCCGGGGCGTCCGCCGTGAGGGCATCCGTTGCAGGTTCCGTCTGCGCGGGAGGTTCCGCCGTAGGGGCTTCGGTCGCGGGAGCATCCGTCGCGGGGGCTTCCGTCGCGGGAGCATCCGCCGCAGGAGCATCCGCCGCGAGAGCATCCACCGCGGGAGCATCCGCCGCGTCGGCCGAACCGGTGTCGGTGGGGGCGGCCGGGAACGCGTCGACGTCGGACGCGTCATCGGCGGCAGTCGGCGCCGTGTCGAACGGGTGCGCCTCTTCGGCCGGCGCGGGGCGCGACCCGGCGGACGAAGGTGACATGGTGTCGGACGCCGCCGCGGGCGGCGAGCTGGCGGCCGCCGTCGGACGGGACGTCACCGGCTCCTCGGTTTCGGCCGCGGGGGCCGTGCTCGAAGCCGAAGCCGTCGGGCGACCTGCTCCCGAACGAGCACCGGACCGGAACGACCCGGTGTCGACCGGCGCACCGTCGTCGTCGCCGTAGGGCGGAGGAGCATCGTCGTCGGTGAACGGCGGCGGCGCGTCATCGTCGGACGTGTTCGACGCGGGCGCCGGGGTCGGGGTGGAACGCGGCGGCTGCGCGGCCCCCGGCGACGCGACGGCGGGTGCCGCGGATCCGGGCGCGGCGACCGTCGGCGATGCGACTCCCGACGACGCGACGCTGGGTGAGGCGATGCCCGGCGACGCGATGCCCGGCGACGCGACGTTCGGCGAGGCGATGCCGGGTGACGCGATGCCCGGTGCGGCCACCGGCGCGGTGACGCGCGTGGGAGCTGCGACGGCTCCCGACGAGGCGGTGCCGGGGTTCGCGACCCCCGGCGCGGATGCGCCCGGAGAAGCGACGCGGGGCGACGCCGCACCCGGCGACGCAACGCGCGGAGCGGCAGGCGATTGAGCGGCAGGCGACTGGGAAGCAGCCGGCGCGGCGATCTCGCCCGCCGGCGAGGCGGGACGCCCCGTCGCCGGTGCGGAGGTGCGCGAGGCTTCGACGTCGTGCGCGGTGGCGGGAGACGTCCCCTGCGACACCCCGGCGTGGGTGAGCACGCGCGCGACCAACAGCTCGAGCTGCAGACGCGGTGACGTGGCCCCCGTCATCTCGTCGAGGGCGGCGACGACGAGGTCGGCCGTGCGCGACAGACGCGCGGTACCGAAAGCGGTGGCCTGACGCGACATGCGCTCGAGCTCGTCATCGGGGACGCCGCGCAGGACGGCCGCGGCTCCGGCCCCGGTGGCGGCGACGATGATCAGATCGCGAAGGCGCTCGAGCAGATCGTCGACGAAGCGCCGGGGGTCTTGGCCGGTCTGCACGACGCGGTCGATGGAGGCGAAGGCGCCGGCGCCGTCGTTCGCGGCGAACGCGTCGACGACCTCGTCGAGCAGCTCTGAGTGGGTGTACCCCAGCAGGGCGACGGCGCGTTCGTACCGCACGAGCACTTGTCCGGCCTGCGCGGTCTCGGACCCCGTCGAGGGGTCGGACCCCGCGATGAGCTGATCGAGCAGCGAGAGCGTGTCACGCGGGGATCCCCCGCCGGCTCGGACGACGAGAGGCAGGACTCCGGCCTCGACGGCGACGCCCTCGGTCTCGCAGAGTTCTTGGACGTACTCGAGCATGGCCGCCGGCGGAACGAGCCGGAACGGGTAGTGGTGCGTGCGCGAGCGGATGGTCCCGAGGACCTTCTCGGGCTCGGTGGTGGCGAAGATGAACTTCACGTGCGCGGGGGGTTCTTCGACGAGCTTGAGCAGAGCGTTGAAGCCCTGCTGCGTGACCATGTGGGCCTCGTCGAGGATGAAGATCTTGAAGCGATCGCGGGCCGGCGCGAAGATGGCGCGTTCGCGCAGGTCGCGCGCGTCGTCGACACCGTTGTGGCTGGCCGCGTCGATCTCGACGACGTCGAGCGACCCTCCCCCGCCGCGACCGAGCTCGACGCAGCTGTCGCAGACGCCGCACGGGGTGTCGGTGGGACCGGCCGCGCAGTTGAGGCAGCGGGCGAGAATGCGGGCCGAGGTGGTCTTTCCGCACCCGCGCGGACCCGAGAACAGGTAGGCGTGGCCGACCCGGTCGCTGCGCAGGGCGGTCATGAGCGGGTCGGTCACCTGGGACTGCCCGATCATCTCGCCGAACGCCTGCGGGCGGTATCGGCGGTACAGGGCTGTCGTCACCCGAACAGCCTACGGCGTACCTCCGACATCGCCTCCGCGGCCTCGTCCGTCGGGGTTCGAAACCTCGACAGCGCGCCGCGAGCGCAGGCACAGCGACCGCGCGGGGCGCGAAGGAGCAGCGACGCGGGGCGAGGGGAGGACGAGGGACGAGCGGAGGATGCCACGGGCACCCAGGTCCTCCCCCGGTCCCCGACCCTCCGCCCCTCACGGGCGCGGGCATGTTCCCGCTCATCCGCGGCCACCCGCACCTCGCGGCCCGACCACCCGCCCCTCACGGCCGGAGACCCGGCACGCCGGAAACGCCGCACGCGGCGACCCCCGCATAGGGAGCCGCCGCGTGCGCGCGGGTCAGAAACCTCCGTCGAGGCCGACCGCGATGGGGGCGTCGTCGTCGTTCAGGACCGGGATCGTCGCCGTGACGATCGGCACCGAGGCCGACAGCAGCGTGCCGTCCTCGCGCACCGAACCCTCGAGCTGACGGATCGAGGGGCGTCCCGGGCGCACCGGGCCCTGTCCGTGCAGGGTCACCCGCACGGTGGCGCCGGGCGCGACGGTGTAGTCGACGCCGCGAACGGCGAAGGTGACGGGGTCGCCCTCGTGCCCGGCGCGCAACGTGAGCGCATCGGCGGTGACGGTGACGTTGAGTCGAGTGCCGTGCCAGTGCAGCACGTACGACAGCTCGGGCCAGTCGGCGGGCAGGCGCGGGTCGAACGTCAGCAGTCCGAAGTGGTCGCGCATGCCGCCGAAGCCGCTGACGAGCGCCGTCCACACGCCACCGGCCGACGCCACATGCACACCGTCGGAGGCGTTGTGGTGCAGGTCGCCGAGGTCGACGAACGCGGCCTGACGGAAGTACTCCAGCGCCAGGTCCTGGTACCCCACCTCGGCGGCGAGGATCGACTGCACGACCGCCGACAGCGTGGAGTCACCGGTGGTCAGCGGGTCGTAGTACTCGAAGTCGGCGAGCTTCTCGGCATCCGTGAAGTGATTGCCCTGCAGGAACAGCGCCAGCACCACATCGGCCTGCTTGAGCACCTGGTAGCGGTAGATGACCAGCGGGTGGAAGTGCAGCAGCAGGGGACGCTGGTCGGGCGGGGTGTTCTCGAGGTCCCAGATCTCGCGCTCGAGGAACACGGCGTCTTGCGGATGGATGCCGAGGGCCGGGCTGAAGGGGATGTGCATCGCCTCGGCGGCGCGCTCCCACCGCTCGGGCTCGGAGGGGTCGAGGTTCATGCGGTCGGCCATGTGGGCGTACGCGTCGGGGTTGTTGTCGGCGAGGTCGCGCACCGTCCGCGCGGCGAAGCGCAGGTTGAAGCGGGCCATGACGTTGGTGAAGAGGTTGTCGTTGACGACGGTGGTGTACTCGTCGGGACCCGTCACACCGTGGATGTGGAACGAGTCCTGCTCACCGTCTTCGGCGGAGTCGCTGGAGCGCCAGAAGCCCAGCGTCGACCACAGCCGCGCCGTGTCGACGGCGATGTCCACGCCCTCGCGGGCGAGGAACTCCTCGTCACCCGTCGCGCGCACGTACTTCGCCAGCGCGAAGGCGACGTCGGCGTTGATGTGGTACTGCGCGGTGCCGGCGGCGTAGTACGCCGAGGCCTCCTCGCCGTTGATCGTGCGCCACGGGAACAGCGCCCCGGCCTCGTTCAGCTGGTGCGCGCGCTTGCGCGCAGCCGGAAGCATCAGGTATCGCATGCGCAGGGCGTTGCGGGCCCACTGCGGCGACGTGTACGCCAGGAACGGCAGCACGTAGACCTCGGTGTCCCAGAAGTAGTGGCCGCTGTAGCCCGACCCGGTCACGCCCTTGGCGGGGACTCCCTGGCCGTCGGCGCGCGCCGCCGCCTGGGCGAGCTGGAACAGGCACCAGCGGGTGGCCTGCTGCAGGTCGCCGTGACCGCCGATCCGCACGTCGGAGCGCTCCCAGAAGTCGGCGTACCAGGCGATCTGCTTCTCGATGAGCTTGTCGATGCCGGTCTCTACCGCGCGGTCGAGGGTGCGGCGGCACCGGTCGAGCAGCTCCCCCGTGGGCACGCCGCGTGAGGAGTGGTAGCTCACCAGCTTGGTGATCGTGGTGGGCACCCCCGCGCGCGCGTGCACCCGGAAGACGTTCTTGGCGATGTCGGGCTCGATGAGCTGACGCGCGGTGTAGTCGTTCTCGGTGTCGACCAGGTGGTCGGCGATGACGGCCAGCGTCATGTTCGACTCGGTGACCTCGTAGCTGAGCGCGGAACGGTTGCCGTCCTGCCAGTACTCGCGCGGCTGCAGCACACGGTCGCTGAGCTTCTCGGTCTTACGCGGGTCGAAACCGGACTGCTTGGATGCCATCGGCGAGCCGCCGTAGATGCCCTCGCCGTCCTGACGGTTCAGCAGCTGGCTGCTGACGGTGACGGGTGCGTCGGCGTCGAGCACGGTCACCGTGAGACGCAGCACCGCGAGGTGCTTCTCGTCGAACGACACGAAACGGTCGTCTTCGATGCGCACGTGCTTGCCCGAGGGGGTGACCCAGAGCAGGGTTCGACGCAGGATCCCCTGGCGCATGTCGAGCACGCGCTCGTACTCGCGCACGTCGGCGACGTCGAGCGACAGCGGCTCGTCGTCGACGTAGACGCGCATGACCTTGGCATCCGGCGCGTTGATGATCGTCTGCCCGACCTCGGCGAAGCCGTAGGCCTGCTCGGCGTGACGGATCGGGAACGTCTCGTGGAACCCGTTGATGAAGGTCCCCTGCTCGAGGGCGAAGCGGCCCTCGATGGAGTTGCCGCGCAGGCCCAGGTAGCCGTTGCCGAGGGCGAAGAGGGTCTCGGTGACGCCGACGTCGTCGAGCGAGAACTCGGTTTCGACGAGGCGCCATTCGTCGATGGGGAAGCGATCGCGATCGATCATCGGGGCATGCCTTCCGGTGGCGGGTTCGGGTCTCCGCGTGAGGGCGGCATGCCGTTCGCGCGGGTGGAGCTCGGGTTCGTCGTGGGGACGACGGTGGGGGCGTCGCGGGTGGCGACGGCTCAGTCTACGAACGCGGCGAGGTCGTCGACGACCACCGTGGCGCCTGCTGCGGCGAGGTCCTCGGCTCCGACGCCGCGATCGACGCCCACGACGACGGTGTATCCGGCCGCGACGGCGGAGCGCACGCCGCTGAGCGCGTCTTCGACGGCGACCGACCGGGCCGGGTCGACGCCGAGCATGCGCGCGGCCTCGGCGAACACGTCGGGGGCCGGCTTGGACGCCAGGTGGTCGCGCTCGGCGACCATGCCGTCCATGACGACGGGGAACCTCTCGCGCAGGCCCGCGGCCTCGAGCACCTCGACCGCGTTCTTCGAACTCGACACGACGGCAACGGGGATGCCCGCGGTCTCGAGCACGTCGAGCAGCGCGACCGAGCCGGGGTAGGGAGCAATGCCCTCCGCGCGGAGGATGCGTGAGAACACGGCGTTCTTGCGGTTGCCGACGCCGCACACGGTGTCTTCGGACGGGTCGTCCGACGGATCGCCCCACGGCACCTCGACGTCACGGCTGCGCAGCAGACTGGCGACGCCGTCGTAGCGCTTCTTGCCGTCTACGTACTCGAAGTAGTCGCGATCGGTGTACGCCGGCTCGATCTTCCACACGGCGAACAGCTCGTCGAACATCTCTTTCCACGCGCGCATGTGCACTTCGGCCGTGGGCGTGAGCACTCCGTCGAGGTCGAACAGCACCGCGTCGTAGGCGGTGAGATCGGGCAACGTGGAGGTGTCGGTCATGGCGGGCTCCGAATCGGCGAAGAGGGCGAACGGCCGCCCCTGGCGCCGCGGTGATCAGCGTAGCGGCGAGGGGTGACTCAGGAGGTGACCGACAGGGTCTGGCGGGCGATCTCGAGCTCTTCGTCGGTGGGAACCACGAGCACCTCGACGCGCGAGGCGTCGGAGGAGATTCGACGGATGCCGCGCTCGCGCCGCGCGTTGCGCTCGGGGTCGATCTCGACGCCGGCGAAGCCCAGGGTGGCCATCGCCTCTTCGCGCACGCGGAAGGAGTTCTCGCCCACCCCGGCGGTGAACGAGATGACGTCGACGCCGTCGAGCTGCGCCAGGTAGGCACCGGCGTACGCGCGGAGCCGGTGGATGTAGACGTCGAAGGCCAGCTGGGCGGCCGGGTCACCGGCATCCCGTCGCTCGCCGATGTCGCGCATGTCGCTGACGCCGGCGAGCCCCTTGAGCCCCGACTGCTTGTTGAGCAGGGTGTCGAGATCGGCGATCGACATGTCGGCACGGCGGGCCAGCTGGAACAGCACCGCGGGATCGAGATCGCCCGACCGCGTGCCCATCACCAGACCCTCGAGGGGGGTCAGGCCCATCGAGGTGTCGACCGAGCGACCGCCTTCGATCGCGGCGGCCGACGCACCGTTGCCGAGGTGGAAGACGATCTGCTTGAGCTCACCGAGCGGGCGGCCGAGGAAGGCCGCCGCCGACTCGCTGACGAACTTGTGGCTCGTGCCGTGGAACCCGTAGCGGCGGATGCGGTGGGCCTCGGCGACCTCGCGGTCGATGGCGTAGGTGTACGCCTCGGGCGCCAGCGACTGGTGGAACGCGGTGTCGAAGACGGCGACGTGCGGCACATCGGGGAAGGCCTTCTTGGCCGCCACGATGCCCGCGAGATTGGCGGGGTTGTGCAGGGGCGCGAGCACCGAGAGCTCATCGATGTTGATCTCGACGAGGGGCGTGATGACCGTCGGCTCGAAGAAGCGCGCGCCCCCGTGCACCACCCGGTGGCCGACGGCGACGGGCGGGCGCTGCGTGAGCGAGGGTCCGTGCGCCGCGAACGCCTCGAGCATGACGGCGAAGCCCGCCGTGTGGTCGGGGATCTCGCGCTCGATGGTGAAGGTGGCGTCGGTCACCGCGGGGGCGGGGCCGTCGACGGCGGCCAGGGCCGCCGCCTTCACGGTGTGCTGGGCGACTCCGCCGGTCCCCGGACCCGTCGGAGGCTCGCCGATGCGCTCCACCAGTCCCGAGGCGAGCACCTGCTCGTGCTCCATGTCGAGCAACTGGTACTTGAACGACGACGAACCGCTGTTGACGACCAGTACGACACTCACGCGGGGCTCCCCTGGGCCTGGATCGCGGTGATGGCGATCGTGTTGACGATGTCGTCGACGAGGGCGCCGCGCGACAGGTCGTTGATGGGCTTGTTGAGACCCTGCAGCACGGGGCCGATCGCAACGGCTCCGGCCGAGCGCTGCACGGCCTTGTAGGTGTTGTTGCCGGTGTTCAGATCGGGGAAGACGAACACGGTCGCGCGGCCCGCGACCTCGGATCCGGGCATCTTGGCCTGGGCGACGGCGGCGTCGGCGGCGGCGTCGTACTGGATCGGGCCCTCGACGAGAAGCTCGGGGGCTCGCTCGCGCACGAGGGCCGTGGCGGTGCGCACCTTCTCGACGTCGGCGCCGGTGCCCGACTCGCCGGTCGAGTACGACAGCATCGCCACGCGCGGCTCGATGCCGAACTGCTCGGCGGTCGCGGCCGACGACACGGCGATGTCGGCGAGCTGCTCGCTGGTGGGATCGGGGATGACGGCGCAGTCGCCGTAGACGAGCACGCGGTCGGCGAGCGCCATGAGGAACACGCTCGAGACGACCGAGACGCCGGGGGCGGTCTTGATGATCTCGAACGCGGGGCGGATCGTGTGAGCGGTCGTGTGCGCGGCACCCGAGACCATGCCGTCGGCCAGGCCCAGGTGCACCATCAGCGTGCCGAAGTACGACACGTCGGTGACGGTGTCGGCGGCCTGCGCGTGGGTGACGCCCTTGTGCGCGCGGAGCCGTGCGTACTCGGTGGCGAATTTCTCGACGTGCACCGCGTCGAAGGGGCTGAGCACCTCGGCGTCGCGGATGTCGATGCCGAGCTCGATGGCCCGCCCGCGCACCTCGATGGGTTCACCGAGGATGGTGAGATCGGCGATGCCGCGCGCGAGCACGGTGGCGGCGGCGCGGAGCACGCGATCGTCGGTGCCCTCGGGCAGCACGATGCGGCGGCGGTCGGTGCGCGCGCGGTCGACCAGGCCGTACTCGAACATGAGCGGGGTGACGACGCTCGGGCGCGCGACGCCGAGCTCGCTCGTGAGCAGCTCGGTGTCGACGTGACGCTCGAACAGCGCCAGCGCCGTGTCGTACCGGTGCTGCGAGTCGGCGGCCAGGCGCCCGCGGGTGTTCATGATGCGCACGGCCGTGTCGTACGTACCGAGGTCGGTGGCGATGATCGGCAGCGGCGAGCCGAGACCGTCGATGAGACGAACGATCGCGTCGGGCAGCTCGAACCCGCCGTTGAGCACGATGCCGGCGAGGGAGGGGAAGGTGCCCGACGCGTTGGCGAGCAGGGCGGCGAGCAGCACTTCGGAGCGGTCGGCGGGGATCACGACGACCGCGGACTCTTTCAGCCGGGGCAGCACGTTGACCATCGACATGCCGGCGACGACGACACCCAGCACCTCGCGGGTGAGCAGGGCCGGATCGCCCTTGATCAGCTCGCCCTCGACCGAGCGCAGCACGCCCCGCACCGACGGGGCGATGAGGAAGCGGTCTTCGGGCAGGGCCCAGACCGGCACGCGGCGCCGCTCGGCGGTGTCTGCCACGTGCGCTGCGTCGACGACCTGGCGGACGGATGCCACGACCTCGTCGAGCCGGTCGGCGTCGGCGCGATTCGCGATGACCGCGAACAGGGCGGCGCGCTCGTGCTGCAGTTCGGAGATCGCCAGCGAGGCGATCTGCCCGACCTCTTGAGGGGTGCGCGCGACCGACAGGCCCAGGGTCTCGCTGTGGCCCTGCTGCGCGCGACCGCCGAGAACCAGCAGCACCGGTGCGCCGAGGTTGGCGGCGATACGCGCGTTGTAGGCGAGCTCGGCGGGGCTGCCGACGTCGGTGTAGTCGCTGCCGATGATGACGACGGCGTCGCACTGGGCCTCGACGGCCTTGTAGCGCTCGACGATGCGGGCGAGCGCGGCGTCGGCGTCGTCGCGCACGTCGTCGTAGGTGACGCCGACGCAGTCGTCGTACGCCAGGTCGACGCTGTCGTGGTCGAGCAGCATCTCGAGCACGTAGTCGCGCTCGGCGGTGGATCGCGCGATGGGCCGGAACACCCCCGCGCGCGGAGTGACGCGGCTGAGTGCGTCGAGCACTCCGAGCGCGACGGAGGATTTGCCCGAGTGCCCCTCGGCGGACGTGATGTAGATGCTCTGCGTCACGCAGCCAGCCTATTGCGGCCCGGGGACATCGCACCGGGGTTGCTTCGGCGTCGAGTGATCGGGATTCGCCCGCTCAGGTCTCGCGGCGCGCCCCCGTGCCGATCAGCCGCGCGCCCGCCCGGGTCAGCTCGTCGGCGAGGACCGCGTCGCCATCGAGATCGGCGACCACTCCCGCCACCGCGTCGAGGGGGAGGATGCCGAATCGCGAGGCCGCGCCGAGCTTCTCTTCGCTCGCGAGCACGAACGTCTCGGCGGCCCGCTCGGCGAGCACGCGTTTCATCGCCGCCTCGTCGGCGTCGCCGGTGGTGAATCCCGCCGAGGGGTGGACGCCCGTGACGCCGAGGAAGAACACGTCGGCGCTGATCCCCCGGGCGGACTCCGCGGCCGCAGCCCCGCACGCCACGGCGGAATGTTTGAAGAGGCGCCCGCCGAGCATGACGACCTCGGCGTCGTGGTGCAGCAGCGCCGCCGCGATCGTGGGCGAGTGCGTGATGAGCGTGCCAGCGAACGTGCGGGGCAGCGCGTCGACGAGCGCGAGCGTCGTCGTGCCGCCGTCGAGCAGCACGGTGGCGCCGGGTTCGATCAGGGCCACCGCGGCCTCGGCCACGCGCGTCTTGCTGTCTCGGGCGACACGGGCGCGGGTGTCGTAGTCGGCGACTGCCGGCGAAGCCGGAAGGGCACCGCCGTAGACGCGCACGGCGAGGCCCGCGGCATCCAGTTCGCGGAGGTCGCGACGGATGCTGTCCTCGGAGAGGCCGAGGTCGAGCGCGACGTCTTTCACGACGAGGCGACCGTCCCGGCGCAGGCGGTCGAGCAGGGCGTCTCTGCGAGCGGCGGGGAGCAACACGCTTCGCATTCTTTCACGTTTCTGCATTATCGTTCCGAATCATGGCTGATCTCTCCCCCGCACACCCCGGCACCACCGCCCCCGACCACCGCGGCCGCACGGGCCTGCACCTCACCGGACGCGACCTCGACCGCAACCCCCGCGTGCAGGTCACCGACGTGGAGCTCCTCGCCGCCGGGTGGCACGTGCTGCGCGCGACGACCTTCCGCTACCGCGACGACCGCGGCGAGTGGTCCACCCAGACGCGAGAGACCTACGACCGCGGAAACGGGGCGACGATCCTGCTGTTCGACCCCTCACGGCGCACGGTGCTGCTCACCCGGCAGTTCCGCTACCCCGTGTACGTCAACGACCACCCCGACGGGATGCTGATCGAGACCGCGGCGGGGCTCCTCGACGACGACGACCCCGTCACCGCGATCCGGCGCGAGGCTGAGGAAGAGACCGGGGTGCGGGTCGCCGAGGTGCAGCACGTGTTCGACGTCTACATGAGCCCCGGCTCCGTCACCGAGCGCCTGCACTTCTTCGCCGCCCCCTACGACGGCGCGAGCGGAGTCGGCGCACACGGGGGTCTGATCGAGGAGGGCGAAGAGATCGAGATTTTCGAGTACGACATCGATCACGCCCTGTCGATGATCCGCGACGGTGCGATCCAGGATGCCAAGACCATCCTGCTGCTGCAGTGGGCGGTGCTCGACGGGCCCTTCGCCCGGGCTTGAGACGAGACGTCACGCGGACGTCGGGGCAAAAGAAAAGACCCTCCGCGCACCCGGTAGAGCCTGGTTACCCTTGCTACGTTTCCGTCCTGGGGGAGTTGGCCGGGATACCGCCACGCGGAGAGCCGTGTACAGCTTACCCGACCGGAACGGGCGCTCGTGGTCACCCCCACCGCCCCGGCAGGGCACCCGCGAAACGAACGATGCGGCCGGGGGCATCTCGCACCCCGGCCGCACCGCGTCTCTCTCGCGCCCGACGGCGCCCGTCGTCAGCGCTTCAGCCGCAGCGTCACCAGCTGGAAGGGGCGCAGGTCGAGCTCGACCGCGCCGCCCGCGACGTTCGCCACCGCGACGGCGTCGGTCTCGCGTTCGAGCAGATCGGTCTCGATGACGCCGTCGACCTCGAACCCCGCCTCGAGCCGCGCGTGCGAGCGCTGCCCGAGGGCCTCGTACAGGCGGACGATCACGTCTCCCGAGCCGTCCTGCGCGAGCTTGACCGCCTCGACGACCACGCCGGGCTCGTCGATCGCGACGAGCGGGGCGACCGACTCCTCGGCCGCGTCGGCCACGACGCGGGCCGGCAGGTTGGTGCGGTAGCCCTCGGCCACCGCGTCGACCACGTCGGCGCCGATGACGATACCCACCTCGAGGTGATGCGCGCCCTGGTCCTGACCCGGGTCGGGGAAGACCGCCGAGCGGATGATCGACAGGCGCACCAGCGAGTACGTGCCGCCCGCCGCCCGCTCGTGCCGCGTGATGTCGTGGCCGTACGTGGAGTCGTTCGTCACCGCGACGCCGAAGCCGGGCTCGGCGACACGCACCCAGCGGTGCGCGGCGGTCTCGAAACGCGCGGCATCCCACGACGTGTTCGTGTGGGTCGGGCGCACGATGTGCCCGAACTGGATCTCGGATGCCGCGCGGTCGGTGTGCACGTCGACGGGGACGCCGAGCTTGAGCAGCTTCTGCTGCTCGTGCCAGTCGACGTCGAGCGACAGACGCACGGTGCGCGCCCCCTCGCCGAGCGCGATGCGCGTGACGAGAGTCGATTCGCCGAAGGATCGCTCGACGACGAGGGCGTCGCCCTCGATGCGTACGCTGTCGGCCGCGTCGAGGGGCGTGACGTGTCGGCGGTACGTCTCGTCGATGTCCCACGCGTCCCACTGGGTGGGCGTGTCACGGAACACCTCGAACAGTCCCGCCACCTGCCCCGCCGGGACGACCTCACGGCCGGATGCCAGATCCACGAGCGAGACGATCAGGCCCCGGCCGTCGATCTCGGCGCGCACGATGCCGTTGTCGAGCACGAACGCCTCGCCCGCGGCGCGCGGGGCGACGTCGCCCGCGGGCGTGACGGGGGCGATCGCGAGCGCGGGGGCGCCGGCGCGACGGTGCGGGGCGGCGTTGGCCACGACCGCGCGGTCGCCGGTGCCCACGAGGGCGCGGAGGCTGTCGGCGATGACCTGTTCGAGCTCGGCGGCGATCGCGTCGTAGTTGCGCTCGGCGTCGCGGTGCACCCAGGCGATCGAGGTGCCGGGCAGGATGTCGTGGAACTGCTGCAGCAGCACCAGACGCCACAGCCGCTGGAACGTCTCGGCCGGGTAGGCGGCTCCCGTGCGCACGGTCGCGGTCGCCGCCCACAGCTCCGCCTCGCGCAGCAGGTGCTCGCTGCGACGGTTGCCCTGCTTGGTGCGGAGCTGGCTGGTGTAGGTGCCGCGGTGGAACTCGAGGTACAGCTCCCCCGCCCAGACGGCCGGGTCGGCGTACTCGGCCTCGGCCGTCTCGAAGAACTCCCGCGGGGTGGAGTGCTTCACGATCGGCGCACCCTCGAGCGAGTGCGTGCGGGCGATCGTCGCGGTCATCTCGCGGGTGGGTCCGCCGCCGCCGTCGCCGAAGCCGTAAGGAAGCAGCGAGGTGCGGGCGCGGCCCTTGTCGGCGAAGTTGCGCTCGGCGTGCGCGAGGTCGGCGGCGGTCACCTCGGAGTTGTACTTGTCGACCGGCGGGAAGTGGGTGAAGATGCGCGAGCCGTCGATGCCCTCCCAGCGGAAGGTGTGGTGCGGGATGCGGTTGGTCTCGTTCCACGAGATCTTCTGCGTGAGGAACCAGCGGGCCCCCGCGGCCTTCATGATCTGCGGCAGCGCGCCGCTGTAACCGAACGAGTCGGGGAGCCACACCTCTTCGGTGTCGATGCCGAACTCGTCGAGGAAGAACGTCTTGCCCTCGACGAACTGACGGGCCATGGCCTCGCCACCCACCATGTTGGTGTCGGACTCGACCCACATGCCGCCCACGGGCACGAAGCGCCCCTCGGCGACGCGGGCCTTCAGCCGCTCCCAGAGGGCCGGGTAGTGCTCCTTCATCCAGGCGAACTGCTGAGCCGACGAGCTCGCGAACACGAACTCGGGGTCCTCGTCCATGAGCGAGAGCACGTTGCTGAACGTGCGCGAGACCTTGCGGGCGGTCTCGCGCACCGGCCAGAGCCAGGCCGAGTCGATGTGGGCGTGGCCGACGGCGTGCAGCACGTGCGCACTGGATGCCGCGGGCGCGGCCATCAGCGGAGCGAGCACCTCGCGGGCGGCCGGGGCCGTGCCCGCGACGTCGTCGGGATCGACCGCGTCGATCGCGGCATCCATGCCCTGCAGCAGGGTCGCGCGGCGCGCGGAAGTCGCGTCGAGCTCGGCGAGCAGGCCCTGCAGCAGACGGAAGTCCTGCAGCAGCTCCCACACGGCGAGGTCGCGCAGACCGATCGACATGTCGCGGAGCGTATAGAGAGGAGCGTCGCCCGCGGTGGCGAGGTCGCCCAGGTGCGTGGGCTCGAAGGTGAAGAGGCTCCCCACGTCGGGGTTCGACGCGGCCTCGACGAGCACGTCGACGCGGCCGTCGGCGTCGAGGGCCGCCGGGGTGGCGTTGTTGAACGGCGAGACGCCCTTGATCGGCGCCCCGTCACGGTTCCAGACGAGGGCCTCGCACTGGAAGCCGCTCTGGCCGGCGGTGAAGCCGAGGTCGATGACCAGCTCGGCCACCGTGCCCTCGGGCAGGTCGCCCGCGGCGTCGCGCCAGTCGGTCGGGATCCGACCCGAGACGGCGAACCAGGTGGTCCCCCACGCCCGGCCCCACGGCGTGCCGACGGCGAAGGGACGGTATTCGGCATCCCGGGCCTCGGCGAAGGTCACGGGCTCGCCCGGGGCCTCCCAGGCCGAGACGTCGAGGGGTTCGCGGGTGCGGTAGACGGCGGGGGCGAGCCGCTCGCGGATGAAGCGGTCGATGCGCATCTCGATGAGCGCGGTGCGGTCGTGCATGAAGTGTTCCTTGTCTGGGGGGACGGGTCAGCCCTTGACCGCGCCGGCGAGGGCCGACGGACCACCGAGGCCGCGCTGCACGAGGACGTACAGGCCGAGGACGGGAAGGGAGTAGACGATCGAGTACGCGGCGAGCTGGCCGTACGCCACGGCTCCGAACGACCCGAAGAAGTTGAAGATGCTGACGGCGGCCGGCTGGTAGTCGGGGCTGAGCAGCAGCACGAAGGGCACGAAGAAGTTCCCCCACGCCTGGATGAACGTGAAGATGAACACCACCGCGATGCCGGGGCGCATGAGCGGGAGCACGATCTGCACGAGCGTGCGCATCGAACCCGCGCCGTCCATCCACGCGGCGTGCTCGAGCTCGACGGGCACGCCGTCCATGAAGTTCTTCATCATCCAGATCGCGATGGGCAGCGCGCTGGCGGTGAGGAACAGGATCGTCCCGCCGACCGAGTCGATGAGGTTCAGCTGCACGAACAGGCTGTAGACGGGCACCATGATCGCCGTGATCGGCAGGCACGTGCCGAACAGCACCGCGTAGAGGAAGGGCTTTCCGACGCGCATCTTGTAGCGCGACAGCGGGTACGCCGCCAGCGACGCGAGCACGACCGTCGCGATCGCGGTGCCACCGGCGAGCATCACGCTGTTCCACAGCGGCAGGAACAGCAGGTCGGGCTTCATCACGGCGGCGAAGTTGTCGAGGGTGACGACCTCGGGCATCTTGATCGCCAGCGTCGGCTGCGCGTCGAGCGAGGCGGTGACCAGCCAGATGAGCGGCACCACGAACAGGATGGCGACGACGATCAGCAGCGTGTTCGAGATCCAGCTCAGCACGCGGGTGCGGGGCGACGACAGGGACGCCTTCGTGCGCTTCGGGGCTCGGGCGGCGGCCCGGCTGCGGCCCGACACCTCGGGGAGTGTGGCGGTGGTCATGACGAGACCTCCTCGCGCAGGGCGCGGACGTAGAAGAAGGAGAAGACCGCACCGATGAGCAGCATGATCGTCGCGATCGCCGTGCCGTAGCCCAGCTCGCCGAACTTCAGACCCTGCTGGTAAGCGAGGATCGGCAGCGTCGTGCTCTTGTTGCCCGGACCACCGCCGGTCATGACGAAGATCAGGGTGAAGACCGAGAGGGTCTGCAGGGTGACGATCATCGAGTTGGTGCCGATGGTCGAACGGATCATCGGGATCGTGATGAAGAAGAGGCGCTTGATGCCGCTGGCACCGTCGACCTCGGCGGCCTCGGTGATCTCGGGCGGGACGTCGGCGAGGGCGGCCGAGTAGACCATCATCGAGAACGCCGTACCGCGCCAGATGTTGGCGAAGATGATCATGAGCACCGGCATCGTGAACAGCCAGCTCACCGGCTCCGCACCGAAGATCGCGAGGATGCCGTTGAGCGTGCCGTTGTCACGGAAGAACGCGTACGCGGCGAACGCGGCGACGATCTCGGGCAGCACCCACGCCGTCACGACGATCGTGCCGACCACGGCGGTGACGACCCGGTTCGCCGAGCGCATCATGAGCGCCAGAGCGAGGCCGAGCACGTTCTGACCGATCACGGCGGAGAAGAACACGAACACGATCGTGTTGATCACCGAGACCGGGAAGTCGGGGGCCTGGAAGAGCTGGGTGTAGTTGTCGAATCCGATGAACTGCGAGTCCACCGCCGTCGAGCCCGAGAGGGTGGCGTTGGTGAGGGAGCCCCACAGCGACACCAGGATGGGGCCGAGCAGGAACACCGCGAGCAGCAGGGCTGCCGGCAGAAGGGGGAGCGCCCGGGCCGACGACCGGAGGCCGCGCGTCTTCACGCGCGACCCCCGGCCGGTTCCGGTCGCCCCGGGGGAAGCCAGGGCGGTCACGATCAGCCCTGCTGGGTGTTCTCTTCGCCGACGATGCCGATGACGGCCTGGTCGTAGGCGGCGGCGGCGTCATCGACGCTGGACTGGCCCGTCATGACGGCCTCCATGGCGACCTGGATCTGGTTGGAGATCTTGTCGTAGTCCTCGGTGGCGGGGCGGAAGTGGGTGGTGTCGACGAAGCTCGAGAAGGTCTTGAAGCTCGGGTTCGCGTCGAGGTACTCGCTCGACTCGGCGACGTCGGCACGCACGGCGATCTGGCTGTTGTCGATGCCGTACGCGGTGGCGTTGTCCTTGTTCACCGCGGTCGAGAGGAAGTCCCACGCGGCGTCGGCGTTCTTGGTGTTCTTGCCGATCGCGAGGGTCCAGCCGCCCGACATGCTCGTGGAGCCGGGAGCCTGACCGTCCTGGGTCGGCATGGCGGCGATGCCGAGGGCGTCGCTCCACTCCGGCCACGCGGCCGAGCCGCCCTCGACCCACGCGGCCGACTGCCACGAGCCGTCGAGCGCCATGGCGAGCTTGCCCGACGGCAGCCAATCGGCCGTCACGCTGGTGAAGATGTTGGGGTCGAGCGCCTGCTGCAGCGACGGGCCGAGGCCGCCCTGGTAGACGTCGGAGACGAACTGCAGCGAGTCCTTGAAGCCCTGGCTGCCGACGACCCACTTCTTGGCGTCGGTGTCGTAGAGGGTGTCCTCGGTGCCGTAGAGCAGCATCTCGAGGCCCTGCATGGACGCGGCCTCACCGGCGGTCTTGCCGGAGTAGACGTTGAGGGGGATGACGTCGGGGTTCGACGACTTGACCTTCTCGGCGGCCGAGAGCACGTCGTCCCAGGTCTTCGGCTGCCACGGTACGGGGATACCGGCGGCGGTGAAGACGGCCTTGTTGTACCAGAGGCCGCGGGTGTCGGTGCCGAGCGAGACGCCGTAGGTCTTGCCGTCGGGGCCGAGGCCGGCCTGCTTGGCGCCCTCGGCGAACTGCGACCAGTCCTCCCACTTCGCGAGGTAGTCGTCAAGGGGCAGCAGGTAGCCGGCGGCCGCGTCGGACTGGATCTTGAACGTGTCTTCGTACTGCACGTCGGGGGCGGTGCTGGCCGACTTGTTCATCAGCGCGAGCTTCGTGTAGTAGTCGGCGCCCTCGGCCTGGATCGGAACGAGCTCGACCGTCATGCCCTCGTGCGCGGCCTCGTACTGCGTCTTGGCGTTCTCCATCAACGTCTGCATCGAGTTGAAGGTCGCCGTGGTCTGGTACGCCACGCGGATGGTGTTCGCGTCGCCCGCGTCGCCGCTGCCGCCGGAGCAGCCGGCCAGGGCCACGGTCAGGGCGGTCGCGGTCAGAAGACCGCCCGCCATCGTCAGTTTCTTCATGGAAGCTCCCTTGCTCGGGTGGAGACACCGCGTCGCCAGAACCTTTTATAAATCAAATGGACTAACTCGGCAAGTCGCGCGGCCACCGGCGACGTAACGATCAGGACACGGCGCGCTATGACCCGCCGGATTACGGGTCAGATCGCGATCATCATGCGCGCCGGGCGAGCCGCGAAGGCCCCGTCGAGCATGAGGCAGGCGGCGCCGACGGCCGCGACGTCGAGGCCCACGCTCGAGGCGCGGACGACGATCGCCCGCGTCGACGTCGACACCGGGTCGGTCGCCACGCGGGTCGCGACCGTGTCGTGCAGCACCTCGGCCAGACGCTCCCAGACGGGACCCCCCAGCACCACCTCGTCGACGTCGAGCAGGTTGTTCGTCACGACCAGCGCGCGCGCGATCCGCTCCCCCGTGCGCTGCAGCACCGCGACGGCGGGAGCGTGCCCGTCGCGTGCTTCGCGCACGAGACGGTCGAGATCGGGGCGCGTGTCGTCGGCGGAGACCGCGTCGTAGCCCGCCTCGGCCAACAGCACGCGCGGCTCGATCGACACCCCGAGGCACCCGCGCGACCCGCACGCGCAGGGCGGTCCGTCGGGATCGACGACCACGTGCGCGATGCCGCCGGCGTTGCCGGTGCGTCCGCGCACCGGAGCGCCCGAGATGGCGACTCCCAGGCCGACTCCGGCGCCGTAGTACAGGAACATCGCGTCGCTCAGCACGTCGGAGCGGTCGAACCACATCTCGCCGATCATGGCCGCGGTGACGTCCTTCTCGACGACGACGGGAAGCCCGGTCACCGCCCCGAGATCCTCGCGGACGTGGACGTTGTGCCACTGCGGAAGCAGGGGCGGGTCGAGCAGCCGGCCCCCGCGCGCGTCGAAGGGGCCCGGGGCCGCGACGCCGACGCCGAGCACGCGTTCCCGCGGGATGCCGGCGCGCTCGACGATCGCGTCGACGGCGGCGCCCACGGCCTCCACGAGCTCAGCGGCATCGGCGTGCGGCAGACGCGGGATCTCGTCGTGCGCGATCACCTCGCCGGCCATGTCGACGACCACGATCGTGTCGACGACGGGGTCGAGGTGCACCCCGACCGCGAAACGCGAGCGCGGCTGCAGCTTGAGCAGGGTGCGGGGCTTTCCCGGTCCCGAGATGACCTTGCCGGCCTCGACGATGAGTCCCTCGTCGGCGAGACGGCGCGTCACGTTGCTGAGCGTCTGGGCGCTCAGCCCCGTGCGTGCCGAGAGCTCCACGCGACTGAGCCCCTCGGGCGAGCGGCGGATGAGGTCGAGCACCAGCGTCTGGTTGTACTCGCCCACGGCGGGCAGGTTGGATCCCGTACGCATGGCCCCCGCCTCCGCTCGTCGGTCCGCGGCGCGGGCCCTGCGCCTCAGATTACGCCCGAGCGGGGATCGACCCCACGCGGCGCAGCGACACCGTGGGAGGTCAGGACTGCAGCGCCAGCGCCGCCGCGCCGAGCAGCGGACCGTCACCGTCGAGACCCGAACCCACCACGCGGCACCGGCGGGCGTAGGCGTGCAACGACGCCGCGTGGGCTGCGGCGCGCACCTGATCGACGTAGTCGGGGGCGACCTGGGAGAACCCGCCGGCGATGGCCACCGCCTCGAAGTCGCAGAGCGTCGCCGCCGCCGCGATCGCCTGCCCGACCGCGGTCGCCGAGCGGCTCACGGCCGCGATCGCGATCGCGTCTCCCGCGGCGTGCGAGGCCGCCAGATCGAGACCCGTCTCGCCCGTCCAGCCCTGGGTGCGCGCCCACGCGACGGTGCCGGGCCCGGCGGCGACGGCCTCGAGCGTGGAGGCCACGACCTCATCGCCCTCGATCGTGCGCACGAAGGTCTGACCGAGGTGCCCCGCGTTGCCGCTCGCACCCGTGACGGGGTGGCCTCCCAGCACGAAGCCCCCGCCGACCCCGGTCGACACGACGATGGCCATCGCGTCGTCGCACCCGACCAGGGCGCCGCGCCAGTGCTCGGCGAGCGCGATGCACGTGCCGTCGAGGGCGAGGTGCAGGGGGCCGTCGACGAGGCCCGCCAGGACGTCGTCGATCGGAAGGCCCGCCGCCAGCGGCAGATTCAGCGGCGAGACCGAGCGCGACGGCAGGTCGACGGGACCGGCGCTGCCCACCCCGATCGCCCCGACGGTGGCCCCGGGGACCGCGGCGAGCGCTTCTTCGGCGGCTGCGCGCACGTTGCTCGCGATGGTCGCGCGATCGTTCTCGCGGCCGGTCGGACGGCGGGTCACGCTCTCGCGCACCACCTCGCCCGAGACCGACACGAGGGCCGCATCGACCTTGGTCCCGCCGATGTCGACGGCGAGCACGTGGGTGAAAGCGGGCAGGGACGGGGTGGCATCGGACATGCGCGGCTCCTCGGGTGGATCAACGCTCCCCGATCCTAGGGGCCGGTGCATCGGCCGAGTGACGCCTGGGCACCCGCTGGTTTCGGGCCCCGGTGTCCGCGGCCCGGGTTACGATCAGGTCACGGTGGCCACGACGCGCCTCCGCTCGCGACCCAAGGGATGCCATGGACGAGACGGTCATGCCCGATGCGGCCTCACGGATGCGCCGCTCCGACACCGCCCCCGCACGCCCCGGGATCGACGAGCCGCTCACCGCGGCGACGTTCGCCCGTCTGACCGGGGAGATCGTCGCATCCATCTCGCGCGTCATCGACGGCAAGCCGGATGCCGTGCGGAGTGCCCTGATCGCGCTGCTGGCCGAGGGCCACCTGCTCATCGAAGACGTGCCGGGCGTGGGCAAGACCATGCTCGCGCGGGCGCTGGCCGCGACCGTCGACGCCGACGTCCGTCGCATCCAGTTCACCCCCGACCTGCTGCCCGGCGACATCACGGGCGTGTCGGTGTTCAACCCGGTCCAGCGGCAGTTCGAATTCACCCCCGGCGCGGTGTTCGCCCACATCGTCATCGCCGACGAGATCAACCGCTCCTCCCCCAAGACGCAGTCGTCGCTGCTCGAGGCGATGGAGGAGCGCCAGGTGACCGTCGACGGGCGCACGCACGTGCTCCCCTCGCCGTTCCTGGTCGTCGCGACCCAGAACCCCCTCGAGATGGAGGGCACGTACGCCCTTCCCGAGGCGCAGCGCGACCGCTTCCTGCTGCGCATCTCGATGGGCTACCCCGATGCCGCGGCCGAGGCGCTCATGCTGCGCCAGCGCGACACGGTCAATCCGCTCGACGCCCTGACGCCCGCCGTCACGGCCAAACAGGTGACCGCGATGATCGCGTGGGCACGCGGTGTTCACCTCGCCCCCGCGCTCGAGGAGTACGTCGTGGCGCTCGCGCAGGCCACCCGCAGCCACCCCGACATCCGTCTGGGCGCCAGCCCGCGCGCGACCCTGCAGCTCGTGCGCGCGGCGAAGGTGCGCGCGGCCCTCGACGGGCGCTCGTACGTCATTCCCGACGACCTCACCGCGCTGCTGTCGCCCGTCTTCGCCCACCGCCTCATCGCCAATCGCTCAGCGGCCGGTGGGCGTGCCGGAGCCGCGGTGGTCGCCGAGGCGCTCGATCGGATAGCCGCCAGCGTGCGCGTGCCGCTCGCCCCGCGACCGTGAGCCCCGCGTGAGTCGACTCTGGCCCTTCACCCTGCGAGGCACGGGGGCGCTGGTGCTGGCGGTGACGTCGTTCGTGGTGGCGCGGCAAGCCGGCATCCCCGAACTGATGTACTTCGGCACGCTGCTCGTCGCGCTGCTCGCGGGTTCGGCCGTCGTGCTGCTGCTGACCCGCGGCGCGGGCGAGGTGACCCGCGCGGTCTCACCCGATGTGCCCGAGGTCGGCGCTCGGGCCGAGGTGGTCGTGCGCGCGGGTCTGCGCAGCGCCCTCCCCGCGTCGGCCGGGCGATGGAGCGACGTCGTTCCCGCCGGCCTCGCGGGACGCGCCCGGGGCAGCTTCCCCGCCGCCGCCGCGGTGGAGCTGCGTTACGACGTCGTCGGCGCGGCGCGCGGCATCCATTCGCTCGGACCGCTCGAGGTGACCACGACCGATCCGTTCGGGGTGCTCCGGCGACGCCTGCGCCTGGGCCGACCGACCCCCGTCACCGTCGCCCCGGCCGTGATCGACCTCGCGGCCCTGCCGTCAGCGTCGGGAGAGGCCGGGGGAACACGGCAGACCGCCGCGCTGCAGCTGGGACAGGGGGCCGACAACCTCGTCGCCCGTCCCTACGCGCCCGGCGATTCGATGCGCCGCATCCATTGGCGCGCCACCGCGCACCGCGACATGCTCATGGTGCGCCAGGAGGAGCAGGAGTCCAGCCCCGCGGCGACCGTCGTCCTCGACCGCGCCGTCTCGCGCTGGTCGCCGGCCGCCGCGCTCGCCCCCGCGAGCGACCCCGCGTTCGAGACGGCGGTGAGCGCCTGCGTCTCGGTTCTCGCGCGTCTCGTGCACGAGGGGTACACGGTCGACGTCGTCGACAGCGACGGCACCCTGCTGGTCGACCCCGTCGAGGGCGGCGACGACTTCGAGGCGCGCGCCGCCGCGGCGATGTTCGCCACGCTCACGGCGCGGCCCGACGACGAGTCGCGGCGCGTGCTGCCCGCCTCGGCCGCCGCCCTGCTCGGACCGCTCGTGGTCGTCACGGGCTCGTTGACCCCCGACGACCGCGCGGGCCTCGGATCGACCGCTCCGCGATCGTCTCTCGCGGTGCTGCTCGCGGTGGCCGAGCACACCGAGCTCGACGCCCTATGGCACGCCGGCTGGCGCGCGAGCACCCTGCGACCCCGCGGCGACATCGCCGAGAGCTGGGACGCAGCGATGGAACAGGGGTACGCCCGTGTCGACCGGTGATGTGACGGTGCTGCGCTCCCCGCGGCGCCGACGCGATGCGACACTGCTCAGCATCGGATTGTTCGTCGCCCTCGCCGCGGCGATGCTGCCGGCGTTCTCGGTCATCGCGCCGGGCTCGTGGGTGGCGGGCGCCGCCGGCCTTTCAGCGGCGGTCCTCGCGGCGGGTCTCGGCGTGCGGCTCGCGCGTCTGCCGGCCCTCGCGGCCAGCCTCGTCGAGGTCGTCGTCTGGGTGGTGCTGCTGACGGCGATGTTCGGGCGTCCGACCGCGCTGCTCGGGCTGATCCCGACGCCGGCCACCGTGGCATCCGTTCCCGGACTGCTCGACGCCGCGGCGGAGGAGATCCGCGTCGGCGTGGCCCCGGTGTCGGCCGCCACCGGGCTGAGCTTCCTCTTGGTCGCCGCCTTCGGGGCCCTGGCGATCGTGCTCGATCACGTCGTCCTCACGGCGCGCATGCCCCTGCTCGCGGGCGTGGGACTGGTCGCCGTGTCGCTCATCCCGACGATCGCGATCCCCTCCGACGTCGACGTCTGGAGCTTCGTCGTGCTGGCCGCGGCTCTGCTCTTCCTGCTGCGCATCGACACCCGCGCGCGGGTGCAGGCCGATCCCGTCGCGCGTCGCCCGAGGACTCCGCGCCGTGTCGGCGCGTCGGCGACGGCCCTCGGCGTCGCCGCCGTCGCGGTCATCGTGGCCGTCGTCGCCACCCCCCTGCTGCCCCAGCCCGGCCTGCGCTTCGCCTCGGGCGGCACGGGCGGGGTGGGAACGACCATCAACCCCAACCTCGAACTCGGCAACGACCTGCGTCAGCCGCGCGACGTCGACGTGCTGAGCGTGCGCACGACCGCGCCGTCGGCGCCCTACCTGCGCGCGGTGACCCTGTCGAGCTTCGACGGCTCGGTGTGGCAGCCCGACAGCTCCGACACCGTGCCCGTGCGCGACGACGCACCCGTGTTCGACCCGCTCGTCGTCGACGGCGAGATCGCGGTGGCCGACTGGACCACCGACATCGACGTCGACCAGCTCGACAGCCCCTGGTTGCCGGTGCCCTACCCGGCCTCCACGGTGACGGGCCTGCAGGGCGACTGGCTCGGGATGCCGCAGAACCGCACCGTCGTCTCACGCTCCGGCTCCACACGCGATCAGGTGTACGAGGTGCAGTCGACCGTCGCGCGTCCCACCCTCGAGCAGATCCGCGCGCGGCCGGTCGGCGGCGGCAACCTCGGCGACGCGGTGCGCACGCTCCCGGCGAATGTGCCCGCCATCATCGGCGACACCGCGCGAGAGGTCACGGCGGGCACGCAGAACCCGTACGACGCGCTGATCGCCCTGCAGACCTGGTTCCGCAGCAGCGAGTTCCGCTATTCGCTCGACGCCCCGGTCGACTCGGGCTTCGACGGAGCGGGGCTCGACGCCGTGGCCGATTTCCTGCAGGTGCGCGCGGGGTACTGCGTGCACTACGCCTCGGCGTTCGCCGTGATGGCGCGCACGCTCGACATGCCGTCGCGCATCGTGGTGGGCTACCTCCCGGGTTCGGCGACCGGGACCCCCTCGGACGGACGGACGACCTTCGTCGTCAGCTCCAGCCAGCTGCACGCGTGGCCCGAGGTGTACTTCGAGGGCATCGGATGGGTGCCGTTCGAACCGACGAACAGCCTCGGCGTGCCGACGAACTTCGCCTCGTCGTCGCCCAACGGGGCGTCCAACGCCCCCGCCACGCCGCAGCAGGATGCCGCCACCCCCGGCGCCCAGCCGTCGACCGCGCCCTCGCAGGACGGACGCGTCGACGTCGGCGACCAGGACGGCGTCGGCACCGGCGCCGGCGCGGGCCGGGGTGCCGCCTGGGTGCCGGCGGCGCTCGCCGGTCTGCTGGTCGTGCTGCTCGCGGCCACTCCCGCCGTGGTGCGCCTCGTCGTGCGTCGCCGACGTCTGCACGCCGCGCGCGCGGGCGACGCCGTCGCCGCGTGGACCGCCCTGCGCGAAGACGCCGTCGACCTCGGCATCCCCTCGCCCGCCGCCGAGTCGCCCCGCGCGTTCGCGGCGCGGCTGATCGCCGACCACGGCGCTGATGCCGACGCCCTCGATCTGCTGCGCGCGGCGCTGGAGCAGGTCAGCTACGCCGGAGACGCGATAGACCCCTCCGCCGGAGCGGGCCTCGCCGACGCCGTCGACCGGACGCGCGTCACGCTCGCCGCCGCGGCCTCTCGTCCCCGGCGCCTCGGCGCGCGACTCGCGCCGCGTTCGCTGCTCGTGCGCCCGGGTGCGGCGTCCGCGGAGCGCGAACCCGTCGGACGGTAGGGGGCGGGACCGGTCGCGCGTCGAGTCCGAGCTCTGCTCGGAGTCGGCGTCGCGGTCCGCCGGGGAAAGCGAAGAGCGCCGCCCCGGTGAGGGACGACGCTCTTCGTTCGGCGGAAGTGACAGGATTTGAACCTGCGAGGCGAGTTACCCCGCCTACATGGATTCCAGCCATGCTCCTTAGGCCGCTCGGACACACTTCCAACGGGAAAGCTTACACGGCGAGCGCCGCCGACCCCGCCATCGCTCCGTGAGTGCGCGTCAGATCCAGGTGGCGAAGTCGGCCTTGCGGATCATGCAATGCACGCCCTTCACGGCGTCGACGACCTGGGAGATCTCGAAGTCGGCGGCCGCCGAGAGGTACGCCATGGCGATGGAGCGGGGCACGTCGAATCTGGTGTTCAGGAACGCGATGGCGTTGCGGACCGCCCGCTGCGTCGCCACGTCGAGGTCGGGGTCCATTCCGGTGGGGATCCAGTGCGTCGGCGTCTCGAGGAACGGCACGTCGACGCCGCCGACGGTGCTCGCCCGCAGATTCGCCGGCAGGACGGTGAGCCGGAGAGTGGCGCGCAACGACGCTTCGAGCGCGGTGAGGGCCACCTCGCCGTTGCCCTGGGCGAAGTGCGGATCCCCGGTGTAGAAGCCCGCACCGTCGACCTGCACCGGGAGGTACAGCGTGGTGCCGACGACGGCGTGCTTCACGTCGATGTTCCCGCCGTGCCGTCCGGGTGGGACCGAGGGAACGGGGTCGTCGGTGTCGACGGCCACCCCCATGAGTCCCAGGAAGGGCGCCAGGCCGAAGGGGAGGGTGCGCCCCTTCCCGGCGTCCAGCACGCCCTGGGCGGGTGACCCGTCGGCCCCGCGGACCCGACAGAAGTGCGAGATGGTCCCCGGGGCGGTGATCTTGTCGTCGTCGTGGCGCCACCCGTCGGGTTCGGGGTACTCGTCCACGAGGGATCCGTAGCCGTGTCGACTGCTCACGAAGCCGTAGGGCACGCGCGGTGCCAGATCGAGGATGTCGATCTTCAAGAGATCGCCGGGTCTCGCGCCATCCACGTGGATGGGCCCGGTGACCACATGGGGACCGTCGTCGGGGCCGTTCGCGATGGAGCTGCCGGCGATGGCGACGACGTCGTCGAGAACGGCTGCGCGGTCGACGCCGAACTGAGCGAGATAACGCAGGGGGTCGCGGCCCTGGTCGTCGAGGATCCCCTCGTGGCTGACGGTGTCGATGGTGATCGACTGCCCGGATCCGAGGGAGGCGACCGGTGCGGTGGCCCGATTGGCGAGCCACCCCCAGCTGACCGTGTCGGGGTCGGATGCGAGATAGCGGTCGCCCCGGATCGCGCCGGTGTGCGGCTGCAGGATGTGAGCGTTCATCTGCCCTCCGTGCGGTGTGCGGCATCGTCGGGGAGTCCGACGATGAGGTCGATCTCGACGAGGGCGTCGACGGCGAGTCCGGTGACGCCGACGCAGGTACGGCTCGGCCTGGGGGCGGAGAACCATCGTTCGTACTCTTCGTTCATGGCGGCGAAGTCCCCGAAATCGGTGAGGTAGACCCGCACCATCAGGGCGTCGTCGAGCGAGGCGCCGAAGGGCTGGAGCACCGCCTGCAGGTTGCGCATCACCTGGCGGGTCTGCTCGACGACCCCGCCGGAGATCAGCGCACCGGTGGCGGGATCGGTGGGCATCTGCCCCGTGACGAAGAGCTGGTCGCCCCACCGGGTGGCGTGCGAGAACGGTCCGACGGGCGGCGGTGCGCCGGTGCCGGGGTCGAAGGTGAATCTCTGGAGCTGGGTCATACTTCTGCCTCTGTCATCGTGCGCACGAAGCGCTTGGTGGCCTCTTCTCGAGGCGCGGTCAGGAGGGTGCGGGCGGGGCCTTCTTCCACGACCACTCCCCCGGCCATGAACACGGCGCGATCGGCGACCTCGCGGGCGAAGCCGAGCTGATGGGTGGCGATGATCATGGTCAGCCCGTGGTGGTGTGCGAGGCCACGGATCACCGCGAGCACCTCGATCACCAGTTCCGGATCCAGGGCGCTGGTGGGCTCGTCCAGCAGCAGAACGCGCGGGTCCATCGCGATCGCGCGCGCGATGCCCACGCGCTGCTGCTGTCCTCCCGACAGTCGGCGGGGAAGGTCGTCGGCGCGCCCCAACATCCCCACCCGGCGGAGCAGTTCCTCCGCCCTCTCGGCGGAGTCCGTTTTCGACGTTCCTCGCACCCACTGCAGCGGTCGGGCGATGTTGGCCCGAGCGGTGAGGTGGGCGAAGAGGTTGAACTGCTGGAACACCATTCCGATGCCGACCGTCCGGCGCTGCGCGGCGAGCGCGCGCTCCCCGAGCCGCTTGCCGGCGGCGTCGAAGCCGATCCGCGCGTCGCCGATCTGGATGAGCCCGCCGTCGTACGGTTCCAGAGCGCTGATCGCCCGTAGCAGCGTGCTCTTGCCGGAACCGCTCGGGCCCAGCAGAGCCACGACCTCTCCCTCTCGCACCTCGAGCGAGACCGAGCGCAGCACCGTATTGTCTCCGTACGACTTCTCCACGCCCTCGAGGCGCACGAGCACCTCACCGGCTGAGCGGGGTTCGGTCGTCAACGCATCGGCGACCTCCGCTTGCAGCTCACGGGCCTTCTGCTCGGAGAGCGGCTCGATCGGAGTCGGCGCGGCCTTTCGGCCGCGCCGACCACCGAACATGCGCCCGAGCAGCGACCGACGGTGCGTGCGATCGAGGTCGAGCACGTCTTCCAGCAGCAGCTGCACTCCCGTGAGCACCCCCGTCAACAGCAGGTACATCACGCCGGTGGCGAAGTAGATCGAGAAGTAGTCGAACGTCGCCGAGGCGAGCTGCTGCGTGCGCAACGTCAGCTCCGGCACGGCGATCACCGAGGCCAGGGCCGAGTTCTTCATCGTCGCGACGGCCTCGTTCCCCAGCGCGGGCACCATCGAGCGCACGGCCTGCGGCCAGACGACCGATCGCAGGACCCGGGTCGGGGCGAGCCCCAGGGAGCGACCCGCGGCCGTCTGCCCCGGGTCCACACCACGGATGGCGCTGCGGATGATCTCCGCGATGAACGTGGCCTCGTTCAAAGCCAGTGCGACACCGCCCGCCAGGATCGGCGGGAGCGAGATCCCCGCGTGCGGCAGCGCCGTGAAGACGAACACCAGCTGAAGGATCAGCGGGGTGCCGCGGAAGATCACGACGTAGGCCCGGGCGATGCCGCGGACCGCCCGGAAGGGTGTCAGCTGCATGGCAGCCAAGACCCCTCCGAGCAGCAGACCACCGACGAATCCCAGAGCGGTCAGCTGGGCGGTGAAGGAGATGCCCTGCCAGAGGTACGGCAAGGTCAGATATCGCAGGAACTCGTCCATGGTTCTCGATCTCTGCTCGGGGAAGGCGTCGTGCTCAGTCGGCGCTCAGGATGGTCGGCTCCGCGACCGCGTTGGCATCCAGCTGCCACTTCGTCGCGAACTCCGCCTGCAGACCCGACGTCTGGATCTCGGTCAGCGCTCCCACCACGGCGTCGCGGAAGTCGGTGTTGCCCGCGGGCACACCGATGCCGATGGTGTAGTCGAGCATCAGGGTGTCGGCCGACGCGAGCTCGTCGGGGTGCTCGGCGATGTACCGGTTCACCGTGTTCACGTCGTTCATGTAGGCGTCGGCCCGACCGGCGAGGATCGCCTGGACACAGTCCGCGCTGCTGTCGAACAGGCTCAGGGTCGGGGCGTCCAGCCCCGCGGCCTCGCAGTCGGGACCGACCGCCTCGACCAGCGGCACCTCGACGTAGCCCTTGTTCAAGGCCACGGTCAGGCCGCACAGCGAGGTGTCGATGCCCGTGATGCTCTTGGGGTTGCCCGAGGCCACGAGGACGCCGTCGTACACCTTGGAGTAGTTCACGAAGTCGACACCCCCCGCGGCGCGCTCCTTCGTGGCGTACAGGTTGGAGATGATCCAGTCCGCGCGACCGCTCGCCACCGTCGGGACCAGCTCGGCGAAGCCCACCGGAACGTAATCGACGGTGAAGCCGAGGCACGCGGCGATCGCGTTGCCCAGGTCGATGTCGAAACCCTGGTACTCGTCGGGGTTCTCGGGATTGACGGTCTCGTAGCCGGGCGTGAACGGGTTGATGGCGTTCGTCTGGGTGGTGCCGACCAGATCCGGGTGCGCGTCACGCAGGCTCGCGCATGCCGCCGAATCGGCGACGGCGCTGAAGTCGGTCGCGTTCGCGGGAGCCGCGGAGTCTCCGGAGGAAGAGGAGGCGGCACCGGAACAGCCGGTGAGGGCGAGGAGCGCGACGGCGGTGAACACGAGGGCGGGACGACGCAAGGACATGGCGAGCCTTTCGGGAGGTCGGCGGCAGGATGCAATTGGTTGGATGGTTGGACCACTGACGTTAGGGGCAACCTTGACGCCGTCCCCTCGCCGTAACAGGAACTTCACGAGTGGTGATCGTCCTGAAATATCTCGACGATTACGGCGGGCCCCTAGGATGAATCACCAGGAAAGGCGAAGTGTGGACCCCGTCGTAGTACCCCCCGCTCCGCAACGCGTGGAGTCCGTCGCCGTGAATCTGGCCGCGCACCTCGAGCACCTCATCGTCACCGGTCATCTCGAGGCAGGCTCGCGCCTCCCCGCGGAAAGAGCACTCGCCACCACTTTGTCGGTGTCTCGAACGACACTGCGAGAAGCGATGTACGAGCTCGAGGCAAAGGGCCTCATCGAGCGCACGCGCGGACGCGGCACCATTGTCCTCGACACCGACCACCGCCCCCAGTTCGGTGCATTGATTTCGGCGCGCAGCACCCAGCAATCGCACGCCGCCGAGTTGCGGGCCACCATCGAGCCGCCGATCGCCGCCCTCGCCGCACAACGGGCGACCCGGGCGAACCTGGTACAACTGCGGGACGCCCTGGAGCGAAGCCACAGCGGACTGACGCCTTCGGAATCGTTGAGACTCGACATCGAGTTCCATCAGCTCGTCGCCCACGCCGCCCGCAATCCACTGCTCTCCACGCTGCAAGAGCTGGCCGCAGAATGGGTGTCCGGCGTGCGCCAGCAATCGCACATCACGAGCGAATCACGGCGCACATCGCACGAGGGGCACGAGGCTATTTATGCGGCCATCGCCGCGCGCGATCCCGAACTCGCCAAAGCCGCCATGGAAAAGCACCTGCGAATGGTCGAGCACATGATCGCGACGGCCGATCCGACCGACGTCGCGCAGCCCGGCGACGTGCGGCGCAGCCGCACCGACGCACCGACCCCCACCGACTGACGCCGGTACACTGTCCCCGCGAGGGCATGACCGGTACGGCATCCACCGCTACCGCGGCACGGGCACGACACCCCGGAACTCAGAGCCCGAGGCGCTCATCCAGCCCCGCACGCACCGCCGGCCACTCCGCACGGAGGATCGAGAAGTACAGCGTGTCGCCGACGGAGCCGTCGGGCGCGATGCGGTGGTGACGGAGCAGACCCTCCCGAGTGGCGCCGAGCCTCTCGATCGCTCGCGCGCTGCGTTCATTGCGTGCATCGCAGCGGAGCGCGACACGGTTCACGCCCCACCCGTCGAAGGCGTGCGCGAGCAGCAACCGCTTCGCGGCGGGGTTGGTGGCACCGCCCTGAAACGCCCGGCCGTACCAGGTCGTGCCGATCTCGACCCGGGACTGAGACGGCGCGTAGTCGTAGAGCGTCGTGGAGCCGCGGACCTCGCCGGTCGCTGCATCCCGAACCGTGAAGGCGAAGAGTCCCGGTGCCGCCCGCTGCTCCTCGACGCGCGCGGCATAGGCCGGCACGGACTCGGGCCATGGCGTGGTCATCCGGGCCCAGAGGTCGGCGTCGGTGAGGGGCCAGGCCGCGGCGGCGTCGTCGGGGTGAGCCGGGGTGAGCCGCACGCCGAACCCCGTCAACTCGATGTCGTGGACGGTCATCGCGCGGCCAGTTGGGCGACGAACTCGTCGGCCGCGTCGAGTTGGCGGCGGAGTGTCTCGCGCCTCTCCATGGCCTCGGTCCGGATGGCCTCGAGACGCTCGCCGAGGGCGTCGTCGTCCGGCCGGTCGGCGAGGCCGTCGACCACCGAGAGCAACTCCCCCATTTGCTCGAGCGAATAGCCCAGCGGCTTCATCCGGCGGATCAGCAGCAGGCGCGACTCGTCGTCGGGCGTGTAGAGGCGGAAGCCGCCGTCGCTGCGGGCGGAGGGCACGAGGAGCCCGATCTCGTCGTAGTGGCGCAGCGTGCGGATCGACAGGCCCGTCCGCTCCGCGAGCTCGCCGATCTGCATCGGTCGCGCGTCGCTCATGGCATCCCCGATCCCGCAACCCTCTCGTTACGGTAGAGTGTGTTCGGTCGCGATCGCGACCCCCTCATTCTCCCCGCTCATCGGCGGGATCCCTCCGCCGCGTCCCCCGGGAGCATCTCCATGACCGACGTCTTCGCGCGCCCGCGCCCCGAGCCGACCGTGCTGCAGGCACTCCGCTCGCCCCGCCTGCTCACCCGCGAGGTGCTGGCCGGCCTCGTGGTGGCGATCGCCCTCATCCCCGAGGCGATCGCCTTCTCGATCATCGCCGGGGTCGATCCGCGCCTCGGACTGTTCTCTTCGTTCGTGATGGCCGTGGCCATCGCGTTCCTGGGCGGTCGCCCGGCCATGATCTCGGCCGCGACCGGCGCGATCGCCCTCGTCATCGCCCCCGTCGCCCGCGAGCACGGCGTCGACTACCTGCTCGCCACGGTGATTCTCGGCGGCATCCTGCAGGTGATCCTCGGCCTCCTCGGCGTCGCCAAACTCATGCGCTACATCCCCCGCAGCGTCATGGTGGGCTTCGTCAACGCGCTCGCGATCCTCATCTTCACGGCGCAGGTGCCGCAGCTGATCGGCGTGCCCTGGGCGGTGTATCCGATCGCCGTGGCGGGGCTGCTGATCATGTACCTGCTGCCGCGACTGACCAAGGCCGTGCCCGCGCCGCTCGTGGCCATCGTGCTGCTCACCGGCGCTGCCGTGGTGTTCGGCATCTCGGTGCCGACCGTCGGCGACCAGGGCGCGCTGCCCGACAGCCTGCCGTCGCTGCTGCTGCCGAACGTGCCGCTGAACGGCGAGACGCTCGCGATCATCCTGCCGTTCGCCGTGGCCATGGCGATCGTCGGGCTGCTCGAATCGCTGATGACCGCCGCCCTCGTAGACGACATCACCGACACCCCCTCGTCGAAGACGCGCGAGTCACTCGGTCAGGGCGCGGCCAACGTGCTGTCGGGCCTGTTCGGGGGCATGGGCGGCTGCGCGATGATCGGCCAGACGATGATCAACGTCAAGGCGTCGGGCGCGCGCACGCGCATCTCGACCTTCCTGGCCGGCGTCTTCCTGCTGCTGCTGGTGCTCGTGTTCGGCGACGTCGTCGCGATCATTCCGATGGCGGTGCTCGTGGCCGTGATGATCGTCGTCTCGGTCGCCACGTTCGACTGGCACAGCATCCGCCCCTCGACCCTGCGCCGGATGCCGGTGAGCGAAACGGTCGTGATGGTGTCGACCGTCGCGATCACGGTGTGGACGCACAACCTCGCCATCGGTGTGGGCGTGGGCGTGATCGCCGCGGCCGTGCTCTTCGCCCGCCGGGTCGCGAGCCTGACGACGGTGACCCGCGAGGTCGACGGCGAGGTGGCGCGCTACACCGTCGAGGGTGAGCTGTTCTTCGCCTCGAGCAACGACCTGACGACGAAGTTCGCCTACCACCACGACCCGGCGCACGTGGTCATCGACCTGTCGCGCTCGCACGTGTGGGACGCCTCGACGGTGGCAGCCCTCGACGCCGTTCAGACCAAGTACGCGCACCTGGGCACGACCGTCGAACTCCAGGGCATGAACACCGCCGCCGCCCGATTCCACGGGCGCCTCACCGGTGGGCTCGGCGCCGGGCACTGACACCGGCTGCGCTCCGGGGCGGCGCTACGCGGCCTGCGGCCCGGGCCGCCGACAGCGTGACACGACGCCGGAGCCCGGATCGCCGGCGACCTGCCGCAGGCCGGGGACCGGACCGCCGACGGCGTGCGGAACGGAGGAGATGCAGCGACGGGAGGATGCCAGGACGAGAAACATCCTCCCCTCGTCCCACGCGCTCCGCTGGGCACCGCGACGCGCCGACGCGGGCGCGGCTCAGCTGCGCAGCGTCGTCGACGGCGTCTCGCCGAACTCGCCGCGGTACATCGCCGCGAAACGGCCGAGGTTCGAAAAACCCCATCGGGCGGCGACCGCGGCGACGGTGTCGACCGACGGATCGGCGCTGCGCAGCTCCGCGCGCGCGGCGTCGAGCCGCACGCGACGCAGGTACTGCATGGGCGTACGCCCGGTCGCGGCACGGAAGGCGTACTGCAGACCCCGCGGCGACAGTCGCGCCGCCGTGGCGATGTCGGCCAGCACCACGGGCTCTGCGGCGTGGGCTTCGACGTAGGCCTTCGCCCGGCGGACGGGAGCGGGGAGCGGGCGGGCCGGACGCCCGGCGGCGAGGACCTCGGTCAACGTGGTCGGAAAGGTCAGCAGCGACGCCTCGAGCATGAGCGTGCGCGCCTGCTGCTCGACGAGCGGCGAGCGTTCCTGCGAGCGCAGCAGCACGTCGCGGGCGTACTCCCAGGTGCGCGACCAGTAGCGCAGACGCTGCTCGCTGACGGGGGCGTAGCCGGTCGGACGCACGCGCAGCGTGTCGTCGCCCGACAGGCGGCGGGCTGCCTCGTCGAACTCCGACCGCGCGAACGACACGCCTGCCCCGGCGATGCGCCCGGTGAAGGCAATCTCGAGCGGGCGGTCGACGACCATGAACGGCACCGCGGTGTCGATGCGCTCCCGGCGATACGTTCCCGCCACCCGGGGGCCGGCGATACGGCCGACGACCACGTGATCGAGCGGGTCGGACTCGACCAGCATGGTCGACCCGATCGTGTAGTCGAAGAAACCGAACCCCGGCTCCGTCGCGGCGTGCCAGGACAGACCGGGCTGGATCACCTCGGCGCGCGAAATACGCGCCCCCGGGACGACCGACTGCCACAGCTGCTCCACCGTCTCGGCGTCGCGGGTCTCGATGTTCGTATGCTCCACGAGGTCTTCCTAAATCGTCCCAATTCGTGCGGCAAGACCATTGCGCTCCATGGCAAGGATCGATATGGGACCGCTCTCACGGCGCCGTAAGCGGGCGTCCGTGCACGAACGTGGATGCCCCCCATCCGTCTCCCAGCGTACTGGGGCAATTCATAGCGAGCGGCCACCGCGCCGTCGGCCGCCGCGCGCGCGCCTCCGGCCGGGGAGCGCAACCCGCCTCACGCCGCATTGACCGCCACCGCCGCGCTCGCGAGGATTCCGAGAGCAGCTCCTTCGGGGTGCGGCATCCGGCGTCCTCCGTTCCCCGGCGCGACGGTCGGATCGTCTCGGTGCGGGGCTCGTGACCCCGCACCGAGACGGCCCACCCCGCGCGGGAGCCCCGGCACGGACATAATGGAGGCAGCCGCCGCCGGGTGTGCCGATACCCGAGGGGATGCCGATGCCTTTTCGCACGATGAGCACGCTCCAGGAGTGGGTCGACGACTTCCGGGCGCTCGGGTTCGACGACGCGGAGATCCTGCGCGTCATCCCGCAGGACGGCGAAGACGGCGCCGACGCCGGCCTCGTCGCCGCGCAGCTGCGCAGCGTCTCGACGACCTTCTACGTGGCGCCGAGCAGCGAGGTCGGATCGACCGACTGGGCCGTGACTTTCGAACCGCGCGAAGATGCGGCTCCGCTGCCCGCCGGGCAGGTCATGGCGTTGTCCGGCGAGCTGGCCACCCTGGCGGCTCTGTGCTCGTTCCTGCAGGCCCGGTCCGAGGCGTTCCTCGCGCGAGCCTGACGCTCTCGGCTCCACCGCGGTGTGGAGGTCGGGAGGTCACGCCTCAGCGTGGCGACTCAGTGCTCGGCCGCGCTCGCCACCGTCGCGATGAGGTGCTGCAGCAGCGACGCCGCCGCATCCGCGCGCTCCGCATCGATGCCGGCGATCGCCGCCTCGATGCCGTTGTCGAAGGCGCGCAGCGCGTTCCACGGGGGGCTGTCGAGGTCGACCGTCGCCGTGATGTGGTTGACCCGCCGATCGTCTTCGTCGAGATCGCGGCGCACGGCGCCGCGCTGGACGAGACGGTCGATGAGGGTCGTCACACCGGCCGAGGTGATACCCAGGTGATCGCGCACGTGGGAGGGACGTGCGCCGGGGTTGTCGGCGACGAACACGAGCGCACGCGCGTCGAGCTCGTTGAGCGCGAGTTCGCGGCGGGCTTCGGCGGCGGCGGCGCGCCGAGCCTCGCCGTATGCGAGCAGGGCGCGCCCCAGGTCGGACCCCGCCGAGGGGGACGACGAAGAATCGGAAGACGTCTGCACGACCCCCGATCGTAGCGACTCCATCCCAGAGGCCGTCTCGTCACGAGGCGGAGGAGCCGGATGATGCCCTCGTCTCCTCCGCCTCGAGCCGAGCCCGTCATCTGGACCCGCGGCGTTGCCCCGCATGCGCAGCAGGGCGGTGCTGTCAAGGGCGGGCCCCGCCGCTCGCCGCCGGTCTATGACGGAACAAGGACAGTTCCGTCGGGAGACGGGAGCGAGGAGAAGACCATGATCTACGGACAACACGGCGCACAGGACGACGCCCAGCACGCGGGCTCGGTGTGGAGCATCGCGATGTCGACCGCGATGGGCAACGGCATCGTGCCGAGGGCGGCCGAGGACCGACGGGGGACGCGTGCGGCCCCGCGCTGGCCCTGGTCGCGCACCCGCACGATCGTCGAGCCGATGGTGGTCGCGCCCCGAGCCTGAACCACCGCTCTTCCTACCGACGCGTCGGCTCCCACCCCCGGGAGCCGGCGCGTCGGCCTGTGTCCGGGCGTTCATACGATGGTTTCCACGGCGTAACCCGCCGCACCGGGCCGACCCTTCAGCATGGGACGACCGCATCCGCGGTGATCGGCGACAGCACCCCCACGAGCGGTGCTCCTCCCCCGGAAGGCCCCGCGATGATTCGACCCCTGCGCGTGCTGTCGTTGTACGAGGGCTTCTTCGCCGGGGGCGCACGGATCCTGCATTCCGACGTCATCGCGGGTCTCGCCGCCGGCGGTGCGCAGCAGCACCGGGTGCTCTCGCTCACCTCCGCCGCCCGTCGAGACGCGTCGCTGCAGCTCGCCCGCGACGACACGCGCTATCGCCGTCTGCGCCGCGCCGGGGTGCGCATCGACGCCCTCGACCGCATCGCGGGCGATCACCCGGTGCACCCCGAAGACTTCACCCGGCCCGAACTCGAGCGGGCGGCCCATCTCTTCGCCGACGCCGACGTCGTGCTCTCGCTGAAAGAGCAGCCGCTCAGCCTCGTGGTGGCCCTCGATCGCGCCGGGCTCCTGCCCGCACGGCCGGTGGCGGCGTGCCTGCACCGCTCCGATCCCACGCATTCGGGGCCGGCGCTGGGGTGGTTGCGCGATGCCGGGGCCTCCGGCGCCGTGTCGGCCACGATCGCCTGCGCCTCGTCGACGTCGACCGCCTACGCCCGCGCCGGCGTCATCACCGAGCAGGCGTGGGTCATCGACAACGGCATCGACACCCGTCGTTTCCGCCCAGGCACCCGGGCCGAGCGTCACCGCATCCGCGAGGGTCTCGGCATCCCGGAGTCCGCCCCCGTCGTGCTGCTGGCGGCACGCTTCGACGCCATGAAAGACCCGGGGCTGTTCCTCGCGGCGGTGGCGCGCCATGCGGCGCACTCCCCCGGCGCCCACTACGTCATGTGCGGTTCGGGCATGACCCGCGACAATCCCCTGTTCACCGCCCTGCTCGCCGAGAACGGCATCGACGTCACGGTAGCGCTGCACGCCCTGGGACTGCGCGAAGACATGCCGCAGCTGTATCGCGCGGCCGACATCGTGGCCCTCACCAGCGCCTTCGGCGAAGCCTCGCCCCTCTGCCTGGCCGAGGGAGCGGCATCCGGAGCCGTCCCCGTGACCACCGACGTCGGCGACGCCGCCCGGATGGTCGCGGGCTTCGGCCTGGTCACGCCCCGCGACGCCGCCGCGATCGCCGCCGCCTGGGACGACGCGCTGGGTCGCCGCAGCGAGCTGCGCCGCGCCGCCCTCGCCGCACGGACGCGCATCGACCGCAGGCGCATGGTCGACGATTACCGTGGTGCGATCTCGAGCCTGCTGCTGCCGAGCGTCCTGGCCGCCTGACCCTCGGCGCGCGGTGAGAGCACCGTCCCCCTGTGGCACGGGACCGACGGATTCCGCCCCACGCGCGGGTGGCGAGAAACAGACCGGGCGCGCACGAGATGGACGTCCTCCGCGACACCCGGATACGGTGGCGAGTCATGGGGCGACTGAGCATCGACGATGCTTCGGTGCCGAGGCGACCCCTCGGCGGCGGTTGGGGCGTCGTGGCGGCGCTGATCGTGCAGGCGGTGTGTGTTTCTCTGGCCTTCGCGCTCGGGGCGGTCGGGGGTTGGGCGTGGTCCTGGATGCTTTTTCTCGCCGTCCCCGCCGTCAACGTCGTCGTCTACGGGATGGGAAGTCGGCGCACTCCGTAACGTCTCGGCTCACGCGAGGCCGCGCGTCACCATAGACGCCGCACCGACACCGCGCTATCCCCGCCGCCGGTGCTCCGATCCGTGTCTACAGTGAGGCATGACCGCGCGCATCCTCTCGATCGGCACGGCCCTGCCCGAGACCCGCGTCGAGCAATCGGCCCTGCGCGACCTCTTCGCCGCGCAGCCCGGGTTCGACCGCAAGGGCCAACGCCTGGTGGGTGCGGCCTTCGATGCCGCCGCCATCGACACCCGCCACGTCGTGCTGCCGCAGCTCGCCGGCGGCACCGGGGGCGGGCTCGGCGTCCGCGACGGCGACACGCTGCTCATGCCGTCCACGGGAGCCCGCAACGCGGAGTACCGCCGCACCGCACCCGCCCTGTTCGCCGAGGCGTCGCGCGCCGCGATCGAGGGTTCGGGGCGGACGCCGGATGCCATCACGCACGTCGTGACCGTCTCGTGCACCGGCATGTTCGCGCCGGGTCCCGACTACCACCTCGTGCGCGACCTCGGCCTGCCGACCTCGGCCGAGCGGTACCACCTCGGTTTCATCGGATGCGCGGCCGCGATCCCCGCGCTGCGGCTCGCGGCGCGGATCGTGACCGCCGACCCCGACGCCGTCGTACTCGTGGCGTGCGCCGAGCTGTGCTCGCTGCACTGGCAGACCTCGTCGCACCCCGACCAGATCGTCGCCGCCTCGGTGTTCGCCGACGGCGCGGCGGCCGCGGTCGTGGCATCCGGAGACTCATCGCACCCCGGTCTCGACCTCGACGACTTCGCCACCCACGTCACCGACGAGGGCGAGAAGGACATGGCCTGGACGGTGGGCGACTCCGGATTCGAGATGACCCTCACCCCCGAGGTGCCGCGCATCATCGGGCGCGAGATCGCCGGCATCGCCGCCGACGTGCTGGGCGACCTGAGCGACGTCGACGCGTGGGCCGTGCATCCCGGCGGCCGCAGCATCCTCGACCGCGTCGAGAGCGTTCTCGCCCTGGATGCCGCCGCCCTGGCGCCCTCGCGGGAGGTGCTGCGCGCCCACGGCAACATGTCGAGTGCGACCCTGCTGTTCATCCTGCGCGACCTGCTGGCCGACGTCGCGCACCCCGACGGGGAGCGGATCGCCGCGCTGGCCTTCGGCCCCGGCCTGACGGTCGAGGCGGCGCGTCTGACGCTGCGCCGCCCGTGAGCGCCGCGCGAGGCCCCGCAACCAGCGACGGAGCCACCGGCCTCTGGCGCAGCCTCGCCCGACGCGATGCGGCGCTCACCGAGCTGATGGACGACCCCGACTGCGACCCGCGCGTCCTGGCGGCGACGTATCGGCGGTTCGACGTCTTGAACCGCCTGGTCTCGGCCTGGGGGCACGTGTACCGCACGCGCGTCCGCCCGCAGTTGCAGGCGCTCGGCCGCCCCGCCCGCGCGCTCGACCTGGGGTGCGGCGGCGGCGACGTCGCCGTCCGTCTGGCGGGCCTGGCCGCGCGCGACGGGTTCGACGTCGAGTGGACCGGCGCCGATCCCGACCCCCGCGCCATCGCCTCGGCCCGCGCGCGCGAACGACCGGGCGTGCGGTTCGTGGCCCAGGACTCGGGCGCCCTGCGCGCCGCGGGCGAACGCTACGACCTGGTCGTGTCGAACCACGTGCTGCACCACCTCGACGCCGCGGCCCTGGCGACGTTCGCCGAGGACTCGCTCGCCCTCTCGAGCGGTCGGGTGCTGCACGCCGACATCGCCCGCGGTCGACTGGCCTACGCCCTGTACGCCGCGGGGATCGCTCCGCTGTCGGCCGGCACGTTCCTGCGCGTCGACGGACTGCGCTCGATCCGCCGCAGCTATCGCGCCCCCGAGCTGGCCGCCGCGCTCGGCGGGCCCTGGCGGGTCGAGACGCCGGCGCCCTTCCGTGTTCTCGCCGTGGCCGAGGGGCGGGCGGAGCGTGCCTGAGGTGCTGGTGGTCGGAGCCGGACCCGTCGGCCTCGCCCTGGCGGCCGACCTGCGGGTGCGCGGGGTCGACGTCGAGATCGTCGAGAAGCGCGCCGGCACCGGATCCGGGTCGCGGGCCATCGGCATCCACTCCCCCGCGCTCGCCCTCCTCGAGGCGTCGGGCGCGACCGAGGCCCTGCTGGCGCGGGCGGAGACGATCGTCCGCGGCGAGGCGCGGGCCGACGGCCGACTGCTCGCGGCGATTCGGTTCGACCGCCTGCGTGCGCGTCATCCGTACGTCGCCGCCCTCCCCCAGGCCGACACGATGGAGGTGCTGACCGGCCTCGCGCCGCGCGTGCGTCGGGGGGTCGCGATCACCGCCGTGCACGACGACGGCCGGGGTGTACGCGTGCGCGCCACCGGTCCGCGCGGTGACGAGGAGATCCGCGCCCGCGTCGTCGTCGTGGCCTCGGGATGGGCGGGCCGAGACCTCGTGTACCGCCCCGGCGCCGTTCGGACGCACCACTACCCCGACCGTTACGTCATGGCCGACGTCGTCGCTCCCGGTGGCCCCGTCGCCCGGGTGCACCTGGAACGCCAGGGCGTGCTGGAGTCGTTCCCGCTGCCCGGCGGACGCCGCCGGCTGGTGGCGTGGGCGGGCACCGACGAGGTGGCGGATGCCGTCGGGACCCTCGAGCGGGCCGTCGCCGAGCGCGCCGGGCTCGAGGTCGACATCGCCGAGGCGACGACGTTCCGCGTGCGGCGCGCCGTGGCTCCGGCGCTGCGGCGCGGCCGCGTCGTGGTGATCGGCGACGCCGCCCACGAGGTGAGCCCCATCGGCGGTCAGGGGATGAATCTCGGGCTGCTCGACGCCCTCACGCTGGCCCCGCTGCTGCCCGGGTGGGTGCGGACGGGCGAGGCGGTCGGCCTCGGACGATGGGAGACCGACCGTCTGGCCTCGGCGCGGCACGCGGCGCACCTGGCCTGGCTCAACACGATGCTCGGGCGAGCCACGGGCCCGCTCGCCCACCCCCTGCGCACCGGGGCGCTGCGCACCATGCTGCGGGGGGCGGGGGGCGCGCTGTTCACGCGCGCGTACGCCATGCGGCTGGATCGCGCCGCCCGCGACTGACGAGCCGCCCGGGCGGGAGGAGTCAGGTCACGACGAGTTGAGCGGCGAGCAGCAGAGCCGCCAGCATCGTGAGCTGGAACACCGCGCGTCCGGGCGCGCGCACGAGCACGAGCACCACGGCCGTGGCCGCCACCGCGACGACGGCGGTGAAGAAGATCGCGCCGAGCACCGTGGCATCCGTGCCGATCAGCACCGCCACCGCTCCGGCGACGACGCCGACCGCCGCGAGCACCACCGAGACCCGCGCACCGAGGCGGTGCGGAAGGCCCCGTACGCCCGTGCGCCGATCTTCGTCGAGGTCTCGTACGACATTGGTCAGATGCACGGCCGCGCCGAGGGCGGCTCCCGCGAGCGACGCCCACGGGGCAGCCAGCGCGGGAGAGGCGAGGGACAGCGTCGCGAACGACGGGAAGAGCCCGAAACTCAGCACGAACGGCACGATCGACGCCAGCGTCGACTTCAGCCCGGCGTTGTATGCCCACGCCGAGGCCAGGGCCACCGCGTGCGCGGCGACGAGTCCGGGGCCGAGCGGCACCGACAGGAGCACGGCGAGGAGCGCGGACGCCACGGCCACCCCGAGCGCACGTTCCGGAGTGATCGCTCCCCCGGCGATGGGCTTGTCCGAGCGGCCGACGGCGGCGTCGCGCGCGCCGTCGATCGCGTCGTTCGACAGGCCCACCGACACCTGCCCCGCGAACACGGCGATCACCAGCAGCGCGAGTCGCCCGGGCTCGACCCCGGCGGCGAGGCCGAGGGCCAGCGACAGAACGGTCACGACCAGGGTCGGCCCCGGGTGGGTCGCGCCCCACAGCGCCCGCACGAGGGGCGGCTTCGCCGCGGCATCCATCACCCGATGACGCTACCGCGGCTGCGCACTCGGGCGGCCGACCCGCCCGGGCGCCGCGCCACCACCACGTTGAGTGTCCAGGACACGCCGCCGAGACCGGCCCCGGCACGGCGCGTCTTGGACACTCAACAGCCTTGGCACTCTCCTATCGAGAGTGCTAATCTGCTGCCACGTTGAGCGCACAAGGCTCAACTTCATCGAACTCCGGATGCCGATATCCGGACCGACCGAAAAGGAGAACCGACCATGGCCACTTACGACCCCTTCCGCGACCTCGACCGCCTCGCGTCGACCCTTCTCGACGCCCGTCGCGGGGGCGGACCGCGCCGGATGCCGATGGACCTCTACCGCGACGGCGACCACTACGTGCTCTCGGCCGACCTTCCCGGGGTCGACCCGGGCTCGGTCGACATCGACGTCGACGGTCAGCTGCTGACCATCCGCGCCGAACGCACCCTCGCCACCGGCGACGACGTCAAGTGGATCACCCGCGAGCGCGAGACGGCCACCTTCGTCCGCCAGCTCAACCTCGGCCAGGGCATCGACACCGACGGCATCAGCGCCGCCTACCGCAACGGGGTGCTGTCGGTCACGATCCCGGTGAGCGAGAAGGCGAAGCCGCGCCGCATCGCGGTGTCCACCGACGACCACGACGGCGTCATCCGCGCGCACGAGAGCGAACCGCAGCTCATCGAGCAGTAATCCACCGCGAAGAGAGGGGTCGGCCCGAACGGACCGACCCCTCTCTCGCGCGTCGCTCAGAGGTCTTCGGGCGCCAGGTCTCCCTGGCCCTCTTCGCCGAGCTCGACGACGCCCGGGTCCTGACCCTGCGAGTCGGTGCCGGTGGACCCGGGGTGGATGTCGTCGAACGGGATGTCGGTGTCGTCGGCGGCGATCTCGGCCGGGTCTGCGCCCGTCGCGGTCGCGGGGGCGATGTCCTGCGGGTCGACGCCCTCGTCGAGGGCCGTCGTGGCATCCCACTCCGCCTGGGCGGGGTCGAGCGCGGGGTCGGGCTCGATCGAGGTGTCGCCGTCGCGCAGGGGCTGCACGCCCGCGATGCCGACGTCGGCGGCGGGGGTCGACGAGTCGGCGGGGGACGGGTCGATCGAGGCGTCGCTCATGAGGATCCTTTCGTCGAACGCACCGGGGTGCGTCACCGCTGATCGGCGGTACCTCCATCCAACGATGCCGACGCGGCCGCGCCCCGCCCCTTGACAGGCCCGGCCCGCGCACGGACTACGCGAAGCAACGGGCGCGCTCCCGCTGCAGCGGCACAGCAGAAGGGCGCCTGTCGACCGCGGACCCTCCCCAGCGCCCGAGTCGTCCGCCCGACCGATGCTGTCAACCGGGTGGTGCCCGGATGCCGATGACGACACCGTGAGGGAGACGAGAGGATCCCCCATGAACGACTCGAGCCGCACCGTCGCTCGCGCCGACACCCCCCGCATCGTGATCATCGGCGGGGGCAACGCCGGACTGTCGGTGGCCGGACGCCTCCACCGGGCCCGCGCCGGAGACATCACCGTGATCGAGCCGCGGACGCAGCACGTCTTCGCGCCCCTCCAGTCGCACATCGCGGGAGGCGCGGCACGGGCCAGCGAGGCCGTCCGCGCGCAGGCCGACGTGATCCCCCCGGGCACCCGCTGGCTGCGCGACGAGGTCTTCACGGTGGATGCCGCGGCCCGCCGCGTGCATCTCGTGTCGGGCGGTCATCTCGACTACGACCAGCTCGTGGTGTGCGCCGGCCTGCGCATGGCATGGGAGCAGATCCCGGGCCTGCCCGAGGCCATGGCGGCACCGAACGGCATCTCGAACTACGACTACGACCTCGCCGCGAAAGCCTCACCGGTGCTGCGCGACCTGCGCTCCGGCACGGTCGTGTTCACCCAGCCGCCCGAGCCCGCGTCCTGCGGCGCGGCCGCGCAGAAGCCGATGTACCTCGCGTGCGACTGGTGGCGCGCGATCGGTGTGCGCGACGACCTGCGCGTGGTCTTCGTCGCCCCCGACCCCGTGCCCTTCGGCATCCCGGCCATCGACCGCGAGCTGCAGCGCAAACTCGACGAGTACGGCATCGAGGTGCACTACAGCCGCGAGGTGCGGTCGGTGGATGCCGAGGCGCAGACGATCACGATCGGTCACGGCGAGGCCGAAGAGACCCTGGCGTACGACGTGCTGCACGCGGTCCCTCCGCAGCGGGCGCCGGAGTGGATCGCCGGCAGCGGGCTGGCGGCATCCGACGATCCGCACGGGTTCGTCGACGTCGATCCCGAGACGCTGCAGCACACGCGGTATCCAGAGATCTGGTCGGTCGGCGATGCCGCCGCGGTGGCGACCCGCCGTTCCGGGGGCGCGATCCGGCAGCAGGCGAAAGCCCTCGTGAAGAACATGACGGCGGTGAGAGCCGGGCGCTCCCCCTCCGCGAAGTACGACGGCTACAGCGTCGTGCCGTTCACGGTGTCGCGCGGCACCGTCGTCTTCGCCGAGTTCGATCGTCAGGGGCGCCTGCAGCCCACGATCCCCTTCTGGCGTTCGCTGTATCGAGAGCGCGCCCTGTCGTGGATCGCCGACCGTCGGGTGCTGCCCTGGGTCTACTGGCACCTGATCCTGCGCGGTCGCGCCTAAGCCGCGGGGCGAATCCCCGAACGACCCCGGCGCGCCGCGCACGCCCATAGGGCACGCGAGCCGATCCCTCAACCCCGGGGGCAGCTCGCCCGTGACGAGCGAAGACTGGGACCAGCCCCGGAAACCACACGAAAGAGGACACCATGGCACAGGTCATCGAAACCATCGACGTCAACGTTCCCGTCCGCGTCGCCTACAACCAGTGGACGCAGTTCGAGGAGTTCCCGCACTTCATGAGCTTCGTCGAGTCGATCACGCAGAAGAGCGACACCCTCACGCACTGGAAGGTGAAGATCGCCGGTGCCGAGCGCGAGTTCGACGCCGAGATCACCGAGCAGCACCCCGACGAGCGCGTCGCCTGGAACAGCGTCGGCGGCGACGAGAACCACGCGGGTGTCGTGACGTTCCACCGTCTCTCCGACGACGAGACGCGCGTCACCGTGCAGATCGACTGGGAGCCCACCGGAGTCCTCGAGAAGCTCGGTGCCGTCTTCGGCGCCGACGACCACTCGGTGAAGAAGGACCTCGACAACTTCAAGAAGTACATCGAGTCGCGCGGTGCCGAGTCCGGCGCCTGGCGCGGCGACGTCAGCTGACGTCATAGACAGGAAAGCCGGGTCCACCCTTCGGGGCGGACCCGGCTTTCGCGTGTCAGACGCTCACCACTGCGGGTGGATCTCCGCCCGCAGACGGCGGTCGTAGACGTCACGCACCAACGCGTCGAAGGCGTCGAGGTCGAAGCCCTCGTCGAGGAGCTGTGCGGCCCCGGCGTTCGATGTGGCCTGCGCCACCGAACGGGCGCCCGGGATCACCGAGGTGATGCCCTCGCGCGAGGCGATCCACGCCAGCGTAGCGGCGGGCAGGGTGACTCCCTCGGGAAGCGAGGCCTTGAGCTCGTCGGCCGCGGCCACTCCCTCGGCGAACGGGACGCCCGAGAACGTCTCCCCCTTGTCGAACGCCTCGCCGTTGCGGTTGTACGTGCGGTGGTCGTCCTTGTCGAACGTCGTGTCGGCGGTGTATTTGCCCGAGAGCAGACCGCTCGCCAACGGCACGCGGGCCAACACGGCGACGTTCTTCTCGGCCGCCATCGGCAGCACCTCGTCGAGGGGCTTGAGCCGGAACGGGTTGAAGATGATCTGCAGGTTGCTGAGGTTCGGCCGGCGGAGCGCCGAGAGGGCCTGCTCCATCGTCTCGACCGACGCACCGTAGGCGGCGATGACGCCCTCGGCGACGAGCTGGTCGAGCGCGTCGTAGGTGGCGTCGTCGTCGATCACGGCTGACGGCGGGCAGTGCAACTGCACGAGGTCGAGGGTGTCGGTGCCGAGCAGCCGCCGCGAGCGGTCGATCCACCCACGGAAGTTCTCCATCGTGTAGTTCTCGGGCACCTGGTCTTCGCGACGGCCCATCTTGGTCGCCACGGTGATGCCCGTGGCGGCGGTGTCGTTCAGGAACTTTCCGATGATCTCTTCGGACCGGCCGTCGCCGTACACGTCGGCGGTGTCGAAGAGCGTGACGCCGGCGTCGGCCGAGGCGGCCAGCACGGCGAGGGCCTCGTCTTCGCTGACACCGCCCCAGTCGGGGCCGAGCTGCCAAGTACCGAGGCCGATCACCGAGACGTCACGGCCGGTGCGGGAGAGGGGACGCTGCTGCATTGCGGTTCCTTTCGAAGCTGGTTCCGAGCCTATCCAGCGCGTCCGGCACCGGGGCCGCGGCCCACCGGACGCCCCCTGCGCACCCCGTGGCGGTCGTCAAGCCCGTTCGCCCGGTCGGCGGTCGCCTCTAGCGTGGCGGCACACCCCACGGAAGGAACGCCATGAACACTCCCGCCGACCGGCTCCCCGGAGCCGACGAAGAGAACATCGTCCCCGAGTCCGAGGGCCTGGCCGCCGATGTGCCCGCCGGCGCCGCCGGCGCCGACACCGGTGCCGTCGGAGCGGCGCAGATCGACGCCGACGACGAAGCCCGCATCCAGGGCATCTCGAGCCAGAACGACCTGCCCGGAGTCGGCACCCGCGCCGCCGACGGCCTCACCGAGCGGGGCACCGACGACGCCCGCGGCGAGGGCGGCTCGACCTCGCGGCACACCGAGGACACCGGCGGCGGCTCGGCCACCGCGCACGCGGCTTCGGACGCTCCCGCCGAGGGCGAACCGCACGTCGACGCCGACGACCCCATCGCGAAGTTCCAGCCCGGTGTCGGCCGTGATTCGGCGGCATCCAGCAAGATCGCCCAGAGCCTGCCCGACCCCGACGACGCGTGATCCCGCCGGGGGCGGCCCTCCGGTCGCCCCCGCGCACGGTCCCAGCCCCCTCGACGGGCTCCCGGCCTCCCGCGGCGGCGAGGCTCAGCGTGCGAGGCGCAGGGCGTCCTCGGCGAGGTGGAAGAAGTCGCCCATCGCCGCGGTCACGGCCTGCGCGTCGTCGGCCGAGAGAAGCAGCACCACCGTCGCCTCGCCCTCGTCGTCGCGCACGAACCAGCTGCCGGTCAGCACGCCCAGGCTCGAACCGCCCTTGAAGCCGACGTAGGGCCACGTGCCGACGTCGAGTCCCGCACCGGGGTTCTCGCTCAGGATGGCGAGCACCTCGGCATCCTGGGTCTGCTGCAGCGCCCGATGCACGGCGGCGATGTCGGTGGCCGAGGCGAACCAGTCGAATCCGTCCTGCCATACCGGGGTCGTCACGTCGGTGACGCCGACGGCCAGCGGGGCGGCGTCGATGCGGTCGAGCAGCGCGCGCTTCGCGGCGTCGTCGGCACGCGCCCACTCCTCGCGCAGAGCCGGGTCGCCCCAACCCAGGGTGAACAGCTCCTTGGTCGAGAGGAAGGGCGTCAACGCGGCGGGGTCCGCGTGGCCGCTGCGCGCGACCGCCGCTTCGACGCGCTCACGCCCGAGCCGCTCGATGAGCAGGTCGGTGGCGGTGTTGTCGCTGATGCGGATCATGGCCGAGGCGGCCTCGCGCACCGACACCTCGGTGCCGGTGGGGGCGTTCTGCAGCTCGCCCGAGGGCAGGCTGCGATCGGCGTCGTCGAGCACGAGCGTCTCGTCCCAGGCGAGATCCCCGGATGCCACGGCATCGGCCGCCGCGAGCAGCACGTACAGCTTGAAGATCGAGGCGAGGGGAGCTGCCCGTTCGGTGTCCATCGCCACGACGTCGTCGTCTCCGCGCCGGATCAGCGCGCTGACCTCGCCGGGAAGATCGCCCAGGCGCTGCTCCACCTCGTCGAGCGAGGTGGAGGTCTCCCACGGCTCGGCGACCGGGGCGAACACCATGCCGGTGATGCGGTCGTTGCCGTCGATCGCGAGCGAGAGGTCGAACGGATCGCCGAGCGTGCCGGCGAGGGTCGCGACCGCCTGCGTCTCGGTGCCCTGGTACGCGGTCACGGTGAAGGGCGCCGCCGGGCGGATCTGCCGATTGAGCAGCTCGGCGATGTCATCGGCCGACACCTGCTGCTGGAAGTCCTCGTGCAGCACGCGCGACCAGTCGCCGGCGGTCGTGTCGGCCTCGGCCTCGAGCACGTCGATCACCCAGGTCAGCCGCTCCCCCACGGGGGTGGCCGGCACCTCGACCGAGGCCGCGGGAGTCGCGGGAGTGTCGGGCGCGGAGCTGGTGCACGCGGTGAGGGCGGCGATCGTGGCGATCGAGAGGGCGGCGGCGAGGCGACGGGCGAAAGTCACGGGAGTCCTTCCGAGGGGGGCTTTCCACGCTACGGACCCGCTTCGCACGCCGCCTCCCTCGCGAGACGGAGATACGCGAAGGTGGAGGCATGCACGACCTCCGCCTCGAACCCCTCGCCCCCTCTCTCGACGACTACCTCGAGCTGCGCCGTGCCTCGGGCCTGACCCCCAAGCGTTCCGATCAGGGCGCGCCCGCGCTCGCGAACAGCTGGGCCTGGCGTCGGATCGTGGATGCCACGGGTCGATCGATCGCGATGGGCCGGGTCGTCGGCGACGGCGGGTGGTACTTCCTCATCGCCGACATGGCCACGCTGCCCGAGTACCAGCGACGCGGTCTCGGCCGCCGCATCCTCGAGGACCTTCTCGCGGAGATCCGCGCGAAGGCCCCCGAGGGTGCCTACGTGACCCTGCTGGCCGACCCTCCGGGTCAGGCGCTGTACCGCAGCCTGGGCTTCACCGAGCCGACGACGGGTTCGGTGACGATGCACCTGCTGCTCGAGCACTGAGCGGGCCGCCTCGCGGGGGCCGGGCGCCGCGCCGTCACACCGTGGGCCGTCACGCCGCGGGTCGCCTTGCCCCGGTCCGCCGCCGCGCCCGGAGACCGAGCAGCACGTCGAGCACCACGAACGCCGCGAGCGTGTAGCCGACGAGCGGCAGGAACAGCCCGATCGCCACCGCGACCACGAGCACCGCCCCGATCCCCCACCAGGGCGCCCCGCGCAGCACGCCGCGCGCCGGCGCCGACGCGAGGCCGCGGGTCGGGCGACGGTTCCACCACATCGCGTAGCCCCAGACGACGAGCGCGGCGATGCCGATCGCCAGGGCGAACAGCACGAGCTGGTTGACGAGACCGAACAGGGTGCCCATGTGCAGGTCGACGCCCCAGCGCGACAGCTTGGCGAGCAGCGGATAGTCGGCGAAGTCGACCCGATCGGTCACGCGCAGGGTCGATGCGTCGATGGCCACGGCATCCACTTCGGTCGGGAAGCTGCGGTGCACCTCCTGCACGACCCACGCGTCGCCGACGGCGGCCGGCGGGCGGATCTCGACGTCGCCGGTGTTGACGTTGACGCGCTTCGCGACGGCGAGGACGGCGTCGAACGTGGCCGGGTCCGCCGCCCCCGGGGTGTCGGCGTGCGCCCCGCCGCCGTGTCCGGCGTGCTCGCCGCCGGCCTCCGCCTCCGCACCGAGCGAGGTCGTCAACGCGGGAGTCCCCTCACCGATCGCGGCACGCAGGTCGGAGACGTGCGCGCCCGCCGAGGCCGACCAGGTGATGCCCGTCGCCGCGAGGAAGACCGCGCCCAGCACGACCCAGATCCCGACGGCCGAGTGCCAGCCCGACAGCTTGCGGTACCCCCGGTGCGCGCGGTTCGGCCGCAGCAGGTCGCGGCGCCCGCGGCGGCTGCGCACGAAGCGGCCGATCCACAGCCCGAGGCCCGCGAGCGAGACGATCCCGAGCCAGGATGCCGCGAGCTCGCTGTACAGCCGGCCCGGCTCGCCCAGGTGCAGCGAGCGGTGCAGGTCGCTGATCCAGTGCCGCAGGGGCAGCGCGCCGCTCGTGCCGTACGCGGGCAGGTCGCCGCGGATCTCGGCCGTCGCGGGGTCGACGAAGATCGCCCGCGTCGTGCTTTCGGGTAGCGCCTCGTCGGCGAACAGGACGCGCGTGGTGTCACCGGGCGCGGGGGCGGGCCGTACGGCGACCGGTGAGGCCCCGCCGCCCACGTAGGCCTCGGCCGCCTCGACCTGGTCGGCCAGCGGCATCCCGACCAGAGTGGAGGTGGCGGTCACCTCGTGCGCGTACATGACCCTCTCGAGCGACGGCGTGAGGGCGTACAGCGCGCCGCTCAGCGCCGCGACCAGGATGAACGGCCCCACGAGCAGCCCCGCGAAGAAGTGCAGCCGGCGCAGCAGCGCGGTGAACCAGCCTCGTCGCGGAGCACCCGGCCCGCTCCCCGACCGTCGAGTGTCCGGAACATGCCGCACCGCGTCGTCTTCCGACGGCGTGTTGTGGACACTCGACGGGGTGGATGCCGTCATGACGGCGCCCCGGGCTCGACGGGGCGGCCGGGGGCGGGCGCGGGCGGCGGGGGCGACGGGGAGGGCGGGGCGGACTCGTCGGGAGCGGATGCCGCGACGACCGACGCCGGCAGGGTGAGGGGAGGGGAACGGAACATGGAGGATCTCTTCTCCGGGCACCGGGTGGCGCCCGTCGGTCGGCGCCGCCGCGCGCGTGCACGACGGGCCGGGGTCCCGCGCGCGGTCGACGTCGCCGCGTGGCGGTGCGCCACGGGATACGACATCGCCGCTCGACGATGACCGAGGAAGGGGGGCGTCCCGAGGGGACGTGGAAGGGAGTCGCGCCGGCGCGAGAGCACTCGGCGTGCGCGACCGCCCGCCCGGTCCGTCAGACGGCCGGGACGCACCGCTCACGGCGCGGCGTGACGCGGAGCAGGGTCAGGATGCCGAGGCCGGCGGCCCGCGGCGCCTCGCGCTCGCGGCGAGCAGCACCGAGATCGGGCGCACGACGGCGACCACGACCGCAACGCGATGGCGCGGCGACACGGGCCCGAACGTCGCCGCCATCACGCGCACGCGCGCACGCAGTCCCTTGACCGCGCGGCCCGCGAGCGCACGCAGCACCCCCAGGGTGCGTTCCGCGCGGTGCAACGCCAGCGAGGTGACGGCGGCGGCGAGCGCGTGCCAGAGCCACATCGTGGCATCCGGCGTCAGGGCGGCGCCCACCGGATCCGCGGCGACCGCCGGGAAGACGGCCCCGTGCACGTGGCCGGCCGCGCCGAGGTCGTAGCTGCCGAGCACGAACAGCGCGTGGAACAGCAGCTGGCTGACGACGACGGCCGCGCTCAGACGCCAGGCCGAGAGCCGTCGGCCGGCCAGGACCGTGCAGGCGACGAACGACAGCGCGAGCGGAACGACGATGCCGATCCAGCCGGGCACGGCTCCCCCGCCGGTCACGTGCGACAGCAACGCGACGAAGGTGGCGATCGATGCGGCGACGCCACCGCGCGCGACGCGTGCGCCCCGTGCCCGTCGTCGCATGGCCTCCATTGTGGCAGGGGTTCCCCGCGCGTTCCGCGCACTGCATCGGCGTCGAGCAACAGGAGGGCGATCAGCACGCCTCCGCCCCTAGGCTGAGGCCACCCGACCCAGGAGGATGCCGTGCCCCGACCCCGCGCCGTGATCGCCGGAGCGAGCGGATTCGTCGGCGGAGCGCTGGTCGCCGCGTTCCGAGACGACGGCTACGACGTCGACACGATCGGCCGCACCGGCACCGCGACCTGGGCCGATCCGGCCGCCGTGGCGCGGGTCGTCGACGGCGCCGACGTCCTGGTGAACCTGGCGGGCAAGATCGTGTCGTGCCGGTACACCGACGCGAACCGTGACGAGATCCTGCGCTCTCGCGTCGACACCACCCGTGCCCTGCGCTCCGCCGTCGCGCACGCGGCCCACCCGCCCGCGGTGTGGATGAACGCCTCGACCGCGACGATCTACCGCCACGCCACCGAGCACGGCAACGACGAAGTCGACGGCGAGATCGGCGAGGGGTTCTCGGTCGATGTGGCCACGAGCTGGGAACGCGCGTTCTTCGAGGGAGAGCTGCCCCGCACGCGCCGGGTGGCGTTGCGCATGGCGATCGTGCTCGGAGACGGTCCCGCGACCCGCATGCTGTTCGCCCTCGCCCGACTCGGGCTGGGCGGCCCGCAGATCGATAGCTGGTGGTTCCCCCACCGCCGATACCGCGGGATCGGCGCGCGCCCCACGGGGCGCCCGTGGTCGAGCTGGCACCGCACCTCGGGCCACCAGCGCTTCAGCTGGATCCACATCGATGACGTCGTGGCATCCGTGCGATTCCTGCGCGACCGCGACGACATCGTCGGTCCGGTCAACCTGGCCGCGCCCGCCGTGAGCGACAACCGCACCCTCATGCGAGAGCTCCGGCGCATCGCGCGGGCGCCGATCGGCCTGCCCGCGTTCCGGTGGATGCTCGATCCGGCGATGGCGCTGCTGCGCAACGAGCCCGAACTCGTGCTGAAGAGCCGGTGGGCGGTGCCCCGCGTGCTGACCGAGGCGGGCTACGTCTTCCGCTATCCCGAGCTGGCCCCGGCACTCGAGGCGGTGGCGGCCCTGCGCCCCCCGCGCGGTCGCGACCTGTTCTCGGTCTGAGCCGGCCTCACGCGAAAGGCCGCCCCGGCCGCGTGACGCACGTCGGTGCGGCACACGGGGGACGGCCTCTGATCGCTCCGACCTCGGTCGGATCCGGGGGTGGGGACGAACGGTCAGACCTGGCGACGGATGAACCGCATGAGCGCGGCGATCACACCGATGATCAGGATGATCACGCCGATCCAGAGCAGGAACTTCACGGCCTCGACGAAGATGCCGAGGAAGAGGAGCACGAGACCGACGATGACGAGGATGATGGCGAGAGCGGGCATGGTCCCACTCTGCCGGGTCGACGCCCCCTCGTCTGCGCCCTTGACACCGTGCGGGCGGCACCGCACGGGTGGCGCCGTGCGGGTGGCGCCGTGCGGGTGGCGCCGTGCGGGCTGGGCGGCGGAAGCCGTGTCAAGACCGCTGCGCCCCCGGCATCCGCGGACTAGCGTCGCTGTCATCACGACCCCCAGGAGGCGGACATGACTGAGCGCGACGTCAACGGACACGGCACCGGACCCGAAGAAGGCGAGTACACCGACGTGCAGCTGCCCGGCGGAGACGACGACCGCGGGAGCGCCGATGTGCCCGGCGAGTACGTCGACCGCGAGAACGCCGACGGGAGCGAGTCGCGCCCCCGCACCGACGAGGCCGGCGCCTACACCGACGTCGAGCTGCCGAGCGGCGACGAGGCGCACGAAGACCTCGACAACCCCGGCGAGTACACCGACCGCGACCGCTGAGCGATCAGAGTCCCTCGGTCAGCACCCGGCGATCACCGCTCGAGCGTGCGCTGCGGTGCGACGCGATACACCTCGACGTACGACCGCACGAAGGCGTCCGGATCGGCGAAACCCCATCGGGCGGCGACCTCCGCGACCGACGCATATCCCGCGTCGGCGTCGAGGAGGTCGGCGTGAGCCGCGCTCAGCCGCGCCGCGGACAGGTACTCCTCGGGAGAGGACGCAAGTTGCCCGTTGGCCGCGAATGCGCGACGCAGACCGGTGGCAGACGTGCCGACGGCACGCGCCGCGTCGTCGACCGTCACCGGCAACGACGCGTGATCGTCGATCCACGACGTCGCGGCGGTGTAGATCGTCGCCTGCTCGAGGGCCGACGCCCGCCGCTCGCGTGCGTCGCCCACGAGCGGGAACGCCTCGAGCGTCGCCGCGGCGAGGGCGCGTCGCACGTGCGCCCGCACGAGAGGCTCCGCCAGCAGGGGGACCTGCGTCAGCGACCACCGCAGCGTCGCGAGCCAGTACTCGCCCAGGCGCCGCGACACCGGTCCCGTGCCGGCGAACCGGGCCACGAGCGTCTCGTCGCCGTAGATCGTGCGGGCCGTCTCGCTCAGCCACTCGGCGTCGAAGGCCACGAGCTGCACCGTCGTGTCGATCGGTCGCCCGATGAGTTCGCGACCGGGCTGCACGATGCCGGGCTCCACGCTGTAGTCGCCGGATTCGGAGCCGATGGTCCACGAGAACCCGGGGTTCGAGGTGGCGAAGTAGAACCGATCCGCCTCGTAGACGATCTCGGCCCGGCAGTCCCAGGTCAGGTGTCGCAGAGCGAACGCCGCATCACCGACCGCGTGCTCCGCGATCGAGGCCCTCTCGGCGAGCACGTCGACCCGCCCGTACTGCTCTTGCAGCCAGGCCTGCGTGTCGGCCACGTCATCGGTGCGGACGCGCGAGTCGAAGAAATCGTTCATAGGCGAGGACGGCGAACCGCTGGAAAACGGACCGCTCATGCCCATGATAGTTAACCCCCCTCACCCCGACTCACCAGGAGAGACACCCGTGGCCGACTCGCCCGCCGTGCGCCCCATCCATCCCGACGACGCCGGAGAGGTGCTCACGATCCAGCGCGCCGCCTTCGCGAGCGAAGCGCTCATCTACGGCGATCCCGACATGCCTCCGCTCACGCAGACCCTGCCCGAGCTCGAAGCCGAGCTGGTCGAGAACCTCGGCTGCGTCGCCGTCGACGGACACCGGATCGTCGGCGCCGTCCGCGCGCGCCGCGACGGGGAACTGCTGCTCATCGGGCGCCTCGCGATCGCCCCCGATCAGCAGGGCGCCGGTCTCGGAACGTTGCTGCTGGCAGCGGTCGAGCAGCGCGGACGCGAAGCCGGCGCCACCGAGGCGGAGCTCTTCACCGGCGGCCTGAGCGAAGCCAACCAGCGTCTGTACGAGCGCGAGGGGTATCACCGCACCGAGACCACCGCCGACGGCGAGATCTTCTACCGCAAGCCGCTCACCGCCTGAGCAGGACGCCACCCCACTGTTGAGTGTCCACGACACGCCGCAGTGCCGCCCCCGGGCACGGCGTGTATCGGACACTCAACAAGGGGGGCGGCGCACCGCAGACGAAGGGGCCGCCGCCCGGTCCCGGACGACGGCCCCTTCTGCGCGTCACGCTTACGGCGTCGGCATACCGCCGTTGACGTTGAGCGTCTCGCCGATGACGTAGCTCGACTCCGCCGAGGCGAGGTACACGTACGCGGGGGCGAGCTCGGCGGGCTGGCCCATGCGCCCGAGCGGGGTCTCCTCGCCGAACTCGTCGACCTTCTCGTTCGGCTGACCGTCGGTCACCTGCAGCGGCGTCCAGATCGGGCCGGGCGCCACGGCGTTCACGCGGATGCCCTTGGGGGCGAGCTGCTGACCGAGGGCCTTGGTGAAGGTGTTGATGGTCGACTTGGTCGAGGCGTAGTCGACGAGGATCGGCGCGGGCGAGTACGCCTGGATCGACGTGGTGTTGATGATGGCCGAACCCGCGGGCAGGTGCGGGATGGCCTCCTTGCAGATCCAGAACATCGCGTAGACGTTGGTCTTGAACGTGTCGTCGAACTGCTCGTCGTCCAGCGTCGTCAGGTCTTCGTTGAAGATCTGCTTGCCGCCGTTGTTGACGACGATGTCGAGGCCGCCGAGGCCCTCGACCGCTTCCTTCACCAGCGTGCGGGCGTACTCGCGCTCGCGCAGGTCGCCGGGGATCTGAACGACGGTCGCGCCGGCCTCACGAAGGATCCCGGCGATGCGGTCGGCATCCACCTTCTCCTCCGGCAGGTACGACATCGCCACCGAGGCGCCCTCGCGGGCGAACGCGATCGCGGTGGCCGCGCCGATCCCCGAGTCGGCTCCGGTGATCAGCGCCTTGCGGCCCTTCAGCCGCTCGCTGCCGACGTAGGTGTCCTCGCCGAGCGCGGCCTTCGGGGTCAGCTCGGCGTCGAGGCCGGGCTCGGGCTGGTCCTGCGCCTGGGGCTCGATGTCGGCGTAGAGCTTGGTGGGATCGGTGAACGTGTACTGCGTGCTCATGGCGAGTCCTTTCATGGGGGATGGATGCCGAGACGAGACGTCGCGGCAGAGGATCAGCGGCCGGAGAGCTCGGCGGCATCCACGAGTTCGCGGATGACGAGCGCGGCGTTGATGAGGGCCAGGTGACTGAGCGCCTGCGGGAGGTTGCCCCAGAACGCCCCGTCCGATTCGGCGATCATCTCGGAGTAGATGCCGACGTCGTTCGCCTGGGCGACGAGAGCGTCCATCGCCTCGACCGCCTCGTCGTGGCGGCCGACGCAGGCGAGCGCCGTGGCCCGCCAGAAGGCGCAGGCGACGAACGTCTGCTCCTCCTGGTCCATGCCGGTGTACCGGTAGACGAGGTGGTTCTCCGTCGTGAGACGTTCGGTGATGGCATCCAGGGTCTTCGACATGCGCTCGCCCCGGTCGAAGCCGGTGGGGGCGTGCAGCAGCACCGACGCGTCGAGGTCGGAGCTTCCGGGGGCGAGCGTGTAGGCCTCGAGCTCGTCCGACCAGCAGTGCTCTTCGACCCAGCGATGGATGCGGTCGCGCTCCGCGCGCCACCGATCGGCGTTGTCGGGGATGTGTCCGCCGGCCGCGAGCCACTGGGCGTCGTCGAGGGCCTTCCAGCAGCCCATCTTCGACGAGGTGTAGTGACGCAGCTCCGGGAGCTCCCACATGCCCGAGTCCTCGCGGCGCCACAGGTCGCACGTGCGGTCGGCGACGTCGGCGAGCAGGCGTCCGGTCTGGATGTCGAGACGGTTCCCCGCCTCGACGTAGGTGCGGCACAGGGCGATCAGGTCGCCGTAGACGCCGAGCTGCAGCTGCCCCTGCGCGGGGTTCCCGGTCACGACCGGTTGGTTGCCGTTCCAGCCCGGCACGTCGTGCTTCTCGAGCCCGATCTCGGCCTCGCCGTCGAGCGTGTACATCACCTGCACCTCGGGACCGTTCTTGCGGATCGTACGCAGCAGCCACGAGATGGCCGCGTGCGTCTCCTCGCGCAGGCCGAAACCCACCCACGCGTGCGCCGTGTAGGCGAGATCGCGCACCCAGGCGTAGCGGTAGTCCCAGTTCTTGCCCCCGCGGGGGTTCTCGGGGAGCGACGTCGTCGCCGCCGCCGCGATCGCCCCGGTGGGGCTGAACAACAGCAGCTTCAGCGCGAGGGCGCTGCGCTGGACGTCTTCGGCCCAGGGGCCCTCGTACGAGAACTCGTCGGACCACATCGTCCACCCGTCGACGGTGCGGTCGATGCCGCGGTCGACGTTCTTCGCGTCGGGAATGCGCAGCGGCTCCCCCTCGGTCGCGGCGATCACGAGCAGATGGCGCGAGCCCTTCGACGTCGTGAACGCGCCGTCGATGCTCTCGTTGCCGGCATCCGGATCGCCGTGCAGACCGTGCTCATGGCCGACCACGGCGAGCGAGACGTGCCCGATGCGCATGATCGAGAAGCCGTCGATGCGTTCGGTCCACGGGGCGGCGGAGCGCAACATGGTCCCGGGCTGTACGCACCAGGCGAACTCGACCTCACCCTTCACCCCGTCGACGCGCCGCGCGAGCTCGGCCCACGGGAGGCGTCCGGCGATGCCCGTGACCATGGCGTCGGTCACGGTGGCCACCCCCGACGCGGTCGTGAAGGTCGTCTCGAGCACGTTCGTGTGCGGCAGGTAACGCCGGGTGACCTCGTACTCCTCCATCGGAGCGAGTTCGATGCACCCGCCGGCCGATTCGTCGACGAGTCGCGCGAACACGGGGCGCGAGTGGATGTTCGGAAGCGGCAGCCAGTCCACCGATCCGTCGAGACCGATCAGAGCGACCGTCCGACCGTCACCGATCGCGGCGTAGTCGCGGAGGGGGCGAGACGGAGCAGGGGGTGTGTGGGGCACGTCTCCACGCTAAGAACGGCGCGGTGAGGCGAGGCCGGGGTTGTCCATTCCGAGGGGAGCGGCTACGGCGCCGACCCACGCGTCGGCGGCTACCCCGCTGTGCGAAGGCTCGCAACCCCCGCCGCGCCCGCCGACGAAGCGCCTAACGTCGCTACCGACCGCGAGTGAAAGGAAGGCGCATGTCCGCCACCCAGGAGACCACCAAGAACCGCCGTCGCCCCGCCCGCGGCGGCAACGGCCCCGAAACCACCGAAGAGCAGAACGCCGAGAGCGGCTTCCAGGCCTCGGAGAAGCTCACCGACAACCTCCAGCGCGTGCTCATCGACCTGATCGAGCTGTCTATCCAGGGCAAGCAGGCTCACTGGAACGTCGTCGGCAAGAACTTCCGCGACACCCACCTGCAGCTCGACGAGATCATCGACGCGGCACGCGAGTTCAGCGACACCGTCGCCGAGCGCATGCGTGCCCTGCACGCTCTTCCCGACGGCCGCAGCGACACCATCGCCGAGACCACGACCCTCCCCGAGTTCCCCCAGGGCGAGGTCGACACCTCGGAGGTCGTCGACCTGATCACGGAGCGCCTCGACGCCACCGTCGGCACCGTCCGCGAGGTGCACGACGACGTCGACGACGAAGACCCCACGAGCGCCGACATCCTGCACTCGATCCTCGAGCGCCTCGAGCAGCTGTCGTGGATGGTCAGCGCGGAGAACCGCGTCGCCCGGAGCTGAACGACGACGTACACACCGGATGCCGAGGCCTCGTCGGGGCCTCGGCATCCGGCGTTTTCGCGTGCGGGCGTTCAGCCGCGGGCGATCAGGAACGGCGAGTGCGGCCCCTCGAGACGCGACACGGAGGCCTTGATCTCGGCGATGTTGCCGTCGATCGTGAGCAGACGCGCGTCGATCCGGCGTTCTCGCGCGTCGATCTGCACCATGCGTTCGTCGAAGCGGGCGTCAGCCCTCTCCATCCGTGTCTCGGCGCGCTCCATGCGCGATTCGATGCGGCCCAAGCGCTGGTCCACCTGAGCGAAATTCTGTTCGGTGCGCCGCTCGACGCGGTCCAGCATCCACTTCATCCCGCTGAGGATCGCGGCGGCGAAGGTCAGGAAGAAGGCCCCGAGGGCGATGAGGGCTTGAGCCGCGTCGAGGTTCACGGTGGTCCTTCCGGGGTGTGCGTGTCGACAGGGTACCCGCGTGCGCGCGACCGTCGGCAGCCTCGATTGGTGATCGGTGGAGAAGTTCACCCGCCCCTGGCCGGGGGAGAAGCCGTGGGAGCTGCAACGACTCGATGACGCGCCCGACAGAGGTCCCCGCCCCCTCTCCGATAGCGTCGGAGCGTCCGGCGGATCGCCGGGGGACGGGGACCCTGATGACGACCGATCCGATGCTCGACGTTCCCCCGCGACGGAGGGTCGCGTGGTTCCTGCTCTTCGGGGCGCTCGGCGCGGTCGTGGGGCTGCTCCCCTGGCTGACGAGCGGACCGTTCCTGCCGCTGCAGAACCTGGAGGACACCGACGACGTGTCGCGGCTGGGGCCGTTCGTGCTGCTCCCGTACAGCCAGTACGAGATCACGACGATCATCGTGCTGCTGGTGGTCGGCGGAGCCGCTGCCGGCATCATCGCCCGCGCGCAACGCTCGCGTCCGGGGATTCTGCGCGGGCTCGCGACGGTCGGTGGACTCGCGCTCGTCCAGCTCGTCGCGATCGTCCAGACCGCGCTCGCGACGTGGAATGTGCTCCAGGAGCGCTTCGAATCGATCGTGTACCTGGTGCTGCTCACCGCGGTGGCCGTACTCGCGTTCGTGGTCTCGCTGTTCGTGGCGTCATCGGTGTCGACGGCTCCCCGCGCGGGTGCGGGGGTCGCCCTCTCGATCGGCGCGCTGGCGACGGGCATGTGGGTCGGCGCGTGGATGACGTTGCCCTTCGGCGCCGAGGCGCCCTTCTCGGCCGTCCTGCCCCTGACCTTCTTCCTCGGCCCGGTGCTCGTGGGGGCGGCGATCGCGTGGACGGGCGTCGACACGGTGGGGCGGGTGGTGGCCGGGGTGGTCGGGCTCGCGCTCGTCTGGGTGGTCCCACCCCTCGCGACGGCTCTCGCCTCCGCCGCCGGCACCCGGGTGCTCGCCTCCGACCTCCCCGAAATGGCCGACTACGGCGTGAACGTCTTCGTCTCGGCCCTCACCCAACCCGAACTGGGCCTGCGCGCGATCGGGGTGACGATCGCCGTCGCGGTCGTCGGCCTCGTCCTGCGCCGGATGATGGCGCGCCGACGCACCGCCGCTACAGCCTGAGAACCTCGGTGACCCGCACGATCGCCGTGCCCTCTTCCTCCGAGGCCGCGAGGTCGACCTCGGCACGGATGCGCCAGTCGTGGTCGCCCGCGGGGTCGTCGATCGTCTGCTCGACGCGCCACACGCCGTCGGCGGCCGCCGACTCGTCGATCTCGACGAGCGCCGAGGAGCGCGCCGCTCCCCCGGTGCCGATCGTGTCGTGCTCGTCGAAGTAGCGGTCGAGCACGGTGGGCCAGTCGATGTCGGGGTCGAGTTCGACGAGCTCGTCGTCGCGTTGGAGCGCGGCGAGCTGCACGCGACGGAACATCTCGTTGCGCACCAGCACGACGAACGCCCGCCGGTTGGTGAGGATCGACGGCGGCGCCGGCGGCACGACCGGCGCATCGGGGTCGTCGGCGGGGTTGATGAGCTGCTCCCACTCGTCGACCAGGCTCGAGTCGACCTGACGTACGAGCTCGCCGAGCCAGGCGATCAGATCGAGCAGGTCCGGCGTCTGCGCGTCGACCGGCACGGTCTGACGGATCGCTCGATAGGCGTCGCTGAGGTAGCGCAGCACCAGCCCCTCGCTGCGGGCCAGCTGGTACAGCGAGACGTACTCGCCGAACGAGCACGCCCGCTCGAACATGTCGCGCACGACCGACTTCGGCGACAGCTCGAAGTCACGGATCCAGGGCTGGCTCGACGCGAACACCTCGTACGCCTGCGCGAGCAGCTCGTCGAGCGGCTTGGGCCAGGTGATCTCCTCGAGCAGCTCCATGCGCTCGTCGTACTCGATGCCCTCGCGCTTCATCGCGGCCACCGCTTCGCCGCGCGCGCGGAACTGCTGCTGCGACAGGATCGGACGCGGGTCGTCGAGGGTCGCCTCGATGACGCTGACGACGTCGAGCGCGTAGTGGCCGGTGCCCACGCTGTCGCTGGCAGCCGTGGCATCCGGTCCCCGTCCGAGCTCGACCTCGGGGTCGAGCATCTCGATCGCGGCGAGCGCGAAGGGCGACAGAGGCTGGTTGAGCGCGAAGTTCGCCTGCAGCTCGACCGTGAGCCGGATGCGCGAGTCGCCGAGAATCGTCGCTTCGGAGCCGTCTGAAGCGACGAAATCCGGCGACTCGCGCGGGATGACCTCGGCCACACCCGCTTGCACCAGCGTGCGGAAGATCGCCAGGGCCCGGCGGGCGAGCTCGTACTGGCGGGCGCGGGGCTCGTGGTTGTCGAACACCAGCGAGCGCACGTTGGCGAACACGTCGCCGCCGCGCGCGATGACGTTGATGAGCATCGCGGCGCTCAGCTTCATCTGCGGCTGAAGCGGCTCGGGCTCGGCGACCACCAGGCGGTCGTAGCTCTGCTCGGTCCAGTTCACGAAGCCCTGCGGCGCCTTCTTGCGCACGATCTTCTTCTGCTTCTTCAGGTCGTCGCCGGCCTTGAGGATCTGCGCGGCGTTCTCGATCTCGTGGTCGGGCGCCATGATCACGACCGTGCCCGCGGTGTCGTACCCGGCGCGGCCCGCGCGGCCCGAGATCTGGTGGAACTCCCGCGCGGTCAGCTGGCGCATGCGCTGACCGTCGTACTTGGTGAGCGCCGTCATCATGACGGTGCGGATCGGCACGTTGATGCCGACGCCGAGGGTGTCGGTGCCGCAGATGACGCGCAGCAGCCCCCGCTGCGCGAGCGTCTCGACCAGGCGGCGATAGCGCGGCAGCATGCCGGCGTGGTGCACGCCGATGCCGGCGCGGACGTAGCGCGACAGGGTCTTGCCGAAGCCGGTCGTGAAGCGGAACCCGCCGATCGCCTCGGCGATCTCGTCGCGCTGCTCGCGCCCGATGATGCGGATCGACGACAGCGCCTGCGCCCGCTCCATCGCGGCCGCCTGCGAGAAGTGCACGATGTAGATGGGCGCCCGCTTCGTGTCGAGCAGCTCCTGCACCGTCTCGTGCACGGGTGTGCGCGCGTACTCGAAGTGCAGCGGCACCGGACGCTCGACGCCGGTCACCCGGGCGGTGGGCCGGCCGGTACGTCGTGAGAGGTCTTCGGCGATCTCGGTGACGTCGCCGAGGGTCGCCGACATGAGGATGAACTGCGCACGCGGAAGCAGCAGCAGCGGCACCTGCCAGGCCCAGCCGCGATCGGCCTCGCCGTAGTAGTGGAACTCGTCCATCACGACCTGGTCGACGTTTGCGTCGGCGCCCTGGCGCAGCGCCAGGTTCGCGAGGATCTCGGCCGTGCAGCAGATGATCGGCGCATCGGCATTGACCGACGAGTCGCCCGTGACCATGCCGACGTTCTCGGCCCCGAAGATGTCGACCAGCGCGAAGAACTTCTCGCTCACGAGCGCCTTGATCGGCGCCGTGTAATAGGTGCGGCCGCCCCGGGCGAGGGATGCCGCGTGGGCGGCGACCGCGACCAGGGATTTGCCCGTGCCGGTCGGGGTCGACAGGATCACGTTCGCCCCCGACACGATCTCCATGACCGCTTCGTCTTGCGCGGGGTACAGCGTCAGGCCGCGCGCGACCGCCCAGTCGACGAAGCCCAGGTAGACGGCATCCGGGTCGGCACCGACGGGCACGAGTTCGAGGAGGGGGGTCACTCCCCCACCCTCTCATCCGTGGGGCGTCAGCCCGCGTCGGAGAAGACTCCGACGTCGTCGCCGTCGAGCACGAACTGCACCGCCGTGCCCACCGGATAACGGGCGCGGAACTGCTCGGGGAACGTGGAGTTCACGATGAACTCCGCCGTCGCCGGGAAGAGCCCCGCCGCACAGCCCCCGAATCGCACGCCCGCGTTCGAGCGGAGAGCGCCGCCGGAGTCTGCCACATCGGCGGTGTCGGAGATGAGCAGACAGTCGGCCCGATTGCCCTCGGAGTCGATCTGCGTCGGCCCCGCGAACGCCGTCAGCCCGTAGTAGTCCTCGAAGCCCCGCGACTGCTCGGGATCGAACCCGAGGTAGCCGACCGCCGCGGGATCGAGGTCGGGGGCGGGCGTCAGCGCGTCGGTCTGCGCGATGCCCGGCGTGCGCTCGACGGTCGTGAACGACATGCCGACGGCGGTGAGCGCGCTGGCCGCCACCACGACGGCCGCGACGCCGACGGCGGCCACCCACACCCGCCGCCGCGTACGAAGGAGCGGGGGCCGAGGTGTCTGGTCGATGTCGGCAGAGTCGAGGTCGTCGAGCCCTGCGGATGCCGCGACGCCCGTCCGTTCCGCCTCGGCGCCGCCGTCGACGAAGGCGTCGGACGGGAGCGCCGTGTGCTGTCGCGTCCGGTCGAGCTCCTCGAGTTCGCGCAGACGCGCGACGGCCACGGGATCGTCGGCGATGTCGGCCTCCGGACCGTACGCCCGCGCCCGCAGACGTCGCAGCTCGTCCTGCACCTCGTCGTCCATGCCTGAATGCTTCCACACCCTCAGCGCACCGAGGCCACCCCTTGATACATGCGAGGGAATAGATCAGGCGCCGGTGCGTTCTCTCACGCATGCGTTCTTTCGGCACCCTCTCCTTCGGCCATTACGGCCCCCTCGGCGGCGGGCAGCACCTGTCGGCGGGCGACTCGATGCTCCAGGCGATCGACCTCGCCCAGGGCATGGACGACCTCGGCGTCAACGGCATCTCGTTCCGCGTGCACCATTTCGCCCGTCAGCAGGCGGCCCCCATGCCCCTGCTCGCCGCGATCGCCGCCCGCACCTCACGGATCGAGGTGGGTACCGGCGTCATCGACATGCGCTACGAGAACCCGCTCATGCTCGCCGAGGAGGCGGCATCCGTCGACCTGATCAGCGCGAACCGGCTCGCGCTGGGTGTGAGCCGCGGCTCACCCGAGACGGTCGTGCGCGGCTACGAGGCCTTCGGCTACACGGGGTCGGACGACCCCCGTGGCGGCGACATCGCCCGCGAGCACTTCGACCTGTTCCTGCGCGCGATCGACGGCGAGGGTCTCGCCGAGCGCGACCCGCACAGCCCCTTCGGTGGCGGCACGGGCCTGCAGCGGATCGAGCCGCACTCCCCCGGGCTGCGCAAGCGCATCTGGTGGGGTGCCGGCACGACGGCGACGGCCGAGTGGGCCGGGCGCATCGGGGTGAACCTGATGTCGTCGACCCTGCTCACCGAGGCCGACGGCACGCCCTTCGACATCCTGCAGGCTCAGCAGCTCGACGCGTTCCGCGCCGCCTGGCGCGAGGCCGGCCACGCCGGTGAGCCCCGCACCTCGGTCAGCCGCAGCATCTTCCCGATCGTCACCGCCGAAGACGAGATGTACTTCGGCGGCTCGGCGGGCTCCGATCAGATCGGCGTCATCGACGGCATGCGCTCGACCTTCGGCAAGACCTACGCCGCGCCTCCCGAGAAGCTCATCGAGCAGCTGCAGAACGACGCCGCCGTCATGAGCGCCGACACCCTCATGCTGACGATCCCGTCGCAGTTGGGGGTTGCTTTTTGTATACGCATTATCGAGTCGTTCGCGAAGTATGTAGCGCCCTCGCTCGGCTGGAAGCCGAACACGGAGGGCCCGGTCGAGGGATACGCGATCTGAGCGCGTCTCCTCGTCGACACGCACACACTGTCGAGGATTGGCTAGGACAGGCTGAGATCGCAGTCCAGGCGCGCTGGGGGCACGGCGAAGGCCGGGGGCATATGCCCCCAGCCTTCGCCGTTGGATCGAACCTTCAACAGCAGATCAGATGATCCGCCTGAGTGCTCGTATCAATCAGACGAAGAGCCCCGCTACCCACTCGACCGCGTAGAGGATCGCCACGAGCACCGCAACGGGAACCAGGATCTTCCCGTACCAGGGCAGCTTCCGGTAGAACCATCCGCCGACCTTCTTGGGCTGTGCTTTCGGGTTGCCTGCCATTGCCATCAGCCCCTCAGAAGAGCGCACTAGCGACGACCGCGAGGCCGATGCCGATGGAGAGCCAGACCCACCAGCGAGCCGGAAGCACGATGTGCCGCACCGGTCGCTGGCTGGGATCGTAGGTTGGACAATGGTTTTGAGGCTGAGCCTCGGGGAGAGTCCCGCTGTAGCGAGGGATCTCCCGGCTTGGGCACTTGCCTGGAGTGGTGTCACGCATCAGCGGCCTCCCTGGACTTACGCTCAGCACCGATCCAGCGGGCAACGGTGGGAATACTCACCTCCATAGCGCGAGCGATCTCGGCGTAGGTCTCGCCACCCCTCTGGCGCAGCCACGCTTCCTCCTGCGATGCAAGGGTCGTGGGCCGTGTGCCTCTGAAGACAGGTGTGCGGTATTGATACCGGACACCCGTTCCCCGTAGCCACCTGTAGATCGTGGCCTTGTCCACGCCGAGCTGTCTCGCGAGTCCTGTGACGCTTGCCCTCTCTATGGTGATCCGCGCCGACAGCTCCTGGATGATCAGCTCATCCCGGATCGCCTTAAGCCCTCCAAACTCATCTCCGAAGGCAAACTCATACAGAGCCGCCAGATCAAGCTCTTCCCGGAGATTCGCGAGCAAGACTGCTTCCAGCAGCTGCTCCAGTTCCTCTCGTGTGATCTCTGGTGTCGTTGTCTCAGTCATCGGTGTGCTCCTCTCTCTTGAGCTGGTTGACCCGGCGCACGGCGTCGGCTGTCTTGTACATCTCTTCGCGAGCGCGGTCGTTGGTGGCTTGCCACTCTTCGACCGTCATGCCGTACTCGCCGCTGAGCACCTTCGCAACGGTGGTCGGGCTGATGGGCATCTCCTTGCCGTGCTTCTTGCTGTAGACCTTCACAGCGCCAGCGATGTACTGCAGTCCGTGGCCCTCCTCGCGGAGGGTATGGATGTATGCGATGTGGCTCCGGGAGAGCTTCTTCTTCTGCCCGAGCTTGAACCCGGCCTTAGTCCGAGTCTTGAGTCCGGTCTTGGTTCGACTGGAGATCTCCACCCGCTCCTTGTCGCCGAAGGCGCTGTTCATATTCAGGTTGAGGATCTGCTCGAAGTTGTCGAGATCGTCATAGACCTTGTTGGCCTTAAGATCCCAGACGCTGATTCCCCGCTCGATGAGATTGCCAACCGCGTAGATGATCTCGTGGTTCTTGCGACCGAGCCGAGTGTGGGAGTGGACTACGAGCCGATCTCCCTTCTGGAGCTTGCCTTGCAGTTCCTCCCAGGCGGTGCCGTGCTTAGTCATGTTCGTCTTGCCCGTGGTCGCGTCATCCACAAGGATGTGCTCTGGCTTCACACCGGCCGCGAGCATGGCATCTCGCTGGCTGATCAGCGTGCTCTTCTGCTTCTCTGTCGAGCCTCGGACATAGCCCCAGTCGATGGGATCTCGTTCTACTTTGTCTCTCATTTCTTCGCTCCTTCGGCGGTACTAAATGGCGACCGTTAAGTGGCACCGGACGGACATATCAACTAACGGTTCACAACTAACGCTCGTTAGTTGACGCGAGGACGAGAGCCCGCCCCGCCCCTGATGCCGTCGACGCTCAGAGATAGGGTCTGCGGTCTGTGGGATCATCGATCCATGAGCATGAGCCCGGAAGCCTCCGAGGAAACTGTCAGCATCGGGGAGGCCGAGCGGCAGCCGCGAGTCCACAAGACTCCCCATGGCGATAAGCTCCGGGAGCTCCTGACGAACGCAAAGCTTCCCTCCGAGGACCGCCCGCGAGTAGAGCGGCAGATCGCGGTGTACGAGAGCTGGATCAACGCGATGATCCAGCTCTCAAGCACAGGCGAGTCAAAGGTTGAGGATCTCGTCAGACTGCTGAACGAGTACAAGCGCTCAGTGGAGCTGGATCTCATCTGGGACAGTGCTGGTGAGTTCCTGTACAGGCAGAAGGGTCAGCTCAAGCTCGACAACTCAATCCTCGAGGAGTGGTTCCCCTGGCTGATCGACCCCGACATCATGCCGGAGCTGCAGGACACCGCGCTTTCCGTGGGCCCGGCCAAGGCGTATGCCGCGACCCACTTCCAGTCGGTGCTTTTCGATGAGTCTGGCCGCCCTGGTCTCGCCATCCGAAGTAAGGACCAAGACTTCGCGATTGGGCGTCCGGCCTACCTCCGAGCTTCTTTCACTGAGACCTTCACGCCAGACAGTACGGACATCAAAGACACCTTCATCGCCTACATCGCTGCTGAGCTCAAGACGAACCTGGACAAGACGATGTTCCAGGAAGCATCCGCCACGAGCCACGATTTGACGATCGCTGTCCCCGGTAGCCACTACTTTCTGATCTGCGAGTTCCTCGACATGACACCGATCAGTTCAGCCGGCACCGACATAACCGAGGTTCTCGTGCTGCGTGGTAAGCGAACCGGTTCACAGGTGCGGAAGAGTTACAGCAACCCGGCATTTCGTCAGTCCAATCGAGCAGCTTACGAAGCGCAACTCGACGCGAGCCCTGTCAGGCTCAAGGTTGTCCAGAGATTCGTCGAACGAGTCAGGCAGATCCTCCAGAATCAGGTAGCCGATCTCTCGAACGCGGTCGAGCGGGGCTTTTTCTAGTGCCTGCCTCCTTCGCATGGTCTGACTACCATCTGCACGCTTTCGATAGGAAGGAGATCTCGCAGCGTCGCCTCGACATCGCCGGGTCACGCCGAGTGAGTTCTCTGCCGTGGCGTGGTCAGTTCAGCCCTGAACTCGCCGAGTACCTGATCAGCGAGTTCCTTCCGGCAGGTGCAGTGCTAGATCCCTTCTGCGGGAGCGGCACGACCTTGATCGAAGCATCGAGGCTGGGCCGGTCAAGCCTTGGCAGCGAGATCAATCCCGCGGCCTATCTGCTTTCGCGGGTCTATGAGCTGATCGGTATGGATCGGCTCGAGCGCCAAAGGTTGATGTTCGCGCTGAAGCGCGAGACCGTCGCTCTCGAAGAGGCTGAGGCGGCGTTCGATCGCGTTGCCGATTGGGCTCGTCACGCGAGTTCGTTCGAAGAGCAGCACCTTCGGAACGCCACCTTCCTCCTCGCCGCGGGAAATGATTCCTCGGTCAAGCCAGGACGGCTTCGGAAGGCTGTAAGACAGGTTAGCGAGCTGATCGCCAGCCTTCCAGACAGTGATGTGAGCGTCTCTGTCGCTCTCGGGGACGCCCGAAGGATCGAGGCGGCTGACCAATCCATGTCCGGATTGCTCACTTCCCCGCCCTACATCAATGTCTTCAACTACCACCAGAACTACAGGAATGCTGTCGAAGCACTGGGCTGGGGTGTGCTGTCGTCAGCGCGAGCTGAGTTCGGTTCCAACCGAAAGCACCGCCAGAACCGCTTCTTGACAGTGATTCAATACGCGCAAGACATCGCCGAAGCGGCGCGTGAGTCCGCCAGGCTGCTGAAGCCTGGTGCAACTGCTGTGTGGGTCGTTGGGCGGGAATCGCGCGTAAGGGGGGTGGCCATGCCCAACCCGCTCATTGTCTTTGAGGTGGCGACCAGAGGTAGTGGCTTGAAGCTGGTCTCCAAGCACGAGCGGAGCTTCACAAGCCGCTATGGTCAGCGTGTCTTCGAGGACATCATGGTTTTCCGTCACCCAGACGATCCCCGCTCTGACCAGCACGGCAATCTCGCTTCTCTTGGGCGCGAGGTCGGTGTCAAGGTGCTCACTTCGGTCTTGGAGGACTCAGGGGAGGCGACCTCAGAGGTGGAGGCAGCCATCGAAGACGCTGAGCGCGTTTGGCCCTCGGTTAGACCGGAGTTCTCGGGTCCAGACACACACTCCGTGCGCGATTCCCCTCTAGCGCTTGTGCCTTAGTTCAGATCGAGCCGGCTACATAGTTTTCGGGTTCGACGAGAGCCGCGATCCGAACCGATCGCGGCCCTCAGCCGTTGCGTCACTCGCAGGCTCTAGCGGCTTCCTAGCTCAAGACTCATCAGCCCTGAAGGCGTCGCAGCATGTTGGCGAGAAGAATGACAGCGTCTGCCGCTATCCCGGCCTCGGTTCGAGTTGCCGTTTCGCGCCGATGCTTGACGGCTTGTGCCAGTTCAACTGAAGCCCGAGCAACCTTCCGCAGGTGTGCATTCTCCGGCCCCACCAGCTCCACCTCGATGTAGCGGTCAAACCGGGCCTTGGTGCTCGCCACAGGGGGCTCCTCTGTTCCTGCGCTCCCATGTCTGGCATGGTCGTAGACGACTGCCGACAGCGCCTCCAGCACAGCGATGCAGTCGTTGCCAATGTTGGAATAGTCCTGCTGCGTCGACGCCATGTTGAAGTGCCGCCGCATCTCAGAGATCTCCTCGTCGACCCGAGGCCAACCTACGACCGGATGAGGAGATATCCCTGATGCGAGAGTCCACTCGAGGGTGGCTGCTTCCCGGCGTTCGAGCTGCTCATGGAGCGGGTTGAAGAGGTCGTTGAGGATGTCGCGCCTGGCCTGCCAGCTACCGTGGCCGTCGTTTCTGAGCCAGTAGCTGCGGAAGCCGTCGAAGTCTCGGAATGGCAAGGAGAAATCTGCAATGCCGAGTCGCTGAAGCACCCGCGTCAGAGCCGTGGCCATGAGAGCCGAGTTGTCCCGCGTCAGTGACGAACCTGAAGTTCCGTATAGCTCGAACTCGCTGTGAACGAAGTGCGCCAACGCCGCCGCAAGCTCGATGTCCGGCGTCTCGCCGAGGGGGCCGGTCGCCACCTGTCGAAGGAGCGCCTCGTTGAGCTCTGGTGCCCCAACAAAATCCCACGCGTCAGTTGCAGAACTACGGTCGTAAAAGTCATCTGCCCTCACACCAGTCGAGCGTATCGATACAGACCGACATCCGAGCCGCCACTCCGATGGAAGCCACATAAAGACTGTGCCTCGAAGCGTAGGAAGCACACGCAAAAGGGCCGCGATCCGAAAGAACAGATCGCGGCTCTCAGCCGTGGTGTCACACACCCAGTCAGCAACTGCCTCCATCGAGCCAGGCTTGCCACTCGAAGAACTCATCCGGCGTGAGCGTGAGCCGGGGCACAAGACTTCTGTCCACAGCTCCCCGGTACTTGTTCCATATGGCGTAGGTCACCCGGTACTGATCCGGCAGCGCAGTCAGCTCGAAGCGAAGGCGGTAGCCGGGGACAAAGCACCTGAGCCACCAGGGCAAGACCTTCCGAGCCTTCATGATCGCGGCGGGCTCTGAGCGAGGCTGGGCGAACATGGCAAGCCGTGGTGTCGCACACTCATCGGGGAGCCGGAAGGCTGTAGCGCGTAGTCCAGCCACCACCGAGCTTGCGAATGAGCCCTGCCTCAAGGAGGGCATCGAGAGCACTCCACTCGGCGGTCGAAGGCTTGGTGTCAGCCGAGCCAGAGATTGCCTCAAGGATCTTCGCGAAGCTCAGCGGCCCGCTTGCGCTCAACTGATTGAGAATCTGAGCAGCGGTAGTGATCGAGGAGCGCTGCCGCGGAGAGAGTCCACCATGCTCGATCAGGGCTCGGTACTGCTCTCGGGTTAGCTCCGTCGCGCCTCCCTGGAGTGTTGGGAGAACGAACTTCGAGGTTTCTAGCATTGTCTTGCTCCTTCCTAGGGTCAGCCGTCCATCGGCTCGGGAGCTATATCAAAACGGTGAAGATGAACCTCGGGACACAGGGAGGGGCCGCGATCCAGTACGGATCGCGGCCCCTCGCCGTTGTGTCGCGTCACCGGTAGCCGAGTACCAGCGTCCACTCATCGAGATCTTCGTAGTAGTAGCGGATGAGCTTCCTGAACTTCGAGCCGTCGGGATCGGGGATGTTATGCCTGATGATCAGCTCCTCGGCGTAGCGCTCGAACGCGGCTTGGAAGCCCGCCATCTGATCAGGTGTGTAGCGGACCACGGTCACCGCCCCCTTCTCGGTGCTCGGAGCCCGGCACCCTCATAGAGCCGCCGCAGGTTCCACAGCATCTCTAGGTCATAGAACAGTTGCTCGTGGTGCTCCTTGAACCGGGGATCGCGAAGCAGGTTCTTCGCGAGCCGCTTCTTGCTCAGGAACTGGCGGAGGGACTTACCCCTGGCCTTGCCGTCCAGGTACTCGCTCGTTTCGGGGACCGTCCGGTCCAGGATCTCTCTCATTTTTCATGGTTTCCTTTCCGGGGCGCAGTGCCCGGGGTTGGGGGTAGTGGTAGGTCTTAGTCCTCATCGAAGAAGAAGTCGTCATCCTCGAAATCGTCGGGATCATCAGCAGCTTCCGCCTCGCTGACAACAGATCCACGGGCTAAAGCCGGCGCCTGAGCCGGAAGCACGATCTCCACAGGCTTGCCCGTCAGGTAATGGTCGAGCTGAGGAGGCGTGCCCTTGTGAACTCGGAGCTTGCCGCGAGCATCATCGCCCTCGCCCTCGATGACCAGCTCAGAGACGGAGGTCAACCGAGCCCCGAGAGCTGCCCATTGCTTCGGGTGCTCATGCTGGATCGTCTGATGCTGCTCGGACAGCTCCAGGTTGGAGACGATGAAGACCGTCGTGAACTTCGCAATCTTGTCGGAGTACCGCGCGGAGACTTCGAGCGGATAACCCTCGAGGAGCTTCAGCAGGTCCACCATCGGAACGCTCGTGTTGTACTCGTCCAGCAGAAGGATGTCCTGGCCCCGGTAGCCGTCGAAAGGATTCTTCCAGTTGGGAACACGGTAGATCGCCTCATAGCCGTAGGTCTCGAAGAGCGCCGAAGTCTTACCGGTCCGAGTGCCACCGTGGATGTAGTGAACCTCGAGCTCCCGGAACTTCTTGCCCCAGGTTTCCCGATCACGGATCAGCTCAAGCTGCCACAGGTGGCTGGCATAGATCACGGCGCGGGGATCATCGTGGATAACCTCGTCGGCGGATTTTCCCTCCAGCATGATCTGCTCGCTGTAGGAATCAAGATCCGTGCGCTTGCCCTGCTTCAGTGTGAGATCGAGCTGCCCCAAGTTGATGACAGCGCCCGATGCAGCCCGCTTGTCCTCGCGAGTGCAGTAGCGAACGCACTGGATACGCGTGTCACGGGCGGGCTTGTAGTGACCTTTGGGGAAGAGCTTCCGCAGGGTAGAGAATCGGAGTGCCGATTTCGTCTCAAGATAGAGCTGCCAGTGCAGATAGCCCGTCGTCGGAGCCGCTTCGAGCTGGCCCACGACAGCCTTGTACTTGCCGAGCCGCTTCTCAATCTCTGCCTGGTCATACTCACTCTCGGGGAGCGTCAGCATCCAGCGACGAGCCTCTGGATCCTTCGGATTCTTCGAGGGAACAGAGAACGGAGCGGAACTGGAGCCCTCCTCGGGCTCCCTGGCCTTCTCGATGCTCCCAGGGTTCCCCGCAGCCGGGGCGGCGGACGCGGCGGCTTCTTCCTGCCGCAGCTTCTCCATCTCGTCTTTCATCCACAGAGCAACATCCATAGCTCGTGCCTCCAATGATTTGAATGTCACCCGCTGGTAACGGGATGAGAGCTATATCAAAACGACGAGAATCGAAGGCAACGGCCGAAAATGAAGAACGGCCCGGATGTGAGAGAGGTCACTCGGGCCATTGGAGGAGCCCAACTCAATCTCACACCCGAGCCGTAAGCTTTTGGGTACCACTCCGAAAGCCCCACCCGCAAGGTGCAGAACTGTTATATCAAAACAGTGAAGATCCGCAGCCCGACAGACTTCCGACACAAGTGGGATTCTGCCACACAAGTGGAGAGGGCCGGAGGGCGTAAAAGCGGCACTCTGGGCTGACTTTGCGAAACATGAAAGCAGAAAAGTGTCGCAACATCAGCCTAGAGGCCCGAAACTATCGGGTTTGCGACAACTGCGACATAAGTCTCTTGAAGGGTAATACTAGGGAGCCGCTGTCACAGAGGTGAGCCAGCTTTCGCGCTTTCCGCTCTTTTCGCGCTCGCCACACAGCGCTGCCCGCCTAAGCGTCGATGGTGCTCAGGCGGGCAGGTTGTGTGATCACGGGCTGAAAGCGTCTCAGATCACAGGCTCTGACGAGTGGACGGTGCTCAACAGTCCGCCCCAGGAGGATTCATGATCTCCTCGAAGGCCGCGAGCTGTAGCTTCCACTCATCCCCGAACTCTGCCGCCAGGGCTTCCACTTCCTCAGCGAAGCCCTCAGCCGTAGCCTCCAGGGCCCGAGCAATCCCTATGAGCATCGCGGAGGAGCTATCCTGCACCGCCCACTTTGCCCGGAGCTTCGCTCGCGTCATGGTGCGCTTGAGTTGTCGCTTCGCCGCCCGCTTCGATGCTCCACCCGCTGCCCGGAGTAGCCGCCTGATTCGGCTCTTCCGCTGTCGCGCTTCCTGGGGCGAGAGCTTCGACCCATCCTCCCGGTAGAACTGAGTTCGCTTGCCCGTGCCGACGCTGTAGACACCGGCGAGCAGAGGCGAGACAGTCTGGTTCTGCCCGTGGCCGCTGGGCTCGATCTCCGCGCCGCCAGCTCGGGCGAGATCGGGGACGGCCCTGTGCTCTCCGTAGGGACAGGAGCGGACAGCGACACAGCGCTGCCAGCGCCCGGTTCGTGCCGATTGGTGCAGGGTACTCATGGGGATGCCTCCTTTGACTGAAGGCCATATCGGCGCACTTGCGACGAGGCGCTGCGGTGTCACACCCGAGCCGGAATGCGGATTTGAGCGGCTGGTAGAATAGGAGCTCAACACCCCACAAATGGCCGAGCACGCTATTCGTGGGGCTCACTTCCCGAGCAAGGAGATGAACATGACATCAGGCGACCGCACCGAACTGATCCGAACTGCTTTCGAGGCGATGGTGCCGGAGTTTGGAACTCCCAAGCGAAGCAGCGTCCGCTACCGCGACGAGTTGGACAGCACCGTCGTAGTCCCGCTCGACGATGATGATGAGAACACTGAGATCCATCCCGTCTTCCGGCTCTCGCATCACTTCCGCAGCCGCGATGACTATGAGAAGGGTTACACCTCGAACCCGTACCGGGGCGATCACATCAGCGTCCCGGCCTACATCGGGATTGATGAGGAAGTCGTAGTCTTCGAGACTTCATTCCATAAGGGCTTCACCTTCGTCGAGGTTGTCACCTTCCCCGAGGCAGATAAGGACTCGAGCCTTTACCAGGCCGCGCTCAGTCTGCTCCGGGCAGAGGAAACTCGATAACCGCCGATGCCCGTGGCTGAGTGTGAGCCACGGGCATCCGGCCTGTCGGACGCTCCCAGTAGCATGAGCCCATGACCGAACCCCAACAGATCGAGAACCCTGGCTCGAAGTTCTCACAGGTGCTGGATGCAGCGGCGAAGCTGCCCGGGGTGAGGATCAACCGGGCGTCCTACCTACGCACTGCACTCAAGCGCCACTGCACCGAAGAGCAGATCAAACGGGCAGTCGCGGAGAGCCCAGCAGCGGCCGGCATTCCGCTGAAGCTCCTCAACGAGATCGCCAACACTTCGATCAGCTACGAGACGAGCAAGGTCACCGGCCTCTCCGCGCTCGCAGGGATTCCCGGCGGTTTCGCCATGATCGGCACGGTGCCCGCTGACCTCGCTCAGTACATGGGCCACATGCTGCGGATCTCCCAGAAGCTTGCCTATATCTACGGCTGGCCGGACCTCTTCGCAGAGGACGGCGACGAGCTGGACGAAGCCACAGAGAGCATGCTCATTCTCTTCGTGGGCGTCATGTTCGGCGTGCAGATCGCGCAGAGCGGTGTGACGAAGGTGGCCGCCATGATCGCCGCCAATGTCGCGAAGAAGCTGCCTCAGCAGGCTCTCACCAAGGGCGTGCTCTATCCGGTGGTCAAGAAGGTCGCGGGTTATCTCGGGGTCAACATGACCAAGAAGCTCTTCGCTGGCGGACTCGCGAAGGCGATTCCGGTGCTCGGTGCGGTGCTCTCGGGTGGTCTCACTCTCGGCACTTTCCTCCCCATGTCGAAGCGGCTGCAGAAGCACCTGGCGAGCCTTGACCTCACGAAGCCGGGACACCGTGCTGCGGAGGACGAGGATGTCGTCGACCTCGTAGTGATCGACGACGAGCCAGCCGAGAAGGTCGAAGCCGCGGAGCGTTGATCAGCACCCTCGCTTCGAGGCAGGTGTCCATGTATCGTCGTGCGCGCCGACGAGAAACAGCCCGAGGTCGCAGGCTAAGGGCTGAGATGCAGGCCACAGCGTCGAGGGGATCGATGCTCCAGGCTGCGCGCTGAGACTGCGATCCCACGCACTTACGACCAGTCAGGGTTGCGTCACACCACGGGGCGTTGGATCAGCCGTTGATGTCGAGAACGGCCTCGACTACCTCGCTCGCCCACTGCTTCGCGGTGTGCTGGGTGGCCGCGTTCACTGCTCGATCCCAGTCGCCGCCGGCCTGCGGAAGGATTCCCTCAGCCGTCTCGCGGATGTAGTCCTCGTGGCCCTCGATTTTGAACTGAGTCTGAGCCCACTCGTAGACCCAGTTCCAGCGGAAGAAAGCTCCGCCATCTTTCTCCAGCGGGTTCCCGTAGACGGAGAGCGATTCGATGACCTGCTGCTCGGGCTGCTGAACTGCCTGACTGATCGCGAGTGCCGGAAGCCACCCCGACGCTCGGCGCTCAGCGAGGAGCTGCTGTCGATCGATGGTCCTGACTCCGTCTTCGGTGCTCATGGGCTCAACCCTACCGATGCCGTGATGCGACACCACTGCTGCTGATGGTCCCTCTGCTGTGGTGCGACGCCACCACCGCTGCTGCCGATGCTGCTGACTGAGCCGAAGCCGCTGGCTGAGGCTGGCTGCTGACTACTGCTGATCTGCTGGGGCTGAGTTCTGCTGCTGGGGCTGAGGAGGAGGAGTGCCGAGACTGAGGCTGGCTAGAGGTGGCGACAACCTGTTGGAACTGTTGGAAGCCTGGGGTCTAACGCTGCGCGCACTAATCCACTTGGTAGAAGGAGGAGTGTTTCTCTCTAGTGAAGAGAGTAAACATCGGGATAAGACGAAGATCGCGGCTCAACACGAATGAAGTGCGGGGCTGAGGTCACGGCTCCTGAGAATCGCACCCCAGCACGCACCCGAGCGCAAGATCATGCCTCGACCGACTTCCTGCGGCTCAAATTCTCACCGCTTTGATATGGCGCTGCGGCTCAGCACTGGTGTTGAGCATCGGAGTTCAGCACGCAGCTGGGCGCGCAGATCAAAGGAGTCCAGATCATGGATACAGTTCCCAACTTCCTCGAAGATGAAGAGTTCGACGAGGTTCCCACCCGCTCGGCTCAGTCATCCGCAGACACAGCTCCCGTCTTCGGTGAGCCGGGTTTCGGAAAGGGCAGAAGCAACCCCCGGAAGGGTAGCCCGAGAGCACGAGTGACCGAGCGAGACATTCCCATTGTCTACTTCCTCGGTCATTTCGTGGGCGCTGATGTGGAGGCTTGCTCGCTGCTCAACACAGCCAAGACCACCAGCTTCGGCAACACCCAGATCGGTGGCGGGCTGACATCGATCTCCACCACTCAGAACAGGCTCGACAAGCTTCGAACGCTCGCAGTCGTTGACCGCTACCGGCACCCCGTGAGCGGCACATACTCCTATGGCCTCACCGCTGCCGGCTTCGCCGCCGCCCGGGAGTATGGCCTTGACATGGAGCACGGTCGCAGCCTCAACGGCATCGCTGTCTCCCGGCTACCTCACTACCGGGCAATCGCATTGGTCGCTGCCAAGTTCGCATCACCCGCTGGCTACTTCCGCAAGGCGGGCATCGAACCAGTGCCCCTCGAGAAGCTGGTCAGTGAGAACCGGATGCGAGCCGCGTACGAGCCGGTGCGCGAGGAGATGAAGCAGCGCAAGACAGAGGGTAAGACCCACAGCTTCGGGGAGTGGCGTGACACCACGCTCACCAAGGCTCTCGATGAGGTCAGGGCCGGGACGCTCCCAGCCTCCGAGCTGATCGATGCGTATCCATCGCTGCTCACTCTCGGAGTCAAGCAGGGCGACGGAGTCAGGGCCAAGCCCGTCCACCAGCCCGACCTTGTGGTCAACCTTGACGCTGCGAGACAAAGCCAGGGGGACAAGATCGGGTGGGCCAACAGCGTGCTCGTGGAGGTCGAGCGGTCGATCAAGGATCGCGCCGAATACACCCGCATCCTCGCCACATTCGCCTACGAGCTGAAGCAGCCCAATGTAGTCCGTCGAGTGTTCTACTTCACCACGAGCAGCCAGGTAGAGAAGATCCTGCGGGACATCGACGCCGCCGAAGGTTTCGGCCTCTTCGAGAAGGGAAAGCTCACCATCATCCGGCTTACCGGGCGGGATAACCAGCCGGTCGCTAACAAGCGGCGCGTCATCACAGGAGGCAACTAATCATGGGCGAGCTACTTACCCCCATCATCGAGTTGATCCAGCCAGTCATCGATACTTTCATCGAGCACTGGGCCCTGATCGCTCTCGCCTTCCTAACCTTCTGGCTTCTCGGCTGGTACGGATGGAGCGCTCTTCTCAATCGGGCCGAGCGCTGGCGGAACTACGACGGGCGGCGTCGATTCCTGCAGCCAGCTACCTGGTTCAAGATTCAGCCCAAGTCCCACCACAAGATCAAGGAGGACATCCTTGCCAATGAGAACATCCGCGGAGTATATGCTCCTGCTTCTCGCTTTACGCGTGATCTGAGGGAGCGAGAGCAGGGGTGGAAGCTCGCGTGGCTCTCGCCCTATCCCAAGGCAGTGAAGGCGTCAGTCAAGGATGCCCCGAAGGCCAAGGGGAAGAAGCTCGACGCTCGCAAGCAGATCAGACAGGCAGCGCGATCGATCGAGATAGCTCATCTCCCCGAGGATCGAGCTGTCGCCAACGGACTACGCAAGAAGGATGCCCCGGAGGGTGGGGAGACGGAGAAGCAGAAGCGGCGCAGACTGAGGAGACAGGCTCTCATCAACGAGGCCAACCACTTCAGGATCAATCTCGCCACGATGGGAAAGGATCCCGCCGTCATCGAGCGGATCGAGAACAACCTACGGACCCAGCTCAGTCTCAAGGGTGGCCTGGTCAAGCTCGACATCGATGATCCGACGATCCTGGGCTACCTCGCCTACAAGGTCGCTCCCGTCGATCCGCTCACCGAGGGGATTACTGCGGAGTATCTGGACGAGCACCGGGCCACCATCGTGTACAAGCTCGTACTCGGCATCGACCAGGCTGGCCGACCGCTCGTCTACGAGGTCCACCACACACTGATCCTCGGAACCAGTGGCTCTGGCAAGGGTTCGCCGATCCAGGCCACGATCTACCAGCTCGCTCCCTTCGTCAAGCAGGGACTTGCCCAGATTTACGCCGTCGATCCGAAGCGGGCGGAGTTCGCGCTCTACAACCGCTTCCCGTCAAGCCTCATCAAGCGCGTGACTCTCGGCTCGAAGGATGATGACATGCGCGCCCACGCTGACACCATCTCCGAGCTGCTGGACATCATCGATCAGCGGACGCTAAACGCGGAGCTGAGCATCACCGAAGGCGAGGTCGAGGACGGTCGAGACTATGCGATCACGAAGAATAACCCGCTCATCATGTTGATCATTGACGAGTTCCCGAGCCTCTTCCAGGGGTTCAAGAAGCTCGGCAAGGATGGGGCGAAGCCGCTGGCCGAGCTGGAGCAGGTTATCTCAATGGGCCGCTTTGTCGGCGTCTATGTGATGCTCGCCACCCAGCGGAGTGAGAAGGACATCATCGATGCGGTGGCGCCCAACATCACGCGATACTTCCTGCTTCGGCAGCCAAGCCCATACTTCAATCAGAAGTTCCTCGGTGATGATGCTGCGGCAAACGGCTTCGACTCCACGAGGATCCCAGCGAGTAGCGCGCCGAGCTACGAGACCGCAGGAATGGGGTTCACCCTGGACAAGCTAGGCCGACCCTTCAAGTACCGCTTCGCCTACATGAGCAAGGACGACATGGCCCGGATGATCCGAGAGTTCCGCGCCATCGATGAGGGCGAGCTTGAGGAGTTCAAGCGCGAGGATGAAGAGCGCAGGAGAGCAGCGGGTGAGTTCGATGAGATCGAGGAGGATGACGGCGGCTTCGGTTTCTCGGCCAACGACGAGGAAGAAGTTCCCGAGCTGGAAGTTCTCAGCATCGATGACTTCGACGAGCCACTGCCCGGCATGACCTGACAGTGGTGACACGCCACCCCAAGAGCGGCGATCTGACTTCTGTCGGGTCGCCGCTCTCTTATTGGTCATGTTTGCCAGGAATCGATGCCTCTCGCGTCATCATCCAGGAATGCACTATCTCGAACGAGGTTGCGCCTGGGACGCAGAAGTACAGCTCAGAGGCTCGGTCCCATCGCGGCTCTAGCCTGCGCGCTCAGAACAGCCTCTCTGCATCCTCGGAACACTGAGGAAAACCGACCTCCCGACCCTAGAAAAACCCAGTTCAGAACTATTTTCGCCTAGCGGTTGCGGCCTACTAGTTTCTCAATATTGTTGGCCATGTTCAACACTCCGAAAACCCAGATCAGAAGAAAGAATCATCATGGCAAACGCAACCGCTCCCCAGGCCACCGCTCCCCAGTCCGAGAGCTTCGACCGGAAGGATCTCAGCCGCGTCTTCTCCCGGCTTCGTCACGAGGTCGGCGGCCTCGTGGATGACGCCAACCGCTCGCGTCCCTTCTACGCCAAGAGCAAGGAAGAGGCCGTGGCCAAGCGCGATGCCGCACTCAAGGTCATCAGCGAGCTGGCCGACCGGATCGACGCTCTCAAGAAGCAGGACTGATCGAACTAGACAGGGCCGGGGATGATCCCCGGCCCTTCTTCATTTCTCCAGCGAAAGGAACCGCCCGTGGCTACCTACTATGCGGCTGAAGCCCACACCCACATCAAGGCCGAGCTACTGCCCGAGTTCAAGAAGGCCCTGGCCGATGCTGAGGCCGAGGGCAAGGAGGTCTACTCGGTCATCGTCGGCAACGGCGTGCCGTTGCTCTACTCAATCCGGGACAAGGGCTGATGACTTCCTTCGAGTTAATGGAGCTGCTTCGCCATGCGGTCGACATCATGCTCCAGGCGATTCAGGACGGCTGGGACATCAGCCGGCCATGGCTCCACGATGGAGCGCAGTGGATCGCTGACCGCCTCGAATAACAGCCCGCACCAACGCAAAGAGCCCCGGCCATTGGCCGGGGCTCTTTCTTGTTCCTCTTAGATTGCATGCTTGGTCAGGCGTAGATCTTGGATCAGCCCGTCGAGCTTGCCCGTATCCTCGATTTTCGCTCGGGCGGGTATCGCTCCGTTAACCTGCCACTCCTCGATTGGGGCAAAGACGGTCATCCAGCGCTGTCCTTTGCTGCGAGGATCGGAGCACAATGCCAGGGCATCCTCCTCGGACATGCCGAAGAGCGCTCTGGGGCGGCTGAGCTTGCGAGCAAGCACGATCATCTTCATGCGGCGGCTCGATCTACGCGACCCGCCAGGTAGTAGAACCCCTCGAGCAAACCCATCTCCTGAACCCGATAGAGCGCGGCGTACCGCAGAATCGCGCCCCGGGCGCTGAACAGTAACGCCCGCTCCTCGGCGTCAGCCAACGAAAGATCCGTCAGGTACGGCATGATCTGTTTCGCTGCATCCTCACGGGATACCGGGCCCGCCAGAGCGAAACCGGGTGAAACCTTGCTCGACACCAGGATTTCGTCCGCGACAAGCAGTGAGACATGCGCGAAGACCCACGCTCCGAGATCATCTGAGGAGATCTTTCGCGACCACTCAACCGCCTCGGGGAAGTCCCGCGCAAAGGCGAGCACTCGTTCTCTTCCACGGTCGTGCTGGCTCATCCAAAGAGCGAATCCGCTAGCGACGGCATCGAGCTGTGTGTTCGTCATGCGGCCAGCCCCTGAGCGATCTGCCAAGAGCGGTAATCGACGGCCACGCAGTCCAGAGACTCGACATGTTCGACGGCCATATCTGAGATCTTCTTGAGGTCTTCCTCGTCGAGGCCGAAGAGGGACGCGTAGAGATGAACCTTGTGGAGCATCGGCACATCGACTGGGCATTCCAGGGCGTGCGCTCGATCCCAGAATCCATCCGCATAGTCCCGCATTAGGTCGTACTCGACCCCATCTTCGGAGTAGCGCATGCCGAGGTGAGCGTACTCATGGAGGGTGTGTGCCGCGAGCATCCAGAGGAGAACCAGCGGCTGAGCTTCCGGCGGGCATTCGTACAGATCCCAGATGGTGCGCATCAGTTTCTTTGGCGCAAGGAAACGCAGACCGTCATCATCGGGGAAGTCGGGGTCATTCACGAGGAGCTGGATCTTCTCAGCCAGCGGCCGATCGATCGCTGCGTTCATCTGCTTTTTGTTCATGGTCATTCCAATCTCTTGTGTTTGCAGGGGCCGCTACCCAGAGCGGGTAGCGGCCCCGATTACTGCTCGGGGTTAGGCGGCTGCCTGGTCGGACATTTCCAGCTCGGCGAGTTCCCTCGCCTCACGCTTCGCACGCTTCTTGGCCTCCTTGGCCCGGCGCTTACGCTCCAGCTCGACGGCCTTCACATCCTCGACAGCATCCATGTAGCGGGCGAAGACCTTGCCCTTGTAGGAGTAACTGGGGATGCCGCTCGGAGTGTTCCGGTTCTCCTTGCGATCTTCGAGAACGAAGTGCAGCTCCAGGCGGGGATCGATCTTGGCTGCCTGGCCCTCCAGCGTGCCGAAGTAGGCCTTATCCATCAGGTGGCCGTCTCCGAGCAGGATGAACTTGCCAGGGCTCTTCTTGGCCTTCTTGACGGAGGCATCGTTGAGGTAGGTCCGGCCCTTCTCCTTGAGGGTGTAGCCGGGGGTAGGGAGAGTGTCGAAAACGATCTCGGACATGGTGAACTACTTTCTGCCCTTGTGGGCGGGTTTGATTGTTGGCTCTCTTGAGCCGGTTTTCTATGGGTCGGACGGATCGCGCGCTCCGCCGATGATTGGGGCCTACCTGCAAAACTTTCCGTTGATCAAAAGCTCTTTTCCGGCTGTTTATTTCTCCGGGGCGGCTTGTGTTTACAACCATATGAGCCCTAAAAATGGCGCACAAGCGACCCGCTCCCCACCCCTAATGAGGACTGGAAAATGCCCCATATAAGCCCGGAATCACGGAGGCACTTTCGCGAATCCGCAAAAACTTTGAAAAAGTCGTGCATCTCCCAAATGCATCCCGGGCGTGTCGCGCTCGGACCAGGCCATAGAAGGGGATCTCAGCGCCCGAGCACGGCAGGTCGGTGTGCTCGCTCGCACTCAGCGCGGTGGGCGCAGGAGCGGGCAGCCACGACAAAGCCCGGAGCATCATTGCCCCGGGCTCATGTTTTCAGTGTGCTCGCTGTCAGGCCCGCCAGTGGAAGGTGGTGCGGTCCTCCATGGTGCGGTAGCCCGCTGCCGCCTTCGCTATCTCAATGCGGTCAATGACCAGCTTGAAGAGCTGATTGAGCGAGTCAATAGTCCCCTGGCTGAGGGGTATGGGCTGTTCCATGCCATCGCCACTCTCGGGATTTGCTGGAGGGCGTGCATAGTCCGCCTGGTGTTCGGCGATGCGCTCCTCAAGCGGCATCTCTGTGCTCAAGGAGATCCGCGCTGGGGGCGGCGTTGCGCTGGCGGCTTCGAGCCGCTCCTGTAGCTCGTCCCTTTCGGCATAGAGCCGATCGACCTCCGCGAAGGCTACGGCGGCGGGCAGGGTCTTAGTCCGGTAGCCCTCCATGAGCTCTGCGATCTGCTCGCTGATCTCGTCCACGCGTTGAAGGTCTTCGGGGTTGGGCTCGGAGATCGTGGGCTGAATGTAGCTCCCGTGCTCTTCTCTCCAGTAGAGGTACTCGAAAAAGCGTCCGATGGTGTACTCCTCTAGGAGCCCTGCGGAGATACTCAGGTGGCCGGCCTTGCAGCCGTAGGTTGCGCGGCCTCGGGTGCCGCTGGGAGTGGCGCCATAGAGAGGCTTCGAGCAGATCCCACAGCGAAGGATCCCAGCCAGGGGCCAGGTGCCCTGGCGGACCTTGATCCGGGAGTGCGCCTGGAGCGCTCGCAGCGCTTCCCGTCGCTCCTTGAGGGTGATGATGGGTTCCCAGGTACCCATGATGGGTTCGCCGGTCTCGTCGTAGAGCGGTTCCCGGTGATAAGTGCGAACTCCAGCGGTGCGCCAGCCGAGGAGGACTTTCTTGAGCACCGAGTGCTCCCACTTCTCTCCTCCAGCCGCGGTAAGCACTCCCTCTTCTTCCCACCGCCGGGCTATTGAGGTAATGCTCGCGCCTGCCAGGATCTCCTCGACCGCTCTACGGATACGCTCGGCCTCCGCGGGCTCGATGGTGACGCCGTCCCCCTTCCAGCCGAAGGGCCGTTGCCGCTGGAGCTTGGGCTTTCCCTGGAGAGCCCTGTGATGGAAGGAGGCGGTTTGGCGCTCGGAGATTCGATCCGCTTCGGCGGCGTCCCAGGCTGCAACTGTGAGGGCAACCGCTCTGCCGTCTGCCGTGGTGAGGTCATGGCTGCCCGAGACTACGGTCTTGATCTCCAGGGCGCCCGACTCTGCGAGGCCGATGAGCTCGATCCATTCGAGGGGGCGTCTAGTGAGCCGACTGTTGCTGTAGGCAATGATCGTGCCGATGAGTCCTTCTCGGACCGCCTCGAGGAGAGCCTGGTACTCGGGCCGGGGCTTGTTCCCGGTTCTATTGCTCGCTCCGATGTCGTTGTCGGTGTAGACGGCGACGACTGGAAGGCCGAGACGGTCCGCGAGTTCCCGGCAGTCTTTCTCCTGGCGCGTTACGCCGATCTTGTCGCCTTCGAGATCTCGGCTGATCCTTGTGTAGATCGCTGAGCCCGGGGCTCGTGCCTTGCGTTTCGCGGCCATGAACTTCTACAATACACCATAAGCAATCCCGAACCAGATGGGCGTCGAGTTCAACCTGCGCCTGGTCGAGAACTTCGCGAAGTACGTCGCGCCCTCGCTCGGCTGGGTACCGAACTGGGAAGGGCCCATTGCTGAGCACGCGAACGTAATCAGCTGAGCTCAGAGGGCCCCCGCGACAGGACCGTCGGCTAACCAGTCCCGGACTGGGTGGGCGTCTAGAATCAGACAACGGTTCCGAGCGGGGGGTGTTTCGCGTGGGCACATCTGCCACTGGTGAGCTCGCCGCTCTCTCGCGACTATTCTCCCCCGCCGCCATACGCGAACTCAGCCAGAGCGGTTGTTCGCCCCTTGTCGCTCGGTTACTACGAGACACTTCGATCCCGGCAGACCTTCCCGAAGGAGCAACGCTTCGGGATGCACTTGATCTCAGCTACTCCAAGCTGACGAAGTCCGGCAACAGGGACGACTACGTCTATCGGAGTTCGGTTGTTGAGAAGATTGCTCTTGGCCGACACAACCTTCGCACTGCGACTGTCTTGAGCGAGGTGCGTGCGCGCGGGTCCAAGGCAGACCTCGTAGTTCTTAACGGCACCGCCACGGCCTACGAGATCAAGTCAGAACGAGACTCGCTCAGTCGCCTACCTTCCCAGCTCAGCGACTACAGGTCTGTTTTCGCAAGCGTCACGGTGGTAACGAGCCTTCGTCAGATGGATGCTGTCCTTCGGCTAGCTCCGGATGACGTCGGCGTACTTGTGCTCTCTTCTCGTCTGCGACTGCAGGTCGTGCGCGAGACTCAGGACCTCCCCGGACGCATCGACCCAACGGCGCTCCTGGAGACTCTCCGCGCTAGCGAGGCAACACAAGTACTTGAACGCATCGGAATCAAAACGCCGGACGTTCCCAACACCCGCCTTTGGGCGGAGCTGAGGAACCTGTACGCGACGCTCGACCCAGTAGAGGTGCATAGGCACGCTGTGCAGGTGCTGAAGCAGAGCCGATCTCGCGCAGCCCAGGAAACGCACATGCGGACGCTTCCGCCTTCCATCAGGACTGCGGCACTCTTCGGCGACCTGAACGAAAGCGCGCGCGCGAACCTTTCCTCTGCTACCGGTACGTTGATGACGTCAGTGATGACCTGGAGTTAGGAACGACGATGTACTTTCCGTACTTTCGCGGCAAGCAGTTCGAGTTGATTGCGATCCGCGAGTGCGCGGCGGTCATCGCAGACGCCGGGTTCAATCCGATCATTGAGCCAGTTCGGGAGACCTTCAAGGGACTCCAGCGCACACTTGACGAGCTAATGCTCAAGGGTGCTAGCGCTGCGGTGATCGTGAACCCTCGACATGGCGATCACAGAGACAGCAGCGAGATTCTGGCGCAGTACATGGCCGACAGCCACGGGGACAACGATGCAATCTCCCCGGCACTGCTCCTCACGAGCGACATGACTGTGAACGATGTGCTCAGACTCGTCGAACCCTACGCTGAACGGCCACTCACCCTTGTGCATGGCGGATTCACCGACGGTAAAGCTCTCGCAAGCAATCTCCCGTCGGGTTCTGTGACACATGTCTTCCTCGATGCGCGCAACACCCTTTACCGCCGTCCATTCAAGGGCGCACAGCGCATCCTGATCGAAGACGGCTTCGAACGCAAGAAGAACGCCGACTACGACTTCATCAACCGGTTCTCAGATCTCCACGTTACCTACGAAGAACTTGGCGGTGACGGTTACGGTGATTTCCTGACTGTGGGTGATCACTACAGCGAGGGCGGCGGACCTGCGTACGCTGTCGCCATCCATTTGACATTCATCGACCCATCAAACGACGACGCAATGTTCGTTTATCACTTCAAATCCGACTCGAACGACACCCCCGTCGACCCGGCCGGCAAGTTCGCACAGGCGCTTGCCAAACTCATTTCGGCGGTCGACGACCCAGCCTCAAAGATTCTCGCAACAACCGCTGTCGAAGAGTTCCGTGACCTGCACGAGCGCAAACACTTCCCAGGTCTCGGATACGTCAAAAAGTTGTCCATCAAGCATCACATCGAGACCCTTGCCGACTACCACGCGAATGCCTGAGCGACGCTGCTGCGCAACATGCTTCAGTGATCGGCACATCCGTGCTCAGCTGATCGATCAATGCGAACCGCTTACGCAGGACTGCGACTACTGCGGCTCGGCAGGCGTGCTATGCGTTATCCCATCCAGACTGAGTCAATGGTTTGCCCCGCTCATCGCAACCTACAGCGAAGACCCTGACGGAGATTTCCTGGTCCGACACCTCATCGACGAGTGGCGGATGTTCTCAAACGGACGACTAAGTGAAGCACAGGCGAAGGAGCTCCTCGCCGATGTGCTGGACGATGGGGAGATAGTCCGCAAAAAGTTCACGCCCATCGCTCACCCGAGTGGTGGCAATCTTCGCCGCTGGGAAGAGTTGCGCGACGAACTCATGCACAGCAACCGGTGGTTCCTCGAGGAACCCATGGACATGGATCGCTTAGCGGTCCTACTGGACCAACTCATCACTACACCTACCGCGCTTGAATTCAGCAACTGGTATCGCGCCCGCTTGATGACGGGCGATGACGCCTTCCCGCTGACGGACATGGGGGCACCTCCTCGTCACAAAGCGGGTCACGGTCGAGCCAACCCCGCAGGCATCCCCTACCTTTACCTGGGATCAACTCAGGCAACCGCTGTCGCGGAGCTTCGCCCCCATACAGGCGAAAGGGCGTGCGTCGCTCAGTTCGACCTCTCAGACGCAGACAACCTCAAGCTGGCTGATCTTCGAGACCTACGATCCCTCATCTCGCCGCTGAGCGATGGCGATGAGACCCTGATAATCGAACTTCGAGCTGACTTGCCGCTTCTGGAGCGCTTAGGTGAAGAGCTAACGCGCCCCGTCCAGCCGAGTGGCGTCGCTTACGAGTACGTACCAACGCAATACCTATGCGAATACATCAAGAAGAAGGGATTCGACGGGGTGTTGTACAAGAGTTCGGTCAGCAGCGATGACGGTGTGAACATCGCGCTCTTCCATCCAACCATCGCAACCGCGATCAAGCTGGACGTAGTGTCCGTTACACAGGTGACGGTCTCCATCGCAACCTAATTGACCGATTTTCAGCCGTGTGTGAGTGACTTCGTACAACAGCGGATATATGTAAAGCCCATACGTATCCGTGTACCAGATCAGCTCGTCGGCAGCGTGCCTTATGGCGGTGCCCACGAACTGCGCGACCCTCCCCCTCAGAGCAGAAACCGCCGTTACCCGCTTTCCCCAGGCCGGGAGCACGCCGCTCGGGGCGAACCTATGCCATGCGGTTGGTCACTGATGCCGCCTAGACGGTCGTCTCGGCACCTTGGTCGTCGAGGAGGATATGCAGCGCGAGGTGCGCTGCCTCGGCTAGGTTGCTCCAGCTATCCGCGATGGACCTCAGCACTTCAATGGAGTATGGATGGCTCGTGAGCTGCTTTCCGCCTCGTCGTAGATGCCATGCGACGATGTGGTCCTCAAACACCTGGTAAGTCCCATGGATTAGGTGGTTGCGGTCCGGCAGCATGCGCTCGTAACCATCGACCACGTCTGCGACCGCGGGGTGGTGGATTTTCCGTGCTGCTTCGACGAGCCGCACTCCACTCTCGCCAGTCGCTCCTCCCGGAAGCATTCGCCCGATCAGAAACTCAACTTGCCCCGCACCGTAGACGATACGGCCGATGCTCTGTGAGAACTGCTCAGGCATCTGGGTCGTTCCTGCGTGGTTCTGGATCACCTGGCTAAAGCCTCACGTCGTGGGTGCGCGGGGGCCGTCCCGCCTTGAGGTGGTCAGCGATGTCGTGGGCGACCTCGCGAGAGGCGTCTCGCACCTGCGCAAATGACGCTTGCCAACCTTTGTTGTCGTCGTCAAAGAGATAAACGACTTGAAAGTTTGGCCCCTCGATCACCACCTCACCCTCACCTCGGGGAATCGTGACGACGGGGGCGACCTTCGGGAACCCCACGGCTGAGAACTGCTCGAAGGTCGGATCAATGAGGACGAACGGGCGCTCAAGGGTTGCTACGAGATGACCAGCCCGCTGGAGCTCCGACCCATCGGGTGTCGCCCCCGCGTACCCGGCCACCCCGGAGAGGCCGCCATGTTCGCGTATGAAGTCGCGAGCCATAGACCCAGTCGCGACGGTTTTCCCAGTCGCCATTGACTGCCCAGGGAGCGATACCGCACGGGGCGTGAGCAGGTACCCGCAGTGCTGAGCGACCTCGCATAAGAGTGCCACTCCCATGATGCATTGAGCCTGCCCGTCAATTGCTACCGCCACGGCGTCGGCGATTTGCTGCAGCCGCTCCTCGGCACTCAAGCCGAATGCTCCCACCATGCCCATCATCTTGCCGGACGCTCCTAGCCAGCCACGCCGCCACGCGCCGGCAACTATGCACTCCCCCAGGCACCTGCCCTCACCTGTTGCTGGCCGTTACTATCCCGAGGCAGATGGGCGTCGAGTTCAACCTGCGCCTGGTCGAGAACTTCGCTCGTCACGTCGCTCCGGCCCTGGGCTGGCAGCCGACGCTGGTGAGCGCCGCAATCCCGGCGCAATAGGCGCCACTCGACATGCCGTGCACTCTTCACCCCCGCAGCGTGAGGCTGCAGCCTGCAGCGGTGGGCGACGCCAACCGTGCGGCGCTTCCCTCCGCAGAATGAAAAAGACGCGCGACTCGAAGGCGCGCCCCTTTTCGGCGGGGAGTCGAGCAGAGGGGGTGTGGTTAACGCAGTATTCACTTCTCCTAGAACAACACGGACGAGACGAACATCCGGCTTGTCACGGAATCGCTCGGACGTCGACCCCGCGCGTGAGCCATGATGCCGCGAGACGGCTGCCCGCGGTGCGAGTCCATACGAAAGCCCCGCCTCGGGTGGTCAAGACGGGGACAAGTGCACATCGGTAGATGTCTCGAATCTGACTGTGCGCAGACGGTGACGCGAGTTGGTGTTAGCTCTGTTAGCCAGAGGCTCCGGTCTACTCACTGCCACGAGGTCGCGTGTCACACTCCGGCTTTGGCCCGGAACTCGCCGGTATCGTGCCCGTCCGGAACTTCGGCCTCCGGATTCTATAGGACAAGCATCGCGGTTCCGGTGGAGTACACGTCTTCGATCGTCCAATCTTGATCCCACGTAATCGTTATGGGGATATCAAGGTACTCATGGGAAAGGTCGACTTCAAACTGTGAGGCCCCCAGGGCTCCGGACGGGTCTTGATCCAGAATGGTGCCCTGCATCTTCCCGAGCAGCCTCAGCTGCCCCACCCCCATCCGTTTGCCATCACCTTCTTCGATCTCAAGCCTTAGGACATCAGCTTCTGTCACGTGTGACACATCGATGGACGACAGTATGGCGCTTGGGTGCCAGTGGGAGCGACCGGTTCCGAAATGGACACCCACTCCGCACTCCTCCGACACCAAGGATGCAAGATGTTGATTGAGAAAGCTCACGAGATGACCGTCGATTTGGCTTAGCAACTCGTCAGTGGCGGGTACACCCGGTCTGCACCCACCTGGGCTTGATGCGCCACGAAATCGCCACGCTTGGTGAGCGTTTTCGTGAAGCTGATCTGCTTCTCAGTGACTTGAGGTTCAGCGACACTTTCAGAGGCGTCGAAAAGCGCCGCGCGCCTTCTTCCCACTGTCGAAGTGCTCTGCATCGCTACCGAGCGGGCATCCGAAGACTTCGGCTTTGCAGACACTTGCGTCGCCTTTCGCCGCTAGATGAAGACGAGCCACGTTTACCTTTCAAATCTCCATCGGGTATCTTGTGGCTCCTGTTTGTGGGTCGCAACCAACATCACAATGGATGGCAAGCAACGGGGTGGCAGTGAAGACCCATCTTTGGGCCGTCGCCTCCTTGAAAGAACCGCGGGAATACCGCTTCTCGGCCGCCCTACCAGATGAGGGGTCGAACACGGCAACCGGCGCGCAGACTGTCGCGGTGCGCAGAGGAGGGGGCTTCGATACAGTTGAGGTCAATTTGGGGGTCAACGATGAACACGAAGCCGCGTGATAGAGCACAACTAGCGAACGACTACACAGACACCGTCTGGAGGCGGAAGCTCCTCGAGCTGCTTGCCCTTGTCGATGCCCTTGGGCACTGCGTCATAGACGCTGACTTCAAGGTCACAGATGACCTCAACCGGGCTATCGCGCTCACCACGGTGGGCAAGAAGGTGCGGGATCAACTCATCACCAAAGAGGAAGTCGATCCCAAGGTTGCGAACCTGCTTTGCCTACTCGGTTTGGTGCACACCGAACCACTGGTGGACATCGAGAAAATTGACGTTGACCGACTCATCGAACCCTTGTCGGAGTACGTCAAGTCCGGGAAGCTCAAGTTCCCTCTTGTCTTCGGCAGACACCTTTACGACGCAGCCTCCGATCTAATCCCCGAAGAACGAGGCGTTCTCAAGCACGAAGACACCCTGCGACTACTCGCCGACAAGCCTCAGGGCGTGTACCACACTGGACCCTTCCTAATCGGCCCCTACGGCATAGTCCGCACGGAGCACGCACGAAACATCACCCCGCGCCTTTCGGTGCCAATACAGCACTGTTCCGACCTTTCGTGCCCGTCAGTACACAACGTGCGTCTCACCTCCAGCCTTGAGGCGAACGTAAACAAGCAGCGATCGCTGCTTTATAAGGTACTGGCGACTATATCGGAAGATCCCGCCGACTGGAACGGCTTTGTCCTTGACATTACCGAGGATGACTGGAACCCCTATGAGGTGGATGACGGCTCAACCTTGCCGTACTTGCTTGGCGACGCTTTCGATGACGATGAACTTCGCAAACTCGTCGAGCTTGCTGTCCCCTCAACTGCGGGTCGAATAGCTCGCGTAACCGAAGGCTTCGGGCTCCGGGGAAACCCAGTTGACTGGTCACAGAAGCTTGATAGAGCGCAGCTATTGCAGATACTCCTAACGGAGACGGATGATGCTCTAACAGACCTAATTGACGGCGCCATCCTTAGCAAGGATGTTCACATCCCGGAAGGCGAGGTTCGCAGGCCCGTAGTCAATCACCGAATGCGTTCCGGAGCATGGCGGTTACGGCCGGAGGCCAGCCGTTTGGGAGCGCGGTACAACCCTGGCGAAGTCACTACTACACTGCTTCGCCTGTTCTCTTTGGCTCGCAGCATGTTCGATAAGGACTCCGCCACGGACATGGATGAGCTTGCTTGGATTCTTCGCGACGTGCCGGGGGCGACTCCCACCGAGCGCCTCGAGACCTTCTTCAAGCTACGCACGCCGCGCGAGATTGTGGAGAAGCTGCTCCTGGGAAGACGGTCCAACGCTGAGCGGGCGACCAAGCTATTGGGGTTAGATCTCGCGGACGCGGAGACGCCCCTCCTCGATGCAATCATGTGGAAGTTGGGCTTTCCGTTGGAGCGCCGCCTGGACGTGCGCGACAACTACTGGCGGCATCATCAGCTGCTAGAAACTTTTGCGACGACCGCGTCCGCTAGTGCTGACTCGACCGAGGAGGATTTGCGCTCGATCGCTTCGAACTATTTTGTGGCACTTGAAGCATTTCTTTTCGACTCACTCACCTTCGCCACGTGGGCCCTGCTTGAAGATCACGTCAAAGCGAACAGACCGTACGAGTACCGGGTCCATGCGGCCCGCGCATTTACCATCGAAACCCTCAATGCATCTGTCGCGCGTAAGCCCGGCGTTGAAGCAAACGATCTACGCGACGACCCAGATCTCAGCAGCGTCCTTCAGGGCTTTCAGCGTCTAGCAGATCATCTGGAGACGCTCATCGAACAGGCGGGACAGCACGTACGCGAACCCGGAGATGTCCCCCGCTTCGCTGAGCAGACCGATCTGCAGCAATTTCCCTTCCGTCATACGGTTCCGTTCCTAGATCTATTGCCACCCTCACAGCACGCTCTGCCGAGAGCGATCAAAGAGGCAGCCTCGAAGCTGAATGACAGCGGGATCATGACGGCGAGGAACGGCCTTCTTCACGCAAAATCGAAACGCACACCAACGATCGCAGAGGTGAACGCAGCGCTGAATCAGGCCCGCAGCGCATTGCGCTTGCTGGAGGAGATTGGCTGCGTTCGCAACACCTTCGAGGCCGTCTCCGTTGCTATCGACACCTGGGGGCGCTCAACAACACTGCTCCGCTCGAACGGAGCAGACATCAAGTTCGCCGGCCCGAGCAGCTATGCAATGCTCGGACTCCCCTCGCTCAGCGCTCCCGTTTACCTCATGCAGGGTGCCGTGTTCGCTGAGCCGAACGAGATGCTTCGGTTCAAAGAGGGTTTCGACTCTGCTTACGCTGATTACTGGTCGAACTTCCCGCATCGACCCGAAAGGGGGAGCGGGACTTCCCCGGGGCAGCCCGATCAGACCGTCGGCGAGCTGGCTTCACCAGCCTCGGTCGATTAATGTCTCGCACCGCCGTGCGTGACGGCTCGGGGGAACGCGCGGCACTTCGGGGTGCGCTGTGACACTATTGCACTCCCACTCTTGGCCCGTCACCATGCCGCCATGAGAGCCTGTTGGGACCTTCACGACCGCGCGTTGAGGCGCGTTGCGGACGAGAAGCCGCAACCAGTTCATCGCATCAGAGGGATCTTGGATGACTTTGAGCTGCCGAGCGGTGACATCGCATTCTTCCCCGGCGGTACTGAAGAACCGCTCGCAGAGGCCATGTACGCAGCCTAATGGAGCGTGGACTATCGCTGACCTCCTTGGTCGTGAGGAGTCCTTGACGACGGCGGTCGTGTCTTTCATCGGAGTGCCTTTCGCGGTGCGTGCGGGTTAGACGGCAACACAATGAAGGGTTGCTAGAGCTTGTCCGATGGCTTCTTGCGACTGTCCCCTCTCACTGTGGAAGCGCGGTTGCCGCAGCCCCCTTAGAGTGAGCCGAGCCGGAAGGAACGATGTCCAAATTCGTGGTCGCAGAGGCCAACATCGAGGGCGACTATCGTTATTCACTTACCCGTGTATGGGAGAGCGCTCTTTCCACGGTGACCTTCGTACTGCTGAACCCGAGCACTGCGGATGCGATGCAGCTGGACCCAACCTCGCGCCGCTGCGTCGCCTTTGCGCAACGCGAAAGGTTCGGCGGCATGGTCATCAAGAATCTTTATGCCTACCGGTCTACTAGCCCTGCCGTCGTGCGGGCCACCTCCGCCCCGGCCGGTCCTCAGAACGACCGTGCCCTCGCACAGATCACCGGTCCGGTCATCGCGGGCTGGGGAACGAATGCTGAGCCAGCACGTGTCGCTCGAGCGGTGACCCTGCTTCCACCGCTACGAGCACTGAGCATCACAAAGGCAGGCCGCCAGGAGCACCCGCTGTACGTTCCTGCAACCTCCCCGTTAGGCGTTTGGCCCAGCACCGCGACCTGATGACTGTGAAGAGGCGGTGCCGTGATGACACCGCCCCCATTGTCTGAACGCGCCTGCGACCACGCGGGCGCACAGGACAGCGCACCAGCGGCAGTGCACGTTGGGCTGCGGCACCCATCGGATACCGCACGCCACGGGAAAGGCGCCGTCGATCGCAGCGCTTCGCCCGACTAATCGCGTTGGGAGCGCACCTAATCGGGCGCGACTCAGAAGCGAGCCTCCATGCGGCGGCGGCCGCATCTTGTACAGCCTTCGCACGGGCTTCTGCGGGTGTAAATGATCGCGCGTAAGTGTGGTTGCCCATGGGTCCATTACGCGATATGTAATCCCCAGTCGGATGGGCGTCGAGTTCAACCTGCGCCTGGTCGAGAACTTCGCTCGTCACGTCGCTCCGGCCCTGGGCTGGCAGCCGACCACTGCCGCAGCCCGCGTCTGACCTCAGCGACGCCGAAGGGCCCGGTTGCCACGATCACGGCATCCGGGCCCTTCGACGTTTCTGCGCACGCGGGACGGGCCGCTCAGCGTGCGGTCACGCCGCGGGAGCGCGCGATGGTCTGCGACACGAGGTACTCGCCCCAGGCGACGGCGTAGGCGCCGAGCGCCGCCCACATCCACGCCGACGGCAGCGCACCGGTGAGCGCGAGCAGGCCCGCCGCGGTCAGGGCGACGACGACGATGAGCACGGGCACGACGGCTCGCGATCCCACCAGGGCGCCGTCGGTGCGCCAGATCACCAGCAGCGCCCCGGCGGTGGCGATGAGCAGGATCACCGGTGTCCACCACGATCCGAGCGATCCCATCGAGATCGACGCCCCGATGCCGGCGATCGCCAGCGACGCGGTGCGGAGGGAACGGACGGTCGTGGTGCGGGAAGACATCGGAGCTCTTTCTGCCGCACCGTTGTCGGCGCGGGTCGCCCCAGCGTATCCACCGGGCCGGTGCGAGCCGAACTCCTGATGATCGCGACGGCGGCGCAGCGCGCGGCGCGTCGATTCGCGGCGGAGTCGGCCTCGGCCTCCCATTCTCAGGAGTTCGGCCCGCCGCGGCCGGGGTGGGTGCGTCTTCGACGCGGAGTCCTCCCCGCAGAATCCACGTGAGTCGGCCCGGAACTCGTCGAGGGGAGGGGGTCGCGACCGCGCGGCCCCGTACCCTGGAAGCCGGGGAGTCGCGCGAGCCGAACCGCGCGCACGCACCACCCCTTCATCGGTCGACGACGCCATCGCATCGAGAGGGGAGCCCGCGTGGAGCTGACACGACGCAGCGTGCTCTTCGGGGCGCTCGGCATCATCGGACTCGGCGCCGGATCGGTCGCCGCGGCGAAGGTGATGACGCACGGGGCACCCGATGCCCCGACGCCCTCCGCCTCGGGCGCCACGCACTCCCCGAGCCCGACGGCGAACGCGACGACCCCGTCGACGAAGGACCTCGAACTTCACGTCTGGGATACGGTGCGACGCTCGCTGTCGCCCGCCGACGACGCGACGATCACGGTGACCCGGGGCGTTCTGCCGGTTGGTCTCGCCATCGCGGGATCGAGCCTGGCGGGCATGCTCACCGACACCGGACCGTACGCCTTCGAGGTCGAGGTGCGCCACGGCGACAACCGCCGCCGACAGGCATTCGCGGGCGCGGTCGGCGAGATCAAGCGCGATCTGAGCATCTCGCTCAGCCTCGATGCGACGACACCGCTCAGGGTCACCGCGCGGGAACTCGACCGCATCGCCGCGCTCGGCGCCAACGCGACGCTCGTCATCCTCTGCTACATCTCCGACCCCGACTCGACCACCTTCACCCGCGTCTCCGACGACCGCATCGACGCCGTCTTCGCGCTGGCCAAGGACCGCGGTGTGCGCATCACCCTCGTCAAGCCGCACATCGCCACGGTGAAGGACGGCGACAGCTTCTACCGAGCGAACTACACCCCGGCCTCGGTCGACGCCTTCTTCGACAGCTGGGCCGACCAGCTGTCGCACTTCGCGCAGCTGTGCACCGACAACGACGTGGAGTACCTGTCGGTGGCGTGCGAACAGCCGGCGCAGACCACCGCCGAAGAGTACGGGCGGTGGGTGCCGATGCTGGCGAAGGTGCGCGCCGCTCACCCCGCCATCAAGCTCACCGCGGCGTTCACGACCCTCGAGCTGTTCCTTCTGTACACCTACTGGCTGCCCCAGAAGACCCCGCACATGGCGCAGCTGCTCGACGTGTTCGGCATCAACTCGTGGATCCGCCTGACCGATAAGGTCTACACCCCCGACGCCCCCAACATCACCGTCGACGAGCTCGTCGCCGGGTGGCGCGGAGCGGGCGGACGAACCGACGACCATCTCGGCAAGCTCGAAGCCGTCTGCGACCAGCTGCGCATGCCCTTCCTCATCACCGAGGTCGGGGTGCAGCCCAGGGTCGACGGGCTCGCGCAGCAAGAGGGCAGCACCCCTCCCACGGGGGCCGCGAACCACGACGTCCAAGCTCTGCTGTACGCCTCGGTGCTGCGGGCACCGCTGCGATCACGGTGGTGCACGGGTGCCTCGATCTGGCACATGCGCGCGCCCTTCGCCTTCGGCGACCTGTCCGGCGACACCCTCTTCGCGGGCGAGAAGGTGCTCAAGACCCAGATCGCCAAGGATCCGTCGCTGGCCGCGAAGTCGTTCTGACGGCAGCCCGCCCGGGCACGCCCGTGCCCTGACCCGCGCCCCGGCGCCGCGCCCGGCGGGAGTGCGGCGTCAGCGCCCGTTGCGATCGGCCGCCGAGCGGGGCGGGGCCGATGAGACTTCGAGGCGGTCGAGGCCGCGCAACGACGTCCAGACGAGCTCCTCGCCCTTCGCGGCGTGCTGCGACGCGCGCACCGCGCGCTCGTCGGCCCAGGAGTTGAGCACGTGCCCGCTGTGACCGCGGACGTGCTCGAGGACGACGTCGGGCATGCCCGCCTCGCGTCGGGCGTCACGCGCGACGATGAGGGCCTCGAGGATCGAGCGGTTGGCCACCGGCTTCTTCGCGCTCGTGACCCAGCCGCGTCGCCGGTGGCCGTCCATCCACGACGAGTACGTGTCGATCGCGTACTTCGAGTCGGCCTGCACGACGAGCTCCCGCACGTCGGTGTGGTCGGTGATCGCGTGCAGCAGGCCCAGCAGCTCGCCGATGTTGTTGGTCCCCTCGGGGATGGATCCGGCCGCCCAATGGCCGTCTTCGCCGACCCACGCCCAGCCGGCCGGGCCGGGATTGCCCTTGCACGCGCCGTCGGTGGCGACGACGTAACGGTCGGAGGACGAGGACGACGCGGAACTGCTCATCCCTCTAGTCTCCCCCGCGCCGGCGACGCGTCTGTCCCTCGCCCGGTGAACGGATGAACCGGCAGGTGAACCCGCGGGCGATACCGCGCGCGATGGCGCATCCGTCGCGAGGGTCGATCGTGCCCGCGTGGCAACCTACACCGGTCGTTCCTCCCCCGCTCGGCGCTGCGGCGTCCCTCGAGAAAGTCCGCTCCATGTCGACGCCCACGAAGTCCCCTGCCCGCCTTCACCCCGCTGCCGTCACCGCGCTGGCCGTCGGAGGAGTCCTCGTCGTCGGCGCACTCGCCTTTCTGGCGTGGTTCCTGTCGGCGCAGCAGTCCGATCCGAACGCCGAGGCCACGGGGCGCCTCGTGCAGTGGCAGGAGGTCTTCGAGAAGTACCGCACCGAGAACGGCTCCCTCCCCGACATGCCGGTCGGCGGCTACTGCCTCGGCACGGGGTTCCCCGTCGGCGCCGACGACACGGCCAACTGCCGCGACTACGACGCGGCGTCGCACTACACCGAGACCGCGAGCGTGCCGCTCATGGACGCCCTCGCGACGACCGGGACGCTCCCCTCGGGGATCTCCACCCCGGTCCGCGGAACCGTGGGTCCGTACGCGCTGTACGAAGAGGGCGCGGTGCAGTTGCTCACCGCCGAGAGCGGGCCGTGCGTCGCCCCCGCCGTCGAGGTCTGGACCGACGGCGAGGGCCTGCACATCTGTCAGATCACGCTGACCCGCTGACCCGGCGGAGCGGGTCAGTTCGTTCCGCTCTCGGCCTTCTTCTGGCCCGCCTCGAGCACGTCACCGGCGGGGAGCTCCTGGTGCCCGCCGAACTGCAGACGCATCGCCGAGAGCACCTGGTTGGCGAAGTGGTCCTCGCCCCGCGAGGCGAAACGCTCGAACAACGACGCGGCGAGCACCGGCACGGGAACGCCGGTGTCGACGGCCGCCTTGACCGTCCAGCGACCCTCACCCGAATCCGAGACGCGACCGGCCAGGCCGTCGAGCGTGGGGTTCTGCGTGAGAGCGGCCGAGGTGAGGTCAAGCAACCACGACGAGATGACCGAGCCTCGACGCCACAGCTCGGTGACGCGGGCGGTGTCGATGTCGAACTGGTAGAACTCGGGCTCCTCCAGCGGCGCCACCTCGGCGGAGTGCTCCCCCTGGTGCAACCCGGCGTCGGCGTTGTTCAGCACGTTCAGGCCCTCGGCGAGCGCGGCCATGATGCCGTACTCGATGCCGTTGTGGACCATCTTCACGAAGTGCCCGGCGCCCGAGGGCCCGCAGTGGAGGTAGCCGCGCTCCTCGGTCGAGAAATCGCCGGTGCGGCCGGGCGTGCGCTCGACCTCGCCCGGTCCCGGGGCGATGGTGCGCAGCACCGGCTCGAGGTGCGCGACGGCCTCGTCGTGGCCGCCCACCATGAGGCAATAGCCGCGCTCGAGCCCGAAGACGCCGCCGCTGGTGCCGACGTCGACGTAGTGGATGCCGGAGTCGTTCAGCTTGGCGGCGCGACGCACGTCGTCGCGGTAGTTCGAGTTGCCGCCGTCGATGATGATGTCGCCGGGTTCGAAGACCTCGGCGACCTGGTCGACGACCGAGCCGGTGAGGCCGGCGGGGATCATCAGCCAGACGGCACGGGGCTTGGTCAGCTTCGAGGCGAGGTCGGCGATGCTGGTGGCGCCGGTCGCCCCCTCGGCCACGAGGGCGGCCACGGCATCCTGATTCACGTCGAACACGACGCAGTCGTGACCGTCTTTCATGAGCCTGCGGACGATGTTGGCGCCCATTCGTCCGAGCCCGACCATGGCGAGTTGCATTGGTTCCCCGTTCCTCGTGGATCACGGCCGCGCGGGCGGCCCCTCCGCGAGTCTAGGAGCGCCCGGCGCCGCTCGGTCGATGTGTCAGCCCTGGAAATCGTCGGGGTCGACGTCGTCGAGGAATCGGCGGAACTCCTCCACCCGGTCGTCCTCGGCGGACGGCTCGATCTCGACCGCGTCGTCGGGCACGCCGGCCTCGGCGAGCACGTCGGCGGCCACCCAGATCGACCCGCCGGAACGGGCGGCGAGCGCGATGGCATCCGACGGGCGGGCGTCGAAGGTGCGCGGTCCCGCGGGCGTGGTCAGCAGCACGCGGGCGTGGAACGTGCCCGCGTCGAGATGCGTGACCTCGACGCGCTCGACCGAGGCCGACAGCTCGCCGAGCATGGCCGTGGTCAGGTCGTGCGCGAGGGGGCGGGGACTCCCGGTGCCCTCGATCGCGACGAGGATCGACATCGCCTCCTGCGCGCCGATCCACACCGGCAGCACCAGGTCGCCGTCGGTGGCGGTGTCGACCGGCTTCAACAGGATGACGTGCTGCTGGGCCGGGTCGAGGGCCACACCGACCACGCGCACCCGGATCATGTCGCCCATCGTACGTGCCGCGACGCGGCGAACCCGGTCAGCGCACGATGCCGAGGGCCCGCGCGCTCGACACCGCGGCGGTGCGCGACGAGACGCCCAGCTTCGAGAACACGTGCGCGAGGTGGGACTTCACCGTGGCGTCGGTGATGTGCAGGTGCGCGGCCACGTCGGCGTTGGAGGCACCGCGCGCGACGAGGCGGAGCACCTCGATCTCACGCACCGACAGCGTCACGCGGGGTTCGCGCAGCCGCGCCAGCAGGCGCCCGGCGATCGCGGGGGCCACGGCGCTCTGGCCGGCGGCCGCGGCTCGCACTCCGGCGAGCAGTTCGTGGGGAGGGGCGTCTTTGAGCAGGTAACCGCTAGCGCCCGCTTCGACGGCGCCGAGGATGTCGCCGTCGGTGTCGTAGTTGGTCAGCACGAGCACGTACGGGGGTGCGGCGAGCGCGCGGATCCGGCGTGTGGCGTCGGCACCGGCCGCGCGGTCTCCGAACTGCAGGTCCATCAGCACGAGTTCGGGAGCGAGCGTGTCGGCCAGGGCGACGGACTCGTCGGCGGTGGCGGCCTCGCCCACCACGGCGATGTCGCTCTCGGCATCGAGCAGCGCCCGCACGCCCGCCCGCACCACGGGGTGGTCGTCGGCGATGAGCACGCGGATCACGGCGTCGCCCCCGGCAGCGTCACGGTGATCGTCGTTCCGGAGCCCGCCACGCTGTCGACGTCGAGGCGCCCGTCGAGCTGGTCGACCCGCTCCCCCATGGCGCGCAGGCCGAAGGAGTCGGTACTGGATGCCGCGTCCTCGGCGCCGCGCGGATCGAACCCCTCCCCGTCGTCGGTGATCGTCAGACGCGCGGTCCCCCGGTCGCCGCTCAGCCGGATGCCGACCCGGTGGGCGCGGGCGTGCTGGGCGACGTTGGCGAGAGCGCCCTGGGCGATGCGCAGGAGCGCCGTCTGCGCATCCATCGGCAGGGACACCGCGGCATCCACATCGACATCGACGGAGATGTCCTCGCGGGCGCCCCAGCCGGCGGCGAGACGCTCGAGGGCGGAGCCGAGTCCCCGGTCGAGGCTCGGCGGCGCGAGCTCGCGGATGAAACGCCGCGTCTCGGCCAGGCCGTCGGCCGCGGTCTGGCGCGCGAGGCGCACGTGCGCGATGCCCGGGCCCTCGGCATCGGCTCGCTCGGCGGCGTGCAGCAGCATCTGGATGCTCGAGAGCCCCTGGGCGACCGTGTCGTGCAGTTCGCGCGCCAGGCGGGCGCGCTCGGCGAGGGTGCCCTGCTCGCGCTCGGCGGCAGCGAGCCGGTCGCGGGTCGCCAGCAGCTCGGCCATGAGGGCCTCGCGCTCGGCCGCGCGCCGCTCGAGTGCCGAGTAGCCGAGGCCGATCAGCAGAGCGACTCCGGCTCCCACGACGGGTCCGACCACGCCGCCGACGGTGAGGCCGCCGTGCACGGCGAAGGCCGCGATCGTCAGCGCCGTGGTGCCGATGACGGAGAGGGGTCCCACGACACCCGGCAGAAGGTGCAGGTAGAGGAAGAACAGCGGGAAGACGAGGTAGGCCGCCTCGGGGACGAGCCAGACCAGCGCCGCCCAGACGACGGTGAGGGCCGCCAGCCACACGACGGCGGCGCGGGAGCGCCCACCCCGTGCGAGCCAGAGCCCCGAGAGGTACACCGCGCCGAGCAGCCCGGCCAGGACCAGGGCGAGCACCGGCCCGTTCGTCAGCAGCACGCGCACGACGACCAGCGCCAGCAGGCCGCCGAAGAGGGCGTGGAGTCCGGCGCGCAGGCCCGCGAAGACGGGAGCGAGGGTGCGGTGGGGCATGTCGGTCTCCAGGCTACGGATGCCGCGCCGCGGGCGGATCATCCGAAAGGTGGAGAGGGAGTTCGCCCGGGCCGCCGATGACCCGCCGCCGCGCCACGGCGACAGTGGAAGAAGCCGGGGAGATCCGCCGGCGGAAGGAGGCGACGTGTACGTCGCATGGCGCGATCTTCGGTTCGCCCGCGGGCGATTCGCCCTCATCGGGGCGGTCGTCGCCCTCATCACCCTGCTCGTGGGATTCCTCTCGGGGCTCACCGGCGGCCTCGCCGCGCAGAACGTCTCGGCGGTGCTGGCCCTGCCGGGCGACCGGCTCGTGCTGCAGCCGGTCGGAGGCGCCGCGGCGACCTTCGCCGACTCGAGCCTCGGCGACGCCACCGTCGCCGCGTGGACCGCGACGCCGGGCGTGCGGGCGGTCACGCCCGTCGGCATCGTGCAGACCCGCGCCGCGGGGCCGGGTGGCAGCGGCGGCGTCGCCCTGTTCGGGCTCGACGCGGCCCGGATCTCGCCGACCGCCGACGGCGACGTCGTGCTGTCGGCGGGGGCGGCGAAAGCGCTCGGCGCCACCGCGGGCGACGACGTGACGATCTCGGGCTCCGCGTACCGCGTCGACGGGGTCACCGGCGATTCCTGGTACAGCCACTCCCCCGTCGTCGCGATGACCCCCGCCGCGTGGGCCGACATCGACCGCCGGCTGGGCGGGCAGGGCGACGCGACCGTGCTCGCGGTGTCGGGGACGCTCGACTGGGCGGCCGCCTCGGCCGCCACCGGCACCATGGCATCCACTCCCCTCGCCAGCCTCACCGCGCTGCCGACCTTCCGCTCCGAGATCGGCTCGCTCGCCCTCATGATCGCCATGCTGTTCGCGGTCTCGGCGCTGGTGGTCGGCGCGTTCTTCACCGTCTGGACGATGCAGCGGGCCGCCGACGTCGCCGTGCTGAAGGCGCTGGGGGCGAGCACCCCGATGCTCCTCCGCGATGCGCTCGGACAGGCGCTGATCGTGCTGGTCGCGGGCGTCGGAGTCGGCATCGGCCTCACCGCGGCACTCGGTGCGCTCGCGGGCGGTGCGCTGCCCTTCGTCCTCAATCCGCTGACCACCCTCGCCCCGGCGCTCGTCATGATCGCGCTCGGCGTGCTCGGCGCAGCCGTGTCGCTGCGCATCGTCACGGCATCCGACCCCCTCACCGCTCTCGGGAGCACTCGATGATCCTTCTCGACGACGTCACCCTCACCTACCCCGACGGCGACTCCCGCGTCACCGCGATCGACCACGTCTCGCTCGAGGGGCGCCCCGGGCTCGTGACCGGGATCACCGGCCCCTCGGGGTCGGGCAAATCGAGCCTGCTCGCCCTCGCCGCGACCCTCGCGCGCCCCGACACCGGACGCGTGGTCGTCGACGGGGTGGATGCCACCGGGCTCAGCGCCGCGGGCCGCACGGCGCTGCGACGCGAGCGCATCGGCATCGTGTTCCAGCAGCCGCAACTGCTCCCCGCCCTCACCGCGCGCGAGCAGCTCTGCGTGATGGCCGAGCTCGGCGGGCGAGGGCGGCGCGCGCGGCGGGCCGCCGTGCGCGGCCGCGTCGATGAGCTGCTCGATGCCGTCGGCCTCGGCGACCACGCCGATCGCCGCCCCGCGCAGCTCTCGGGTGGCCAGCGTCAGCGCGTCGCGATCGCGCGTGCCCTCGTGCACGAGCCGCGGGTGCTGCTCGTCGACGAGCCGACGAGCGCCCTCGACAGCACTCGAGGCGCCGAGATCATGGCGCTCCTCTCGCGTCTCACCCGCGAACGCGACACGGCCACGCTGCTCGTCACGCACGACCTCGTGCACGCGGGTGCGCTGGATGCGACGGTCGAGGTGGTCGACGGGCGCGCGTCGCTCGTGGCGTCGCCGGTGTGAGCGTGGGCGCACGACGCCGGGGATGAGGAGGCACGGGGGTCACCACCCGACGGTGTTGAACCACTCCCGCCGCCGGTCGGCCTCGCCGCGGCTCTCGTCTCCGCGCCAGGAATCGTGCGGGGCGAGGCGCCCGTCCTCGAGATCGACGAACGCCCAGCACACCGGGCAGAGCGCCCGACCGCCGGGGTAGCCGTCGGGCAACGGAGGGGCGGCCTCGGCCGGGGTTCCCGCGCCCGCGCACTCGGGCGGATCGGCCTGCAGGTCGCTCCACAGCAGGCGCCCACCACGGCGGTGGTGGAGGCCTCGGTGGTCGGCCTCACGGGTGCAGATCTCGCCGTTTCTTCGGCTGAGACACAGCTTCCGTGCCGCGCCGGGGAGCGCCGCCAGGGTTCTCGTCATCTTCCGATTCTCGCCGCTGCGAGCGCAACGGGGGCAGGTGCGGGATGCGCACGGGACGGTGGGGGCCGGTGGGGAAGGGATCGGCGGTCATCGCTGACCACCACCGGTGCGACGAGAGAACATGTCGACCTCCTGGACTTTCCACGATCCGTCACCCCTGCCTCGCTGCCGAGGGGGTTGACAGTGGGGGACGCCGTGCTAGGCATACCCCACGGGGGTATCATCGACACATGCACGGATACGAGGGGCACAAAGACGATCTCCTGAAGCGCCTGCGCCGCGCGGAGGGACAGGTGCGCGGCATCGCCCGCATGGTCGACGACGACCAGTACTGCATCGACATCCTCACGCAGGTGTCGGCGGTCACCAAGGCCCTCGAGAACGTCGCCCTCTCGTTGCTCGACGACCACCTGTCGCACTGCGTCGCCGAGGCGGCCCAACAGGGCGGCCCCGTCGCCGAAGAGAAGCTCAAAGAGGCGAACCAGGCCATCGCGCGTCTGGTCCGCTCGTGAGCGACGCGGGCGGAGCGCACCTCTCCGATCGTGCCGAGCGCCGACTCCGCGGCCCCGTCGGCGCGACCGCGACCGCGATCGCGACCACGACCTCTGCCCCGTCCTCCGCAACGACCCTCGCGCCGTGAGCGCCCCATCGAAGGAGACCCCCATGACCGAACGACGCCTCGACCTCGGCCTGTCCTCGACGAACGTGGGCGGCTGCGGCTCGGGCTGCGGCTGCGGACACGCGTCGGCGCCCGCCGCCTCCGCTGCTTCCGTGGCGGCCGCCGACACCCTGCGCGTCGAGGGGATGACGTGCGACCACTGCGTGCGCGCGGTCACCGAGGAGCTCTCCGCCCTCGACGGCGTCGAGGTGGTCGACGTCGAACTGCACGTCGGAGGGGAATCGCTCGTGCGCATCGCCTCGACCGGTGCCACCGACGAAGCTCAGCTCGCCGCGGCGATCGACGAGGCGGGTTACACGCTCGCCCGCTGAGACCGCTCTCTCGAGGGCGAGGTCAGAGCACGCGCCGCAGCAGCGCGTCGACGGCGGCATGGAACGTGACGTTCTGCGACACCTCGACCGCGCGGTCGTAGCGCGTGCCGCCCAGGGCCACGAAGACCGCTCCGACGACCTCGACGTAGCCGACGATGTACCCGTCGCGAGCGACCTCGTACAGGTCGAGGTCGATGCGCGTCCACGGGATCTCGGTGAAGGCGGGGGACGTGACGGGCGAGGAGGCGTTCGCGGCGACCTTCTTCGTCGACCCTCGGCTGGTGAGAGGTGCTTCCATGACCATGCGAGTGCTCCTTGGGTCGTCCGCGTCCCTCCAGACTGCGACGCGACCCGGTGACGCACCGCGGGCTTGACGAAAGGCCCGGACGGGGATACTCGCGGGTCAGAGCGCGGAGCGCGCGGGCCGACCGCGTCGCGGCCGATCGGCCGACAGCGCGAACGGGGCGCTCCCGCGCGTGAGCTCTTCGACGTCGTCGAGCCAGCGCAGGTCGGCGTCGAGCCGGGCGCGTCGTGCGGCGCGCACGATGGCCGCCGAGACGGCATCCGTCGTCTCGCTCGGCGCTTCGGGGTCGGCGAGCGCCTGCCGCACAGCCGCGCGCTGAGCCGAGAGGATGCCGTCGACGTCGGCGCCGGGAAGAGTGACGGCCAGCGCGATCTTGAGGGCGACCTCGTCGCGCTTCTCGATCTGCGACGCGGTGGACAGCCAGGTACGCGCTTCGAGGCGTCCGGCCTCGGTGGGCTCCCACAGCATGCGCCCCTCGTCGTCGAGGCCGCGGCCGACCACGAGACCGTCGCGTTCGAGGCGTTCGAGGGTCGTGTAGACCTGCCCGACGTTGACCGTGGCGCCCGTGCGCCGGTGGTATTCCGCGCGCAGCTGCGAGCCGTAGCAGGCACCGCGATCGAGGATCGCGAGCAGGCTCTGACGTACCGACACGGCGGCCTCCCGGCGGACTCGAAAATGACTTGCTCAGTATATGGTTCGACGCCGAGGCAACCCCGAACGGCGCTCCGAAGCCCGGCGTAGCATGTGGTCTGACCACACAATCCGGTTCGATCGGAGGCTCCTGATGGAGTGGCTCGACCCCCTGGCTCTCGCCCGCTGGCAGTTCGGGTTGACGACCCTGTACCACTTCCTCTTCGTGCCGCTCACGCTCGGGATGTCGCTGGTCGTGGCCATCTTCCAAACGGTCTGGTACCGCACCGGAGACGTGCGCTGGCTGCACATCACGCGCTTCTTCGGCAAGATCTTCCTCATCAACTTCGCCATGGGCGTCGTCACGGGGATCGTGCAGGAGTTCCAGTTCGGCATGAACTGGTCGGCGTACTCACGCTTCGTCGGCGACGTGTTCGGCGCCCCCCTCGCGTTCGAGGGGCTGCTCGCCTTCTTCCTCGAGGCGACGTTCATCGGCCTCTGGATCTTCGGGTGGGACAAGCTCCCCCGCCTCGCCCACCTCGCCAGCATCTGGATGGCGACGATCGGCGCCACCCTCTCGGCGTACTTCATCATCGCCGCCAATGCCTTCATGCAGAACCCGGTCGGGTATCAGATGTCCGCCGAGGGGCATCGCGCCGAACTCGTGGACTTCTGGGCCCTGCTGACCAACCCCGTCGCCCTCGCCGCCTTCCCGCACACGATCTTCGCGGGCTGGATGTTCGCCGCCATGATCGTCGTCGCCATCTCGGCCTGGCACATGGCCCGCGGCCAGAACACCGACATGATGCGCAAGACCCTGCGTTTCGGCCTGTGGTCGACGCTCGTGTCGTTCGTCCTCGTCGCCGTCGTCGGCGACCAGCTCAGCCTGGTCATGGTCGCGACGCAGCCGATGAAGATGGCCGCCGCCGAGGCGACGTTCCACACCGTCTGCGGTCAGGATGCCTCGTTCTCGATCTTCACGCTCGGCACCCCCGACGGCACGAGCGAGCTGTTCTCGATCCGGGTGCCGTTCCTGCTCAGCATCCTGTCGACGCACTCGCTCGACGGCTGCGTCGAGGGCATCAACGACTTGAACACGCTGTACAGCCAGCAGATGTTCCCGCAGTTCGCCGACCAGGTCGACGGCAACTTCGCGCCCGTGCTGTGGGTCACCTACTGGGCGTTCCGCTGGATGATCGCCCTCGGCGGTATCGCCGCGCTGGTCAGCGTCGTGGGCCTCTGGGTCACGCGCAAGAAGGCCACCCGCCCGGTCGCACCCTGGATGTGGCGCGTCGCGATCTGGGCCGCTCCCCTGCCGATGCTCGCGAGCCTCGTCGGGTGGGTGTTCACCGAGATGGGCCGTCAGCCCTGGATCGTGTTCGGTCTCATGCTCACGCAGGACGGCGTCTCGCCCAGCGTGCCGGGCTGGAGCGTGCTCATCTCGCTCGTCGCCTTCACCCTCGTGTACGCCAGCCTCGCCGTCGTCGAGTTCGGACTCATCAAGAAGTACGCGCAGAAGGGTCCCGACCCCCTGCCCGACCCGGACGCCGTGCACGACGACTCCGTCGAGAACACCCCGACCACGGTCTACTAGGAGCCCCTCATGGACCTCGCATACCTCTGGTTCTGGATCGTCGCCTTCCTCTTCGTCGGCTACTTCGTGCTCGACGGTTTCGACTTCGGCGTGGGCATGTCGATCCCCTTCCTCGGCAAGGACGACATCGCCCGCCGGCAGATCATCAACACGATCGGTCCCGTATGGGACCTCAACGAGACGTGGGTCATCGTCGCCGGCGCCGCCCTGTTCGCGTCGTTCCCCGAGTGGTACGCGACGCTGTTCAGCGGCTTCTACTTGCCTCTCCTGGCGATCCTGCTCGCCCTCATCGCCCGGGGCGTCTCGTTCGAGTACCGCCACCAGCGCGACTCCCTGCGGTGGAAGCGCTCGTTCGACCGCATGATCGTGATCGGCTCGGCGCTACCCGCCTTCCTCTGGGGCGTGGCGTTCGCGAACATCGTGCAGGGCGTGCCCCTCGACGCCGACCACGAGTACGTCGGCACCGTGCTGACCCTGCTGAACCCCTACGGCATCCTGGGCGGACTCACGACGCTGAGCCTGTTCTTCCTGCACGGGTTGTTCTTCGTCGCGCTGAAGACCGACGGGCAGGTGCGCGCCGACGCCCGGTCGCTCGCGAAGAAGGCGGGGCTCGCGACCATCGCCCTCGCCGCGCTGTTCCTCGGGTGGACGATCGTGAACGCCGCGAACGCCCAGGCACCCCTGCTGCTCGGGGTCGTCGCCCTCGCGGGCATCGCCGCTCTGACGCTCATCGGCGCGTGGGTCGCGAACCTCCGCGACCGCGAGGGGACGGCGTTCACCCTCGGCGCGGTCACGATCGTCGCCGCGGTCGCGGCCCTGTTCTTCGCGCTCTTCCCCAACGTGATGCCCTCGACCCTGGGGGCCGGATCGAGCCTCACGATCGACAACGCCTCGAGCACCGACTACACCCTGACGATCATGAGCTGGGCGGCACTGATCTTCCTGCCGCTGATCCTCGCCTACCAGGGCTGGACGTATTGGGTGTTCCGCAAGCGCGTGACCCGCGCGCGCATCGAGAAGGCCGCGCTGGTGGCGCATTGAAACCCGTCGATCCCCGGCTGCTGCGCCACGCCACCGCCTCGCGCCGCTTCTTCGCGGTCACGGCGGCGATCGTCCTCGCCCAGACGGGGGTGATCGTCGGTTTCGCGGGGGCGCTCACCGCCGCCCTCGTCGGCGCGATCGAGGGCCGACCGCTCGCGGAGCTCTGGGGCTACGTGGGGATCGCCGCCTCGCTCGCCCTGCTGCGCGGGCTCTTGATCGCCGCCTCCGAGCGGGTGTCGGCGCGCGGAGCCGCGGCGGCCTCGTTGCAGCTGCGGCGAGCGCTGGTCACGGCGGTCGCGCGCCTCGGCCCGGCATGGCTCTCGCAGCGCAACTCGGCGAGCCTCGCCCTGACGGCGGGGCACGGCCTGGAGGCCCTCGACGCGTACTTCGGGCGCTACCTGCCCCAGCTGGTCGCGACGGTGATCACCCTGCCGATCCTCATCGGCGCGATGACCCTGGCCGACCCGCTGTCGGGCCTCACGGTCGTGCTGACCATTCCCCTGATCCCGCTGTTCATGGTGCTCATCGGCCTCGCGACCCGCGGTGTGCAGCAGAAGCAGTACCGCACTCTCGGTCGCCTCGCCGCGCGCTTCGCCGACACCGTCGAGGGGCTCGGCACCCTGAAGGTGTTCGGCCGCCAGCACCGGGCCGCCGACACGATCGAGACGGTCACGCGCGACTACAAGCGCGAGACGATGACGGTGCTGCGCGTGTCGTTCCTCTCGGGCTTCGCGTTGGAGTTCCTGGCATCCATCTCGGTCGCCATCATCGCCGTCACCATCGGCTTCCGCCTGCTCGCGGGCGACCTCAGCCTGCTCGTCGGGCTCTTCGTGCTGCTGCTGGCCCCCGAGGCGTACCTGCCGCTGCGGCAGGTGGGCGTGCAGTTCCACGCCGCGAGCGAGGGGGTCGCGGCGACCGAGCAGATCTTCGACGCCCTCGACGCCGCGCACGCCGCCGTTGTTCCGGATGCCGTCACCCCGGCGCGCGGGACGACGCTCGCGCTCGTGGGGGTGCGCGTGCACCGCGAGGGGCACCGCTCGCCGCGGGTGTCGCTGTCGGTGGGGCCGCGCGAGGTGGTGGTCGTGTCAGGGCCGAGCGGTGTCGGCAAGTCCAGCCTGGTCGCGGCCCTGCTCGGTTTCGCCGAGCACGACGGTGAGGTGCGCCTGGACGGGACCGCCGTACCGCACGCCCGCGACAGCGTCTCGTGGGCCGGGCAGCAGCCGGGGCTCGTGACGGGCACCGTCGGCGAGAACGTGGCCCTGGGCTCGACCCCCGATGCCGCGGCGATCCGTCTCGCCCTCGACGACGCGGGGGCCACCGACATCGACCCGGCCACCCCGCTCGGCGCGAACGGCGCGGGACTCTCGGGCGGGCAGGCGCAGCGCGTCGCCGTCGCCCGGGCGCTGTACCGGGCACGGGTCGTGGGGACGCCGTTCATCGTGCTCGACGAGCCCTCGAGCGCCCTGGACGCCACGACCGAGGCGCACCTGTGGGCGACGCTGCGCCGCGAGGCCGACGCCGGCCGCGGGGTGCTGCTCGTCTCGCACCGCCGGTCGGCGCGCGCGATCGCCGACCGCGTGGTCGAGGTGGACCCCCCGCGTGAGTGGCCAGGATTCGTCGCTCCCGCGCTCGTCGCGGCGACGAATTCTGGCAACTCACGCGCCAGTCGGGCGGTGCAGTCGTGAACGACCGGGTGCAGAAGGTCCTGCGATCCGCCCTGCCGTCGCCGAGGCGCTTCGCTCCGGCCGTGCTGTCGGGCTTCGGGTCGGCGGCGAGCGCGATCGCGCTGCTGGCGGCGAGCGCGTGGCTGATCGCGCGGGCGGCCGAGCAGCCCCTCGTGATGTACCTGTCGCTGGCGGTCGTGGGCGTGCGGGCCTTCGCGCTGTCGCGCGGGGTGTTCCGCTACCTCGAACGGCTGAGCGGGCACGACGCCGCTCTTCACCAGCTGGCCGGGGTGCGCGCCGAGCTCGTGCGCGACCTCGTGCCCCTCGCTCCCGACGGCCTCGGTCGCGCCCGCCGCGGCGGACTGCTCTCCAGCGTCGTCGACGACGTCGAGGAGCTGCAGAACCTGCCGCTGCGCGTCGTGCTGCCGCTGGCGACCGCGGTGCTGACGGCCCTGGCCGCCGTGGTGTTCGTGGCTCTCGTGTCGTGGCCGGCCGCCCTGGTGCTGCTCACGTGCCTCGTCGCGGCGTTCGTCGTGGCCGTCGCCGTGGGGTGGGCCGCGGGAGCCCGCGCCGAGCGGTCGATCGCGCCGCTCCGCGCCGATGTGGCCGACGCCCTGCACGACCTGCTGACGAACCTCGACGTGCTGACGGCCTACGGGGCAGCGGATGCCGCCCGCGAGCGCATCAGCCGGGCAGACCGGGCACTGCGCCGTGCCGTCGTACGCCGGGGCGGGGCGCAGGGACTCACCGCGGGGGCCGTCTCGGTGCTCGCGGGACTCGCCTCGGTGGCTGCCCTGCTGGTGGCTGCCCCCGCGGTAACCGGCGGCACCCTGTCAGGACCGGGCCTCGCCGTGGTCGTCCTGCTGCCGATGGCGGTGTTCGAAGTGTTCGGTCCCGTGCCGCTGGCACTGGCCTCGTGGCGGCAGGTCCGGCGCGCCGCGGAGCGCATCGCCGAGGCCGTCCCCGACGGCGTGCCCGAGGGCCTTCCCCGCGACGAGCCGGCCGCCACCGGCTCCGCGCCGGCGCTGGGTTCGGGCCTCTCCCTCGTCGGCGTCTCGGCGCACTGGCCCGCCCGGGGCGACACCGATGCCGAAGCCGGGCGGCTGCACGACGTCTCGCTGCACGTCGCCCCGGGCGAGCGCGTGCTCGTGAGCGGGCCGAGCGGCGCCGGCAAGACGACGCTCGCGCACGTGCTCGTCCGCTTCCTCGACGTCGCGGGGACATACGAGATCGGCGGAGTCGACGTGCGCACCCTGTCGGGCGACGACCTGCGCCGCACGGTGGGTCTCGTCGAGCAGTCCCCCCATCTGTTCGACGAATCCGTCCGCCAGAACCTGCTCTTCGCCCGCGACACCGCCACCGACGACGACCTCCGGGCCACCCTGGCCCGCGTCGGCCTCGACGACTGGGTCGCCGAGCGGGGCGGGCTCGACGCGCGTGTCGGCGATCGCGGGGCGCTGGTCTCGGGCGGGCAGGCGCAGCGCCTGGCGCTGGCGCGGGCGCTGCTGCGCGGCTTCCCCGTGCTCGTGCTCGACGAGCCGACCGCGGGCGTGGACCCCGCGGCATCCGATGCCCTGCTGCACGATCTGCTCGGCGCGGTGGGACGCGACCGCGCCGTGGTGCTCGTGTCGCACGTCGAAGTGCCCGCCGGGCTGGTCGACCGCGAGGTGCGCCTGGAGGGCGGGCGGGTGGTCGCGGGTGTCAGGGAGCGCGCACTTCAGCGACCGCCCCGGTTCTCGTGAGCGCCCTCTGACGCAGCCGGTACGAACCGCACCCGCTCGGAGGCGACACTCATCGACACCACGTCGCCCGGGCCCAGCCGGCCCGCGGCCTCCGGCGTGACCTCGACGGCTCCCGCATCGGTGACGACCCGCACGCCCGTCGGCGTCGCCTCCAGGTAGGCGACGGTCGCCCGGAACCCCTCACCGAGACGCGCGTCGACCGCGCGGAAGACCGCCGCAAGAGGGGTGCCGTCGACGCCCGCGAGCGCGCGAGACGCGGCATCCGATGCGGTCAATCGCACCCCGCCTCGCACGAACGCTCCCCCCTGGGCCACCCCGACGAGCCGTTCCAGGCCCGCGATCCGTGCCGCGACGTCGGTCGCCGGAGCCGTCAGCACCTCGCGCACGGGCCCGGCCTGCGTCACGCGTCCGCGCTCGACGATCACGAGCCGGTCGGCCAGGGCCGCGGCATCGACGGCGTCGTGGGTCACCGCGACGGCCGTCACTCCGGCGAGGTGCTCACGCAGCATCGCGCGGATCTCCGAGGCCGTCACCGCGTCGAGCGCCACGAGCGGCTCATCGAGCAGCACGACCCGCGGTTCGGCGGCGAGCGCCCGAGCCACCGCGACGCGCTGCTGTTCACCGCCCGACAATTCCACCGGGCGCCGGTCCCCCGCCCCCGGGAGCCCCACGCGAGCCAACCATTCGTCGGCGCCGGAGCGGGCGACGGATGCCGAGACCCCGGCCGCGCGCGGGCCGAAGGCGACGTTCTCGCGCGCGGTCAGATGCGGGAACAGCCGCGCGTCCTGCCCCAGCAGCACGATGCCTCGGTGCATCGGCGCCGTGCGGAGCCCCGGGGCTCGGTCGAGCACGCGCCCGTCCACCGCGATCTCGCCGCCGTCGAGCGGGGTGAGACCCGCGAGCGCACCCAGCAGCGTCGACTTGCCCGCGCCGCTCCGGCCCATCACGGCCACCGTCTCACCCGCGGCGACGTCGAGCGCGATGTCGACGTCGAAATCACGGCGGCGCACGCGTACCTCGGCGCGGATCACCGCGGCATCCCGAGCCGTCATCGTCCCACCCCCGGCCGCCACCCGCGCACGAGCAGCAGCACCGCGACCGCCGTGATCAGCAGCAGGAGCGACAGCGCGACCGCGGTGCCCTGCGAGACGCCCGCACCGTTGAACGCCGTGTAGATCGCCAACGGCATCGTCTGCGTGACCCCGGGGCGGTTCCCGGCGAACAACGCGGTCGCACCGAACTCGCCGATCGCGCGAGCGAAGCACAGCACGATCCCCGCGACGATGCCGGGGGCGGCCAGCGGCAGCGTGATCCGGCGCAGGATCGTCGCGCGGCTCGCCCCGAGAGACGCCGCCGCCCGCTCGAACTCGACACCGGTGCTGCGCAGAGACCCCTCGACCGCGAGCACGAGGAACGGCAGGGCCACGAACACCTGAGCGAGCACGACGGCGGGGGTGGTGAACGGCAGTCCGAGCGCGCCGAACCACCCGTTCCGCCCGAACAGGTACAGCAGGGCGACGCCGCCGACCATGGGCGGCAGCACGAGCGGAACGGTGACCAGCGCTCGCAGCAGCGCCGCCGTGCGCGCGGGGCTCCGCGCGATCACGAGCGCCAGGGGGATGCCGACGATCGCGCACAGGATGGTGGCCACCGCCCCCGTGCCCAGCGACAGACCGAGCGCCGAGAGCGCGGCCTCCGAGGTCACGTCGCTCCAGAGCGTCGCCCACTGCACCCGGGCGATGAGCGCGGTCAGGGGCACGAGCAGGAACAGCAGCCCGACGACCGCCGGAACGATCAGCCAGCGCGGAACGTAGCCCGCCGCTCTCACGGGGCGCGGAACCCGGCGTCGGCGAGGATCCGCTGACCGTCGTTCGAGAGCACGAAGGCGACGAACGCCGCGGCCGCGTCGGGGTTCGGGGCGTCGGCGAGGGCGGCGATCGGGTAGCGGTTCACCACGGCGTCGGCGCCCTCGGGCACGATGGCCTCGACGTCATCCCGGCCGACCACGTCGGTGGCGTAGACGAGTCCGGCATCGGCTTCGCCGGCGGCGATCTTGGTGAGCACGGCGGTGACGTTCTGCTCGGCGCTGGCGGGCGTCACCGTGACGCCGGCGTTCGTCAGCAGCGTCGCCGACGCCGCGCCGCACGGCACCTCGGGGGCGCACAGCACCATGGTCACGCGCGCGAGGTCGGCGAGGGTCGACACCGCGCCGGGGTTGCCGGTGGGCACCGCGATGACGAGCGTGTTGCCCGCGAACAGCCGCGGGTCGGGAGCCTGGTCCGCCACCTTCGCCATGTTCTTCTCGTCGGCCGAGGCGAAGACGTCGGCGGGCGCACCCTCGCCGATCTGCGTGGCGAGTGTGCTCGAGCCGTCGTAGACGGCGCTCACGGCGACCCCGGGGTGGGCGGCCTCGAAGGCCGTGGCGATCTCGTCGAACGACCGCTGCAGCGAGGCGGCGGCGTACACCTCGACGGTTCCATCGAGCGTGGCTGCGGACGCGGCGGACCCGGATGCCGCGGGGGCGGGGGATGCCGTCGGGCTCGCGCAGCCGGCGAGCAGGGCGGCAGCGGCGAGGACGACGAGAAGACGGAGGGGGCGGCGCACGGTGTTCCTTTCGGCGGCGCCGGCGGCCCGCGACCTCCATTGTGCCCTCATCTGCGGACAATATGGCCGCAATTCTCCGCACTCGCCCTTCCGGCGCTCCACGTCACCACCGTCGTACCGAGCCGAACTCCTGAGAAATACGGCGTCCAGGCCACCCTCGGGCAGCATCCGGCGCGCCGCGCCCCGAAACTCAGGAGTTCGGCCCGCGTCGACCGCCCGTCGAGGCCGGCGAGTCACGCCCGCTCGGCCGCCCGTCGACCCCGGCCAGCCACGCCCGCGTCGGGCACTCAGCGAGGCCGCCGCCTCACGCCCGCGGAGCCTCCACGGTCACGACCGTCGCCTTCACCGAAGCCACCGCGAGCGACCCCGGGGCGAGCGCCAGCTCTTCCGCCGCCTCGGCCGACATCAGCGACACCACGCGGTGCGGCCCGCACTGCAGGTCGACCTGCGCCATGACGCCGTCGATCCGCACGCGCGTGACGATGCCGACGAAGCGGTTGCGCGCGCTCGAGGCGACCCCGGTCGGGTCGTCGGGCTCGTCGGCGAGCGCCACGGCCCGCTCCGCGAGGGCCGCCCCCGGGATCTCGACGGGCGAGGCACCCGTCGTCGGCAGCACGCCCTGGTCGATCCAGCGGCGGACGGTGTCGTCGCTGACGCCGAGCAGGCGCGCGGCCGTGGCGATGCGGAAGGTGTTCGGCATGCGACGACCGTATCGCCCGCGCGGTTCGCGGAGCTGTCACACCAGGAGATTCCCCGTAGCTCCCCACCGCCCTCCCCCGCCCCCGCGCGCTTAGGCTCGACTCATGGATGCCGAGCACACCACCACGAGGCCGGGCCCGGTCGTCGTACCGCTCGGCGCCACCGTGACCGCGGGCGCCCCGGCGGGCCAGCTGGGCGCGATCCGCGCCACCGGCGCACCGCGCACGGGCGAACCGCGCACGGGATCATCGCGCACGGCAGAACCGCAACGCGAACCCGGCGCCGTCCGCGCGACCGGCGCCCCGCAAGAGGGCGGACTGCTCGACCGCTTCGGTCGCACCGCCCGCGACCTGCGCGTCTCGGTCATCGACAAGTGCAACCTTCGCTGCACGTACTGCATGCCCGCCGACGGACTGCCCTGGCTCCCCCAGTCGCAGCTCATGACGACCGACGAGATCCGCCGGATCGTCCGCGTGGCCGTGCAGTCGCTGGGCGCCGAAGAGCTGCGCATCACCGGCGGCGAGCCGCTGGTGCGCAAGGATCTCGAGTTCATCATCGCGGGCATCCGCGAAGACAATCCCGACCTGCCGATCGCGCTGACCACGAACGCGGTCGGTCTCGATCGCCGCGCCCAGGCGTTGAAAGACGCGGGCCTCACCCGCCTGAACGTGTCGCTCGACACCCTGCACGCCGAGACCTTCGCCTCTCTCACCCGCCGCCCCCACCTCGACAAGGTGCTCGCGGGCCTGCAGGCCGCCCGCGCCGCGGGCCTCGGCCCGATCAAGATCAACGCCGTGCTGCTGCGCGGCATCAACGACACCGAGGTCGTGCCGCTGGTCGAGTGGGCGGTGTCGAACGGCTTCGAGATGCGTTTCATCGAGGACATGCCCCTCGACGGCGACCGCTCGTGGACCGCGACGAACGTCATTCCCGCCCGCGACATCCGGGCCGCGATCGGCGAGGCCTTCGAGCTGTCGGCCGATCCCCGCGGCCGCGGTGCCGCGCCCGCCGAGCGCTGGGAGGTGCGCCGCCACGGTGAGACCGCCCTGGCCGGTCACGTCGGCATCATCTCGTCGGTCACCGAGCCGTTCTGCAACGCCTGCTCGCGCACGCGCGTCACCGCCGACGGCCGCATCCGCTCGTGCCTGTTCTCGCACGAAGAGACCGACCTGCTGAGCGTGCTGCGCGACGGCGCCGACGACGAGGGCCTCGCGCAGGTGTGGCGCGACGCGATGTGGGCCAAGCCCCGCGCCCACGGTTCCGACACGGTCGGTCTGGCACGAGCCGACTTCGTGCAGCCCGAGCGCACGATGAGCGCGATCGGCGGATGAAGCCGCTCGTCGAGCCGGTGGCATCCCTCGCCCCCGAAGAGCTGATCCGCACCGCCCGCCACGCCGTGCTGCTCGGCATCGGCGAGGAGGGACAGCGGCGTCTGGCGGCCGCCCGCATCGCCGTCGTCGGCGCCGGCGGTCTCGGCTCTCCCGTGCTGCTGTCGCTCGCGGCCGCCGGTGTCGGCGAACTCATCGTCATCGACGACGACGTCGTGGAGCGCACCAACCTGCAGCGTCAGCTGATGCACCGCGTCGAGGACATCGGCACCGCCAAGACGGCATCCGCCGCCCGCGCCGTTCGCGACCTCTCCCCCCTCACCGTCGTGCGCGAGCACACCGTACGACTGACCCCCGACAATGCCCGCGAGCTGTTCGAGGGCGCCGATCTCGTCATCGACGGCAGCGACACCTTCGACACGCGCGAGGCCGTCGCCGCCGCGACCGAATCCCTCGGCATCCCGCTCGTGTGGGGAGCCGTGCAGGAGTGGGCGGCGCAGGTGACCGTGTTCTGGTCGGCCCCGCCCGAGGGCCACGCGCCCGTGGTGCTCGGCGATCTGTTCCCTCCCGGCTCGGCCGGAGAACCGCCCACGTGCGCGCAGGTCGGCGTGCTCGGCTCCCTCTGCGTACAGGTCGGCGGGCTGCTCGCGACCGAGGCGATCAAGCTGATCACCGGCGCCGGAGAACCGCTCCTCGGCCGACTCGTCGTGATCGACGCGCTCCGCGCGCGTCACGACGTCCTCCCGCTCGTGCCCGCGCGGCACCCGTGACCCGTCTCACCCAGATCCCGGAGGCCCCGATGACCCCGCTGCTCACCGTCGAACAGCACCGCGACCGCGTGCTCGCCGCCGTCGCGCCGCTTCCCGCCGAAGAGGTGACGCTGGCTGCCGCGGCCGGACGCACCCTCGCCGAGCCCGTGCTCGCCGCCCACGACCTGCCCGGTTTCGACAATTCGTCGATGGACGGCTTCGCCGTGCGCTTCGCCGACGTCGAGGGGGCGGATGCCGAGACCCCGGTGACCCTGAGGGTCGTGGCCGATCTGCCGGCCGGCACCGCCGACGACCCGACGCTCGCGACGGGTGAGGCCGCGCGCATCATGACGGGCGCGGCCGTTCCCGCCGACGCCGACGCCATCGTGCCGTTCGAGGACACGGCCGGGGGCCTCGCCGACTCGCTCGGCTCGGTCGAGGTGCGCCGGGGTCCCGCCGCTGCGGGAGCCTTCATCCGTCGCCGCGGTGGCGACACGCGCGCGGGTGACATCGTGCTCTCGCCCGGCGAGCGCCTCGGCGCCTTCGCCCTGGCCGCGGCGGCCGCCGCCGGCGTCGACACCGTGTCGGTCACGCGCCGCCCCCGCGTGGCGATCGTGTCGACCGGCAGCGAACTCGTCGCGCCCGGTGCAGCGCCAGAACGCGGCCAGACCCCCGATTCCAATGCGACGCTGCTGACCGCGCTCGTCACCGAGGCCGACGCCGAGATCGACCTCGTCGACCGCATCGGCGACGACCCCGCCGGCATCGACGCCGTGCTCGCCCGCGCGGCGCGCGCCGACGTCGTCGTGTTCACCGGCGGAGTGAGCGCGGGCGCCTACGAGCCCGTACGGCTGGCACTCGCCGACCGCATCGCCTTCGACAGGATCGCCATGCAGCCCGGCAAGCCGCAGGCCTTCGGCGTCCTCCCCGACGGTCGACTCGTCTTCGGTCTGCCCGGCAATCCCGTCAGCGTCGCGGTGTCGTTCGAGGTGTTCGTGCGCCCCGCCCTGCTGGCGCTGCAGGGGCGCGTCGAGGTCGACCGACGCCTCGCCCGCCTCACGGCATCCGAGAGCTGGACGACTCCGCCCGGACGCCGCCAGTACCTCCCCGCCGCGGTCGATCTGGTCGCCGGAACCGTGCGCCCGGCCACGGCCGGAGGGTCGGGTTCGCACCTCGCGGCCTCGCTCGCACGCGCCGAGGCCTTCGCGATCGTCCCCGCCGACGTGTCGACCGTCGCCGTGGGCAACCCGCTCGATGTCATGCTGATTCCATGACCTTCACCCACCTGGATGCCACGGGCCACGCCCGCATGGTCGACGTCACGCTCAAGCAGCCCACCGTGCGCTCGGCGACCGCGCGGGGCTTCGTGCGGTGCGCGCCCGAGGTGGTCGCGGCCCTCCGCGACGGCACCACCCCCAAGGGCGATGTGCTGGCCGTGGCGCGGATCTCCGGCATCCAGGCCGCCAAGTCGACTCCGGCTCTGCTGCCGCTGGCCCACGTCATCGGCGTGCACCGCGCCTCGGTGGAGCTCGAGATCACCGACGACGGCGTCGAGATCGAGGCCACCGTCGGCACCGCCGACCGCACCGGCGTCGAGATGGAGGCGCTCACGAGCGTCTCGGTCGCCGCCCTCGCCATCGTCGACATGGTGAAGGGCATGGACAAGGGCACCTTCATCGAGAACGTGCGCATCGTGTCGAAGACCGGCGGCAAGTCGGGCGACTGGCGGCGTCCGGGCGAGTCGGATGCCGCGGACGGGACGCCCGCATGAGCGTCCGCGTCCGCTACTTCGCCGCCGCCGCCGAGGCGGCCGGCACGGATGCCGAGGACCGCGCCGAGACGACCCTCGTCGCGCTGCGCACGGCGATCGCCGCCGCCCACCCCGCCCTCGTCGGCATCCTGGATCGCTGCGCCGTGCTCGTCGACGGGACGCGCCACGACGATGACGTGGCGCTCACCGGCGCGACCCACGTCGACGTGCTGCCGCCCTTCGCGGGCGGCTGAGCGCGCCTCACGAAGCGACGCGCGGCGACGTCCAGGTAGTCGCGCATCTGACTGCGCTTGACGATCAGGAAACCCTTGATGCGGGCGATCTCGGCGACGGTCGGGACCGTGACCCCTCCCCCGGAGGGGAGCGTCACTCGCTGCACCTCCAACGGCCGACGCCCGGAGGGCATCAGATCTGATACCTACCCGCCCAGGCCCTTCCACTCCGTGGTGCCGTCGGCCTCGACCTGACGCTTCCACACGGGGAGGTCGGTCTTGATCGTCTCGATCACCGTGCGGCACACCTCGAACGCCGCGGCGCGGTGACCGGATGCCACGGCGATGATCACGGCCGCATCGCCCACGCCCAGTCGCCCGACGCGGTGACTGACGGCGACGATCGCGTCGGTGCCGGCAGCGGCGTCCTCGGCGATGCGGTGAAGCGCCTGCTCGGCGTCGGGGTGCGCGCTGTACTCCAGGGCGACCACCGCGTCGGAGGCATCGGGGTCGGTGTCGCGGACGCGCCCGACGAAGGTGGTCACGGCCCCCGACGAAGGGTCCTCGACGGCATCGAGGTGCACGTCGAGGTCGAGCGGCTGCTCCGACAGGCGGGCGATGCGGACGGCACTCATGCGTGGTCTCCTCCGGCGAGCTGGTCAAGCACGTGCGGGGCGATCTCGGCGATCACCGTGATTCCGGATGCCACGGCGCGCGTGGATCCGGGAAGGTTGACGACGAGCACCCCGGGGTCGACGATCCCCGCCAGCCCGCGCGAGATGACCGACAGGGGGGTGTCGGCGAGGCCCCGGCGACGAAGCTCTTCGGCGATGCCGGGCAGCTCACGATCGAGCACCCGGGCGGTGCCCTCGGGCGTGCGGTCGCGGGGGGCGATGCCCGTGCCGCCCGTGGTGACGATGAGTCCCGGCCCCTCGGCGACGGCGGCGCGCAGCGCGGCCTCGACCCTGTCGGCCCCGTCGGGCACGACGACCGCGTCGGCGCAGGTGAACCCGGCCTCGCGCAGCAGCGACACGGCGAGCGGGCCGCCGCGGTCTTCGCGCAGGCCCGCGGCGGAGCGGTCGGAAACGGTGATCACCCGGGCGACGTGCGGCACGGGATCAGCCTAGGTCAGACGCCCGAGGGGCGGACCCCGACGAGCGCGACGAGACGCGAGGCGCGCACGAGAGCATCGTCAGACCGTCTCGACCTCGGGGACCTCGGGCGCGAGGCGACCCGCCTCGGCCTTCGGCTCCGGATTGTCGCGCTGCACGTGCTCGGCAGCAGCGGTGATGCGCTGGGCCATACCGCTGAAGATGAGGCCGTGGAAGGGCAGCACGGCCAGCCAGTACAGGCGCCCGGCGAGACCGGTGGGAAAGAAGAGCGCGCGCTGGTCGAAGCGTGCTCCGTCGCCCTCGGGGGTCGCGCGCAGTTCGAGCCAGGCTCCCCCGGGCACCTTCATCTCGGCGCGCAGGCGCAGCAGGTGGCCGGGCTCGATGGCCTCGACGCGCCAGAAGTCGAGCGCGTCGCCGACGGTCACGACCGAGCGGCTGCGGCGACCGCGGGCGAGGCCCACCCCACCGACCAGGCGGTCCATCCACCCGCGGATCGCCCACAGCAGGGGCGAGGAGTACCAGCCGTTCTCGCCGCCGATGCCCTCGATGACCGACCACAGCTGCGCGGAGTTCGCCGTCGTCGTCATGGTGCGCTCGTCGGTGTACACCAGGCGTCCGGCCCAGTCGGGGTCGCTCGGCAGCGGGTCGCTCGGAACGCCCGAGACCTCGGCATCCTGCCAGCTGGTCTCGATGGCATCGTCGTTCACGCGTCCGAGAGCACGGCGGACGGCGTCGCGGTACGGCAGCAGACCCCCCTCGGGACGCGGCACCAGGTCGTCGATCGCCCGGTCCTTCACCACGCAGTCGTTCTGCAACGACTCGACCAGGGGCCGTGCGATCGCCTTCGGGATGGGGGTGACGAGATTGACCCAGTGCGACGCGAGTCGAGGGGTGAGAACGGGCAACGAGGCGATCGCGCGCTGGTGCAAGCCGGCCTCGAGCGCGTAGCCGTTCATCATCTGGCCGTATCGCAGCACGTCGGGGCCGCCGATGTCGACGGCGCGGTTGACGTTCGGCGCGACCCGAGCGGCTCCGAGAAGATAGTGCAGCACGTCGCGCACGGCGATCGGCTGGATGTGGTTGCGCACCCACTTGGGTGCCGGCATGTACGGCAGCACGTCGGTGAGGTGGCGCACCATCTCGAACGAGGCGGAGCCCGAGCCGATGACGACGCCCGCCTGCAGCACGAGCGTGGGCACACCGCTGGCCAGCAGGATGTCGCCCACCTCGACGCGCGAGCGCAGATGCGCCGACAGCGTGGCGTCGTCGGGGTGCAGTCCGCCGAGGTAGACGATGCGCGACACCGAGGCCGCCGCCGCCGCGTCGGCGACCGTCTGCGACGCGCGCCGGTCGGTGGCCTCGAAGTCGCGGCCGCTGCCCATCGAATGGATCAGGTAGTAGAGCACGTCGACGCCCTCGACGGCGCTGCGGACCGCATCGGCGTCGGTCGCGTCGCCGGCGACCGTCTCGACCTCGTCACCCCAGGGGAACGCCTCGACGCGGCGCGGATCGCGCGCCATCACGCGCACGCGGTAGCCGGCCGAGAGCAGTCGGGGAACGAGTCGACCGCCCAGATATCCGGTGGCACCCAACACCAGGGCGCGAGGGGCCGAGCCGTCGGGCCGGGGCTGGGCGACGAGCGCGGTTTCGCGGCCGGTGGGGGCGGAGAGCTCGGTCATGCCCGCCACGGTACGCGCGGCATCCGACATCGCCGGGGGCTTGACGGACGCGAGGGTGAGCGCGTGCCGCCGGTTCGTTGCGGTCCGCTCGACGCACGCCCCGCCGCGGGTGGGGCGATCGGGTGCTGACCTTCCGCTAACACACGCTCTCGCGCAGCGCCCGGACTGGAAACGAAAGCCGATCCGAGTGAAGCTGGACCGATGAACGAGAAACCCCCCTCGGCATCCGGAGCCGCACGGCTCGAGGTCGACGACGTGATCGTCATCGACAAGAAGCGCGTCCGCACCGCCATCGGCGGCACCGTCGTCGGCAACTTCATGGAGTGGTTCGACTTCGGTATCTACGGCTACCTCGCCGTCACGCTCACCGTCGTCTTCGCCTCCGACGTCCCCGCCCCCTGGAACCTGCTGGTCACGCTCCTCGGCTTCGCCATCTCCTTCCTCGTCCGCCCCTTCGGCGGTTTCGTGCTCGGCCCGCTGGGCGATCGCATCGGCCGCCAGAAGGTGCTGTTCCTCACGATGGCGATGATGGCCGCGGCCACCGCGCTCATCGGCATCCTCCCCACCTCCGCGCAGATCGGGCTGTGGGCGATCGTCCCCCTGTACCTGCTCAAGATGGTGCAGGGCTTCTCGACCGGCGGCGAGTACGCCGGGGCGACCACCTATGTCTCCGAGTTCTCGCCCGACCGCCGGCGCGGATTCTGGTCGTCGTGGCTCGATGTCGGGTCGTACGTCGGCTTCGCCGCCGGCGCCTCGGCCGTGGCGATCACCACCGCGATCACCACCTCGATCTCGGGTGAGAACGCCATGGTCGACTACGGGTGGCGCATCCCGTTCCTGTTGGCGATCCCGCTCGGGATCGTCGCGATCTACTTCCGTCTGCGCATTCCCGAGACGCCCGCCTTCGAGCACACCGGCTCGGCCGAGATCGATGCGGACGACCCGATGGCCCGCCAGGGTCTGATCGGCATCGTGCGGCACCACTGGAGGGCGCTCCTGATCGGTATCGCCCTCGTCGCCGCCACCAACACCGCCGGATACGCCCTCACCAGCTACATGCCGACCTACCTCGAGAAAGAGGTGGGTGTATCCAACCTGTCGGCCGCGGTGGCGACCGTACCGGTTCTGCTGGTCATGTCGGCAGCCCTCCCCTTGATCGGTCGCCTCAGTGATCGGATCGGCCGCAAGCCCGTGTACGCCATCGCCGCGGTGTCCGCCCTGGTGCTGCTGGTTCCGGCGTTCCTCATCATGCAGATCGGTGAGCTGTGGGCGGTGATGATCGCCCTGTGCATGGCGGCGGTGCCGGTGGCGTTCTACGTCGCCATCTCGGCATCCGCTCTGCCGGCCCTGTTCCCCACCGCGTCGCGGTTCGGGGCGATGGCCGTCGCCTACAACATCGCCGTGTCGCTGTTCGGCGGCACCACCCCGCTGTTCAGTCAGGCGCTCATCGACCTGACCGGCAACACCCTCATGCCGGCGTTCTACATCATGTTCTTCGCCGCTCTGGGGCTGGTCGCCCTTCTCTCCATGCGCGAGACGGCCCGCCGACCGCTGCTCGGATCGATGCCCACCGTCGAGACCACGGCCGAGGCCGAGGCCCTCGTCGAGCGTCAGGACGACGACCCGCTCATCGACACCTCGACCATGCCGCTGCAGATCCGCCGCTCGTAGCCGCACCGGAACGGGGAGGGATGCCGGAGGTCACGGCATCCCTCCCCGTTCCGCTCTTCCCGGGTCGGTGGCACGACGCCGCTCGACCGGGCACACGCTCAGCGCCGACGCCCGTTGCCGAACAGTCCGCGGATGACCCCCGACACGATGCTCTTCGTCGCCCCGCGCCCCAGCAGATCGTCGAGAGGCGCCGTCGGTGTGCTCGCCCGACGGCGCGGGGCCGCGGTGGTCTTGAGGATCCGGTCGTACTCGCGCTGCGCCTTCTTCTGCGCGTCGGCGCGGGCCTTGTCGATAGCTGCCTTCTGTTTCTCGAACTCGGCCTCGTCGGCGGCGGCCTTCTTCGCCCGCTCGATGGCCTCCTGCGCGTCGGTCGCGGCCTGCAGGCGCGCGCCGAGGATCTCGCGCGCCGACTCGGGGTCGACGGGAGTGCCGTAGGTCGGGAAGAGGGGCGATGCCGAGACCGCTGCGGCCATCGCGTCGGCGCTGATCGGCGCCATCGACGCCCTCGGGGCGAACAGGCGTGTCCAGGCGACCGGGGTGGGAGCCCCGCGCTCGCTCATGACGGTGACGATCGCTTCGCCCGTGCCGAGCTCCTGCAGCACCCGTTCGAGGTCGTAGCCCGAGTCGGGGTACGTGCGCACCGAGGCCCGCAGCGCCGTCGCGTCGTCGGGGGTGAAGGCCCGCAGGGCGTGCTGCACGCGCGAGCCGAGCTGGGCGAGCACGTCACCGGGAACGTCCTTCGGCGTCTGGGTCACGAAGAAGACCCCGACGCCCTTCGAGCGGATCAGCCGCACCGTCTGGGTGATCGCGGCGAGGAACGCCTTCGACGCGTCGCGGAACAGCAGGTGCGCCTCGTCGAAGAAGAACACGAGTTTGGGCTTGTCGAGATCGCCGACCTCGGGGAGCGTCTCGTACAGCTCCGCGAGCAGGTACATGAGGAACGTCGAGTACAGCTCGGGTCGCGCGGCCACGTTGGGCACTTCGAGCAGGCTCACGATGCCGGCACCCGTGGCATCGGTGCGCAGGAACACGCTCACGTCGAGCTCGGGCTCGCCGAAGAAGGTCTCGGCGCCCGCCGCGGCGAACGCGATGAGCTCGCGCAGGATCACTCCCGCCGTCGCGGCCGACAACCCGCCGATGCCCTTCAGCTCGGCCTTGCCCTCGTCTGCGGTCAGATGGAGCAGCACCGCCCGCAGATCGGACAGGTCGACGAGGGCGAGCCCCTTCTCGTCGGCGTAGTGGAACACCAGTCCCAGGCTCGACTCCTGCGTCGCGTTCAGGCCCAGCACCCGGCTGAGCAGCAACGGTCCGAAGCCCGAGACCGTCGCCCGCACGGGGATGCCCGCGCCCACGTCGTCGCCGAGCGCGAAGAACTCGGTCGGAAACGCCCGCGCCGTCCAGTCCTGGCCGAGGGCGGCGGTCCGCGCGGCGAGCTTCTCGCTCGGCGTCCCGGGGGCGGCCAGACCCGAGAGGTCGCCCTTGATGTCGGCGGCGAACACGGGCACCCCGTTCTCGGACAGCTGCTCGGCGAGCACCTGCAGGGTGCGCGTCTTACCCGTGCCGGTGGCGCCGGCGACCAGGCCGTGGCGGTTCGTCATCGCCAGCGGAATGCGCACGGGAACGGATGCCACCGGCCCGCCGTTGATCAGCACGCCGAGGTCGAGGGTCGCGCCGTCGGCGGTGTAGCCCGCGGCGACGGCGGCGACCTGGGCATCGGACAGCGGCCCCGACGCGGCGGACGCGACCGAGGTGTTTACGGGCGGGGCGGCGTGGGGCGACGCGGAGGGGTCGGACCGCCCGGGCGCCGCAGCCCCGGCCGGAGCGGGTGCCGTCGTCGTCGGCACGACCTCGGGCGCCGCCGCGGGCTCCCCCACCGGCCGCGCCGCCGCCGCGCGCGCACGGGCAGCCGTCGCCTCGGCCGCGGCCAGGTCGGCGCGCGCACGGGCGAGTCGCAGCTCGGCCTCGGCGGCATCGGCCTCGGCCCGCAGGCGGGCGACCTCGGCGTCGGCGTCGGCGTCGGAGATAGCAGGGGTCTCGTCAGCGGCGGCGCTCATGCGCGTCAGCCTACGACGCGCCCCGGGTCCCGGCATCCGCCCGGCGCGCGCGTCTCATCACGAGCCGGTCGGCGTCGCGGTACCGCAACCGCGAGAACGCGGCGGCCAGGATGAGCGCCGCCCCCGCTCCCACCAGCGCGCCGCCCAGGGTGTCCGACAGCCAGTGCGCGTGCAGGTAGGTGCGGCTGAACGCCATCAGCACGATCCAGGCCACGCCCACCACGCGCACCCACGCGTGGGGGAAGATCACCGCGGCGACGACCGCGATCGTCGCGGCGTTCGCAGTATGACCCGAGGGGAAGGAGCCGTAGTCGCTGAGGATGAGGATGTCTTCGGGACGGGCGCGACCGAAGGTCTGTTTGAGCACCTGGACGAACAAGGCGCTGCCCGCGGACGCGGTCAGGAAGTACAGCGCCGACCATCGCCGCCGCGACAGGAAGAGCGCGAGCGCCCCTCCGAGCGGAATGATCAGCACCGCGGTGAGGTGACCGCCCACCTGGTCCATCGCGAGCGCGAAGACGAACAGCGGCTGCGACGGCGCCGCCGCGAACAACTGGTTCCACCAGACGTCCACCGCGAACGGGCTCGGGCCGCGGAAGTACACCCACGCCCCCAGGCCGCACGCCACAGCCACCAGCACCACTCCGACGACGGCGCGGAACCGCTGCGGGCGCGCATCGAGAACGGGGTCGTCGGTCGCAGCGGCATCCATTGACCCATGATGCCGCTCGCCGAGGCCCCGCGGAACACCGACGCCCGCTCTGCTACTGTTCGCGGCCGCCGGTGTCGGCGGGATGTCGCCGGGAGGTCAGGGGGCGAGGCGCTCGACCGTGCGCGGGCGCACGAGCACCCAGAGCGAGATCACGCCGATGACCGCGCACCCGAGCATCACGGATGCCATGGTCGTGGCGGTGATGCCCGATCCGGTGGCCAGCAGCCCGACGAGGGGCGAGATGATGCCGGCGATGCCGAAGTTGGCCGCGCCGATGATCGACTGCGCCGTCCCCGCGGCCTTGCCGTGCCGGTCGAGGGCGAGCACCTGCGCGCACGGGAAGGTGAAGCCGCACGCGGTCATGAAGAAGAACAGGGGCACGATGGTCCCCCACAGTCCCAGTCCCAACTGGTCGGTCACCACGATGGCACCCCCGGCGAGCACGAGCACCGCGGTCGAGAAGGCCATCACCCACTGGGGGCCGAAGCGGGCCGCGAGACGTGACGCGACCTGCACGCCGACGACCACGCCGACCGAGTTGGCCGCGAACAGCACGCCGTACAGCTGGGCGTTGAAGCCGTAGGTCACCTGGAACAGGAACGACGACGCCGAGAGGTACGAGAACAGACCGCTGAAGGTCATCGCCCCGATGATCAGCACGCCGATGAAGACGCGGTCGCGGAAGACGCTCGCGTACCGCTGCCACACCGTGGTGGCTCCCGGGCCGCCGCGACGGGCCGCCGGAAGGGTCTCGGGCACGAACAGGATGGCCGACACGAGCATGACCGCGCCGTACACGGCGAGCACGACGAAGATGCCCCGCCAGTTCATCACCAGCAGCAGCGCGGAACCCGCGAGCGGAGCCAGCACGGGTGCGACGCCCGACACCATCGCCATGCGCGAGAGCATGACCACCAGGCGGCGCCCCCCGAAGAGGTCGCGGATGATCGCCGCGGCGACGACACCGCCGGCGGCGGCTCCCGCGCCCATCAGCACGCGCGCGATCGAGAGCGTCTCGAGCGTCGGCGCGAGGGCGGCGAAGATGCTCGCGGCCACGTGCAGGGCGGTCACCGACAGCAGGGGAAGACGGCGCCCGACCTTGTCGCTGAGGGGCCCGACGATCAGCTGGCCGAGGGCGAAGCCGATCATCGTGCCCGTGAGGGTCAGCTGGATCGCCGCCGCCGAGGTCTGGAAGTCGGCCTCGAGAACCGGGAACGCCGGCAGGTAGAGGTCGATGGTGAACGGGCCGAGGGCCGTCAGTGCGCCGAGCACGATGATGTACAGCACGCGGCGCGACGCGGGGATCGCGTCGCCCGGGTGCAGCACGATCGGTGCGGTGGCGGGGTTCTTGCCCAGCGCGCGGATGGCGCCGGTGGGGGTCTGCGCGGCGGCAGCCGCTGCGGGGATCACGGGGTGGGAAGCAGTATCGAGCACGCGTCAGTTTCGTTTCGCAACACGGACAGCCCGAACGAGTCGGGCTGAGAAAAAAAGGGGGGATCGTCGAACCTCGAATCGATTCGACGTCGTTAATACTAGCGTCCCACCCCGTGCGCCACCATCCCGGCTCGCGGGTTCCTCCCAGGCCACCGGCCCATTCACCCGAATAGGCTGGGATCGTCGGCGCATGCCGATGTGTCCCGCCCCGAAGAGAGACAGAACACAGCGCATGACTTCCCCCTCCGACAAGCGCGCGAGCGGCAACCCCGCGAAGCAGGCCGACATCGACCTCACCGTCAAGCAGCAGCGCGAGCAGAAACGGCAGCAGAAGCTCGCCGAATACCAGAAGCAGATGGCGCGCCGAAAGCGCGGAAAGCTGGTCTGGTGGGTCGTCGGTTCCACGGCGGCCCTCGCGGTGATCGGCCTGGTCGTGGCATCCTTCGCCTTCGCCCCCGAGCCCCCCACGAGCTACCAGGCCGGCAACAGCACCGGGCGCGAGATCGACGGGGTGCAGACCTTCGAGAACCGCTCCGATCACGTGCAAGATGCGGTCACCTACGACCAGACCCCTCCCGCCGGCGGCCCGCACAACCCGATCTGGCTCAACTGCGGCGTCTACACCGAGCCCCAGCAGAACGAGAACGCCGTGCACTCCATGGAGCACGGCGCCATCTGGGTGACCTACGACCCCGCCCGCGTAGACGAGGCCGGCATCGACGCCCTGAAGGCGGTTCTGCCCTCGAGCTACGCGATCCTCTCGCCGTACCCCGACATGGACACCCCCGTCGCCGTCAGCGCCTGGAACCACCAGCTGAAGCTCGACGATCCGAGCGACCCGCGCATCGGGGAGTTCTTCACCGAGTTCTGGCGCAGCCAGAACGCCCCCGAGCCGAACGCCGCGTGCTCGGGTGGCGTGGAAGGTCCGGGCAAGGCCTGATGACCGACGACGCCCCGGTCGCACGCCCCGCGGTCCGGTGGGCCGTCGTCGCCCTCATCGCCGTGGCGGTCGTCGCCGTGGCCTTCGCGATCGGACGCTTCACGGCGTTCGGCGCGACGGCCGCGCCGGCGCACCCCTCGACGACCTCCGCCGACGCCGGCTTCGCCCGCGACATGCAGGTGCACCACACCCAGGCGGTCCTCATGGCCATGGAGATCTACCGCAAGACCGCCGACGACGAGTTGCGCGCCCTCTCGTACGACATCGCGACCACGCAGTCCGGTCAGCGGGGCGAGATGTACGGCTGGCTCGTCGAGTGGGGTCTGCCCCAAGCCTCGGATCAGCCGCTGATGACGTGGATGGAGAAGTCGGGCGAGCACAGCCACGGCGACACCTCCGCCCTCACGCAGGAGCAGCTGCTCGGCGAGATGGGCATGGCCACCGACGCGCAGCTCGACCGACTCCGCACCCTCGACGGGCAACCCGCCGACTGCCTGTTCCTCGAGCTGATGATCCGCCACCACCAGGGCGCGATCCCCATGGCCGAGGCCATCATCGAGCTCGGCGACGAGGCCCGCGTGGCCGAGGTCGCCGGCACGATCGTGAGCGGTCAGTCCGCCGAGATCGACGCGATGCGCGACATCCAGTCACGCCTCGGCTGCGGCGCCTGACGCACGGCCGTCCGTCGGCCTGAGCCGCGCCGCGATCGGCTGCGGACACGGGGTGCGCTCGGTGTTCCCGCCGCTTCCGGTCGGCGCCGTTTGCGTCCGCCGCCGCGCCGCCGCGCCGGGCGACTGCCCCGCGCAGCCGCGCCGGGCAGCCGCGCCTCGGGCGTACCCGGCCCATCGCCATAAACGCTGTTCCTGCGCGGAAACGCTCCGTCGCCGCGTTTATGCGCAGGAACAGCGTTTATGCGGCGGGTGGCGGACGGCGCACGGCGGGCGGCGGGCGGCGGGCGGCGGGCGGCGGACGGCACGGCATCCGCTCGAAATGCCGAAGGGGCGCGACACCCGAGTGGATGCCGCGCCCCTTCGCTGGAGTCGGGCTCAGCCCTTCGTCGCACCCGCCAGCAGGCCGCGCACGAAGAAGCGCTGCAGCAGGAAGAACACCAGCAGCGGCACGAGGATCGAGATGAACGTTCCGGCCGACTGCAGGAACCACTGGTCGCCCCAGGTGCCCGACAACGAGTTCAGCGATTGCGTCAGAGGTAGAGAGGACGATGGCGCGAAGATCGTCGCCACCAGCAGGTCGTTCCACACCCAGATGAACTCGAGCACCGCGAACGACGCCAGCGCGGGAGCAGCCAGCGGCAGGATCAGGCGGAAGAAGATCTGCCCGTGTCCGGCACCGTCGACGCGAGCCGCCTCGATGACCTCACCCGGGATCTCGGCGATGAAGTTGTGCAGCAGGAAGATCGCCAGGGGCATCGCGAAGATCACGTGCGCGATCCACACGGTGGCGAAGCTGTGCTCCACCCCGCGAAGGTCGAAGCCCGGGAAGATCGTGACCTCGTTGATCGTCAGTCCGCGCGAGAACAGTGTCAGCAGCGGCACGAGAGCCATCTGCAGCGGCACGATCTGCAACGCGAAGATGAAGATGAAGAAGAAGTTGCGGCCCTTGAAGTCGATCCACGCGAAGGCGTACGCGATGAGCGAGGCGATCGCGAGGGCGAACAGCACCACCGGGATCGTGATCGCCAGCGAGTTGAGGAACGACGACGCCAGCGTCAGGGCGGTACCGCCCGAGGTCAGCGCGAGCCGGTAGTTCTCGAGCGTGAAGCTGGGGTCGGTGAACACCGTCCACCAACCGGTCGACTGCGTGTCGGAGCCGGGGCGGAACGACGTGACGAACAGGCCGAACGTCGGGATCGTCCAGAAGAACGCGATGACGACGGCCGCGATCGTCGCGCCCTTGGACGTGAGGCGCTTCTGCGCCGTCTTCTCGTGCCGGCGCGTGTCGCGCTCGACCTGGCGGGCCGAACGTGAATCGACGATCGGCTCGACGACATCTACTCCGATGGTCATCGCACTTCCCTCTGCTTCCGGATCTGGCGCACGTTGAAGATGATCAGCGGCAGCACGAAGAGGAACAGCACCACGGCCAGCGCCGCGGAGTGGCCGTAGCTCTGGAACCGCTGCTGCTGGTTGACCATCTCGAAGGCGAGGACGGTCGAGTCGTTGCGTCCACCGGTCATGACCGCGACGATGTCGTAGATCTTGAGCGCACCGATGGCGATCGTGGTCAGCACCACGATCAGCGACGAACGGATGCCGGGGACGGTGACGTTGATGAACCGCTCCCAGGCGCTCGCGCCGTCGAGCTCTGCCGCTTCCATCTGCTCCGTCGGCACGGCCTTGATGGCCGCCGAGAGGATGACCATGGCCAGGCCCGTCTGGCTCCAGATGAAGACCACGACCAGGAGCAGGGTGTTGATCAGCGGCGCCGCCGACAGCCACGACACCGGCTGCCCGCCGAACGCCGTGACGATGGCGTTCAAGATGCCGATCTGGTTGTCCTGGCGGAAGTCGTAGACGAACTTCCAGATGATGCCGGCGCCGACGAACGAGATGGCGAACGGCATGAAGATGAGGACCTTGAGGTACTTCTCACCGGCCGCTCGGTCGATGAAGACCGCGTATGCGAGGCCGATGGCCGTCGCGATGGTCGGCGCCAGCAGCACCCAGATGAGGGTGTTGATGACCGACCAGAAGCCCTCGGGGTTCGTGAAGGTCCAGATGTAGTTCTCGAACCCGACGAAGTTGTCACCGGTCTTGTCGAAGAACGACTGGAAGAACGTGGTGATCGCGGGGTAGACGAGCCCCAGCAGCAGCAGGATCGACGCCGGGGCGGCGAACAGGATGAGCTGGAACAGGTACCCGGCCCCCTGACGCGACCGGTAGTCCGCGTAGAAGAGCACGGCGCCGAGGAGCACCGCGATGCCGAGCACGTAGATCACGGCGTTCTGGTACGGACGCAGCAGCATGAAGGCGATCACCGGGATGGCGAAGCACGCCACCAGGCGGAGCCAGAAGTAACCCTTGCCCGCGCGTGGCGCGTACTCGATGAGCAGCAGCAGCAGTCCGACGACGACGCCGAAGGCGAGGAGGACCAGCGGGATCTGCGCGAGCGGGTTGAGTCCGCCCAGCCAGGTGAAGAAGCTGTTGAGCGAGAAGCCCAGGGTGGTGGGTCGCGTCTCTGCCGCGGGCCGCGTCACCATGAAGAGGAAGAGCGCCACCGCCAGGATGAGGGCGACGGAGACCACGATGACCGTGGTCCGGTGATTGTGCGCGGAGCCGCGCGACGGTGTCGCTTTCGTCCGGCCCGCCGGCGAGGCCGCCGGCGCCTTCTCCGCGTTTTTGATATCGGTCATGACTTCCCTCCCGAACACGCCTTCGTGCTCATCGATTGACGCCCGAGCGAGAGGGCGATGATGAAGGACGGGACCGGATGGGCCGCCCGCATCGCGGACGGCCCATCGGTCTCGTCAGGAACGGCTAGTTGTCGTAGCCGGCCTGGATGTTGCTGAGCACCTCGTCGGTGGGCGTGCCGTCGATCCAGCTGACCATGCCCTTCCAGAACGAACCCGAACCGACGGTGGCCGGCATGAGGTCGGACGCGTCGAAACGCAGCGTGGTGTTCGGGTCCTGCAGCGTCTTCATCGCCTCGGTGAGGAACTCGCTGGAGGCGAGCGACGGGTCGGCGCCCTTGTTGGCCGAGATGACGCCGCCGAGCTTGACGCGGGCATCCGCGAACTCGGGGGTCGACATGAACTCGGCGACCTTCTGAACGCTCTCGTCGTCGGAGAAGGCCGCGACGAACTCGCCGCCACCCTCGACGGCCAGCTCGCCTTCCTTCACGCCCGGAAGCAGGAACGCGTACACGTCGCCGTCGGGGGCGATCGTGGGGGTCTCGCCCGCCGCGTTCGTGACCGTGAGGAAGTTCGCCGAGAGGAACGACGCCTGGTGGGTCATCGCGCAGCTGCCGTCGGCCACCTTGGCGGCGACGTCGGCGAACGCGGTCGAGTTGATGCTCTTGACGTCACCGAAACCGGCGTTGACGTACGACGGGTTGAGCAGGATCGAGCCGACGGCGTCGAAGGCGTCCTTGATCTGCGGGTCGGTGAACTTGACCTCGTTCGCCACCCACTGGTCGTACACGTCGGGGCCGGACTGACGCAGGACCATGTCCTCGATCCAGTCCGTTCCGGGCCAGCCCGATGCGGCGTCCGAGGCGAAGCCCGCGCACCAGGGTGCGGAGCCCGACTTCTGCTGGATGGTCTGCGTGAGCGTGAGAAGCTCGTCGAACGTCTTGGGAACCTCGACGCCCCACTCCTTGAACTTCGCCGGCGAGTACCAGACGTAGCCCTTGAGGTTGGCGAGCATGGGAGCGGCGTAGAACGTGCCGTCCTCGGTGCCGTAGGACTTCCAGTCCTCGCCCCAGTACTCGTCGACGTTGCTCGAGACGGCGTCGGACGCCTTCTGGACCTCGCCGGTGCCGATCAGGGTCTTGAGCAGACCCGGCTGCGGAACGATCGCGATGTCGGGGGCGTCGCCACCCGAGACCTTGGTCACGACGTTGCCTTCGAAGCTCTTGTCGCCGGTGTAGACGACCTTGATGCCCGTGTCCGCGGTGAACTGGTCGAAGCTCTGGTTCAGCGCGTCGGCCTCGGTGCCGGTGATGCCGCCGGAGATGCGGACGGTCGTCTCGCCCCCGGATCCGCTCCCGCCGCCGCTGCTGTCGCCTTCGGCGCAGCCCGCGAGAGCAATCGCACCGACCGCCAGCAGCCCGACGGGCGCCAGCAGGCGATACCGCTGTGACATACCCATGTGGTCTCTCCTCTTCGAGTTCAAATGGTGCATCGGAACCTGTCAGGAACCGATTCCAGATCACCGTAGGCGAGAACCCGACGAGACGCAACGCCGAAAGATCACGAACGCATAACTGGCGGAAAAACGCGAAGAACCGGGGGGAAGCATCGCGGGGAACCGGTTCCACAAAAGCGCGTTGTCGGATACTCTTCTTCGACGTCGACACCGATGTCGATCGGACCCCGAGGAACACACGATGAGCGGAATCGCCGATGTGGCACGCCTGGCCGGCGTGTCCAAGTCGACCGCCAGCCGAGCACTGACCGGCGGCGGCTACGTCTCCGACGACACGCGTCGGCGCGTCGCCGACGCCGCGGAGTCGCTCGGCTACGTCCCTTCCACGAGCGCCGTGAGTCTGGCGACCGGCCGCACGAGCACCATCGCCCTGATCGTGCCGAAGGTCAACCGCTGGTACTTCGGCGCGATCGTCGAGGGCGTCGAGCGCACCCTCATCCCCCGCGGGTACGACGTGACCCTGTACGTCGCCGAACCCGGATCGAACGACCGCGAGAGCCTGTACTCCACCTACCTCGCCCGAAAGCGCTTCGACGGCATCATCGCCGTCGCCCTCGAACCCGACGACGCCGATCTGGAACGCCTCGCGAACATCGGCAAACCCGTCGTGAGCATCGGCAACGCCCTCGCCGGGGTTCCCACCCTCGGCCTCGACAACATCGCCATCACGCGCATCATCACGCAGCACCTCATCGCCCTGGGACACACCGACATCGCGTTCGTCGGCAGCACGCCGCCCAGCGATGCCCCCGCAAAAGACGTCGACGAGCGTTCCATCGGCTACCGCAAGGCCATGAACGACCACGGACTCGCCGTTCGCATCCGCAACGTCCCGTCCACGCTGACCATCACCGATGCGTACGCGGCCGCCGCCTCGTTCCTCGCCGACGCCGCCTCCCGCCCCACGGGCGTCGTCGCCGCGTGCGACGAGGTCGCCATCGGCGTCATCATCGCCGCGCGTCGCATGGGCATCTCCGTTCCGACGCAGCTCAGTGTCGTCGGCATCGACGGCCACGACTACGCCGAGATGTTCGCCCTCACCACCGTCGAGCAGTTCCCGCTCGACCAGGGCGTCGAGGCGACGCGCATGCTGCTGGCGATGATCGAGGGCACCAGCGAGCCCCCGCGACGCACCGAGGCGGCGACCCGCCTGGTGGTGCGCTCCTCCACCGCTCCCCCGCGCCCCGCCTGACAGCACGAGACCCCGGATGCCGTGGCATCCGGGGTCCCGTGCTTCTTCGGCTCAGTCGGCCCGGCGCACTCCGCGACGACGCAGCACCACACCGATGCCCAGGAGCGCGAGGGCCGCCAGCACGCCGCCGCCCATCCACGCCGTGTCCGCACCGGTGCGCGGAAGCGATCCGGGAGCGCCGGGGCCGGCCTCGCCGCCGCCGGAGTCCCCCGGACCCGACGGCGCGTCATCGGCGCCGTCCACGACCCGCACGGGCACCGTGGCCGTCGAGCCCGAGGCCGTGACGAGGCGGATGCCGATCTCGGCGGGGGCGTCCACGGGCACCGTGAGGGTGACCTCAGCGACGCCGTCGCGGACGGGCACCGTCTGGGGTTCTCCCGCACCGACCGTCACCGTGGCCTCGGTGGCGGCGGGGCTGCCGAGCGAGGTCAGGTCGAGCCCCGAGACCGTGAACGACGTCTCGGCGCCGCGGACGACCTCGGTCGGCGCACCCGTCACCTCGACCGCGCGGGCACCGAAGTCGGGCGCGAGGCCCGGATGGGCCGACAGGTACGAGATCCAGCCGTCGCGGTCGATGAGACCCGAGTCGCGCGGCTCCGTGCCCTCGTCGAACACGGTGAACGCGTCACCGCCCTGCAGCAGGAAGCTGAACGAGCCGACGCGATACGACGCCGCGGGATCCACCGCGACATCGTCGACCCAGAGGCCCGAGATGCGCTGCCCCGGCGCCCGAGTGGCGTCGTAGGTGTAGCGCAGGTTCTCGGACACGCTCAGCGCCAGCGTCGCGGCACGGCCCGCTTCGTCGCCCCACTGCTGCTCGAGCAGGCGGCGCAGCTGGTCGCCGGTGAGGGTGGTCGTGCCCAGGTTGTTCACGAACGGGAGCACCGCGTTCGCCTCGGCGAACGTGATCACGCCGTCGTCGCCGCGCAGCAACTCGGCGCGCAGGCCGCCCGGGTTGACCACGGTGATGTCGGCCCCGCCGCGGGCGGGGTCGTCGAGCGTGTCGAGCAGCGCGTCGGCGACGAGGTTGCCGAGCGTGGACTGCTTCGACCGGTCGTCGCGCTGGCCGCCCGTGTACACGCCGTCGACGTACGCCCCGCCGAGGAAGGCGGTGGTGATGTCGGCCGTGACCGATCCCACCGGGCGCGAACCGACGAGGTCGGCCTCGGCCAGGGCGCGGTCGACGATGTCGTCCACCTCGGCCACCCGCGGGTACGTCGCGATGAGGTCGGCGTCGAGCGCGGCGCTGTTCTCGGCGGTCTGCTCGGGGTCGTCCTCGACGATCTCGGCCGCCAGGCGCGGAACGTTGCGAGCCTCGTGGTCGACCACGTCGCCGCTCTCGCGATCGATCGTCAGCACGACCTGGCCGATGTTCTCGCCGTAGTTGCCGGTCTGCAGCACGGGACGCGTCCCGTCACCGCCGGGAACCGGGGCCTCCCACGCGTACTCCTCGTGCGTGTGGCCGGTGAAGATGGCATCCACGTCGGCATCGGTCTCGGTCACGATGCGGGCGAACGCCCCGCCCGCGGCGATCGCGTCGTCGAGGGTGGTGCCCGCCGCGTCGCCCTGGGCCGCGCCCTCGTGGAACTCGGCGACGAGCACGTCGACCTGATCGCGGATCTCGGCGACCACGCGGTTCACCTCGGCCACGGGCTCGCGGAACTCCAGGCCCTCGATCCCTCCGGGGCTGACGAGCGAGGCCGTCTCCTCGGTCACCGCGCCGACGACGCCGACGCGCAGTCCGTTCACCTCGACGATCTCGTAGCCGGGCAGCAGCGGTCGACCGTCCCGGTAGACGTTCGCCCCCAGGTACGGGAACGCGGAACGCTCGGTGACCCGGCCGGTCAGGTCGTCGATGCCCTTGTCGAACTCGTGGTTGCCGACGGCGGATGCCGCGAGCCCGAGCGCGTTGAGCACGTCGATCGTGGGCGCGTCGTCGGCGTTGGCCGAGGCGAACAGCGACGCGCCGATGTTGTCACCGTTGGAGAGGAACAGCGACCGCTGCTCGCCCTTCTCGGCCCGCAGCTGCTCGATCGTGCCGGCGAACTTCACGGTGTTGGTGTCGATGCGCCCGTGGAAGTCGTTGATGTTGAGCAGGTTCAGCTCGGTCGTCCCCGACAGGTCGAGCCCGACGACCACGGGATCGTGGTCGCTGGAGCGGTAGGGGGACGCGTCGTAGAAGTTGCGCACATTGGCGTTGTACCGGCTGTACTCCAGCGCGAGAGCCTCACCGGCGTTGATGTTCCAGACGTCGGTGCCCGTGACGAGCTCCTGCGCGGCCGGAGACGCCAGCACGTGGTCGAGCGAGCCGGACTGACCGCTGAACGAGTACGTGTACTCACCGGTCGTGGACCCCAGATCGGCGTACCCCGCGTCGCGGAGCACCTGCATCGGGTCCTCCTGCGTGTACGCGTTGAAGTCGCCGAGCAGGAACACCTCGTCGACGCCGGTGTCGGCGGTGCGCGCGGCGGCGAAGTCGACGAGCGCCTGCGCCTGACGCACGCGGTCGCCGTTGAAGGCGCCCTGGTCGCCGTCGGCGTTGTCGCCCGAGGCTGCGGGATCGCTGTCGCTCTTCGACTTGAAGTGGTTCACGATTGCGAGGAACGACGCGTCGTCATCGCCGGCGGCCGCGAAGGCCTGGGCCAGCGGCTGTCGCGCGTTGGCGAACGCGGGGTCGTCGAGGATGACGCTGTCGCCGACCGGCGCGACCGCCGCACGCTTGTAGATGAAGGCGGTGCGGATGACGTCCTCCGACGCCGGCAGCGCGGTCGGCGACGCGACGAACGCCCAGGCGTCCTCGCCCAGGTCGGCGTTGAGCGCCCCGACGAGGGTCGAGAGCGCCTCGTCACGGTCCTTCCCGAGAGCGGCGGAGTTCTCGATCTCTTCGAGCGAGACCACCTCCGCGTCGAGGGCGTTCAGGGCGGCGACGATCTTCGCCTGCTGGCGCTGGAGGTTCTCGTCGTTGGCCGCTCCGCGCGGGCCCGGCTCGGCGCAGCGGTTGGCCGTGATGGGGTTGCCCTCGCGGTCGGTGTAGACCGAGTCGCAGCCGACGTCCTCGGCGGTGGTGGTGAAGTAGTTCAGAACGTTGAAGCTGGCCACCTGTACGGTGCCGCCGACGTCGGCGGGCCGTGCGGTGCGCGTGTTCTCGAAGGTCGCCGGCTGCACGTCGGCGGCGTTGTCGACCGTGAGCTGCCCGGTGGGCTGGAACTTCCACGCGTCGTTACGGAAGTCGAGCACGACCGGCCGGGTGAACGACGCCGGAGCGCCGACGCGCACCGGGTCGGTGAGCGACAGGTACGGCAGCGGCACATCGGTGGCCGAGCGCTGGAAGTTCAGCGACGCTCCGTCGTCGAGGACCACGGCGCGGGCGGCGTTGTCGGCCACGACGTCGTCGAACTCCGCGGTGCCCGGGCGCGCGACCTCGGTGGGGGCGAGGAGCGGAGTGGTGCCCGCGGCCAGGCCCACTTCGGCGTACTGGCCCGTGCTGTAGGTGTTGGTGACGGTGAAGTCGCCTTGGGGTGCCAACAGCATCCCCTCGAGGCGCTCGCGCTCCTCGTCGGTCCGCGGCCACGCGACGGTTGCCGGGGTGACGGGCTCGGCCGCGTCGGTCAGCACCGTGACGAGGTCGGAGTCCGAGACGATCTGGGTGAGGCCGTTGTACTCGCTCGCGGTTCCGCTGACCTCGACGTGGTCGCCGACCTCGACCTCGGCCACCGCGCGGGAGCCGTAGACGAAGATCGCATCGGATGCCGTGTGATCGGCGCCCAGGTCGCCACCGGTGCCCGCGGTCTGCAGGAAGAACCCGTCGTACCCGCCGGTCGGGTACGCGGCGGTCACGACGCCGCGCGTGGTGACGGACTGCCCGCCCCGCGGGGTGGTGTCGCCCTCGCCCTGGATGTCGCGGATGGCGGTGACCTCCGCCGCCGCGGCCGCTTCGGCGGCGGGGGTCTCGGCGGCGGGGGTCTCGGCAGCGGGGGGCTCGGCCGCGGCCGTCTCTTGCGTCGTCGGATCCGCCTGCGTGGGGGCGGGTGAGGCGGTCTGCGCGGTGTCGGGCTGCGGCATGACGTCGCCGGGGGCGGCGGTGTCCGGTGCGTCGGGGGCCGACGTCTCGACGACCGGCAGCGAAGGTGCCCCGGAGTCGATGGGGGCCGCCGAAGCAGCCGGGGCGACCAGGGCGGAACCCAGGAGGGCGGCGGCCACCGCCGCGCTCAGCGCGGTCGAGGTGCGGCCCGAGGGGCGCCGAGAAGGCATGGGGGACATGGGTCTCCTGCGAATCCGACGGTCATCGTCGGGTGGGGGGATCGACGGGGGGTCTCTTCGACCGTAGACGACCTCATCAGGAATTCCCAGGCTTCATTCGTTGCCATCGTGTGAACGGTGAAGCCGTCGGCGCGGCGCGTTTCCGACCGATCGCGACTCCCCCGCCGAGACGACGCGCGGGTGAGACGACGAGAGCCCGGATGCCATGGCATCCGGGCTCTCGTGTGGTCGCGTTGCCGCGACAGTGAAGCGTTATTACTTGAGGGTCACCGAAGCGCCGGCAGCCTCGAGGGCCTCCTTGGCCTTCTCGGCGGTCTCCTTGTTCGCGCCCTCGAGCACGGCCTTGGGAGCACCATCGACGACGGCCTTGGCCTCGCCGAGGCCGAGCGAGGTGAGCTCGCGGACGACCTTGATGACCTGGATCTTCTTGTCGCCGGCGGCCTCGAGAACGACGTCGAACGAGTCCTTCTCCTCGACCTCTTCGGCGGGGGCAGCGCCACCGGCGGCGGGGCCGGCAGCCGCGACGGGGGCGGCAGCGGTGACGTCGAAGGTCTCCTCGAACGCCTTGACGAACTCGGACAGCTCGATGAGCGTGAGCTCCTTGAACGCCGCGAGAAGCTCTTCGGTGCTGAGCTTAGCCATGTTGTATCTCCTTGATCGGGTTAATCAGCCGGGCCGGGTCAGGCCGCGGTGTCCTGCTTCTCGCGCAGCGCGTCGACCGTGCGAACGGCCTTCGACGGAAGCGCCTGGAAGACGTATGCCGCCTTGGTCATCGTCGCCTTCATCGCACCGGCGAGCTTCGCCAGCAGGACTTCACGGCTTTCGAGATCGGCGAGCTTGTTGACCTCATCCGCGGTCAGAGCGGCGCCATCGAAGTAGCCGCCCTTCACCACGAGCTGAGGGTTAGCCTTGGCGAAGGCACGCAGGCCCTTCGCGACGGCGACGGGGTCGCCGTGCACGAACGCGATGGCAGACGGGCCCTTGAGCTCGTCATCCAGTCCCGTGACCCCCGCGTTTGCCGCGGCGATCTTGGTCAGCGTGTTCTTCACCACGGCGTAATCCGCGTCCTGACGGATGTCGTTGCGCAGCTGCTTGAGCTGGGCAACCGTCAGACCGCGGTACTCGGTCAGCAGAACGGCGGTCGAGTTCTCGAAATGCTTCGTGAGCTCGGCGACCGATGCATCCTTCTGCGCCATGGCCACTCCTTGTGTATACGAGGCGCTCCGCGATGACGGGGCGCCGGCCGAAGACACCGGGTCTGGGCAAAAAAGAAGAGCTCCGGCGCAGGCGCACGGAGCTCGGATTCCCGATCGGGAGGAGTTCAAGTGACCTGCGTAGGTTCTCTGCTTTTCAGCAGACGCTTCGATCAGAATGCGAGCACTCCGATAACCGACGGTCTTTGGCTTGCCTCCACTGTACCCGACGCCTGCTCCCTTCGCCAATCCGCCCGCCCGCCGCCCGCCCCGCCGCGCCTGCCCGCCTCCGCGATACCCGAGCGCCGAGGACGCATTGCTTCGTCGAGGACGCCTCCGATCGATGCCGAACCGATGCGTCCTCGACGAGCGAGTACGCCCTCGCCGATCATCGCGGCGGCCTCACCCCGAAAGCCGCCAGGCGGGCGGCGAGCGCCTCCGGCGAGGCGATGTCGGCGAAGCCGCCGCGACACAATCGCCATTGCGTGACACCGCGGATCCAGTCTTCGCGTCGCTTCTCGTCCAGGACGACGTCTTCGACGGAACGACCTCTGCGGAGGGAGGGGTCCCGATACTTCACCTCACCGTCGAACTCCCAGAACGTCCGCACGTCACGCAGCGCGATGTCGACGAAATACGCGGACCCCCGCGGGCCCCCCACCGCCACCTGCAGGTCGATGTCGCGGAAACCGAGCCGGTGCAGCTGCAGTCGGCTCACGCTCTCACCCGGCAACTCCGCCCTTCCATCCGCGAACTCGATGACCCAGGCGGCCTCGCGCACCCCGCGTCGACCCCGAGCGCTCACGACGCGCTCGCGCATGGCGTCACGCCAGAGGGTCTGCGCGTCGGAGTCGAACCGCCGGCCGTGCACAGCGACGCGACGAAGAGCCCCGTCGGCGCAGCTCAACGCCACCTCCCGCGGCTCGGTGCAGGCGATGTCGAAGACCGTCCGCCCGAGCGAGGTGCAGCGGACCCCGTCGACGACGACGACATCCTGGGGGTCGAGGGCGCCTGTGTGCCGGCGCAGTGCGCGACCACTCGGTGGATGGGCGGAGCGCGGAACCATCGCGTGCACGGGTCCGCCGCGGAAGCGGTAGAGCGGCAGACCGTGCAGAACGGCCGCCGAGAGGTGGGAGACCACACCGCCGGCATCGCGCGCCCTGCGGACGGCGGCGAGGATCGCGAAGCGGTGGCGGTCGACCGGCCGCGCCGCCGCCCATTCGTCGCGGGCGATGTACACCCCGGGCTCGATTCGCGACCACGCGCCGCCGGCGCCGGCCTTCCTCAGCTCCGATTCGGAAACACCGCGCTCGCGCAAGTCCGATCTGGAGAAGAGCGACCGTCGAGCGAGTTCGATCGGTGATTCCGCCTGCATGCGTCCACACTGCCGACTCCGGCATCCGGGCGTCGGCGTCTTTCCACAGGCGCGCGCGGGAGGAGGCCCACCGACCTCACGAGGACGCACTCGATCGACGATGACGCATCGCATGAGCAACGATCGAGTGCGTCCTCGGCGATCGTGTGCGTCCCCACCGAACCACCACCCGCGCGCCCGTTCCCCCGCGGCCGCGGCAGGCCGGACTCCCCCGCGTCAGGACACGCGCGGTTCGGGCAGCAGGGCCCGGGTCATGCGCACGATGCGCGCGGGCGTGCGGGCGCCGAGCCAGACCGTGCACACCGGGTCGTCTCCGCACGCCCACTCGGCGCACCAGGCGTGGATCGCCTGCGCGAGACGCTCGCCGCGCGGCCGCAGCCCACCCTCGAGCGAGCGGTCGAGCCAACTCACCCGCCCGTCGCGGGCGTCGATGACGCCCACCTGATCCGACCCGCACACCTCGACCAGCACCGTCAGGTGCGCGGCGGGAGAGAGGGCGGCGGCGATACGCCGCATCTCGGGGAGGTTCCGCGCGTCACCGCCGAGCAGCACAGCACCCTCGAGATCACACCAGCGGCCCCCGTCGGGGCGGCGCAGCGAAACGGCATCCGAGCTCATGACGATCAACTTAGGTCACCCTTACTTCGAGGACAAGACCCCGGATGCCGACGCGCCGGGGTTCGCATCCGATCCACGGGCGCACGGGGTTAGGGTCGAACGCATGTCCCCCGAGCTCGTCGCCTCTCGCAGCGCCGACCTCGACGCCCGCATCGTCGCCGATTCGCGGGATCGGGTCGCCTGGATCCGGGCCCGCTCGCGCGGGATCACAGCCACCGACGTCGCCACGTTGACGAGCCACAACGCCATCTCGCGTGCCGCGGATGCCAAGCTCATGGGCTCGAACTTCTCGGGCAACGCCTTCACCGCGCACGGCCGTCGGCGCGAACCCGAGATCGCCGCGTGGGTCGCGGCGACCCACGGCATCCGCCCCTCGTCGGCGCTGTATCACGCGGTCGTCGAGAAGCGTCACCTGGCCACCCCCGACGGCGTCGTCGTCGACGGCGAGGGACGCATCGTGCTCGCCGAGATCAAGACGACGAACAAGGCGTGGCGCTCGATCCCCCGCACGTACATGCGTCAGATCTGGTGGCAGCAGCACGTGCTCGGCGCGGAACGCACGCTCGTCGCCTGGGAGCAGCACGACGCCTTCGTCCCCGTCGGCGACGAACCGCGCTGCCAGTGGATCGACCGTGACGAACGCGAGATCGCGAAGCTCGTGGGCCTGGCGACCTCGCTCATCGACGAGCTCTACCACCGCACCATGCAGACGCGTCAGCCGCGCCCCGAACCCGTGCGGACGGAACCGACCGAGAGGTACCGCGCCCTGGCGCTCCTCGATTAATAGTTGACGCAAGTCAAGCATCAGGCGTATCGTTGACGTTAGTCAACTAACGCGCCATCGTCGTCGCGGCATCCGTCCCCTCCGTGGAGTTCCGCATGACCACCTCCCCCACCACAGACACGCCCGCCCAGCGGCGCGTGCTCCCCGCCCTCATCGGGCTGCTGCTCGGCACCTTCGTGTCGATGCTCGCCTCGACCGTCGTCTCGACGTCGCTGCCGGTCATCGTGCACGACCTGTCGGGCGACCAGAACGCCTACACCTGGGTCATCACCGCGACCCTGCTCACCACCGCGATCTCGACCCCCATCTGGGGCAAGCTCGCCGACCTGTTCAACCGCAAACTGCTCATCCAGATCGCCATCGCGATCTTCGTGCTCGCCACGGCCGCCGCCGGCTTCGCGCAGGACACGAACATGCTGATCGCCTTCCGCGCCGTGCAGGGCCTGGGTGCCGGCGGTCTCGCCGCCCTCAGCCAGGTCATCATGGCCGACATCATCAGCCCGCGCGAGCGCGGCCGGTACATGGGCCTGTTCGGGGCGGTCATGGCCGTGGCCACGGTCGGCGGGCCGCTGCTCGGCGGCGTCATCACCGACGCCTTCGGCTGGCGCTGGAACTTCTTCGTCGCCCTGCCCTTCGCCGTCGTGGCCCTGCTCATCCAGCAGCGCACCCTGCACCTGCCGGCTCGAGCGAAGCGCAAGGTGAAGATCGACTACCTGGGCATCGTGCTGCTGTCGACCGCGGTCTCGCTCATCCTCATCTGGGTGACCAACGCCGGAAAGACCTTCGACTGGGCCAGCGTCGAGACCGCCGTCATGGTCGGTGGAGCCGTGCTCGCCGCCGTTCTGTTCGTCGTCGTCGAGCTGCGTTCCTCCGAGCCCCTCGTGCCGCTCACCCTGTTCCGCGACGCCACCTTCACCCTGGCGACGATCGCGTCGATCGCGACGGGACTGGCGATGTTCGGCACCTCCGTCTTCCTGAGCCAGTACATGCAGATGGCGCGGGGAGCCACGCCCACCGAGGCCGGCGTCATGACCATCCCGATGATCGCGGGCCTGCTGATCTCGTCGATCGTCGTGGGCGCGCTCATCTCGCGTCACGGGCACTGGAAGCCGTTCCTCATCGCCGGTGGTGTGCTGCTGATCGCCGGGTCGTTCCTGCTGTCGACGATCCACTACGACACGAACTTCGCGCTGGTCTCGGTCTACATGGCCCTGCTCGGCGCCGGTGTCGGCATGACGATGCAGAACCTCGTGCTCATCGTGCAGAACACGGCCAACCCCACCCAGATGGGCGCGGCGAGCTCGGGCGTGACGTTCTTCCGCAGCCTCGGCGGCACTATCGGTGTGTCGGTCATGGGAGCCGCCCTCGCGAGCATGGCGGCGAGCCTGTTCACCGACCGAGCCGACGAGCTGAAGACCGCGATCATGGGTCTCGGCGCCGACGGCGCCGCGGTGGCCCAGTCCCTGCAGTCGGGCACCATCCCGCAGGTGTCGGCCCTCCCCGACACCGTCCGCGTCATCGTCGAGGACATCTACGCGCAGTCGATCGCGCACTCGTTCCTCATCGCCGTTCCGGTGGCGGTGGTCAGCCTCATCGCCATCCTGTTCCTCCCCAACCGCCCCCTCACCCGCATGACGACGACCGAGCGCGTCGCCGCGAGCGAGGCCGACTTCGCCACCGTCTCGGTTCCCGCCGGCATGGCGACGCTCGCCGCGACGGGATCCATCACGACCCCGGATGCCGCTGCCTCGCGCCGCGCACGCCGTGGCGCCGAGATGGGAGAGGATGACTGACGTGATGAGCGAATCGAACGATGACCGCCGCGAGGCCGTCCAGGCCCTGGAGTCGTCGTTCTCGGAGCTCATGACCGTGTTCCGCCGCTTCGTCTCCGAAGCGGCGGAACGCGTGAGTCCCGGGATGCTCCCGGCCACCTTCAAGGCCCTCTCGGTGGTCAGCCGGTTCGGCCCGCTCACGCTCTCGGCTCTCGCCGAGCGTCTCTCGGCCGACAAGGGCTTCCTCAGCCGCTCGATCAGCGAGCTGGAGGAGCTGGGCCTGGTGACCCGCACGCCCGATCCGAACGATCGCCGCTCGCGCCTCATCGCGGTGACCGAGGTCGGGCACACGCGGCTCGCCGACGCCCGCGCTCCGCACGAGAGTCGCCTGTTCGAGGCGATGGCCGATTGGTCGGTGGCCGACATCCGCCACCTGTCGACGCTTCTGCACGCGCTCGCGGTCGGCGAATCCCCCGCACAGGATCGCTAGCCTTCGCGACACGGTGACCCGGGTGTAACACCGCGGAGACAATGGCGCGCTTGACTGGTCGCGTCACGGCGGAGTCGCCGTGCATGCGACCGCACGCGAGAGAGAGCGCCCGATGAGATCCCGATCGACGCGTCCCGAGACCGCCATCGAACCCGCGCCGGCGGTCCCCGAGACGATGCGGGCGGCGGTGTTCGACGCTCCGGGCCCGGCAGACGTGCTGCACCTCGCCGACGTCGCCGTGCCCTCTCCCGTGCTGAGCGAGGTGCTGGTGCGGGTCGTGGCCGCCGGCATCAACCCGATCGACGCCAAGACCCGCGCCGGACGCGGCCTGTCGGGCGCGATCGACTCCTGGCCGGCCGTGCTGGGTCTCGACGTCAGCGGGGTGGTGGTACGCGCGCCGTTCGACGCGCACCCGTTCCCCGTCGGCACCGAGGTCTACGGCATGGCCGCCGCCCCCCGCACCCCGGGGGCGTACGCCGAGTACGTCGTCGTGCCCACCCTGTCGCTGGCGCGCAAGCCCGCCGACCTCTCGCACGTCGAGGCCGCGGGCGTGCCCGTCGCCGCCCTGACCGCGTGGGGCCTGGTCGTCGAGACCGCGCTCGCCCACCAGGGCCAGCGCATCCTCGTGCACGCCGGCAGCGGAGGGGTGGGGCACTTCGCGGTGCAGTTCGCCGCGTACTTCGGCGCGCACGTCATCGCGACGGGCTCCGGCCGCAACCTCGAGTGGCTCCGCGAGCTCGGCGCCGCCGAGGTGGTCGATTACACCTCGACCCGCTTCGAAGACGTCGTCTCGCCGGTCGATGTCGTGATCGACCTCATCGGCAACGTCGCCGACGACACCGGCACGCGCTCACTCGAGGTGCTGCGCCCCGGTGGACTGCTGATCGAGGTGCCCACCGGAGCCTGGCCGGGCTTCCGCGAGGCGGCCTCGGCCCGCGGCATCCGATCGACCGACTACAAGACCATCCCCGACGGCGCCGCCCTCGCCACCATCGGCCGCCTGCTCGACTCGGGCGCCGTCCGCGTGTTCATCGACCGGGTCTTCGACCTCGACGATGTCGCCGCCGCGCACACGGAGCTCGAACGCGGGCACACCCGCGGCAAGATCGTGCTGCACGTCAGCGACGACTGAGCTCACCCCGCCGCCAGCACGCGCCGTCCCTCGGCCACGACCTCGTCGGCCACGTCGTCGAGCAGGTCGGAGGTGAGGTTCCACTGCTGCCAGTACAGCGGCACGTCGAGGGGGTCGTCGCCGAGGGGCACGAGCGATCCGTCGGCCAGCCCCGCCGCCGACTGGAAGCTCGGCAGCAACCCCCACCCGAGCCCCAGCTCGACCGCGGTGGCGAAGTCCTGCGATGCCGGAACCCGATGCCGCGGGGGCGCTGCCGCCGCCACGCCCCGGCGCGCCAGCCACTGCGTCTGCAGGTCGTCGCGACGGTCGAAGTCGACGACGGGCGCCGCGGCGAGAGCCCCGGCATCCACACCCTCGGGGAACCAGCGGCGCGAGAACCCCGCCGTCGCCACCGCCTCGTACCGCAGCACACCGAGAGGTCGTACCCGACACCCGGCGAGCGGGGTCTCACGCGACGTGACCGCCGCCATGACCGTGCCCGACTCGAGCAGGCCCACCGTGAAGTCCTGGTCGTCGCGGTGCAGGTCGAACACCACCGCGCGTCGCTCGGCCACCCGGGCCAGCGGCGGCAGGAACCACGTGCCCATCGAGTCGGCGTTCACCGCCAGGGGAAGGGATGCCACGACACCGCCCTCCGCGCCGATCGCCGCCAGAGCGTCGTGCTCGAGCAGCGCGAGTTGGCGTGCGAGGCGCACGACGGCGTCGCCCGCCTCGGTCGTGCGCACCGGCTTGGATCGCACCAGGACGACGCGTCCGAGCTGGTCTTCGAGGGCCCGCACGCGCTGACTCACCGCGGAGGGGGTCACGTGCAGACGCCGTGCCGCGGCATCGAGGGTCCCCTCCTCGACGACGACGGCGAGGGTGCGAGCGAGATCGAGTGGAATTGACATGAAGCGATGCTAATGGTCCAACAGAATCTTGAGCTGGTCTTCTCGAGAACGTCGCCTTAGCGTCGAGACGTGCTCACCCCCCTCCTCGCCGGCCTCGGCCTCGGCTTCTCACTCATCGTCGCCATCGGCGCGCAGAACCTCTTCGTGCTGCGCCAGGGCGTCCGGCGCGAACATCTGCTCGCGGTGGTCGCGGTGTGCGCGGTATCGGATGCCGTGCTGATCCTGCTCGGCGTCTCCGGCGTCGGCCTCGTGCTGCAGGCGGTTCCCTGGCTCATCGTCGTGGTGCGGTGGGCGGGCGCGGCGTTCCTCGTCGGATACGGCCTGCTGGCAGCCCGACGGGCGCTGCGTCCGAGCGGCGAGACCCTGCGCGTCGACGCCGCCCCTGCGGCATCCGCCTCGCCCGCCGAGACCGGGCGCACGGCCGTGAAGGCCCGTCCCGCACGCACGACGCTCGCCGCGACCGTGCTCACCTGCCTCGCCCTCACCTGGCTCAATCCGCACGTCTACCTCGACACGGTGTTCTTGCTCGGCTCGGTCGCGACCACGCACGGCGACGGGCGGTGGGCGTTCGCGATCGGCGCGTGCCTCGCCAGCCTCGCGTGGTTCTCGCTCCTCGGCTTCGGGGCGCGGTACCTCGGCCGGTGGCTCGACACGCCCCGCGCCTGGCGCATCCTCGACGCGATCATCGCGGTCGTGATGTTCGCCATCGCGGTCTCGCTCGTGCTGCCGCACTGAGCCGGCGCGCGCGGACCGACGGGCACCGCGTGCACGAGAATGGCCCGATGCGAACGGTGACGATCAGGGTGCACGGCCGCGTGCAGGGTGTCGGCTTCCGCTATGCGCTCCAGGCCGAGGCCGAGCGGCTCGGTGCCCGCGGGTGGGTGCGCAACCGCCGCGACGGCTCGGTCGAAGCCCTCGTCGAGGGTGACGACGCGACGGTCGACGCCGTCCTCGCGTGGGCCCAGGCGGGTCCCCCGTCGGCCCGGGTCGACCGGGTCGACGTGCACGAGGGCGGCGGCGCGGCTCCGCGCGGGTTCGAGATCCGCGCGACGGCTTAGACCGGCACGCCCGCCCGCAGCTCCGCCAGCACGTCGGCGGCGTCGTCGAGACGCGCGAGGCCCGCGGCCTGTCCCGCCCACAGCGACACCAGGTCGGCGTCTCCCGACGCCGTGGCCGCCGCGCGGAACGCACCGGTGAGCCAGTTCTGCGCGGGGAACGGGGCGATCATGCCGCCGGCCTCGAGCTCGCGCATCGCCCGGTTCGGGATGCCGCGCGCCAGTCGCCCGCTCATCGCCCGCGTCAGCACCGTGTCGGTGTCGGCCGCGGCGGCGATCGCCGCGCGGTGCCCCGCGGTCGCGGCGGACTGCCTCGTGCGCAGGAACGCCGTGCCGACCTGCACGCCGTCGGCCCCCAGCGCGAACGCCGCGGCGACTCCGCGGCGATCGGCCACACCGCCGGCCGCGATGACGGGGACACTCACCGCGTCGACGACCTGCGGCACCAGCGCGAACGTGCCCACGAGCGAGTGGGCCGGGTCGGCGAGGAACGACACACGGTGCCCCGCGGCCTCGGCCCCCGTCGCGACGACGGCATCGACCCCCGCATCCCCGAGCGCCACCGCCTCGGCGACCGAGGTGGCGGTGCCGATCACGCGGATGCCGAGAGCTCGCGCGCGGGCGAGGGTCTCGGCATCCGGGACCCCGTACACGACGCTCAGCACATCGGGGCGCGCATCGAAGACGGCCTCGAGCTGGTCGGCGATCGGCGTGAGGTACGCGGCGGGAACGACGGGCGGGGCGATGCCCGCGGCGGCGAAGAGCTGCTCGGCGGCCCGCAGGAACGGTGCGACGTCGACGTCGGTCGGAGTCACCTCGTCGCCGCGCGGCAGCCACAGGTTCACCGCCACGGGACGCGGCGTGGCAGCCCGAAGGGCGGCGATCGTGTCGCGGATACGTTCCGGCGTGTAGCCGTAGAGGCCGAACGAGCCGAGGCCTCCCCCATCGCTGACCGCCGCCGTCAACGCGATCGACGACAGCCCGCCGAAGGGGCCGAGAACGACGGGCGAATCGATGCCGAGCAGGTTCTCGAGGCGGCGCATGGATCCACGCTACTCCGGGAGTTCCGACGTCCCAGTCGGATCGGGGCCGTCGAGGGGGTGCAGCAGGCGGTTCAGGAAGCGACGCGTGCGCTCCTTCTTCGGCGCGCGGAGCAGATCCGCGGGGGCGCCCCGCTCCACGATCACGCCCTCGTCGAAGAACAGGACCTCGTCGGCGACCTCGCGGGCGAAACCGAGCTCGTGCGTGACGATGACCATCGTCCAGCCCTCGTTCGCGAGTTCCCGCAGCACCGTCAGCACCTCGCCGACGAGTTCGGGGTCGAGAGCGCTCGTCGGCTCGTCGAAGAGCAGCAGCTGCGGTTGCAGCGCCAGGGCTCGGACGATGCCGACGCGCTGCTGCTGGCCGCCCGAGAGTTCCGACGGGTAGGCGTCGCGCTTCTCGGCGAGGCCGACACGGGCCAAGAGCGTCTCGGCGCGGGCGATCGCGTCGGCCTTCGGCACGCCGTGCGCCTGGATGGGCCCCTCGGTGACGTTCTGCAGCACCGTGAGGTGCGGAAAGAGGTTGTGGTGTTGGAACACCATCGCCGATCGGTCGCGCAGAGCCGTGCGATCGGCCTTCGACACCTTGGGCGCCGAGAAATCGACGACCGGACCGCCGTCGAACGCCACCACTCCGGCATCCGGGGTCTCGAGACCGTTCAGGCAGCGCAGTACCGTCGTCTTGCCCGACCCCGAGGGACCGATCAGCACCAGCACGTCACCGCGCCGCACCGACAGGTCGACGCCTTCGAGAACGCGGTTGTCGCCGAAGCTCTTCTCGAGACCCGTGACCTGCAACAACGGGGCGTCAGTGGGCGACATGGCGGTCCAATCTCTTCTCGAGAGCGTTCTGCCCGAACGACAGCACCAGGCAGAACAGCCAGTAGATGAGCGCGGCCTCGAGGTACACCGCCATGAACTCGTACGAGAACGCGGCGATGTTCTGGGCCTGGCGGAACAGCTCCGACACGAGGATGAGCGACGCCAGCGAGCTGTCCTTCACGAGCGAGATGAACGTGTTCGACAGCGGAGGGACCGACACCCGCGCGGCCTGCGGGAGGATGATGCGGGTCAGCGTCTTTCGGTGCGAGAGGCCGACGGTGTGCGCCGCCTCCCACTGCCCGCGCGGGACCGACAGGATCGCGGCGCGGATCACCTCGGCCGCGTAGCCGCCGACGTTCAGCGAGAAGGCGATGACGGCCGCGGGGAACGGATCGATGACGACACCGATCGCGGGAAGGCCGTAGAAGATCACGAACAGCTGCACCAGCAGCGGCGTGCCGCGGATGACCGAGATGTAGAACCGCGCGAAGCCCGAGAACACGACGTTGCGCGACAGACGCAGCAACGCCATCGCGAGCGCCAGAGCGAGCCCGATCGCGAACGAGGCCAGGGACAGGGGGATGGTGCCCGTGAGGCCCGCCAGCAGCATGGGCCAGAACGAGTCGAGCATCAGCGTCCAGATGTCGTTCATGGGCCTCCTTTCTCCGGTGGGCTCGGGGCCCGACTCCTCGTGCGCGCGTTCGCACACGCCGACGCGGACCGTCCGCCTCCCACGCTAGAGGGGGAAGTCGGACGATCCGCGGGGGTTTACAGCCGGGTGTTACTGGGTGACGTCGGCGCCGAAGTACTTCTGGCTGATCTCGGCGAGCGTGCCGTCGGCGCGCAGCTCCTCGAGGGCGCCGTCGACGGCCTCGGCGAGCTTGTCCTGACCCTTCTTGAACGCGAAGGCGCTCTCGGAGGTGTCGTCGGTCTCGGCGGCGATCTTCAGGCCCGTCGGGCTGTTGGTCTTCTCGTAGTCGAGGTAGGTCAGCTGGTCGTTGATCGTGGCCTCGACGCGACCCTGCTTCAGCAGCGCGACGGCCTGCGCCCAACCCTCGACGGCCTCGACCTGCGCGCCGCTGTCGGTGGCGAGCTCGTACCAGTTGCTCGTGAGCGACTGGGCGGTGGTCTTGCCCGAGAGGTCGGCGAAGCTCGAGATCGCGCTGTCGTCCTCGTTCGTGACGATCACGCCACGCGACACCGTATACGGCGCGCTGAAGGTGTACTTCTCCTGGCGCTCGGGGTTGATCGACACCTGGTTGGCGATGACGTCGAAACGACCGGCATCCAGGCCCGCGAAGATCGCGTCCCACTGGGTCTCTTGGAACTTGACCTGCAGACCCAGCTTGTCGGCGACGGCCTTCGCGATCTCGACGTCGAAACCGGTCAGATCGCCCGCGCCCTCGTGGAACGAGAACGGGCGGTAGGTGCCCTCGGTGGCGACGGTGAGGGTGCCGTCCGAGATGAGGCCGAGATCGGCTCCCGCTCCGGGCGTCGCCTCGGACGACGCACCGCCGCTGCAGGCGGTCAGCGCGAGGGCGCTGAGGCCCAGGGTGGCGGCGAGGACGGTCAAACGACGACGGGGCATAGCTGTTCCTGACATGGGTGATGTGGGGACAAGTGATGGGGGGAGGGCGCACGGAGCGCCCCTCAGCGCAACACGTTCACCCGCCGGACTCTTCCCGGATGACGCCGTGTTGCACGTCCGTGCACGCGAAAGCCCCGCCGGCACGAGGCGCAGCGGGGCTTTCGGTGACGGATGTCAGGCGAGGACGTTGACGTCCAGCGGGATGCCGGGGCCGAACGTGGTCGACACCGCACCCTTCTGGATGTAACGGCCCTTCGAGCTCGACGGCTTGAGGCGGACGATCTCCTCGAGCGCGGCGGCGATGTTCTCGTCGAGCTGCTCGGCCGAGAACGACGCCTTGCCGACGACGAAGTGCACGTTGGCGTGCTTGTCGACGCGGAACTCGATCTTTCCGCCCTTGATCTCCTCGACGGCCTTGGCCGGGTTGGGGGTCACGGTGCCGGTCTTGGGGTTCGGCATGAGGCCGCGGGGTCCGAGGACCTTACCGAGGCGTCCGACCTGGCCCATGAGCTCGGGCGTGGCGACGGCCGCGTCGAACGACGTGTAGCCGGCGGCGACCTTCTCGATGAGCTCGGTGCCACCGACCTCGTCGGCACCGGCGGCGAGAGCCGCTTCGGCCGCGGGGCCGTTGGCGAAGACGATGACGCGCGCGGTCTTACCCGTGCCGTGGGGCAGGATGACCGTGCCGCGGACCATCTGGTCTGCCTTACGGGGGTCGACCGAGAGCTTCAGCGCGACCTCGACGGTCGAGTCGAACTTCTTCGAGCCGGTCTCCTTCGCGAGGGCGACGGCCTCGGTCGGGGTGTAGAACGTGTCGGCCGCGATCTTCTCAGCAGCGGCGCGGAATGCCTTGGACTTGGTAGCCATTGTTATCTCCCTCAGTCCTCGACCGTGATGCCCATGGAACGGGCGGTGCCGGCGATGATCTTCGAGGCGGCCTCGATGTCGTTCGCGTTCAGGTCGGGCTGCTTCGTGGTGGCGATCTCGCGAACCTGGTCCTTGGTGAGCTTGCCCACCTTGACCGTGTGAGGCGTCGACGAGCCCTTGGCCAGGCCGGCCGCCTTCTTGATGAGCTCCGCCGCGGGCGGGGTCTTCAGGACGAACGTGAAGCTGCGGTCTTCGTAGACCGTGATCTCAACGGGGATGACGTTGCCGCGCTGGGCTTCGGTCGCCGCGTTGTAGGCCTTGCAGAACTCCATGATGTTGACGCCGTGCTGACCGAGCGCCGGACCGATGGGCGGCGCGGGGTTGGCCGCGCCCGCCTTGATCTGGAGCTTGATCAGGCCGGTCACCTTTTTCTTGGGTGCCATATCCTTTTCCTCTCTCGAGCGGGGGCCTCGCGGCTCCCTCTCTCCCGCGCATCCGGCGGTTCCGGACAGCGGTCATCGTCGTGCTGACGCACGAGCAACCTCCTCATCATACGCCATGGCGCCGGCATCCTGCGTCTTCTCCTCGCCCGCGCGGTCGCCCGCGCGGTCGCCCTCCAGCGGCGTCTCGCGGGTCGCCGCTCGCCGCGGTTTCGGTCGCCCCGCCGGCGCGATTGCGCCGTCCGCTCGGCGCCCCGCCCCGCCTCGCCTCGCCCCGCCCCGCCCCACCGCACCGCACCGCACCGCACCGCACCGCACCGCATAAACGCTCATCCTGCGCATAAACGCGAAGGCAGCGTGTTTACGCGCAGGATCGGCGTTTATGCATCGGGAGGGGCGGCAGTTGTCCACAGGCCGCACACGACCTGCCGGCCGACCTGCCACCCTCGCCGAATGGATGCCATCCCCCGATCGCTGCGTGAATCGCCGGTGCACCTCTTCCGTGCGTCGAGCCTGCTGGGCACCGCCCCGTATCCGTGGCGTGGTGCGAGCCTCTACAAAGTACGGCCCGGCGTCTACGCCGCCCGGGACGCGTGGAACGCGCTCGAACCCTGGGACCGCTACCTCGCCCGCGTGCACGCCTTCGCGCTGGTTCGCGCCGATGCCGTGTTCTCGCACGAGTCGGCCGCATCGCTGCTCGGGCTGCCGACGTTCGGCCACCCTCGCAACATCCACATCTTCGACACGCGGCGTTCACGCTCGGTGGCGTACGGCGATGTCACGGCGCACACGAGCGCCGACGCGCGATCGGTGCAGCGGGTCGGCGGCATCCATCTCACGACCGCCGAAGACCTGGTCGTCGATCTCGCGCGCGTTCTGCCGCCGGCGTTCGGCCTCGCCGTCGCGGATGCGGCCCTCCGCGACTCCTCCCTCTCGCGCGAAGAGTTGATCGATCACGCCGCGGCGCAACGGAACACGTTCCGGGTGAGGCGCCTGGAATGGGTGCTGACTCGGGCCACCCCGCTCGCGGAGTCGGCGGGAGAATCCCTCAGCCGAGCGGTCATCGAGTGGTGCGGATTCCCCGCGCCGACGCTCCAGATGACGCATCGTCTCGAGGGGCGGGCGTATCGCTCGGACTTCAGTTGGCCGGAGCAGAAGGTCATCGGCGAATCAGATGGGTGGCTCAAGTACGGCGGCGATGATCCCGTCGCGGCCGCCGAGGCCGTTCGCGCCGAGAAGCGCCGCGAAGACAGCTTTCGGCGTGCCGGTTGGCGTGTCGCCCGGTGGGATTACGCGGGGGCGCTCGGCGCAGACGGACTACGCGCGGCTCTCGCCGCTGCCGGGCTCGCGCCGTCGCGCCGCGCCGACCCCGCTGCCCTGGCGTCGGTGGGGCGAAACCCGCGCTCGCGGTGATCCTCCGCCGGGCATAAACGCCGATCCTGCGCACAAACGGTCGGGCAGCGCGTTTAGGCGCAGGATCAGCGTTTATGCAAGAGGTGCGACGGTGCGCGGAACGACGAACGCCCCGCCGGCCGGAGCCGAGCGGGGCGTTCGTGCGACGCCGGAGGCGTCAGAGCATCTTGGTGACCTGGTCGAACGACAGCTCGACCGGGGTCTCGCGCTCGAAGAGCGACACGAGCACGGTGAGCTTGCCGCTCTCGGGCTTGATCTCGCTGATCGTACCGGGCAGACCCGCGAACGAGCCTTCCTTGATCGTGATGGTCTCGCCGGTCTCGAAGTCGACCTCGGCGGGGATGACGCGCGCCGTGGTGGGCGAACCCTTGGCGGCACCCGACTTCGAGGGAGCGGCTTCCTTGACCTCGACGAGGCTCTTCAGCATGTTGAAGGCCTCTTCGAAACGCAGCGGGGTCGGGTTGTGGGCGTTGCCCACGAAGCCGGTGACACCGGGCGTGTGACGCACGACCGACCAGGTGTCTTCGTTGAGGTCCATGCGCACCAGCACGTAGCCGGGGATGCGCACGCGCGTGACCATCTTGCGCTGGCCGTTCTTGATCTCGACGACGTCCTCCATGGGGACCTCGACCTGGTAGATGTCGTCCTCGACCTCGAGCGTCGACTTGCGCTGCTCGATGTTGGCCTTCACCTTGCGCTCGAACCCGGCGTAGGAGTGGATGACGAACCACTTGCCGGGGAGCGAGCGGAGCTCGGCGCGGAAGGCGTCGTAGGGGTCGACATCGTCGTCTTCGGCATCGGCGTCATCGAGATCGATGGGGGCCTCGGCGGCGTCGGCGGGCGACTCGGAGGCCTCGACCTCGTCGACCACACCGGCGGCGGTGGCGACCTCGTCGACGAAGTCCTCGTCGAGCACGGGGGCGTCGGGCTCGCCGTTGACGTCGGGACCGTCGTAGGGGGTGACCTCGTCGGCCGCCTCGGCGGCCTCTTCGGCCTGCTCCTCGGCGAGAGCGTCGTTGAGCACCTCGGCGGCGGCCTCGGCCTCGCTGGTCTCGTCGATCTCGAGAGCGTCGTTCACGATCGCGTCCGCCTCCGGGTCGGTGATGTCGATGTCGCCGAGGTCGGCGTCATCGGTGTCGGTCTCGTCGTCGACGATGTGGATGGCAGCGTGCTCGGCCGAGTCGGAGGCGTGCTCCTGCGAGGCCAGCACGTTGCCCTCCTGGGCTTCGTCATCCTCGCTCGACTGCTCGGCCGCGGTGGCCCAATCGGCGTCGTCGACATATCTTTCAGACACTGTGATCTCTTCCGTTCAGAGGCGGCCGCTCTTGGCGCCGCGCGTCCGCCCAGACGCCGGTCAGGCGCCGGCGGTACCGGGGACGCCGAAGACGGCGGTGGTGATCCACACGAACAGCACGTCGAGGCCGTAGACGATCGCCATCATGACGACGACGAACCCGAGGACGACGGCGGTGAACTTGAGCAGTTCCTGCCGCGTCGGGGTGACGACCTTGCGGAGTTCCGCGAAGACCTGACGGATGAAGAGAGCGATCCGCGCGAAGAAGTTGAGCTTCTTCTCGCGGGGCGCGCCGCGATCAGCGACGACTTCGCCCTTCGTCTCGTCCTGCGTCATCGAACCACCTAGGTCTCTGTCTGTGCCAGCGTGCGCTGTGCGCAGGGCGGACAGGAATCGAACCTGCAACCTGCGGTTTTGGAGACCGCTGCTCTGCCAATTGAGCTACCGCCCTAAGATCCCGAGGGATCCAGGATTCGAAACCGACATGCGAACGCCTGGAATCTCTCGGGGAGGATGCCGAGTGCCCGGGGGCACGGCGAAAGAATGCAGATTTCGACTGCACTCCCCAGTCTATGTCATGTCCCCCGACGAGGCGAACCGGGCCGGGGGACGCGACATCGGTCAGGCCGTGCGGATCAGCTTCTTGTTCACGAACTCGTCGGCCGCGAGAAGGCCCATCTCGCGGGAGGTGCCGCTGCGCTTCACGCCGCCGAACGGCAGCTCCGGCGAGTCGGCGAGCACGACGTTGACGTAGACCATTCCGGCCTCGATCTGATCGGCGATGCGCTGGGCCTGCTCGGCATCCGTGGTGAACACGTACGAGCCCAGGCCGTATCCGGTGTCGTTGGCGATCGCCACGGCCTCGTCTTCGCCCGAGACCCGGTAGACGGTGCCGACGGGTCCGAAGAACTCCTCGCCGTAGGCGTCCATCTCGGGCGTCACACCGGTGAGGACGGTGCCCGGGTAGAAGGCACCGTCGCGGGTGCCGCCGACCTCGACGGTCGCGCCCTGGGCGATCGCTCGCTGCACCTGCTCGTCGAGGCGTTCCGCCGCGGCCAGCGACGACAGCGGACCGAGCACGGTGTCGTCGGCGAACGGGTCGCCGACCTTGGCCTCGCCGAGCGCGGCCGAGAACTTCTCGACGAACGCGTCGTACAGGTCGTCGACGACGAGGAACCGCTTCGCTCCGTTGCACGACTGCCCGTTGTTGTCGAGGCGCGCGTCGACCGCGGCCTGCACGGCGGCGTCGAGGTCGTCGGTGGAGAGCAGGATGAACGGGTCGGAGCCACCGAGCTCGAGCGCGACCTTCTTGAGGTGGCGGCCGGCCAGCTCGGCCACGGCCGAGCCCGCGCGCTCGGAGCCCGTCACCGACACTCCCTGCACGCGACGGTCGGCGATGATCGTCGCCGCCTGGTCGTTGGTCGCGCGGATGTTGACGTAGGCGCCCTCGGGGAAGCCCGCGTCGCTGTAGATCGACTGCAGGGATTCGGCCGACTCGGGGCACTGGGGAGCGTGCTTGAGCAGGATGGTGTTCCCGACCGCGAGGTTCGGGGCGGCGAAACGGGCGACCTGGTAGTACGGGAAGTTCCACGGCATGATGCCTAGCAGCACGCCGAGACCGGAGCGCCGGATGACCGCGGAGCCCTCGCCGAGGATGTCGATGGGGGTGTCGCCGGTGATCTTGTCGATGTTGTCGGCGTAGTACTCGGTGATGTCGGCCGCGAAGTCGACCTCGCCGAGCGCCGCCTCGAGGGGCTTGCCCATCTCGCGCACGATGATCGCGGCGAGGTCGTCGCGGCGGTCGCGGTGCAGCTGCGCCGCGCGGCGGAGGGCCTCGGCGCGCTGGGCCGGGGCCGTGCGCGACCACGCGCGGTAGCCGTCGTGAGCGGAGGCGATCGCGCTCTGCACTCCTTCGTCGGACAGCGTGTCGTACTCGGCGAGGGTCTCACCGGTGGCGGGATTGACGACGGCGTAGTCGCTCATGGTGCTCCTTTTCGTTTCGTTGTCAGGACGTGCGGCGACGGCGGGCGCTGGCGGGCGCCTCGCGTCCCAGGGTCTCACCGCGGAAGAAGGCGGGGCTGGCGATGCGCTGGGCGATCATCAGAACCACGCCGACCACGATGATCACGACGGTGATGACGAAGACCAGTCCGACGCCGGCGATCTGCGAGCCCGAGCCGTAGTCGGGGCTCGCACTGTCGATGAGGGTGGTGACGAACAGCACCGCGAGGATTCCCCCGCCGACGAGCGGGGCCAGCAGCGTCAGCAGGACGTTGCGCACCGAGTCGAACCACTGCTTGCGGAAGTACCAGACGCACGCGAAGGCGGTGAGCCCGTAATAGAAGCAGATCATCGCGCCGAGGGCCGTGATGGTGTCGGTCAGCACGTTCTCGCTGAGCACGCGCATGATCGCGTAGAACGCCGAGGCGACGACCGCCGAGACGATCGTGGCGTAGCCCGGGGTGAAGAACCGCGGGCTCACCTTCGCGAACTTCTTCGGCAGGGCGTCGTAGTGCGCCATGGCCAGCAGGGTCCGCGCGGGCCCCACGAAGGTGGCCTGGAGCGAGGATGCCGAGCTGGTGAGGACCGCGAGGGACACGAGGAACGCGAGGGGCCCGAGGATGGGTCCCGACAGGTGGAAGAAGACGTTCTCCTGGATGTCGGGGTTGCCCAGGCCCAACTCCCCCGTGCCGTTTCCCGCGAACATCAGCAGGGCGACGGCGATGACCAGGTACAGCGCCACGATGAGGAAGACCGTGACGGTGGCGGCGCGGCCCGGGGTCCGGTCGGGGTCCTTCGTCTCTTCGTTCATGGTGAGGATGACGTCCCATCCCCAGAAGATGAAGATCGACAGCGACAGACCGGCAGCGAAGGCGCTGAACGAGGGAACCTCGAAGGGGTTGAACCACGACAGCTGCACGGGGCTGGGGTCGACGGCGTTGCCGTTCATCGTCTCCACGACCGCCGCACCCGCGAAGACGAGCAGCACGAGGATCTGGAAGCCGACGAGGCCGTACTGCAGGCGCTGGGTGGTCTGCAGGTCGCGGTACGACACCACCGTGGCCAGGAACATGAACACCAGGCACACCGCGATGTTGATCGGGACGACGCGGGTGAGCTCCGCGATCTCGGCGTTGCCGCTGAGCTGGGCGATCAGCAGGAAGAGGAAGTCCACCGCGATGCCGGCGAGGTTGGAGAGCACGATGACGGTGGCGGCCACCAGACCCCACCCGGCCATCCAGCCCACCCAGGGGCCGAAGGCCCGCGCCGCCCAGGTGAACGAGGTGCCGGCATCCGGCATCCGGGAGTTCAGTTCGCGGTAGCCGAGGGCCACCAGCAGCATCGGGATGAAGCCGACGAGGATGATCGCGGGAACCTGGAACCCGACCGCCGAGACCGTCGGACCGAGTGCCCCGGTGAGCGTGTACGCCGGGGCGATGGTGGAGATGCCGATGACGACGGCGCCGATCATCCCGATCGAGCCGACGCGCAGGCCCTTGTTGGAGATGCCGGTGGTGACGGGGCTGTCGGGTGCAGGGCTCGCGCCGTTGCGAGAGGTGGTCATGAGGCCTCCGAGGTGCGGGGCACCACGATCATGGGAACGGGAAGGGCCCGCAGGATGCGTCCTGCGGTGGAGCCGAGGAACAGGCGCCGGGGCTGGGCGAGCCGGCTGGAACCGACCAGGGCGATCTCGCCCGGCATCCACTCGATGCGCCCGACGGCGTCTTCGATGTCGGAGCCGGCGCCCACCACCGCGTGGGCCTCGATCTCGGGCGGGAGCGCGGCGCGGACGGTCTCGAGCACCTCCTCGGCGTGGGCCTGTCCGGTCAGACGGGTCAGCCCGGCGTCGACGCGGGCGGGGAGGTCGACGCCCGCGAGCGAGAGCAGCCGGAGCGGTGCCTGCGCGCGGGCCGACAGGGATGCCGAGGACTCGAGCAGCACGTCGGCACCCGGCCGCGTGCCGATCGCCGCGGTGATGCGCGGAAGACCCGCGTCGACGGCGATGTCGCGCGCGCCCTCGGGGGCCAGTGCCACCGGGACGGGAGCGGCGTGCACGAGCTCTTCGGCGGTGGTGCCGAGGCGGTGCCGACCGCGTGGTCCCCCACCTCCGGTGCCGACGACGATGAGGCCCGCGTCGAACTCCTCGGCGGCGGCGACGAGTCCGGCTGCCACCCCGTGCGCGGGACGCACGTGGCCCCGGATGCCGGATCCCCCGACCCGCGCGAGACCGTCGCGCAGCCAGCCGCGTGCCGTGTCGGCGACGAGCCGGTCGTAACCGGCGTCGGCGGGGATCGAGACGTTGTTCTCGGCCGCGGGCAGCACGATCACCGCGTGGACGGGCGCGTCGAGGGCGTTCCCGAGCCGCGCCGCGAGGGCGAGGGCGTCGGCACCCGCCTCGGTGGCGGTGTAGCCGACGACGATCGCGGAACTCATCCGCGCGTCCGCTCGAGGATCTCCTGCGCCGCGCGGTGACCCTGGCGGATCGCGCCGTCGACGTGCTGGTAGCCCGCGCCGGCCATGTCGCTGCACGCGACGTGGATCGCGCCGACGGGCTCCCGCAGGTCGGCGCCGTAGCGGTGGAGACCGCCGAGGTCGAAGCTCGCGGCGTAGGCGCCGCGCGTCCACTCCTCGGTGCCCCAGTCGCTCTCGTAGTAGACGACCGTGTTCTTCGCCTCGGGCCCGTAGTAGTGCGAGAGCGACTCGAGGATGCGCTCCTTGCGCTCCTCGGCGCTCAGACGGAACAGGTCGTCGGCGTTCTGGTCGGACACGAAGCCCACCAGCGTGCCGCGCTCGTCACCGTGGTTGGTGTTGTCGTAGGCCTCGTGCACCAGCTCGTAGGGGCTGAACGCGGTGCCCGACTGACCCTGCGCGCGCCAGAACGGCGTCTCGTAGACGGCGTGCACCTTGATGACGAAGCCCATCGAGATGTGCTGGTGCATCTGGTGCTGGAGCCGGGGCAGGGGCGGCTCGAACGAGATGCGGGGGTAGAGCACGGGCGCGAGCGCCAGGATGGCGAAGCGGGCGCGCACGGTCAGGCCGTCGGCGATGACGGTGACTCCCGCGGCGGAGGCTTTCGCGGCCTCGACGCGAGCGGTCAGAGCGCGCAGCTCGTCGACCCGCTGCCCCGTCGCCGAGTCCGCAGCGCGGTCGGGCGCGGCCGAATCGGCACCCCAGATGATGCGGCGCACCGGCTGGTTGAGGAAGACGTCGTCGCCGAGACGCTCGGCGAGCAGTTCGGGCACCGCCTGCAGGCCACCGGCGACGCGCTTGTCGAGGATGAAGTCGGCGTCGACGAGGTTCGAGTACGAGCCCGCCGATGCCGCCATGAGCAGCGACTGCAGCAGCGAGAAGGTGTGCGTCGGCTTGGTGAGCATCGCCGAGCCGGTGGCGAAGGCGAGGTTGCGGACGGCCTCGTCGTCGTCGGTCTGCTGACGAAGCCAGGCGTCCCACGAGACCGTGTCCCACTCGGCGGCGTTCGGGTGCTCCCAGGGACGGTCGGGGTCGATCTCGGCGACCATGGCGTCCAGGCGCGCGCTGATCTCGTCGATGATCTTCTCGGTCGAGGCGGCCACCGGGAACATCTCGCCGGTGAAGCGCTTCGCTTCGCCGTCGGCTCCGACGTACACGCTGTCGCCCTCGCGGTAGCGGCTGTAGGTCGTGAGTCCCAGCTCCTCGACGGTGTCGATGAGCGCCTGCTGGTCGGGCGAGACCCACTGACCGCCGAGCTCGAGCATCGCGCCCTCGACCACGTCGGTCCACAGTCGCCCGCCCACGCGGTCGCGCGCCTCGAGGACGGCGACCGAGAGGCCGGCCTTGCGCAGGTCGTTGGCGGCGGTGAGACCGGCGGCGCCGGCTCCGATGACGACGACGTCTCGGGTGATCTCGTCCATGGAAGCTTCCTTACTTGTCGTTCGCTCGGGAATGTCGTGGGTGGTCCCGACGGCGGCGGGTGTGCGCATGCTCCTCCGCCACCGCCGGGACGAGTGTCAGTTGCGCGACAGGGCGGCCGCGACGACGTCGAGACCTTCGTGCAGCAGCTCGTCGCCGATCGACAGCGGCGGCAGGAACCGGATGACGTTGCCGTAGGTGCCGCACGTGAGCACGATCACTCCCTCGGCGATCGCGGCCTTCGCCACGGCCGAGGTGAGGGCGGCGTCGGGCGCTCCGGTGGTGGGGTCGACGAACTCGGCCGCGATCATCGCACCGTGACCGCGCACGTCGCCGACGCGCGGGTCGTTCGCCTGCAGCTCGTGCAGACGGCGCGTGAGCAGCTCGCCGATCTGCTGCGCGCGCTCGAGGAACCCCTCGTTCTCGAAGGCGTCGATGGAGGCCAGGGCCGCGGCGCAGGCGATCGGGTTGCCGCCGTAGGTGCCTCCGAGACCGCCCGTGTGGGTGGCATCCATGATCTCGGCGCGACCGGTGACGGCCGCCAGCGGCAGCCCGCCGGCGATGCCCTTGGCGGTGGTGACGAGGTCGGGGACGATGCCGAACAGCTCGCTCGCGAACATCGCGCCGGTGCGGGCGAAGCCCGACTGCACCTCGTCGGCGATGAAGACGACGCCGTTGTCGCGGCACCAGTCGACGATCGCGTTGAGGAATCCGTCGGCGGGGACGATGAAGCCGCCCTCGCCCTGGATGGGCTCGATGATGACGGCGGCGAGATTCTCGGCGCCGACCTGCTTCTCGATGAGCGAGATGGCCTTGGCCGCGGCCTCGGGGCCCGTCAGTCCGTCGCGGAAGGGGTACGACAGGGGCGCGCGGTAGACCTCGGCGGCGAAGGGGCCGAAGCCGCTCTTGTACGGCAGGTTCTTGGCCGTGAGCGCCATCGTGAGGTTGGTGCGGCCGTGGTACGCGTGGTCGAAGGCGACGACGGCCTGGCGGCCGGTGTGCTTGCGCGCGATCTTGACCGCGTTCTCGACGGCCTCGGCGCCGGAGTTGAACAGCGCGCTCTTCTTCTCGTGGTCGCCGGGGGTGAGACGGTTGAGCGCCTCGGCGACGGCGACGTACGAGTCGTACGGCGACACCATGAAGCACGTGTGGGTGAAGGCGGCGACCTGGTCCTGGACGGCCTTGACGACGGCGGGGTGGGCGTTGCCGACGCTGGTGACCGCGATGCCCGCACCGAGGTCGATCAGCGAGTTGCCGTCGGCGTCGACGACGACTCCGCCGCCCGCGGCGACCGCGTGGATGGGGACGGTGTGGCCGACACCGGAGGCCACGGCCGCGGCCTTGCGGTCGAGGAGCTCCTGCGAGCGGGGGCCGGGGATGGCGGTGACGAGGCGGCGCTCCTGGACGAGGGACGGACCGCCGACGGTGGGGAGGGTGTCGAGGCTCATGGCGGCGATGCTACGGACGCGGCGTCTCGGCCCGCACTCTCCCCCCTGTACAGTCGCAGGCACTGTCGTATACGTCTTGTACAGGAGGACTCATGGTCGACACCGCCGTCGCCCCACCGAGCCTGCGCGCCCTCTTGGCTCGAGCCGACCTCGGCCTGGGCCTGATCGTCGAGGAGGCCGCCCTTCCCGCCGGCAGCGTGGACCGCCCCGTGCGATGGGTGCACTCCAGCGACCTCGCCGATCCCACTCCGTTCCTCAGCGAGGGGCTGGTGCTGCTGACCACCGGCACCCAGTTCGCCGACGCGACCCCCGCCGACTACGAGGCCTACGTCGGGCGGCTGCTCGCCCGCGGGGTGCGGGCGCTGGGATTCGGCACCGAGGTCGTGCGCGACGGCATCCCCGCGGGGCTGACCGCCGCGTGCCTGGCCGCGGGGATGCCCCTGTTCGAGGTGCCCTACCGCACGCCGTTCATCGCCGTGGCCCGCGCCGGAGCCGAGGCGATCGCCGCCGACGCCTACGCCCGCCGCAGCTGGTCGCTCGCCGCCCAGCGGGCCGTCTCGCTGGCGGCGCTGCGCCCCGACGGTCTGGCCGCCACCCTCGCCGAGCTCTCGCGACAGCTCGACTGCTGGGTCGGCCTCTTCGACGCGGCCGGGGCCGTGCGCACCGAGTACCCCGTCGACGCCCTCGCCCCTGCGGCGCTCGACGCCGTGACGGCGGAGGTGACGACGATGCTGCACCGCGGCACGCGCGCCGCGTCGACCCTGCGGATCGACGGGACCGCGGTGAGCCTGCAGACCCTCGGCCGGGGCGGGCATCTGCGCGGCGCTCTCGCGATCGCCGCCGACGACCTCGACCACGAGGCCCGCAGCGTGGTGACGGCCGTGGTGGCGATGGCCGCCCTCGTCCTCGAGCAGCAGGATGGGCTGGGACGCGCGATCGGCACCTTCCGCGCGGGACTCGTGCAGTCGCTGTGCACCGACGACCCCGCTCTCGCCCGCCGCGCGTCGCGGGATCTGTTCGGCCCCCTTCCCGCGGCCCCCGTGGTGGTGGCGCTCACCCCCGCCACGGCCGCGCGCTCCGGTGCGCTGGCCGAGTGGCTCGAGATGCGTGCGTCGGAACGTCGGGGGGAGCTGTTCTTCGGCCGGGGCGACGACGGGTTCGTCGTGGTCGTGCCCGCCGCGGTTCGAGGACTACTCGACGAGATCGCGGACCGCTTCGAGATCGTCGTCGGATGCTCCGCCCCGACCGGGTACGAGGCGTTCTCGAGCGCTCTCGCGCAGGCTCGGACCGCGCGCGAGCGGCTCTCGACCCCCGGGGTCGCCGACTTCGCCGACACGGCGCGGGCGGGACTTCTCGCCGCGCTCGGCTCCGAAGCCGCCCGGAGCGTCGCCGCGGGGGTGCTGACGCCCCTGCGTGCGCACGACGAGGCGCAGGGCTCGGCGCTGCTCGAGACCGTCGACGCCTGGCTCACCCACGACTGCTCGCACGAGGCGACCGCCCAGGCTCTCGGCATCCATCGCCACACCGTGCGCGCGCGCATCGCTCAGGCCGAACGGGTGCTCGGGCGCAACCTGTCGTCGTTCGCGGCGCGGGCGGAGACCTGGACGGCGTTGCGTCTGGCCGAGTAGCGGCGCCGACGGCCGGTACACCGGCGCCCGGATCGCGGGGTCACGTCGGCCGGACGAATGCCCCGCACCGGCGGTCAGCCGGCGTCGCCGAGGTTGTCGGAGAGGATCTCGAGCACGCGCTCGCGCGAGAGATCGGCCTCCCCCGCCCGCGCGCGCGCCACGGCGTCGACGAAGGCCTCGGCGAAGACCGCGTGCGCGATGCGCGAGGTGTGTTCGAGCTCGTCGCGGAAGGTTCCGCCCGAGGCGAGCACCAGCGAGAGATCGGCGCGCTCCGTGAGGGGCGACGCCATGAACGAGGTCACCGCGATCACTCGAGCGCCCGCGGCGCGCGCCGCCTGCGCCGCGCGGAGGCTCGCCTCGTTTGCCCCCGACCCGCTGATCACGACGCACACGTCGTCGGCCGAGAGGTGCCGCGCGGCGATCTGCTGACCGATCGGGTCGCCGAGGGTCTCGGCCGGGCGACCCACCGCGGTCAGGCGCATCGCGAGATCGGTCGCGACCGGAGCCGACAGGCCGCTCGCCACCACGAGCAGCCGTCGCGCACCCACGACCGCCTCGACGGCGGCGTCGACCCCGTCGGCATCCAGCAGGCTCGTGGCCGCGCGCAGATCGTCGGCGATGCGATCGATGGCCGAGCGGATGCCGCCCAGGGCGCCGTCGCCCGCGTCGGACGTCGGCGCCGGTCGACGCCCGCGCTCGGCGGCGAGGGCCACGCGCAGCTGCGGATACCCGCGGTACCCGAACGTCTGGCAGGCGCGCACGACCGTGGACCGTCCCACCCCGACGCGGTCGGCGAGCTGCTGCGCGGTCAGCTCGATCACGGCATCCGGGTCGTCGACGATGAGGTCGGCGACGCGGCGTTCGCTGGGCTGCAGGGAGTTGCGCACCGCGGCGATCCGCGCGGTCGTGGGCACCTCAGCTGCGGACACGAGGACCCTCCATGATGCGGCGGCGGATGCGGGCCGAGACCGCGTCGATCGCGACGGTGACGATGACCACGACGACCAGGAGCATGCCGACCGTCGACCACTCACGGTACTGGGTGTAGGAGGTGAGCATGTCGCCGATGCCGCCCACGCCGATGAGCCCGAGCACGGCCGAGGCGCGCACGTTGATCTCGAAGCGGTAGAGCCAGAAGGACAGGAAGGTGGGAGCCGCCTGCGGCCACACACCCCACCGCAGCACCTGCGCGGTGGATCCCCCCGCCGCGCGGGCGGCCTCGATCGGCCCCGGGGCGACGTTCTCGACGGCTTCGTAGCCCCACTTGCCCAGGGTTCCGACCCCGCCGATCGCGAGGGCGAGAGCGCCGGTGAGAGGGGTGAGACCCGTGACCGAGAGGATGATGATCGCGAAGACGAGCTCGGGGACGGCCCGCACGAGCGAGAAGACGAAGCGCAGCACGGCGCGCACCGGCGCCGGACCGAAACCGCGCGCCGAGATCAGCGACAGGGGCGTCGCGATCAGGATGCCGAGGACGGTGCCGATCCACGCCATCTCGACGCTGCGCCAGGTCTGCCAGAGGGCCTCGGGGAGCTTGGCCCAGTTCGGCGAGACGAACATGAGGCCGAGGTAGCGCGCGATCTCGGCGGGCAGTTCACCGAGCCGCGACCAGGTGATGTCGGCGGACCAGAACGCGGCGACGACGATGACGCCGACCACCAGCCACGACAGGGTGCGCAGGGGCCGCTGACGGCGGGGCGGCAGGGCGAGGGCCGCGGGGCGGGCGGGGGCGAGGGCGGTCATACGAGTCTCCGGCGGATCGCGTCACTGACGGCGTCGAGCACGACGACGATCACGAGGATCTCCACGATGACGAGCGACAGCTGGTCGTAGCGGTAGAAGGTGCGCACGGCGTCGATGAGCAGGCCGATGCCGCCCGCGCCGACCAGGCCCAGCACGGTGGAGGCGCGGACGTTGAGCTCGAAGACGTAGAGCGTCTGCGACACGAACGCGGGCCAGGTGTCGGCCAGGGCGATCGCGCGGTTGATCTGCGTCTGCGTCGCCCCCGCGGCCCGTCCCGCCTCGAGCGGGCCGATGTCGCTCGCGTCGATCGACTCCGACACGAGCTTGACGATGATGCCGACGTTGAACAGCACCAGCGCCAGGATGCCGGGAAGAGCCCCGACCCCGACCATCGCGACCAGCACGGCGGCGTACACGAGCTCCGGCACGGCGCGGATGACGTTCAGGATGCCGCGCACCAGCGACCGCGTCCACCCCGTGGGGTTGGTGGGTCGAGCGGCCCAGAAGCTCAGGGGCAGCGACACCGCGGCCCCGACCGCCGTGCCGATGACGGCCATCTGCAGCGTCTCGAGGATGGGGCCGACCGTCCGCGGGAAGAACGACCAGTCGGGCGTGAGCAGTTCGCCCACCCGCAGAGCACCCTGTTGCCAGTTGCGGGCGATGGCCCCGACGTCGAGGCCCACCCCGACCACCGGCAGGCACATGAAGACGGTCACCGCGACGACGACGCCCGCGGCGGTCCACGGCATCCATCGGCCCTTCGGGCGGGTGGGGACGCTCAACGCCGTCATCGCTCGAGCCTGTCGGCGGCGGTCACCGAGCGACCGTAGATCTGGGCGAAATCGGCGTCGGTGGCGGATGCCGCCGGCCCGTCGTAGACGATCTCCCCGGCGCGCATGCCGATCATGCGCGTGCCGTACTCGCGGGCGAGGTCGAGCAGGTGCAGGTTGACCAGCACCGTGATGCCGAGGTCGACGTTGATGCGACGCAGGTCGTCCATGACGCCGCGGGCCGTGGGCGGGTCGAGGCTCGCGACCGGTTCGTCGGCGAGCACGATGCGGGGCTGCTGGGTGAGCGCGCGGGCGATAGCGACGCGCTGCTGCTGGCCGCCCGACAGTGCCGAGGCGCGGTCCCACACCTTGGGCAGCAGGCCGACCCGGTCGAGGGCCTCGAAGGCGAGGCGTCGGTCGTCCTCGCGGTACGCGCCGAGGAGCGTGCGCCACAGCGGGGTGTGCGCGAGGCGCCCGACCAGCACGTTGTTGAGCACGCTCGTGCGCCCGGCGAGGTTGAAGCTCTGGAACACCATGCCGATGTGCCCACGGAGTTCGCGCAGGCGCCGACCGGAGGCCCCGTCGACGCGGCGACCGCCGACCTCGACGACGCCGGAGGTCGCGGGCACCAGACCGTTGATCGTGCGGATGAGCGTGGACTTGCCCGAGCCCGAGAGACCCACGACGGCGATGAGCTCACCGGGCGCGATGTCGACGCTCACGTCGCGCAGTCCCATGGTGCCGTTGGGGTAGCGCACCGAGACGCCGTCGAGACGGATGCCCCAGGGCGCCGAGGCCTGCGCCTCGACGCCCGGGGTGAGCGAACCGGTCGTCACTGGAGTCCGAGCTGCTGAGCGGCGCGGGCGACGACGTCGAGCGAGGCGGGGTCTGCCGGAGCGAGCTTGGTGATCGAGTAGACGGCCTTCAGGGCCGCCGAGCCCTCGTCGGTGGTGGAGTACTCGGCGAGCGCCGACGAGATCTTCTGCTGCAGCTCGGGCGACAGGTCCTTCGAGACGGCGACGCCGTCGTTGGGGATCTCGGCGGTGAGGCCGAAGACGACGACCTTCTGGCCCACGTCGGGCTTGTCCTTCTTCACCAGGGTGCGGGCGTCCCAGAAGCTGAACCCGACCTCGGCGTCGCCGTTGTAGACCGCGAGCACCGAGGCGTCGTTGGCCGTGACGGGCACCTGCTGGAAGCCGCTGTCGATGTCGACGCCGGCCTCTTTCAGCGCGAGCATCGGGTAGATGTAGCCGGCGGGTGATCCCGGGCCGAGGACGGCGACCTTGGCTCCGGCGATCTTGGTGATGCTGTCGAGACCGGCGGGTCCCTTCAGCGCGTCGGCGCCGTTGCAGAACGACATGCCGTCGCGCTCGACCACGGGGGTGTCGCAGTACTTGTCGGGGTCGTTCGTCATGAACTGGCCCGGGTAGGTGATGTTGCCGTTGCGCTCGGTCTGCAGCACGACCGAGGCGCCGTATCGGTCGTTCGCCTGCCACAGCTGCAGCGAGGGCAGGAAGCCGATCTGGGCCTGACCCGCTCCCATCGCCTCGACGGCGGCCTGGTAGTCCTTCGACACGACGCCGCTGACCGGGATGCCGAGCTTCTCGGTGAGCATGTCGGTGAGGGGCTTCGCGGTGTCGACGAGGTTGGCCTGGTCCTGAGAGGGGACGAGGGCGAGCACCAACGAGCTGGGGTCGGCGGCGGGTTCGGAGGCGGCGCCCGCGGTACCGGAGCAGCCGGCCAGGGCGATCGAGGCGAGAGCGGCGGTGGCGAAGGCCGCGGCGAGACGGATGCGACGAGTGTTCATGATTCCTCTGCGATTCGGGTGGGGTTCAGGCGTGGGAGGGGAGGTGATCGGCGGGGGGAGCGTCGACGTGGGCGGCGCCGACCCACTCGGCGAGCGCGGGCAGCAGCTCATCGAGGGTGTCGGCACGGAAGGTGGGGTCCGCGGCCGGATCGGCGTAGCCGCCGACCAGGGCGGTGGCGAGACCGCGGGCGTGGGCGGGGGCGAGGTCGTTGCGCCAGACGTCACCGATGGCGAGGACTGGGGTGCCGGCGGCGAGCTGATCGAGAAGCAGTTCGAGACCGGCGGGCTTCGCGGCGTCCGTGACGACGCGGTCGAACAGGCCGTTCAGGCCCATGACGGCCAGCGCCTCATCGAGTCGCGTCGCCGGGGCGTTCGTGACGAGCAGGCGCTCGGCATCCACCTCGGCGAGGAACCCGGCCAGATCGGCGGCGGTCGACACGGGCGCGTCGGGGCCCGCCAGCTGCGCGCGGCTCGTCGAGTACGCGGAGGCCAGCGCGGCGTCGTCGACCCCGGCGTCGAGTGCGAGGCGTCGGACCGCGTCGTATCCGTCGATGACGTCGGCCGAGGGCGCGGCGAGGTGGGCCGAGACGGTGGAGACGAATTCGGCGGCGGATGCCGTGTGCACGGCGACCGCGCGGGCGTAGGCCAACAGGGGGCCGTCGCCGAGGGCGACGGTACCGTCGAAGTCGAAGATGAGGACGGGGCGGGGCACGGGGGAACTCCTGTCGTGGACGTTGCGTCCATGGTGCACGTCAAATGTGGACGCTATGTCCACGTCGTGTAAACGCTGGATGAACGGCGCCTGTGCGCCCCGGCTCACGGCTTAGCGTGAAGCGGTGACCTCCTCCCCCGCTCTCGACACCGCCGCGGCGCTCGGCGCCCTCGACCCCTCGTCGGCGATCTCGTCTCTGCCGTGGCTCGCGGCATCCCTCGCCGAGGACGCCGCCGCGGGCAGGTTCGCCGCGTGGGGCCGCTCGACGGTGGTCGACGAGAACGTCGGGGAGGCGGTGCTCTCCCGGGCGCTGTTCGACGAGCTGCACGGGCGGGCAGGGCTCGAGGCCTCGTGGCCCGTCGGTAACGCCGGCCTGCTGCACGTCTACGGCTACCTGCTGTCGACCACGCCCACCCCCTACGGCCTCAAGCGCGAACGGTGGCTCACCGACGACCTGGCTCTCGCCTGCGGCCTCGAGGGCGGGGCGTTCTCGCCCTGGGACCCGTCGGGCACGTTGCTCTCACGCGTCACCGCCGCCGCGGCATCCCTTCTCTCCCGCGCCGACGCGATCGACGAGGCCGTCGAGGGCCGCTCGACCCGCATCGCCCTCGGCGACCCGCTCCCCGACGGCGCCGCCGCCCTGGCCTACGCGGTCGACGGTCTCATCGTCACGATGTTCCCCGTCGCCGACCCCGCCGCCCTGCGGTCGGGACTCGGCGCCCCGCGGCTGCGGTGGAACGCTGCCTGAGGGGCGCGGCCGGGCACAACGGCGGGGGGATCTTCGACACGCCGGGGTTCCGCCATCCGTCGACGGCGCGTCGAGAAGGCGCCCCGCCGTTGTGCACGGGATGCCGGTGCACAGCCGTCCGGATGTCGGCCGACCGGCGCCCGGACCGAGCCCACGGCCGCGGGGGCACAACGGCGGGGGAAATTCCGACACGCCGGGGACTCGGCATCCGTCGACGGCGCGTCGCGGAGACGACCCGCCGTTGTGCACGGGATGTCGAGGGGCGATGCCCCGGTGACGGCGGGGTGGCGGCTCCTCCCCAAGAGAGGACTGTCCACAGGTTCCGGATTCGGGGCGGGCCCGGGTGCACGCCGGCGGCATCCTGTCGTGATGTGCGCACCGGGTCAGGGAATCGAGACGTTCTCCGGCCTGCGCGCACGGGGACGATCACGCCGAAGCATCGCCTCGGCCGTCGAGGCGGGAGAACTACGGCATCTGCGCCGCGGGGTCTATGCGGAGCGCGGGGCCTGCGCGCCCGTCGTGACCGCGGCACTCCACGGAGGGCGAGCGGCGTGCGTCACCGCGGCGAGGCACCTCGGGCTGTGGACTCTCGCCGCGGAACAACCGATCCACGTCTGGATGCGCGGAGGAGGCCACGCGTACGCCCACGACGAGTGCACCTGTCGTCTGCACTGGGACGATGCCGCCCCCGGACACGCCTTCGCTCTGCCGTCGGTCCCGCGCATCCTGCGCCAGATCCTGCGGTGCCGGGGAGTCGAGGAGTTCTTCGTCTCCGTGGAGTCCGCCCTCCGCCTCGGCATGCTGACGTCGTCGGGGAAGACGTGGCTGCGGAGCCATACGAGCGACCTCGCGCGCGACGCGCTCGACTTCGCGCGGTCCGACGCCGACAGCGGCCTCGAGTCGATCGTCCGGTGGCGACTGAGGCACAGAAACCTCCCGGTGCGAACCCAGATGCACATCATCTCGGTCGGCCGCGTCGACCTGCTCATCGGCGACGCCCTCATCGTCGAGATCGACGGAGCGGGCAACCACGAGGGCACCGCGAACAGGCACCGCGACCTGCGGCGCGACGCTCATGCGGCCGCGTGGGGCTTCGTCTCCCTGCGGTTCGACTACGCCCTCGTGGTCCACGACTGGCCCACGGTGGAACGGGCGATCATGGCCTACGTGGAACGCGGCCTCCACCTGGCCCGCTGACGTCCCGGTCCTTCCGGGCACTGGGCTTGTCCGCGCCCCGGCGCCCCGACCCCGAGCACAACGGCGGGACAATCACCGACACGCCGACCCACCGGCATCCCACCCTGGCGTCTCACCGAGAAGCCCCGCCGTTGCGCACACGGCACACGGCACACGGCACACGGCACCGAGCACAACGGCGGGACAATCACCGACACGCCGACCCACCGGCATCCCACCCCGGCGTGACACCGAGAAGCCCCGCCGTTGCGCACACGGGCACACGGCACGGGCACACCGCACCAGCGCCGCGAACCCCACCTCACCCCCGCGGCGCGTGCGCCTCCAGGAACTCGTACAACTCCGTCGTGTCGACGCCGGGGAACGCTCCGATCGGCAGGGTCGCCAGCAGCGTCCGCGGGGTGCGCACGTTCGGCCAGGCCTTGTCGCGCCACGCAGCCTCGAGGTCGGCCGGGGCGCGGCGGCAGCACGTCTCGACCGCGTGCCGCGAGACCCCGCGGTTGGGGGTGTCTCGTCCGCGGAACCATTTCGTGTCGTCGAAGCGCACGCCCACGCTGACCGAGTGCGCCCCCTCGCTCGACTGCTCCACGCGCGCGGTGCACCAGTACGTGCCGTTGCCGGTGTCGGTGTACTGGTAGTACGGATTGAAGAGGTCGTCTTCGTCGAAAACCACGCGGCTCGTCCAGCGTCGGCAGCACATCTGCCCCTCGATCGAGCCCAGCCGGTCGGTGGGGAAGTTCACGTCGTCGTTCTCGTACGCCTTCGTGATGGTGCCCGACTCGTGCACCTTGAGGAAGTGCACCCGGATGCCGAGGTGCACCGTCGCGAGGTTGGTGAAGCGATGCGCGGCGGTCTCGTATGACACCGAGTAGGCGTCGCGCAGGTCTTCGATGCTGATCGTGCGCCGCTCCTTCGCTTCGCGCAGCGCCGGCACGACGTGCGCCTCGGGCATGAGCAGCGCCCCGGTCAGGTAGTTCGTCTCTACCCGCTGGCGGAGGAACTCGTCGTAGCTCGTCGGCTCGCCGTGGCCGAGCATGCGGCTCGACAGAGCCTGCAGCACCGCCGCGCGCGGGTCGCCCTTCGCGACCGTGGTCGAGAGGTAGAGCCGCCCGTTCTTGGCATCCGCGATGCTCCGCGTCGACGAGGGCAGGTCGGGCACGTAGTGCAGCGAGAAGCCGAGGTGCGCGGCGATGTCGCTTGCGCCGCGCTGCGTGAGGGGACCGCCGGGGTGCTCGATCGCCTCGAGCATCTCGGATGCCACCCGCTCCAGCTCGGGGAAATGGTTGTCCTGCGTGCGCATGAGACGACGAAGAGCGACGTTCGCCCGACGCGCCTCCTCGGGCGTCGCCGACCGCTCCTCGCGGAGGCGTTCGATCTCGCCCTGAAGCGTCAGCATCGCCGCGAGCACCTCGTCGGGGACCGCGCGTGCGACGCGGAAGGGGGCGATGCCCAGCGCCTGGAAGGTGGGCCCGCGCATCGCGCGCTCCACCGACAGCTCCAGCGTCGCGCGCGGGTCGAGCGGCTCGGCATCCAGGATCTGGTCGAGCGTGCATCCCACCGCCCGGGCGATCGCCTGCAGCAGGGTGAGCTTGGCCTCGCGGCGGCCGTTCTCGATCATCGACATCTGGCTCGGCGCGCGACCGACCGCGGCGGCCAGGTCGTCGAGCGTCATGCCGCGAGCGGTGCGCAGCTGGCGGATGCGTCGGCCGATGGTGAGGGTGTCCACCTCGTCATCGTCGAACGGGAGGGGTGTTGAAGAAGCGGAGACGCCGGTGTCCATGCGCCATGTTCTCACTGGAACAGAAGATCGCGCGATCTTCACACGAGAAACTTCGATTGGCGGGGTTGTTCTTCGCGGACAGTGGTCTCCACGGGGCACCGCAGCCCCGGCATCCGAAGGAGAACGCTCATGACGATCCAGGCCACCCCCGCCCCGCAGCCCCTGCGCCCCGGCGACCAGACCGAGACCGCCGACGAGATCCGCACCGCGTGGGAGAACGATCCCCGCTGGGACGGCATCGAGCGCACGTTCTCGGCGGACGACGTCGTCCGCCTCCGCGGAAGCGTCCGCGAGGAGTCCACCCTCGCCCGCCGCGGAGCCGAGAACCTCTGGAACCTCATCCACACCGAGGAGTACGTTCGCGCCCTCGGCGCCTACACCGGCGGGCAGGCCGTGCAGCAGGTGCGCGCCGGCCTCAAGGCCATCTACCTGTCGGGCTGGCAGGTCGCCGCCGATGGCAACCTCGCGGGCCAGACCTACCCCGACCAGAGCCTCTACCCCGCCAACAGCGTGCCCGCGGTCGTGCGGCGCATCAACAACGCGCTGCTGCGACAGGACCAGATCGAGCGCGCCGAGGGGCAGATCACCCGGGACTGGCTCGCGCCGATCGTCGCCGACGCCGAGGCCGGCTTCGGCGGCCCGCTGAACGCCTACGAGCTCGCGCAGTCGCTGATCCAGGCGGGGGCCGCCGGCATCCACTGGGAGGACCAGCTCGCCAGCGAGAAGAAGTGCGGCCACCTCGGCGGCAAGGTGCTCGTGCCGATCCAGCAGCACATCCGCACCCTGAACGCCGCGCGTCTCGCCGCCGACGTCGCGGGCGTGCCGACCGTGATCATCGCACGCACCGACGCGTTGGCCGCCGACCTGCTCACCAGCGACGTCGACCCGCGCGACGCGGATTTCCTCACCGGCGAACGCACGAGCGAGGGCTTCTACCAGGTGCGACCGGGGCTCGAGTCGGTCATCGCGCGCGGCCTCGCCTTCGCGCCCTACGCCGACCTGCTCTGGGTCGAAACGGGCGAGCCCGACATCGAGCTCGCGCGTCGCTTCGCCGAGGCGATCCACGCCCGCTACCCGGGCAAGAAGCTCGCCTACAACTGCTCGCCGAGCTTCAACTGGAAGCGCCACCTCGACGACGAGCAGATCGCCACGTTCCAGGCCGACCTGGCCGCTCTCGGCTACGCCTTCCAGTTCATCACGCTGGCCGGCTTCCACGCCGTGAACCACTCGATGTTCGACCTCGCCCGCGGCTACGCCGAACGCGCCATGAGCGCGTACGTCGAGCTGCAGGAGGCCGAGTTCGCCGCCGAAGCCCACGGGTACACGGCCACGCGCCACCAGCGCGAGGCCGGGACCGGCTACTTCGACGTCGTCTCCACCGCGCTCAACCCCGACAGCGCCACCCTCGCCCTCGCGGGCTCCACCGAGACCGCCCAGTTCCACTGACCCCCACCCCTTCGCCTCCCGTCCCCATCCCCGTCCCCGCATCCCCGTTGAGTGTCCAAGACCCGCCGTAACGGCCGCGTCCTTTGCGGCGTGTTCTGGACACTCAACGGCTTCACCGACCCGAGAGGGACGGTGGAGAAGGACAGCGGAGAGGGACGACGGGGGAACGCACAGAAAGCCAGGACCATGACCCTCCTCACCTCTCCCCCGCCGACCACGCACACCGAGGGATCCCGGATGCCGGCACCTCCGGCATCCGCCCCGCACCTGCGCCTCGAGCGGCCCCTCGACGGACGCGACGGCGAGATCCTCACCCCCGCCGCTCTCGCTTTCCTCACCGAGCTGCACGACCGCTTCGCCCGCCGTCGTCACGACCGGCTCGCCGCGCGCCTGCGTCGCCGCTTCGAGATCGGCACGGGCGACGACCCCCACTTCCGCGCCGACACCGCGCACATCCGCGACGACCCGTCGTGGCGCGTGGCCGGGGCGGGACCGGGGCTCGAAGACCGCCGCGTCGAGATCACCGGACCCACCGACCCGAAGATGACGATCAACGCGTTGAACTCCGGCGCCCGCGTCTGGCTCGCCGACCAGGAGGACGCCACGAGCCCCACCTGGCGGAACGTCCTCGGCGGGCAGCTTTCGCTGTTCGACGCGATCCGCGGACAGCTGTCGTTCACCAGTGCCGAGGGCAAGCGCTACGAGGTCACCGCCGCGCGCACGCCGACGATCGTGATGCGCCCGCGCGGGTGGCACCTGCCCGAGAAGCACGTGACGTTCATCGACCGCTCCGGCCGCGAGCTGCCGGCATCCGGTTCTCTCGTCGATTACGGCCTGTACGTGTTCCACAACGCCCACGCGCTGATCGCCGCGGGCCGGGGACCGTACTTCTACCTGCCGAAGATCGAGTCGGCCGAGGAGGCCCGGCTCTGGGACGACGTGTTCACGTTCACCGAGCAGCGACTGGGCCTCGCGCACGGCACCATCCGCGCCACGGTGCTCATCGAGACCCTGCCCGCGGCGTTCGAGATGGAGGAGATCCTGTTCGCGCTCCGCGACCACTGCGCGGGCCTGAACGCCGGGCGATGGGACTACATCTTCTCGATCATCAAGACCTACCGCGGCCGCGGGGCGCGCTTCGTGCTCCCGGGGCGGAGCGACGTGACCATGACGGTGCCGTTCATGCGCGCCTACACCGAGCTGCTCGTGCAGACCTGCCACAAGCGAGGCGCGTATGCGATCGGCGGCATGAGCGCGTTCATCCCCAACCGGCGTCGCCCCGAGGTGACCGAGGCCGCGTTCGAGAAGGTCGCCGCCGACAAGCGTCGCGAAGCCGCAGACGGCTTCGACGGCACCTGGGTGGCGCACCCCGACCTCATCCCGGTGGCGCGCGCCGAGTTCGACGCCGCGTTCGGCGACGGATCGAATCAGCTCCACCGCCTGCGCGAAGAGGTGCAGGTCGAGCCCGCCGACCTGCTGGATCTGCGCATCGGCCTGCCGATCACCACGGCGGGGGTGCGGGGCAACGTCTCGGTGGCCATCCGCTACATCGAGGCGTGGCTGCGGGGCCTCGGGGCCGTCGCGATCGACGACCTCATGGAAGACGCCGCCACCGCCGAGATCTCGCGCTCGCAGATCTGGCAGTGGATCCACCAGGACCGCGTGACCGACGACGGCACGGCGATCACCCGGTCGTTCGTCGAGCAGTTGGTGACCGAGGTGCTCGACGACGCGCACCGCGTCGACGGCGACCGCTTCGACGACGCCGCCGAGGTGTTCCGCGAGGTGGCGCTGCGCGCGGAGTTCCCGGCGTTCCTCACCCTGCCGGCGTACGCGAAGTACCTCGACTGACGCCCGGGTTCATGCGCCCCTTCCGCCCACGCGGGAGGGGCGCATCGCCGTACACCGGTGGAGACGGACGCGGCGCGACGCGCGGGTTCAGGGACGCGCCGGGTCGATCGGCGCGAAGCGGCGCAGCCCCGCACGCGACGACAGGCGCGACGCGGCGAGCGACCCCGCGACCGCGAGGAAGATCGGCAGCAGCAGGGTGAAACCGGTGTCGGTGAACTCGATGACCAGCGCGATCGCGGTGAAGGGGGCACGCATGTTGGATGCCAGGAACGCCGCCGCCGCGACGATCGCCAGCGCCGTGCCGTCGGCTCCGGGCCAGACGAATGCCCACCCGGCCGCGGCCGCGGCCCCCAGCGCCGCCCCGATCGCCACGGAGGGCTGAAGGGTGCCGCCGATCGCGCCCGAGCCGAGCGACACGGTCGTGGCGACGTACTTGAGCAGGGCGAGCAGCAACAGGATCAGCGCGGGCTGCGACAGGTCGAACCCCGCCGTGGCGAGCGCTCGACCGTTGCCGAGGATCAACGGGAAGAACGCCCCCACCGCGCCGACCGCGGCGAAGGTCAGGGGCAGGACGACCAGCAGCTTCCAGCCGGTGGGACGGAAGCGCGCGAGCTTCTTCGTGACCGTCGCGAAGCTCGTCGCCCCCCACCCCATCAGCGGACCGATGAGCAGGGCCGCGACCACGAGCGAGGGGTTCACCTCGACGGATGCCACGTGGTACAGCGACGCGTCGCCCACGAGCGGACGAGCCACGAAGGTCGCGATCGCGCTCACCGAGAGGGCGACGACCGCCGCCCCGACGCTGAACTGCGCGAGCAGGATCTCGAGCGTGAACAGCGCCCCCGCCAGCGGCACGTTGTAGACGGCAGCGAGGCCCGCACCGGCGGCGGCGGCGATGAGGATGCGGGCCCACCGGGCATCGAGACCGAACCAGCGGACCACCTTCGAGCCCGCCATCGCCGAGAGCTCGCGGGGGGCGACTTCTTTGCCGATCGAGGCGCCCAGGGCCACCGAGGTCACCTGGATGACCGTGTCGGCGAGTGTCTCCCACCACGGCATGTGCGCGCCGTCGACGCCCTGCTCGACGGTGGCGAGCTTGCGTCCGAAGCGACGGAGCAGGTACCACCCGAGCGCCGCCACGACCCCGGCCCCGCCGACCGTGACGATCGGCAGCCACCACACGGCGGGCATCGCCAGACCGTCGAGGAACGGTCCCTCTCCGTGGCCCCAGACGAGGTGCTCGATCGTGTGCACGATCCACACGAGAAGGAGCACGGCGAGACCGGTGGCGACACCGACGATGAGGCTGGCCAGGCCCAGCTTCAGCAGGGCCCCGATCGCGCGACGGTGGATACGCGGGGGCGCCAGGGGTTCTGCTGTCACGCCCGCCACGCTAGCCCACGCGCGCGCCCGCGCCTGACCGCGCGCGGGTGTGGTCTGTGCGCGGGCGTCGGGGGCTCGGCATCCGGAGTCCGACGAGGCGGCCCCGCTCCCGGCGGAGGCGACCATCGCGGGCCGTCACACCTCTCGTCGGGCGCGGGCGCGAACAGTAGGCTCGGACCGTGACTTCCCGCGCCCCGCTCTCCCGCAAGCTGTCCGCCATCGCCGAGTCCGCGACCCTCAAGGTCGACGCGAAGGCCAAGGCCCTCCAGGCCGCCGGCCGACCGGTCATCTCGTATGCCGCGGGCGAGCCCGACTTCGCCACCCCCTCGTTCATCGTCGATGCCGCGGCCGAGGCGCTCCAGAACCCCGCGAACTACCGCTACACCCCCGCCGCCGGACTCCCGGTGCTGCGCGAGGCCATCGCGGCCAAGACCCTGCGCGACTCGGGGCTGCAGGTCGCCCCCACGCAGGTCGTCGTGACCAACGGCGGCAAGCAGGCCGTGTACCAGGCGTTCCAGACCGTGGTGAACCCCGGCGACGAGGTGCTGCTGCCCGCGCCGTACTGGACCACGTACCCCGAGGCGATCGCGCTGGCCGACGGCACGCCCGTCGAGGTGTTCGCCGGCGCCGACCAGGACTACAAGGTCACGGTCGCCCAGCTCGAGGCCGCCCGCACCGACAAGACCACGGTGCTGGTGTTCGTGTCGCCGTCGAACCCGACCGGTTCGGTCTACACGCCCGAAGAGACCGCCGAGATCGGCCGCTGGGCTCTCGAGCACGGCATCTGGGTGATCACCGACGAGATCTACCAGAACCTCACGTACGAGGGCGTCCGCGCGGTCTCGATCGTCGAGGCCGTGCCCGAGCTCGCCGAGCAGACGATCCTGCTCAACGGTGTCGCCAAGACCTACGCCATGACCGGGTGGCGCGTGGGCTGGATGGTCGGACCGGCCGATGCCATCAAGCTCGCCGCCAACCTGCAGTCGCACCTCTCGAGCAACGTCAACAACGTCGCCCAGCGCGCGGCCGCCGCGGCCCTCAACGGTCCGCAGGACGAGGTCGAGCAGTTCCGCGCGGCGTTCGACCGTCGTCGTCGGCTGATCGTGTCGGAGCTGTCGAAGATCGACGGCGTCGAGGTGCCCAACCCGCTCGGCGCGTTCTACGTCTACCCCGACGTGCAGGGGCTGCTGAACCGCGAGTGGGGCGGGGTCACTCCGACCACCTCGCTCGAGCTCGCCGACCTCATCCTCGAGCAGGCCGAGGTGGCCGTGGTGCCCGGCGAGGCCTTCGGCCCCAGCGGCTACCTGCGCCTGTCGTATGCGCTCGGCGACGAGCAGCTTCTCGAGGGCGTCCAGCGCCTCCAGCGCCTGTTCTCCTGACGTCGGGGCGCCGTCGGGCGTGACGAGCGGAGGAGCAGGGACCGGCGGAGGATCGCAATGCGCGATCCGTCCTCCCCTTGTCCCCGCTCCTCCCTCCGTCACGCGCCCCGGGGGCCGGCCGATACCGACCTCGCGCCGCCGAGCCGGCTACAGCTCGACGTTGACCAGCACCGGCTCGGGCTGCAGCAGCAGTCCGAACTCGGACTGCACGCGGCCCTGCACGAAACGGGCGAGCTCCGCGATCTCGGCGGCCGTCGCCTCGCCGCGGTTCGTGAGCGCCAGGGTGTGCTTGGTCGACAGGCCGGCCCGCGAGCGGGGGAAACGGAACCCGCGGCCGAGACCTGCGTTCTCGATCAGCCACGCGGCGCTCACCTTGACCTCGTGCCGCTCCACGGGCGGCGGGGGCAGGATGCCGTCGAACGCGGCGAGCGGGATCACGGTCACCGGGTCGAGCACCGGGGTCATCGGCCACCGGGGACACCCCGCGGGGAGGGTCCGCGCGAAGGACTGCGACACGATCGCGTTCTGGAAGAACGAGCCCGCGCTCCAGGTGTCGGGGTCTTCGGCGTCGAGCACCATGCCCTTGCGGGCACGGGTCGCGAGCACGTGATCGCGGATCCAGCGCAACGACACCGCGTCGCGCTCCTCGAGCCCCAGGGCGTTGCGCAGCTGCTCACCGGTGATCGGTCGCTCGCCGTCGCCGACGCGCTCGAGTTCGAGGGTGACCGACAGGATCACCGCGGAACGATCCGGCACCGAGCCGTAGTGCTGCTTCAGCACCGAGGTGCGAAATCCGAGCCCCAGCTCGGACGCGGGAACGACCGACACCTCACCGGTGGACTCGTCGATCAGCTCGACCTCGACGAGGGTCTGCACGATCTCCTGACCGTAGGCCCCGATGTTCTGCACGGGGGCGGCACCGACCGTGCCGGGGATGCCCGACATGGCCTCGATGCCCGCGAGGCCCCGCTCGACGGTCTCGGCGACCAGGGCGTCCCAGTCATGGCCCGCCTGCACGCGCACGCGCACCGTGTCGGGGCCCGAACCGGGGAGCTCCTCGACGCCGGTGGTGCGCACGCGGATGACGGTGCCTTCGAACGCGTCGTCGCCGACGAACAGGTTCGACCCGCCGCCGATCACGAACCACGCCTCACGGTCGGCCCACACCGCGCGCAGGCTGGCGATCAGCTCTTCTGCGGTGGTCGCCTCGATCATGCGGGCGGGGGCACCGCCGGTCCGCAGCGTCGTGAGCTGCGACAGGGGGATCGGAACGACGTCGGGCATCAGGACACCCGCACCCGCACCTGCGCCTTGCCGAGCACGGTGGTCTCGGCGAACGTCACAGTGAGGTCGATGCGGGCGATCTCGTCGTCGACGGCGCCCACCTTGGCGCTGATGTGCAGGTCGGCGCCGGTCTCGGGGTCGACGACGACGGGACGCGTGAAGCGCACGCCGTACTCGGCGATGCGTCCGCTGTCGCCGAGAGCCTCGGCGAGCGTGCCGACGGCGATCCCCATCGTGAGCATGCCGTGCGCGAGCACGCCCGGGAGCCCGACGGCGGTGGCGATGTCGTCGCGGTAGTGGATGGGGTTGAAGTCGCCCGACGCTCCCGCGTACCGCACGAGCGACTCGCGCGTGAGGTGGACCGAGCGTTCGGCGATGACCTCGCCGACGGTGAAGCCGCTCATGCTCCGGCCTCCCCGGCGAGAAGGATGCTGGTCGTGGTCACCACGTGAGCGCCTGCGGCATCCACGATCTCGGCCTCGCTGGTGATCATGGCGTTGCCCCCCATCGAACGGATGCCGGTGACCGACAGCGTCGCGACGAGCTCGTCGCCCGCCACGATCGGGCGCGTGTAGCGGAATCGCTGTTCCGCGTGCACGAGGCGCGACAGCTCGATGCCGGAGTCGGGGTCGCCGAGCAGCTGCTGGAGAGTGAGGTCCTGCACGACCATCGCGAACGTCGGCGGCGCGACCACGTCGGCGTAGCCGAGCGCGCGCGCGGCGTCGGGGTCGGAATGCTGCGGGGCGTCGGCGAAAACGGCACGCGCGAACTCGCGCACCTTTTCACGGCCGACCAGATAGGGAGCGGTCGGCGCGAAGGCTCGACCGACGAGTTCGGGGTTCACGGGCACGGGGCAAGTCTACGGCGGGGCGTCGGCCGCGCTCGGCGAACGTCCCGCTCGGAGCGGTCGATCGAGCTCAGCGCTGGTGACGCCCGCGCACGGCCTTGACCGCGATCTGCGAGGCGATGAAGACGAGGAAGATCGAGAACAGCACGTTGGCGACGAAGGGGTCGACGGCCTTCGCGATCTGCGCCCCCACGGCGGTCGTCGCGCACGCGGCGGCACCGACGCACACGGCGGCGACGAGATCGACGTTGCGACGGCGCAGGTTGCCGACGGTGCCCGAGATCGCGGTCGGGATCATCATGAGCAGCGAGGTGCCCTTCGCGATCAGGTCGCTCGTGCCGAACAGCAGCAACAGCGCGGGGACGACGATGATGCCGCCCCCCACCCCGAGCAGTCCGGCCAGGATGCCGGTGACCACACCCAGGACGACGAGCCCGGGCCCGGTGACCCAGGTGAGCACCAGCTCGGCGTCGCGCGAGGGGATGACGAAGTACAGGCTGACGATCACGGCGAGGAGGAACACCACGAACGACCATCGCAGAGCCGTCTGCGACAGCTTCGGCAGGAGCCACGTGCCGATCTGCGCACCGACCACGGCGCCCGCGGCGAGGATCAGCGCCGGCAGCCACGCGACGTGCCCGTCGACCGCGTAGGTGATCACGCCGACCGAGGCGGTCGGCACGATGGCCGCGAGAGAAGTGCCGGCGGCGAGGCGTTGGTCGAAGCCGAGCAGCAGCACGAGCAGGGGCACGATGACCGTGCCGCCGCCGACACCGAACAGGCCCGACATGAGGCCCGCGAGAAGACCGACCCCGATGCACACGGCGAAGAAACGGGCGGTGTGCGGTGGGCGCGTGGCGGTGGTCACGGATGCGGCTCCTCGAACGGGACGGGAGGGAGGGGACCCTCGCCGACGCACCAGTCTTCCACCTCGTGGTCAGGACTCCGACGACCGTCACCGGGAAAGAAAGCGGCCCCCGGTGGTCCGAAGCCGCGTCCACCGGGGGCCGTCGCCCTCGCAGGTCCAGCAGGACGGTGACCCGAACACCGGCCGGCGACCTCATTCGCGAGGGTGCGACAAGAAGGACGTTATTGGGCCTGATGTCGGCACGCGGACCCGTTGACACGGATATCTAGAGCTGCTAATTATTTAGTCCGCTGATGGTCAGGCGACCCCCGCCCGGGAATGCGTGCGGCGCTCGAGCAGTTGCCGGTCAGCATGACAACAGTAGGAATCATCGGAGCAGGACACATCGGCTCGGCCCTCGCGAAGGGGTTCGCGAAGAACGGCTACGACGTCGTCATCGCCAACTCACGCGGTCCCGAGACCCTCACCGACCTCGTCGCCGCCGTCGGCGACCGCGCGCGCGCCGCGACCGCCCAGGAAGCGGCCGAAGCCGGCGACATCGTCGTGGTGACCGTTCCCCTGAAGGCGTACACCGACGTGCCCGTCGCACCCCTGGCCGGCAAGACCGTGCTCGACACCAACAACTACTACTTCGAGCGCGACGGCCACATCGCGGCTCTCGACGAGAAGCAGACGACGACCTCGCAGATGCTTCAGGAGCACCTTCCCCAGTCGACCGTCGTGAAGGCGTTCAACCACATTCCCGCGGCCGACATCCTCACCGACGGCTCCCCCGCCGGCACCGAGGGGCGCCGCGCCCTCGCCACCTCGGGTGACTCCGACGAGGCGGTCGCGCTCGTGACCCGCATCTACGACGAGTTCGGCTTCGACACCGTCAACGTCGGACCGCTCAGCGAGAGCTGGCGCGTCGAGCGCGACCAGCCGGCGTACGTCGTGCGCCAGACCGCCGAGAAGCTGACGCAGAACCTCGCCCGCGCCGAGCGCTGACCCCGCCACCCACGCGCGTGAGGTGCCCATGTTCGTCGCTTCGACGATGCACATGGGCACCTCACGCACCGCACGGGGGTCAGAGCGCGGCGAGCGCCCGATCCACGTCGGCCACGAGGTCCTCGACCGACTCGATGCCGACCGACAACCGCACGATCGTGTCGGGCACGGCGAGTTCGGTTCCGCGCACCGAGGCGTGGGTCATGGCATCCGGGTAGTTCACCAGCGACTCGACCCCGCCCAGCGACTCCGCGAGCGTGAACAGACGCGTGGACTCGGCGAAGCGGCGAGCAGCCGCACCGTCGGCCAGGGCCAGTGACACGATGCCCCCGAAGCCGCTCATCTGCCGCGCCGCGAGCTCGTGCCCGGGGTGCGACGGGAGTCCGGGGTAGTACACCTTCGCGACGCGGTCGTGGCCGGCGAGGTGCTCGGCCACCGCCTGCGCGTTGGAGCTGTGACGCTGCATGCGCACGGCGAGGGTCTTGATGCCGCGGGTGGTCAGGTACGCGTCGAACGGGCCCGAGACCGCGCCGGCGGCGAACTGCAGGAACTGCACCTTCTCGGCCAGGGCGGCATCGGCGAAGGCGAGGGCCCCGCCCACGACGTCGCTGTGCCCGCCGAGGTACTTGGTCGCGGAGTGCACCACGACGTCGGCGCCCAGCGAGAGCGGGCGCTGCAGCGCGGGCGAGGCGAAGGTGTTGTCGACGACGACGATCGCGCCGGCCGCGTGGCCGAGGCGGGCGAGACCCGCGATGTCGGTGATGCGCAGCATCGGGTTGCTGGGAGTCTCGACCCAGACCATGCGGGGCGCGCGTTCCTCGATCGCCGCCGCCACGGCATCCAGGTCGCTCATGTCGACCACGCGCAGCTTCACGCCCCACGGCCCGAGCACGCGGGCGAGCAGACGGTACGTGCCGCCGTAGACGTCGTTGCCGAGCAGCACCTCGTCGCCGGGCACGAGGGCCGCGCGCAGCAGGGCGTCTTCGCCGGCGAGGCCCGAAGCGAACGACAGCGCGCGGGTCGCGCCCTCGAGGGCGGCGATCTGCGTCTCGAGCGCCGTTCGCGTGGGGTTGCCGCTGCGGCCGTACTCGTAGCCGCCGCGGAGTCCGCCGATGCCGTCCTGGGCGAAGGTGGTCGAGACGTGAAGGGGCGGGATGACCGCTCCCGTGGTCTCGTCGGGCGCCTGGCCCGCGTGGACGGCGAGACTGTCGAAGCCGCGGGCGGCGTCGTGGGTGCTCATGCGGAGTGCTCCTCGGTGGGGGTCGGAAGAAGGGATGCCACGGGTGCAACGTCGTAGCCGCGCTGGATCATCCAGTCGTCGTCGAAGATCTTGCTGAGATACCCGCGTCCGTGGTCGGGGAGGATCACGACGACAACGGCATCGGCGGGGAGATCGCGCGCGACGCGGAGGGCGCCGACCACGGCCATGCCGCTGGAGCCGCCCACGAGGAGGCCTTCTTCTCGGGCGAGGCGCCGCGTCATGGCGAACGACTCGGCGTCGGAGACGCGCTCGTACGCGTCGACCACGGTGGGGTCGAAGGCCGTCGGCCAGAAATCTTCGCCGACCCCCTCGACGTCGTAGCCGTGGATGTCGCCGCCCGAGTAGATCGAGCCCACCGGGTCGACCCCGACGATCCGCACGCCGTCGCCGGCGACCTCGCGCAGGTACCGACCCGACCCGCTGATCGTGCCGCCGGTGCCGACTCCGGCGACGAAGTGGGTCAGCTGCCCGTCGGTGTCGCGCCAGATCTCGGGACCGGTGGTCTCGTAGTGGCTGCGCGGGCCGTTCGGGTTGCCGTACTGGTTGGGCTTGAAGGCGCCCGGGATCTCGCGGACCAGACGGTCGGAGACGCTGTAGTACGAGCGGGGGTCCTCCGGCTCGACGTTCGTGGGAGTGACCACGACCTCGGCGCCGTACGCCCGCAGCACGGCGCGCTTGTCTTCGGCGACCTTGTCGGGAACCACGAACACGCAGCGATACCCGCGCTGCTGGGCGACCAGTGCCAGGCCGACGCCGGTGTTGCCGCTGGTCGGTTCGACGATCACCCCGCCCGGGCGGAGCGAGCCGTCGCGCTCGGCGGCGTCGACGATGTTCGCGGCGATGCGGTCTTTCGCCGAACCGCCGGGATTGAAGTACTCGATCTTCGCCAGCACGGTGGCGGCGATGCCGCCGGTGACGCGGGTCAGACGGACGAGGGGGGTGTTGCCGACGAGGTCGGCGACGCTCTGGGCGTAACGCACGGTGGGATCCTGGTGGGTCGATGCGCCCGGGGGCGCGGCTGACGGGGTCGTCGAAAAGAGAACGCGAGGGCGTTCAGCGACAACAGCGACAGGTCAGCACGCGGCCAGCATAGCCGACCCGCACGTCGTCAGGAGACGGCGCCGAGGAACTCCTCGAAACTCTGCGCCGGCCGGCCGGTGACCCGCTCGACGTCGCCGGACACCCCGGCCTGGTCGCCGCCGGCGATCGAGGTGTACGTGCTCACCCAGGCATCGACCTGCCATCGGGGCGCGCCGAACGCGGCTCGCGAGGCGTACGCCTCGTCGATCGTCTCGTCGACGAAGCGCACCGGGTGCCCGCGGACCGCCGAGATCTTCTCGGCCACCTCGGCCATCGTCAGCGACTCGGGGCCGGTCAGGTCGTACGAGACATCAGCGTGGGCGGCGGGATCGAGCAGCACCGACACCGCGGTGGCCGCGACGTCGGCGCGCGAGACGAGCGAGCATCGCCCCTCGCCCGCGGGACCCCGGATGACCCCGTCGTCGCCGGCGAAGAGCTCCATCATGTCCATGTAGAAGTTGTCGCGCAGGAACGTCCACCGCATGCCGGAGGCGCGGATGATCTCCTCGGTCGCCGCGTGGTCCCGCCCGAGGGTGAACACGGCGTCGGGAGCGGCGGCGAAGAACGAGGTGTAGACGATCGAGCCGACCCCCGCGGCCGTGGCGGCCTCGACGAAGGTGCGGTGGTGCTCGACCCGGTCGGCGGTCTCGGAGGCCGAGACCATGAAGAGCGTGTCGACGCCCTGCAGCGCCGCGAGGGCGGCATCCGCATCGGAATACCGGGCCACGTGCACCTCGGCGCCCGCCAGGGCGGGGGCGCGCGACGCGTCGCGCACCAGCAGACGTTGCGGGATGCCGCGGGCGGCGAGGTCGCGGGCGACGCGACCTCCCACGGCTCCGGTGGATCCGGTGACGGCGATGAGGGGCGGCGTGGACATACGGCCTCCGGGAGGTGTGAGCGGTCCCCCCAGCGTAGGCCGCTCCGCCGACACGCGGCCGCGAACGTCCTACGAAGCGGGCGCCACGAGTCGCGCGACGCGCACGCGGACGGTCGAGGGCACCTCGTCGCGCGCGGCCCCCCGCGCCGCGATCGCGACGGCGGATGCCACGGCTCCGGCGTCGTCGTCGGCGGAGACGCCGACGCAGACGGTGATGGCCCGGGCCCCACCGGCCTGTTCGACCTCGGCGAGAGACCCCTCGACGTCGGCGACGTGTTCGTAGGCCCGCGTCACCACGGGACGTGCGGAATAGCTCTCTCGCACGCCCTCGACGGCCGTGACGGCGAGGTCGATGCGCGGCGCGAGTTCCGCGGCGGAGATCCCGGTCATTCGTCTTCTCCCTCGTCGAGGTGCACGTCGCCGACGGTGACGTCCACACGACCGACCCGCAGGTCGCCGTGCCGTTCGATGGCCGAGCGGATGCCGTCGCGCATCTCGTCGACGGCCTCGGTCATCGCGCGTCCGAACCGCACGCTGACGGTGACCCGCACGTCGAGAGGCGCCCCGGGCTCGACGTGCTCGAGACGGACGCGGCCCACCAGGAGCCCCTCGATGCCGTCGCCCACCGAGCGGATGAGCTCGTAGATCGCGCCCTCGGTGACGACCAGCTCGACGCCCTCGTCGGACTGCGCCAGGGGGATGTCGCGGCCAGCGCGGAACTCCCGCATCACCTCGCGCATGATGCCGTCGTACCAGGACTCCGCGAGCGGTTCCGCGGCCTGCTCGTCGACGATCGCGCGCGAGAGCTGCCCCATGCGCTGCATGGAGGCCAGGATGGCCTGGCACTCCGCGTTCCGTTCGATGGCGTTGATCCGCGGCACTCGGCCGCGATCCAGATACGCGGAGAGGTCCTCGAGCGAATAGCCCGAACCCCCGATGTCGTCGCTGTGCTCGTTCATCCGGTCACCTCCACTCCTGCATGCGGTCCAACACGGTCTTGCGCGCCCGGGCGAGTCGGCCGCGTACGGTTGCCGCGGGCTCCCCCACCTCGATGGCGATCTCGTCGTAACTGTGGCCGCCGATCTCGCGCAGCACCCACACGACGCGCAGTTCTTCGGGTAGATCCGCCAGCACCTTCTTCAGCGCGTCCATCTGCGACGATGCCACAACTGCGCGCTCCGGGTCGTCTGCCGCCGACACCATCTCTTCGTCGATCTGCTCTGAGATCTTGCGCGACCGCATGCGGTCGGTCACCTTGCGCGACACGATCGTGGTCAGCCAGCTGCGCACCTTCTCGGGCTCGGTGAGGTCGGGCAGGCGCCGCCATGCGGTGATCAGCGCTTCCTGCACGCAATCGTCGGCGTCGGCCCTGGAGCGCGTCAGGCGCGTCGCGAACGCGACGAGGAAGGGCGCATGGCGACGCACGAGAACCCCGAAGGCGAGCTGGTCGCCGTCGGCCGCGCGTGACGCGAGGAACGCGTCGGAGGCGGAAGACAAAGAGGGCATCGCGGTTCCTGTCAGCAGACTTTCAGCCTCGTGTTCGTGACGTTTCACGAACCGAGCGCGTCCCCATAGCGAAACACCCCGGACCCGATTCGGTCCGTGATCTTGACGAAAGGATGTTCCTCATGGCAAGCACCGACACCCCCACGCCCGCCACCCGCACCGACGCCCGCCGCGACGGCGGTACCACCGTCATCGTCGACCCCGTCGTCGCCAAAGTCGCCGGCATCGCCGCGGCGCAGGTTCCGGGCGTCCACGCCCTCGGCGGTGGCGCTGCCCGTGTCATCGGCAACATCCGCCAGGCCGTCGGCGCGAAGGACTACGCGCAGGGCGTGAGCGTCGAGGTGGGCGAGACCGAGGTCGCCGCCGACATCTCCATCCAGGTCGACTACCCCGAGCGCATCCAGCGCGTGGCCGCGAACGTGCGTTCTGCCGTGCAGCAGGCCATCACCGAGATCGTCGGCATGAAGGCGGTCGAGGTCAACGTGACCGTCGTCGACGTGTTCATCCCCGGCGACGACGAGGACGAGCAGGAAGAGGCGCGCGTCAACTGACGCCATCACGGGCCCGCGAGCGCATCGCTCGCGGGCCCTACGCATCCTCGCGCGTCACGGCCACCCCCGTGTCGATGTCGGCGGATGCCGTTACCTTGGGCGACACCGTCTCCCGATACGAAGGATCCCCATGCGCATCGCCCTCACCGGTTCGTCCGGAAAACTCGGTACCGTCGTCGCCCGTGAACTGCGTGCCGCCGGCCACGAGGTCATCGGTCTCGACGTGCGCGGCGAGCGCGGTCCCGGTTTCGTGCAGGTCGAGCTGACCGACTACGGCCAGGTCATCGACGCCCTCGCGGGGGTGAACGACCAGCACGACGGCTTCGATGCGCTCGTGCACCTCGGCGCGATCCCCGCCCCCGGCATCCGCTCCGACATCGCGACGTTCCACAACAACATGACGAGCACGTTCAACGTGTTCTGGGCGGCCGTGCGGCTCGGCATCCAGAGGATCGTCTACGCCTCCAGCGAGACCGTGCTGGGACTCCCCTTCGATGTTCCGCCGCCCTACATCCCCGTCGACGAGCAGTACCCGGCCCGTCCCGAATCGGTGTACTCGCTGGTCAAGACGCTCGAAGAGCACCTGGCGACCGAGCTCGTGCGGTGGCACCCCGAGCTCTCGATCACCGCGCTGCGTTTCTCGAACGTCATGGTCCCCGACGACTACGCCGAGTTCCCCTTCGACGCCGACGCCCGCACCCGCAAGTGGAATCTGTGGGGATACATCGACGCCCGCGACGGCGCACAGGCCGTGCAGCGCGCGCTCGAGAACGCGCCCGCCGGCTTCGACACGTTCATCATCGCCGCGGCCGACACCGTCATGACCCGCCCCAACGGCGAACTCGTCGACGAGGTCTTCCCCGGCGTCGAGATGCGCGGCGACCTGGGCGAGAACACGACGCTGCTGTCGATCGACAAGGCCCGCCGGCTGCTCGGCTACGACCCGCAGCACTCCTGGCGCGACCACCGCTGAGGCGGGTCGCCCGCCGCGCGGCGCCTCGAGCGGGCGTCGCCGGCGGCGGCTCAGCGCCCCGGAGGGCCGGACGCCGCCGCCCGACATCGGCCACGTGAGCACGACGGCGTGCGAGTGCGCGAGTCTGGCCCCCGCCCGGCGGGCGCGTGTCAGACTCGCACCATGGACGCCGACGAGCCGATCATCCCCCTTCCGACGGCGCACGAGAAAGAAGTGAGCTTCCTCGCCCGGAGCGGCGCGGTGGTCACCCTGCGGCTCATGGACACCGGTCGTTTCGAGGTCAAGCTCGACACCCGTGGCGACTACACCGCGGTCCTGCTGCACGACGGTGAGACGTTCGAACTGCACCCGGCCCCGGGCGTGCGCGCGATCGGCGGAACGGGTCTGACCGCCACCGATCTGTACGAAAGGTTCTGAGCCCGCGCGCAACCCCCACCGTCGTCCGGGTCGATCGCACTTGACTGGTGCTCTCACTCACCGACGGGGGATGCCGTGGACCACGAGCCCGACTCTTACGACATCGCCGTGATCGGCGCCGGCCCCGCGGGAACCGCGGCGGCGCTGCGTGCGGCCGAACTGGGCGCCTCGGTCGTCGTTCTCGAGGCCGGGCGCGTGGGCGGCACGTGCGTCAACACCGGGTGCGTCCCCACCCGCGTGCTCGCCAAGGCCGCGCGGCTCATGCGCGAGACGCGCGCGGCCGACGACTACGGCATCGTCATCGACGAGCCGCGCGTGGATTGGCCCGCCGTGGTGGCGCGCGTGCACGAGCGGGTGGATGCCGTGCGCTCCATCAAACGCGAGGCCGAACGCTTCGCCGCCGCCGGTGTCGACCTCGTGCACGAGGGGCGCGCGCGCTTCGCCGACGAGCACACGCTCGTGCTCGACAGCGGTCGCCGCATCCGCGCCGAGAACATCCTCGTGTGCGTCGGCGGGCACTCCCGTCGACTGCCGATCCCCGGGGCGGAGCTGGCTACGGTGCCGGAGGACGTGCTCTCGCTCGCCGAGCTCCCCCGTCGGGTCGCCGTCATCGGCGCCGGCAACACAGGGGCGCAGCTGGTGACGGTGTTCCGATCCTTCGGCTCGGACGTCACGCTGCTCGACGTCGCTCCGCGCGTGCTGGTCGCCTCGGATGCGCGCATCTCCGAGGCCATCGCCGCTTCTCTCACCGACCACGGGGTCGACGTGCGCACGGGGATCGACACGGTCGAGCGGATCGACCGCACCGACGAGGGGTCCCTCGCGCTCACCTGGCGCGAAGGCGACGGATCGCACTCGCTGGAGGTCGACGTCGTCATCATGGCCACCGGGTGGCCGGCCGACGTGGAAGACCTCGGGCTCGAGAACGCCGGCGTCGACATCGAGCGCTCGGCGATCCCGGTGGACCGGTACTTCCGCACGATCGTGCCGCACATCCTCGCCGTCGGCGACGCCAACGGCCGCGACATGCTCGTGCAGGCGGCGCAGTTCGAGGGCGAGGCCGCGGCCGAGAACGCCGTGCTCGGCGCCAACCGGCGTACCCCCCACCACCTCTTGCCCGCGGGCGGGTTCACCGACCCCGACTACGCCGGCGTCGGCCTCACCGAGGAGCAGGCGCGCGACCGCGACCCCTCGTGCGTCGTGGCGACGGTGGACTTCGCCGACCTCGACCGAGCGGTGATCGACGACCGCGAGCGCGGCTTCCTCATGCTGATCGCCGACCGTCGTCGCGAGCTGATCCTGGGGGCGCACGCGGTCGGCGAGAACGCCGTCGAGGTCATCCAGTCGGTCACGACCGCGATGGCGGCGGGGATCGACGTCGCCACCCTCGCGGGCGTGCGTTTCGCCTACCCCACCTATAGCGCCGTGATCGGAAACGCCGCTCGCGCCCTGTTGCACGCGGACTCCCCCGCCCTGCTGGAGTGACACACTGAAACCGTGACCGCGCCCGAGCCCGTGACGACCCCCGCGTCCACCGACGCCCCCGCGCGTCGCGGCCGCCCGGGTTACGACCGTGAGGGTCTTCTCGCCGTCGCGGTGCAGCTGTTCAACGAGCAGGGGTATGACGCCACGAGCGTCGCCGACATCGCGCGCCGCCTCGGCCTGACGAAATCGGCGCTGTACCACCACTTCTCGTCGAAGCAGGAGCTTCTGGCGGTCGCCCTCGACGCCGCTCTCGGTGCGTTGGAGGCCGTGCTCGAGCAGCCCGGCGCCCGCGAGGGCGCGGCATCCGATCGCCTGCGCTTCGTTCTGACGGGGGCCACCGACGTGCTGGTCGCGCAGTTGCCCGCGGTCACCCTGCTGCTGCGGGTGCGCGGCAACGGCGACGTCGAGCGGGCCGCCCTCGAGCGCCGCCGCGTCTTCGACCACCGCGTCACCGATCTCGTCGCCGCCGCGCAAGCCGAAGGCGGGGTGCGCGACGACGTCGATGCCGCGGTCGCCGCCCGACTGCTGTTCGGCATGATCAACTCGGTCGTCGAGTGGTACCGACCCGGCGGGAGCGTCGACGGCGACCGTCTCGGCGCCGACATCGTGCGCATCGCGCTCGACGGCCTGCGCACGGACTGAACCCGCACGCCGAAGGGGCCCCGCGCCGCGCGCGAGGCCCCTCTGTCGGCATCCGGGGTCAGGCCCGCAGGTCGACGCCCTTGGTCTCTTTGATGAGCGAGACCGCGGCGAGCGAGACGAGGGCCGCCACCGCGATGTAGAGGCCGATGGTCCACGATGCTCCGGTGGAGCGCAACAGCGCCTCGGCGATCATCGGGGCGAAGGCACCGCCCATGATCGCCCCCAGGGCGTACCCGATCGAGACGCCCGAGTACCGCACGTTCGCGGGGAACATCTCGGCGTACAGCGCCGCCTGGGGACCGTACGACAGGCCGAGGCCGAGCGTCATGACGAACAGGGCGACGAAGTACCAGACGATGTTCCCGGTGTCGATGAGGAACCACATCGGCACGGCCCAGACCGCCAGGATCAGGTAGCCGAGCTGGAAGGTGCGCACGCGCCCGAGTCGGTCCGACAGCCGACCGCCCCACAGGGTGAAGACGAGCCAGCCGAAGGATGCCAGGGTCGTCGCCAGCAGGACGGTGGGACGTTCGAGTCCGAGCGCCGTGACCGCGTACGTCGCGAAGAAGGCGATCAGCAGGTAGCCGGCGGCGTTGTTGCCGATGAAGACGAAAGCGGTCAGGGCTACCTCGCGCCAGTTCTTGCGGAACAGCTGGCCGAGCGGGGCCGACGATTCCTTGCGGCGGCGCACGAGGTCTTCGAAGACGGGGCTTTCTTCGACCGAGCGGCGGATGACGTAGCCCACGACGATCAGCACGATCGAGAAGAGGAACGGCACGCGCCAGCCCCAGGCGAGGAAGGCTTCGGCCGACATCGACGAGGTGAGGATCCACAGGGTGGCCGTGGCGAGGATCATGCCGATCGGGACGCCGATCTGCGGATAGGCGCCGAAGTAGCCGCGACGGTTCACCGGCGCGTGCTCGACCGAGAGCAGAGCCGCACCGCCCCACTCGCCACCGGCCGAGAAGCCCTGCAGCACACGCAGCAGGATGAGCAGGATGGGGGCGCCGATGCCGATGGCCGCATATGTGGGCAGCACGCCGATGAGGGCCGTCGACACACCCATCATGATGAGGGTCAGCACGAGCATCTTCTTGCGCCCCAGGCGGTCGCCGAGGTAGCCCGCGACGACGGCGCCGAGGGGGCGGAAGAGGAACGAGATGCCGATCGTCGCCCACGACAGCACCTGCGCGAGTCCGGGATCGGACTGCGCGAGGGGCGCCAGGAACAGGGGCGCGAGCACGAGGCCCGCCGCCTGGGCGTAGATGAAGAAGTCGTACCACTCGATCGAGGTGCCCACGAGGGTGCCGGCGAGGACGCGCCGTTCCTCGCGTTTCAACCCGGTGGCGGGGACGGTTGCGGCGGTCTGCGAGGCCATGAGAACTCCATCGTTCTGTGGGGCAGGGGCGGGAAGACTCGATCGACACTATTACCAACCGAGCGTTCAGTAATAGTGTCAGAGGTGCGCGACCCGAGCAAGGGCGACGCGGAAGGAGACAACGATGACCCCCTGGACCATCGTCCCCGGCGCGCTCGACGAGCGCCTCGGCATCACGGTCACCGCGCAGTCGGCGGAACGGGTGGCGGCCGACATGCCCGTCCACGGCAACACCCAATCACTCGGACGCCTGCACGGGGGCGCCACCGCCGCCCTGGCCGAGGCCGTCGGCTCGTGGGCCGCGATGATCCACGCGAGCACCCTGGGCAAGGTGTGCGTCGGCGTCGACCTGAACATCACGCATCACCGCGGGGTGCGGTCCGGTTCCCTCCACGCGGTCGCCACGCCCGCGCACCGGGGTCGTCGGGTCGCGACGTACGACATCCGCGTGACCGACGACGACGATCGGCTCGTCGCCACGGCCCGCATCACCAACCTGATCGCCGACGCCGACTGAGCCCGGCTCTCCGCCGCGCACGACCCGCGCGGTGTGCCCTTCGCCGCCAGATATCCCGGGGAGCAAACGGGACGCACGGTGATCAGCGCCAGGGGCGCTCCGATCGGCGTCGCCAGTACTCGTCGGGCTCGACCGCCCATCGTCGGCGCGTGGCCTCGTCGATCACGACCGGGCGCGCGTCGACTCCGCGGCGGAGCTGCTCCGGCGTGCTCGCCCCGCTCAGCACGATGTCGGCCCACGGCTGTGCCCGTGCCACGCCGAGCGCGAAGGCATCGGGAGAGACTCCGGATGCCGCCGCCACGCGGTCGGGGTCGGCGGGAGTCGCCGCGAGCTCGCCGTTGGCCAGGGCCTCCTTCACCACCACGGTCCATCCCGCATCGTGGGCGCGCGCGAGGCCGGGAGCCGCCGACGGCTCGAACAGGTTCCACGTGGCCTGCACGGCCGAGAACGGCGAATCGGGCAGATCCCTGGCCGCATCGACGACGCGTGACTGATGCGGACCGCTCGTCGACAGCCCCACGCGCACGCCGCTGCCCGCCAGTCCGCGCAGTCGGCCGAGCAGGAGGGCGTCGCTCAGCGCCGGGCTCTCGGGCGTCACGGAGTGGACGAGGTACAGATCGGGGGCCGAGCCCAGCGCCTCGAGGGTCTCGGGCCACTGCCGGTCGAACATCGCGACCGAGTGCTCTTTGCGCTCGTGCACGGCGGCATCCATTCGCCACCCGCCGACGTAGGCGTAGCCCCACTTCGATCCGAGGGTGAGCTCGGCACGCCGCTCGGGATGCCGCGCGAGCCACGCGCCGAGGAACCGCTCGGCGTAGCCGTACGACCGCGCCGCATCGACGACGCGGATGCCGAGGGACCACGCCTCGTCGAGCAGCGCGTGCGCGCGCTGCTGCAGGGCCTCGACGGAGCGGTCGGCCGGGTCGCCCAGGTCGTCGTCGCGCCCGGTGGTGATGTAGGCCGGGCGGCCGACGGCGGCGAGACCGAGGCCGAGTCGCGCGGCGGGGAGGTCGTCCATGAGACGACCGTAGCGGCGACCACCGACACCCCGGTGGACGAGGAACAAGCCGAGGGGCAACGGGGTTGCGATCCTCAATGCCGGGCGATGCCCGCGACCCACGGTGACGAGCGGAATGGTCATGACCTACAGAGACCACTACGACGAGGGCGCGCAGCCGATCTGCCCCTCGTGCGGCGTGACGATGCATCCGCTGCTCGAAGAGGGCGGCGGGGCCGACGAATGCCGGGAGTGCGGTTTTCAGCTGGAGTGGTCCGAGCCCGGTTCCCCGCGCGGTGACGACGACGATCGCCCGCGGGATCGCTGGGCCGACGAGTCGTGACGGACTGAACCGCCCTCGACCCCGCGCGAGGCGCGGAGCCCTACCGCTCCAGTACCACCGCGAGCCCCTGACCCACGCCGATGCAGATCGCCGTCACCGCGACACCGCCGCCGCGGCGCTTCAGCTCGTGCGCGGCGCGGGCGATGAGGCGTCCGCCCGAGGCGCCGAGCGGGTGCCCGATGGCGATCGCGCCGCCGGTCTCGTTCAGCAGCTCCGGGTCGAGCTCGGTCCAGAGCTTCGCGCACGCGAGCGACTGCGACGCGAACGCCTCGTTCAACTCGACGAAGGTCACGTCGGCCCACGTGCGGCCCGCGCGGGCGAGCGCGCGGTTGGCCGCTTCGACGGGCGCGATGCCGAACACGTCGGGATCGTTGCCGAACGCGGCGCGGCCCGCGATGCGCGCCAGGGGCTCGGCATCCAGTGCCCCTTCCGCGCCCAACAGCACGGCCGAGGCACCGTCGTTGATGGGCGAGGAGTTGCCCGCCGTCACCGTGCCGTCCTTCTGGAACGCCGGACGGAGCCCGGCGAGCACGTCGGCGGTGGAGTCGTCGCGAATGCCCTCGTCGCGGGCGAGCGCGTGACCCTCGACCTGCACGATCTCGTCGTCGAAGCGCCCCTCGGCCCACGCTGCCGCCGCGAGGCGGTGGCTGCGGGCGGCGAAGGCGTCTTGCTGCTGGCGCGAGATGTCGTAGATCTCGGCGAGCTTCTCGGCGCTCTCGCCGTTCGAGATCGTCCACTCCGCGCGCAGGCGCGGGTTGGTCATGCGCCAGCCGATCGAGGTGTTCCACATCGTCTGATTCGCGGCGGGGAAGGGGCGCGGGCTCTTCTCGACCACGAAGGGCGCGCGGGTCATCGACTCGACGCCGCCCGCGAGGATCACCTCGGCATCACCGGCCTCGATCGCTCGTGAGCCCTGGATCACGGCATCCAGAGACGAACCGCACAGCCGGTTGATGGTCGTGCCGGGCACCGACGAGGGGAAGCCCGCGAGCAGCGCGCCGAAGCGCGCCACGTTGCGGTTGTCTTCGCCCGCTTGATTCGCGTCGCCGAAGACGATGTCTTCGATGCGGGCCGGGTCGATCCCCGTGCGCTCGACGACGGATGCCATGACGGTCGCCGCGAGATCGTCGGGGCGCACGTCGGCGAAGGCCTTGCCGTGGCGCGCGAAGGGGGTGCGGACGGCGTCGTAGACGAACGAAGCGGGCATGTCAGGCGTCCTGTTCGATGAGGGTGAGACCGAGCAGGGTCTCGATCTCGGCGTGCGTGTTGTCGCCGAAGAGCTCGCGTACGCGCAAGCCCTCGGCGGTGACGTCGAAGACGCCGTGGTCGGTGTAGACGCGCGAGACGCAGCCCACGCCGGTGAGCGGGTAGGTGCACGCGGCGACGAGCTTGGGCTCGCCGGCCTTCGTGAGCAGGTCGGTCATGACGTACACGTCCTTCGCGCCGATGGCGAGGTCCATCGCACCGCCGACCGCGGGGATCGCCCCGGGCTCACCCGTCGACCAGTTGGCGAGGTCTCCCCCCGCCGACACCTGGAAGGCACCGAGCACGCAGACGTCGAGGTGGCCGCCGCGCATCATCGCGAACGAGTCGGCGTGGTGGAAGTACGCCGCCCCCGCGAGGGCGGTCACGGGCTGCTTGCCCGCGTTGATGAGGTCGGGGTCGATGCGTCCACGCTCGGGCGCGGGGCCCATTCCGAGCATGCCGTTCTCGGTGTGCAGCACGATCTCGAGACCCGCGGGCAGGTAGTCGGCCACGAGGGTGGGCGCCCCGATGCCGAGGTTCACCACGGCGCCTTCGGGGATGTCGGATGCCACGCGCGCGGCGAGATCCGTGCGGGAGATGCGGGTGGTCACTGTGCTGCCCCTTCTTCGGCCAGAGCCCGGCCCTCGATGTCGACGCCGCCGACGAAAGCTCCCTCGCGGAGCCACCGACGCTCACCCACCGAGACCACGCGGTCGACGTAGAGGCCCGGGGTGACGACGGTCTCGGGGTCGAGGGTGCCGAGTTCGACGACCTCGTCGACCTGGACGATGGTCGTGGTGGCGGCCGCCGCCATGATCGGTCCGAAGTTGCGCGCCGTCTCGCGGTAGACGAGGTTGCCCCACCGGTCTGCGGCGCGGGCGCTGATCAGCGCGGCATCCGCGTGGATGGGGTACTCGAGCACGTAATCGCGGTCGCCGATGCGCCGCGTCTCTTTGCCCTCGGCCAGCTGCGTGCCGAAGCCGGTGGGGGTGAAGAATCCGCCGATGCCGGCGCCCGCGGCGCGGATGCGCTCGGCGAGGTTGCCCTGCGGCACGAGCTCCAGCTCGACCTCGCCCTCACGGTAGAGCCGGTCGAACACCCACGAATCGCTCTGGCGGGGGAACGAGCAGATCAGCTTGCGCACCTGCCCCGCGGCGAGCAGAGCGGCCAGGCCCGTGTCGCCGTTGCCGGCGTTGTTGTTGACGACGGTGAGGTCGCTCGCGCCGTGCGCGATGAGCGCGTCGATCAGTTCGACGGGTTGACCTGCGCGACCGAAGCCGCCGATCATCACGGTCGCACCGTCGGAGATGCCGGCCACGGCGGTTGCGAGGTCGGGAACGGTCTTGTCGATCATGCGGAGAACCTTCCGGTTGTTCGCCTGGCGCACACTCGTACGTCTTGCGAACACTGTACTCCCGACGTGCGCGGGCGACAAGGGTCGATCGAGCGCACCGTCTCGCACGAGTCCCTGGCATCCCGATCCGGCATCCGTCGCCGCCACGGGACAGCGGGGTACCGGTCAGACGAGCCGGATGTCGGCGTCGATCTCGGCGGCGGCGACGCGCAAGGCTGGGAGGCAGGCGTCGCGCCACGCGTCGGCGTCGCCGCGGGCGCTCGCAGAGATGTTCACCGCCGCCACCACCGCTCCCGAGCGGTCGTGCAGCGGAGCGGCCAGCGACCGCAAGCCCTCCTCGAGCTCGCCGTCGACGAGCGCCCACCCCTGGGTGCGCACCGCGTCGAGTTCGGCGACGATCGCGTCGACGTCGGTGCGGGTGCGCGGGGTGAGGCGCTCGGGATGCGACGCCGCGACGACCTCGCGCGCACGCTCGGCGGGGATCGCCGCCAGCAGCACGCGCCCCATGCTGGTGGCGTACGCGGGGAACCGCGTGCCGATCGTGATGCCGACGCTCATGATCCGACGGGTGGGGACGCGGGCGACATAGACGATCTCGGCGCCGTCGAGCACGGCCGCCGAGACGCTCTCACCGACCTCGCGAGACAGGTGTTCCAGGTGGGGCTGGGCGAGAGCGGGCAGCGACAGGGCCGAGAGGTAGCTGAAACCCAGCTCCAGCACGCGCGGGGTGAGCGAGAAGACGCGACCGTCGGCGCGCACGTACCCGAGGGTCTCGAGCGTCTGCAGGAAACGTCGGGCCGCCGCACGGGTGAGCTCCGCCCGACGGGCCACCTCGCTGAGGGTCAGGGCCGGGTGCTCGGCATCGAAGGTGCGGATCACCTCGAGGCCGCGGGCCAGCGACTGGACGAACTCGCCCGTCGCACCCTCGCCGTCGCCCGTCGCGCTCACGCGGCTCACTTTATCGGGGCGCCGGCCTCGCGCCCGCCGGACGCACGCGCGAGGGGCGGTTGCGTTCGCCCGTTCAGGGGGCCGTCGCCTCCGACGACCCGAGGCGCACCGCCAGTTCCATGCAGCGGAGGCGGGCCGGAGAGAAGTCGTAGGGCATCGCCCAGATGATGTCGGCCGCGTTCCGCGCGCGCGCCTGCCTCGCGGGGTGAGGGCCGGGCACCGTGTCGACGCCCTCGGATGGGTGCGACTCGTCCCAGGCATCGAAGATCGCGTCGTCTTCCTCGAGCTGGCCGGACTCCTCGACGACGCGCATCAGCGCGGTCTCGAAAGCGTGCCGCTCGGCGGCGATCTGCGCCACCCGGGGGTCATCGACGGCGACCAGGTCGTCGAGCGCCTCCTCGGCGGCAGAGACGCGGTCGGACTCGGCGCGCAGATCGGGGTGCGAGGCCAGGGCGACGAAGCGGCCCGCCTGGACGGCGGCACCGAGCGGACCGAAGATCCGCTCGGTGACCAGCAGCGCGTCGAGGTCGTCTTGGCGCAGCGAGCCCTCGGGAGCGACCTCGAGGCGGCGCGAGACGATGTCGTCGAGCAGTCCACGCCGGCTGCCGTGCGTGCGCATCCGCTGCACCGCAGCGCGCTTGCGCCGCAACTCGGCTTCTTGCGCGGCAAGGGCATCGTCCAGGCGCGCGAGGACGCTCTCGACCGCCTCGGCACCGCCGTCACCGCCCGGCGCCGCGTCGGCGAAGGCCTCGCGGATGTCGTCGAGGGCGATTCCGGCGTCGGTCATCCGCCGGATCCAGAGCAGACGGATGACGTCTTCGTACCCGTAGCGGCGGCGACCGTCGGCGCCCCGCTCACGCTCCGGCAGCAGATCGACCTGGTGGTAATGCCGGATCGCCCGGGGAGTGATGCCGACGAACGCCGCGGCGTCGCCGATCAGGACCTCACGGGGCGGGGCGGGGAACGGGCGCATGGCGGACCTCTCGGAGTGAGCTGCGATGGACATGCTTCGAGCAGATCACATGACGTTGCGAGAGGTGCAAACGGACCACAGGGCGGATCCCGACCCCGCCCGCACGCGGCGCGCCGTCTTGCCGGAACGTCTCCCGTCGGCGGATGCCGGGGTCGAAGTGCGTCGACAGGGTCGGCCTGCGGCGTTAGATGAGGTCCACGTAGCCGCTGGCGTACGGATCGATGTCGCCCACGTGCGCAGTCGGACGGGTCGCGTCGATGATGTCGGCATCCACCCGCACCGTCTTCGCCGAGATCGTCACCGGGGTCGTGGAGCTGAAAAAGATGCTGAGCCGCTGGCCTCCGTCGACGGACACGTCGACGAACCCTCCCCCGGCTCGAACGACTTCGGTGATATCCCGTTTCAGGTTGCCGACCGTCTCGAGGGGCGCAAGCGCGTGCGTGACACCCTCAACGCTGATGTGCAGCCGTTCGATGGTGTGGGACATACCCCGAAACCTAGGCCCGCCGTCGGTGTTCGGGACCGGGGTTGCGCTATCGCGAAACGGCGCGGCTCGCGCGAGCGCGCTGCCCTCCGGGCGGATTCACTGAGCACAGAACGTCATCGCAGGAAGACCATGCCGGTGAGGGCGAGAAGCACCAGCAGAGACGAACCCCCGACGGCGAAGAGATTGCGGGAGAACGTCGCCGGGGAGCTGCGACGTGCGCCGCTCGCCTCGACCGTGCGCGCCTGGGCGCCGGCGAGCGTGTGTCGCACGTTCACCACATCGATATGGATGCCGCCTTCCACCAGCTGCGTGAACGCGCTCGAAGCAGTCAACTTTCCTCACCCTGCACCTCGATCGACCGGGCGAGACGGGGATTCGCGCTTTCGCGCGCGGCGGCGGTTACTGCCACCGGCTCATCGCTGCGCTTCTTCCTGAGAAGAAGCCTTGTCCCCCATTTGGGGGACAAAGACGTGTAGCGTCTGCACTGTCCCCGCCGTCAGGCACACAACCGCCCCCCTTACTGGCGGCGGGGAATGACCTTCCGAGACAGCTCGATCTCGTCGCCGAGAATGACCTCCGCGTCGCGGGGTGACCGCACCTGCGAACACGACGAAGCCCCCGAGAATCGCACGATTCCGGGGGCTGACGTAGCGGGAGCGGGGCTTGAACCCGCGACCTCACGATTATGAGTCGTGCGCTCTCACCAACTGAGCTACCCCGCCGCACAGCATTCCGATGACGATGAGAATGCCTTGAGCCCCGAGTCAGGATTGAACTGACGACCCCTTCCTTACCATGGAAGTGCTCTGCCACTGAGCTATCGGGGCGTACCCGGATCACTCCGGGCAACTAGAAGAGAATATCAGACCGCGACACTCTCACACGAATCGATTGATCACCCTCCGGCGTGCTGACGCAGCCAGACGATCGGGTCGATCGGCGTGGTGCCGTTCTGCAGGATCTCGACGTGGGTGTGCGCACCGAACGACCGACCCGTGTTGCCGGTGCGTCCGAGGAACTGGCCGACCTTCACGTGCTGACCCTGCGTGACCTGGAGCGAGCCGTACTGCATGTGTCCGTAGCGGCTCGAGACCAGTTGTCCGTCGATCTCGTGATCGATGAGCACGGTGACGCCGAAGGCGCCGCCCTGCTCGGTCGCGATGCGCACGGTGCCGTCGGCGATCGCCTGCACGGGCGAGCCCTCACCGGGAACGAAGTCGGCGCCCTCGTGCATGGTCCCGTCGCGCATGCCGAAGCCGTACGTGATCGGCACACCGACGGCGAAGGGCCACTGGATGGGCGCCGTCGGGTCGTTGACGTAGAAGTTCGAGGGGTTCGTGATGCCCGAGTCGGCCGCCATCTTGGCGTACGTCGTCGCGCTGTATCCATCGGCACGGTCGACCACGGCGGCCTGCGCCTGCGCGGGAGCGACGTACGCCTGGATCGCGTCCGTGGCGTCGCCGCCCTGCACGTCGCCACCGAGCGCGAGGCGCGTCGTGGCGGTCGCGGGGGCGGTGACACTGTCGGTGCCGTTCGCCGAGGCGAGCGCGCTGACCGGCATGGTCATGCCCACGGTCAGCAGGCCAACGACGCCCATGACGCCCACCGAGAACGATGCGGTCGCGATGCGGCGCACGTTCCGACGCGTGCGGGGAGCGGCGGCCGCGGCGGGCAGCCCCTCGACGACGGGCTCGGATGCCGTGGCGACGGGCGCGGGCCGCTGAACGGCGGTCTCACCGGTGAACGCGAAGAGACGGGCGGCCGAGGCGAACTCGTCGGCGGAGTCGTCATCGGTGGCCGTCGGGGTCGCGGGCACGCCATGGCCCTCGGGCGACGCGGCATCCGGGATCTCGACGGCGGGCGATGCGTCATCGGCCTGCGTGCTGTCGATGATGACCGCGGCCTGCGGACGACGCCGCGCGCGGCGCGTCACGGGCAGGGTGATCGGAGAGGTGGGCAGTGCCACCGGGGTGGTGGCGACGTCGGTGTCGGCGCTCTGCAGGATGACGGCGACATCGGCGTCGGCGGTGCGGCGCTCGTCGACGACGGTGACCTCGAGGGCGTCGGCGTCGGCAGCGGAAGCGGCACCGGGCGCCGAGACCTCGGGGAGCGTGGGCTCGATCGTCGCGGCGATGACCGTCTCGATGACGGCGGCGGCGACGGTCTCGAGCATCTCGGACTGCGCGGCGACCTCGGCGTCGACCGGGGCGGGCTCCGACGACATCTGTGCGGCGAGGGCCGCGTCGTCGATCGCCGTCGCGGCGGCGAGCTCGCTGCGCGAGTCGTCGCTCTGAGCGGTGTCGCTCTGCGCGGTGTCACCCACCGCGAGGCGGCGCATCTCGGCGCGGGTCAGCCGGGGAGCGGCTTCGGAGGCGGGAACAGCGAGGGGGCGACGAGACCGCCGAGTATGGGCAGGCTCAGTCGAAAAGGCTTCTGACGGCAACGCGCGGTGGCTCTCGTGTCGTGTCGCAAGCGCGACGGCTTCGGGCTGTGGGGCTTGGCCGTTTCCGCGGGTTCGGGTCGCGGAAAGTAACGAACAGGTAACCACACTACCTCGGGCGGTCTGGGAAAGCCATGAGCGCCCCCGGGCCTCACCCCTCGATGTCGAGCAGCGGTTCGAGGCGCGCGTAGAACGCCGCGCCCGCGGCGATGACCATTCCGTTCCCCGGACGACCACCCGGCGCGCCACCCACGACCCCGCCTGCTTCCTCGACGAGGAGGGCTCCCGCCGCGTGATCCCAGGGCTGCGTCCCGCGCTCGTAGTAGGCGTCCATGCGGCCCGCGGCGACCGAGGCCAGGTCGAGCGAGGCCGCGCCGATACGGCGCACATCGCGCGCGATGGGCATGACGCGCGACAGCTGCGCCAGCGCCGGACCGTGCGTCGCGGGGTTGTATCCGAAGCCGGTCGCCACCAGACCGCCCGCCTCTCCCACGTGGGCCGAGACCGAGAGGCGCTGATCGCCGAGCCAGGCTCCCCCGCCGCGCGAGGCGCGGAAAAGCTCACCCGTCACCGGGTTGAAGACGACGCCGGCGATCGCCGTCCACGTCGCGGTGTCGGCGGTACCCTCGACCGCGGCGATGCTCACGGCCCAGGCGGGAATGCCGTAGGCGTAGTTGACGGTGCCGTCGATCGGATCGACCACCCAGGTGATGCCGCTCGTCCCCACGTCGGCGCCGGACTCCTCGCCGAAGAAGCCGTCATCGGGACGCACCCGCGCGAGCTCGGCGCGGATGAAGGCTTCGACCTCGCGATCGGCGGCGGTGACGATGTCGGCGGCGGCCGACTTGGTGGCGGCCACCGTCACCCCCTCGATGCGGCGACGGTGCGCGAGTTCGCCCGCCTCCCGAACGATCCGCGTGGCGATGTCGAGCAGTTCCGCAGCGAGAGTCATGGCATCCACGCTACTGCGCCACCCCCTCCGCAGAAGTCGTCGCCGTCGTTAGCGTGGAGGCATGACCGCTTCGGATACTCGCCGGTACGACGTCGTCATCGTGGGAGGAGGGCACAACGCCCTCGTCGCCGCGGCCTATCTCGCCCGCGCCGGGCGCCGCGTGGTGGTGATCGAGCGATCGGATGCCGTGGGCGGTGCCGCCGTGTCGGAGCGCCCGTGGGCCGGGGTCGATGCCCGCCTCTCGCGCTACTCGTACCTCGTGAGCCTGCTGCCGCAGAAGATCATCGACGATCTGGGGCTGCGCATCGACCTGCGTCGGCGTCGCTACTCGTCGTACACACCCGACCCGCACGACCCGACCCGTGGCATCCTCGTCGACACCCAGGATGCCGCGGCGACCGCCGCCTCGTTCGCGCGGACCCTCGGCGAGACCGGGGAGGCCGAGCGGTTCGCCGCGTTCGGCGAGCGCCTGGCCCCGCTGGGTCGCGCGATCTTCCCCACCATGACCGGTCCCCTGCCGACGGCCGACGAGGTGCGCGAGAGCGTGGGCGACGATGAGCTGTGGACGGCGCTGACCGAGCGTCCGCTCGGCGACCTGCTGCGCGGTTCGCTCGACAGCGATCTCGCCCGCGGCATCGCCCTCACCGACGGCCTCATCGGAACCTTCGCCTCGTCGGACGACCCCTCGCTGGCGCAGAACCGCTGCTTCCTGTACCACGTCATCGGCGGCGAGACCGGGCACTGGGACGTGCCGGTGGGCGGCATGGGCGCCGTCGCCGCCGAGCTCGAACGCGCGGCGCTCGAGGCCGGCGCCGAGATCGTCACGGGCACCGACGTCATCTCGATCTCGCCCGACGGCGACGTGCACACGATGACCGACCGCTCCGAGGTGTACCACGGCACGCTCGTGCTGAGCGGAGTCGGTCGCGCCGTGCTCGACGACCTGCTCACCGCGGGGGGATCCCCGGCCAGCGCAACCGAGGCGCCCGAGGGCGCGCAGGTCAAGGTCAACATGCTCCTGTCGCGGCTGCCGCGGCTGCGCGACTCCTCGGTGACCCCCGAGGCCGCGTTCTCGGGCACCTTCCACGTCAACGAGACGATGACCCAGCTGGATGCCGCGTACGTCGCGGCATCCGGGGGGCTCATCCCCGAGCCGCTTCCCGTCGAGATCTACTGCCACTCGCTGACCGACCCGTCGATCCTCGGCGACGACCTGCGGGCCAGCGGGGCACAGACCCTGACGATGTTCGGCCTGCAGGTGCCGCACCGCCTGATCGACGACACCGATCCCGTCGCCGCGGGAGCGCGCCTGTTGGCTGCGGCGCAGCAGTCGCTCGACTCGGTGCTGGCCGAACCGCTGCGCGACTGCATCTTTCGGGCGCCCGACGGGCGGCTCTGCATCGAGGCGCGCACCACGAGCGACCTCGAGCGGTCGCTGAACATGGTGGGCGGCGACATCTTCCACGGCGGGCTGTCGTGGCCCTGGCTCGCGGCGCCGGCCACGACGCCGGCGGCGCGGTGGGGCGTGTCGACCCCGCACTCTCGCGTGCTGCTGTGCGGCTCGAGTGCGCAGCGCGGCGGCGCCGTCAGCGGGATCGCCGGGCAGAACGCGGCCATGGCGGCGCTTGAGATCCTCGAGCGGTGAGGAACACGGGGGCGCTCGGCGACGGTTTGCCCCTCCGGTCGACGACGCGCCGCGGTGAGCGCCCTAGGGTGTGGAGCCCTCAGCTCGGCTGAGGCCGGGCGTCCGGGTCGGCGCCTCGCCCCCGCGCGCGTGTGTCCGTAGAACGGTGAGCATCACGCCGACCGCCTCGACGAGGGCGACCGTCGAGGGCTCGGCGTATCCGAAGACGATCCCCGCCGGCGCCTCGGAGCGCGCGGGGACGACGGCGGGATCGCTCGCCGCTGAACCGGCGGACCCGGCGGAGTCATGGCCCACCGCGTAGCCCGCGAGCGGCGCCACGCGGATGCCGCGCGCGCTCAGCTCCGAGACGACGTCGTTCTCGGCGCCTTCGCCGCCGCCCGTCAGCAGCGCCACGGCGTGCAGTCCGCCGTCGGTGGCGGCCAGCTCGACGCCGGGCACACCCGCGAAGGCCTCGAGCAGCAGGCGGCGCCGATGGCGGTACTCGCGCCGCCGCCGCGCGGTGTGGCGGGCGAGGGCTCCTTCGGCCAGGTACAGCGCGAGCGCGTGCTGTTGCACGAGCGAAACGGGAGAGTCGAGGTCGTCGCGCGCCGCGCGGATGCGTTCCCCCACCGCGCCGGTCGCGACGATCCAGCCGCACCGCACGGCCGGGGTGAGCACCTTCGACAGGCTTCCGATCAGCACGACCCGCGCCGGATCGAGCAGGTGCAGCGGCGGGAGCGGTGCGCGCCCGTGGGGGAACTCGCTGTCGTAGTCGTCTTCGACGACGACCACGTCGTCCCGCGCGGCCCAGGCGAGCAGGCGGGCGCGGTCCTCGGCATCCAGACGACTCCCGAGGGGGTAGTGGTGGTTCGGGGTCACGATGACGGCGTCGAGATCGCGCTGCCGCTCGAGCGCGTCGAGGTCGAGCCCCGAGCCGAGACGGACAGGCACGGGGACGGCCTCGATCCCCAGACGGCGCAGGATCATGCGCACGCGGGGGTACCCCGGGTCTTCGATACCGACGCGCAGGCGCTGCCGGTCACCGCGCGGCGCGAGCGCGAGCAGCGTCAGCAGCATCGCGTCGCTGGTGCCCGCCGTGATCAGCACGTCGCCGGCCGAGACGTCGACGCCGCGCGTGCGCCCGAGGTGCCGCGCGATCTCGGCCCGCAGCGCCATGGCGCCCGCGGGGTCGGCGACGTCGGCGTCGGGATCGGTGGTGCTCGCCCGCCGCCAGGCGGAGCGCCACGCGGCATCGGCGAGACCGGTCGTGCCCGGGCGCCCGGGCCGCAGGTCGAGTACCGCGGGCTCCACGACGGGGCGGTCCGGCGCATCGGCGACCGCGACGGGCGTGCGCACGGCGATGTCGGCGACGACCGTTCCGCCCCCGGGCCGCGTGAGCAGGTACCCCTCGCCGGCGAGGATCTCGTAGGCCGCGACCACCGTCCCCCGCGCGACCCCCAGATCGGCCGACAGCGCCCGCGTCGAGGGGACCGCCTCGCCCCCGTCGACGCGCCCCGCGAGCACCGCCGCGCGCAGGCCGTGCGCGAGTTGCTCGTGCAGGGGCACGGCGGAGGATCGATCGAGGATGCCGAGGGAGATCACGGCGACAGTCTCGCACTGGTCCAGACGAAAGTGCGAGAAGCGGACTATGTGATGGACCACGCGAGCGAATGGAATCGGACCATGACCGATCTTCCCCTCACCGCGCGCACGCGGGTGCGCCGCCTTCCGCACCACCAGGTCACCGACCGCACCGCGCTCTACGACGTGATCGACGGCGCCCTGGCCGCCACCATCGCCCTCGTGCGCGACGACCGCCCGGTCGCGCTGCCGATCGGCATCGCCCGAGACGGCGACGACCTCCTGCTGCATGGATCCACCGGCAGCGACTTCTTCCGACGCATCGCCGCCGGCACCCCGGTCTGCATCACCGTGACCCACCTGATGGGCCTGAAGTACGCGCGGTCGCTCTTCGACAGCTCGATGCGGTACCGGTGCGCGGTCGTGCACGGGGTCGCATCCGTCGTGCCGCCCGAAGAGAAAGAGGCGGCGCTGCTCGTACTGTCGGAGCACCTCATGCCCGGCCGGAGCGAAGACGTCCGCCCCATGACGGCCCGTGAGCTCGCTGCCACGATGGTGCTGCGCATCCCCCTCGTCGAGGCCAGCGTCAAGGACAACGCGGGCTCGGTCGTCGAGGAGGACGACGACGGAGAGGACCGCGCCGTCTGGGCCGGTACCCTCCCCCTGCGCTGGGTCGCCGACGAGCCGAGGACGTCTGCGCAGACGCACCCCGGAACGCGCGTTCCGGACTCGGTGCGCCGCGCCGCCGCGCGGGTGGCCACCACCGGAACCGCGTGATGAGCACCCACGCGGGCCCCGCGACAGCCGCGGGGCCCGCGTGCGCTCAGCGCGTGACGAGCGGCGGCAAGACGTACCGGCGCGGCGTTCCGAAGCGGTGCGCCGTGATCGACACGGCCTGCTCCCGCAGGAACGGCAGCAGCTCGACGCGCCCGGCGCGGGTGACCTCGCCCGCGTAGACGGCGACCGACGGCGACCCGCCCACGGCGTCGGCCATCGCGACGGTCGAGCCGCCGAGCAGGCGCACCCGCCCGCCGGTGCGCGCCAGACGCGCGGCGCGGCGCTGCCACTCGGCGGGGTCCTCGACGCTTGCGCGCACTCCCACGCCCTCGAGCCACGCGCGCACGGCGGGCGACAGCGCGCGGGCCGTGCTCACCGTCACCGGGGCGCCGGCGCGCACGCCGGCGGCGACGACACGGACCAGCGCCGTCTCGGTCGCGTCGTCGAGCCGCACGGTGACCGGCACCGTGCCGTAGCGCAGCACGTTCTGCTCCGACTCCAGGCCGGTCACGTCGCGGGCCAGCGAGAACTCGGCGGCCCAGGCGGCGGCGTCGCTCGCGAGAGCGGATGCCAGCCAGTCGCGGTCGGCAGCGGGAACCGCCGCGAGCGCCGGGGCGGTCAGCGCATCGCCCGAGCGGGACGCCGAGGTCTCGGCATCCGCCCACGAACCGAATCCGAACAGGTACGACGGCCCACCGGCCTTGGTGCCCGCGCCGACGGCCGACTTCTTCCATCCGCCGAACGGCTGGCGCTGCACGATCGCGCCGGTGGTGCCGCGGTTGACGTAGACGTTGCCGGCCTCGATGCGCGAGAGCCACCGCTGGATCTCGGCCTCGTCCAGCGCGTGCAGGCCCGAGGTGAGCCCGTACTCGATGGCGTTGACGATCTCGATGGCCTCATCGAGGGTCTCGGCGGTCATGATGCCCAGCACCGGTCCGAAGTACTCGGTGCGGTGGAACTCGCTGCCCGCCTGCACGCCCTCGCGAATGCCGGGGCGCCACAGCGACCCCTCGTCGTCGAGACGTTGCGGTTCGACGACCCAGCGTTGGCCGGGCTCGAGCGTGGTGAGTGCCCGCAGCAGCTTGCCGTTGGCCGGCTCGATGAGCGGTCCCACGCGCGAGGCCTCATCCCACGGCATCCCGACCTCGAGCGAGGTCACCGCGTCGACGAGCTGGTCGCGGAAGCGCCGCGAGCGGGCGACCGACCCGACGAGCACGACGAGCGAGGCCGCCGAGCACTTCTGCCCCGCGTGGCCGAAGGCCGACATCGCGACGTCTTTCGCGGCGAGGTCGAGGTCGGCGCTGGGCGTCACGATCACGGCGTTCTTGCCGCTCGTCTCGGCGAGGAGCGCAAGGTCGGGACGGAACGAGCGGAACAGCTCGGCCGTCTCGTACGCGCCGGTCAGCACGACCCGCTCGACGGCGGAGTGCGTGAGCAGCTGCGTGCCGAGATCGCGTTCCGACAGCTGCACGAGCTTGAGCACCTCGCGGGGCACGCCGGCCTCCCACAGCGCCTCGACCATCACCGCGCCGGAGCGCTGGGCGAGGGCAGCGGGTTTGATGACCACGGCGGACCCTGCGGCGAGCGCGGCGAGGGTCGATCCCGCGGGGATCGCGACGGGGAAATTCCACGGAGGGGTGACGACGGTGACGCCCACGGGCGTGAAGCGGGCGCCGTCGACGTCGTCGAGGGTGCGGGCCTGCTCGGCGTAGTAGTGCGCGAAGTCGATGGCCTCCGACACCTCGGGGTCGCTCTGCTCCAACACCTTGCCGCACTCCACGCCCATGACCTCGAGCAGGTCGGCGCGACGCTTCTCGAGCGCGTCGCCCGCCCGGTGCAGGATCGCGGCGCGCGCCCCCGCGCCGAGCTCGCGCCACGCGGTGGCGGCGATCGCGGCCTCGCGGATCAGGGCGTCGAGGGCGTCGGCGTCGGTGACGGTGTGCGCGGCGATCGTGTCGCTGCCCAGGGTCGAGTCCTGCATCCGCGCGACGATCCCGGCGCCCCAGCCGCGGTTGGCCTCGATCGCGGGGTCGGAGTCGGGGGTGTTGTGGAAGCCCGTGGCGGGAGCCGCGGGCGCCGGCGCGGTGCGGTCCTGCACGCGGTTCGACGCCGGTACGCCCTCGGGCATGTCGGCGAGCGAGGCCAGGAAGCGGTCGCGCTCGCGATCGAACAGCGCCGCGTGGGTGTCGAGGTCGAAGACGGCCGACATGAAATTCTCGCTCGACGCGCCCTCTTCGAGGCGGCGGATCAGGTATGCGATCGCGACGTCGAACTCCTGCGGGTGCACGACGGGCGTGTAGAGCAGGATCGAGCCGACCGTGCGGCGCACGACGGCCTGCTGCGCGGTGGCCATGCCGAGCAGCATCTCGACGTCGATCCCGCCGGTGACCCCGCGCCGCTCCGCGAGCAGCCAGGCGAGGGCGACGTCGAAGAGGTTGTGTCCGGCCACGCCGATGCGCACGTGCTGCGCGTGCTCGGGACGCAGCGCGTAGTCGAGCACCGCCTTATAAGAGGCATCCGTCGCCTGCTTCGACGGCCAGGTGGCCAGCGGCCAGTCGTGCACGTCGGCGTCGACGCGTTCCATGGGGAGGTTCGCGCCCTTCACGACGCGCACCTTGATCGTCGCACCCCCGGATGCCACGCGCCGGGCGGTCCATTCCTGCAGGCGGATCATCGCGGCGAGGGCATCGGGCAGGTACGCCTGCAGCACGATGCCGGCCTCGACGTCGTGGAACTCGGGCTCGGCGAGCAGGGTCTCGAAGACCGCGAGGGTGAGGTCGAGGTCTTTGAACTCCTCCATGTCGAGGTTGACGAACGTGCCGGTCTCTTTCGCGACCCGGTAGAGGGGGCGAAGCGCCGCCACCGCGTCGGCGACGGCGGCGTCGAACGCCCACGGCGTGTGCGGGGCGACGGTCGACGACACCTTGATCGAGACGTAGTCGACGTCGTCACGGGCGAGGAGCTTGCGCGTGCCGGCCAGGCGGCGCGCGGCCTCTTTCTTGCCGAGGATGGCCTCGCCGAGCAGATTCACGTTGAGACGGATGCCGTCGCCCCGGCCGCGGATCGAGGTGATGGCGTCGCCGAGCTTGCGGTCGCTGGCATCGACGATGAGGTGACGCACCATCGAGCGGAGCGCCGTGCGCGCCGCCGGCACGACGACGCGGGGAAGGATCGGCGCGGTCAACGCGCCGAGCCGGATCGCGGCCTTGAGGTGCAGGGGGAGGAACCCGGGGATCAGCGGGGTCAGGGCGGCGAGGTTGCGCGCCGCGACGCTCAGGTCTTCGGGGCGCACGACTCCGTCGACGAAGCCGACCGTGAAGTCGAGTCCGTGCGGATCGCGCAGCACGCCGGCCAGGCGCTCGGCGGCGGCGTCGACGGGCTCGTCGCGACTCTCGGCGAGCCAGCGGCGCACGAGGGCGATCGCGTCGTCGGCGAGCTCGGCGGGTGAGACGAGACTCTGGGGCGTGGTGCCGGACGTGGTGCGGGGGGCATCGGTGAGCGACATGGCGGTCCTTCCTCGGATGTGATCAGCATGGGACTCGCATCCATTCGAGAAAAGCGATGATTAACGATGAGTTATGTTCGATGTCATCGAAGGGATGCCATGTTCGATCTCCGCCGTCTGCGCCTGCTGCACGAGCTGTCACTCCGGGGCACGCTCGCGGCCGTCGCCGAGGCCCTGTCGTACAGTCCGTCGACGATCTCGCAGCAACTGGCTCTGCTCGAACGCGAGGCCGGCGTCGCCCTGCTCGAACCCGACGGTCGACGCCTGCGCCTCACCGCGCAGGGTGCGGCCCTCGCCGCACACGCGGCCCGCATGCTCGCCGCCGACGAAGCGGCCCGCGCCGAGCTCGAACACCTGCGCCCCTCGCTCGCTCCCGTGCGCGTGGCCGTCATGCAGTCCGCCGCCCACGGACTCCTCCCCCGCGCTCTCGACGCCCTGGCCGAGGCCGAACCGCAGCTGCGCGTCGAAGTCGCCGAGCTCGCCCCCGAAGAAGGGTTGTTCGAGGTGGCCGCCCGCGGCTTCGACCTCGCCGTCGCCGAGCAGTACCCGGGGCACACGCGTGAGCACCGCGACGGCATCGAGCGGAGCCTGCTGGGACGGGATGCCATCCGCCTCGCCGTGGCGCGCACCGATCCCACCGAGCGGCTCGACGACCTCCGCGACCGCGCCTGGGTGATGGAGCCCGAGGGCACGGCCGCGCGTCAATGGGCGACGCAGCAGTGCCGCGCGGCGGGGTTCGAGCCCGACGTGCGCTTCGAGATGGCCGATCTGACCGCGCACGCGCGGCTCGTGGCATCCGGTCACGCGGTGGGGATGATCCCCGACCTCGTCTTCGCCGGCGAGGATCCGCCCGTGCGCCTGGTCGGCCTACCCGGCGAACCCCGGCGCGAGGTGTTCACCGCCGTCCGCCGCGGAACGGCCGACCGCCCCGGCGTACGCGCGGTGCGGGGAGCACTGCAGGTGGCGTACGACCGGAGCGGCCGGTGATGCTCAGCGCGTGAGCGCCATCTCGTTGGGCGTGACGTCGAGGGTCGCGGTGGCGGTGATCTCACCGGTGGTGAGGTCGACCGCGTGCACGGCGTTCTTCGCCGGCTCGGTGACGTAGGCGATGTCGCCCGACACCTTGATGGCGGGGTGGGCGTCCTGCCACTCGGCCGGCCCCTCCCACGCGTCGATCACGGGGAAGGCCTCGGTGAAGGCCCCCTTCTCGAGGTCGAGGACGTGGATCGCGCCGTCCGACGCCAGGATGTAGCCCCGATCCTCGGGGCCGCGGGCCAGGTCGCGGAACGTGTACTCGGCGCCGGCGGGCATGTCGACGACGCTCTGCGTCTTGGCGGCGGTGTCGATCAGCGAGACGCGCTGCAGCAGGTAGCCCTCGGCGTCGCGGTCGTCCTTGTAGTCACCGAGCACCAGCGGGCTGGTCTCGCTGACGAAGAGGTTGCCCGTGCGACCGTAGGGCTGGTCGGGGGCGTCGACCTTCGTGATCTCGCCGTCGTCGTAGATCAGGGCGCCGTTCTCGCAGCCGAAGACGACGACCTCGTCCTTCGCGGTGCCCTCGCCGTGCACGCCGGGGCAGGTCGCATCCTGGGCGATCGTCGCACCCGATGCGTCGGTCACGGCGATGCCCGTGCGGCCGTTCGCGTTGCCGACCGTGGTGACGAACGACCCGTCTTCGAGCATGATCGACACCCCGTGGTGCGCCTCGACGCCCGGGACGGTCTCGACGGCGGGGAGCGCATCGGTCGAGGCGAGCAGGGCATCGGTGTCGAAGATCGTCGAGTCGCTCGTGCCGTCGGCGTAGAGCACGGTCTTGCCGCCGTGCGTCACGACGTGACCGGGCTTGGACGCCGGGAACACGAGGTCGGTGAGCTCCGGCTGCTCCGACGCGGTGCCGGCATCGAGCACCTGGAAGCCCTCGCTCGTGGTCACCATGACGTGACGGCCGTCACCGGCGGAGTTGAGCCGCGTGAACTCCTCGGACGAGAAGTCGCCGATCGTCTCGAGGCTCTCGCCGTCGAGCACGACGATGCCGCCGGGGTACGACAGGGCGACGCGGGTGCCCGTGTCGCTCGTCGACGACGGGGCCGAGCTCGTGGCGGGGGCAGCCGAACCGGTGCCGGCGCCGCCGGCGCACGCCGACAGGGCGACGGTCGCGCCGACCGCGAGCGTGAGCAGGCCCGCACGACGGAGGGCGTCCCCGCGGCGGTGGGAAGAGGTGCGCATGTGATTCTCTTTCTGGGTGGGTGGCCGGTCGCTCACGGCGACAGGCCGGTGGCGATGCGCTCCGTGTTGACGCGCATCATGGTCAGGTAGTCGGGGGCGCCGCCGTCGGCGTCGGTGAGCGATTCGGTGAACAGCTCGGTCACCTCGACGTGGCGGTCGGCCTCGTCGGCGAGCGCGCGGACGAGACGGTCGGGCGACGACGACTCGGCGAAGATCGTGGGCACCCCGGCCTCGTCGATCGCCGACACCAGGTCGGCGAGGTCGCTCGTGCTCGGCGCCGCCAGCGTGGTGCCACCGGGGATCACGGCCCCCACCAGGCGGAACCCGAAGCGCTCGGCGAGGTAGCCGAAGACGTGGTGGTTGGTCACGAGCGCCCGACGCTCGGCGGGGATCGCGGCGAACGCGGCCGTCATCTCGGCATCCAGGGCCTCGATCTCGGCGCGGTACGCCGTCGAACGCTCGGCGACCGCGGCGGCGTCGATCCCGTCGATACGCGAGAGCACCGGGGTCAGCGCGTCGACGACCGCGGCCATCTGGGCGGGATCGGTCCAGAAGTGCGGATCGTCGGCACCACCCGCATCGGTCGAGGTGTACGGCAGCACGGTGACCGCGTCGCCGGCGACGAAAGTGGTCACCCCGTCGGCGGAGGCCGCGTCGAGATGCTGCTGCAGCCCCTCTTCGAGGCCGATGCCGTTGGCCACCAGCAGGTCGGCCGAGCGCAGGCGCGCGGCTTCCGCCGCCGAGATCTCGAACGAGTGCGGATCGGCGCCCGGCCGCATCAGGGTGAGCACCTCGACGTCGTGGCCGACCAGATGCGACACGACGTCGCCGAGGATGTTCGTCGTCACCACCACGAGCGGGCGATCGGATGCCGCTCCCCCGGCGCACCCGGTGAGGGCGAGCAGAGCGGCGGTCAGGGCGACGGCCAGAGCTCTCTTCATGTCAGCGTCCCGTCTCGGCGAAGAACAGCGGCGCGCGCTCAGGCGTGAACTCCCGGGCGACGCGGGCGGCGTCGGCGAAGTCGATCTCCCACATGCGGCTCTCGGTGGGGCCGTTCAGATACGCCCGCTGCTGGTCGGCGACCAGGCTGACGGTCTGCCCCGCGGCGAGGCTCGCTCCCACCAGGGCGGGGGATGCCGCGCGCTGCGCGCCCGTCTCACCATCGAGCACGAGCACCCGCCCGTCCGGGGTGAGGGCGAGGAGGTTCGCGTCTTTGTCGTCGACCGCCGTGACCTGCACGACCGGCTCGGGGGTGGGCAGCAGGGTCCACGTGCGCTCGCGGGTGTCGAGGATCCACACCCCGGCGTCCCCGGCGACCGCGGCGACCTTCGGGCGTCCCTCGCGGTTGGCGAAGGCCGTCGCCCGCGGCGCGGTCGTTCCCGCGGGGTAGGCGATGCGTTCGACGACGGGTGCGTCGTCGTCGACGCTGATGAGGAGGGCGCCGTCCTGGCATCCGATCACCGCTCCGACGCGGGTGGTGATCGTCCCCGCGGGTTGGATGCACACGGCCGGTTCGCCGACCTCGGCGCCGTCGGCGTCGTGCAGGGTCACCTCATCGCCCGCGGCCACCGCGGCGAACGATCCGGCGGGCACGACGAGGCCGCCACCGGGAGACGTCGACAGGCGGAACCGCTCGACGACCTCGCCTCTCGACAACGCCTCGGTGTCGACCAGCACCGCCTCACCCGATCCGGGGAAGAACAGGCCCGTCCCGCCCGTGGTCGACGAGTTCGAGGTCGCCACGACAGCGGTTCCCTCACCCTCGACGTCGCCCAGCAGGCGGGCGTCGGCGCGGTAGTAGTGGAAGTGATCGACGTGGTCCCAGGTCCACACGCCGCTGTCGACGATCGAGACGCCCGTGTCGTCGGCGGCGAAGAGGTACCGGCCGTCCGAGTGCACCGCCGAGGGCGGGCGCACGGTGCCGAGCGTGGTCGTGGTCTCGTCGAGCAGGTCGAGGTGCGAGACGCGGCCGTCGCCGTCGATCGAGGTGAGACCCACCGCGGGTTCGGCGAGTTCGGCGGCACCCGCGATCTCGCCGTGCGTGTCGGTCGAGGGTGCGGTGTCGGGGGCGGCGGTGGGCGCGGCGCAGCTGGCGAGCGAGAGGAGCAGCACCACGCTGAGGGGCGCGAGGCGACGGGGGAAGTCGGGGTGGGGCATGGGGGCCTTCCGGTCAGGCGGGAACGAGAACAGGCGATGCCACGCGACGGCGCGCGGCGTCACGGCAGGCGCGCAGGGCCCACGAGACGCCGGCCGCGGCGATGGCGGTGGCGGCGATGGTCGCGCCGGCGGCGGTCGCGGCGTGCCACGACACGAGCAGGCCGACGGCGACGGCGACCGCCCCGATCACGGCGGCGAGCGCCATGGTCGTGGCGATGCGGTGGGTCCACTGGCGCGCGGCGACCGCGGGCGCGATGAGCAGGCCCACCACCAGCAGCGAGCCGACGGCCTGGTACGACGCGACGACGGCGAGGGTGACGAGCCCGACGAGAACGGTCTGCGCGACGCGCGGGCCGAGGCCGAGCACCCGGGCGACCCGCTCGTCGATGGCGAGGGCGACGAGGCCACGATGGGCGACCGCGGCCGCCGCGATGCCCAGGCCTGCCGCCACCGCGAGCACGACGAGGTCACCGGCGCCGATGGCGAGGATGTCGCCGAACAGGATCGCCGTGGCATCGGTGGCGAAGCTGCCAGCGTGCGAGATGACGATGACGCCGAGGGCGAGCATTCCGACGAAGAGCAGGCCGATGCTCGTGTCGTACGAGAGCCGGGCGCGCCGCTGCAGCACACCGATGCCGAGGCTCATCACGACGGCGCTGGCGGCCGCCCCCAGCAGAACCGGAAGGCCGAGCACGGTGGCGAGAGCGACGCCGGGCAGCATGCCGTGGGCGAGTGCCTCGCCCAGGAATGCCATGCCACGCACAATGACCCACGTACCGGCGACGCCGCACAGCACGGCGACGAGCACTCCCCCGAGCAGCGCGCGCTGCACGAATTCGAGAGAGAAGGGATCGAGGAGCCAGGTCACGATGCCCGACCGTATCGAGAATGAGAACGATTCTCAAACTCATACAATGGATGCCATGCCCCTCACCGCCGTCCTCGCACGCGCCCTGCGCGTGGACTACTCCGGCACCCTCGCCCTCGACGGCGTCGACGTCGATCTGCACGCCGGAGCGCTCACCGTCATCGTGGGCCCGAACGGTGCGGGCAAGTCGACGCTGCTCGAGGTGCTCGCCGGCGCACGGGAGCCGTCAACCGGCACGGTCGAGGTCGCGCAGCGCACGCGCGCCTTCGTGCCGCAGCGCGCAGCCGTCTCGCCCCACCTCCCGCTCACCGTCCGTGACGTCGTGTCGGTCGGGGCGTGGGGACGCACGGGGCCGCTCCGGCGACTCACCGCCGCGCACCGGGCCGCCATCGACGGCGCGATGCAGCGACTCGATATCGCGCCGCTGGCACGGCATCCGTTCTCGTCACTCTCGGGGGGACAACGACAGCGGGCGCTGCTCGCCCAGGGCCTCGCCCGCGAAGCCGACATCCTGCTGCTCGACGAACCGACCACCGGACTCGACGCGGCGAGCGCGCAACTCAACCGTGCTGCCATCGCGCACGAGGTCGGCCGTGGGGCGACGGTCGTGTGCGTGAGCCACGACGACCGGCTCATCGCCGACGCCGATCACCTCATCCGGCTCGAAGGAGGCCGCGTGAGGCCCGACGGCGCAGAGTCCGCGATGACGGCGCCGAGGCACCCGCTCAGCTGAAGGTGCGCACGCGATCCGTGATGCGACGCAGCAGCTCGGCGGCCACCTCGACGACATCGCGCGACTCGGCGCGCACGGCGGCGTCCACCTCGACGGGGAAACGCCGGAGCGCCGCCCAGGGCTCCTGCTCCATGTCGATCTCCAGGTGGATGTGGTTGACCCGACGGTCTTCGGCATCGAGCTCGCGGCGCACGAGGCCTCGTCCGATCAGACGATCGACCATCGTGGTGACCCCGGCTGCGGTCACACCCAGATGCGAGCGCAGGATCGAGGGGCGGATGCCGGGCTCGTCGGCAATGCAGCACAGAGCCGTCGCCTCGAGTTCGCTGACCGACAGATCCGCTCTCGCCTTCGCGACGGCATCATCACGTGCGGACACGTAGTCATCGAGCGCTGCGGTCAACACCGAGGGATTCGTCAACGCCGCACCTCCTCAGTCCTGGGCAATCCGGCCGACTGCAAGGCCTACCTTACTCAAGGTCGTGAACATTTTAGATAATTAATTAAGTTTGTGAAATACGTGCTACTTTAGTGATTAGCCCGCCGACCCCGACTCTAGGAGATCGCAATGGCCACTCTTTACTACGGTTCCGACACCGCCCCCATTTTTCTTCCCGATCGCCTGATGGGTTACATCAAGGTCATCGCCTCGACGAAGCTGCGCCGCGGCGAGTCGTTCACGTTCACCTGGACCGGCACGGAGCAGGATCCCGGACGCTCCACCATCTGGCTGCAGCCTTCGATCCCCCTGCGGTTCGTGTTCGAATCCGTCGAGCCCGAGCAGCTGGTGGGCGAGTACCTGCGCACGCTGGCCGACCAGTCCAACGCCGCATCGGGTCTCGTCATCGACGTGCGCGAGTGGGAGGTCGCCGAGAAGGCGACCCGCACCCCCGCCCGCACGCCCGTGCGATCGATGCGCGCCGCCTGAACGCACGAAGCCGAACCTCTCCGCACCCGACATAATGTGGTGACGCGCGATCTCGCGCGAAGAAATCGGAGAGAGCCGTGCCGGTACGCCGCCTGCTGAACAAGGACCTGCTCGAGGAGTGGCTCGCGGAATTCCGCGCCCTCGGCTACCTGACGGGAAGCGACATCCGCCTCCTGGAGCAGGATGACGAAACCGATCCCGACTCGGGTCTGATCGTCGTCGACCTCAGCGAGGCGAAGACCGTGACCTACCTGCAGCCCGTGACCGGCGGTGACGGGATCTGGACGGCGACGATGGAAGCGCGAGACGCCACCATCGAGCTGGACGCCGTCGCGCTGGTCAACCTCGGCAACGAGGTGAACGTGCTCGGCGCGCTCGTCAACTTCTTGAACGGCAAGTCCAAGACCCTGCTCGCCGCCTCGGTCTGACGCGCGCCGAGCTCCCGGCATCACAAGTCTGGGAACTGTGCCCGCAGATCGGCGAACGCTTCGCGGTACCCGTCGCGCCCGTGCACGTAGGCCAGGCAGACGACGATGTTCCGCACCGCCAGTACTCTTTCGGCATGCCTACAGTCGATGTGCTGGTGCGCACGGCGGTGGCGATTGTGGTTCTCGCCGGCATCGCGGTGAGCATCCTACTCGCTTCGGGAGTGCCGCGGTGGCACGGTCCGGCCTTTGCTCTCGTGCGGGCGACCGTGCAGCTCACCCTTCTCAGCGTCATCTTGACGGGGGTCATCCAGGATGCCGTCTGGGTGGGCGTCGCGCTCGTGGTGATGTTCCTGGTGGCGGTGTCGGTGTCGACGAGTCGCATCGGAGATCCGCCCTCTCAGGCATGGCGGACGGCGCTTGCTCTCTTCGCCGGGGTGGGTGTGGCCGGAAGCGTGGTGTTCCTCACCGGCGCCGTCGAATACTCCCCTCGGTTCGTGCTCGCGGTCGGGGCGATGGTGATCGGCAACGCCATGACCGTCGCCTCGGTGACCGGTCGCACCTACGCGCAGCTGCGCGCTGACCGCTGGCCCGAAGTGGAAGCCTGGTTGGCGCTGGGAGCGACACCTCGCCGCGCCACCCGCGACCTCGGGCGGCGCGCGGTACACGACGCCCTCCTCCCCGGGATCGACCAGGTCAAGACGACCGGCGTGGTCGTTCTGCCCGGAGCGTTCGTGGGAGCGATCTTCGGCGGACTCTCACCCGTCGAGGCAGGACGCTTTCAGCTGGTCGTCCTCGCGGCGGTCCTGGCCGCGGGCGCCATCACGTCGGTCACCGCGATTCGGCTCACGGGCGGGGCAATCAACCGCATACCGAGGGTGCCGGTGTGACGACTGGGAGAGTGGGGCCGAGCGCTGCGAGAGCGAGCGCACACCGCTGAGGGGCGCTCCGGACGCAGTCTCCTGAAACAGGAAACGTCCGTCTCGAGAGACGGACGTTTTGTGGCGAGTGAGGGATTCGAACCCCCGAATGCAATGCAGTCTGATTTACAGTCAGATCCCTTTGGCCGCTTGGGTAACTCGCCATGCGCGCCCGCCCGGCTTGTTCAGTCGACCAGAGGCGCGAGAAACCACTCTACTATCTCGCAGAGGGTGCCTCCAACCACGGTGGGGTCACTCCGGCGTGCGCAGCAGGGCGCCCTCGTGGCGGCAAGTGGCGGCCGCGACATCCATGGCGCGGGTGAGCACGGCATCCCACTCCTCGGCGTCGACCGGAAGGCGGTCGCGCACGAGCGCGACGGTGGTCGCCAGCACGGCGTCGCCGCCACCCATCGTGTCGACGATGCGGCCGGGAAGCTCCGAGATCCCCCGCGCGACCGAGGTTCCGGCGGCGTCGATCGCGGCGCCGCCCGCGCCGTAGGTCGCCAGCACGGCACGCACGCCGAGGCCGACGAGCCGCACGCGCAGGTCGTCGAGCGAGCCACCGTAGAGAAGCTGCGCGTCGTCGTCGCCCACCTTCACTAAGAGGGCTCCGGATGCCGCCCGCTCGAAGCCCTGCACGAACGCGGCGCGGTCGTGCAGCATGCCGCTGCGCGGGTTCGGGTCGATGGCCAGGGGCGTCGACGGTGAGGCCGTGGCATCCATCAGCAGGCGGGTCTGCTCCGCGTCGTCGAAGGGGAAGCAGCTGACCACGACCATGGGGGCGTCGGCGATCGCCGCGCGCTCCGCGTCGCCGTAGCGCACCCGCCGGTTCTGGGCCGCGTCGTTGAAGACGTACTCGGGCTCTCCGCCCGTCGAGCGGGTGCTCACGGCGCGCGACGAACCGTGCTCCGACGGGCTCGCCAGCAGCTCGACGCCGTGCTCGGCGAGGAAATCGCGGATCTGCTCGCCCGCCGCATCGTCGCCCACCATCGCGATGAGCGATGCCGGAACGCCCAGGCGCGAGAGCCCCACCGCGACGTTGAGGCCCGCGCCGCCGACGAACTCGCGCACACCCGTCTCGTCGCGCAGCTCGTCGATGAGGGCGTCACCGATGACGACGACCCGCCCGCTCATCGCGTCACCTCGGCGGTCTCGAGCACGCGCGCGACGAACTCCTCGGTGCGGCGCCGCGTGCCGTCGATCTTTCGGTCGACGCTCGCGCGGATCTCGCTCGGGGCGAGGGGTGCCGCCAGGCGCACCGTCTCGTGGCACGACAGGTCGGCGCACATGTAGGTGCCCACCGTGTCGCCGTGCTCACCGGCCGCGCCGGCCTTGCGTGCGGTGAACAACGTCACCTGATCTCCGGGCTGCATCGTGTGGCAGAGGTTGCACATCGACGACCGGGCGCGCGACTGCCCGTCGGCGGCGCGCAGCAGCACTCCGATCGGCTCCGCGTCGCGCTCGATCACGAGGTATCCGCGGCCCCGCGTGCTCGGATCGCGCCAGGCGAGGAAGTCGAGGTGATCCCAGTCGGTCAGCACGAAGTCGTGAGGAAGCGCCAGAACGCGCACCTCGTCCGGGGCGGCGTTGACGAACGCGGCGCGGAGCTCGTTCTCGGTGAGTGCTCGCATGGCATCCGAGTCTACGAGCGCGCATACCGAGACGGGGCGGGCGATGTCGAGGGGGTGTGGATCGGGGGCCCGCGAATAGAATCGGACCATGGCTGATTCTTCCTTCGACATCGTTTCCAAGATCGACCGACAGGAAGCCGACAACGCGCTGAACCAGGCTCACAAAGAGGTCGAGCAGCGTTACGACTTCAAGGGCACCGACGCGTCGATCGCGTGGAGCGGCGACTCCATCGTCATCAAGGCGAACTCCGAGGAGCGCGCCAACGCCGTTCTCGACGTCTTCCAGACGAAGCTCATCAAGCGCGGCATCTCGCTCAAGAGCCTGGATGCCGGTGAGCCCGTCGCCAGCGGCAAGGAGTACCGCATCACCTCCACGCTGAAGGAGGGCATCTCGCAGGACGACGCGAAGAAGGTCAACAAGATCATCCGCGACGAGGGTCCCAAGGGCGTCAAGTCGCAGATCCAGGGCGACGAACTGCGCGTGCAGTCGAAGTCGCGCGACGACCTGCAGGAAGTGCAGCGCCTGCTCAAGGCCGCCGACCTCGATGTCGACCTGCAGTTCACCAACTACCGCTGACCCTCCCCCGAGCACCTCGTGGCCGTCCGCGTCGAGCCGAGCTTCTCGCTCGCCGGCGCGGCAATTCCGCTCGTCGGGGTCTGACATGACCTCCGTGCGATGACCAGCCGGCCGAGCCCGCTCCCCTGCCCCACCTGCGGCGACCCGCTCTCGTTCGAGATCCTCGACGACGAGCGGTTTCTCGTGGCGTGGTCGTGTGTGAGCTGCGGCCTCATCCGCACGACCGAACCGGTGTGACGCGCGGCGCTCCCGGCTCGCGCGCGGCTCAGTAGGTGAGGGCCTTCAGCACACCGTCGGCGATCGCGCGATGCCCGGTGTCGTTCGGGTGGAAGTAGTCGCCGGTGCCGGCGAACGAGTCTCGCCCTTCGGGACCGTGGTACGCGGAAGTCGAGAAGGCGTCGGCGAGCCCGACGTACACCCCGCCCCGCGCGGCGCAGGTGCGGGCGATCGCTTCGTCGTACGCGGCGCCGTCGCTCGTCCAGGTACCGAGGCAGACGAGCGCGGCCTTCGGCGACGAGGCGCGGATGCGATCGAGCAGTCCGACGTACTGCTGCTCGAAGTCGGCCACCGGAGTGGGCAGGCCGACGTCGTTCGTCCCGAGCTCGATCACCGCGAGATCGAGGTCGTCGGGCACGTCGGTGATGGCGGCGACGGTGGTGAGCGTCTGGTGCGCCTGGGCCGCGGTGGTCATCTCGACCGGGCCGACGGCATCCGCCACGAGAGAGGTGAAGCCCCGAACCTTCTGCGACGCGAAGAAGCCCGCGGCCAGTGAGTCGCCGGCGACGAGCATGCGCACCGTGCCGCCCTCGCCGCGCGTCACGAGAGCCGTTCCCGGCCGCGCCGTGGGGGTCGGCGTGGCTGTCGGGGTGGGGGTTCGCGTGGGAGTCGCCGACCGCGTGGGGGTGGCAGATCGCGTGGGGGTGACGGATGCCGAGGGCGTCGCCGTCGCCGGAGAGCTCGGCTCCGCGCGCGAACCGGCGGTCATGACCAGCAGCACGGCGACACCGATCGCGACGAGCACGATGCCCGCGCCGATCAGCCACGCCACTCGCTGTCGCACGGCGGACTCAGCCCCGCCCGCCGCGCGCGCCGCACCGCAGGACGGCGTGTCTGGTCACCGCGGCAGGGGTCGCCGCGACAGAGTGCGCGGTCGGCCGGTCGTCGAGCAGGTGCATGAGTCGATGTTCACACGCCGACGAGGCCGGCGCGAACCGTTGCGGCGCGCGGATCAGCCCCGCAGGGTGGCATCCGTCCATTCCACGCACACGACCTCACCGCGCGCGGCGGCCTCTTCGCGCTGGCGAAGCTCGACGCGGCGGATCTTGCCCGAGATCGTCTTCGGCAGGTCGTGGAACTCGATGCGGCGCACGCGCTGGTACGGAGCGAGCTTCTCGCGGGCGTAGCGCAGGATGTCGAGGGCCACCTCGTCGCCGGGCTCGTATCCCGCGGCCAGCACCACGTACGCCTTCGGCACCGCGAGGCGCACCGCATCGGGAGCGGGGACCACGGCCGCCTCGACGACCGCCGGATGCTCGATGAGCACGCTCTCGAGCTCGAACGGACTGATCTTGTAGTCCGAGGCCTTGAACACGTCGTCGGTGCGCCCGATGTACGTGATGCTGCCGGTCTCGTCGCGCCGGGCCACGTCGCCGGTGTGGAAGAGGCCACCGGCGAAGGCTTCGGCGTTGCGCTCGGCGTCGCCCACGTATCCCGTCATCAGGTTGAGCGGACGCTCGGTCAGATCGAGGCAGATCTCGCCCTCGTCGGCGTGCGCGCCGGTGAGCGGATCGACGAGCACCACCGGGCACCCGGGCAGCGGGCGCCCCATCGATCCCGGTACGAGCGGCGCCCCGGGAGTGTTGGCGACGACGGCCGTCATCTCGGTCTGCCCGTACCCGTCGCGGATGTCGAGGCCCCAGGCGCGTTGCACCGCGGCGATGACCTCGGGGTTCAGCGGCTCGCCCGCCGAGACGACCTCGCGTAGTCTCCCGCGACGCCCCGACAGGTCGGTCTGGATGAGCATGCGCCAGACCGTCGGCGGCGCACAGAAGGTGGTGACCGCCTCGCTCTCCAGCTCCTCCAGCAACCGCTCGGCCGAGAATCGCGCGAAGTTCAGCGCCAGCACCGTCGCCCCGGCGATCCACGGCGCGAAGAAGCAACTCCACGCGTGCTTCGCCCACCCCGGCGAGCTGATGGCGAGGTGCACGTCGCCGGGTTCGAGCCCGAGCCAGTACATCGTCGTCAGGTGTCCCACCGGGTACGAGGCGTGCGTGTGCTCGACGAGCTTCGGCTTCGAGGTGGTACCCGAGGTGAAGTAGAGCAGCAGGCGGTCGTCGGCGGTGGTTCCCGGATGCCGGGTCGGCGGGGCCCCCGTGAGGAACGCGTCGTCGTACGCGGCCCAGCCCGCGTGGGTGCCGCCCACGACGATGCGGCCGAGTCCCTCGGGCAGGTCGTCGAACTTCGCGGCGTCCGCCGCCCCGACGACCACGTGCCGGATCTCGGCGCGCTCGATGCGGTCGGCGAGATCGGCGGTGCCGAGCGCGGTCGTGGTGGGAGCGATCACCCCGCCGAGCTTCATGAGGGCGAGCATCGCCTCCCACAGTTCCACCTGGTTGCCGAGCATGAGCAGCACGGCGTCGCCGCGGGCCACCCCGCGCGACGCCAGCCAGGCGGCGACCTGGTCGGACCGCCGCGCGAGTTCGTCGAACGTGCGCTGGTGCCGCGTGCCGTCGTCGTCGACGACGATCAGCGCGGGTGCCTCGTTGCCCCGCGCCATCGGGTCGAACCAGTCGATCGCCCAGTTGAAGGCACCGTCGAGCACCGGCCAGGTGAACCCCGCCGCCCGGGCCGGATCGGTGCGCGCGGCCAGAAGCTCGTCTCGTGCGGCACGGTAGCGCTCGGTTGCGGACGCGGCAGTGGGGATCATGGGGCTCCTTCGATCGCGTTCTACGCTAGCTGCGTCATCCAGGTCTCGAGCGCGGTGAACGCGGCGTCCTTCGCCTCGGGCGCCGACAGGAACACGTCGTGCAGCGCCCCGTCGATGCGCGCGATCGTCACCGTGCGGGCGATACGGGTGGCCGCGCGCGCGATGTCGTCGACGACGAGCACCGAGTCGCTCGAGAGCATCGTGTCGTTCCAGCCGAGCGCCGAGGTCGAGCGCTGCGACAACAGCACGAGGGTGGGGCATCCCACGTCGACGCCGGATGCCACCCGCGCGTGCCCCGCGATGACGGCGGCCAACCAGCCCGGGTGGGTGGGGAACCCCTGCGCCGGGCGCCAGCCCTCGGGACTGTCGGGCAGGGTCCCCAGCTCACGCTGCGCGCGCGTGTAGAAGCCGAGGTCGACGACCGGGTGCGTGCCGAGCGGGTCGAATCGCGCGCGGGCGTTCACCAGCGGGGCGAGCGCTTGGCGTCCGAGCGGGCCGAGCTGCAGCTCCAGCCACGGACTGTTGAGAACGAGGGCGTCGGCGACCCCCGGATGCCGCGCCGCCCAGAGCGTCAGGGTGAGTCCTCCCGTGCTGTGTCCGAGCAGCACGAGCCGTCGCCCCTCGCGCGCGGTGCCCAGTGCTTCCAGGGCCGCCGCGATGTCGGCGTCGTACACGTCGAGGGACGCGACGTAGCCCGGCGCCTGCCCGGGCCGCAGACTCCGGCCGTAGTTGCGCAGGTCGAGCGCCGAGAATCGGGCACCGCGATCGGTGAAGAACCGGGCGAGCTCGACCTGGAAGAAGTAGTCCGACCACCCGTGCACGTACAGCACGTCGATGTCGCGGAACTCACCGAACAGACGGGCGCCGGCGCGCGGCTGCGCGCGCACGAGCGTCGCGACGACCTCCCCCTCGGCATCGTCGCCGAGCGGCAGGGTCTGCTGTTCGAAGCCGTCGCCGAGGACGTCCGGATGCCACTCCCCCATCGCCCCAGCCTAGGCATGCGGGGCGGGGGCCGGCATACCCCCACGGCGGGCCGAACTCCTGAGAAGTCGGGCCGTGCGGGCTCGCCGGCGCGCCGAGGGGGCTGTGGCGCGCGATGACTCAGGAGTTCGGCCCGGCCCGTCGGCGCCTCAAAGACAGCGAGCCGCCCACGTCCGTGCGGACGGGGCGGCTCGCTGTGCAAACGTGAGGGTTACTCGCCGCGCGAGATCGAGATCATCTCGTCGCGGGGCACGACCTTGACGCGGGCGCGCTCGTGCGGGGCGCCGAGGGCGACTTCGTGCTCGTCGAGGCGGTGCCAGCCGTCGAGGTCGGTCCAGCGCACGCCGCGCTCCTCGAGAAGGGCCGGAATGGCCTCTTCTTCGGGGTGGGCCGGCTGCCACCATTCGCCCTGGTCGTTGATGACGTGGCGCACCGTCTCCATGGCATCCGACTTGGTGTGTCCGATGAGGCCGACGGGGCCGCGCTTGATCCACCCGGTGGCGTACACGCCCGGCAGGCGGTCGTTCGAGTCGGCGGCGAGCACCTGGCCCTCGTGGTTGGGGATGACGCCGTGACGCTCGTCGAAGGGCACGCCGGTCAGCGGCGAGCCGAAGTAGCCGACCGCGCGGTAGATGGCCTGGATCGGCACCTCGCGGATCTCGCCCGTTCCGACGACGCCACCCTCGGCGTCGGGCTTCGTGCGCTCGTACCGGAACGCGGCCACCCGGCCCTCGGCGTCTTTCACGACCTCGACGGGCTTGGCCCAGAAGTGCAGGTGCAGGCGTCGCGACGCTTCTCCGCCGGAGTTGTTCACGCCCGGGCGGGTGCGCCATTGCTGCAGGACGCGGTCGATGACCTTGACCTGCTTGTTGGTCTGGATGGCGGCCAGCGACGCGTCGTCGTAGTCGAAGTCCTCGTCGTAGACGACCATGTCGACGTCGCGCAGCTCGCCCAGCTCGCGCAGTTCGAGAGGCGTGAACTTCACCTGCGCGGGACCGCGGCGGCCGAAGACGTGCACGTCGGTGACGGGCGAGGCCTTGAGCCCCTGGTACACGTTGTCGGGAACTTCGGTGGGCAGCAGGTCGTCGGCATGCTTGGCGAGCATGCGCGTGACGTCGAGCGCCACGTTGCCGTTGCCGATGACCGCGAGCGACTCCGCCTCGAGCGGCCACTCGCGCGGCACGTCGGGGTGGCCGTCGAACCAGCTCACGAAGTCGGCGGCGCCGTACGAGCCCTCGGCGTCGATGCCGGGGATGTCGAGGTCGGCGTCGCGGATCGCGCCGGTCGAGAAGATCACCGCGTTGTAGTGCTGCTTGAGGTCGTCGAGGGTGATGTCCTCGCCGAAGCGCACGTTGCCGAACAGGCGGATGTCGCCGCGGTCGAGCACCTCGCGCAGCGCCGTGACGACACCCTTGATGCGCGGGTGGTCGGGGGCGACGCCGTAGCGCACGAGACCGTAGGGTGCGGGCAGTTGCTCGAACAGGTCGATCGACACGTCGAACTGCCGCTCGGATTTCAGCAGGATGTCGGCCGCGTAGATGCCGGCGGGGCCGGCTCCGACGATGGCGAGGCGCAGCTTCGTCATGGGGTCCTCTCGATCGGGATCGGGGGGGGGTGGGAAAAGTTCAGGCCGAGCGGTCGGCGACCGCGCGGGCGAAGCGCGTCAGCGCCTCACGCACGGCGCCGTCGGGCAGCGGTGCGAGGGCGTCGATGGCCTCTTGCGACCACTGGTGCGCGAGCTTCAGCGTCTCGTGCGTGGTCTCGTGATCGCGCAGCTCCGCGAGTGCGGCGTCGAGGATCGAGGGGTCTGCCCCGGCGGCGATGCGCTCCTGGCCCTCGTCGATGCGCGAACGCAGGTCGGCCGAGGCCGCGTCGGAGCGGTGACCGAGCAGCAGGTACGGCATGGTCGGCACGCCCGCGCGCAGGTCGGTGCCGGGCACCTTGCCGGTCTCGGAGGGATCCGGAGACAGATCGATCACGTCGTCGAGCAGCTGGAAGGCCACACCGGCCTTCTCGCCGAACACGACCATGGGCTTCTCGAACTCCTCGGGGGCGCCCGAGTAGATGACGCCGGACTGGGCGGCCGCGGCGATCAGCGAACCGGTCTTGTCGGCGAGCACTCTGAGGTAGAAGTCGACGGGCTCGTCGCCCTCTTGCGGGCCGACGGTCTCGTGCATCTGGCCCAGCACGAGACGCTCGAACGTGTCGGCCTGCAGCTGGATCGCGCGCTCACCGCGACGCGCCATGAGCTGGCTGGCGCGGGCGAACAGCAGGTCACCGGTGAGGATCGCGATGTTGTTGCCGAACACCGTCTGGGCGCTGGGCACCCCGCGGCGCTTGTCGGCGCCGTCCATGACGTCGTCGTGGTAGAGCGAGCCCAGGTGCGTCAGTTCGAGCGCCGTGGCGACCTCGATGACCTCGGGCGTCGTTCCGCGACCGAGCTGAGCGGTGAGGATGGCGAGCATCGGGCGAACGCGCTTGCCGCCGGCCTCGTACAGGTACCGGGCGGTGACGTCGGCCAGACGGTCGGCGCTTCGGACTTCGCCCTCGAGGGTGCCCTCGACCTGGGCGAGACCGGCCTCGACGGTGGAGAGCAGGGTGCGCGAACGCAGGCCTGCGAAGATGCGGTCACTCAGGCCCAGCTTGCCCGACAGGCGGGTGCCGGCCGCGGGCGGTCTCGGGGTCACGCTTTCACCCTATCCTGGCGCCGTTGCGCCCCGCCGCGAGTATCTCGACGGGGTGACACCCCGGGCCGGGGCCTCCGGCGCGTCACGCGCTCTGCGCGACGACGCCGCGGTGCAGCGCCACGATGCCGAACGTCAGGTTGCGGTAGGCCACGTCGTCCCAGCCGGAGTCGCGCATCCACCGCGCGAGCGTCGGCTGATCGGGCCAGTCGCGGATCGATTCGTTGAGGTAGTCGTAGGCCTCGGCGTTCGAGCTGACCGAGCGCGCGACGATCGGCAGCACCCGGTCGTTGTAGAAGCGGTAGAGCCCGTTGAAGACGGGGGACGGCGGATGCGAGAACTCGCACACCACGATGCGTCCTCCGGGACGCGTGACCCGGCGCAGTTCCCGCAGCGCCCGGCGCGGGTCGTTGACGTTGCGCAGACCGAACGACATCGTCACCGCGTCGAACTCCGCGTCGGCGAAGGGGAGGTCGGTGGCGTCGGCCTGCACGAATTCGAGGTTGGGCACGTCGCCGTGGCGGCGGCGCCCCTCGGCGATCATGCCGCGCGAGAAGTCGGCGGCGACGACGTGCGCACCGCTCGGGACGAACGCCATCGACGAGGTGCCGGTGCCGGCGGCCAGATCGAGGATGCGCTCCCCCCGCTGCGGGGCCACGGCGCGCAGCGTCGCGGCGCGCCACAGACGGTCGTTGCCGAGACTCAGCACGGTGTTGGTGCGGTCGTAGGCCGCTGCCACCTGGTCGAACATGCCGCTGACGCGCTGCGGGTCTTTACCGAGGTCGGCGCGGTTGGGGTCGCTGCTCACCCGTCGAGTCTAGGCCGGGTCACCCTGGCGGTCGCCGGGGGTTGCCAGCGCCGCGAGCCGATCGAGCCAGGGCCGGGTGACGGCATCCGAGAACGGGGCGACCCCCTCGCGCACGCGGTGCTCGAGATCGAGCGCCGTCGCCTCGAGGTGCGTCACGATCTCGGCCGGGTAGCCGTAGCGCACGCGGTGCTCGTCCCACTCGTCGCGATCGTCGACCCAGGTGCCGCGGCCGTCGGTACGGCGCACGACGTCGAGGTCCATGTCGATGCCGCGCGGCACGCCGTCGTCGCCCCAGCGCACATCCCACGCCAGGTCGATGTACACCGCGACCGGATGCGGTGCGGCGTTGTGGGTGAAGGCCCAGTCGGCGCTCGCCGGCACCAGGGTCACGTTGGGCTCGCGGCAGACGAAGGCCGCGCCCGGCCGTTCGCTGCGCCACCCCACCTGCTGGCCGAACCACTCGCCCCACTCGTCGGAACCGAGGTAGACGCTGTCCTGCACCCAGTGCGGCGAGCCGTCCCACTTGCGCCACTCGAACAGCAGGCGGGTGCCGGGAGCGGGGCGATTATCCATGCTCGGAGTCTAAAACGCCGTCCGGCGTCGGTCTCCGCGCCCGGCGTCCGCGGCCTCGGCCGGCGCCGCGGGTCTACGCTGAAAGACGTGCTGGAACCCGCGGATGACGTCGTGCCGCGCCTGCGCGTGGTCACGCGCGAGCTGCCCCCCATGGACGACGTGCTCGCCTATACGACCCCCTACGATCCCCTGTTCTGGACGCGGCGGGGAGAATCGCTGGCGGCCTTCGGCGACCTGCTGACGCTGCGCTACACGGGGCACCAGCCGGGCGATGCCACGATCTCGGCGCGCTGGCGGGCGATCGCCGCCGCCGCCGAGGTCGACGACCCCGTGCAGCTGCCGGGCACCGGACTCGTCGCCTTCGGTTCGTTCGTGTTCGACCCCCGCTCGGAGCGCGAGAACGTTCTGCGCGTTCCCGGCATGATCGTCGGGCGCCACGGCGGACGCGCCTGGGTCACCCGCCTCGCCTTCGACGACACCCCCGACGAACCCGAACCCGAGCTGCCCCCGCGCTCGCCCTTCGGCCCCCACTGGTCGGCGACCCTGGGTCCCGGTCGCCAGAGTGCCGAGGGGTATCAGGATGCCGTCCGCACGGCCATCGAGGCCATCGGCGCCCGCGAGGTGGGCAAGGTCGTGCTCGCACGCGACATCGTGGGCACCGTTCCGGCCGGGTCAGACCTGCGCCGGCTCGTCCGGTCGCTGCTCGAGGGGTATCCGGATTGCTGGGTGTTCGCGGTCGACGGTCTGATCGGCGCGAGCCCCGAGACACTCGTCACCGTGTCGAAGGGCACGGTGACCGCCCGCGTTCTGGCGGGCACCACCGCGCGCGGCGGCGACGCCGACGCCGACGTCGCGGCATCCCTTGCCCTCACGCGCAGCTCGAAAGATCAAGAGGAGCACCGTTTCGCGGTGCAGAGCGTGCTCACCTCGCTGCGCCCGCACACCTCGGCGCTCGCGGCGGCCGAGCAGCCCTTCACCCTCAAGTTGCCCAACGTCTGGCATCTCGCGACCGATGTCGAGGGCACCCTCAGCGAAGACGCGTCGTCGTTGGACCTGATCTCGGTGCTGCACCCCACCGCCGCCGTCGCCGGCACCCCCACCGCCGCGGCGATGGATGTCATCCGCCGCCTCGAGCCCTTCGATCGCGGCCGCTACGCCGGCGCCGTCGGGTGGACGGGAGCGTCGGGCGACGGCGAGTGGGCCATCGCCCTGCGGTGCGCGCAGGTCGACCGCGCGGCGCCGTCCTCTCCCACCGCCCCGATCACGGCCTATGCCGGTGCGGGGATCGTCGCCGACAGCGTTCCCGAGTCGGAGCTGCTCGAGACCCGCGTCAAGTTCCGCCCCATCGTCGAGGCCCTCGCCTGATCCGACTGAGCGTCACGATGCCGCGAGTCGTGCCTTCTCGGCCTCGACGTCGTAGTCGGCCGCGGGCCACCGCGGGTCGATGTCGGTGAGCGCGTCGATGAGCAGCTGCTGCACGGCCAGGCGGGCGTACCACTTGCGGTCGGCCGGAATCACGTGCCACGGGGCGACGGGTGTCGAGGTGCGATCGATCGCCACCTGGTAGGCCTGCATGTAGTCGTCCCACAGCGCCCGCTCGTCGACGTCGGACGGGTTGTACTTCCAGTGCTTGTCGGGGCGGTCGAGGCGCTCGGCGAGACGCGCGCGCTGTTCGTCCTTCGAGATGTGCAGCATGACCTTGACCACTCGGATGCCGAGGTCGGCCGCCTCCGCCTCGAAGTTCACGATCGCGCCGTAGCGTCGTTCGATCTCGTCGGCGGGGGCGAGTTCGCGCACCCGACCGATCAGCACGTCTTCGTAGTGCGAGCGGTCGAAGACACCGAGGTGGCCCGCGTCGGGCAGGCGCTTCTCGATGCGCCACAGGAAATCGTGCGCGAGCTCCTCGGCGGTGGGCTTCTTGAACGACGCGAGCTCCACGCCCTGGGGGTCGACCGTGCCGACGACGTGGCGCACGATCCCGCCCTTGCCCGCGGTGTCCATGGCCTGCAGCACCAGCAGCACCGAGCCGGTCGCGGTGCCCGCCACGCTCTGAGCAAAGAGGCGTTCCTGCAGGGCTTCGAGGGGTTCGCGGCCCGCGTCGAGGTCGGCTTTGCCGTCGGTCTTGTCGCCGTCGTAGCCGGGCGTCGATCGCGGGTCGATGTCGGTGAGGCGGAATCCGGGCTCGACGCGCAGCGCGTCGGAGGCGGGCGTGGACCATCTGCGGCGTGTGCTCATGTCCCCATCGTGTGGGGCGTCGGCGGCACGCGCCAGTGGTTGACGCGTCGACGTCCCGCCCGTCAACGCGGCAGCGGAACCTCGATCAGCTGGCGACCGCCGGTCGGCGAGGTCAGCACCTGGTCGAGTGCGACGCGGGTGGTGCAGCGGTGGTACTCCCAGCCGAAGGCGAGGGCCAGCTGCTCGAGGCGCGCGGTGTGCGGGGTGTACTGCACGCGCGCCATCGCGTCGGAGCCGGCGATGCCGGCCACCTCGAGGCCGTCGAAGATCGTGCCGCCGCCGTCGTTGCCGACCACGACCTGCAGGCGCGGTTCGTCTTCGCCCGGGGGCAGCAGCAACGCGCCCACGTCGTGCAGGAAGGCCAGGTCGCCCAGCAGCACGCGGGTCACGCCCGGGCGCTCCTCGATCTGGCTGGCGAGGGCGACGCCGGTCGCCGTGGCGATGGTGCCGTCGATGCCGGCGAGGCCGCGGTTGGAGTGCACGGCCACCTTCTTGCCGCCGAGCACCTGGTCGGCCACGCGCACCAGACGCGAGGAACCGAACATGAGGCGATCGTGGGGCCAGGTGGCCCGCCAGACCGCGTCGACGAGGGTCGCCCGGTCGAGGGGGGCACGGATGACCTGCACCTCGGCGTTCAGGGCGCCCAGCCGCTCGTGCGGAACGGCCGAGGCCAGGCCGTCGGCGTCGGGAGCGGGGGGCGACAGGTCGACGGCAGCGTCGCGCGAGGCGCGCATCCACTCCCCCAGCCAGACGCGGTCCCCCGACGAGGGGTGAGGGCGGACCAGGTCGACGGCGATCGTGGCGCCGTTGAGGTTGACGGGTTCTCCGGGGCCGCGGGCGGCGATCACCTCGACGTCGTCTCGCGACAGCAGGCGCGTCACCTCGCGGCTCAGGGTGGGACGCCCGAAGACGACCACGCGCTCGATGCGTCCCCCGAGGGCCGGGTCGTTCAGCAGCGCCCGGTAGCCGTGCACGATCTGCCGGCCGAAACGAGCCCCGCTGACGATCTCGGCCACCAGCGGAAAGCCCCCGTCGTGCGCGAACTGCTCGGCCGCCGCTCCGGCATCCGCTCCGGCGACGACCACGGTGCGCGGTCCCGGCGCGAGCGTGTGGGCGTCCTCGATCTCGGGGGCCACGTCGGCGACACCGATGCCGCCGCCGCCCTGGTACAGCGCTCCCGACGCCTCCGCATCACCGAGCGCGTCGCTCTGCGCGTCGGACGAGGGGGCGATCCCGGATGCCGCTCGCGCGGCGAGCCACGCGGGAACGGCGCCGGCGAGGGGCTCCCGGAACGGCACGTTCAGGTGCACGGGTCCGGGCACCCGGGCGCCTTCACCGAGTGCGGCCGCGAGCGTCGCAGCCGCCAGGGCGTCGGCGTCAGCGGTCTGGGCGGACGACCCGTCGTCGTCGACGGTCTCGGGAACGGGGAGGTCTGCTTCGAACCGCACCGCCGAGCGGAACAGCCCCGGCTGGCGCGTGGTCTGGTTGGCGCCGACGCCGCGCAGCTCGGGCGGCCGGTCGGCGGTGAGCAGCACCAGCGGCACCCCGGCGTGATGGGCTTCGAGGGCGGCGGGCAGCAGGTTGGCGACGGCGGTACCCGAGGTGCAGACGAGGACCGCCGGCATCCCGGTCTCACGTCCGATCCCGAGGGCGGTGAAGCCGGCGACGCGCTCGTCGATGCGCACGTGCAGGTGCACCAGACCCGCGCGTTCCAGGTCGGCGGCCACGAGCGCGAGCGCCTGCGAGCGCGACCCCGGGCTGACGACGATGTGCCGCACCCCGCGCGACACGAGGCCCGCGAGCAGAGCGGCGGCGGCGTCGGTCGCGGGCGCGGCGGAGCGGTTGTTCGACGAGGTCATGGCTCAGCCGACGGAGCCGCGCTGGCCGAGCGTGTCGTCGTCGCCCTTGCCCGGGATGTCGCCCGGGTCTTCGGTGGGCTTCGGGGCGCGAGGGTCGTCGGCTTCGGAGTCGAGCTGCGCCAACTCTTCTTCGAGCCGCCGGATGCGCTCGTCTTGATCGGCGCGAGCGGTGTCGGACATGCGGCCCAGGAACTCGGGGTCGTCGTCGGGAGCGCGTCTCACCACGGGCTGACTCGCACGACCGCGACCGATGACGAACCACAGGATGCCGCCGAGCACCGGCAGCAGGATGACGATGGCCATCCATGCGCCCTTGTTGACGCCGCGGTGACGTCCCGCCGGCTGCACGGCGCAGTCCACGATCGTGTACACCCAGAAGACGGTCGCCACGAGCGCGAGGATGAGGAGCAACCGTGCCATGACCTGAGTCTACGTGTGCCCGCTGGACGCGGGCCGGGCGCCGGCGGTTTCCGAGGCCGCCGTAGGATGGGTGCATGCGTGCTCGCTCGGCCCTCGTCTACACCGTGCTGCGACTGCTCGCGTTCCTCGTACCGCTGGTCGTGCTGCTGTTCTTCCCCGTGTTCCAGGAGTTGCCCTGGCTCGCGGCGATCTTCGCGGCCCTCATCGGCCTGAGCCTGTCGCTGTTGTTCCTGCGTCGCCCGCTCGACAGCGTCACCGGCGGTCTGGCCGAGCGTCGCGCGCAGCGCACCGCCACCGGGCGCCGTACGGGCGCCGAGACCGACGCCGACACCGAAGACGCGGTGGTCGATGCCACGCGGCACGATGACGCCCCCGCGACCGGCACCCCCGAGGGCGACGCTCCGCTTCGCTGACCGCCGGCGCGTACTTTGAATCCGCCGGGGCTCAGAACGCGAAGGCCCAGAAGAGCAGGGCGCCGTAGGCGACCGACGTGAAACTCGTCACCTGCAGCGCCGTGATGAGCTCGCGCGGGGTGCGGTAGGTCCAGACGATGAGGATCGCCGCGAGTCCGCCGAGCAGGGCGACCAGGGTCAGCCACGCCACCGGGTACACGAACGCGAGGAACACCGCGATCCCGAACGGCGCGAGGACGAACAGGGTGAACAGCACCTGCGTCGCGCGGCGGCCGATGAGCACCGACAGGGTGCGCTTTCCCGCGAGGCGGTCCTGCTCGATGTCGCGCAGGTTGTTGGCCAGCAGCACCGCGCAGGCGAGCAGGCCCGCGGCGACCGCGCCCAGCCAGGCCTCCTGCGGCAACGACTGCACCTGCAGCCACGTCGTGCCCAGGGTCGCGACGAGACCGAAGAAGACGAAGACGAACAGCTCGCCCATCGCGTTGTAGCCGTACGGGCGCTTGCCGCCGGTGTAGAACCACGCGGCGACGATGCAGACGGCGCCGACCAGCAGCAACCACCACTGCCCCGTGCGGATGATCAGGGCCAGCCCGATCACCGCGGCGAGCGCGAAGAACGCCAGGGCGACGATCAGCACCGTCCGCGGCTTCGCCTTCTTGCCGCCGGTGAGACGGCCGGGCCCGACGCGCACGTCGTCGGTGCCGCGAATGCCGTCGCTGTAGTCGTTGGCGTAGTTCACGCCGATCTGCAGAGCGAACGCCACGGCGAGACAGGCCAGGGCGATAACCCCGTGCAGCCGGTCGTCGACGAGGGTGGCCGCACCGGTGCCGATGAGCACCGGGGTGATGGCCAGCGGCAGCGTGCGAATGCGGGCCGCCGCGATCCAGTCGCGGGCCGTGGCCGGCGCGACGGCCTGCGGTGCACCGCCCTTCGGCTTCTGGGGGTTGCCGCCGGGGCGACGCTTCGAGGACGACGTCGAACGCTTACGAGACTGTGCTGCCACGGTGGCTCATCCTAAGCCCGTGGTCACCGTCCCCCTTCGCGGACCGGTCGACCCGCGAGCCGGGCGACGCCACCGCTCCCGGGTGTCAGCCCCGCGGATCCTGCGCGAGGCGCGCGCGCACGGCGGCCCGGTCGGGCTTGCCCGACGACAGCGTCGGCAGCTCGTCGACGACGACGAGACGCGACGGACGCGCGGGCGCCCCGACCGCGTCGGCGACCACCGCGCGCACCCGTTCGAGTAGCTCGGCGTCGGCGGCGGGCGTCGGCCGCGGCACGACCACCGCCGACCCCTGGCCCCAGGTGGCATCCGCGACGGGCACCACGACGGCGCTCTCGAGTCCCGCGATGCCGCGCACCGCGGCTTCCACGCGATCGAGCGAGACGTTCACCCCGCCCGAGACGATGACGTTGTCGAGGCGTCCGGTCACGCTCAGCACGCCGTCCACGACCTCTCCCCCGTCGCCCGTGCGGTACCAGCGGGTGCCGGCGTCGTCGGAGGGGAAGACGGATGCCGTCCGCGCGGGGTCGCCGAGATATCCGTCGGCGAGCATCGACCCCGTCAGGCGCACCTCGCCGTCGACGAGGGCCACCTCGACGCCGTCGAGCGGAACCCCGTCGTACACGCAGCCGCCGCTGGTCTCGGTCGAACCGTAGGTGCGCACGATCCGCACCCCCGCGGTCTCGGCGCGCTCGCGCACCGTGGGCGCCAGGGCCTGACCGCCGATGAGGACGGCCTCGAACGAGCGCAGCGCCTTCGCCACCGTCGGATCGGTGTCGGCGGCATCCAGCAGTCGTTGCAACTGGGCCGGGACCAGCGAGGTGTACGTCGGCACCCGGGCGCCGTTCTCGTGCGACGCCATGCCGAGCGCCGCGGCGGCGAACGGTTCGGGGCGGAAGGGACCCGCGACGACCGCCGGCTCGCGATCGGCGAGCAGAGCCCGCACGAGCACCTGCGCCCCCGCGACGTAGGTGGCGGGAACGGCCAGCAGCCAGGCGCCCTCACCGATGCGCGCCGCCGTCGCATACGCACTGCTGATCAGGGCGTTGCGGCTGAGCAGCACCGACTTCGGCACGCCGGTCGATCCCGACGTGGTGACCACGGCGGCCGTTCCCGGGGGGACGTCCGCGGGCAGGTCCGCCCCCGCCCCCAGCGACACCGCGGGACCGGCGCCGAGCACCGCGGTACGCAGGGCGCGCAGCACGTCGCGGGGATCGCCGGATGCCGGAGCCTCGAGCCTCATGAGCGCTCGGCTCGACGGCATCCGGGGCTCAGTAGTGCCACGGGACGTCGGACCAGTCGGGGTCGCGCTTCTCGAGGAAGGAGTCACGGCCTTCGGCGGCCTCGTCGGTGCCGTACGCGAGACGCGTGGCCTCACCGGCGAAGACCTGCTGGCCGACGAGCCCGTCGTCGACCGCGTTGAAGGCGAACTTGAGCATGCGGATGGCCGTCGGCGACTTGGTGAGGATCGTGCGGGCCATGGCGAGAGCTTCGCGCTCGAGTTCGGCGTGCGCGACGACGCGGTTGACCGCGCCCATCTCGTACGCGCGCTGGGCGGAGTACTCCTCGGCCAGGAAGAAGACCTCGCGGGCCAGCTTCTGCCCGATCTGGCGGGCGAAGTACGCGGACCCGTACCCGGCGTCGAACGACCCGACGTCGGCATCGGTCTGCTTGAAACGGCCGTGCTCGGCGCTGGCGATCGACAGGTCGCACACCACGTTGAGCGAGTGGCCGCCGCCCGCCGCCCACCCGGGAACGACCGCGATGACGACCTTCGGCATGAAGCGGATCAGCCGCTGCACCTCGAGGATGTGCAGACGCCCCGCGCGACCCGGGTCGTGCACGGTGTGCTCCTCGTGCGAGTACTTGTACCCGTCGCGACCGCGGATGCGCTGATCGCCGCCGGAGCAGAACGCCCAGCCGCCGTCCTTCGCGCTCGGACCGTTGCCGGTGAGCAGCACCACGCCGATGCGGTGATCCTGTCGCGCGATGTCGAGCGCCGAGTACAGCTCGTCGACCGTGTGCGGCCGGAAGGCGTTGCGCACCTCGGGCCGGTCGAACGCGATGCGCGCCACCCGCCCGTCGTGGGTGACGTGCGCGGTGATGTCGGTGTATCGCTCGGCGCCCGGCGCCAGCGTCCACTCGGCGGGGTCGAACAGCTCGGAGACGGTCACCGTTCCACCCTACGACCCGACGCGGCGGGCGGATCCGGCGGTCGTCGCCCGGAACCCCCGCCTCGCCGCGCAGGTGCCCGACCGGAATCAGGCGTTCTTGCCGTCGCGCCAGGTGAGCCACCGCTCGATGAGCGAGTAGTCCCACTCGGGCCCCGAGAAGCCGAGGGTGAACAGTCGCGTGCCCGCCTCGAACAGGGCGTCGGCGTCGGACTCGTCGCGATCCTTCAGCTCGTTCGAGACGACGAGGGTCGACAGGTCGCGTCCCTCGGTCTCGGCCCACTTCTCGATGACCCCGAGCTTGTGGGGCAGTTCGTCGGGGGTGACGAAGCTGTGCCAGATGTCGGCGTGACGCGCGACGATGCGCAGGGTCTTCTGCTCGCCCTTGCCGCCGATCATGACGGGGACCTTGCGGGTGGGGGCGGGGTTGAGCTTGCCCCAGCGGTCGACGATGCGGTCGAGGTCGGTGGCGAGCGCGTTCAGCCGCGAACCCGCGGTTCCGAACTCGTAGCCGTACTCGTCGTAGTCGCGCTCGAACCAGCCCGAGCCGGTTCCGAAGATGAAGCGGCCGGTGTCGCCGCCCTTCTTGCTGATGTGGTCGATGGTGCGGGCCATGTCGGCCTGCAGGTCGGCGTTGCGGTAGCTGTTGCAGTTGACCAGCGCGCCGAACTCGACCCGTTCGGTCTGCTCGGCCCACGCCGCGAGCATCGTCCACGCTTCGAAGTGCTCGCCGTCGGGGTCGCCGTACAGCGGGAAGAAGTGGTCCCAGTTGAAGAGGACGTCGACGCCCATCTCCTCGAGACGCAGGACGGCGTCGCGGATGTCGGAGTACTGCACGTGCTGCGGCTGGATCTGGACGCCGAGCCGGACCGGGGTATCGAAGAGCATGCGGTCAGCCTATTCCCGGGCACCGGCCCCGAGGCCAGGATGGGGGGATGAGCTCCACGTCTCTTCCCCCCCTCGCCGACGTCCTCTCCACCGCGCGGGTGGTCGCCCTCCCCCTGGCAGCCCGGTTCCGCGGCATCGAGACGCGCGAGGCCGTCGTGTTCGAGGGCCCCGAGGGATGGACGGAGTTCTCGCCGTTCCCCGAATACGACGACGCCGAGGCGGCGACCTGGTTGGCCGGTGCCCTCGACTTCGGCTGGCGCGCCGCCCCGGTCGCGGTGCGGGACGCCATCCCCGTCAACGCCACGATGCCCGCCGTCGCAGCCTCCGAGGTGGCGCGGATCCTCGCCCGGTACGACGGATGCCGGACGGTCAAGGTGAAGGTCGCCGAGGCGGGGCAGGTGCTCGCCGACGACGTCGCGCGCGTCGGGGCCGTGCGCGAGGCGATGGGTCCGGAGGGACGCGTGCGGATCGACGCGAACGGCGCGTGGAACGTCGACGAAGCCGAGCGGGCCGTGCACGCCCTGGCCGAGTTCGACCTCGAGTACGTCGAACAGCCGTGCGCCGCCGTCGAGGAGCTCGCCGAACTGCGCGAGCGCATCGCCTACCTCGACATTCCGATCGCGGCCGACGAGAGCGTGCGGAAGGCCGCCGATCCCCTTCTGGTCGCACGTGCCGGGGCCGCCGACCTGCTCGTCGTCAAGGCACAGCCGCTGGGCGGGGTGCACGCGGCGCTCGACATCGTGGCGCAGGCGGGCCTGCCGGCGGTGGTGTCCAGCGCGCTCGACACCTCGATCGGCCTGGCGATGGGCGCCGCCCTCGCCGCGGCTCTTCCGCAGCTGGACTACGACTGCGGGCTCGGCACCGCCGCCCTCTTCACCGCCGACGTCGTGGCATCCCCGCTGGTACCCCGGGCGGGCATGCTGCGCGTCGAGCGTCCCCGCCCCTCGGCCGTCGATCTCGATCGCGTGGCCGCTCCCGACGAGCGACGCGACTGGTGGCTCGCGCGACTGCGGCGCTGCTATCGCACCCTCGAACTCACTCGAGGATGAGGCGCACGATCTGCGCGAGGCGCTCGCCGAGCTGAGCGTGCGACGCCGCGGGCGAGACCCGCATCATGAGGGCGGTCTCGGCGGTCGACACCCACGCCGACAGCAGCAGCTCGGTCGCCGCTTCCGCCGGCACCCGCAGCACCAGTCCTCGCGCCTCGGCGATGTCGCGCACGAGCTGGGTGACGCTCTCGCCCAGGGCCTGGTTCGACGAGAGGTAGGCCGCGGCGAACTCGGCGTTGCGCAGCGCCTGCAGACGGATCTCGGCGCCGAGCAGTACGTCGAGGCGATCGTCGCCGGTGACTTCGAGCACTCCCTGCACCAGCTGCAGCACCTCGCCCGTGGCATCCAGTCCCCGGTCCTCGATCGAGGTGACGCGCTCGCGGACGGCCGAGATCGTCTGCTCCGCCGAGCGGGCGCACAGAGCGAGGAACAGCTCCTCCTTCGAGGCGAAGTTCGAGTAGAAGGCGCCGCGGGTGAAGCCGGCGCGCTCGCAGACGGCTTCGACCGAGGCGGAGTCGATGCCGACCTCGGCGAACATCTCGGCGGCGGCGTCCATCAGGCGGGTGCGGGTGTTCTCGCGCCGGCGCGACGGTGCGGGGGCGGTGTCGGTCATCCGCATCCTCCTGTTCACGGGGGAGATCCAGGTACGACCACCCCCTCGGCGACTACGATACATTGATGTATCCGATACGGTGATGTATCGACTCGTTCACCGATCGTGGGAGCCACCGTGTCGACATTCCTGTACACCCTGGGCCGTTGGTCGTTCCGCCACCCGTGGCGCGTTCTGACCGCCTGGCTCCTGGTGCTCGTGCTGGCCGGCGGCGGGGTGGCACTGCTCGCCAAGGGCACCGACAACACCTTCACCATCCCGGGCACCGAGTCGCAGGCCGGTCTCGAGATGCTCGAGCGCACCTTCCCCCAGGTGAGCGGGGCGAGCGCCGAGATCATCGTGGTGGCTGCCGACGGCGCGAGCGTGCGTGACCAGGCGTACCAGGATGCCATCACCACCACCACCGGCGACATCGGCAAGCTCGACTTCGTCGAGGCCGTCACCGACCCCTACGACGCCCGCATCTCGGGCGGCATCGCCGACGACGACCGCGCGGCGATCGTGCGCATCCAATTCGCCGGAGAAGCCACCGCCGTCCCCGCCTCCACCGAAGACGGGCTGCGCGAGGCGGCCACGGCCCTGGGCTCCGCCCTGCCGAGCGGATCGCAGGCCGTGCTCGGCGGCCAGCTGTTCGCCAGCGAGGTCCCCGGCGCCACCCTCACCGAGGCCCTCGGCGTGCTCATCGCCGCCCTCGTGCTGATGGTGACGTTCCGCTCATTCCTCGTGGCCGGTATGCCGCTGGCCACCGCCATCCTCGGCGTCGCCCTGTCGGTGGCCCTGATCTTCATCGCCACCGGCTTCGCGACCGTCTCGTCGACCACGCCGCTGCTGGCGGTGATGCTGGGTCTCGCGGTCGGCATCGACTACGCCCTCTTCATCGTCTCGCGACATCAAGACCAGACGAGAGCGGGAATGGACCCCGAGGAGTCCACCGCTCGCGCCGTCGGCACCGCCGGTTCCGCCGTCGTCTTCGCCGGCATCACCGTGCTCATCGCCCTCATCGGCCTGAGCTTCGCCGGCATCCCGTTCCTCACCACCATGGGGATCGCCGCATCGGTCGCCGTCGCGATCGCGGTGTGCGTCGGACTCACCCTGACCCCGGCCTTCCTCGGCTTCGCCGGGCACCGCGTGGTCGGGTGGGGGTACAAGCGGCCCGAGAAGCGTTCCCGCCGCGCCCGCGGCACCTCGGACGACGATGCCGCGGCGGCCGCCGAGGCCGCCGTCGAGCGCGACGAGAAGATCGCGGCCGCAGCCTCGCGCGCCGAACGCAACGGCCCGGCCAAGCGCTGGGTGGGGCTGGTCACCCGGCATCCCGTCGTCACCACCGTCGCGATCGTCGGCCTGCTGGGGGTCACCGCGATCCCCGCCGCCAGCCTCGCGCTCACCCTGCCCAACGCCGGCCAGCTCCCCGAGGGCGACGAAGCCCGCGTCGCGTACGAGCTCACCGACGAGTACTTCGGCCCCGGCGCCAACGGCCCGCTCATCATGACCGGCACGATCGTCACCTCGGACGACCCCCTGACGCTCATGACCGACATCGGCGACGAGATCGCGAAGATCCCCGGGGTCGCCGAGGTCGCTCTGGCGACCCCGAACGAGACCGCCGACACCGGCATCGTGCAGATCGTGCCCGAGACCGCCCCCGACGACCCCCGCACCGCCGACCTCGTGCGGGAGCTCCGCGCGCAAGAGGACCGCCTGTACGACCAGTTCGGCGTCCATCTGCTCGTCACCGGCTACACCGCCGTGACCATCGACATCTCCGACCAGCTGGGAGCGGCCCTGCTGCCCTTCGGCCTCTTCGTCGTCGGCCTGTCGCTCGTGCTGCTGATGATCGTGTTCCGCTCGATCTGGGTGCCGCTGACCGCCGCCGGCGGCTACCTGCTGTCGGTGGCCGCCTCGTTCGGGGTCGTGGCCGCGGTGTTCGAGTGGGGCTGGTTCGCCGACGCCCTGCACGTGGCCAAGGTCGGCCCCATCATCAGCTTCATGCCCATCGTCGTGATGGGCGTGCTGTTCGGCCTCGCGATGGACTACCAGGTCTTCCTGGTCTCGCGGATGCGCGAGGACTACGTGCACGCGGATCGCGAGGGGCGCACGCCCCGCGAGGTGGCGCTCGGCGCCGTGCGCAGCGGCTTCGCGGCCTCGGCCCGCGTCGTAGTCGCGGCCGCCGTCATCATGTTCGCTGTCTTCGTGGCATTCGTGCCCGAGGGCGACTCGAGCCTCAAGCCCATCGCCCTGGGCCTGGCCGTCGGCGTGGCCGTCGACGCCTTCCTCGTGCGCATGACCCTCGTGCCCGCGGTCCTCGCCCTGCTGGGCGACAAGGCCTGGTGGATGCCGCGCTGGCTCGACCGCCTGCTGCCGAAGCTCGACGTCGAGGGCGAAGCCGTCGAGCGCGAGGTGCGCCTCGCCGACTGGCCGGCGGAGCCCGCCATGGCCGTCGCCGCCGACGACCTTCGCACGGTCGGAGCTTCGGATGCCGAGGAGCCCGTGTTCCGCGACGTCTCGCTGCGTCTCGGATTCGGCGGCACCCTGCTGGTCACCGGTGAGAGCCGCACCACCCGCACGCTGCTCCTCGCCCTGTCGGGGCGCCTCGCCGGCATCGACGGGCGTCTGCGCGTCGATGGACTGCTCGTTCCCGAGCGCGCGGGAGCCGTGCGCTCCCGCGTCGGCGTCGCCCTGCTCGACGACCCCGCCGAGGCCGCGCGCACCGTCGCCGACGCGGTCGCGGGTCGCGCGCGCATCATCGTCGTGTCCGACGTCGACCGCCTCGACGACGACACCCGCGACGACGTCGCCCACGTGCTCCGCCGCGCCGCCACCGAGGCGCGCGAACGTTCGGGAGAGGACTCCTCCCCGTTCACGCTCATCGTGTCGGCCCGCGACGAACGCCGGGCCCTCGCCCTGCTGGCCGAGGCGCACCGCCCGGACGTGGCCTCGCTCGCCCTTCCGACACCGCGGCGCCACCGCGCGCCGGATTCCCCGCAGCCCGAAACCTACGCCGATCTCTCCGAGGTGTTCGCATGACTCTCCCCGTCGAGCGCTCCCGTTCGCGCCGCCCCGTGACCTGGCTCACCCTCGTCGGCGTGCTGCTGCTGCCGGCCGTCATCGGCGGCATCCTCGTGGGCGCGCTGTACAACCCCACCGACCGGCTCGAGAACATCACCGCCGCCATCGTCAACGACGACAAGGCCGTCGAGCTGAACGGTCAGCTCGTGCCGCTCGGTCGTCAGCTCACCGGCGGTCTGGTCAAGGGCGCCGACGACCAGTCGAGCAACATCGACTGGGTCATCTCGAACGACGCGGATGCCGCGGCGGGCCTCGCCGACGGCACCTACACCGCCGTCGTGACCATCCCCGAGAACTTCACGGCCGCCTCGCTGTCGACCCGCCCCGGAGAGAGCCCCGAGAAGGCCACGATCGGCGTCGCCACGGCCCCCAACGCCCGGGTCGTCGACGGTGCGATCACCACGACCCTGGCCTCCACCGCCTCGAGCGTCTACGGCAGTGAGCTGTCGTCGCAGTACCTCAAGAACGTCTTCCTCGGCTTCACGACCCTCGGCGACCAGCTGGGCACCGCCGCCAGCGGGGCGCACCAGCTCGCCGACGGTGCCGGGCAGGCCGCCTCCGGCGCGACCGGACTGCGCGACGGTCTGGGTCAGCTCGCCGACGGTGCCTCGCAGTTGTCGAGCGGAGCGGGACAGCTCGCGAGCGGCGCGGGACCCCTGGCCGACGGCGCCACCCAGCTCTCGAGCGGCGCGGGCGCCCTCGCGCAGGGAACGCGCGATGCCGCCACCGGCGTCGGCAAGCTGGCCAGTGGAGCCGACGGCATCGCCGCCGGAAATCAGCAGCTCGCCACGCAGATCAACGGTCTCGCAGACCAGATCCCGCCCGGCTTCGAAGACGCCGCCACCCGCCTGGCGCAGGCCGCCCCGCAGGTGAACACCGCCCTGGTCGATGCGGCCGCCGCCCTGCAGAAGGCGGCCGACGAGTGCACCGGCACCCCCGAGCAGTGCACGGCGTTGCGCAACGCCTCCGACGAAGCCAACAAGGCGCTCCCGGAGGCCACCGAGACGGTGGCCAAGATCGGCGAGCTGGCCGGGCAGGCCTCGCAGCTCCCCGCCGGGATCCGCACCATCGCCGACGCCAACCAGCAGCTCGCCGACGGCGCAGCCGGCCTCGCCGGCGGGGCGCGCGAGGCCGAGACGGGGATCAACACGATCGCCGGCGGCATCGACGCCCTCTCCGGCGGCGCGAACCAGCTCGCCGACGGCGCGCGGCAGTTCGGCACCGGCGCGTCGGCCCTCAGCTCCGGCGCCGCACAACTGGCATCCGGCACCCTGGGCGCCCAGGACGGCGCCGGTCAACTCGCCGACGGCGTGAGCCAGGTGGCATCCGGCACCACGTCTCTCGCCGACGGCCTCGACACCGCCGTGTCGCAGCTGCCGAAGTACTCCGACGCCCAGGCGACCACCCTCGCCGACGTCGTCGCCGACCCGGTGTCGGCCACCGGCGCGAGCGACTCGCTCTTCGGCCTGGCCGCCGTTCCGCTGCTCGCCATGGCCGTGCTGTGGTTCGGCGGGCTCGCCTCGTTCGTGGCCTTCCAGGCGGTGTCGGCGCGCGCGCTGACGAGCCGACGCCCCTCGGCGCTCGTCGCCCTGCGCGGCTTCGCCCCCGCAGCTGCCGTCGGCGCCGTGCAGGGTCTGCTGGTCGCGGGCGTGGTGCAGGTGGCATCCCAGTACGACTGGGACGACTGGGCCCTGTTCGCCGTCATCTGCATCGCCGCGGGCGTGGCCTTCGCCGCCGTGCACCAGGCCCTCGTCGCCGTGTTCGGCGGAGCGGGACGCTGGGTCGCCGCGGTGATCGGCGCCCTCGCCCTGGGGGCGACGATCGTCTCGACGGTGCCACCGGCCCTCGCCGCCGCCGCATCGCTCATGCCCACCGCCCCGGTGTACGACGCGATGCTCGGCGCCCTGTCGTCGTCGAGCGGGGTCGCCGCCGGCATCGCCGGGCTGGTGGTGTGGGCCGTGCTGTCGCTGGTGGTGACGACGCTGATCGTGACGCGTCGCCGTACGACGTCGGCGCGCGCCGCAGCGGTCTCCGTCGCCTAGCCCGCTCCCCCTCCCCCCCTGTTGAGTGTCCAAGACACGCCGCTGAGCCGCCCCCGGCCGCGGCGTGTTCTGGACACTCAACGGAGGGCGGGCCGCGCGTGAGGGTCCTCCACAGGGAGGGTTGTCCACACGCGGGGCGGGGGCGCGCAGCGCGGGGCACCGTGCCCGGTGTCTGCTGTCGGGCATGCGCCCTCGACCTCTCCCCGCCGAGCTCGGCACCGCGTTCCACGTTCGCGACGCGGACCGTCTCGGCATCCCGCCCAGAAGGCTCCGCGCTCGCGACCTGCGGTCGCCGTTCCACGGCGTCCGGTACGCCGGCGACGACCCCGGACTCGGATCCGTCGCGGAGCGATGCCACGCGTACCTCCCGCGGATGTCGGGTGGCCAGTTCTTCAGCCACGTCACGGCCGCCTCACTGTGGGGGATGCCGCTGCCTTTTCCGCACGGCGAAGAGCTGCACGTCTCGGCGGTACCGCCCGCTCGAGAGCCCCGCACTCCGAGGGTCACCGGACACCGCCTGGTGATGCCGCCCGACGGAATCACCCTCCTCGACGATCTGCCCGTCACCGCTCGAACGGAGACGTGGGCGCAACTCGGCGCCGTGCTGCGCGTGGACGACCTCGTCGCGGTCGGCGACTGGCTCGTGGCCCAGGGCGATCCGGTGCCGGGCCTCGAGGAGGTGGCGATGCGCGCCCGACGGCGCGGAGCGGTGGCGCTCCGTGAGGCGGCCGGTCTCGTTCGCCCGGGTGCGGAATCACCGCGCGAAAGCGCCGTGCGTCTCGTCCTCGTGGATGCCGGTCTGCCCGAGCCCCAGCTCAACTGGACGCTCCGGACAGCCTCGGGGCTCTTCGTCGCCAGGCTCGACATGGCCTACCCCGAGCAGCGCGTCGCCGTGGAATACGACGGGCGCCATCACGCTGAAGCCGCGCAGTTCCGCCGCGACGCCGACCGGTGGCGGGCGATCAGCGACGCGGGATGGACCCTGGTCCGCGTCCTCGCGCATCATCTCGACGCGCCGAACCAGCTCATCGTCGCGCCGGTCCGCAGTGCCCTGCTGGCCGCAGATTCCCGTTGAGTGTCCACAACACGCCGCCACGCACAGCGAGGACGCGGCGTGTCTCGGACAGTCAACGGGCAAGCCCCGGCCGCGGCGCGAGTCACGGCAGAGGCCCCGCAAGAGCGCCCGCCCGCGTTCGGCGCGTGCGCGACGGAGCCCCGCCCGCGCTCGGCGCGCGCCCCTCAGCGGCCACAACACGGTTGAGTGTCCAAGACACGCCGCCAGGCACGACGGGCACGCGGCGCGTCCTGGACACTCAACGGGCAAGCCCCGGCCGCGGCGCGAGCCACGGCAGAGGCCCGGCAAGAGCGCCCGCCCGCGTTCGGCGCGTGCGCGACCGACCGTCCGCCCGCTCTCTGCGTGTTCGCGACGGAGCCCCGCCCGCGCTCGGCGCGCGCCCCTCAGCGGCCACAACACGGTTGAGTGTCCAAGACACGCCGCCACGCACAGCGGGCACGCGGCGTGTCCTGGACACTCAACGGGCAGACCGACGCCCGCGTCAGGTCGTCAGACCGCTGTACGCGTGCAGGCCCTTGAAGAACACGTTCACGATCGTGAAGTTGAACAGCACGGCGGTGAAGCCGATGATCGACAGCCACGCCGAGCGGGTGCCGCGCCAGCCGCGGGTCGCGCGGGCGTGGATGTATCCGGCGTAGAGCACCCAGATCACGAAGGTCCAGACTTCCTTGGTGTCGAAGCCCCAGAAGCGGCCCCACGCGTCGTTCGCCCAGATGGACCCGGCGATGAGGGTGAACGTCCAGAAGATGAAGCCGACGATCGCGAAGCGGTAGGCGAGCGACTCCAGCGCGTCGGCCTTGGGGACCGTCCGCAGGAAGCTGCGCTTGGGCGCGTCGTCCGACGGCGCCGCCTCGGCGAGCTTGCGTTCGCGGCGCGTCTGGATGAGCTGCACCACCGACAGCCCGAACGCCAGGGCGAACAGGGCCGTGGCCAGGCTGGCGACGAACACGTGGACCACGAGCCACACCGACTTCAGCGGGTCGGCCAGCGGCACGACGTCGACGTGGAACGCGAGCGTCGCCCCGCCGAGCAGCAGCACGGTGAGGCCCGTCATCAGCGCGCCCAGGAAGCGCAGGTCGTAGCGGGTGAGCACGGCGAGGTACACCGCGATGATGAGCAGCAGACCGGTCATCGCGAACTCGTACATGTTCGACCACGGCACGCGCTCGGCGGCGATGCCGCGCAGCACGGTCGCGGTGAGGTGGAACACGAACCCGAGGGCCGTCAACACCGTTCCCAGCCGCGCCCAGAGGTAGCGGGGCTTTGCTGCGGCAGGGGATGCCGACGACCCGGTGGATCCGCCGATCACTCCCCCGCCCCCCGCGGTGACGAGCTCGCGGGCGACGACGTCGTCCTTCGCCTTCAGCGCGAGGTCGGAGCGTCGTGCGAGGTCGATCGCGTAGGCGATGAACGCCAGCACGTAGATGGTGACCGCCGTCCACACCAGGAGGAGGGAGATCTCGTCGAGGAGAAGCGGGTCGGTTCCGGGCATGGTGTCAGTCTACTTTTCCGGTGTCGGGGTGGCGCGGGGACGGAAGGGACGAGGCGTGCTTCTCGGCGAGCTGGGCGACGGCGGCGCCGAGGGTGGGGTCTTCACCGCGAGCCAGGCCCGCGTACTCGACGATCACGGCGTCGCCCTGCGGCGTCGCCTTGACCCACATGCGCCGACGCGGGACGAACAGCGCGGTCATGAGCCCGAACAGCGCGAGCAGCGCGAAGGCGAGCACCCAGGGACCGGCGAGGTCACGGTGGATCGACAGCGAGGCGAAGCGCTTCACCGAACCGTCGTACCCGGAGGCGCCGGCGGGGGCCTCGTTCTCGAACGTGATGGTGCCGAGACCGTTCGGCAGGTCCTGGGTCTCGCCCGGCATGAGCTGCAGGGCGGGGGTGCCGCTGTCACCGCCGGCGATCTGCGTCATCCCCGAGGGGTCGAGCGTGTAGACCGATCGGGGCGTGCCGTCGTCGATGCCGAGGTCGCCCTCGTAGACGCGCAGCGTGAGCACGGGGTACTCCAGCGCGCCGTAGGTCGAGGTGAGCGCGCCCGAAGGCAGCACGTCCATCGTCGGGTAGAAGAAGCCGAGCAGGCCGAGCTGCTGCGGCAGTCCGTCGGCGACCTTGATGACGCCGAGCGAGGTCATGTTGGCATCCTGGGGAAGGAAGGCCACGGAGTCGTGGAAGACCTCCCGCCCCTCGGCGTCGCGGATCGTGACGGTGGGCGCGTAGCCGTTGCCCAGCAGGTAGACACGGTCGCCCTGCACGTCGAGCGGGTGATTGACGCGCACCTCGCCGTCCTCGGGCTCGCCGCCCGGGGCTCGCGTGGTCATGTGCGCCACGAAGTCGCCCGCCTGACCCGAGCCGGGCTGGCCGGGTGGCACGTAGGCGACGTCGAAGGCGTCGAGCGTCATGGAGTACGGCGTGAGCGTGTCGCCGCCGACGAAGCGGCCGGGGTTGAACGAGGAGTAGTCGAGCAGGCTGTTCGCGAACGCCTGGCCCTCCACGAGCACCCGTTGCCCCGTGTAGGTGAAGCCGCCTCCGACGCCGACGGCGATGAGCACGCCCACCAGGGCTGCGTGGAAGACCAGGTTGCCCGTCTCGCGCAGGTAGCCGCGCTCGGCCGACACCGAGTACGTGCCGCGCCCGTCGTACCGGGCGACGCGGTATCCGCTCTTGCGCAGCTGAGCGGAGGCGCTGTCGACGGCGGCCGCGGCGACGGCATCCGCGTCTCCGGCGACCGTGAGGCGGCGGGTGCGGTGGTCGTCCAAACGCGACAGCCGCGCGGGCGTGCGCGGGGGCTGCGAGCGCAGGGCCTTCCAGTGGTGTTTGGTGCGCGGCAGCACGCAGCCGATCAGCGAGATGAACAGCAGCAGGTAGATCGCCGAGAACCACGGCGAGCTGTACACGTCGAACAGGCTGAGCTTGTCGAGCACCGGCGCCAGGTCGGGGTTGTCGGTGAAGTACTGGGTGACGCCGTTGGGGTCGGCGGTGCGCTGCGGCACGAGCGAGCCGGGAACGGCGGCGATCGCGAGCAGGAGCAGCAGCACGAGGGCGGTGCGCATGCTGGTGAGCTGACGCCACCCCCAGCGCGCCCATCCCACGACGCCGAGGCGCGGCTGCACGATGTCGTCGCCGGAGCCGTCCGCGACGACGGAGTCGGCGTGGTCGGACGGGCGCAGCACGCCGTCGGCGGGTTCGGTCACTGTCTTTCCTCGATCAGAGCGGGAGTTGGACATTGCCGATCACTCCCTGCAGGGTCGACATCCACTGGCCCCAGACGCCCGTGACCATGAGCAGGCCGAGCGCGATGAGAAGGCCGCCGCCGATGAGGTTGACGACGCGGATGTGCTTGCGCACGAACGACACCGAGCGCGTCGCCCATCCGAAGCCGAGGGCGAGCAGTACGAACGGGATGCCGAGCCCCAGCGAGTACGCCAGTCCCAGCAGTGCCGCCCGGCCCGGGTCGCCGAGGTTGTACGACACCGAGAGGATCGCCGCCAGCGTCGGGCCGATGCAGGGGGTCCAGCCGATGCCCAGCGCGATGCCGAGCAGGGGGGCACCGATCAGGCCCAGGTTGCCGCGCGACTGCAGCCGCACCGAGCGCTGCGCCACCCCGAAGAGGCCGATGAACACGAGTCCCATGAGGATGATGACGACACCCATGACGCGCGTGATGACGTCGCCGTAGCGGGTGAAGAACATGCCGGCGGCTCCGCCGAGCACGTTGATCGCCATGAACACCACGGTGAATCCCGCGATGAACAGGAGGGTCCCACCGAGCAGGCGCCCCCGGCCGGCTCCGGATGCCGAGCCCCCGCGCGGGGCGACGGCACCGCCGATGTACCCCAGGTACCCCGGCACGAGCGGCAGCACGCACGGCGACAGGAACGAGATGAGACCGGCGGCGAGCGCGAGGGGAAGAGCCACCCAGAGTGCGCCGTCGAAGACGAGAGCGCCCGGGTTCACGCGGGCTCCGCGACCAGCGTGCGCACCATGGACTCGAGGATCGAGGCCTCGGGGAGCTCGCCGATGACGCGGGCGGCGACGCGGCCCTGCTTGTCGAGCACGAGGGTGGTGGGCGTCGCGTTGATGGGGGTCTTGTCGGCGAAGGCGAGCTTGAGCTCGCCGTCGTTGACGGCCATCGCGCTCGAGTACGACACCCCGTGATCGCGGGCGAACGACAGCGCCGTGGCGGGCTGGTCGTAGGTGTTGATGCCGAGGAAGGCCACGTCCTGGCCCTGGAAGCTCTGATAGGCCTGCTCGAGGCGCGGGGCCTCGATGATGCACGGGCCGCACGTGGCGTACCAGAAGTTCACGACGAGCACCTTGCCGGCGTAGTCGGCGCTCGACACCGGTGAGCCGTTGTCGAGGCTGCCCGAGAACTCCACGGCCTCGCCGCGGTCGGATTCGGGGATCTCCTGCCACTGCAGCCCGTTGGCGGCGATGTAGCCCTTGTTGTCACCCGCCCGGTACTGCTCGGCGAGGGGGTCGGGCGTGCAGGCCGCGAGGCCCATCACGAGGGCCGCGGCGGCGGCCATCGCTCCGGCGGCGGTGAGGATTCGGCGCATCAGACGGCTCCTACGTCGACGGCTCCGGCGGTGGTGGCCGGCTCGGCGTACGCCACCTCGACCCAGCGCGTCGAGCCGTCGGCGCCGTCTCGCCGTTCGAAGCTCGTCACGCTCGACAGCGCGCAGCGGCGCTTGCGGGGGTCGTGGCGGGTGGGTTGGTGGGAGAGGGCGAGGTGGGTCACCCAGATCGGCAGCTGGTGCGAGACGACGACGACGTCGCCCGAGGGGACGCGTTCCCACGCGTCGCCCATGGCCTCGGTCACCCGCGCCACGACGCGGTCGTAGGGCTCACCCCAGCTGGGAACGGCGGGCTGACGCAGGTGCCGCCAGTTCAGCGGGTTGGCGAGCGCCCGCTTCATCCGCCGTCCCTCGAAGACGTTGGTCGGCTCGATCACCCGCTCATCGATCACGGGCTCGATGCCGAACAGCGTCACGAACGGCTCCGCCGACTCGCGGGTGCGCTGCAGCGGTGAGGCGATGAGGGCCGAGACGGGCCGCTCGAGGCCGTGGACGTACTCGGCGGCCTGGCGCGCCATCTGCCGCCCGTCGACGCTGAGGCCGAATCCGGGGAGCCGACCGTAGAGCACGCGACGGGGGTTGTGGACCTCTCCGTGGCGCACGAGATGAAGGCGATCGGCGGGCACGACGCCAGTCTACGGGCGGGTTCTGTGGTCTGACTGAGCGAGGGGGCGGGTTGCTTCGACGTGGAGATACCCGCGGATACCGGGCCCGCAGGAGGTGTGCGCGCGCGTCGACGGGGACTCGACCCGGCGATGTCCTCCGACGCTCAGGCGTCGGTGCGCGACGCCGGGGCGTCGTTGCGGGAAGCCAGAAGCGAACGGATGCGCGCGTACAGGAACCACGCGACTCCGATCACGACCGCGGCGATCACGACGTACTGCAGGATCGAGGCGTACTCCTCGACGATGTGCCAGTTCTCGCCCAGCAGGAAGCCCGACAGCACGAAGATCGTGTTCCAGATCAGGCTGCCGGCGCCCGTGAGCAGACCGAACCGCCACATCGGCATCTTGGCGACGCCGGCGGGGATCGAGATGAGACTGCGGAAGATCGGGATCATGCGCCCGAAGAACACGGCCTTGCCGCCGTGGCGCTCGAACCACGCGACCGTGCGGTCGACGTCTTCGGGGTGCAGCAGCGGCATCTTCGCGGCGAACGAGCGCAGACGCGCGGCTCCGAGCCACCGCCCGAGGCCGTAGAGCATGAAGGCGCCGACGATCGAGCCGACGGTCGTCCACAGCAGCGCCTCGAACAGCGTGAACGAGCCGCGGCTGGCGGTGAGGCCCGCCATCGGCAGGACGACCTCGCTCGGCAGCGGCGGGAAGAGGTTCTCGAGGGCGATGGCGACGCCCGCGCCCACCGGTCCGATGATCTCCATGAGCGACACGGTCCAGTCGGCCAGCGACGTGAGCCACGACTGCCCGTCCTCGGAGCCGGAGCTCGCGCGCAGGGGGGAGAGAGTGAGGGTGGTGTCGGTCATCGGGTGCCTTCGCGCTCGGTGATCGGCCGCCCGACCGGACGCCCGTTCCAGGCTACGGTCCGGTCATGCGCGGTTCCTGGGGGTTGCCCCCGAGCGGTTCAGGATGCCGAGACCCCGGCGCCGACGAACGCGGCCGCGATGAACCACACCGCCGCCATCCCGACGATGGTGGCCAGCGGCACCCAGAACGCCAGGCGATGGCGCACGAGGCGCACGATCGCGGCGACCACGCCGATCAGCAGGATGACCCAGGGCGAGATGACGGCCGTCCAGAAGCCGATGTTCATCAGCCCCGTGTCGCAGTTCGACGGCCCGCACTGGTCGGCGGCGAACGCCAGCAGCACTCCCGCGTACGAGGCCCCCAGCGCCAGCAGGGGAAGGAGCACGAGCAGGATGATCGTGAGCGCGACGTCCCAGCCACGCGCCTTGCGCACTGTCGGTTCGGGACGCATCGTCCGGAAAGATTCCGGCGGCAACGAGTAGGTCACGCCCCCATCGTAGATTCGCGCCCGGGTGCGCGCGCACGGCGCACGTAGACTGGTCGATCGTGAGCGAACGCGTCCTGGTCAACCAGCTGAAATCCCTTCCCGCCGGCCCCGTCGAGGTGTCGGGATGGGTCGAAACCGTCCGCGACCAGAAGAAGGTGCAGTTCGTCGTCCTCCGCGACGAGACCGGCGCGGTGCAGCTGGTGAACCCGGCGACGCGTCCCTCCGAAGAGGCGACGGATCAGGATGCCGCCGCCCTCGCCCTCACCGAGACGATCGGCGCCCTGTCGACCGGCACCTTCCTGACCGTGCGCGGCGAGCTCAAGCACGACGAGCGCGTCAAGCTCGGCGGCGTCGAGATCAAGGTCGGCGAGCTCGTCATCGCGGCGGCAGCCAACCCCGAGACCCCGATCGCGGCCGACAGCAGCCCCGACAAGCGCATGGACTGGCGCTTCATCGACCTGCGCCAGCGCCGCAACAACCTCATCTTCCGCGTGCAGACCACTCTCGAGCACGCGATGCGTACCTACTGGGTCGAGCGCGACTACATCGAGGTGCACTCCCCCAAGCTCATGGCGTCGCCCTCGGAGTCCAACGCCGAACTGTTCGAGGTGCCCTACTTCGAAGACAAGACGGCCTACCTCGCGCAGAGCCCCCAGTTCTTCAAGCAGATGGCCCAGGTCGCCGGCTTCGGCAAGATCTTCGAGATCGCCCCCGCGTTCCGCGCCGACCCCTCGTTCACGAGCCGTCACGCGACCGAGTTCACCTCGATCGACGCCGAGATCAGCTGGATCGACTCGCACGAAGACGTCGCCCGTATGCAGGAGGAACTGCTGCAGAGCGCTTTCCAGGCCGTCGCCGACAAGCACGGTGCCGAGATCCAGGAGCTCTTCGGCATCGAGGTGCAGGTTCCGACGCTCCCCTTCCCGCGCATCCCCCTCGCCGAGGCGCGTGAAATCGTCGCCGCGCGCGGGTACGACATCCCGCGCACCGATGGCGACCTCGACCCCGAGGGCGAGCGTCAGATCGCGGCGCACGTGGCCGAGACGTTCGGTCACCAGTTCGTCTTCATCACCGACTACCACCCCGAGATCCGCGCTTTCTACCACATGCGCGACGAAGAGACCGGGCTGACGAAGTCGTACGACCTGCTCTTCAACGGCGTCGAGATCACGACCGGCGCGCAGCGCGAGCACCGCGTCGACGTGCTGATCGAGCAGGCGAAAGAGAAGGGTCTCGACCCCGAGCACCTCGACTTCTACCTCGACTTCTTCCGCTTCGGCGCCCCGCCGCACGGTGGTTTCGGCATGGGCCTGGCGCGCGTCCTGATGCTCATGCTGGGCGAGTCGTCGATCCGCGAGGTGACGTACCTCTTCCGCGGCCCGACCCGCCTCGCTCCGTAAGGTTCGAGCGACCGACGCCCGGGGTTCACTCCCCGGGCGTCGTCGCGTTCATCGGCCGCCCTACCGTGGGGCCATGAACGCCCTCACCTCGGCCGCCCCGTCTCCGGCGGGACGATCGCGCACGGGGTGGGCGATCGCGCTCCGCGATGTCGGCCGCGCGCGCGCCGGAGTCCCGGTGCTCGAGAACATCGACCTCGAGATCGAGCCGGGCGGCATCGTCGCCGTCGTCGGGCCGTCGGGCTGCGGCGCGTCGACCCTGCTGCGCGTGATCACGGGAGCCGAGCGGCCGGATGCCGGCACCGTGACGATCGACGGGCGCACCGGGGCCGCCGCGCCCCGCGTCGTCGAGGTGCGCGACCGCACCCCGGTCGCCCGTTTCGGGCGGGTGCGCGCCGCGATCGTGGCCGCCGCCCGTCGCGCGGGCACCGCCGACCCCGACGCCGAAGCCGAACGCCTGGGCGCGCTCGTCGGGCTCGGCGCCGGTGACCGGCTGGTGCACCGCCTCTCGCACGGCGACCGGCAGCGGTGGGCCGTCGCCCGGGCTCTCGCGTCGCGGCCGCGGGCCCTCGTGCTCGATGACGCGCTGGCCGCGCTGCACACCTCGGCGCGCGCCGAGACCCGCGATCGCGTCGTGCGGGAACTGCGTGCGACCGGGGTCACCACCCTGTGGGTCACGCGCGACACCGCCGAGGCCGCCGCCGTCGCCGACCATCTCGTCGTGATGGACCAGGGCCGTATCGCCGCGCAGGGGCGACCCGACGAGGTCTTCGCGCGCGTCGGCGACCTCGCGGTGGCCGACCTGCTGGGTCCGGTCAGCGCGGTGCCGGGAATCGTGGAGGGAGCCGTCGTCGAGGTGTGGGGGCAGGAACTCCCTCTCGCCGCCGCGGCGAGCGACGGTCACTGCGAGGTCGTCGTACGCCCGGAACAGGTCGTGCTCGTGGGCGACGGCGCCCCGGGAGTCGACGCGGTGGTCGAGGAGACCATCTTCCTCGGCAGCGTGCGTCGCTCGACCGTTCTCACCGCCGACGGCGATCGCGTCGTCGTCGAGCACACGCCCGACCAGCGCCTCGACGATCGGGCGCACGTCCGGATCGCTCTCGCATCCGGGCCGATGAGCGTTCGCCCCATCGGCTGAACGGGCGTCAGAACGGGTAGTCGACCGACGACCGCTCGGCGACGACCGAGCGCACGAAGGCCGCGGCCTCTTGGTGGGCGGGGTGCACCTGGTAGCGCTCCAACGCCTCGACGTCGGCGAACTCGCTCACCAGGGCGACGTCCCAGTTGTTCTGCGGGTACGCGACGTTGCGACCGATCTCGAGATGCACGATCTCGTCGATCACGCCCCGAAGAGCCAGCAGGCGCTCCGCGATCTGCTCGGCGTGCAGAGCCCGGGTGTCGGCGTCGTCGGCCGCGAGCTTCCACAGGACGATGTGTCGGATGCTCACGCGGAGGCTCCTTCGGGCTCGGACGCCAGCAACGCGGCGCGGAGGCGGTCGGCCGACACGCGCCAGTGCGCGTGCAGCTCGCCGTCGATCAGGATGACGGGGATCTTCTCCCACCACTTCTCGTACAACGCCGTGTCATCGGCGATCGAGGCGTGCGCGATGTCGACACGGTCGGCGACGTCGGCGGGAAGATCGGCCACGACGGCCTCGACGATCTGCTCGGCCACATCGCAGAGATGGCAGCCGGGCTTTCCGATCAGCGTGAGGGTCGTCACGCCTTCATCCTAGGAGGGCCGTGGATCGCGGCGCTCGGGACGCGCGGGATGACGCGGGTCCGGGCACCGGATCAGGATGCGACGTCGTACCCCGCGGCGATCCAGTCGCCCGTGCCGCCCTCGACGTTCGTGGCGTCGTGACCGCGCGCGGAGAGCGCCTCGACCACACGCGCCGAGCGGCCGCCGGCCTGGCAGATCACGTCGAACGGCTCGGCGGGGAGCTCGTCGAGATGTTCGCCCAGGGTCGACATGGGAAGGTTCACGGCCCCGGGAACGTGCCCGGCGGCGAACTCGTGTTCCTCGCGCACGTCGATGAGCGGACGCTCGCGTCCCGCGTGCAGGTCGTGGATCGAGATGGACTGCATGCTTACCTCCGAGAGGGCGAACGGCGCGGGCGGATACACGAAGCGCCCGTCGCAGAGGACAGGCGCTCGGTGTCGTGCCGCGTTACTTCTTGTTGCGGCGCTGGTGACGAGTCTTGCGAAGCAGCTTGCGGTGCTTCTTCTTCGCCATGCGCTTACGGCGCTTCTTGATGACAGAACCCACGGAAAACCTCACTAAGTCGGGGTCTGGGTGCCGTGGTCGGCCCCCGGGAACAGCAGGCGATGAAAAAATGCCTCGGATCAGTCTAGCCGACGTCGGACACCGGCCGCTGCACGACCTCGGCGACGGCCGATTCGGGCACGCGGTAGCTGCGTCCGAAACGCACCGCGGGGAGTTCGCCGGCGTGCACGAGACGATAGACGGTCATCTTCGACACGCGCATGAGCTCGGCGACCTCGGCGACGGTCAGGAATCGCACGTCGGGCAGCTCGGCCATGGTTCACCCCTCGTTACGGGTGAACTCACCCTCTGATGCTGTGCACACTCTAGGGTCTGGCTGTGAAGGCTGTAAACCTCTGGGCGTGCTGTGACGAATGTGTTTCCCGGATGCCGCTCTTCCGCGGCATCCGTGCACCTCACCGTCCCGGAAGCTTGCGGAAGGCCGTCGAGAAGGAATGCTTGACCGACGCCGCGGCACGACCCACCACTTCGGCGGCGTGGACGGCGGACTCGGGAAGTGCGGGCTCGTTCTCTTCGTCGACCGAGAAGAACGGCACGAGCCAGTCGTCGACCTCGTCGAGAGGCGCGACCGCGAGGCTGTAATAGCGGTGCTGACCCTCTTCGCGCACCGACACCAGCTCGGCCTCGCGCAGCACCTTCAGGTGCTTGGAGACGGTCGGTTGACTCACCCCCAGAGACGCCACGATCTGCGACACGCTCGTTCCGCGTTCGCCACCGGTGGCCCGGTCCAGAAGGAGCTGAAGGATGTCGCGACGCGTTCCGTCAGCGATCACGTCGAAGATGTCCGCCATGGCATCAGATTAGCGGCGCCCCGGCCCGAGTACCATGATTCGGGTTCGGGCACCGAAGGGAGCGGCGCATGGCGGCGACGCCGAACGAGGTGCGATTGGCCGTGCGCGTGAGACGCATCGCGTTCACGGCATGGGATCGACTGCGCAATCTGACCACCGCATCACCCGCGCGTTTCGCGGTGCTGGTGTTCGTGACGCTCATCCTTCTCTTCACCGCGCTGTTCTCGCTGCCCGCGGCGTCGGCCGACGGGCGAGCGACGCCCCTGGCCGACGCGCTGTTCACAGCGGTGTCGACCATCTGCGTGACCGGTCTGTCGACGGTCAACATGTACACGCACTGGTCGCCGCTCGGGCACGTGATCACCTACGTCGGCGTGAACGTGGGTGCGCTCGGCGTGCTCACCCTCGCCTCGATCCTGGGCCTGGTCATCTCGAAGCGCCTGGGGCTCCGCGCGAAGCTCATCGCCGCCGGAGACAGCAACCCCCTGCGGGCGCACGGCGGACCGGTGAACGAGGGGCAGACCGTCCGTCTGGGCGAGGTCGGCCAGCTGCTGCGCACGGTCGCGCTGTCGACGCTGGTGATCGAGGCCGGGCTCACCGTGCTCATCTACCCCTCGCTCATCATCGGGGGCATCGACCCGATCGTCGCCTTGTGGGAGGCCCCGTACTACGCCGCCATGGCCTTCACCAACACCGGGTTCGTCCCCAACGCCGACGGGCTGACGCCCTTCGCCCAGGACTACTTCCTGCTGTCGGTGCTGATGATCGGCGTCTTCCTCGGCTCGATCGGCTTCCCGGTGATCTTCACCCTGTGGCGGCACCACTGGCGATTCCGTCTGTGGTCGCTCCACACGAAGCTCACCCTGATCACCACGGTCATCCTGTTCTTCTTCGGCGCGGGCGTCATTCTGCTGCTGGAATACGACAACCCCCTCACATTCGGAAGCATGGATGCGTGGGACACGACCTTCCAGGCGTTCTTCCTCTCCGCCATGACCAGGTCGGGCGGATTCTCGGTCATCGACATCGGCGATCTCAACGGCGCGACCCTCATCGTGGGCTCGATGCTGATGTTCGTGGGTGGCGGCTCGGCATCCACCGCCGGCGGCATCAAGGTGACGACCCTCGCCGTGCTCGCCCTCGCGGTCTTCTCCGAGGCCAAGGGGCGGCCGTCGGTACAGGCGTTCGGGCGCCGGATCCCCAGCGACGTGCAGCGCGTGGCCCTCTCGGTCGTCGCGTGGGGCGCCACGATCGTCGCGATCTCGACCGTGACGATCAGCCGCATCACCGACGCCCCCATCGAGCACGTCCTGTTCGACGTGATCTCGGGATTCGCGACGGTCGGCCTGTCGACCGGTCTCACGGCGGAGCTTCCCGACCCCGCCGTCTACGTCATGGCCGCCACGATGTTCATGGGCCGCATTGGTACAGTGACACTCGCCGCGGCCGTGGCTGCGTCGTCTCGATCGCAGTTGTACGCGCTGCCCGTCGAAAGGCCCATCGTTGGTTGAACGCATCCGCAGCGACGCGCCCGTGCTGGTCATCGGCCTCGGGCGCTTCGGCGCGGCGTGCGCCGGCGAACTCGACCGCCTCGACCGCGAGGTCCTGGCCGTCGACGGCAACCTCGAACTCGTGCAGAAGTGGTCGGAGCGTGTCACGCACGCCGTTCAGGCCGACGCGCGCAACATCGACGCCCTGCGCCAGATCGGCGCGCAGGACTTCCAGGTGGCCGTCGTCGCCGTCGGCTCGCTCATCGAGGCGTCGGTGCTCATCACCGCCAACCTCGTCGACCTGAAGGTCCCGCAGATCTGGGCCAAGGCCGTCTCGCAGTCGCACGGCAAGATCCTGGCCCGAGTCGGCGCCAACCACGTGATCTACCCCGAGGCCGAAGCCGGCGAGCGCGTCGCGCACCTCGTGAGCGGACGCATGCTCGACTTCATCCGCTTCGACGACGATTTCGTGCTCGCCAAGATGTACCCGCCGAAGCTCGTACGCGGCGTGGGCCTGAACGAGTCGGGTGTCCGCTCGAAGTACAACGTGACCGTGGTCGGGGTGAAGAGCCCCGGGCGGGCGTTCCGCTACGCCGAAGCCAACACCGTGGTCACGAACCACGACCTCATCATCGTGTCGGGGACGAACTCCGACATCGAACGCTTCGCGTCGCTCGACCGCTGAGCAGTGGCTCGGAGTCTCTCGCCCTGGAGCCTTCGCCCGTAACGGGCCCCGTGCTCGGCCGGCACGTCACCGCCCCTCGGCGAGCTCTTTCGCGCGCGCGAGTGCGGCCTCGGCGGCCTCGGTGAAGGTGTCGTCGAATCGGGCCTCCTGCAGCACCGCGACGGCCCGCTCGGTCGTGCCCTTGGGGCTGGTGACGCGGCGACGCAGCTCCGCCGGGTCGACGTCGGAGGCGGCCAGGAGCGTCGTGGCCCCGATGAAGGTCTGCTCGGCGAGCAGACGCGCCTGCGCGTCGTCGAAGCCCATGCGGACGGCCGATTTGGTGAACTCCTCGACCAGCAGGAAGACGTAGGCCGGGCCCGATCCCGAGATCGTCGAGAGCGCGTCGATCTGTTCCTCGGGCACCTCGAGCACCGCACCCACGGTCTCGAACAGAGCGCGGACGACGGCCACATCGTCGGCCGAAGCAGCCGGCCCCGCGGCCAGACCGGTCACCCCCTTGCCGACGAGCGACGGCGTGTTCGGCATGGAGCGCAGCGTTGCGACACCCTCGCCGAGGTGACGGGCGAAGGTGTCGAGGGTGACCCCCGCGGCCAGGCTGACCACGACCGCGCCGTCGCGCAGGTGCGGAGCGATCTCGTCGAGCAGGTCGGGCACCATCGCGGGTTTGACGCCGATCAACACCACCTCGGCGGATGCCGCGGCCTCGATGTTGCCGTTCGGGTTGACCTCGAGCGCGACACTCGTCACTCCCTCGAGATCGGCGAGCTCGGCGGCCTTCGCGATCGAGCGGTTGGTCGCGGTGACGCCGCCCGCGCTCAGGCCCGCGGCGACGAGGCCGTGCAGGATGGCCCCTCCCATCGAGCCGGCTCCGAGGATCGCGATCGGGGGCAGCGAGGTGATGGCATCCGTCATGCCTCCAGTCTACGAAGCGCCCCGACGCCGCGACAGGCAACCCTGAGTGCGACCGATAAGGGCGGGCGTTAGAGTCGGACGACGGTGTACCGGGGCACCCGCGATCGACACGGAGGACCTTCCATGACTCTCTTCGACGGCATCACCGCGCGCCTGCTCGAGACCGACCGGCTGGGTGTCAATGTGCTCGAGCGCTCCGGCGACGACCCTTCGACGCCCCCGGAGCACACGGTCGTGCTGGTGCACGGGAACGTCGCGTCGTCGCTGTTCTGGCAAGAGATCATGCAGGACCTCCCCAGCGATCTGCGCGTCGTCGCGGTCGACCTCCGCGGCTTCGGTCGCACCGAGCACACCCCCATCGACGCCACCCGCGGCGTGCGCGACTTCAGCGACGACCTGCACGCGACCCTCGAAGCCCTCGGCATCGCCTCCGCCCACCTCGTGGGATGGTCGCTCGGCGGAGGTGTCGTGCTGCAGTACGCCCTCGATCACCCGGTGCTCTCGCTGACCCTCCAGTCGCCGGTCTCGCCCTACGGGTTCGGCGGCACCCGACGCGACGGCTCGCGGCTCGACGACGAGGGTGCGGGCACCGGCGCCGGCGCCGCCAACCCCGACTTCGTCCAGCGACTCACCGACGGCGACACCAGCGCCGACGCCCCCACGTCGCCGCGCTCGGTCTTCCGCTCGACCTACGTCGCGCCCGGGTACACGAGCGAGCACGAGGACGTCTGGGTCGAGGCGATGCTCTCGACGTCGACGGCCGTGGGCAACTACCCGGGCGAGTCGGTCACGACCGCCACCTGGCCCGGCTTCGCCCCCGGACGCACGGGGGCGCTCAACACGCTGTCGCCCCTCTTCTTCGACGTCTCGGGCATCGTCGACCTGGCCGACAAGCCCCCGGTGCTGTGGATCTACGGAACGGCGGATGCCATCGTCTCCGACGCCTCGTTCTCGGACGTGAACCACCTGGGCGCCCTGGGCGTCGTTCCCGGGTGGCCCGGCGACGAGATCGCCCCCGCGCAGCCCATGGTGTCGCAGACGCGCGACGTGCTCTCCGCCTACGCCGCCCGTGGCGGAGAGGTCACCGAGGTGCCCGTCGAGGGAGCAGGCCACTCGGTTCATCTCGAGCGTCCCTCCGCGTTCCGCCGGGCCCTGCTCACGCACATCGGCTACGTCGGCCGTCCGGCCGATCCCGCCCCGCCCACCGAGGCGATCATCCTGCGCTCCGCCGACTGAGCGCGGCCTCGACGCGGCCCATCCCGCACTCTCCGTCCCGCACTCTCCGTCTCGCACCGCCCGACCATCCCGGAGGCTCCCGTGGAGTACTGCCTGTTCACCGAGCCCCAGCAGGGCTTCTCGTACGACGACCAGCTCGCCTTCGCGCAGTCGGCCGAGCGGCACGGCCTCGACGGGTTCTTCCGCTCCGACCACTACCTGCGGATGGGCGAGGGCGACCCGCTGCCCGGGCCGACCGACGCGTGGACCACGCTCGCCGGTCTCGCCCGCGAGACGTCGCGCATCCGCCTCGGGACCCTGGTGTCGTCGGTGACCTACCGCGTGCCCGCGATCCTGGCCATCCAGGTCGCGCAGATCGACGCGATGTCGGGCGGGCGTGTCGAGCTCGGCCTCGGAACCGGCTGGTTCGAGCGCGAACATGCCGCTTACGGAATCCCCTTCCCCGCCAAGCGCTTCGACCTGCTCGAAGAGCAGTTGCAGGTGGTGACGGGCCTGTGGCAGACCCCGGATGCCGAGACCTTCTCGTTCGACGGTGAGCACTACCGTCTCGACGCCGCCCCCGCCCTCCCCCGTCCCGTGCAGTCACCGGTGCCCGTGATCGTGGGCGGCGGCGGGCCGAAGCGCACGCCGGCGCTGGCCGCGCGGTACGCGACCGAGTTCAACATCGGCTTCGTCGCCGAGGAGCAGATCTCGGCTGCCTTCGCGCGCGTGCGCGCCGCGTGCGAGACCGCCGAGCGCGACCCGGCGACGCTGAAGCTCTCGGTCGCTCTGCCGACCATCGTGGGCACGGACGACGCCGAGATCGAGCGACGGGTCGCCGCGATCGGGCAGACCCGTGCGCAGTTCGACAACGGCGCCAACCTCATCGGCACTCCGGCGCAGATCGCCGACAAGGTCGAGCGCCTGCGGGCGCTGGGCGCCGAGCGGGTGTACTTCCAGCTGTTGGATCTGCGCGACGTCGCACACGCCGATCTCGTCGGCGCCGAGCTGCTCCCCCTGCTGCCCCGCTGACGCACGCTGGCCGCGGGGCGGAGGGCGGGTGCCCGATCACGCGTCGTAATCGTGCGGGTGTTCGCGCCGAACCTCGAAGAACGCCGTCAACTGCGCGGCGGCTTCGTCCTCGTCCACCCCGCCGACGACCTCGACGCGGTGCGGCAGGCGCCGATCGCGCAGAAGGTCGTACATCGAACCCGCGGCGCCGGCTTTGGCATCCCACGCCCCGAACACCACCCGCGGCACGCGCGCCTGCAGGATCGCACCGGCGCACATGACGCACGGCTCGAGGGTCACCACGAGCGTGCAGTCGGCGAGATGCCACGAGCCGAGGGTCTCGGCCGCGGCACGCAACGCCAGCACCTCGGCGTGCGCCGTGGGGTCCGCCGTGACCTCGCGCAGATTGCGGCCCTCGCCGAGGATCCGCCCCTCGGCGTCGACGACGACGGCGCCGACGGGCACATCACCGTCGACGGCGGCCTCGGCGGCCAGCGCGAACGCGCGACGCATCGCGGAGCGGTCGGCGGCGGTGGGGGTCACGGGGGCTCCGAAAAAACGGACGAGGGAGATCAGGGGAAGCGGCTAGCCTTGAGCCTATGCGTGTCCACGTCGCCGACCACCCGCTCATCACCCACAAGCTCACGGTGCTGCGTGACGTGCAGACATCCTCGCCGGTGTTCCGCCAGCTCACCGAGGAGCTGGTGACCCTTCTGGCCTACGAGGCGACCCGCAACGTGCGTGTCGAGCCGATCGAGATCCAGACCCCGGTGACCCTCACCCAGGGCGTCAAGATCAGCGAGCCCCGCCCCATCGTCGTGCCGATCCTGCGCGCCGGTCTGGGCATGCTCGAGGGCATGGTGAAGCTTCTGCCCACCGCCGAGGTCGGCTTCCTCGGCATGGTGCGCGACGAAGAGACCTTCGAGCCCACGACGTACGCCGAACGCCTGCCCGACGACCTGAGCGACCGCCAGTGCTTCGTGCTCGACCCCATGCTCGCCACCGGCGGCTCGCTGGGTGCGGCCATCAACTTCCTCTTCGCCCGCGGCGCGCAGGACGTCACCGCGATCTGCCTGCTCGGCGCCCCCGAGGGCGTCGCCGCCATCGAGAAGCAGGTCGAGGGACACGACGTCACCCTCGTGCTCGGCGCCGTCGATGAGCGACTCAACGAGAAGGGCTACATCGTGCCCGGTCTCGGTGACGCCGGCGACCGGTTGTACGGCACGGCCTGACGCGTTCGTTCGGCCCGATTCGGTGCGGCGAGCGGCGGGGCGTGAGAACCGAACCCCGGCCGCACGATCCCGCCCCGCACCCGGTTTCCGGCGTGCGGCGAGCGGGCCGGGCTCGGCGCCATGGTCGACGGCGATCGGGCAGCCCGGCCCCTCACTCGACTCCGTCGACCAACCGCGCGAAGGCGCTGAGGCGTGCCACCCCCTCGGGAGTACGCGGAAGGTCGTCTAGCAGCGCGGGTGAATACACGACGTACGCCGCCTGCATCGCACGCGAGATCGCGACGTTGATGCGGTTGCGCAGCAGGAGGAACTCCAAGCCCCGCGGTGCCTCGCGCCCCGAGGACGCCGCGAGGGTGAGGATGGCGACCGCCGCCTCTTTGCCCTGGAAGCGGTCGACGGTGCCCACGGGGACGTCCGAGAAGCCCGCCGCGGCCAGGGCCTCTTCGACGGCCACCTGCTGAGCGTTGTAGGGCGTGATCACGATGATGTCGTCGGCGCGCAGGGGCCGCGGCTCGTGCACGACGGCCGAATCACCGGCCCCTCCTTCGGCCCCCGTCCACTCGCGGCCGACGAGGTCGGACACGAGGCGTGTGACCTCGGCCGCTTCTTCGGCCGACCAGGTCGAGTTGCCCTGGTGGCGCACGGGAACGATGTGCACCCCGGGTTCGACGCCGTCGAGTCGGCGCAGGGCCGTCGACGGGTGGGCGGCGAGGCGGCCCTCGTACGACAGCCGCGACACGGGACCCGCGACCGCGGGGTGCAGACGCCGGGTGCGCGCGAGGAAGTAGCCGAGCTCGGCGGGCACCACCTCGGCGCCGTCGATGATCCACCCCAGCGCCGACGTGTCGACGGGTTCGGGGTGCGTGCCCTGGCTCACCTGCGGCAACTGCTGCGGGTCTCCGAGCAGCAGCAGTCGCTGCGCGGCCAGCGAGACGGCGATCGTCGAGGCCAGCGAGAATTGTCCGGCTTCGTCGATGACGAGCAGGTCGAGGCTGCCGCGGGGGATGCGCGTCTCGTGGCTGAAGTCCCACGCGGTGCCGCCCACGACGAAACCCTGCGCCGCGTTCTCGGCGGTGAAGGCGGCGACGCCGTTCTTCGGGAGCACCGTGAAGGCATGCGGGGCGCTCGGGTCTTTCGGCGCCTTGCCGACCCGGGATGCCGGGACCCCGGCCGCGATGACCTGATCGAGCATGTGCTCGATCGTCGCGTGCGATTGCGCGACGACGCCGATGCGATACCCCCGCTCGGCGACCAGGCGGGCGATGACGTGCGACCCGACGTAGGTCTTGCCGGTGCCGGGCGGGCCCTGCACGGCGAGATAGCTGTGGTCGAGATCGGCCACGCTGCGGGCGATGGCGGTGACCTCGTCGTCGCCCGGGGCGCCGTCGACGGCGGTGACAGGTGCCAAGGCGCCGGAACGGGTGCGCGGCGGCACTCGACGCAGGACATCGGCAGCGGCGCCGTCGGGCATCGCCGGGGCGACCGTCAGCACCGCGTCGGCCCACGCGTCGATCGCCTTCTGCTGGTTGCCCGCGCGCGGCGGGGCCGGCGGGGTCAGGGCGAGCGGCAGGTCGTCCCAGGTGACGCCGTCGGCGGCGATCTCTTCGACGATCGCGCCGTCATCGAGCACCTCGCGCACCGTCACCCGGCGGGCACCGTGGATCCAACGCGGGCGGGTGTCGAGCGGGAACGGCGCCGGCAGGTCGTAGACGGCGAAGGGCTCGGCATCCGGGCTCAGGCGCGTTCCGGGGGCGAGTTCTCCGCGCAGCTCCACCAGGCGGCGCTCGGAGCCCCGCCCCGACTCGGCGATGTGCCAGTCCGTGACGACCCGCGAGCGGGCGGCGTCGACGACCACGACGTCGCGCGTCTCTTCCCAGACCGAGATCGGCTCGCGCAACCGCAGGAAGTGCGTCGCCCAGTAGCTCTTCTCTTCGCGGGGGTAGTAGTCGATCGCGGCGGCGGCGAGGCGCAGCGCCGTCGCATCGCGTGAATCGGCGCCGGACTCGACGGCGGCGGCCCACCGCTGCAGGGCGGTCGCCCGGGGCGAAGGCTCGTAGGCCTGCTCGTCGGGATCGGCGCCGTGGGCCGGCACCGCACCGGCCTCGCGCGCCCGGTCGACGAGCCAGTCGCGCAGGCGGCGGGTCGACACGCAGTCGTAGCGGTTGTAGTCGGCGAGGTCGTCGAGCACGCGCTGCGCACCCACCGCGTCGCCGTCGGCCGCGAGCGCCCGGGCCTCGACGTACTTCACGATCGAGTCGTCGCCGCGCTGCACATCGCTCGTGCGCACCTCGTCGCCCATGTAGAGAGGTTCGAGCTTCTTGATCGAGTACGAGCGGGATCCCACGCGCAGGGCGCGACGGACCACGGGATAGAGGTCGACGAAGATCCCGTCGCGCAGCAGTCGATCGACGTCGGCTTCGCGCACCCCGTAGGTGGCCGCCATCGTGAGCAGATGGGTGGGCTCGTAGGGGGCGTAGTGGTAGATGTGCATTCCGGGGTACTGCTGACGACGCAGCGCCACCATGTCGAGGAAGCGCTCGAGCGCGACGCGCTCTTCGTCGAATGTGTGGGCCCAGAGCGACCCGTAGGTCTCGCGCGTGTCGACCCAACCGAACAGGTAGTCGATGCCCCAGTGCGCGCCGACGCCCTCGGTGTAGAGCGGATCGCCCTCGAAGTCGAAGAACAGGTCACCGTGGTCGGGGCGCGGCAGCACTCCCAGCGACTTGGGTGCGACGACCTCGTAGGTGGGCACGGCGTGCGCCGGCGTCGCCTCGGTGGGGACGCCCGCCGGGCTGTCGAGCTGCAGTCGCGCCTGGGTGCGAAGCGAGACGAAGGTGTCGGATCCCATGGCGGCCGGGGGCTCGGTCGCGCTGGCGAGCGCGTCGATGGTGGGGATGCCGCCCGCGCGCAGCCGATCGCGCTGCACCGGACGCATGCCGGCGACCAGCAGCAGATCACGGTGCGCGACGACCTCGAGCTCGCAGGTGGCGCAGCGGCCGCAGGCCACGACGCCCAGGTCACCTCGTGCGTCGCCCCATTCGATGACCGGGCCGGCGACACCGAGCCCGACACGGCGGTCGGCGATGAGAGCGCGCAGACGCGTTCGCCGCAGCCCGAAGACCGGCAGCAGGTCGTCGACACGGTGCGTGCTCGTCGAGCCGTCGCCCAGCAGCAGCTCCACGCGGTCGGAGCGCGCGACGCCCAGGCGATCGAGCTGGTCGACGTAGGCGGCGAGCTGCATGAGGGCGGTGACGCGGGCGCGGCGGGCGAGCTTCGTGTCTTGCACGACCCAGGGCCGCGTGCCGTCGGGGCGGGGGTGGGTCTCGCGCACGAGGAAGTCGGCGAAGCCGACGAACTCGTCGGTGGCGAAGGCGGCCTGGTAGACGACCTCGGCGGTGGGGTCGGCGAGGGCCGCGTCGGTGAGGCGCACGGCCTCGGCGAGCGCGACCGCGTCGGAGGAACGGGCGGCGGGGATCTCGCGGACCGCGCCGCCGAGACGGGCCCGGTAGTCGTCGAGCACCCGCAGTTCGTGCGCGGTGCCCAGCTGTGCGGCGCGTTCGAGCGTGGCGTCTGCGGGGTCGTCGACGGGGGCGATGCGGCCGATCTTGGCGTCGATGGCGCGCAGCCACGCGAATTCGCACTCGGCCGCCGCCTTGAGATCGCTGGCGCTCCAGACGATCCGCCCGTCTTGTTCGATGTACCGCATGGGAACCCACGCTAACGGGGACCACCGACATCACGATCCGTGCCTCCACAGGCCGGACCGGGCCGCGAAGGGACTGCCACCGTGTCGGAGGCACCTGACAGACTGGACGGGTGATCACCGACCTGCCGTTCGAGAGCGTCTACCGGCACGGCTTCGCTCGGGTCGCCGCGTGCACGATCCCCGTCGCCCTGGCCGACCCAGCGACGAACGCCGACGCCGTGCTCGACTCCGCCCGCGCGTGCGACGCCGAGGGCGTGGCCGTCGCGGTGTTCCCCGAGCTGTGCCTCACGGGCTACTCGATCGACGACCTCGTCATGCAGGACCCCCTGCTCGACGCGGTCGCGGCGGCGCTCGGGCGTCTCGTCGTGGCATCCGCAGACCTGCTCCCGGTGCTGATGGTAGGCGCTCCCCTGCGGCACGGCAATCGGCTGTTCAACTGCGCCGTGGTCATCCACCGCGGCCGGCTGCTCGGCGTCGTCCCCAAGGCCTACCTGCCCACCTATCGCGAGTTCTACGAGCAGCGCTGGTACGCCCGCGGCGACGACCAGGCGGGCCAGCACATCACCGTCGCCGGCGCCACCGTGCCGTTCGGCCCCGATCTGCTGTTCGACGCCGTCGACGTGCCGGGGCTGACGCTGCACGCCGAGGTGTGCGAAGACGTCTGGGTTCCGATCCCGCCGTCGTCGGGTGCGGCTCTGGCCGGAGCCACGGTGCTCGCGAACCTCTCGGGCAGTCCCATCACGATCGGCCGTGCCGACGACCGCACCCTGCTGTCGCAGTCGCAGTCGCTGCGGTGCCTCGCGGCGTACGTCTACGCCGCCGCGGGCCAGGGCGAGTCGACCAACGACGTCTCGTGGGACGGCCAGACGATGATCTACGAGGGCGGACAGCTGCTCGCGACGACCGAGCGCTTCCCCGATGGTCCACGCCGGAGCGTCGCCGACGTCGATCTCGATCGACTGCGTCAGGACCGCCTGCGTCAGGGCACCTTCGACGACAACCGTCGCACGGTCGGCCCGCAGTTCCGCACCGTGTCGTTCGAGCTCGCGCCGCCCGCGACCGACATCGGCCTGCGCCGCACCCTCGACCGCTTCCCGTTCGTGCCCGACGACCCCGCTCGTCTCGCTCAGGACTGCTATGAGGCCTTCAACATCCAGGTGTCGGGGCTGGTGCAGCGTCTGCGGGCGATCGGGGATCCCAAGCCCGTGCTCGGTGTGAGCGGTGGCCTCGACTCCACCCACGCCCTGCTCGTCATCGCTCAGGCGATGGATCGCATGGGGCGTCCCCGCAGCGACATCCTCACGTACACGCTCCCGGGCTTCGCGACGAGCGAGAAGACCAAGCGCAATGCCATCGCCCTCGCCGAAGCCGTCGGCGCCTCGATCGAAGAGATCGACATCCGACCCGCGGCATCCGAGATGCTCGCCCGCATGGGGCATCCCTTCGCCTCGGGTCAGCCGGTGCACGACGTCACCTTCGAGAACGTGCAGGCGGGGCTCCGCACCGACTACCTCTTCCGTCTGGCCAATCAGAACGGCGGCATCGTCGTGGGCACGGGCGACCTGTCCGAGATCGCCCTCGGCTGGTCGACCTACGGCGTGGGCGACCAGATGAGCCACTACTCGGTCAATCCCGGCATACCGAAGACCCTCATCCAGCACGTCATCCGCTGGGTGATCTCGGCCGGCGAGCTGAGCGCGGACACCGTCGAGGTGTTGCAGGCCGTGCTCGACACCGAGATCAGCCCCGAGCTCGTCCCGGCCGGTCAGGACGGGCGCATGCAGTCCACCGAAGACCGCATCGGTCCGTACAACCTCCACGACTTCACGCTGTACCACGTGCTGCGATTCGGGTTCCGTCCGTCGAAGGTCGCGTTCCTCGCCGCGCACGCCTGGAACGATCCGGATGCCGGGACCTGGCCCGCGGGTTATCCCGAGGGCGAGCGGCCGGCGTACGACCTGGTGACGGTCGCGCGGTGGCTCGAGGTGTTCCTGCAACGGTTCTTCGGATTCGCGCAGTTCAAGCGCACGGCCATCCCGAACGGCCCCAAGGTCTCTCCCGCCGGTTCACTGTCACCGCGCGGCGATTGGAGGGCGCCGTCCGACGGCAACGCGCGGGCCTGGCTCGCCGACCTGCACACCGCCGTTCCGCAGGCGTTCGACAGTTGACGCGGTCTCTCCGCTCAACGAAGCCGGTCACTCCGTCATCGGTATAGCGGAACGCGGGCGAGGGCGACCCCGGGTCACCAGCCCATCGACCCCGGAACACCCTTGAACGGGCCCGCGAGGTCCTTCGTCACCCACCCGCCGTAGAAGCCTCCGGGTTGCGGCTGCACCGTCTCTCCGCCCAGCACCACGCGGTCCAGCGGGCCGGCGTAGACGGCCACGCGGTCAGCCAGCATCTCGTACCCCGGCATGGGGTTCGGATAGTTCCACGCCGCGCGCGCGGCCACCGCTCCCCCACCGCCGTGCACGTCGAAGTAGCGCGCTCCGCCCTTGTACTCGCAGAACGACGCGCCCTCGCCCAGCGTCAATGCCTCACCGAACGCGGCGATCGGCAGATAGTAGACGGGCGGGTGGCTCGTCTCGAGCACGCGGACGACGTCATCGGTGTCGACGATGCGCACCCCGCCGAAGTCGATCTGCACGCGCTTTCGCACGGTCTCGACGCGAGGCGGGCGGGGGTAGTCCCACACGGACTCCTGGCCGGGGCGGACGGGATCGGGAACGGGGCGCGCCATATCGCTACGCTACGCCTCGGGGCGGGATGCGGATCGAGATCTGATCGTGCGTTCGCCGTCACGGGAGACATCCGGCTTTTCGATAGCCTGGGAGCAGGGGGTCGACGTGAGCGAACAGAAAGTCACAGACGGCGGGGGCAGGTTCCGCGTCTACCAGGTGAGCGGCATCGTGCTCGCCGTCCTCTTCCTCGCGCTCGGCGTCGCCGCGTTCCTCGCCGGCGGCGGCCCCATCATCGCCGCCATCGCCGTCATCGGAGGTCTCACCGTGCTTGTCGTATCGATCGTGACGATGGTGCGCTCGTGAGCGTCCCCGACGGCTCCGACCGCCCCGACGGCAAGAAGAAGTACCCGACCGGCACGGTCGTCATCTGGATCGCCGGTGCGGGTATCGGCCTCTGGCTGCTCATCAGCGGCCTCATCGGCATCCTGTCGGGCGGTTCGTGAGTCGGCGGGGCTGAGCCCGCTCCGCTGAGCCCCGGGCCGGCCGCCCCTGCCGCGCGGCGGGTCACGGCGCGTCGAGGGAATGCCCGCTGCCGAGCATCGTTGTCCCTGAGGTCAACGAACCTCGACAGGAAGGGCATCATGACGCGCCTTGGACGCAGCGACCTCGACATCCTCCCCCTCTCGCTCGGCGGGAACGTCTTCGGTTGGACCGCCGACCACGACACCTCGTTCGCCGTACTGGACGCCTTCCATGCCGGGGGCGGGAACTTCATCGACACGGCCGACGGCTACAGCGCGTGGGTACCGGGCAACTCCGGCGGAGAGAGCGAGACGTTGATCGGCGAGTGGCTCGCGTCACGCAAGCCGTCGAACGTCGTCGTCGCGACGAAGGTGAGCACCCACCCCGACTTCCGCGGCCTGTCGGCGGCGAACGTGCGCGCGGCGGCCGAAGCCTCGCTGCAGCGCCTGGGTGTCGACACCATCGATCTGTACTACGCCCACTTCGACGACGCCGAGACCCCGCTCGAAGAGACCGTGGCCGCCTTCGGCGACCTCGTGTCCGACGGTCTCGTGCGCCACGTGGCCGTGTCGAACTACACCGCCGAGCGCATCCGCGAATGGGTCTCGCTGGCCGAGGCCTCGGGCGTCGCCCTGCCCGTCGCCATCCAGCCGCACTACAATCTCGTGCACCGCACCGACGTCGAGCGCGACATCGTGCCCGTCGCCGAGCGGTACGGCATGTCACTCGTGCCGTATTTCGCCCTGGCCAGTGGCTTCCTGACCGGCAAGTACCGGACGGCGGATGCCACGGGCGACTCGCCCCGTGCCGAGGGCGCCGCGAAACTCGCCACCCCCGCCGGCCTCGCGCTGATCGACGCGCTCGAGGAAGTCGGACACGCCCACGGCGCTTCCATCGCGACGACCGCGCTGGCGTGGCTGCGCGCGCAGCCCGCGGTGGCCGCCCCGATCGCCAGCGCGTCGAAGGTCGAGCAGGTCGCCGATCTGCTCGCGAGCGCGCGCCTCGAGCTCAGCGCCGACGAGCTCGCCCACCTGTCGCGGGCGTCGGACGCCGCGCAGGACTGACGTCGATCGCAGTGAGGCCCCGGCACACACCGTGTCGGGGCCTCGCCGCGTCTTCGGGCCCCGGCGGTCGGGCGACGCCCGAGCGCGTCATCCTCGTGACGTCATCGACGACAATGGAGGGGTGAAGCTCCTCGTCGCCGCCCATGTGTCCGAACTCGTCGCCTTCGAGGAGGACATCCCCGGCTTCACCCGTCTGCTGACGGGCGTGGGGAAGATCCCCGCGGCCTACGCCCTCACACGCGCCCTTTGCGAGGGCGACTACGACGAGATCGTCGTCGTCGGCACGGCGGGGGCGATCGACGACGACGTCGAGGGAGGCATCTACGAGATCGCCGGAGCCATCCAGCACGACGTGAAGGGACTCGACGGCACGTTCGGCGAGCACGTGTCACTGCCGACGCGGGTGGACACCGGCGCCGACGGGCTCGTCATCGCCACCGGCGACCACTTCGTCGACGACGCCGAGGCGGTTCGGCTCATCCGGAGCCTCGGAGCGCGGCTGGTCGACATGGAGTCGTACGCCCTCATCTGGGTCGCGCAGCAGTTCGACGTGCCGATCCGCATCCTGCGGGCCGTCTCGGACCGCGCGCAAGACGGCGCGACCGAACTGTGGGACGTCGTCGTCGAGCGCTGCAGCCACGAGCTGCGCGCGAAGATCGGCGAGCTCTACGGGGTCTGAGACCCCGAGCGAGCCCGACCCGCCAGGTCGCCGACGCCCACGATCAGCGCGATACCCAGGAAGACGCCCACGGTGATCATGCCGGACGCGTAGGCGTCGTGGTAGACCACCGTCATGTCGGCGGTGTCCTGCTCGCGATAGACCGTCGCGTAGAAAAGTGCGAGCGCGATGGCCGTGCCCACGGCGGTGCCGATGCGTTGTCCCAACTGACCCACCGAGCCCGCGACACCCCCGCTGGTGACGGGAATGTCGGCGAGCGTGAGGGTCTGATTGGGCGAGATCACCAGACCGCCGGCGAACCCGCCGACGACCATCACCCCGGCCATCGCCCACGGCGTCCACTCGGGTGCGGTGAACAACGCGACCAGCACGAGACCGGCGGCCGTGGCGACCATGCCCAGGATGCCCCACACCACCAGCGGGCGCCCCAGACGCGTGACCAGATTGCCGCCGATCCACGAGCTCCACGCCGATGCGACCGCGAACCCGATCGTCACCATGCCCGCGAACACGGGTTCGAGTCCCAGCCCGCCCTGCAGGAAAAGGGTGCCGAGCAGGAACATCGCGGGGATCGCAGCGAAGTACGCGGTCGAGATCAGCACACCGTTCCGATACGACGACAGACCGAAGATCGAGAACGGCATGAGCGGCATCCCGCCCCGATCCGCGTACCGGCGCTCCCAGAACACGAAGCCGGCGGCGAAGACGACCGACACCACGAGCAGCCACCAGCGGCGGGGATCGTCGCCGGGCGCACCCGTGGTGAAGAGGAACGGCCACATGAGGGCCAGGATCGTGAGAGCGAAGAGCAGCACGCCGACGGGGTCGAGGTCGAGCTTGCGACGCGACTTGGTGCGGGTGTCGGGCAGCAGCCACGCGGCCAGGGCGATGACGATCGCGACCAGCGGGATGTTGATCCAGAAGATCAGACGCCAGCCGTCGGTCTCGCCTCCCAGGGCGATGAGCAGACCACCGAGCGTGGGACCGAACGCGGTGGCGATGCCGATCGTGGCACCGAACAGCCCGAAGGCGCGACCGCGTTCTTTGCCCTGGAACAGCTGCTGCACCAGCCCGAGGACCTGCGGCATCTGGATGCCGGCGGCCACACCCTGCAGAAGACGCGCGACCAGCAGCACTCCGGTGTTGGGTGCGAGGGCGCACGCCAGGCTCGTGACGAGGAACAGCGACAGACCGACGAGGAACAGCACGCGCCGGGAGCGCAGGTCTCCGAGACGACCGGCGGGCACCAGCACGAGACCGAAGGTGAGGATGTAGCCCGACACCACGAGCTGCAACTCGGTCGGCCCGGCGTTCAACGCCGCCTCGATCGAGGGCAGGGCGACGTTCACCTTGGTGAGGTCGAGGATCGTGAGCGCGGCGACCGCCACGGCGACCCAATAGGCACGCCAGCGATGCTTCGACGACAGGACGATATCGCGCGTGGGGGGATGGGCGGAGCCCGAGGGGGCAGGCGGCTGATCAGACATCGCGTGCCACGCTACTCCGGGGGTCGGACACGACGGTCGGGCTTGCGTGGACCGTCCCGCCGGCACCGTGATCGCGGACGATCTCGCTCGGCGGGCCGCCGGCGCCCGAGGACCGGGGCTCCGAGCGTTCCGCGCGCTCAGTCGATGTCGCGACGAGCGAAGACCGCGCGCAGGATGAAGAACACGATCACCGCGACGATCGCCACGGCGACCACCCGGAACGCGAACGCGAGGATCGACAGGAGGATGTTCACGACGACCCAGGCGATGACCACGGCGACGATGACGCCGAGGATGGTCCAGAGGGTGCTCTTGCGCATGCGACCAGCCTAGGCGGGGAGCAGGGCGGCATCCTGGGAGATGACGCTCGGTCCCCTCGGTGTCGCGGTCACCTGCAGCTGCGCGGGCAGCTGGTCTCTCATCGACGCCACGTGACTGATGACGCCCACGGTGCGGCCGCCTTGCCGCAGCTCGTCGAGGGTGCGCATGGCGAGATCGAGGGTGTCGTCGTCGAGCGAGCCGAAGCCTTCGTCGATGAAGAGGGTGTCGAGCCGGATGCCCCCCGCCCGGGCCGTGACCACCTCCGCGAGTCCGAGGGCCAGGGCGAGCGACGTCAGGAAGGTCTCACCGCCCGAGAGCGAGTGCGGCGGACGGCACTGGCCGGTGAAGGCGTCCATGATCTCGAGCCCGAGCCCGCTGGCGGCCCCGCGGGCCGCGAGCGCGTCGGTGTGCTGGAGTCGGTAGCGGCCCGACGACATCTGCTCGAGACGCAGGTTGGCGGCCACGACGATCTCTTCGAGCTCGGCGGCCAGCACGAAGGTCTCGAGCGTCATGCGGCGGGTGTTGGGCGCGCGTCCGGCGAGGGTGTCCGCCAGACGGGCGACGACCGCGTGCTCTTCGGCCAGCTCCGCGATGGCGGAGTGGCCGGCATCGGCCCGCTGGGCGAGGCCTCGCAGACGGTCAGCGAGAGTCCGCGCCTCGGCGTGCGCGGCGGCGGCCTGCTGCACGGTCTCGCGCGCCTGCCGCACGGCGGCCGTGAACGGCGCGAGATCGAGCGGCTCGTCGCTCGCGTCGACGAGCGCCAGCTCCAGGTCGAGCAGGCGCTGCCGGGCGGAGGCGATCGCCGTCGCGTGCTCCGTGACGATCGCGTCGAGACGTCGGCGCTCGGCCGCCGGCCGCAGGGCGACGACGACCGCGTCGACGTCGTCGAACGAGGTGTCGGCCACGAGGTCGTCGAGGGTCGTCCGGGCGTCGAGGTGCGCGGCCCGCGCGGCGGCCACGTCGGCGCGCGTGGTCAGCAGGTCGCGCACCGCCGTCCGATGCGACTGCAGGTCGTTCTGTCGCGCGGTGACGGTCGCGAAGTCGCCGCGCGCCCGACGCACGTCGTCGCGCAGCGCGTCGCCCCGCTGCTGCGCGAGGGCGGCATCCTGCCGCGCCGTGGCGAGGTCGGCCGTCAGGCTCTCGATCCGCGCCGCGATGGCGACGTCGATCTCGACGGCACGCGCACGCTCCGCTTGAAGCTGCTCGAGGTCGGCGACGTCGGCGAGAGCGCTCGCGAGCGCGGTCTCGGCCGCGGCGAGGCGGTCGGTCAGGGTCGCGACGCTGTCTCCTCCCGCCCGAGCGGCAGCGAGAGCGTGGTCGTCGCGGGCGATCCGGGCGGCGTCGGAGGCGAGCCGGTCGGCGTCGACCGCGGCGTTCTTGCGATCTTCGGCGGCGGCGATCTGCTCGTCGGTCACCGAGGCGTCGCCACCCACGGCGGGGGCCGGGTGCTCTCGGGAGCCGCAGACGGAGCACGGTTCTCCGTCGACGAGCTCGTGGGCGAGTTCTGCGGCGGCGCCCGCCAGGCGACGCCGCAGCAGCGTCGTCCACGCGTCGACCGCACGCTGCAGATCGTCGGCGCGGACGAGAGAGGAGAGGTCGGCCTGGTCGCGCTGCTCGAGCAGTCGCGCCGCCTGGTGGGCGGCATCCAGCCGACGTCGAGCCTCGTCGCGAGCTGCCAGCGCGGCCTGTCGCCGGTCGGGGGCGCCCTGGAGGGCGGTGAGGCGCTCGTCGAGCGTCTGGAGCAGATCGGGCACCTCGCGGCGACCGTCGACGAGGGCGTCGCGCTCCCGCTCGAGCGTCTGCACGCGCGCGGTGGCCTGCGCGACCGCGGCGTCGGCGTCGACCAGTTGCTGCTCGGCGACACGCGCGGCCTCGGCCTGGGCGAGCAGTGCGGTCAGCTCATCGTCTCGTGCGGCGAGGGCGTCGTCGGTTCCGGCGTCGCCTTCCCCCACGGCGCGCGCACGGTCGAGGGCTGTCCCGTGACGCTTCTCTGCGGCGGTCACCGCGGTCGCGGCCCGCTCCGCAGCGTCGACCGTCGCCCGGAGCGCCTCGGCCGCGGCCGCCGCGGCCGCTTCGTCGCGCGCGCGCTCGACCGCGTCATTCTGCGCCTCGAGGGTGGCGAGCTCCCGGCGCACGCGCACGCGGTCGCGCTGACGCTCGTGCAGCGTCGCGGCCTCGCGTTCCGCCGTGAGAGCCGCATCGAAACCCGCATCGGCCGACTCTCGATCTCGGGCGAGGGTATCGACGAGGTAGGCGGCCCTCTCGACGGCGCGGACGACGAACGCCAGCCTGTCGGCGACGGCGCGGGGGGCGTCGTCGGACGCCGGGGAATCGCCGGACGACGACGTGACCTCGGAGTCGGGGGCACCGCCGTCGAGTTCCGCCGTCAGACGCTCGGCCTCGTCGAGGAGGGTCGAGACCTCGATCCCCTCGGCGGCGAGGCGCACCTGGGCGCGCTTGCGACGTTCGTCGAGATCTGCGGTGTATTGCTCGAACGAACGCGTACCGAACAGGGTGCGTAGCAGCGTCAGTCGCTCGTCGTTCTTGGCCAGGAGGAACCGCGCGAAGCGGTTCTGCGCCAGCAGGATGACCTGGAGGAACTGCTGCTGACTCAGCCCCACGATCTCGTCGAGGCGGGTCGCCACGTCGACGGGGCGCGCCGCGACCCCGGTCCACCCCTGCGGGGTCTGCACCTCGAGGAGGGCGCGGTGCGGCTCTTTCGTGGTGCCGCCGCCACGGCGCTTGGGCCGCTCGAACTCGGGCGAGCGGGTGATGCGCCATCTCCCGCCGTCGGCGCTGAACTCGAGCGTGACGCGGGTCGGGTCGTCGGGGGTGCAGTGGTCGCTGCGCAGGCGCCGTTCCGCTCCGTCGTAGCGGGGCACTCCCCCGTACAGGGCGTAGCAGACGCCGTCGAGCACGCTCGACTTGCCCGCCCCCGTGCGCCCCGTGATGAGGAAGATGCCGTCGTCGGCGAAGGCGTCGAAGTCGACCGCCTGCGTGTCGAGGAACGGGCCGAAACCCTCGAGTTCGAGCCGGTGGAGCTTCATGCGCGTGCCTCGGAGACCGCCCGGGTGTCGAGGACCTCGCGGATGAGGGATCGCTCGGCCTCGGTGGCGCCCTCGCCCTCGCGCACGTGAGCGAGGAACGCGTCGATGACCTCGGCGTCGTCGCGGGCCGCCCGCACGCGTCTCGCGTAACCGACGCCGTCGTCGGCCCGGGTCTCGGCCGGAACGTGCGCGACGGTGGCGCACCACGGGAATCGTGCCTGCAGCCGTCGCATGGGATCGGGCTGAGGAGTCGCGTCGGTGTACTCGGCGCGCACCCAGTGCTCGTCGTGGCCGTTGAAACGTTCGTCGGAGAGGAGGTCGTCGAGGGAGGCACGCAGGGTGACGAGGGGGCGCGGAACGGGCAGGTCGAGCCACCGCACGTCGGCGAGACCGTCGCCGTCGAGCTCGACCAGCCACGAACCACGCGGTTTGCCCGCCTCGCCGAAGCTGTAGTGCACCGGTGCTCCCGCGTACCGCACGCGATCGGAAAGCTGCTGCCGGCCGTGGATGTGCCCGAGCGCGACATAGTCGGGCCCGTCGAAGGCCGAGAGGGGAACGACGTCGAGGCCGCCCTGACGGATCTCGCGCTCGACGCCGGGGGTGGCCTCCACTCCCGCGGCGAAGCAGTGCGCCGCGACGACGGAGCGGCCGCCGCGTTCGGCCAGATCGTCGCGCACGAGGTCGAGGGCGTGCGCCATCGTCTGCGCCTGGCTTCGCAGCTCGACGCCCTCCCACAGGTGACGCACGATGGCGGGTTCGAGGTAGGGGATGCCGTAGATGTGGACCGGCCCGTGCTCGTCGTGCACGGTGACCGGCGTTCCCACCGACAGCGGATCGGTGACGACGGTGATGTCGTCGCGCAACAGCGCCGATTGGAAGCCGAGACGGGCGGCGGAATCGTGGTTGCCGCTGGTGACCACGACGCGGGCACCCGCGTCGACCACCGCCGCCAGGGTGTGGGACAGGAGCGGGTAGCACGCGGCTGCGGGCGTGGCCGAGTCGAACACGTCGCCGGCGACGATGACCACGTCGACGTCGTTCTCGCGGACCTGGACGACGAGGGCATCGAGCACGCCGCGCAGGGCGTCGAGCGTCGAGTGCCCGTGGAACGATCGCCCGATGTGCCAGTCCGAGGTGTGCAGGATGCGCATGCAGACACGGTACGTCGCACCTCCGACATCGGCTCGCAGCAAACGCCTGCCTGCGGTGACGACTCACCAGAACCAGGACGCCGCGAAGACGGCGCCCCACCCCGGGGTCACCGGGGCGGGGCGCCGTCGATCGGTTCTCAGGCCCCGTTGACCTCGGCGACGAGGGCGCGGATGCGGTCGTCTCCGAGATCGAGACCGATGTCGGAGAAACGCTGACGAAGGACGTCGGCGACGCGCTCGTCGCTCTTCCCGCCGACGTCGGCGCGGGTCTGGACCACGACACCGGCGATGCGGGCCTCGTCGTCGGTGGGGTGGGTGTCCATCATCGGCTCCGACTGCTCGTCGGGGCGCGCGGGACGCTTGCTCTCCTCGTGCACGGCACCGCCCACGGAGTCGGCGGGCGACGCGCCACCGTCGGGACCGGCGGAAGGTTGCGGGGCTCGGGTCTCGTCCGACATGTCAGTCCTCCGTGCTCAAGTCGGGGTCGATGCCCTGGCTGGCGGCATCCCCCTCGATCGGGTCCGAGGGCTCGGCGTCGTTGAGGCGCGGCGAACCCTTCGCGTTCTCGTTCTGCTGAGCGGTCTCGCCGTCGGCGACGGCACCACTCTCCCAGCCACCGGGCGGGTCGGCGTTGATGACACCCTCGGGCAGGTCGCGGTCGTCTGTCATGACTTCCCCTTTCGACCCCTCCAGCATCGTGGCGCCACCATCCCCCGCAGCGGGGGTTGACGGCATTGCGGCTCCTGCGTAGGCGTCGCCTCAGGCGGACGGCCGGGTATGCAGGAGGCCGGCGCGTTCCGGATGGGCCTCGAACCACTCCCCCACGTACCAGCACACCGGCAGGATCCGGCGGCCACCGGCCGCCTCGATCGCGTCGACGGCGCGTTCGGTCACCACACCGGCGTACCCATGCCCCCGGAAGGTGGGAATGGTGAACGCGCGCGTGAGGGCGATGGTGCGCCCGTCGTCGCGATAGTCGAGCACCGACACGAGGTCGTCGCCGTCGTGAAGGGTGAATCGCGAGGCGGTCTTGTCGTCGGCGAAGTGCAGGTCGGCCATTCCGTGAGGGTACGCCGCTTCGCGACTCCGGGCGCCGATGCAGCAGAATGCTCGAATTGCGCGCGCGTGGGCGACGAACACCGCGCATGATGCGCAACGGGACACGCGATCGCTCGATTTGACGCGATCCGACTCGGTGCGTCATAATCCCCCCATGACTGTCAACGCGCGTTCTCTGTCCGCCCGGGAGGCGAACAGGACTGCCGGCATGATGATGCCCGGCCGCGTTGTCATGTGTTGTCGAATGTGCCGCTAACCGCGACCCCTCGTACGGACGACCTCGGTTTCTGAACGCCGACCTCGTCCCCCGGTCGTCTGGCATCCGCGTCGATCACGCGTACCCCGACACCGCACCCCGGCCCTCTCGGCCCTCACCTCCCGCTGAACCCCGCATCGTGACGCACGGGTTCACCACCCAAGGACTTCATCGCTCATGTCGATCTCCGCCGTTCTCGACCGCACCCAGCCTTCCGCCGTCCGTACGCAGGCTTCCGTCCCCGCCGAAGCACCCGCCGCCCCGCGCCCCGTCGCCGGGACCGCCCCCCGCGGCTTCGCCCTCTACGTCGGCATCGACGAAGAGAAGGCCGCCGCCGCCGGTGTCAGCCTCGGCACCCTCGTCGAGGCCCTCCGCCGCACGCTGAGCGAGCTCGCCCCCGCCGCCGAGACCTACGCCACGGTGGCCCTCGCCCCGGCCGGCGCCGGTGGCCGCGACGTCGACGTCGTCCGTCTCGCGCTGCACGAGCCGTCGGCCGTCGCCCGCACCAAGGACGAACCCGTCGACGAGGACCGCGCCCCCGGCGGCGTGGTCGTCGACATCTCGCGCAAGCGCGTGCTCATCGACGGCGAGTCGGCCGCCTTCACCTTCAAGGAGTTCGAGCTGCTGCAGTACCTCGTGCTGCGCGAGGGGCGCACGATCGAACGCACCGAACTGGTGGCTTCGCTGTGGGAGGGCTCGACCGACGACGACGCCCCGGGCGAACGCACCATCGACGTGCACGTGCGGCGCCTGCGTGCGAAGCTCGGCGCCTACGAAGACATCGTGCGCACGGTCCGCGGCGTCGGGTACCGCTTCGACCGGCACGCCGACGTCTCGATCCGTTACGGCCACGGCACCCCCTCGCCCGACCGCTTCTGATCGCTCGCCGCCGCATCCGGTGTTCTGTGCGCACTGGTCGCGGTCAGTCTGCATGATCGGTGGGGCTGGAGTGCACGGGAGGGAGTGTAAGGACGCGAGCGGATGGATCGGTCATGCAGATGAGCCGAACACCAGCCGCGACCGGCGCCGCGAACCCCACGGCCCCGCACAGCCCGGATGCCGCGATGTCGGAGGGCCGACGTAGGGTGTCGGCATGAGATCGACCGGGGTGCGCGCGCGGCAGTCACCGCGTGAATCGCCGGTCGTCGCGGATCGCCCGATCGAGTCGGAGTACCGTCCCGCGCGCCCCGTCGACATCGGTCGCGCGGTCTCGGCGCAGCGGCACGGTCGTAACGACCCCACGTTCTTCGCCACGGCGCCCTTGCGCGACGGAGGCATCGTGTGGAGGGCCAGCCGCACCCCCCTCGGTGTCGCGACCCTCGCTCTGCGACAGAGTGTCGGCGGTTCCGTGCGTGCCGCAGCCTGGGGACCGGGCGCAGAATGGGCGATCGACCAGCTGCCGGCGCTGTGCGGAAAGCTCGACGAAGCCGACGGGTTCGACGCCTCCCGGCATCCCCTGGTCGCCGAATGGCACCGACGGCACCCCGACCTGCGCATCGGCCGCACCGACCTGGTGTTCGACGCCCTGGTCAGCGCCATCATGGAGCAGAAGGTCACGAGCATGCAGGCCTTCTCGGCCTGGCGCAGCATCGTCACCTGGTACGGCGAGCGCGCACCGGGTCCCCCTCCGCGGCCCCTGTTCGCTCCCCCCGACATCGAGGGATGGCGCCACGTTCCGTCGTGGGCCTGGCACCGGGCCGGCCTCGAGCCGCCGCAATCGCGGACCATCGTCGAGACCGCGCGTCGAGGCCCGACGATCGTGCGCGCGGCGAGCGCCGCGGTCGACGGCGAGGCCCGCGACCGCGTCTTCATCAGCCTGCGCGGCGTCGGCATCTGGACGAGCGCCGAAACGCGCATCCGCGCGTTCGGAGATCCGGATGCCGTGAGCGTGGGCGACTACCATCTCGCCCACCAGGTGGGTTTCGCCCTGACCGGCCATCGCACCGACGACGACGGCATGCTCGAGTTGCTCGAACCGTTCGCCGGTCACCGTCAGCGTGTCATCCGGTTGATCTACGCCGGGTCGGGCCTCGAACCGCGTCGCGGCCCGCGGCTGCACCCCGAGGATCACCGCGATCGCTGAGGGCGCACCCGCGGCGTCCGCCCGCGCGCGGCGCAGGGAGGTGGCGGTCGCCGTCGATCCCCCGGGTCAGTGTCCGCGCGGAGCACGCCAGTAGCCGGTGAACGAGATCGCCCGTTTGTCGACGCCCGCCCGCACCCAGTGCCGACGCATCGCGCTGACCAGCGACTGCTCGCCCGCCACCCACGCGTAGGCCGGGAGTCCATCACCCGGCGCCGCCTCGGTCGCCGCGTCGCGCGCGGCCGCTCCCGGCGTCGCGTGCGGATCGGCGCGCACGACCCACCGCACGTCGACGCCGTCCGGGGCGGCGAGTGTTCGCACATCGCCGGCATCCGGAACCTCCACGACGGCCGTCCCCGTCGCGGCGGGATCGAGCGACGCCAGAATGCCGGCGAGCGCCGGCAGCGCGGTCTCGTCGCCGACGAGGGCGATCGGGCCGGCGAGATCGGCGGGCGGGGTGAACAGCACCCCCTCGTCGAGGATGGCGACGGCGTCTCCCGGGGCGCACGTCTCGGCCCACGTTGCTGCCGGACCCGCCGTCCCCTCGGCGGCGGATCCGTGCAGGACGAAGTCGACGTCGAGCTGCGCCGGCTGCTCCCCCGCCGGGCGGAAGTCGGCGACGGTGTAGTTGCGCAGAACCGGGCGTTCCGTTTTCGCGATCGCGAGGTACCGCAGGTACGCGAACGAGTCGAGGCGCTGCGGGAGGCGGGTCAGGGTGCCTTCGGCGACCGGGAGGAAGAGGCGGAACCACTGGTCGCGACCGAGGGGCACGAAGCGCGCGAGATCGTCGCCGCCCAGGGTGACGCGGGCGAACGACGGCGACAGCCGCTGCCGGCGCAGGACGTGCAGGGTGAGCAGCTCGCTCTTCTCGGGCTTCACGCGTGTGGTCATCGGGCTTCCTCGTTCTCTCGGGGACGGGTGGGCGACGACCGGCGCGGACGCGCGCGGCCGCCTAGGCTGGGCGCATGATGCAGACAGGGACCGGCTGGCCGCGCGGACGCACGTACTGGATCCTCGGCACCCTGCTGCTGCTGGGTCTCGGCATCCTGTTCGGACTCGTGTGGCAGAACGTGTGGCTCGGTGTCGTCATCGCCGCGGCGGTGTCGGTGGGGTGGCTCATCGCCTACGAATCCAGCCGAGGGCGCAACGTCGGCGTCAACGATCCCGACAACGGCATCCAGCTGTAAGACGCCCCCGCGCGGGGATTCCCGTCTCCGCATGCCGGAGCGGCGGCGGTGCGTGCAGGTCATCGGTAGTAGACCGCCAGCGGATAGGGTCCGTCTCGGCGCACGTCGACGGGGGTGCCGAACACCTGCTCGAGCGTCGTCGGGGTCATGAGTTCGTCGGGGGTCCCGACGTGCACGACCTGCCCGTCGGCGAGCGCGACGATGCGATCGGCGTAGGCCGCGGCGAAGTTGATGTCGTGGACGACGATGACGATGGTCTTGCCCAGTTCGTCGACCGCGCGGCGGAGCTGACCCATCATCGCCACGGCGTGCTTCATGTCGAGGTTGTTGAGCGGCTCGTCGAGCAGGATGTAGTCGGTGTCCTGGGCGAGCACCATCGCGACGTAGGCGCGTTGCCGTTGCCCGCCCGAGAGCTGGTCGAGGTAGCGGCCCGACAGCTCGGTGAGATCGAGGAACGCGATGGCCTCGTCGATCTTCACGTGGTCCTCGGCGGTGAGGCGCCCCTGCGAGTGCGGGAAGCGGCCGAAACCCACGAGCTCGCGCACGGTCAGGCGGGTGACGAAGTGATTCTCCTGCCGCAGGATCGACACGATCTTCGCCAGGGCACGACCCGGCGTGGTGGTGACGTCGTTGCCCGCGATGGTGGCGCGGCCGCTCGTGGCGGTCGCCAGGCGCCCCACGATCGTCAGCAGGGTCGATTTGCCCGCACCGTTCGGGCCGACGAGGGCCGTGATTCCCCCGGCGGGGATGTCGAGGGTCACCGGACCCAGGACGGTCAGGTCGCCGTAGGTCATGGTGACGTCGGTGAGGGAGATCACGAGACGTACCGCCCCGGTGAGCAGGAGAGCATCAGAGACTGCCCTTTCGCAGCAGGTAGACCAGGAAGAACACGCCACCGACGAACTCGATGATGATCGAGAGCATGCCCGCGGCGTAGAACACGTGGCGCAGCACGAAGTACCCGCCGAGCAGCGCCGCCATGCCGAGGAGCACGGCGAAGGGCAGCACGACCCGGTGCTGCGAGCTGCCGGCGAGTTGGTACGCCAGGGTGGCGACGATGAAGCCGAAGAACGTCATGGGTCCCACCATCGTCGTCGAGACCGAGATGAGCACCGCGACCAGGACCAGCATCCCGATCACCTCGCGACGGTAGGCCAGTCCGAGATTGAGCGAGGTGTCGCGTCCCAGCGCCAGCACATCGAGTCGGTGACGGGCCCGCCAGACGAGAGCGAGCACCACGGCGACGACCAGGGCTCCCCACGGGAGGTACTCGGCATCCGAGTTCGAGAGGTTGCCGAAGAGTCGGGCCGAGAGGATGTCGAAATCGCTGGGGGTGAGCAGTCGTTGCATGACGGTCGAGAGCGAGCCGAAGCCGACCCCCAGCACGACGCCGACGAGCAGCATGATGTGCAGGTTGCCGCGGCGCCCCGCGAACAACCAGCCGTACAGGAGCGTCGCGAAGCCCACCATGAGCACGCTCTGCACGACGACCTTGAGCAGCCCGTCGGTCGCCGACAGGGCGGCACTGCCGAAGAAGAACACCAACGCCGTCTGCATCACGACGTACAGGGCGTCGAAACCCATGATCGACGGCGTCAGGATGCGGTTGGCGGTGGCGGTGTGGAACAGCACGGTCGCCACCGCCTGGCAACAGGCGACGAGGGCGATCGTGGCGACGCTCACCACGCGCAGGTTCACCGCGATCCAGAACCCCCGCGAGCCGGGCACGCCCGGCACGTTCCACGTGAGCACGCCGACGGCGGCCACGATCACGATGAGGGCCAGGATGCCGAAACGCAGGCCGATCCGCCGACGGCGGGCCGCACGGGCGGGCGCGGGGCGGGTCAGGATCTCAGCCACGGGCACGCATCCTCAACAGCAGGGTGATGAACACCGCAGAGCCGACCACGCCGAGGATCATCGAGACGGGCACCTCGAACGGCATCCGTACGACGCGGCCGACGATGTCGCAGACGACGACGACCGCGACTCCCCCGAGGCACACCCAGGGAAGGTTCGCGCGGGCGTTGTCGCCGCGCCACATCGACACGAGGTTGGGAACGACGAGCCCGAGGAAGGGGAGGAAGCCCACGACCACGGTCGTCACTCCCGTGGCGACGGCGACGAGGGCGGTGCCGACGAGCAGGACGCGGGTGTGGTCGAGGCCCACCGAGGTCGCGAGGTCGCGGCCGAGACCGGCGACGGTGATGCGGTCGGCGTAGAGAAACACGAGCACGACGATGAGCGCGACGATCCACAGCACTTCGTAGCGTCCGCGGACGATCGAGGTGAAGCTGCCCATGAACCACGTGCCGAGCATCTGCAGCGAGTTCGTCGAGACGGCGAGGTAGGTGGTGAACGCCGAGACGACGGCGCCGAGCATGATCCCGATGAGCGGCACCACGAGCGAGGAGCGCAGCGAGATGCGCTGCAGGATGCCGATGAAGACCATCGTCCCGACGAAGGCGGCGAGGGATGCCACGACCATGCGCACCGGAAGGGGCGCGGCCGGGGCGACGAGCACCGTGACCAGCAGCCCCAGCGCGGCCCACTCGGAGGTGCCCGTGGTCGACGGTTCGACGAAGCGGTTCTGCGTGAGCAGCTGCATGATGAGGCCGGACACGGCCATCGCGCAGCCGGCGAGCACGAGCGCGAGGGTGCGGGGCACGCGCGAGATGAGGAACATCTCGGCGCCGAAGCCGTCGCCGGCGATGTCGTAGACGCCGACGAACAGCGAGAGCACGACGAGGGCGGCGACGCCTGCGAAAGCGGCGGGCAACGCGAGCCGCGTACGAGGGCGGAGGGCGGTGGCGGTCATGGCATCCCTCCCTCCCCACTCGCGCGAGGGGTCGGATTCTCGACCCGTCGCGCGAGCGGGGGTGGGGTCGGGCTTCAGGAGGCGAAGGCCTCGGCGGCCGAACGGTAGAGCTTCGTGTACGCCTGGATGCCCTCGTCGAGGTAGAAGCTGCCGTCGAGGTAGACGACCTGGTCCTTCTGGACGGCGGGGACGTTCTTCAGCGCTTCGGCGTTCTCGATGAGGTCCTTCGCCGAGACGTAGCCGTCTTCGCCGAACATCGCGTCGCGGTCGAGCACGAAGAGCCACTCCGGGTTCGCCGCGGCGATGGCCTCGACGCTGATGTCGTCGCCGTGCGACGCATCCTCGGCGGAGCGCTCGAGCGCGGGGGTCAGGCCGAGCGTCGGGAACAGCGTGCCGACGCCCCGACCCTCGCCGGGCGCGGCGTAGGCGATCTTGCCGCCCGAGGTGATGAGGCCCATGACGCTCTGCGACGGGTCGTAGGCCGCACGGGCGTCGGCGATCGCGGCATCCAGATCGGCGGAGAGCCGGGTGGCCTCGTCGTTCTTGTCGAACACCTGGCCGAGGATGGCCGTCTGACGCTTCAGCTCGGTCATGTGATCCTGACCGTCGCGCGGGCTCGTCTCGATCGTCGCGGGCTGGATGTCCTTCAGCTGCGCGTAGATCTCACGGAAGCGGTAGCCCCCGACGATGAGGTCGGGCTCGGCCGACAGGACGGCTTCGATGTCGGGCTCGCGGTGCAGACCCACATCGAGCACCTCGTCGCCGCCCGACAGCGAGGGCCACAGGTCGTACATGAGCGGCTTGGGCGCAGCGACGAGCGTGACACCCCAGTCGCTGAGCGTCTGGAACGTCGTGTTGTCGAGCGCGACCACGCGCTCGGGAGCGACGGGCACCTCGATCGAGCCGTGGTTGTCCTCGACCGTGACGGTGGTCGCGGCGGCCGGGGTGTCGCCGGGGGCGGCAGCACCCGCGGCGCAGCCGGTGAGCGCGAGGGTGGCCACCAGGGAGGCGGCGGCGAGGGGACGGAACAGGCGGGTACTCATGCGAATCTCTCCAGTGCTGTGTCGGTTCGAGCCGCGACGGGAATGCCGAGACGGGTCGAGAAGTTAGGTTAGCCTTAGCTTTGTGAAGATGTCGAACCCGACCCTTGGAGCCCGTCTGGAGCCCCGCCGTCACGAGCTGGTTTTCCGCAGGGCGACCCTCGCGCGCCGCACCTTCCTGACCCCGGCGTACGTGCGCCTGCGCCTGGAAGGCGCCGAGCTGCGCGGATTCGACTCCCCGGGGGCCGACGATCACATCCGCGTGTTCTTCCCGGCCACGCCCACCGACGACCTGCGCGACTCCCCCAACCGCGAGTACACGCCGGTGAGCTGGGATGCCGCGGCGGGCTGGCTCGACATCGACGTCGCCCTGCACGCGAACGGCGTCGGCAGCCGGTGGGCCGAGCACGCTCCCCTCGGCGCCCCGGCGGGCGTCGGCGGACCCCGCGGATCCCTGGTGCTGGTCGGGCGACCGGATGCGTGGTTGCTCGCCGGCGACGAGACGGCCGTTCCGGCGATCCGTCGCTTCGCGGCGGCGATGGACGACGACGCCGTGGGCCGTATCGCGATCGAGGTGCCCGACGCCGCGCACGACCTCCCGGTCGCCGCTCCCGCGGGAGTGGAGGTCGTGCAGGTGCACCGCGGCGATCGCGCACCCGGCGCGGAGCTCGCCGACTGGCTCGACGCGCTCGACATCGAGGAGCAGCCCGACGGGTGCGTGTTCGGCTTCGTCGCGGCGGAGCAGGCGATCGTCCGCGCGGGGCGCGCCCTGCTTCTCGACCGGTGGTCGGGCGACCCCGCCGCCACCGTCGTGAAGGGCTACTGGAAGCGCGGCACCGCCGAGTACCACGCTCCGCACTGACGTGGGACTCGGCCGATCACGCGGCCGGTCATCGACTCAGTCGCGCTCCACCCCGGCGGCGAACGCCAGCACGCGGGCCCGCAGGAACGGGGTGGCGTAGACCGTCGAGGCGCCCGGCGTGGGCGACGCGACGGCGGTGGCGGTCGCGTCCGCGAGCGCTCCACGCACGAGAGGCACCGCGGCGCCGGCGTCGGCGAGCGCCTCGACCGCGCGCACGGCGTACTCGTCGCCCACCGCGATCCGCTGCTGCACGGCGACGGCCGGGTCGACCCCGTCGGGGACGCGGACGCGGGATTGCGCCAGCAGCGGTGGGGTACTGCGCGCGAACGACGTCGTCGCGATCGCCACGGCGAGCCAGCTGCCGTCGTCGCCGGCGAGCGCCGCGAGGTCGTCGCGCGACGCCGCGAGCGCTCGGGAACGGAGGGCGGCCAGATCATCGGCGGCGACGGGACCGTCTCCGGCTCGCGCGTCGTAGGCGTCGGAGGCCGCGATCGCCGCGCGACGCAGGAGCGACGCGAGACCGTCGAGGTCGGCGTCACGGTCGAGCGCTCCCGCACCGTCGTCGGCGACGTCGCGACGGTCGATGTTCGCCTGCGCCGTCGCCAGCGACGACAATGCCAGCGCCGAGGCGGTGCGTCCCCCCTCGAGGCCGCCGGCGTCGGTGTCGTCGGACGCAGGCTGCTCCGCCAGGGCGCTGCCGGCGTACCCGGCCAGCGCGTACGCCTCGGCCGCGGCGCCGATGCCCTCGAGGGCGAGGTCGGCCGCGTCGAGGGTGTCGGGCGGGTTCTGGGCCCACGTCGCGAGGAGCTCGACGGCCGCCGCGCGCGTCGCCGCGGCGGATGCCATCGCGTCCTCGACCGAGACCGCGGAGGCCGCCGCGACCGCGGCGAGGTCGGCCGCCGCCACCGCGGCCGACAGCGCGCCGGCCTCGTCGCCCGCCTCGCGCAGAGTCTGCGCGCGGGCGAGGGCCGCTCGCGCGGGTACCGCCCGGGCGTCGTCGACCGTTGCAGCGAGGGCGGTGTCGGCCCGCGCTCGCGCGTCGTCGACGGCGGCGGCGATGGCCTCCGACCCGGGTGCGTCGGCGAGCGACTCGGAGCCCTCCGTCGCGCTGGGCAGCGGCGTCGGCGAGGCAGCCGGGGTGGGGAACGCCGCCTCGGGAAGGTCTTCGCCGGTCATGACCGCGTAGGCGCTCGCGACGTCGGCGACCTCGGCGATCGTCATTCCGCCCGTCGCCGCGAGCTGGTCGAGGTCGACGGCCGCCCCGTCGGCGTCGACCGCGATGCGCTGCCCCGCGGGCACGAGGATCGTGTCGATTCCGCCGGCCTCGATCGCCGCCGACACCTGCTCCGGCAGTCCGGCGACGGGGCTCACCGTTCCGAAGGGGGTGACCCCACCGGCGAGCGCGACCCCGGGCTGCACCTCGGTGCCGTAGTACAGCGCCAGCACCCCGACCGCGGTGACGGCGCCGGCCCCGGGAGTGTCGATGCGCGCGTCGAGGCCGAAGGTGTAGGCGGTGTCGGGACGGGCGCCCGTGAGCAGCGTCGCCGCGGCGACGGCGGTCCAGGTCGCGGACTGGGTGACGGGGGCGACCCCCGAGACGTCGTTCTCGGTGATGTCGATGCTCAAATCGCCGCCGTCGGCCGAGGCCGCGGTGATGCGCTGGGAGGTGACGCCGCCCTTTGCGCCGTGGGCGTGCAGCACCGGGACCGTCAGCTCGTCCCCATCGAACGAGCCGTCGGATCCCGTACCGAAACCGAGCGAGAACCGCAGGTCGCACCCCGCGAGCACGACCACGCAGACGAGGGCGAGTGCGGTGGTGACGAGCGGACGGAACCTCACGCGTCGCCGCCGAGCCCGACGTACAGGGCGCAGGCGGCGTTGTAGTAGTCGCGCGTCTCGCCCGCCGGGCGCAGGCCGATGCGTTCGGCGACCGCACCCGACGCGGTGTTCGCCGGGTTCGTCACCGCGACGAGACCACGGATCCCCTGGCGTTCGGCGAGCGCGCGCACGGCCGAGGCCGCTTCGGTGGCGTAGCCGGCCCCCCACGCGTCGGGGTGGAAGTGCCAACCGATCTCGATGTCTTCGGGCCGACCGTCGCCCGCCCCGGACGACCACGGGATGCGCTTCAGCAGCACCGAGCCGAGGCGTCGACCGTCGGTCGTCTCGACGGCACGCACCCCCAGGATGCCGTCGGCCAGACCGACCCAACGATCGAGCAGGGCGTCGACCTCGGCAGTGTCGGTCATCACGTCTCCGGTGCCGAGGTACCGCCGCACCTCGGGCCGGCGGTACATGTCGAACAGGAACGCGCGGTCCTCGTCGGAGCGGGTCCAGTCGCGCAGCACCAGGCGATCGGTGGCGAGGCGGGTGCGCCGCATGGGCAGGTGCGGAATACCGTCTTCGGCGAACGGCGGCCCCGACACGACGAAGCCGAAGCGGGCGTACCAGGGGGCGAGGTGCGCCTGCGCGTCGAGCAGGATCGGGATGCCGGGAGCCTCGGCGTCGAGCACGTCGACGGCGGCGCGCATGAGGTCGGCCGCGATACCGCGTCCGCGCGCGGCGTTCGCGGTGGCGACGCGACCGATGCGCGTGTTGGCGGGCTCACGGAGCAGGCGGAGGGTCGCCAGGACGTCGTCGCCCTCGGTCGCCCAGAGCAGCTCCGCCCCCTCTTCGATGTCTCGGCCGTCGATCTCGGGGTACGCGGCCTCTTGCTCGACGACGAACACCGCCACGCGCAGCCAGAGGATGCGGTAGAGGGTGCGGGGGTCGATCTCGGCGACGGGCGCCCGGTGCAGGATGACGGCCATCGTCCGACCGTATCGCGGGCGCCCGACATCGTCGCGCCGGGCCCCCGGGGCGGGCGCACCGCGGCGTCGTCCCGGGGCGGCTCGACGGGCCTGGACCGATGTCGGAGGCGGACGCTAACCTCCGGTCATGTCCTTCCAGTCGTACCTCGACAACATCGAGACCAAGACGGGCCTCACCCCGCGACAGTTCGTCGCCCTCGCCGAGCAACGAGGCTTCGGCGCCGGCACGAAGGCGACGCCCATCCTGCAGTGGCTCAAAGACGATTACGACCTCGGTCGCGGTCACGGGATGGCGCTCGTGCACGTCATCACGAAGGGGCCGAGAATCTCCGACGCCCACGTCGGTCGGGCCGGCGCCCACGGCGATGCGAGCGACACGCTCTGGCTCGACGGCGCGGCGACGAATCCGAACGGCTGACGCGCGGGCGCGACGACCCGGCCGCCGCACGCGCGGTACGAGTCAGCCGGTGCCGAACCGTCGCGAGGCGGCGATCTGCTCCGCCACCCGCCGAAGGGCCAGCACGAGCGGTTCGACCAGCGCCGTTCCCAGCACGACATAGCGCACCGCGTCCTCGATGGAGGCGTCGGGCGTCGCGGCGAGCTCGGCCTCGCCGATCGCCGACAGATGTTCGACGTACGCCGACATCACCGATTCCGGCACCGTGAACCCGGCGCGATCCAGAGCGGCCAAGGCATGGGCCACGGCCGCGATCTGGTCGGGGAAGCATTTCTCAGGGCTTCCTCCCATGCGCACGAGCAGCGCGGTGGCCTCGGTGAGGTCGACATCCGCGGTGATCTCGGGGGTCACCGCGGCGTTGGCGGCGCCGAGCAGGTCGTAAGGGTTCTGCGGCGGATCCTCGAGCACCGTGACGACGCGGCGCACGCCCGCGATCCCGACTCCCGCGTCGACGAGGGCACGGATCACCCCGAGGCGCTGCAGGTGGGCCTCGCCGTACGAGGCCTGCGTGGGCGAGGTGCGCTCCCCCTCGGGCAGGAGCTTCTCGCGGAGGTAGTACTTGATCGTCGGGACGGAGACCCCACTCGTCATCGCCAATTCCGAGATGCGCATCACTTCCCCCTTGACTCGATAGCAAGACTATCCAACACTAGATAGCACCACTATCCAGTAAGGACGAGCCATGGCATCCCTTCTCCGCGGTCGCATGACCCACCACCACGAGGGCGAACTCGTCGTCTTCCACATCGGCATGACGATCAACCGCTGGTACCGCCCCGACAAATGGATGCCGATCCTCGGCGAGATGGGCCCGATGCTGCGCGAGCTGAGCACCGACCCCGAATCGGGACTGAAGGGCTTCACCGTCCTGCTGGGTGCGCGGGGCCCGTACCTCGTGCAGTACTGGTCGTCGCTCGAGAAGCTCTACTCGTACGCGTCGGCGCCGGGGCAGGCCCACCGCGCCGCGTGGTCGCGGTTCAACAAGCGGGCACGCACGGCCGAGGGCGCCGTGGGCATCTGGCACGAGACGTACGTGGTCGAACGGGCGGAGTCGATCTACGTCGACACCCCCGCGATGGGGTTGCCCCGGGCGACCTCGATCATCCCCGTCGGCGCGCGACACGACGGCGCCCGCGCGCGCGTCGCCGATGGCGCCACCCCGCGTACGGCGGGGACCGAATGACACGGGCCCGGCACTCGCATACTGGAGGAATGAGCCGCATCCTCGTCACCGCGTCCGACCTGCAGGCCGCCCTCTCGGCCGGCGCGTTCCCCGACGGCGGTCCCGTGCGCGTCCTCGACGTACGCTGGCGCCTCGATCGTCCGGACGGACGGCCGGATTACCGCGCCGGCCACATCCCGGGGGCGCAGTACGTCGACCTCGACCACGATCTCGCCGCGCACGGAGCGGCGACCGAGGGCCGGCATCCGCTCCCTCCCGTCGAGGCGTTGCAGAACGCCGCCCGACGGTGGGGCATCGACGCCGGCGACACGGTCGTCGTCTACGACGACCTGAAGAACATGTCCAGTGCCCGCGCGTGGTGGCTGCTGCGGTTCGCGGGCGTCGCCGACGTGCGCCTGCTCGACGGGGCGTGGCGGGCCTGGACCGAGGCCGGATTCGACCGCGAGACCGGGGATGCCGTCATCCCGACGCCGGGCGACATCGACCTCGCCTACGGCGCGCTGCCGTCGCTCGAGCTGGGCGAGGTGGGCGCGTTCGCCGACGATTCCCTGCTGCTCGACGCGCGCGCCGCGGAGCGCTACCGCGGCGAGGTGGAGCCGATCGACCCGCGGGCGGGACACATTCCCGGGGCGATCAGTGCGCCGACGACCGAGAACGTCGACGCCGACGGGCGTTTCCACACTCCCGACGCGTTGCGGTCGCGGTTCCGCATGCTCGGCGCCGAGGACGGCATGTCGGTGGGCGTGTACTGCGGCTCCGGCGTGACGGCGGCCCACCAGGCGGTGGCGCTGACCCTGGCCGGGTTCGAGTCGCGCGTGTTCCCGGGGTCGTGGAGCCAGTGGTCGAACCACCCGGAGCTGCCGGTGCAGACGGGACCCGCACCGCGCTGAGACCGGCGCCGCCGACGGGCTAAGCCCAGAGATCACTCACCGGGATGTCGTGACCGAGCACGTTCTGCGCGGCGCGATGGCCCGACAGCATCGCGCCGGGGACGGTGGCCGGATCGTCGCCCCAGGTCGCCTCCCCCGCGAGGTGCAGCACCCCGCCGACGGGCTCGGCGAGATCGTCGTGGTCGGCACCGACCGATCCCGGCAGCATGTACGCGTAGGAACCCCGCGAGAACGGGTCGTCCTGCCAGCGCGTCACGATGGCGCTGGTCGGTTCCGCGACGACATCGCCGTACAGGCGCCGCAGCTGCGCCACGGTCGAGGCGACGATCTCGGCATCGGTCCACTCCCGCGTCGCGACGGCGGCCGGGCCCGCCGCGAAGGTGAGCAGCGCGTGCTCGTCGTGGAGTCGCCCGATGTCGTACCAGGAGTGCCACCACTCCCCCTCGTCGCCGAGTTGACGGATGCCGTAGACCCCGGCATCCCAGAATCTTTCGTCGAAACGCAGCACGACCTTCTCGAAGGCGTTCATGCGCACGAGGTCCAGGGCGCGGCGATGAGGAGCGGGAAGCTCGGGCTCGAACACGACGTCGCCGGCGTGCAGCACCCCGACCGGAACGGTGACGACGGCCCGGGCGGCGGCGAAGGTGCCGTGGTCGGTGTCGACCCGCACGCCCTCGGGCGACCAATGCACCCGCGAGACGAGGTGTCCGAGGCGCACGTCGAGGCCGTCGGCGAAGTTCCGGGCGAGTTCGTCGTACCCGTGCGGGAACACGACCTCGTCACCGTTGACGGTGTCGTCGTCGAGGCCGTGGGCGCCGAGGGCGTCCATGCCGATGCCGTACTGCTCCTGGGCGCGGCGGTCGTTGTACTCGCGCACGCGTTCCGTCCGTTCGGCATCCCAATCCTGTGCGGCGAGCGCCGTCTCGACGACGTCGGCGTAGGTGGCATCCGGATCGGCGTCGGCGATGATCTCGACGAGGGCGGCGTTCAGCGTGCGGATGTCGTCGGCGTACCGCCGCACCGCGTCGTCGTCGAGTCGCTCGCCGTCGGCGTCGAAGTAGGCCAGCGGGCGGCTGTCGGGCTGGTATCCCCCGACGGTGAACTCCCTCATCGGCATGCCGAACGCGCGGGCGGCCTCGGCGACCGGGCTGTCGTCGATGCCGTGGATCCACGAGGCCCCGCGGTCGGTGACGTGCCCGTGCGAGCGGTCCGAGAAGACGCGCCCACCGATCCGATCGCGTGCCTCGAGCACGACGACCCGGCGGCCGGCGCGGGCCAGCAGACGCGCCGCGGCGAGGCCCGAGATCCCCGCGCCGACGACGATCGTGTCGACAGTGTCCATGCGTCCTCCCCCGTTCCAGGCCGATCGCTCGACCCGACTTCCCGCGACCGTACTGCGGGCGGAGAGCCGCTGGCATCCGCCTCGCCGGAGCGTACCTGGCATGCGGGTGGACACCGTGTACAGGAGTGCGCGTCCGCGCGAAGCACGACGACCCCTCCACCGAGCAGAGGGCGCCCGCACGCCGTCACGGGCCGCCGAGCGGGGTCAGGACGCGGGCGCCTCTTCGTCGAGCGCCGCGGGCTTGACGCCCCGACGACCGTAACGCCACCAGAAGAACAGGTAGCAGAGCCCCACGAACGGGAGGCCGAAGTACAGCGCCGCGACCTGCTGCGGGTCGAAGGCGATCGCCACGATCGACGCGGTGAGCAGCACGAAGGCGAGGATCGGCACCAGCGGATACAGCGGTGTGCGGTAGGCCAGGCTCGACAGGTCTCCGCCCGCGCGCAGGAACGCCCGGCGGTGGAAGAACTGCGCGGCCACGATCGACATCCACACCGCGACCGCCGCGAAACCGGCGATCGACACGAGCACGAGGTACACCGTCTCGGCGGCGATCACGCTGGAGATCAGCGAGACCAGGCCGATGGCCAAGCTCACGATCAGCGCGACCAACGGGATGCCGCGGCGGGTGAGGCGCGTGAACGAGCGGGGCGCGTAGCCCTCTTCGGCGAGCGAGAACAGCATGCGCGCACATGAATACAGACCGCTGTTGCCCACCGAGAGCAGCGCGGTGATGACGACGAAGTTCATGATGTCGGCTGCGTAGGGCACACCGACGTACTCGAAGACGTCGACGAACGGACTCGAACTGAGCCCGGCCTTCTCGGAGGGCAGCAGGGCCGCGATGACGGTGATCGAGCAGACGAACAGCACGAGCAGGCGCAGCACGGTCGAGCGGAGCGCCCGGGGGATGTTGCGACCCGGGTCTTTGGTCTCGCCCGCGGCGACGCCGACGAGCTCGGCACCGCTGAAGGCGTAGAACACCGCGAGAGAGGTGATGAGCACGCCGCCGAGACCCGCGGGGAGCAGCCCCTCGGGGGTCACGAAGTTGCTCAGGAGCACGGCCTCGTGAGGGGTGGTCGACAGGGGCGTGAAGCCGAAGATCGCCATCGTGCCGAGCACGATCAGCGCCAGGATCGCGACCACCTTGATGAGTGCGAACCAGAACTCGGTCTCACCGAACACGCGCGCCGAGATCGCGTTGAGCGTGAACAGGATGCCGGCGAACACCAGGCACCACACCCAGACGTCGACCGTGGGGAACCAGCGCTGCATGAGGATTCCGGATGCCGTGAACTCCGACCCGAGGGCGACCACCCAGCACAGCCAGTACAGCCACGCCGTCACGAAGCCGGTCGCCGGCCCCATGGTGCGTGCCGCGTAGATGTGGATGGACCCCGAGACGGGATAGACGACCGCGAGCTCGCCCAGGCACACCATGACCAGCCAGACGACGAAGGCACCGAGCAGGTACGCGAGCACGGCGCCCAGCGGACCGGCCTGGTGGATCGTGTAGCCCGAGCTGAGGAAGAGTCCCGACCCGATGACGCCGCCGAGGGCGATCATCACCAGGTGGCGCGCATCCATCGCCCGCCGCAGGTGGCGTTCGGGCGTGCCCGCACCGGACCGCTCGAGGGGCTGACCCGTGGGTCGGTTCATGGGTGTTCTCGCATTCGTGCTCGAGCCGGTGGCAGACGGGACTCGCGGGCGCCGCAGGTCAGAGTAATGGATGCCGCCGACACGACCGCGCTCACTACGCTGAGGCGGTGCCGCTCCCTCGTCGGCGCGGACGGGAAGGACTCCGAGATGACCACGCGCCCCGATCGCACCGACGCCCACTCACTGGGAGAGGCGAGCCTGGCCGTCCACGGCGGGAAGATGCTCGACAGCACTCGCGCGCTGAGGACGCCGCTGGTCATGTCGAACTCGTTCGCCCTGCCCGACGATCCGAGCGAGATCAGCTGGTCGGCGTACGAGCCGGGCCTGTACACCCGCAACACCGGGGTGAACCAGGCCGCGCTCGAGGCGAAGCTCGCCGCTCTCGACGGGGGCGAGGCGGCGGTGGTCCTCGCTTCGGGCGTCGCCGCTCTGCACGCCGTGTTCTTCACCCACGTGAGGGTGGGCAATCACGTCGTCGTCAGCGACGTCGTCTACGAGGCGACCTGGCGACTCTGGACCGAACTGCTTCCCGAGCGGTACGGCATCCACGCGACCTTCGTCGATGTGACGGATCCGGATGCCGTTCGCGCCGCCCTGCGCCCCGAGACGCGTCTCGTGTGCGTCGAGGCCATCGCCAACCCGACCACGAAGGTCGCCGACATCGCGATGCTCGCCGAGATCACGCACGCGGCCGGGGCGATCCTGATGGTCGATTCGACCTTCACGCCGCCGCCGTTCTACCGCCCGCTGGCCGACGGCGCCGATCTGGTCGTGCACTCGTTGACGAAGTACATCAACGGACACGGCGATGCCATGGGCGGGGCCGTGATCGGACGCACCGATCTCATCGACCCGATCAAGGGCGACGCGATGGTCGACGTGGGCGGCGTCATCTCACCCTTCAACGCCTGGATGATCCAACGCGGGTCGGTGACGCTGCCGCTTCGACTGCGTCAGCACTTCGCGTCGGCGCAGCGGGTGGCCGAGATGCTCGAGGCCGATCCGCGGGTGGCGTTCGTCGCGTACCCCGGGTTGGCGTCGCATCCGCAGCACGAGGTGGCCGCTCGGCAGTTCGGCGGTCGAGAGTTCGGCGGCATGATGGCGTTCGCCGTCGAGGGCGACCCCGCCGCGCAGAACCGGTTCGTGTCGCACCTGCGTCTGATCACGTCGGGATTCTCGCTCGGACACGAGGACAGCCTGATCGTGCACACCGCGGCCGGGGGACCCCGGACCGCGACCTACCCCGAGGAGTTCCGGCGTTACGGTCACCTGCGCCTGTCGGTCGGCCTGGAAGACGCCGACGACCTGATGGCGGATCTCTCCGCCGCGCTGGACGCGACCGCGCGCTGAGTCGATCAGCCCCGTCGATCAGCCGGCGAGCAGATCCTCGATCGTCGTGATCACGCCGTGGTCGACGTTCGACGGAGCCCGGTGACGCGCGCGGGCGACGACGTCGGGGTGGGCGTTGTGCATGGCGAACGACCAGTCGGCGGCATCCAGCATCTCGAGGTCGTTGAGGTAGTCGCCGAACGCGACGGTCTGCGCGGGGGTGACGTCGAGGGCCGCCTGCAGACGGCGCAGGGCGACGCCCTTGTCGACGCCGGGATTCATGATGTCGACCCAGTGCTGTCCCGATACGACGACGCGATGGGTCTCGGCGATCTCGTCGAGCGCGCGTCCGACGCTGTCCTCGGCGAGCGCGAAGTCGTACACGGCGATCTTCAGGACGTCGTCGTCGATCGCCAGCACGTCGTCGACGATCTCGAGGGCGGCGTAATAGATCGCGGCCTGGGAGCGGAACGCCTCGTCGGTGCGCTCGATGTAGGCGGAGCGCTTGCCGCACACCACGACGCCGAGATCGTATCCCTCGGCGGAGAGGCGGCGCAGGCGCTGGACGGCCCGCGCCACGACGGCGGGTTCCAGGGCGTCGGATGCCACTTCCACCCCGGCTCGTACGACGTAGGCGCCGTTCTCGGCGATGAAGGTCATGGCATCCGCCGCGTCGCCGAAGGTGGCGCGCAGGGTGGCGAGTTGGCGTCCCGACGCGGGCACGAACGTCACGTCACGTTCTTCGAGCCTGGGGAGCAGACCCCAGAGGGTCTCGGGCACGTTCCCGGACGCGTCGAGAAGGGTGCCGTCCATGTCGACGGCGATGAGGCGGATGTCGTGGGGCACGCGGCCATCTTCGCAGGCTCCGGAGCGGGGCACGCGGCGGCCGACCCGGCATCCCGAACCTGGGAAAACTATGAATAACAGAATCATCACGGCCGACTCTTCCGTTCCGTTACCCCACCGTTATAGAGTGCTCGCACGGTAGTTGTTTTGCTGTGGCAGCTACCGACATGTGATTGCAGGACACTCTGGTGCAGGAAAGGGCCGGTCGGGTTTTCTCGACCGGCCCTTCGTCCTTTCCCGGGTCGTGGCGTTCCCGCGACCGCTCCGCACGCGCGAGGATGGTTCCGTGAAGGACGACGACCTGACCGAACCCGACGGACGCCTCGTTCTGGTGCGCCACGGCGAGACCGAGTGGAGCCGCACCGGTCGCCACACCGGGCTCACCGACATCCCGCTCACCGAGACCGGCGCATACAAGGCCGAGCTCGCGGGCACCCTGCTGGCGACCCGCCGGTACGACCTCGTGCTGACGAGCCCCCTCGAGCGCGCCGTCGAAACCGCGCGGCGGGCGGGCTTCCCGCGGGCGCAGCACGAACCCCGCCTGGTCGAGTGGGATTACGGCGCTTACGAGGGCCTCACCACGCCCGAGATCATCGAGCAGCTCGGCCGTCCCTGGACCATCTGGCAGTCGGGGGCGCCGGCCGGCGCGACCCCCGGCGAGAGCATCGAGCAGGTGACCGCACGCGCGGCGTCGCTTCTCGACGAGCTCCGCCCCCGCGTGCGCGCCGGCGAACAGGTTCTCCTCTTCTCGCACTCGCACTTCCTGCGCGCGCTGGCCGGCGTCTGGCTCGGGCTCACCGCCGCCGGCGGTCGCTACTTCGTGCTCGGCACCTCCGCGGTCAGCGAACTCGGCTTCGAGCACGGCTCCGAGGTCATCACGCAGTGGAACCACGTGCGCGGACGCTGACCCCGGCCTCCCGGCATCCGGTCTCGACGATGCCGCGCATCTCAGCGATCCGACGAGTGCAACCGGAGTCCTCGGTCCGGCGTGGTTCCGGATGCCGAAGCCTCGGCGTCGCGCGACCGCGCACCCCGGACGGAGCGACCGCGGACGCGTGAGCAGTCGCCCGCCCGTTCGCTAGTCGCGGGTCGGTCCGGCGCGCAGGACGACGCCGGGTGCGCGCGAGCCCGCCCACGCAAGGGCACCCGCAACGACGAGCGCGAGGAGGATCCCGATCGAATACCCGGCGAGAGACACGACGCCCCGCTCCGGCAGCAGGAACCCATACGGCACCCAGCCGTCCGTGACTCCGCGGATGAGGACGACAGTCAGCCAGGCAAGCGGGTAGGGGAGCACGATCCACAACGTGCCCCACGGCACAGGGCGACGGTCTCCGACGATCAGCCAGTCGACCAGGACGAAGAGAGGGAAGAACACGTGCAGGATCGCGCTCACCCAGGCGGGCGCCGATCCCGTCCCCGGCACGAGCACGTTGTACACCGCGGCGACCACGATGAGGCACGCCACGGCGACGGCTCGTGCGCTCGTCAGCCAGCGCGGCGCGGGACGGCCGGAAACCATGAGAGCCCCCGTCGCGATGAGCACGCCGCTCGTGAGCAGGCTGGTCTGGTTCGTGAAGTAGCCGAAGTAGTCGAAGGGATTGTCGTCTCCGACGGCGACGCGTCCCGCGAAGGTGAGGAGGAGGACTCCCACGACCGCGACGGCAACCAGGATGCGCGTCCACCCGATGACGAGCATCACGCGACGATCGGCAACGGACGAAGACACGTCGACCAGCCTAGGGAGGCTCCGGTCGAACGACGAAAAGCAGCCGATGCGGATCCGGCTGCGACCCGGAGTCCCCCCGGCGAACGCGATCACGAAAAGATAACGGCGAACTCTTCCCTTCCGTTATCTCGTCGTTATAGAGTGCTCGCACGGTAGTTGTTTTGCTGTGGCAGCTACCGACATGTGATTGCAGGACACTCTTGGTGCAGGGACAAGGGCCGGTCGGAAGCCTCTCCGACCGGCCCTTACTCTTTGTCCACAGGACGGACCCGAGAGCGCGTCCTCCCGAGGCGTCCTCCCTCTACGCTGAATGCATGACCGATCGACGTCTCGCCGTGCAGGCGTGGGAGAGCCTCTTCCGCGCACAGCACGAGGTGTTCGAAGACATCCGGTCCGACTTCGACAGCACCGAGCTGACGCAGGCCGAGTACGACGTGCTCCTCACCGTCACGCGGTCGCCGCACATGACGGCACGCCTGCGCGACGTCACGGGCAACATGCTCATCAGCCAGCCGAGCGTGTCGCGCCTGGTCGAGCGCATGGTCACGCGGGGTCTGCTCACCAAGTGCGCCGACCCCGAAGACGGTCGAGGCTCGCTCGTGACCGCCACCGAAGCCGGCGCCGTCACGTTCCGGGGCATCGCCGCCGCGCACGGCCGCTCGATCGCCGCGCGCATGGCGCGCCTCGACAACGACGAGCTCGCCCAGCTGCAGGCACTCACCGCGAAACTGCGCGCCCCCGCCTGACGGCGGCCTCCTGGCCGGTCCGTGGGCGCGCTGCGACCAGCCGAGCCACGGGCGTCAGCACTCGATGACGTTGACCGCCAGGCCGCCCTCGCTGGTCTCTTTGTACTTCGTCGACATGTCGATGCCGGTCTGGCGCATGGTCTCGACCACGGCGTCGAGCGAGACGTAGTGCGAGCCGTCGCCGCGCAGGGCGAGCCGCGCCGCGGTGACCGCCGTCGACGCGGCGATGGCGTTGCGCTCGATGCAGGGGATCTGCACGAGCCCACCCACCGGATCGCACGTCAGGCCCAGATGGTGCTCCATCGCGATCTCGGCCGCGTTCTCGATCTGCCGGTTCGTCCCACCCATGACGGCGGTGAGACCACCCGCGGCCATCGCGCACGCGGAGCCGACCTCGGCCTGGCATCCGCCCTCGGCGCCCGAGATCGACGCGTTGGCTTTGAAGAGCGAGCCGAGGGCCGTCGCGGTGAGCAGGAAGCGGCGGATGCCACGACGACGGTTCGCCTCGGCCACGTCACCGTCGTCCCACGCGGCGACCTCGCCGCGGGTGACGGCGTGGCCGTCGTACCCGAGAAGAGCGCTGCCCACCAGCTCGCCGTAGGGGGTCACGGCGTTGCCCGCCCCCAGTCCCGAGTCGGCGAGGAAACGCCACCAGTACATCGCCACCGCCGGAAGGATTCCAGCCGCGCCGTTCGTGGGCGCCGTCACGACTCGACCACCGGCCGCGTTCTCTTCGTTCACGGCGAGCGCGAACGCCCCGAGCCACTCCCCCGGCAACTCTCGATGGCCCTCGGCCTCGATGGCATCCAACTGTCCTCGGATGACGGCGGCTCGGCGCTTGACCTTCAGGATGCCGGGGAGCACCCCGTCGTTGCGCAGGCCGGCGTCGACGCAGGTGGCCATGGCGTCCCAGATGCGGTCGAGGCCCGCGGCGATCTCGTCGTCGGAGCGCAGGGCCGCTTCGTTGAGGCGCGCGGCTTCGGCGATGGTGATGCCGCGCTCGTCGCACAGCTCGATCAGGGTGGCCGCGTCGTCGAAGGCGAGCGGCATGGGCGCAGCCGCGACACCCGACAGTTCTCCCTCGCGGCGGATGAAGCCCCCGCCGATCGAGTAGAACGTCTCCTCAACGAGGACGACCCCGTCGGCGTCGCGCGCGACGAGGGTGAGGGCGTTGGGATGCCCGGGAAGGCGCGTCCGGGGCACGAGGGCGACATCGCTCTTCGCGAACGGGATCTCGTGCTCGCCGGCGAGGCGGAGGGAACGCCCGTCGGGCCAGTCCGACCACGCGCGGCGAACGGCATCCGGGTCCACGGTCTCGGGCTCGAGGCCCTGCAGGCCCGCCACGACGGCGTCGGGGGTGCCGTGGCCGATGCCGGTCGCACCGAGCGATCCGTAAAGCGCGCACGAGACGGATGCCACCCGCTCGAGGATGCCGTGAGCGCGCAGCCGGGCGGCAAAATCGACGGCCGCGCGCATGGGGCCGACGGTGTGGGAGCTCGAGGGTCCGATCCCGATGGAGAACAGCTCGAACGCGGAGACGTAGGCGCTCATGTCGCCAGCGTACGTGTCCCGTCCGACACCGTGTGGTCACCGGTGCGCCACGCCCGGGATGCACGCCGTTCGGGGCCGATTAGACGTGCCCCGGGGTCGCGGCTATGCTTGACCACGGCCTGCGCGCCGTTTCGCGCGGAGGCCCTGCGCCCGTAGCTCAATGGATAGAGCATCTGACTACGGATCAGAAGGTTAGGGGTTCGAGTCCCTTCGGGCGCACACTGTGTTGAGACAGTAGAGGTCCGGTCCGGAAGAAATTCCGACCGGGCCTTGTCTCGTTTTCGGGCGGAGACGATCCGCCGCCGCGATTCGGTGCTGCTCTCCCTGCCTCGCGGAGAGAGCAGCACCGGATCTCAGCTCGTCGTCCGACGCCTCCGCGCGGCCAGCAGAACGCCGGCGGCGATGATCGCTCCCGCGACGGGAAGAAGCCCGAGCCACACCACGGTGCCACTCTGGGCGAGCCCGCTCGGACGGCCGGGGGCGGCCGACGCGGTCGGGTCCGCGGAGGCCGTCGGCTCAGGCGAGACGCTCGGCTCCGGCGACGCGGTCGGATCCGGCGACGCGGTCGGCTGCGGAGACACCGTCGGCCGCGGCGCGGGGTCGTTCATCGCGGCGGTCATCATCGCGAACCACTGCCACGGTGCCGACGCACCGCCCGGAAGGGCCCCCGCGTATTCGTCCCCCCGGACTCCGCCGAACCGCGGCTCGGCAGCGACGATGTCCTGGAGCGATCGAGCGAGCTCGTCGGGCGAGGTGAACGCGCTTCCCGCGGGGCAGAGAGCGGGCGAGGTGCTGGCCGACAGGACGACCTTCTCGGGCGGCATCTCCAGTTGGGCGACCAGCCGGCGGTAGTCGTCGCCGGTCACCACGGCGTCGCAGGCGAGGCGAAGGGCGAACCACGCCACGTCGTCGCCGCGCGCCGCCGCGACGGCGGGATAGTCGGGAGCCGAGTCGCTTGCTCCCGCGAACGCCGCCTCGTCACCGACGAGCGACACTGTGGACAGCGGGCCGAGATCACGGCGCAGAGCGTCGACCAATCGCACGATCATGCCCGTGTCGAGGTCCGTGCGGATGTCGAGCTCCACGGCGTCGAACGAGTTCATCTGCAGATACCCGCGGAGGTTCCCGTAGTAGCGGTCGAAGTCCTGGCTCAGCACCGACCAGATCGACGCGGACTCGCCGCCGAGGGTCACGACGACGGGGATCCCGGCAGCACGGACCTCGGCGAGCTCGGCCCGTGCGTCCGGGTCGGTGTCGGCGAAGAAGGGCTCTCCATTCCTGAGGAACGCGCCGTCGTCTCTCAGATCGAACGCGCCGAAGGCGACGGCATCCACTCCCGTGTCGCGGGTGACGAGGTCATGGAGCGGGATGATCTTCGCGCCGTCGTTCGTGGTCCGGTACGTGGCGATCGTCTTCGTGGCGGTCACGGGCCGCGGAGTGATCGACGATGCGTCCACCCGCACGACATCGACGTCTGCGCCCGTGCCGTCCAGGTGGATCGAGACGCCCGTCGCGGCATCCGTGTACGTCTCGCCGACGCGCAGCGGGGCGTCCAGCAGCGTCGCCTCATTCCGGACGTCGGGATGCCGGCCATCGGCGAACTCGACCTGGATCGGGCCGTCGCCCGTCGTGCGAGACACGTCGACGGTGGACACGAGGACGCCCTCGTGGGGAATGCCGATGTCCCACTTCTCGGCGCGCCGGGACTCGACGGTCAGCACGCGCGAGGCGTCGAGACGCACCGCGGCGAGCAGGGTCGGGCCGTCGGACTGCACCGGCGAGAGAGACACGGTGCGCGTCTCACCGGGCAGCACGCAGGCGACCTGTGCGTCGCTCGCCCAGCCGAGCATCCATCGGTGCCAGGCGAAGTACGCATGCCCCGGACCGATTGTCGAGCCCATCAGGTCCCATGGCCCGGTCCATCGCGTGGACGGTGCCCCGTCATTGGACGTGTCGTACAGGTCGGGCAGACCGAGGACGTGACCCATCTCGTGCGTGGGCACCCAATGGCCGCCCCCGTTGAGATCGACCTGCCGCAGCAGCGCCCCGTGCGTCAGAGTGCGTCCGTCGGCCACGACCTGGTAGTCGTTGCCCGCGTGAGAGCGGAAGGCATCGCGCGGGGTCTTCGTCGTCCAGACCACCCAGACCACGTCGACGTTCGAGAAGTCGACGACGTCGTCGGTGGCGGCGACGGCACTCGCGAGATCCTGCTGACCCTCTTCCCACTCGGCAGAGGATCCGGCCAGGCGCGTCCACACGGGATGCGACCGTCGCTGAAGGGTCAACGCGCCGCGCGAAGCATCGTCGAGCGCCGTCACCGAGACGTCGAGGGTCTCCTCGATCCCGGGGATCTCCCGAGGGTCTCCGGGCGCATCGTCGAAGTCGACGTACAGCGTCGCGACCACCGGGGAACCCGAGGGGGGAAGCGCGTTCGCCGGCAGGGGGAATCCCTCCCGAAGCGGGCTGTCCCCCGCCGGCGCACGGCACGCGGCGGCCCCGGGTGCCGGCGGCGCATCGACCGCCGACGCGGCCGTGGCCACGCCGCTGGGCACGAGGGCGCTCGCCGTGAACGCGAGCGTCGCGAGGATGGTCAGGAATCGAGAGGGGCGACGCGGATGTCCCAGCGGTTTCACGGGCGAAGCTTATCGACTCGAGAAAGCGCGTTCTTCGAGCGAGATCGCGTCTCAGGAGAGCGGGCCGGACTCGTCGCCGGGCGCGGCATCGTCCCGCGCTGATGTGCGCTGCAGGACCGCGATGGCCTCGCGCAGGGAATCGAGCGATGCCTCGATGTCGTCGTAGTGGTGCACGAAGCCGTTCGCGTCGCGCGCGCTCACCGACACCATCGCGTACCCCGGCCGGGCGACCCGTGCCGCGCGTCCGGACCGTCGCTTCGCCATGGCATCCGCCTTCCGTGTGCCATCGACCGCGGCTGCGCACGGCGTCGGCATCTGACGCCACCCTCGCGACGCCACGAGATCGCGTCAGAGAGCGGCCGACTTCTTCTTCTTGCCGCTCTTGCCGCCGCCGGTCGTCGGCGCGGCCTCGGAGGCCGCCTCGGCCGCCTCGGCCTTGTCTTTCGCCCGGCGCTTCGCCTGCGACGCGAGGCGGGCGAGGTCGACCATGCGCAGGGCATCCATACGGGCACGCCGCATCGTCGCGTACTCGGGATCGGCGTCGGCCGTCATCCCCTCGACGTCGAGACGCTGGCTGAGGTTGGCTTCGACGTCGCCCCACGCCGCGATGCGCGCTGCGGCGACGAGCTGGCGCACGCGCTCGGGATCGTCGGCGAGGGCACGAAGCTCTTTGGCGACGCCGTGCGACTGCTTGGCACGACGGCGCAGGTTGCGGGTGTCTCGGTCGCGGTAGTCGTGCGTTCCCGACGAGTCGGAGAATCGGCCCCACGCACGCTTTCGCTGATGCGTCACGCGTTCGGCGGCCTGGTCCTGCTCGTCGGCGAGGGAGCTCAGGGTCTTCCGGGCGAACTCCGCGAAGACGTCACCGTCGAAGTGACCGCCCCGGGCGATCGTCTCGACCAGGATGCGGTTGCGCAGCGAAAGCCGGGCCGCGGCCGTCGCGATCGACAACCCCTCGGCAATGGCTTCCTTCGTGCGCCCCACGTGACCTCCCGCTCCAGGCTATCGGTCGCGCGTCCCCCACGCGGTCCGTCGAGCTCAACCGAGCTTCGTCGCGAGGGAGGTGATGCGCCGCGCGCGGGTGTCGGCCGTTTTGGCCCCCTCGACGTTCGCGACGTGGGCCTTTCGGGCGCTGGGAGCGAGAGCGTCGAACGCGGCGCGCGCGCCCGCCGCGTCGAGAGCCGCGGCGAGATCGTCGGGGACCTCGACGGTGCGCGGAGCGGTGTCGAGTCGCAGCTCGACGACGATCGGATCGCCGCCCGACAACCCCGTCGCCGCGCGTTTGTCGGCCGAGAACGGGATGAGCTGCCGCCCGCCCATGACGGCGAGCGTACTGGGATAGACGTACCCGTTCACATCGACCACGACGGCGGCGCGTCTGCCGCCGCCGAGGGCCTCGACCACCTCGGCGGGCACCTCGATACCGGTGTTGTTGCCCATCTGCGACAGGGTCGTCTCGAAACGCATGACCGCAGTGTGGCAGAACCGCGGGTTACGTGAACAGCGAGGGAAACGCAAGACCCCGAATCCGCATCCGGGGCCCACCTATAGTCGGTGACGTAGCGGAGGGCCTCGGAGAGTACTCGGGGGCCTTCTGTCGTTTATCGGAGCGGATCGACGCGCCCGGGTTCTACCGGATCGCCTGCCACTGACGCAAAGGCCAATCCAATCCATGCATTGCCTTCGAAGATGAGGTGACGCGGCCGGACGGTCGCTGCCAACTCTCTGGGAGGTTCATCATGAGCTCATCACCCAACCGTCTCGTGGCCACCGTCTTCGGCGCTGTCTACCTGCTCGTGGGTCTGCTCGGCTTCGCCGTCACCGGCGGTGTCGGATTCATCGCCACGCAGGGTGGCCTGCTGCTGGGCATCTTCGAGGTCAACCCGCTGCACAACATCGCCCACCTTCTGATCGGTGGCGCCCTGCTCGTCGCGGGTCTGGCCAACGCACGTGCCGCCAAGGGCGTCAACACGACCGTCGGCGCCGTCTACCTGCTGCTCGGTATCGTCGGCTTCTTCCTGGTCGGCACCTCGGCGAACATCCTCGCCCTGAACGTGCCCGACCACTTCCTGCACCTCGGCAGCGCCGTCGTGCTGCTGGGTGTCGGCCTGGGCACCGAGCGCAACGTCCCCCGCACCGCAGCGGTCTGACGATGACCGCCGCGACGTTCGTACGGTCGTGGCCCTCCGTGTCCGCATGGGGGGCCGGGCTCATCACCGCCGCCCTCGGTGCGGGCGCCATCATCACCACCGGCTCCGGGGTCGCCGCGCGCGGCCTCGGAGTCGGGGCGGTGGTCCTCGGACTCGCCGCCCTCGTGTGGGGCGCCGCGGTTCTCTCCGCCGGGCGCCTCGTCACCCCCCGGGCCGCTCTCGCGGGCAGCCTGGTCTCTCTGTTCACCGTCTTCGCCCTGATGTTCGCCGCTTCCGCGCGCACCAGCATCGTGGCCGTCGCCGCGGCATCCTTCCTACTGGTGGTCGTCGGCGCGACCACGGCCGTGCACCTGCGCCGGCAACGCCGAGCCGCCGCACCCGAGCGCACCGCCAAACCCATGAGCGTGATCGGCCTGCTGGTCGCCGCCGCCGTCATCGCCGTCGTCGTCACCCCCGCCCTCGGCGCCACGCAGAACGCCGTGCTGCTGCGCGACGACGGCACCGTGCCCGTCATCACCCACGAAGGTCACTGACCCTCTCTCCACGGAGCCCACCCGCTCAGACGGTGGCACGCTGGAAGGGTGACCGACGCTCCCCACTCCCCCGCTCCCGACTGGATCCAGTCGCTGCGCGGGAAGATCCTCGTCGCCCTCGCGGGCGACCCGACCGGCATGGCCCCCTACGTGCGCGCGATCGCCGAGGGCGACGACGCCGGCTACTTCGTCGAGAACGGTCCCGCGTGGACCGTGCACGCCGGAATGGGCACGCTGGTCGCCGGCATCCGTGCCCTGCTGCTGCAGGCGCTGCACCCGGGGGCGCTGGCGGGCGTGCACGACTGGTCGCGCTACCGCGAGGATCCGATCGGACGCCTCACCGGCACGGTGCGCTGGGTCATCACGTTGACCTACGGCTCGCGCACGCAGGCGGATGCCGAGACCGCCCGCGTCGGACGCTTCCACCAACGGGTGAAGGGCGAGTACCAGGCGGGCGACGGGGAGGAACGCCGGTACACGGCCGAGGCGCAGGACCTCGTGCGGTGGGTGCACCTGGCCTTCACCGATGCGTTCCTCGCCGGGCACGAGGCCTCGAAGAAACCCATCCCCGGCGGACCCGATGCCTACGTCGCCGACTGGGCGACCGCGGGGCGGCTCATGCGGGTCGTCGACCCGCCCCTCACGCGCGCGGCCCTGCGCGCCGAGATCGACGGGTTCTGGGAGCGTGGCGAGCTGCGCGGAGACGAACGGGTCGCGGACGTGGTCTCGTTCCTGCGCCGACCGCCGTTCCCCGGCGTCATGGGGTTGTCGTACCGCGTGCTGTTCGCGGCGGCGGTGGCGACGATCCCCCGCCGCTACCGGAAGATGCTCGGCGTGCGGCGCTGGCCTCTTCCCGTCCTGACGCTCACGCGCGTGATCCTGCGCGTCACCGAGCGGGCCCTGGGCTCCGGCCCGCGGGCCCAGGACATGGCGCGCGAGCGGCTGCGGCGCCTGGAGCGTGAGGGGCGGGAAGCCGCGTGAGCGACGACCCCCGCCAGGCAGCCGAACGGTATCGCCTCGATCGCGCGCTCCGAGACGACGGCCTGCTCGAACCCGCGTCGGATGAGCGTCCGGCGCGGGGGTCGACGGCCGCCGAACGCGCCGCCTTCGTCGAGACGGCGATCCAGCAGGCGATCCGTCGCGGCGAGTTCGACGACCTCCCCGGCGCGGGCAAGCCCCTGCCCGACCTCGGCGGCGCTCACGACCCCGACTGGTGGATCCGCCGCAAGATCGAGACCGAGCAGCTCACCGGCCTCGGACCGCCCGCGCTGACCCTGCGCGTCGAGCACGCCGAGATGGCGCAGAGGCTGGACGCGCTCACGCGCGAGCCCGAGGTGCGGGAGGCCGTGGAGGACTTCAACCGCCGGGTCATCGAAGCCCGCCGTCAGCTGCAGGGCGGGCCGCCGGTGGTGACGCCGACCGTCGACGTCGAGGCCGAGGTGCGGGCATGGGGTGAGCGGCGGCGTGCACGCGAGGCGGCGGTCGCTGTGGCACCGGCTCGGCGTCGGCGTTGGTTCGGGCGGGGCCGCTGAGGCGCCGACCGGCTGGGGGCCCGGGGCGCTGAGACGGAGACCCGGCGACAGACGGATCCCGACCTCGTCGACACCACCGGGGCCTGAATGCGGGCCGGCCCCGCGACAGGCTCAGGGCTGCGGTCAGAGCGAGGCCAGCGCTTCGGCGCGCTCCACCAGGGCGCGGGCACGCGCGAGGGTCGGGGCGTAGGAGCCGTCGACCGGACCGTCGGGCGTCGCCGACAGCAGCGCGAGAGCGGCGTCGACCTCGGCCGGCGACGGCGTGAACGCGGCATGTGCGCCGGCGACGGCGGCATCGTGGAGCGCGAGCGTGCCTGTGAATCCCATCGCGACGGCGTGCGCGGCGGCATCCTGAGCCTGATCCACCGGGCCGCACGGGCCGTCGATCGGTCCGGCGATACCGGCCGCGGCGGAGGCGACGACCAGCTGCGCCCGCGGCCACGACAGGGCGAGACGGTCGGTGCCCATGCCGGTGTCGCGGCGGAAGTCGCCGGTGCCGAACGCGAGACGGCGGGTGGCCGGGTGCGCGGCGATCGCGGGGGCGGCCAACAGGGCCGCGGCCGATTCGACCATGGCGACGATGGGAGCACCGGCGGGAAGGGATGCCGCCACATGGGCGACGTCGGCAGGCCCGGCGCACATCGCCAGCACGACGCCGGCCAGGCGGTCATCGAGCTCGCGCCCGAGAGCGAGGTCGGCCTGACCGTCGCGGGTTCCGGCGGCGCTGATGCGCAACCACACCGGAGCGTCGGAGGCCGCGGCGCGGGCGCGGTCGCGACCCTCGGCCTTGCGGCCGGCCGGGAGGCCGTCTTCGAGGTCGAGCACCAGCACGTCGGCCGACGTCTCGAGTCCGCCGGCGAGCGGCGACCGCAGCATCCACGTACGCGCGAGGTCGACACGCGCCGGGGCGGGGGCGGCCGAAGCCGCCCCCGCCGAGGTGTCGTGCGTCAGGCTCACGAACGACCCCGCGCCGCTGCCTCCGCCGCCGCCTGGGCGCGGAAGGCGTCGAGCGACTGCGTGTCGACCTTGACGGCGGGGCCGGCGCCGACCTCTGCCGAAGCGAGCTCCTTGGCATCCGCCGCCGGGGTGGCCGAGTGGTCGTGTCCGGTGAGCAGGGTCTCGTCGAACGGGATGTTGCCGGAGAGGACCTCGCGCACACGCTGACCGTCGTACTGCTTGGTCCAGACGCCGATCAGCATCGTGGCCACGGCGTTGCCGGTGAAGTTGGTGACCGCACGGGCCTCCGACATGAACCGGTCGATGCCGACGATCACGCCGACGCCGTCGACCAGGTCGGGGCGGTAGGCCGAGAGGCCGCCGGCGAGGGTGGCGAGGCCCGCACCGGTGACACCGGCCGCCCCCTTCGAGGCGATGATCATGAAGATCATGAGGCCGATCTGCTCGCCGATCGACATGGGCGAGCCCATGGCCGAGGCGATGAACAGCGACGCCATCGTGAGGTAGATCGCGGTGCCGTCGAGGTTGAACGAGTAGCCGGTCGGGACGGTGATGCCGACGACGGGCTTCGAGACACCGAGGTGCTCCATCTTGGCGATGAGGCGGGGAAGAGCCGCCTCGGACGAGGAGGTGCCGACGATGAGCAGGTACTCGCGACCGAGGTACTTCATCAGCGTGAAGATGTTGGTGCGGGTCACGACGTAGAGCAGCGTTCCGAGCACGAGGGTGATGAAGAGGAAGCACGTGAGGTAGAACGCGCCCATCAGGACACCGAGGCTGATCACAGCCTGGAAGCCGGTCTTGCCGACGACCGCGGCGATCGCGCCGAAGGCACCGATCGGGGCGAGCCAGAGGATCATGCCGAGGATGCGGAAGACGAGCACCTGGAAGTTGCGGATGCCCTCGACCATGCGAGCACCGCGCTCGCCCATGCCCTGCAGGGCGAAGCCGACGAGGAGGGCGATGAACAGCACCTGCAGGATGCTGCCGCCGGTGAACGCCGAGAAGAACGTGGTTGGAATGATCCCGAGGATGAAGTCCTGGGTCGTGGTCGCTTCCGCGGCCGCCTCGTACGTCGAGCCCGAGATGTTGAGGCCCTCGCCGGGGTGGATGATGTTGCCGACGACGAGGCCGATGATGAGCGCGAACGACGACATCACGAGGAAGTAGACCATCGCCAGGCCGCCGATCTTGCCGACCGTGGAGGCCTTGGCGATCGAGCCGATGCCCACGACGATCGTGCAGAAGATGACCGGGGCGATCATCATCTTGATGAGGCTGACGAAGCCCTTGCCGACCGGCTCGAGCGTGGTGGCGAACGCCGGAGCGACGAGACCGACGACGACACCGGCGACGACGGCGATGATGACCGAGATGTAGAGCCAGTGGTTGCGGTCGATCTTCTTGCGAGGCCGACCGTCTCGGGTGGTGCGGAGTGAGAGTGCCATGGGCGACTTCCCCTTTTCTGAACGCCTTCGTTGAGTCCGGCGGGGGTGCCGGTCGATGTCATGACTTTGATCGACGCGGGACGCGGGAGCGATTTGTGGTCGTATTGTTCACGGCAAGCGCGACGAAAGGTGCGGTGATGCGACTGAGCGTGGGTGGACGCCTGGCGCTCGTGGCGCTCGGCGTCGTCGTGCTCGTCGCGGGAGTCCTCGCCGCCCTGCTCTCGATGCAGCTGAGCGACTCCGGCCAGCGCGAGGCCGAGCAGGTCACGCGCTCGGTCGCCGAGACGTTCGCGCACGAACCCGACGTCGCCGACCTCGTCGAACGCGGCGACTCCGACGCGCTGCAGCCCATGGTCGAGTACATCCTCGACGACGCCTCACTGTCGTTCGTGACGATCATGACCCCCGACGGCATCCGGCTCACCCACCGCAACCGCTCCGAGATCGGGCAGCAGTACCAGGGCTCGCGGGCCGAGGCCCTCGCGGGCGAGTCGTTCACCGAGGTGTACGAGGGGACGCTCGGCCCCTCGGTGCGCACGATCGTCCCGATCCGCGACGGCGGCGACGAGAACGGCACCATCGTCGGACTCGTGGCCGTGGGCGTGACGCTCGGCGCCGTGCAGCAGGACCTCGCCGCCCGCGTGCCGGTGATCGTCGCCGCCGCCGCCGCCATCGTCGGCTTCGGCGTGCTGGGCGCCCTCTACATCCGCCGCAGTGCGCGCCGCGTGACGGGGTCGTACACCCCGGGCGAGCTGTCGCGCCTCGTCGAGAGCTACGAGACCGTGCTGCACTCGCTGCGCGAGGGGCTCGTGGTCACCGATCGCGACGGACGCATCGTGCTGTACAACGACGAAGCCGCCGACCTGCTCGCCCTGCCACCGGCGACGAGCGGGCAGGTCTCGCTCGACCCCCGCGACGTCGAGATGGACGCCGCCCTGGCCGACGCCATCGTCACCGGGCGGCGCATGGTCGAGGAGACCATCGTCAACGGGGACCGCGTGCTCCTGGTCAACCAGGAGGAGGCCCGCGACCTCGCCGGCCGCCGCGCCCCCGAACGCGGACACGTCATGACCCTGCGCGATCGCTCCGAGCTGCAGGCGCTGCTCGGCGAACTCGAGGGCGTGCGCACCCTCAGCGACACCCTGCGCTCGCAGACGCACGAGCACGGCAACCGGCTGCACGCGCTGCTGGCGCTTCTCGAACTCGGGCGGATCGACGACGCGCGGCGGTTGATCGTGGCATCCACGGGGGAGCGACAAGAACTCGCCGACCGCCTGGTGTCCGACGACGAGGGCGCCGTGGTCGTCGCGTTGCTGCTCGGCAAGCTCGACGAGGCCGCCGAGCGGGACGTGCGCCTCGACCTCGACGTCGCCGAACCGACGCCCGCACTGCCCCTGGCCCCGGCCGAGGCGGTCACGATCGTGGGGAACCTCGTCGACAACGCCCTGGATGCCGCGAGCTCGGGCGCCGAGCCGCGGTGGGTGCGCGTGGTGGTGCGCGAGGGCGGCGGCGACGTCGTGCTCGAGGTGAGCGACAGCGGAGCCGGGTTCGACCCCGCGCTGGACGACCCCTTCGCCTTCGGGGCGTCGACCAAACCCGCCCACGCCGTCGGCGGGCGCGGCGTGGGCCTGGCCCTCGTGCGCGACATCGTCGCGGCGCACGGAGGCACCCTGCAAGTGGGCACCGACCCCACGACCGTGCGCGTGTTCCTGGCGGGGGCGCCGTCGTGATCCGGGTGCTGGTCGTCGACGACGACGCACTCGCCCTCGAACTGCACACCGCCTACGTCGCGCGAGTGCCGGGCTTCGAGGTGGTCGGGCAGGCCGCCGGCGCCCGGGCCGCGCTCACCGCCCTGTCGGACGCGCAGCGCCGCATCGACCTCGTGCTGCTCGACATGACCATGCCCGACGGCTCGGGTCTCGACGTCGCCCGGCGCGTGCGCGCCGCGGGCTCGCGCGTGGACATCATCGCCGTCACGGCGGTCCGCGACGCCGCGACCGTGCGCGCCGCGGTCTCGATCGGCGTCGTGCAGTACCTGATCAAGCCGTTCGCGTTCGCCGCGTTCCGCGAGCGCCTCGAGGCGTACCGCGCGTACGTCGAGGGCCTCGACCGCGCAGCCGGAGAGGCCACGCAGTCCGAGGTCGACGCGCTGCTCGGGTCACTGCGCACCGTGGCGCCGCCCCTCATGCCGAAAGGCCTGAGCGACGAGACGCTGCAGGCCGTGGCGGAACGGGTGCGCACGGCATCCGGAGCCGTGTCGTCGACCGAGGTCGGCGAGAGCGAGGGCATGTCGCGCGTCACCGCCCGGCGCTACCTCGAGCACCTCGCCGACGTCGGCCGCGTGCGCCGCGAGCCCCGCTACGGCGGACAGGGGCGCCCCGAGATCACGTACGCGTGGGTGCGGGGCTGAGTCGCTCGAGCCCCCGTCGAGTGTCCAGGACACGCCGCTCGGGCGCGCAGGCGCGCGGCGTGTCTCGGACACTCAACAGGGGGTGAAGGACGTCTGGGGAGTCAGAGCGAGAAGGCGGCGCGGACGCCCTCGTTCACCACGACGCCGGCGCGCACGTTCAGCCCCCTCGCGAGGGCGGGATCGGCGGATGCCGCGGACTCCCAGCCCGCGTCGGCGATCCGCGTGATGTAGGGGAGCGTTGCGTTCGACAGCGCCCGCGTCGAGGTGTGCGGAACGGCGCCGGGCATGTTGGCGACGCAGTAGTACAGCGCCTCGTGCACGCGGAACGTGGGGGCGTCGTGCGTGGTCGCGCGGGAGCCCTCGAAGCAGCCGCCCTGGTCGATCGCGATGTCGACGAGCACCGAGCCGGGCTTCATCGACGCGACCATCTCGTCGGTGACCAGCTTCGGGGCGGCGGCGCCCGGGATGAGCACCGAACCGATCACGAGGTCGGCGTCGGCGAGCTGCTCCGCGATCTCGAGGCGCGTCGAGACGCGGGTCTCGATGGCGCCGCCGAAACGCTCCTCGAGCTGGCGCAGCTTGGGCAGCGAGATGTCGACGACCGTCACCCGAGCGCCGAGGCCCAGCGCGTTGGCCGCGGCGTGCTCGCCCGCGACGCCGCCGCCGATCACGACGACCTTGGCCCGCGGGGTGCCGGGAACGCCACCCGGAAGCAGGCCGCGCCCGCCCGACGCGCGCAGCAGGTGATGCGCGCCCTCGATGATCGACAGGCGTCCCGCGACCTCGCTCATGGGCGCCAACAGCGGGAGCGCACGGTCGGCGGTCTGCACGGTCTCGTAGGCCACGGCCGTGGTGCCCGCGGCCATGAGCGCGTCGGTGAGAGGGCGGTCGGCGGCGAGGTGCAGGTAGGTGAAGAGGGTGAGGTCGCGGCGGAGGAAGCCGTACTCGGGCGCGATGGGCTCCTTCACCTTGACCAGCAGCTCGGCTCGCGCCCACGTCTCGTCGGCGGTCGGGACGATCTCGGCCCCCGCCGCGCGGTACTGCTCGTCGGAGAAGCCGCTCCCGACCCCGGCACCGGCCTGCACGAGAACCTCGTGGCCGCGGTGCACGAGCGCGTCGACCCCGGCGGGGGTCATGGCGACGCGGTTCTCGTTGTTCTTGATCTCAGTCGGCACAGAGACGCGCATGGGTTCCTCCTCGAGCGGATGGGCGTGCCGGAAGAATCGCAGAACAGGGTGTTTCGGTGGTGTAAATCCGTAGATTCTTCGCGCAGTGGTCGAGGAGCGCGCGTATCGTCGGATCCTGACGCTCCGAGCGCGACCGACGGCCGAAGGATCTGCGATGCCCGACGACGAACTGCACCCGCACGACGCCCGCATCATCGAGCTGCTCTCGGTCGACGCGCGCATGACCAACGCGGCACTGGCCGAGGCGCTGGGGGTCGCCCCCTCGACCGCGCACTCGCGCCTGCGCTCGCTCGTCGACCGCGGCCTCGTCACCGGGTTCCACGCCGCCGTCGATCAGCGTCGCCTCGGCCGCGGGCTGCAGGCGATCGTCGGCGTGACGCTGCGGCCCGGGCAGCGGCAGGAGAGCATCCACGCCTTCGCGCACGAAGTGCGCCGGCATCCCGACGTCATCCAGCTGTTCTTCCTGGGCGGCGCCGACGACTTCCTCGTGCACATCGCCGTCGACGACTCCTCGGCCGTGCGACGCTTCGTCGTCGATCACCTCTCGGCGCGGCACAGCGTGGCATCCACGCGCACGAGCATCATCTTCGAGTACCACCGCAACGCCGTGGCGGCCGATTTCGACTGATCCCGCGTACGGCGACGTCGACTCCCTGTCACGTTCCACGCCCGGCGTCAACACCCGCCCCCACTCCACGGCGCGTGCGGCGCGGCGGCATGATGGGGCGCGGGGGTGCCATGCTGCTGTCGATCGGGGTGCTCGTGATGTGCGCCGGCCTGGCCGCCGGCATCATCGTCATCGTGCTGCCGCGCGTGGGAAGCCCCACCCCTCTCGGCGTCTTCCTGCGACTGTCATCGGTGGCGGGCGCCATGTCGGTGGGCGCGGGAACCCTGTACGTGGTGCGCTTCAACGGCGGTGGAGCGGTGTCACAGGTGATGGCCGACACCGCCATGGTGCTCGGCCCGGCGACGATGTGCCTCGCGGTGTCGGCGCCCCGCGGGCGGCGCCTGCGCGCGGCCGTGGCTTTCGTGCTGGTCGTCGGGGCGGGGGTCGCGGCGAGCTCCGCGCTGCTTCCGCACGGCGGCGCGCTCGTGGTCAAGGCGGCCGCTCTCGCCCTCAGCTGCACGGTCTGCGCGCTGCTCACCGTGCGCAACCGCGCGCTCCCCCGAAGCTCTCGACGAGTGCTGCTCGTGACGACGGCCGCTTACGCCCTCTACTCGGCGGGTCGGGCGGTGACGGCGCTGCCCGGTCTGGGATCCCCCGCCGCCGACCTCGTCTTCTCGCCCGCGGGGATCGTCGTCGCAGCCATCACGGCGATGATGCTGACGGGACTCTCGGTCGCCCTCGTGGGGCGCCCGGCGACCGTCGGAACCTACGCCGATCGCCGGCCCCGCACCGCCGTGGTGATCGGCGACTGGAAGCTCGCGACCGCGGCGTACGGAAGAGACCGCGTGCTCGCCCTGCTGCTGGACCTGCGCTTGGCCGCCCGCGAGGTCGACCCCTCGGCCGTCGACGCGATGCACGGCGTCGAAGTCGCGCACCCCTCGGCCGTCTCGACGCTCAGCGCGCGCATGCGCGACTCCCACGGCTGGAAACCCGAAGAGGTCGCGCTGCTCACCACCGCCGCTCCGCGTTCGCTCCGCCGCAGCGATCGGGAGCTGCCGCCGTCGGTGACTCCGCTCGCCGGCGGGGAGGTCGTCGACGGGGACGGCGCCGCGCTCCCCGGGGTCGACGCGCGGTGACCGTGCGGGGTCAGCGCACCGCCGCCGCGATCGCGGCGATGTCGACCGGCATCGAGCGGCAGCAGCCTCCCACGATGCGCGCTCCCGCGGCGACCCACGCGGGTACGCCTTCGGCCAGCGGGGCGGTGCCGCCGTGCCAGGTGCGGGTCTCGGCATCCCACCGCTCCCCCGTGTTCGGGTAGGCGACGAGCGCCATGCCGGGCGCCTCGGCCAGCGCGGGCAGCACCGTGTCGGGCGCGCAGCAATTCACGCCGACGGCGAGGACACCGGGAACGGATGCCGCGAGGCGCAGCGCCGCGGCCCGAGAGCCGGGAACGGAGAAACCGGTGCTGTCGGCCGAGAGGCTCACCACCGCGGGGACTCCGAGGTCGGCGAGCTCGAGCGCCACCGCCTCGAGCTCGAGGGGAGAGGGGATCGTCTCGACCGCGAGCACGTCGGCCCCGGCGTCGGCCAGCACGTGCAGGCGCCGTCGATGCGCGCGACGCAGCTCGTCGAGCGACAGGCCGTACTCTCCCGTGTACTCACTGCCGTCGGCGCGCAGCGCTCCGACCGGACCCACGGATGCCGCGACCACGACGTCGGCGGGCTCTCGCGCGAGCGACACCGAACGCCGCAGGAGCGTCTCGACCTCGTCATCGGGGATCTCTCCGCCGAACCCCACCTGATACGACGCCGTGATCACGATCTCGGCGCCCGCGGTCGCGAACTGCGCGTGCGCCGCGCGGATCTCGTCGGGGGCGTCGCGCAACACCTGCGCCGACCAGAGGGCCGACGATACGTCGTTGCCACGGGCCTCGAGCAGGGTGCCGAGGCCACCGTCGAGCACGACGGGACGCTGCCGTAGGGTCGCGGCGAGGTCGATCACGCCTCGTGCGTCTCGCCCGCAGCGAGCACGCGCAGGGCGCTGGCGAGCAGGGCCTGGTCACCGCGGCTGACATCGCGCAGGGCCTCGCCCTCGAGGCGGACGAGCTCGGTCATCGCGGCGTCGACGCGCTCGATGCCCTCGGGAGTGATCGCGACGAGGATCGCGCGGCCGTCGGACGGATTGGGGCGTCGGTGCACGAGAGCGCGCTCGGCGAGCTTGTCGAGACGGTTGGTCATGGCCGCGCTGCCGATCATCGTGGCGGTGATCAGGCGCGTCGCGCTCAGCTCGGTGCCCGCGCGGCGGAGCACGGCCAGCACATCGAACTCCCACACGGCGATGCCGGCGCTGGCGAACGCCTTCGCGCGCAGCTTCGACAGGTGGAACGCCGCACGGCGCAGGCGCGACATGACGTCGAGCGGGGTGAGGTCGACCTCGGGCAGCAGCTGCGACCAGGCGTCGATGAGCAGGTCGACCTCGTCGTCTTTGCTGCTGGCGGTAGTCACACCTCGACGGTACCGGAGCCGCGAGGGGATGCGGCGCGCGACGGGGGCGTGTGCGGGGCTTTGGGAGGTGCGCCGGCCGAGAGGCGCGGCGCCCTACGTCGGCCGGAGGGCGTCGAGTGTCCGAGACGCGCCGCGCGACGAGGGGCACGACCGGCGTGTCTCGGACACTCGACCTGGGGGAAACGCCGAGGAGGCGCAGCGGTCAGCGACGCCCGGCGGGCACCGGCGCGTCGCGGCGGGCGGCGGCCTCGAGGCGCTCGCGGCGCGCATGGCGGGCGTGCTGCAGCACGCTCACCGTCACGATGATCGCGAGCAGCGCGTACAGCACGATGGTCAGCGGCGAGGCGACGAGGATCGTGGGGTCGCCCTCCGACACGGCGAGCGCCCGGCGCAGCTGCGTCTCGGCCATGGGTCCGAGGATCGCGGCGATGAGCACCGGAGCGAGCGGGATCGAGAAGCGCCGCATGACGAACCCGACGACGCCGATCGCCAGCGCGAGCCACAGGTCGACCACGCGCGAGGCGATCGCGTAGACACCGAGCATCGCGACGACGGTGATGCCCGCGTACAGGTAGTGGCGCGGGATGAGCAGGAGCTTGGCCCAGACCGCCGCGAACGGCAGGTTGATGATCAGCAGGATGATCAGGCCCAGGAACAGGCTCGCCAGCAGCGGCCAGACGAGATCGCCGGAGCGTTCGAACAGCAGTGGGCCCGGCTGCATCCCGTACTGCTGGAACGCGGCGATCATCATCGCCGCCGTGGCCGAGGTGGGGAGGCCGAGTCCGAGCAGCGCGCCCATGGCGGAGCCGGCGGTGGCGTTGCCGGCAGCCTCGGGGGCGGCGACGCCCTGAATCGCTCCGCGCGAGCCGAAATCGGTGTCACCGCGGCGGCGGGCGAGGCGCTTCTCGGTGCCGTAGGCCAGGAACGTCGGTACCTCCGACCCGCCGACCGGGATCGCCCCGAACGGGACGCCGAACGCCGTGCCCCGCAGGAACGCGGGCAGGGCCTGACGCCATTCGCTCCGTGACAGCAGCGGCGAGCCGCTGGGTGTGACGAGCTTGCCCGGTCCGCCCGCGCGGCGGATGTGCGACGACACGTGCAGCACCTCGCCGATGGCGAGCAGACCGACCGTGATCACGATGATCGAGATCCCGTCGAAGAACACGGGGCTGCCGCCGGTGAAGCGTTCGGCTCCCGTCATCCCGTCGATACCGACCAGCGCCAGGGCGAAGCCGAGCCCCAGGGCGACGAGACCGCGCACGATCGAGTCGGCCACGACGGCCGAGATCGCCACGAACGCGAAGACGGCGAGCGCGAAGTACTCCGCGGGGCCGAAGACCTTGGCGAGTTCGACGATGTACGGGGCGAAGAACACCACCAGCACGCACGCGATCGTGCCGCCGATGAAGGCGCCGATGGCCGACGTGCCGAGCGCCTTCGCCGCCCTGCCGCTCTTGGCCATCCGATGACCCTCGAACGTCGTCGCGATCGCCGAGGAGTTGCCGGGGGTGTTGAGCAGGATGCCGGCGGTCGAGTCTCCGAAGAGCCCCCCGAAGTAGATGCTCGCGAACATGATGAACGCGCCGGTGGGGTCGAGGCTGAAGGTGACCGGCAGCAGCAGCGCGACCGCCATGGCCGAGCCGAGGCCCGGGAGCACGCCCACGGCGGTGCCGAGCACGGCGCCGATGACGAGGAAGAGCAGGTTCTGCGGTGTGAAGGCGACCGCGAATCCATCGGCGAGGTTGATCAGCTGATCCACGGCGAGAGTCCTTCCAGGATGCCGGCGGGAAGCGACAGGCCCAGGCCCGCGCCGAAGGCGAGCTGCACCAGCGACGACACGATGATGCTCACGCCGATGTCGAGAAGGGGCCGGCGACTGCCGAACGCCCACGAGAGCACCCAGAACAGGGCCGCGGCCGAGAGGAGCCAGCCGAGCACCGGCAGCACCACGATGAACGCGGCCAGGCTGACGACGGTGATCCCGAGGGTCCGCCAGTCGACGCGTGCCGGCGCCGACGACGAGGCGACGTCTTCGGGTGAGACGACACGGATCTCGCCGGTCTCGTCGATCGCGCCGAGGTCCTCGAGCATCTCGTTCGAGATCTCGACGGGGTCGTCGGCGACGTGGGAGCGGCGGGTCGTGCGGAGCACCTCGACGAGCAGGCCGACACCGGCGAGCCAGAGGAAACCGCTGACGAGCATCGGGAAGAACTGGGGACCGGGGACGGCGACATCGGCGGGCACCTGCATGGTGACCGTGCCGTGGGTCATGAACCCGGCGAGGACGAAGACTCCCGCGACGACCACCAGCTCGCTGCGGCCGGTGTACCAGCGGGGCGTGCGCTGCACGCGCAGCGATCCCGTGGTGAGGGTGGACGGTTCGGTCACAGACCCAGCTCCTTCATGATCGCGGTCGTGCGTTCGGTCTCGTCCGCCAGGTATGCGGCGAACTCCTCGCCGGCGAGGAAGCTGTCGACCCAGCTGTTGCGGGCGAGCACCTCTTGCCAGGCGTCGGTCTCGCGCATCTCGGATGCCATGGCCACCAGTTCCGCGTGCACCTCGTCGTCGATGCCGGGCGGCGCCACGAGCCCGCGCCAGTTCGACATGGCGACATCGACCCCCTGCTCGCGGAAGGTGGGCACGTCGACGTCGTCGAGCGGCTCCTCGGCCGACAGCGCGAGGGCGCGGAGATTGCCCGACTCGATCTGGTCGCGGAACTCGTTGTACCCCGAGAGCCCCGCCTGCGTGGTGTGGGACAGCAGCGAGGTGACGACCTCGCCACCGCCGGGGTACGCGAGGTAGTTCACGCGCTGCGGATCGATGCCGCCCTGCTGGGCCAGCATGCCGGCGAGCAGGTGGTCGATGCCGCCGAGCGACCCGCCCGCGATGGCGGTGCCCTCGGGGTCGGCGAGGAACGCGGCCATGAAGTCGTCGAGGGTCTGGAAGGGCGAGTCGCCGGGCACGACGAGCACGTTGAAGTCGTCGGCGAGGCGCGCGATGGGCCGCACGTCCTCGAGGCTCACGGGCGAGCGGTTGACGATCACGCCGCCCACCATGACGCCGCCGGTGACGAGCATGATGTCGTGCCGATCGCCCATCTCGGCGACCGCGCCGAGGCCGATGGTGCCGGCGGCTCCCGGGATGTTCATCACCTGCACGGCGCCGGCGATGCCCTCTTCGCGCATGACCTGCTGGGCCTCGCGGCCGAAGGTGTCCCACCCGCCGCCGGGGGCGGCCGGGGCCACGATGGTGAGCTTCGTGCGGGGGTTCGCCACCCCGCCGCTCGCTGCCGCGCTCAGACCCGCCGTCACGAACAGGGCGGCGGCGACGACGCCCACGATCGCTCCGGTGATCCGCTTTCGCGCTGATGACTGCATCGTCGCCCTCCCGGGACATCGTCGTTGCCGGATGAGAAGCTAGGTTGACAGCGCCGTCCCCCCTGCGGCGCCGTGCGAAGGCATTGCGCTCTTAGATGCTCACGATTCGCACTCACCCGCGATGCGCACGAGGAGGTGCCCATGTCGACCGCCCCCGTCGACCGCGCGGCCGACCGTGCGCCGGTGCGCGTGCGCCTCGCCGTGCTGCTCGCCCTGCAGTGCACCGTCGTGCTGGTGTGCGTGCTCGCCACGACCCTCGTCGCCATGTCGACGCAGGAGCGCAGCATCCGCACCGCGACCGAGGAGCGCGTTCTCGACGTCGCTCGGAGCCTCGCCGAGCTCGATCAGGTGCGGCGTGCCGTGCTGCTCGACGCCGACGCCGCCACCGCGGAGCTCCAGCCCCTCGCCGACGTCGTCGCCGCGGCATCCGGGGTGGATTACGTCGTGGTGACCGATGCCCGCGGCATCCGTCTCACCCACCCCAACCCGGCGGAGCGCGGGCGCAGCGTGTCGACGGATGCGACGGCGGTGCTGGCCGGCGAGACGTTCCTCGGCACCGAGACCGGCACGATCGGCCCGAGCCTGCGCGCCAAGGTGCCCGTGCGGGCGGGTGATGCGGAGACGGGGGCGGTCATCGGCACGGCCTCGGTCGGCGTGCTGGAGTCCGAGATCGCCGGCAGCTACGAGGAAGCCGTCGGCGGGTTGCTGCCCTGGGTCGCCGGGTCGATCGTGCTCGGCGTCGTGCTGAGCGGTCTGCTGACGGCGGCACTGCGTCGACGCGTGCGACGACTCGAAGCCGACGCGCGCGAACTCGAGACCCAGCGCCGCATCTCGGGCGCCCTGCGCGACCAGACGCACGAGTTCCACACGCGGCTGCACGTCATCCGCGGGCTCGTCGCCGAGGGCGAGACCGGCGACGCGCTGACCTACATCGGAGGGCTGGCGCCCGTGGCGTCCGGTCTCTCGATCGACGACCCGGCGCTGCGCGCCCTGCTCGACGGGCTGGCGGCCGAGCACCGGGGCCTGCGGGTCGATCCGGCGAGCCTCGTGCCGCGCGGAGTCGTCGACGACGACGCGCTGAGCGTCATCGGCAACCTCGTGCGAAACGCCGCCGAAGCGGCCGGTCCCGGCGGACGCGTCGACGTGCTCGTGCTCGCCGGCGACGAACGGCTCACGATCGACGTCGCCGACGACGGCCCCGGCGTGCCGCCCGCCGACGTCGCCCGCATCTTCGACCGCGGCGTCAGTTCGAAGGCCCCCTCGGGCCGCGGCGTCGGCCTCGACCTCGTGCGCCGCATCGCGGGAGCGCGCGGCGGTTCGATCACCGTCGGCGCGGCGGCCGCGGGCGGGGCGCGCTTCACGGTGGAGCTGCCGCACGCGGGGGTGCGGGCATGACCCCGGATGCCGCGATCCGCACCGTGATCGTCGATGACGACCCCGCGGTGGTGCGGCTGCACACCGCCTATCTCGAGTCGCTGCCCGGGTTCCGGCTCGTCGGGACGGCGCGGACGGGGGCCGCGGGGGCGGCGCTGGCGACGGGCACCGACGTCGAGCTCGTGCTGCTCGACATGAACCTGCCCGACTTCAGCGGCGTCGAGGTGCTGCACCGACTGCGGCTCGTGCGGGAGTGGAACGTCGACGTGCTCGTCATCAGTTCAGCCCGTGACACCCTGACGATCCGGCAGGCCGCGGCCGCCCACGTCGTGGGGTATCTCGCGAAGCCCTTCACGCGCGAGGCGTTCGTGCGCCGGCTCGAGGAATACCGCCGCGGTCGCGCCGCCCGCCCCGCCGAGGTGCCGGTGAGCATGGGGCAGGGCGACATCGACCGACTGGTGGGTCCGGCGACCGCTCCGGTGCGTGCGCTGTCGGCATCCGAGCCCCTCCTCCCCAAGGGCCTCGCGGAATCGACCCTGCACACCATCCGCGCGGCGCTGCACCCGGTGACCCCGGCGAGCGCCCGCGACGTCGCCGCCGCGTCGGGCGCCTCGCGTGCGACCGTGCGCCGGTACCTCGACGCCCTCGTGGCTCGCGGCGAGGTCGATGTCTCGCACCGCTTCGGCGCTCGCGGACGACCCGAGGTGCTGTACCGGCTGGCGGCGCGCTGACGCGGGGGTTCGAGTGCGCGGCGCCACCGGAGCTCGGCGCCGCGCGCGGTGTCAGCCCGCCCGCGGCGGCGCGGTCGTGCCACGCGCGACCAGGCGCGTCGGCAGCTGGATGTGCGTCTCGGGCAGTTCCTCGCCGGCGAGCAGGGCCAGCACCATCCGCACCGCCTCGGCGCCGAGGCGCTTCATCGGCTGGCGCACGGTCGTGAGCGCCGGTTGGGCGCGGGCGGCCTCGGGCACGTCGTCGAACCCGACGACCGAGAGGTCTTCGGGCACCCGCAGCCCGCGGTCGGCGGCGACGTCGATGATCGACAGGGCCGACAGGTCGTTCGCGGCGAACACCGCGGTGGGCGGGTCGTCGAGCGACAGCATGGCCTCGGCCGCTTCGCGCGCGACGTCTTGGGCGTAGCGCCCCACCCCGACGAGGGCGGGATCGAAGGGGATGCCGGCCGCCGACAACCCCGCGCGGTACCCCGACGCGCGGGCGACCGCCGAACGCAGATCCGGGCGCCCCGCGATGAAGCCGATGCGGCGGTGGCCGAGCTGCACGAGGTAGTGCACCGCCTGCTGCGCACCGGTGAAGCTGTCGGATTCGACGGTCGGTACGACCCCGCGGCCGGTGTGCGGGTCGATCGCGACGATCGGCACCTCGCTCGCGACCGTGACGATGGTCGGCGTGACGATGATCGCGGCGTCGATGAGCGTGCCGCTCAGACGGCTGAGCGAGCGGCGCTCCCACCCCTCGCCGTCGCGGCGCGCGCCGGTGTAGGCGAGCAGGTCGTATCCGGTGTCGGACAGGGCCCCGCCGACGCCCTTGAGGATCTCGGCCGAGAAGGGCTCGATGTCGGCCACGAGCACGCCGATGACCCCCGTGCGGCGCGAGCGCATGCTGCTCGCGACGAGGCTCGATTCGTAGCCCAGGGTCTTCACGGCGTCCAATACCCGGCTCACCGTCGTGGGCGAAACCCCGTAGCGGCCGTTCACGGCTTTCGACACCGTGGCGACCGAGACGCCGGCCGCCGCGGCGACGTCGTGGATGGTCGGGCGCCTCGTCATGGCATCCGACCCTAGCGTGGAAATCATTTTCGAAAACGTTTGACGACCCTTCCGCACGGGGCGACACTGCTCAGACCCGGGGCGCAGCAACACCCCGGGAAACGGCAACGCTGCCCATGACAACCGACGCCTCCTCACGGACGCACCTCGACGAAGAGAAACGGGAATCACATGAACACGCGCAAGATCCTCGCCGGAGCGGCCCTCGCCGTCGCCGGCACCCTGGCCCTCGGCGGCTGCGCCGGCGGCGGCGGCGCAGAGAACGCCGACGGCTCGGTCACCCTGACCCTGTGGCACAACTCCACCACCGGCGACGGGAAGCAGTACTGGGAAGACACCGCCAGCGCCTTCGAGGCAGCCAACCCCGGCGTCACCGTCGAGATCCAGGCCGTGCAGAACGAGGAGATGGACGGAAAGCTCCAGACCGCCCTCAACTCCGGCGACGCCCCCGACCTGTTCATGGCCCGCGGCGGCGGCAAGCTCGCCGACATCGTCACGGCGGGTCAGGCGATGGACCTCACCGACAAGATCTCGGCGGAGGCCAAGACCGCCCTCGGCACCTCGCTCGACGCCTTCGAGGTCGACGGCAAGAACTACGGCATGCCCGTCGCCGTGCTCCCCTCCGGCATCTTCACCGCGCAGGACCTGCTGAGCGCGGCAGGCGTCACCGAGGCCCCGGCCACGATCGAGGACCTCGAGGCCGCCGACGCGAAGATCCGCGCCACCGGCGTCGCCCCCATCGCGGTCGGCGCGAAAGACGCCTGGCCCGCCGCGCACTGGTACTACAACTTCGCCCTGCGCGCCTGCGCCAAGGACGTGCTCGACGAGGCCGCGCAGAGCCGGAGCTTCGACGACCCGTGCTGGCTCGAAGCCGGCGAGAACCTGCAGTCGTTCCTGCAGACGCAGCCGTTCAACGACGGCTTCCTCACCACCGCCGCCCAGCAGGGCGCGGGATCGTCGGCGGGCCTGCTCGCCAACCACCAGGCCGCCATGGAGCTCATGGGCGCGTGGAACCCCGGCGTGATCGCCTCGCTGACCCCCGACGAGAAGCCGCTCGCCGACCTCGGCTGGTTCCCGTTCCCCGAGGTCGCCGGTGGCGACGGTGAGCCCGGCGCGATCATGGGCGGCGTCGACGGGTACTCGTGCTGGGTCAACGCTCCCGCGCAGTGCACCGACTTCCTGAACTTCCTCGTCAACAAGGAGAACCAGGAGAGCTACGCCGACGCCTTCCAGACCATCCCCGCCTCGAGCGAGGCCACAGAGGCCGTCACCACCCCCGCCCTGCAGTCGGCGCTCCAGGCCTACACCGACGCCCCGTACGTCTCGGTCTGGCTCGACACCCTGTACGGCCAGAACGTCGGCAACGCGCTGAACGTCGCGGTGGTCGACCTGTTCGCCGGCAAGGGCAGCCCGCAGGGCATCGTCGACGCCGTCAATGCCGCGGCCTCGCGCTGAGGACGACGGCCATGACCACCCAGCTCGCCACCTCGGCGACCGACGCCGGGTCTCGCCGCCCGGCCGGGGAGGGCGCTCACCGCGTCCCCTCGGCCGGGCGGCCGCCCGCGCGGCGCCGACTCGAGAATTGGCGCATCCGCGGCGAACTCGCGATCCTCCTGGGCCCCGCCCTCGTGGTCTTCGTGTCGTTCGTCATCCTGCCCGTGGCCCTGGCCGCCTATTACGGCTTCTACAAATGGTCGGGCTTCGGCACCCCCGTCGACTTCGTCGGCATCCGGAACTACGTCACGATCCTCACCGACCCCGCCTTCCACGAGGCGCTCGGTCACAACGCGTTCATCGTCGTCGGCTCGCTGGTGCTGCAGGGACCGCTCGCGCTCGGTCTGGCCCTGCTGCTGAACCGCAAGATGCGCGGCCAGTCGCTCATCCGCGTGCTGATCTTCGTCCCCTACGTCATCTCCGAGGTCGTCGTCGGCCTCGGGTGGGGCCTCATGCTGCAGTCGGGCGGCGCGCTCAACGGGGCGCTGGACAGGATCGGCCTCGGCGCCCTGCGCGCCGACTGGATCTCGGATCCGGCGCTCGCGATCTGGACGCTGCTCATCATCATCACGTGGAAGTACATCGGCTTCGCGGTGATCCTCTTCCTCGCCGGGCTCCAGGGCATTCCCGAGGAGCTCAGCGAGGCCGCCGCCATCGACGGCGCCTCGTACTGGCAGATCCAGCGCTACATCGTGCTGCCCCTCATGGGCCCGACCATCCGCATCTGGGCGTTCCTGTCGATCATCGGCTCGCTGCAGCTGTTCGACCTCGTCTGGATCATCTGGGGCCAGTACGTCGCCTCGACAGCGGGCACCTCGACCATGGCCACGTACATGGTCGCCAACGGCCGCAACGCCGGCAGCTTCGGGTACGGCAGCGCCGTGGCCGTGGTGATGTTCCTCATCTCGCTCGCGGTCGCCCTCATCTACCAGCGCTTCGTGCTCCGTCGTGACACGGCCGGCGCCCTCACCGGAGGCACCAAGTGACCGCCACCGCCACCCTCGTCACCCCGCGCGGAAGCAGGACCCCGCGTCGGGCCCCCGTCGGATCGAGCCGCGGCACCTCGGTGATCGTCGGGTTCGTCGCCCTGCTGCTGATCGGCATGATGCTCGCCCCCGTGGTGTTCATCATCCTGGGCGGGTTCCGCTCGAACGCCGAGATCACGGTCGACCCCTCGGGCTTTCCCACCCGATGGAACTGGGAGAACTACTCCGACGTCCTCACCAGCGGCATCTTCTGGGGGCAGGTCGGCAACTCCGCCATCGCCGCGATCGCGACGACGCTGTTCGTCGTGGCCCTCGGCCTGATGGCGGCCTACGCCCTCGCCCGTTACCGCTTCCGCGGGCGCGGGGCCGTCTACGCCCTCTTCACCGCCGGGCTCATGTTCCCGATGACCGTCGCCATCACGCCCCTGTACATCCTGGTGCGCAACCTCGGCCTGATGAACTCCCTCGCGGGCGTCATCGTGCCGCAGATCGCCTTCGCGCTGCCGTTGACGATCATCATCCTGTCGCCCTTCCTCGCCGCGATCCCCGCCGAACTGCAGGAGGCCTCCTCGATCGACGGCCTCGGCCGCCTGGGCTTCTTCTGGCGCATGGTGCTGCCGCTCGCGGTCCCCGCGGTGGTGACGGTCGGCATCCTGGCGTTCGTCAACAGCTGGAACTCGTACATGCTTCCGCTGTTCATCCTCAACAACGAGGCCGCGTACACGCTGCCCCTCGGCACGCAGGCCTTCGCCTCGCAGTACTCCGTCGACACCGCGCGCGTGCTCGCGTTCACCTCGCTGTCGATGATCCCCGCTCTGCTGTTCTTCAGCGTGTTCGAGCGACGGATCGTCGGCGGTCTCACCGGCGCCGTGAAGGGCTGACCCCGCCATGACCATCCACAACACCGACGTCGGCGCTGCCCTGGCGGCGGGCTTCTCGCCCCGGGTGCAGGCTCTCGTGGCCGACATGACCCTCGACGAGAAGCTCGCGCAGCTCGTGGGCTACTGGGTCGACCAGGGCGACGAGGTCGTCGCCCCCCTCTCGGGCGAGAAGGTCACCTCGGCCGCGTACACCGACGCCACCGTGCACGGCCTCGGCCACCTCACCCGCGTGTACGGCACCCGGCCGGTCGATCCGATCGAACGCGCCGCCTGGTTGTGGGGCGAGCAGCGGCGACTGAGAACCGAGACGCGCCTGGGCATTCCCGCCCTGGTGCACGAGGAGTGCCTGACGGGCTTCGCGGCCTGGCAGGCGGCGACCTTCCCGACCCCGCTCGCCTGGGGCGCGTCCTTCGATCCGGATGCCGTGGAGCTCATGGCATCCGCCATCGGTCGCTCGATGCGCGAACTCGGGGTGCACCAGGGCCTCGCGCCCGTGCTCGACGTGGTGCGCGACGCTCGCTGGGGCCGCGTCGACGAGTGCATCGCCGAAGACCCCTACGTCGTCGGCACGATCGGCACCGCCTACGTCCGGGGCCTGCAGGGCGCGGGCGTGCACGCGACCCTCAAGCACTTCGTCGGCTACTCCGCCTCGCGCGCCGGTCGCAATCACGCGCCCGTGCACGCCGGTCAGCGCGAGCTGCAAGACGTCTTCCTGCCGCCGTTCGAGATGGCCGTGCGCGACGGCGGGGTGCGCTCGGTGATGAACTCGTACACCGAGATCGACGGGGTGCCCGTCGCCTCGTCGCCCGAGCTGCTGACCGACCTGCTGCGCCGTCGGTGGGGTTTCGACGGCACCGTCGTCTCGGACTACTTCGCCGTCGAGTTCCTGCGCTCGATGCACGGTGTCGCCGGGTCGCTCGGCGAGGCGGCGCAGCTGGCGCTGGAGGCGGGGATCGACGTCGAGCTCCCCGGGCCCGACGCGTATCCGCACCTGGCCGAGCGGGTGGCATCCGGCGCCCTGCCCGAGGCCGTGATCGACCGCGCCGTCGCCCGCGTGCTCGCCGAGAAAGAAGACCTCGGGCTGTTGGATGCCGACTTCGACGACGTTCCGACCGCGGTCGACCTCGACGACACCGAGCACCGGGCGCTGGCCCGCCGCATCGCCGAGGAATCGGTCGTGCTGCTGCGCAACGACGGCGTGCTGCCGCTCGCCACCCCCGGTCGCATCGCCCTGATCGGGCCGAACGCCGACAGCGCCGAGGCTCTGATGGGCTGCTACTCGTTCGCGAACCACGTGCTCGCGCATCACCCGGGCTTTCCGATGGGGTTCGAGATCCCCACCGTGCGCGAGGCCGTGGCCGCGCGCTTCGGCGAGGTCGCGTACGCCGAGGGCTGCGCGGTCGAGGGCTCCGACACCTCGGGCTTCGACGCCGCCGCCGAGGTCGCACGCGGCGCCGACGTCGCGATCGTCGTGGTCGGCGACCGCGCCGGGCTCTTCGGCCGCGGCACGGTCGGCGAGGGCAACGACGCCGACTCGCTCGAGCTCCCCGGCGTGCAACGGCAGCTCGTCGAGGCCGTCGTCGCCACCGGCACCCCGGTCGTGCTCGTGCTGCTGACCGGCCGCCCCTACGCGATCGGGTGGGCGCTCGACACCGTCGACGGCCCCGCCGCGGTGCTGCAGGCGTTCTTCCCGGGCGAAGAGGGCGGCCCCGCGCTCGCCTCACTCCTGTCGGGGGATGCCACTCCCTCGGGGCGCCTGCCCGTCTCGCTCCCCCGCTCGGCGGGCTCTCAGCCCTACTCGTACCTGCACCCGATCCTCGGCGGCCCCTCGGGCGTGACGAGCACCGATCCGACGCCCGTGCGGCCGTTCGGCTTCGGACTGTCGTACACGTCGTTCGAGCGCGACGAGTTGCGGGTCGATACGGCACCGGCCGGGGTCACGGCATCCGGGACCGCCGCCGAGGTGCGCGCGGGCGACGCGTTCCGCATCAGCGCTCGGGTGACGAACACCGGGCGGGTGCGGGGGGCCGACGTCGTGCAGGTGTATGCGCATCGCGCCGTGGCCAGCGTCACCCGCCCCGTCGCGCAGCTCGTGGCCTACGCCCGCGTGGAGCTCGAACCCGGCGAGAGCGCTGACGTGCGCTTCACCGTGCCCGCGTCGCGGCTGGCCTACAGCGACCGGGCGCTGCGCCGAGTGGTCGAGGCCGGCGAGGTGGAGCTGCGCCTGGGCCCGTCGTGCGCCGCGTTCGACGCCGTCGCTGCGCTGCGCATCACCGGCCCGACGTACGAGCTGAGCGTCGACGACGCCCGCGTGGTCGACGTGGAGGTGCGCCGGGGCTGAGGGCGGCGCGGCGCCCTGGGTTGGTGTGGAGCCTGTTGAGTGTCCAGGACACGCCACGTGACGAGGGGCGCGAGCGGCGTGTCTCGGACACTCAACAGGGGGGGCGGCGGGGGCTCGCGAGCCCGCCGAGTGTCGGGGGCGGCGGGGTGACGCGAGCCCGCAGAGCGTCGGGGGCGGCGCGGTCGCACAAGCCTGTTGAGTGTCCAGGACACGCCGCGTGACGAGGGGCACGAGCGGCGTGTCTTGGACACTCAACGAAAAGAGGGAGGCACGCGACGCGAGCGGAGCGACGCGCGGCGGCGAGCGGGCCGCGCATCCGCGTTAGCGTTGACCCACGCCGCCGACGCCGCGAGAGGACCGGATGACCCTGCACGACGAGACCCCTCCCCCGGCCGCGGACGCGCTCGCCACCGCCCCGACGCACCCCGACACGGTCGTGGGCAACCCGGCCTCGCGGGTCCACCCCGATCGCGACGACGCCCGCGCCGACCCGTGGTCGATCGATCTGGAGCGCATCCAGTTCTCGCCGTACTTCTCACGCCTCTCGGCCGTGACCCAGGTGGTGTCACCGTCGATCGGCGGCGCCCCCGTGCACAACCGCCTCACGCACACGCTCAAGGTCAGCGCGATCGCCCGCGTGGTGGCCCTGCAGCTGAACACCCGGTCGCGCCGAGCGGGCGAAGGCGACGTCTGCAACGCCACGGTCGTCGAGGCCGCGGCCTACGCGCACGACCTCGGGCACCCGCCGTTCGGACACCTCGGCGAGTCGACGCTCGACCGCCTCGCCCGCACCGAGCTCGGCCTCGCCGACGGCTTCGAGGGCAACGCGCAGACCTATCGCATCCTCACCGCCCTCGACGTCGTCGAGAACGCGCCCCGCGGACTCAACCTCACCGCGGCGGTGCGTTCCGCCTCGGCGAAGTACCCCTGGGCGCCAACGGTCGACGCCGCCGACATCGAGCGGATCGGCCCGCCCCGCGGCATCCGTCGCTCCTCCGACGGCGCGTACCGCGTGCACAAGTACTCGGCGTACGACCTCGATCTCGACGACCTCGTCGAAGCGCGTCGGGGAGTGGATGCCGAACCCCTGCGCCAGAGCATCGAGGGCGCCGTGATGGACCTGGCCGACGACATCGCGTACTCGGTGCACGACGTCGACGACTTCTACCGCGCGGGGATCCTCGACCACGCCCCCATCGCGGCGGAGTTCCGCGGCTGGCTCGACGACGTGCTCGAGTGGCGCTCCCGCGACGACACCGAGGTGCGCGCCGAGCTCGCCCCCGGTGCGGGGCTGGAGCGGCTGCGCCGCAAGATGCGCCGCGACGACCCGTGGATCGCCGACGACGAAGCCTTCCTCGCCGCGGTCAGCGACGTGGATGCCGAGATGGTCACCGACCTGCTCGCCCGCCCGTTCGACGGCTCGTTGACGGCCGAGCGGCGCCTGGCCTCGTTCACCGACCGGTGGATCCGCCGGTTCCAGGAGTCGGCGCAGCTACGCCCGCTCGACACCCCGCGGGCCGGTCCCGTCGTGCTGTCGCCGTGGGCCTGGCACCACGTCGAGGTGCTGAAGTTCGTGCACAAGCGGTTCGTGCTCAGCCGACCCGACCTGGCGATCCAGCAGCGGGGGATGAGCCGCATCCTCGCCCGCTCGGTGCGCGCCCTCGGCGAGTGGCTCGACGACGACCTCGACCGCGCGCGCACGCCGCGGCGCCTGCGCGAACTCATCGCCCTCGCGCACGAGCAGTACGCGCAGCTCCCCGCCGATCGCCGCCCCTCGGATGCCGATGCCGAGACGCTCGCGCGCTCCCGCGGAATCGTCGATTACGTGGCATCCCTCACCGATTCGCAGGCATTCGCGCTGTCGGAGGCGATCTCGGGGCGAGCGGATCGGCTGTGGGCACTGGGGCAGCGACTGTGATGCCCCGGCGCCGACCGGCCGGCGGCGCCCCGCTCAGGGAATGAGACGCGCCGCGCGGTACCGCTCGAAGAGCCGCGTGAAGGAGTCCCGCGTGCGGTGATGCTCGGTGAAGCCCGCGAGACGACTCTTCGACATGTCGGTCATCACCTCGATATCACGCCCCAGATCGGCGTCGGTGTGCCACCACGAGGCCACCCGCGTGAGGTCGGACTCGATCAGGCCGTGCTGCTCCACGATCTCGGCCCACAGGGGCGCCGCGTCGGCCATCTGCTGCTCGAAGGGGCGGGGAGCGGTGTCGAATCCTTCGGCCTCGACACCGAGGTCGGCGGCGATCCGCGGCCACATCCAGCGCCAGCGGAACACGTCGCCGTTCGCCGTGTTGAACGCCTCGTCCGCGCCCTCGGGATGGGTGGCCGCCCACACCATCTGATTCGCCAACAGATCCGCATCGGTCACGTCGGTCAGCCCGTTCCACTGCGTCTCGCTGCCGGGGAAGATGAACGGTCGACCGGTGTGGCGACTGATCGCGGCCGCGACGGCGATCGTGAGGCCCATGTTCATCGCGTTGCCGACCGCGTGCCCCAAAACGGTGTGCGAGCGGTGCACCGACCAGGTGAATCCTTGACGATGCGCGGCCGCGAAGACCTCGTCTTCTTGCGCGTAGTAGAAGTTGTCGACGTCGAGGCGCGGCTCGTCCTCGTGGAACGGAGTGTCGGGCATGTCCCCCTGGCCGTAGGCCTCGAAGGGGCCGAGGTAGTGCTTCAACCCGGTCATCAGCGCGACGTGGCGTACCGGGGCGTCGGTGAGCGCCGCGAGCAGGTCGCGCACCATTCCCCCGTTGACGGCGATGTTCTCGGCCTCGGTGTCCTGCCGCGACCACGCGGTGAAGAACACGTGCGTGACCGGAACGCCTCGCAGCGCATCGGTCAGCGCGGTCGGCGAGCGCAGATCGGCGGACCGCCACGTCACTCCCGTTCGCGCCGCACCGGGCCGACGCGACAGTGCCGTCACCTCCCAGCCGTCGTCGACCAGACGGTCGAGGAGGGCGCTCCCGGCGATACCGGTGGCGCCGACGACGAGGGCGTGTGAGGAGTCTGTCAAAACGGGGGTTCCCATCGGGTCGAGGTGAACCGGGGGAAACCACCCTCTCTCAACGACTATTCCCCGGACGGGTCCCGGTGCCGACGTGCGCCACCGCAGCGAGCACGCGGACGACAGCGGTCATCGGAGAGGAAATGCCCCGGTACCTCCGCAGCCCACCGCTGCGACGGCACCGGGGCACCATCCGTGCATCGGGGCGTCCGTCGGACACCTCAGCGCACGGGCCGCGCCCCGAGCGAACGGGACGCGTGCATCCAGCACCGTCCCCGGATCTCGAAGGATCCGGGGACGGCGGGTCTTACAGGCCCTGGGCCAGGCGGTAGTACGCCTGGTTCCAGCGCAGCTCACTCTGGAAACCGCGGACCGTGGTGTCCTCGTCGATGACGACGAGCTCGGTCTTGGCGATCTCGGCGAAGTCGCGGAACACCTCGATGCCCACCGCCGTCGTCATGACGGTGTGGTGCGCGGCACCCGCGGCCAGCCAGCACGAGGCCGACGTCGCGAAGTCGGGCGCGGGCTTCCACACGGCGCGGCCGACGGGGAGCTTCGGCAGGTCGGGCGCCTCGACGTTCTCGACGACGTTGGCGGTCAGGCGGAACCGATCGCGCATGTCACTGAGGGCGACGACGAGCGCGGGGCCGGGGTCGGCGGTGAAGACCAGGCGCACCGGGTCGTCCTTGCCGCCGATGCCCAGCTCGTGGATCTCGAGGCGCGGCTTGGCCGTGGTGAGCGAGGGCGAGACCTCGAGCATGTGCGCACCGAGGATGCGCTCGGCCCCGGGAACGAGGTCGTAGGTGTAGTCCTCCATGAGCGACGCGCCGCCGGGGAGGCCGGCGCCCATCACGTTCGCGACGCGCACGAGGATCGCCGTCTTCCAGTCGCCCTCGGCGCCGAAGCCGTAGCCCTCGGCCATGAGGCGCTGCACAGCGAGACCGGGGAGCTGCTTCAGCGCACCGAGGTCTTCGAACGACGTGGTGAAGGCGCCGAAGCCGCCCTCCTCGAGGAACGAGCGCAGGCCCACCTCGATCGCGGCGCCATCACGCAGCGACTGGTGACGCGCGGCGCCGGGGAGCAGCTCTTCGGCGACGTCGTAGCTGTCGACGTACTCCTGCACGAGCGCGTCGATCTCGGCATCCGAAGCGCTTTCGACGGCCTCGACGAGTTCGTTGACGCCCCAGGTGTTGACCTGCACGCCGAAACGCAGCTCGGCCTCGGTCTTGTCACCCTCGGTGACGGCGACGAAGCGCATGTTGTCACCGAAGCGGGCGAGCTTGAGGGTTCGCGACGCGGTCCAGCCGGCGGCCGCGCGCTCCCAGTCCTCGATCTGCTGACGCACGGCGGGGTTCGACACGTGGCCGACGACCGTCTTGCGCGCGACTCCCAGACGCGTCTGGATGTACCCGAACTCGCGGTCGCCGTGAGCGGCCTGGTTGAGGTTCATGAAGTCGAAGTCGATGTCGTTCCACGGCAGCTCGACGTTCGCCTGCGTGTGCAGGTGCAGCAGCGGCTTCTGCAGGGCGTCGAGCCCCGAGATCCACATCTTGGCGGGGCTGAACGTGTGCATCCACGCGATCACGCCGATGACGTCGTCGCGGCCGTTGATCTCGAGCGCCATGCGGCGGATGCTGTCGGAGTCCTTGAGCACGGGCTTCCAGACGACCTTCACCGGCAGGCCGTTGAGGCCCTCGACGACGGCCTGCGACTGTTCGGCGACCTGCTTCAGCGTCTCTTCGCCGTAGAGGTTCTGGCTACCGGTGACGAACCAGACCTCGTAGCCGTCGAGGTCGTTCTTGAGGGGGGTGCGGGTCATGACGTTTCCTTTTCGGGTGATCAGAGGGATGCCACGGCGGCGGCCTCGACGGCGAGGCCTGCGCGATAGCGGTCGAGGTAGGTCGAGAAGCCGGCGACGTCGGAGGCGTCGGGCTCGGCGGTGACGATCGGCGCGTCGGCGAAGATCGCTTCGCGCAGGTACGTGTCGAGGTCGCGGCCCTGGCCGTCGACCACGTAGGCCGCGAGCACCGCGATGCCCCACGCGCCGCCCTCGGACGCCGTCTCGGCGACGGCGACGGGAGCATCGAGCGCCGCTGCGAGGAAGCGCTGTGCGACACCCGCGGTGCGGAACATGCCGCCGTGCGCATACATGCGATCGAGCTGCACCCCCTCGCCGTGGAGCACGTCCATGCCGAGCGCCAGCGTGCCGAAGACGCCGTAGAGCTGCGCGCGCATGAAGTTCGGCAGCGTCAGGCGGCTGTCGGGCGTGCGCACCACCAGCGGTCGCCCCTCGGCGAGGCCCGCGATGGGCTCACCGGCGAGGTGGTTGTACGCCAGCAGCCCGCCCGCGTCGGCTTCTCCCGACAGGGCGGCGTCGAAGAGCGCCGCGTAGGTGGCATCCGGGGTCACGGGCGTGCCCGCCGCGGCGGCGAAGGCGGTGAAGAGGTTCGCCCAGGCGGCCAGTTCGCTCGCGCCGTTGTTGCAGTGCACCATCGCGACGGCGTCGCCCGACGGGGTCGTGACGAGGTCGAGCTCGTGGTGCACCTGGCTGAGCGGACGCTCCAGCACGACCATCGCGAAGATGCTCGTGCCGGCGCTGACGTTGCCCGTGCGCGGAGCCACGGCGCCGGTGGCGACCATGCCCGTGCCGGCGTCGCCCTCGGGCGGAGCGAAGGGGATGCCAGGATGCAGGGTTCCGCTCGGGTCGAGCAGGGCCGCACCCTCGGCGGTGAGGCTGCCCGCGGAGGCTCCGGCCACGAGCGACTGCGGGAGCAGGTCGCGGAGGGCCGGCAGCCGGCCGGCGGCGAGCGCGTCGTAGCGGGCGACGAGGTCGGCGTCGTAGTCACGGGTGGCGGAGTCGATCGGGAACATGCCCGAGGCGTCGCCCACGCCGAGCACCTTCTCGCCGGTCAGCTTCCAGTGCACGTACCCGGCGAGGGTGGTGAGGAAGCGGATCTCGGGGACGTGCGGCTCGGCGTCGACGACGGCCTGGTGCAGGTGAGCGATCGACCAGCGCAGCGGGATGTTCACGCCCAGCAACTCGGTGAGTTCGGCCGCCGCGACGCCCGTGTTCGTGTTGCGCCAGGTGCGGAAGGGGGCCAGCAGCTCGCCATCCGAGTCGAACGCGAGGTAGCCGTGCATCATCGCCGAGACACCCATGGCGGCGTAGCGCTCGGGGGTGACGCCGAACTGCTGTCGGACGTTGTCGACCAGCTCGGCATAGGCGGCCTGCAGGCCCGACCACACAGCATCCAGGGAATAGGTCCACAGCTTATCGGCGTAGACGTTCTCCCACTCGTGGGAGCCGGTGGCCAGTACCTCGGCGTCGGGGCCGATGAGGCAGGCCTTGATGCGGGTGGATCCGAGTTCGATGCCGAGGGAGGCCCGGCCTTCGGTGATGGTGGTGCTCATCGGCGGTCGTCCGAGCTCTGTCCGTAGACGTTCTGGTAGCGGTTGTAGAGGGCGTCGATCTTGTCCTGCGGGATCGGGATGAGCGGGCCCGCTTCGCGCGCGATGTGCACGGTGCGGGCGACGTCTTCGAGCATGACGGCGGCCTTCACGGCATCCTTCGCGTTCGTGCCGATCGTGAAGGGACCGTGGTTCTGCATGATGACGCCGCGCGAGCGGTGCCCCCGCAGGGTGTCGACGATGCCGCGCCCGATCGAGTCGTCGCCGATGATCGCGAACGGACCGACCGGGATGGGGCCGCCGAACTCATCCGCCATCGCCGTGATGACGCACGGGATCTCTTCGCCCCGCGCAGCCCACGCGACGCCGTAGGTGGAGTGCGTGTGCACGACACCGCCGACCTCGGGCATGTTCCGGTAGACGTAGGCGTGGGCCGCGGTGTCGCTGGAGGGGCTGCGCTCACTGCCGGGAGTACCGGGGATGGCGTTTCCGTCGAGGTCGCACAGGATCATGTTCTCGGGGGCCAGGTCGTCGTACGAAACGCCGGAGGGCTTGATCACGAACAAATCGGCACCGGGGACGCGGCCCGAGACGTTGCCGCCTGTCCAGACGATGAGGTTGTAGCGCACGAGTTCGGCGTGCAGCTTCGCGACGTCGGCGCGCACGGCGTCGATCGCCTGCTGCACCTCGGGCGCGAACGGGGCGGCATCGGTCACGCGGGGTCTCCTTCGACTCGTTCGGGTGGGGCTTCGGTCGCAATGTTACCGGTAACATCGCGGCGGCGCGAGAGGTAATTCGGCGTGCGGGCGGGCGCGGCGGCGCAAGAGGTAATTCGGCGGGCGGGCGTCCGGCCGTGCGGGGCGGCGCCGCGCGGTGCGGGCGGCGCGGGGCGGCGGGGCGGTGCGGGGCGCCGGGGCGGCGGGGCGCGGTGCGGGCGGCGCGGGGCGGCGGGGCGGTGCGGGGCGCCGGGGCGGCGGGGCGCGGCGGGGCGCGGCGGGCGGGGCGGGGAGCGACGCAAGGCGACCCGGGCGCAGCGGGAAGAGCGAGCGCGAGAGACACGCAACGTCGTACGGTGGGCGGATGCTGTGCGCCACCGACCCGCTCCCCGCGCGACCTCGACGCATCGTCGTGGCGGGGGTCTCCGGTGTCGGCAAGACCACGCTGGCGCGACGGATCGCCCGCGTTCTCGGCATCCCTCACACCGAGATCGACGCGCTGTTCCACGGTCCGGAATGGGCCCCTCGTCCCGACTTCCTCGACGACGTCCGAACGCTGTCCGCCCAGACCGCGTGGGTCACGGAATGGCAGTACTCCGAAGCGCGTCCGTTGCTGACCGCACGCGCGGACCTGCTCGTGTGGCTCGACCTTCCCTTCGCGACCGTGACCCTCCCCCGGGTGATCGGGCGGACACTGCGCCGTCGCCTCCGCCGCGAGCGCCTGTGGAACGGCAACGTCGAGCCGTCGCTGCTGACGTTCTTCACCGATCGCGAGCACATCGTGCGCTGGTCGATCTCGACCCGCAACATCTACCGCGAGCGGATCCCCTCTCTGCGCGCAGACCTGCCCGTCGTGCGGTTGCGCCGCGTGAGCGACGTGGAGCGGTGGTTGGCCGGCCCGTTGTCCGACGCGTCGCGCTGAGTTCCCGGGGCCGCTCCCCGGCGTCCAGGCCGCGCAGGACGGCGCCGAGATCACACGGTCCTGCCGAGAACACCCGCTTTACGCTGGGACCTCGAAGCCGGACCCACGCCGCGCGAAGCCGCCGTCAGCGCGGAGCGGTCACCGAATCCCGCGCCACGAGCACGGGGGCCGCGGGTGCCGGGGCCGCGTCGCCGAGGACGGCGGCGACCGCGTACTCGGCCTCACCCTCGACGTCGAGGCGCACCGTGGTGAGCGCGGGCGTGTAGAACGCGGCATCCGGGTTGTCGTCGAACCCGGTCACCGAGACGTCGGCGGGAACACGCCTGCCCCGCGCGGCGAGACCGGCGATGAGACCCAACGCCATCTGGTCGTTGGCGGCCGCCACGGCGGTGGCACCTTCGGCGACCCGCGCGGCGACGGCGTCGGCTACGGCGGATCCCGAGGCGGCGCTCCAATCCCCCTCGACCCGGTCGACGATCTCGAGCCCCCGCCGGGCGGCGGCGTCGGCCACGCCCGCGGTACGAGCGAGCGCCTCGCGCCAGTCCGACGGGCCCGCGAGCTCGACGATACGGCGATGTCCGAGGTCGGCGAGATGATCCACGACGAGGGCGGCTGCGTCGCGTTGGCGGATCCCGGATTCGCCGTACAGCGGCACGATCGGCACGTCGTACCCCTCGAGAGGAGTGGCTCCGTGCGCGGCGACCAGCACGATCCCGTCGACCCCCTGATCCAGCAGGTGCCGCACGGCGGCGTCGATGTCGGCGGGGTCGTCCGAGTCGGTGTAGGCGGTCGTGATCCACCGACCGCGCGTCCGCGCGGCCCGCTCGAGCGCCGCGATGCCCGCCGAGGGACCGTGCAGAACGGCATCGGATGCCACGACCCCCACCGTCCGGGTGAGGCTCGTGCCCAGCGCCCGCGCGGCGTTGTTCACCCGGTAGTCGAGGGCGGCGACCGCGTCGAGCACGCGCTCCCGCGTCGCCGCGCGAATGCCGGGATAGCCGTTCAGCACCCTCGACACGGTCTGCGTCGACACGCCCGCGGCAGCCGCGACCTCGCGCACGCCGCTGCGCTTCGCCCCGACCTCGCCGCTCATGGTCCCTCACAGTAGCGTCGCGAGACTCCCTCGGCCGCAGCGGCGACGCGTCCACCGAGCCCATCCGCCGCGGAAAGCAGAGACCGCCGACATCCCCCTTACAAGATGTCGACGGTCCCAGGTCTACTCTGCCGCACGCAGCGCTGCGACGACGTCGTAACGTTCGCGAATCTGCGGCCGGTGATCGGTGTCGACAGCGCGCGTCGTCGCGACCGACCAGTCGACCGGTCCGCCCGCGAGCACACCCGCGGCCTGTCGCGCCGCACCGAGCGCGACGTACTCCCCCGCCGCGGGCACCACGATCTCGGCGTCGAAGACCTGTGCAGCGATCCGCGCGACACCCTCGTTCGCGGCCGCGCCGCCGATGAGCAGGATGCGCCGCACGTCGACGCCCTGCGCCTGGATGGCCTCGAGCCCCACGGCCAGACCGCTCAGCATGCCCTCGATCGCGGCGCGCGCGAAGTTCGCGCGGTTCGTGGATGCCAGGGTCAGCCCCGTCAGCGACGCCTGCGCCCGCGGAAGGTTGGGTGTGCGCTCCCCCTCGAACCACGGCACGAGCACGACGCCGTCGGCGCCCGGCGCAACCTCGAGGGCGAGCGCTCCGAGCTCGTCGTGCGTCACACCGAGCAGCCCCGCGAAGGCGTCGAGCACCCGGGCAGCGTTCAGCGTCGCCACCAGGGGCAGGAACTTGCCGGTGGCGTCCGCGAATCCGGCGACGGTGCCCGTGGTGTCGCGCGTGGGTGTGTCGGCGACGGCGAAGACGGTGCCCGAAGTGCCGAGAGAGACGACGACGTCGCCGACCCCCGCGCCCAGGCCCAGCGCTGCGCCGGCGTTGTCACCGGCGCCGGGGCCGACGAGGGCGCCGCCCGAGAGGGTTCCGGCGCTCTCCCACGGGCCGAGCACGCGCGGCAGCACGGCGTCGTGCCCGAGCGCGCGGCGGAACAGCTCGAGGTCGTACCCGTCGGCGCCCCAGTACGCGGTGCCCGAGGCGTCGGAACGGTCGGTGACGAGCTCGTCGAGCACGGCGTTGCCGGGACCGAAGCCCCGCAGACGCCAGGTCAGCCAGTCGTGCGGCAGCGCCACGGCGGCGACGCGCGCGGCGTTGTCGGGCTCGGCATCCCGCAGCCATCGCAGTTTCGTCCCGGTGAACGAGGCGACCGGCACCACGCCCGTGCGCTCGGCGTACGCGTCGGCACCGACCTCGTCGATGAGGTCGCGCGCCGCCTGCGCCGAGCGGGTGTCGTTCCACAGCAGGGCGTCGCGCACGACGCGACCCTCGGCATCGAGGGCGACCATTCCGTGCTGCTGCCCGGCGATCGAGACCGCGGCGACGTCGTCGAGACCGCCGGCCTGGGCGATGGCATCCTGGAGCGCGCTCCACCACGCCTCTGGATCGACCGCGGTGCCGGAGGGATGCGACGCGCGCCCCTCGCGCACCACGCGTCCGGTCTCGGCGTCGACGACGACGACCTTGCACGACTGCGTCGACGAATCGACTCCCATGACGAGCGCCATGCTCACCCTCTCTGCCGTCCGCACCGTCATCGGCGCGGGATGTTCGTGTGGTGTTCTCGTCGAGTGTCCACGACACCCGGATGTTCCCGGAAGGCGTCCGGGTGTTCCTCGACACGCGACGCGGATGCCGCGAGGTGCAGCTGAGTGTCCAGGAAACGCCGCGTCCACTCGGTCCGGAACGGCGTGTCCTGGACACTCAACGGGGTGATGACACGGCGGTTGGGCGGGCCGGACGGGCGGCGCCGCCGCCGGGCGGGGCGGCCGGGCGGGCAGGCCTCCCCTGGTCGAGTGTCCAAGAAACGCCGCACCCGCTCGGTGCAGAACGGCGTGTTCTGGACACTCAACGGGGTGATGACGCGGCGGTTAGGCGGGGCGACCGGGCGGCCCGGCCTCCCCCGTCGAATGTCCAGGAAACGCCCCATCCGCTCGGTCCGGAACGGCGTGTTCTGGACACTCAACGGGGTGCGACGCCGAGACCTGACCCGGGCGGGGCGTCGGGCCCGGATGCCGCGGCATCCGGGCCCGTGCCGTTCAGCGCGCGCCGAGCAGGTGCTCGGTGGCGAGCTGCTGCAGGCGGACGAAGCCGAAGCCCTTGCCGCCGAGGTACGCGTCGGTGTCGAAGTCCTCGTAGGCCGAACGGTCGGCGAGGAAGTCGTCGTAGGTCTCGCCCTCGTTCAGCGTCGGCTGAGCGAGCTCGGGGACCTTCGATGCCTCGAGCGCCGCCTGCACCTCGGGGTCGGCGCGGAAGGCCGCGGCGCGCTCCTTCAGCAGCAGGTAGGTGTTCATGTTGGCCGAGACCGAGTCCCAGACGCCCGTCTCGTCTTCGGTGCGCGAGGGCTTGTAGTCGAAGTGGCGGGGACCGTCGTAGGCGGGAACGCCGCCGGGGCCACCGTTTTCGAGCAGATCGACGAGCGCGAACGCGTTGTGCAGGTCACCGTGGCCGAAGACGAGGTCCTGGTCGTACTTGATGCCGCGCTGGCCGTTGAGGTCGATGTGGAAGAGCTTGCCGTGGTACAGCGCCTGGGCGATGCCGGCCGAGAAGTTCAGGCCCGCCATCTGCTCGTGACCGACCTCGGGGTTGACGCCCACGAGCTCGGGACGCTCGAGCGAGTCGATGAAGGCGATCGCGTGGCCGAGGGTCGGCAGCAGGATGTCGCCGCGGGGCTCGTTGGGCTTCGGCTCGATCGCGAAGCGGATGTCGTAGCCCTTGTCGGTGACGTAGTCGCCGAGCAGGTTGACGGCCTCGCGGTAGCGCTCGAGCGCCTGGCGGATGTCTTTCGCCGAGTCGTATTCGGCGCCCTCGCGGCCACCCCACATGACGAAGGTCTTCGCACCGAGTTCGGCGGCGAGGTCGAGGTTGCGCAGGACCTTGCGCAGGGCGAAGCGGCGCACATCGCGGTCGTTCGAGGTGAAGCCGCCGTCCTTGAAGACGGGGGCCGAGAACAGGTTGGTGGTGACCATCGGCGTGATGATGCCGGTGTCCTGCATCGCGCCCTTCAGGCGGTCGATCTGCTTCTGGCGCTCGGCGTCGGTGGAGCCGAAGGCGAAGAGGTCGTCGTCGTGGAAGGTGAGGCCATAGGCGCCGAGTTCGGCGAGCTTCTCGACGGCGTGCACGACGTCGAGGGCGGGGCGGGTCGGGCCGCCGAACGGGTCGGCGCCGTTGTAGCCGACGGTCCAGAGGCCGAACGAGAACTTGTCATCGCGGGTGGGGGTGGGCATTCCTGCTCCTTCGCATGGAGACGCACGAGTGCGCGGTGACGCACGGCGGGTTTGTTGGTTCTCACAACATATAACCCGGATGCCACGGCGTCCAGCGTTCCGGTCAGATTCCCAGGGCCTCGTCGACGACCGCGAACACCGCGGGGTCCCAGGTCAGCGCGCGCTCCCACGGCAGCCCGAACGCATCGGCGAAGAAGATGCTGTGCACGTCGTCGGGGAACGCGTGACGCCTCGCCTCGGGAAGCACCTCGGCGGGGATGTCGTCGGCGCGTCCGCTGCGGAGCGAGACGAGACCGTCGTGCGGCCAGAGGCGCGCCGGCTCGACCGCCGCGGCGAAGTACCCCGCGCCGATCGCGGTGACCGGGATGCCGTCGAGCACTCCCGTCTGCGCCCGATTCCACTCGCGCAGGTATCGATGGGACACCTGCTCGGCCGCGCCCTCGGAGTTCGCCGCGGCGTACGCGCGCGCCTGCAAGAGGATCGTCGTCGTCGACGGGTCGCCGTGCGCGTCGGCATCCGTGATCTCGCCCGCGACGGCATCACCGAGCACCGCGCCGTCCCACGGGGTGCCGAGGGTGATGAGCCGCTCGGCACGCGGGTCCTCGTCGCCCAGCTCGCGGATCGCGGCGCGGGCGAACAGCCCGCCCATCGAATGCCCCACGAGGTCGACGCTCGTCACCGCGTGCTCGGCGGCGAGCCGGTGCAAGAACGCGGCGAGCGCGACGCCGGCGTCGTCGATGGTGCCGACCGAGTTGATCGTCATCTCGGCGGGCAACACGACGGGCACGTCGTCGAAGCCCTGCCACCCGGCATCGGCCCGCACCTCGCCGACCCCGAGGCGGGCGGGTGCGGTGAACACCCGCAGGCCACGATCGAGAAGGTGCCGGCGCAGCGCGGTGAGCGTGTTTCCCGCGGCCAGCCCGCGGCCGGCGGCGTGATCGGGGTCGGTGTACGGCGAGACGGCCGCACCACCGGAGACGAGGACGACGGCATCGGCCATGGCGGCTCCTTCACGGGTCAGGTCCCGGTCAGGATAGGGCAGCCCTCCGACATCGACCCGCCGCGTTCTCGTGCCCCGTTCGCGATCCCCCGTCGAGTGTCCAGGGCACGCCGCGCCGCCCCGGGCGGAGACGGCGCGTTCTGGACACTCGACAGGCGGGGCACGCCGCCCTCGGTGTCACGGCTCCGGGAGGGCGCCAGCGCGTCAGGGCGTCAGCGCGTCAGCGCGTCACGGCGTCAGCGCGTCGCCGCGCCAGCGCGTCACGGCGCCAGCGCGCCAGCGCGTCAGAACGTCAGCGCGGGAGCGCCCCCTCGATCGCGGCGATGACCTCGGGGTCGTCGGGCTGGGTCCGCGGGCTGAAGCGCGCCACGCGGCCGTCGGGGGCGACGACGAACTTCTCGAAGTTCCACGAGATGCGACCGGTCTTGCCCTCGGCATCCGGGGTCGTCGTGAGCTCCTTGTACAGGGGGTGGGCGCTGCGCCCGTTGACCTTGACCTTCTCGGTCATCGGGAAGGTGACGCCCCACGTCGCCGAGCAGTACTGCTCGATCTTCTCGCTGTCGCTGAGCTCCTGCAGGAACTGGTTGCTCGGGAAGCCGATCACGGTGAATCCGCGCTCGGCGTAGCGCTTGTGCAGCGCCTCGAGGATCTCGTACTGCCCCGCGAGCCCGCAGCGCGAGGCGACGTTGACCACGAGCGCCGCCTTGCCGTCGGTGAGCGCGCCGAAGGTCGTCTCTTCGCCCTGGAGGGTGGTGATGGGGATGCCGGAAAGGTCCATGCTCCGATCCTGGCACCGCTAGCTAGGCCCGGGGTGGGAACATCGCCTCTTCACGGCAAGCGGCGCAGGCCCCGCACGGGACACCGACGCGCAGGGGCCGAGCGCTCGGCGCATGGCACAGTGGTCGCATGGTCACCGCGGGCACTCGGGGCGACGGCATGCGCCGCGCCAATCTCTCGCTCGTGCTGCGAACCGTGCACCGCGAGGGCCCGCGCTCGCGCGCCGCGCTGACCGAGGCCACCGGACTGAACCGCTCCACGATCGCCGACCTCGTCGGAGAACTGCAGCGCGGGGGGCTCGTGATCGAGCGGGCGTCCGATACTCAGGGTCGCGTGGGCCGCCCCTCACCGATCGTCGCCCCCGACCCCCGCGTCGTGGCCGTGGCGGCCAACCCCGAGGTCGACGCGCTCGACCTCGCGGCGATCGCCCTCGACGGCACGATCCTCGTGCGCGAACGCCTCGACCAACGGGCGCTGCTCACCCCCGAACGCACCGCCGAGATCATCGCCGAGCGGCTGGCGGCCTGGCGTCGCGACCCCCTCGCCGACGCCCGGATCACCGGGGTGGGCGTCGCCGTGCCGGGACCGGTGCGGGCCTCCGACGGACTCGTGCGCGAAGCCCCGCACCTCGGATGGATCGACGCCCCGCTCTCGCAGTTGGTGACGGATGCCACGGCCCTCCCCGCCCACGTCGGCAACGACGCCGCCCTCGGCGCACTCGCCGAGTACCTCTTCGGTGCCGCGCGCGGAGCGCACGACGTCGTCTACCTCAACGGGGGCGCGAGCGGTATCGGCGGCGCCGTGATCGTCGGGGGCACCCCCCTCGGCGGAGCGGGAGGCTACGCGGGAGAATTCGGGCAGAACCGCCCCGGCATCGTCGACATCGCCGACCGGCGGGCGGCCGACGGCGTGCTCGAAGACGAGGTGAGCCGGGCCCACCTGCTCGCCGCCGCGGCGCTCGACGGCGGCGACGACGCCGCCCTCGCCCGTGCTCTGGCATCCCTTCCCGACGTCTCCGAGGTGGATCGCCAACGGCGCATCCTCGCCACGGCCCTGGCGAACGCCGCCAACGTGCTGAACCCGGCTGTGATCGTGCTGGGCGGGTTCCTCGCCGTGCTCGCGGCGCGCGACCTGGCCGGACTCGACGCGGCCGTGCGGGCGCAGACCATCCCCGCGTGCGCCGAGGGTCTGCGCCTCGCCGTTGCGGAGCTCGGCGAGGACCGCCTGCTGGTGGGCGCCGCCGAGGCGGTGTTCGAGGCCGCGCTGTTCCCGGCGCGCTGAGCCGGGGCGGCTGAGCGCTGAGGCGGCGCGGGGCGGGACGAGCGGAGGGCCAGGGACGAACGGAGGGCCGCCGCGCCGGATTCGCCCTCCGCTGGTCCCCGACCCTCCCCTCCACACCACCGCCGCACTCGCACGCGCCCCACCCGAATGTCGGTGGTGCGGGGCAGGATAGGGACATCCACGCGAGGAGAGCACTGATGCAGACACGACCCCCCGGCGCCACCTGGTCGGGCAACCACCGCTACCGTGCCGCCGAGACACTGCTGCCCGGTGACCTCGACGAGCTCGCCGAGGTACTGACCTCGGCCGACGCGGTGCGTGTGCAGGCGACGCGTCACACGTTCAACGACGTGGGCGACACCGACGGCGTGCTCGTCTCGCTCGAGCAGCTGCCCGTGCGCATCGAGATCGACGGGGACCGCGCGCGCGTCGAGGGACTGGTCACCTTCGCCGAGCTCGCCCCGGTGCTCGAGGCCGAGGGTCGCGCCCTGCACAACCTCGGCTCGCTGCCCCACATCTCCGTGGCCGGCGCCACCGCGACGGGCACGCACGGCTCGGGCCTCCGCAACGGCAACCTGTCGAGCGCGGTCCGCGCCGTCGACGTCATGGATGCCGACGGCCAGACGCACCACATCGACCAGACGCACGAGTGGTTCGCCGCCGCGGCGCTCGGCATCGGCGCGTTCGGCGTGATCACCGCCGTCGAGCTGCAGACCGAACCGTCGTACACGGTGACGCAGCAGGCGTACACCGGCGTGGCGTGGGACGACATCGTGGGCGACCCCGAGCGCGTGTTCGGCGGCTCACGCAGCGTCAGCGTCTTCACGACGTGGGGCGACCCGGCGCACGATCTGGTGTGGGCCAAGAGCGACGACGGCGCACCGGACTGGGTGGAGGCGCTCGGGGGCCGCCCCGTCGGCGACGACATCCACCTGGGACGCATCCGCACCGTCGACAACACCACTCCGCGCGGCACACCGGGTCCGTGGCACACGCGCCTGCCGCACTTCCGCGCCGACGCCCTGCCGAGCGACGGCGATGAGATCCAGTCCGAGTACTTCGTGCCGATGGCCTCCGCCCGCGATGCGCTCGCGGCGGTGCGTGCCATCGCCCCCGCGTTCGCCGCGCAGTTGCTCGTCTCCGAGCTGCGCACGGTCGCCGCCGACGAACTGTGGCTGAGCCCCGCGTATCAGCGCGACGTGATCGCCATCCACTTCACCTGGCGCAACGACACCGACGGGGTCCTCGCGGTGCTCCCGCACATCGAGGCCGCCCTCGCGCCGTTCGACGTGCGTCCGCACTGGGGAAAGGCGTTCACCATGCCCGGCGAGGCCGTGCGGGCGAGCCTCGCCCGGATCGACGATTTCACCGCCGCGGCACATCGGGCCGACCCCCGCGGCGTCTTCCGCAACAACTTCCTGCGGCGGACGCTCGGCCTGTAGCCCGGCGCACCGCCCACCGCACGACAGACCGCGGAACGGCGTCGCCCACCGCGACGCCGCCCCGTGGCATCCGGGATCAGCGGCTGGAGTAGCCGCCGTCGATCGGCAGCGAGACGCCCGAGATCATGCCGGCGCCGTCGCTGAGGAGGAACACGATGGGGGCCGCGATGTCGTCTTCGGTGGCCCACTTGTGCAGGGGCATCGCGTCGAGGAACGGGCCCTCGATGTCGGGGCGCCCCCAGTACCAGGCCGACATCGGCGTCATCACGACGGTCGGGTTGACGCTGTTGACGCGGATGCCGTAGCCGCCCAGCTCGAGGGCGGAGACGCGCGTGATGTTGTCGAGTGCCGCCTTCGACGAGCCGTACGAGATGTGGCCGGTGAGGGCGACGAGGCTCGCCTGGCTCGAGACGTTGACGATGGCGCCGCCCTTGCCGACGCGGATCATCTCGCGCGAGGCGTACTTGGTGACCAGCAGCGAGCCGCGGGCGTTGATGCTCATGACCCTGTCGAACACGTCGATGTCGGTCTCCATGGGGGTGGCGATCTCGCCGCCCCATCCGCCGCAGTTGACGACGCCGTAGAGGTCGCGTCCCTCGATCGCGGCGCGGATCTCGTCCTCCGACTCGAGGTCGAACACGACGGGCTCGGCGCCGGTCTCTTCGGCGATGGCGGCGACGCTGTCGGCCGTGCGACCGGCGGCGAGCACGGTCGCACCGGCGGCGACGAGGTGGCGGACGGTGGTGCCGCCGATACCGCCACCGGCGCCGGTGACGAGAATGGTGCGGTCGGAGAATTCGCTCATGGGCGGGGCTCTTTCGGGTTCACGATGTCGGGGGCGACGTCGATGTCGCCGCGGCCCATGATAACCACAGAATCACGCGGATGACTTCGGTGTCATGACGAATTGATCACGGGTGTTGACACCGGTGTCATCACGGGCTTACCGTAACCGGAGTTCGACCGGCGGCCTCCCGCCGGACCCGCTTCACCGACGCAGCACTCCGATGTGCGGCGTCGCCCGGAAGGACCACACCGCTGTGACCCACACCTCGGATAACGCCGCGACGGCCGCCGCCGTCACCGTGCACCTCGACGACCTCGTCGCCCGTGCCCGGAACCTCGCGGCGACCGGCGAGCGCCGCGTGCTGGGACTGGCGGGCACCCCTGGCGCGGGCAAGTCGACGGTGAGCGATGCGCTGCTCTCCGCCCTCGGATCCGACGCGGTCCTGGTGGGGATGGACGGCTTCCATCTCGCCAACGAGGAGCTCGAGCGCCTCGGTCGCCGCGACCGCAAGGGCGCCCCCGACACGTTCGACGTCGAGGGCTACGTCGCCCTGCTCGATCGCCTCCGCGCCGGCCACGCCGTCTACGCCCCGCGCTTCGACCGCGGCCTCGAGGAGTCCATCGGCTCGGCGGTGCTCGTGCCCGCCGACGTCCCCCTCGTCATCACCGAGGGCAACTACCTGCTGCACGACGACTTCGGGTGGGATGCCGTGGCATCCCGTCTCGACGAAGTCTGGTTCCTCGACATCGAGGCCGACACCCGCCGCGAACGTCTCGTCGCACGCCGCCTGTCCCACGACCATCCCCACGACGACGCCGTCGCCTGGGTCCGCGACGTCGACGAGGCCAACGCTCTCGTCGTCGAGCGCGGGCGCCACCGCGCCGATCTCGTCATCACCGTCTCCGACGCCCCCGCCGGGGGCGTCGGCCACCACGAAGGAGCTGCCTCATGAGCACCACCACGACCGTGCCCGTGCTGCAGGCGCGGGGTCTGTCGCGTCAGTTCGGATCCGTCCGCGCCCTGCACAACGTCGACTTCGAGGTCTACCCCGGAGAGGTCACCGCCCTCATCGGCGACAACGGCGCCGGCAAGTCGACGCTCGTGAAGGCCCTGTCCGGCAACCTCGCCACCGACGAGGGCGAGATCCGCTTCGACGGCACCCCGATCGACATGTCGAACCCCCAGGTCGCCTCGGGCCTGGGAATCGAGACGGTCTACCAGGACCTCGCGCTCGCCCCGCACCTCGACCCGGTGCAGAACATGTACCTCGGCCGCGAACTCCGCCGCCCCGGCCTCGCCGGAGCCCTCGGGTTCATGAAGACCAAGGACATGGCCGTCGCCTCCCGCGCCGCGTTCGACGAACTCGGCGCCACCGTGCGCTCGCTCACCTCGCCCGTCGGTGAGATGTCGGGCGGACAGCGTCAGGCCATCGCGATCGCCCGCGCCGTGCACTGGGCGTCGCGCGTCGTCTTCCTCGACGAGCCCACCGCCGCCCTCGGCGTGCGTCAGACGAAGAACGTGCTCGAGACGATCCGCCGTGTGCGGGACAAGGGCATCGCCGTGGTCTTCATCTCGCACTCGATGCCGCACGTCATCGACGTCAGCGACCGCATCCAGGTGCTGCGCCTCGGTACCCGCGTCGCCAACATCAAGGCCGCGGACACCTCCATGGAAGAACTCGTCGGACTCATGACCGGCGCCGTCACGAAGGACGACCAGAAGTGAGCACGCAGACGCCTCCCACCGAGACGGTGGCCATCGGCACCTTCGACAACCACAAGACGAACCCGATCAAGGCCGTCCTGCGCACGCAGGCGTTCCAGATCCTGCTGGTACTGCTGGCCATCATCATCGTCTTCAGCATCCTGGCTCCCGAGTCGTTCGCCCAGTGGTCGAACTTCCGCCTCATCATCCAGAACGCCTCGATCCTCGCCGTGCTCGCGGTCGGCATGACCTACGTCATCATCACCGCCGGCATCGATCTCTCCGTCGGATCGGTGCTCGTGTTCTCGGGTGTCGTCTCGGCGCTCGTGATGCGGGCCCTGGGCGGCGAAGGCTGGGGCGTCGCCACCGTCGGCATCATCGTCTCGATCCTCAGCGGCGTCTGCTGGGGGCTGCTGAACGGCTTCCTCATCGCCAAGGCGAAGATCCCGCCGCTCATCGTGACGCTCGGCTCGCTCGGCATGGCCCTGGGCCTCGCTCAGATCCTCACCGGCGGCGTCGACGTGCGCGACGTGCCCACCGTGCTGACGGTCTCGATCGGGTACGGCAACGTGTTCGGCAGCGTCCCGATCATCAGCGTGATCGCCCTGGTCGTCGTCATCATCGGCGCCATCGTGCTGCACTACACGCGCTTCGGCCTCTACACGCTGGCCGTCGGCTCGAGCGAGATCGCAGCACGCCGGGTCGGCGTGAAGGTCGACGCGCAGCTGATCAAGATCTACACGATCTCGGGCGCCCTGGCCGGGCTCGGCGGCATCCTCTCGCTGTCGCAGTTCTCGACCACCGCCATCGCGGGTCAGACCCAGACCAACCTGAACGTCATCGCCGCCGTCGTGATCGGTGGCACGTCGCTCTTCGGCGGCGTCGGAACGATCATGGGCACGGTCGTGGGTCTGTTCATCCCCGCGGTGCTGCAGAACGGCTTCGTCATCACCGGTGTGCAGCCCTTCTGGCAGCAGGTCGCGGTGGGCGCGGTGCTGATCACCGCCGTCTACGTCGACCAGGTGCGCCGCACCGCCGCCACCCGAGGCAACTCGCAGGGCCTCTGGCGCAAGTTCATCAGCGGAGGTCGGCGCGGCTGAGCCGCGGCGGCACCCCTGCTCCCTTTCCCCTCGAACCCCACCCCACCAAGAAGAACCCGACACAGGACAACCCGAAAAAAGAATGGTGATCACAATGAAGTGGAACAAGAAGGCGACCGCACTGACGGTCTTCGGTATGGCAGCGACGCTCACCCTCGCGGGGTGTTCGGGCGGAGCCGCCTCGGGCGGCGCGTCGGCCGGTGCCGACGGGTACAAGATCGCGTTCGTGCAGGGCGTCGCCGGAGACGAGTTCTACATCTCCATGCAGTGCGGCATCCAGGCCGAGGCCGAGAAGGAAGGCGCCACGGTCACGACCCAGGGCCCCGAGAAGTTCGACCCCACCCTGCAGAAGCCCATCGTCGACGCCGTCGTCGCCTCCCAGCCCGACGCGCTGCTCATCGCCCCCACCGACGTGTCCGCGATGCAGGCCCCCATCGCCGCCGCCGAAGCCGCCGGGATCAAGGTCGTCCTGGTCGACACCACGCTCGAGGACCCCTCCGGTGCCGTGTCGCAGATCTCGTCCGACAACGAAGGCGGCGGTGCCGCAGCGTTCGAAGCGATCCAGAAGGCCAACCCGAACGGCGGCAAGGTGCTCGTCGTGTCGACCGACCCCGGTGTCTCCACCACCGACGCCCGCGCCCAGGGCTTCGAAGACGCCGTCGCCAAGGACAGCAAGTTCGAGTCGGTGGGTGTGCAGTACTCGCACAACGAGCCCTCCACCGCCGCCGAGATCGTCACCGCCGCGCTGCAGAAGGACCCCGACATCGTCGGCATCTTCGCCGCGAACCTGTTCGCCGCCGAAGGCTCCGCCACCGGTGTCCAGCAGGCCGGCAAGCAGGGATCGATCACCATCGTCGGCTTCGACGCCGGCCCCGCCCAGGTGAAGGCCCTCGAAGCCGGCACCGTCCAGGCCCTGGTCGCCCAGGAGCCCGCCACCATCGGCTCCGACGGCGTGAAGCAGGCCATCGCCGCGCTCAAGGGCGAGGCGACGGAGGAGAAGATCCAGACCGGCTTCACCATCCTCACCAAGGACAACATCACCACCGACGGCGCCGACGCCGTCTACAAGTCCAGCTGCTGACACCCCGGATGCCGGGACCCCCACACCCGCGTGGGGGTCCCCGCATCCCCCCTTCGCGTGAGTCGCCACACTTCGTCGCTTCGGACACCACGCCGGCGACAAGTCTTGGCGACTCACGCGCGGCGCGAAGCGCCACCGCCGCGAAGACCCCTCCCGAGCCCGTCGACGGCCCGGGCCCCCTGCCACCGCCGCACCCACGGAGTCCCGCATGACCGATCTCACCGCCGCCGCCCTCCCCTCCCTCGCGGCGAACGTCTCCGTCCCGACGTACGACCGGGCGGCCGTGCGCACGCGGATCGTGCACTTCGGCGTCGGCGGCTTCCACCGCGCGCACGAGGCGATGTACCTCGACCGGCTGCTCGAGGCCGGGCACACCGAGTGGGCCCTCTGCGGCGTCGGCGTGCTGTCGTTCGATGCCGCCATGCGCGATGCGCTGCGCGCGCAGGACACCCTCTACACGCTCGTCACCGAGGCTCCCGACGGCACCTCGACCGCACGCGTGGTCGGTTCGATCGCGCAGTACCTCTTCGCCCCCGACGACCCCGAGGCCGTGGTCGCCAAGCTCGCCGACGCCGACACGGCCATCGTCTCGCTGACCATCACCGAGGGCGGCTACGGCATCGACGACGCGACCGGCGCCTACGCTCCGCGCGACGAGGCCACCCTCGCCGACCTCGAGGGCACCGACGCCCCGCGCAGCGTCATGGGCTTCCTCTCCGAGGGGCTGCGCCGCCGACGGGATGCCGGCACCCCGGCCTTCACGGTGATGTCGTGCGACAACATCCAGGGCAACGGCCACGTCGCCCGTGCCGCTCTGCTGGGCTTCGCCGAACGGCTGGACCCCGAGCTCGCCGCCTGGATCGCCGAGAACGTGTCGTTCCCGAACTCCATGGTCGACCGCATCACCCCGGTCACCACCGACGCCACCCGTGACGCGATCGCCGACGAGTTCGGCATCCGGGACCTCTGGCCCGTGCGCTCGGAGTCGTTCGAGCAGTGGGTGCTCGAGGACTCCTTCTCGGCGGGCCGACCGCCCCTCGACGAGGTCGGGGTGCAGCTGGTCGCCGACGTCGAGCCGTACGAGCTGATGAAGCTGCGGCTGCTGAACGCGTCGCACCAGGCGATGAGCTACCTCGGCATCCTGTCGGGAGCCGAGTTCGTGCACGAGGTCTGCACCGACCCGCTGTTCGTGGCGTTCCTGCAGGGGTACATGCACACCGAGGCCATCCCGACCCTGCGTCCGGTGCCGGGCATCGACCTCGATGCCTACTGCGACCAACTCATCGAACGCTTCGGCAGCGAGGCCATCCGCGACACCCTCGCGCGTCAGGTCGTCGACGGCTCGGACCGTCTGCCCAAGTTCCTGCTGCCGGTCGTGCGCGAGCAGCTCGCCGCGGGCGGACGCATCGACCACGCAGCCCTCGTGCTGGCGGGCTGGAGCGTCTTCCTCGAGGGACGCACCGAAGCGGGCGAGGCGACTCCGGCCGTCGACAGCCGTCTCGACGAGCTTCGGGCGATCATCGCCGAGGACCCCGCAGCCCTGCTCGACTACGCGCCGGTGTTCGGCGACCTCGGCCGGAACGCGCGACTGCGTGAGGCGTACCTGGCGGCGCGGGCCTCACTCGCCGAGCGGGGCGCTCGCGGCGCGATCCAGGCCGTGCTCGACGCCTGAGCGCGGGCTCGAGGCTCCGCCCTCTCCGCGCGCGGCGGCGGCGCGGGCGACCTCGCGCAGGAAGCCGGCGATGGCGTCGTGGAATCGCTCGGGCTGCTGGTTCGCCTCGTTGCAGTGCCCCGACGAGTCGAACGCGACCAGGGTGGCCTCGGGATGCCGAGTCACGTACGCCGCCGAACCCGCGAACGGCACCACCGGGTCGGCGCGGCCGTGCACGATGAGCGTCGGCAGGGCCGCCCCCGGGCGCGGCCCGTCGACCCAGTTCAGGGCGCGGGCGTCGACGGCCTCGATCAGGCCCAGGGCGCTCGCGCCCGCACGACTGCCGAGCACCCGCAGAGCCGACGCGCCGATCGAGCGGGGCAGGTGCGCGCCGTCGACGGCGCTGTGCACGATGCGGGTCCAATCCAACGCGGGCGCGACGAGCACGAGGCCGGTGATCCGTGCGCGGTGCCGGGACTCTTCGAGCGCGAGCATCGCGATCGTCGCCCCCATCGACCAGGCCACCAGCACGATCTCGCGGGCCCCCCGCTCGACCGCGTAGGCGATGGCGTCGTCGACGTCGCGCCACTCGCGCGTGCCGAGGGTCGAGGGCAGGGCGTCGGCGGGGGCGGCCTCGTCGTCGCCGGCGTACGACACCACGAGCGACATCCATCCGGCGTCGTTCGAGGCCGGAGCCGAGCGCAGCGCGCCGTGGCGACTCGAGCGCAGCCCGTGCACGTGGATGGTCCAGCCGCCGTCGGCGTTCGCGGGGTCGCCGATCTCCCACGCTTCGGCGGTTCCGCCTCGGCGCAGCGGAATCGCGACGTGACGCGTGGGGCCGACGTCTTCGGGCGCGCCGATGTTCTGCGAGGTCCATGCCGCTGTGGCGGTGCCATCGCCGAGCCCCGCCGGGCGGGTGAGGATCGAGCGGACCACGCGGTCCCCCTCGACGCGGATGACGTCGCCGACCATCAGGTGCGCTCCGTCGTCGAGGCGCAGTCCGTAGGTGCCGGGCTGTCGACTGTCGTCGGTCGCCGGCACCGACACCGTGTCGCCGGCGATCGTGACGGGCTCGAAGACCTTCGCGGCGCGCGGCGCGATCAGACGCCGTGCGACGTAGCCGGCGAGCGCCGTGTGCGCGACGGCGAGCGTGGCCGCGGCCACACCCGCGCCGATGACGAGCGGTCGGATCATGCGCGGACTCCCGGGGTTCGGCGGGTGAGGTGGGCGTCGACGTCGTCGAGCAGCGCGCGCTGCGCGGGCGTCAGGGGCACGGACCGCGCGATCGCGTCGTCTTCGATGGCGACGCGCAGGGCGTACAGCCGCGTGTCGAGGGCCGGGTCGAGGGCGATGCCCGAGAGGTCGGTGGCACCGCGCTCGCGCGCGAGGTTCTCGAGACGCTCGAGCAATGACGCGCCCCGACGCCGGATGGTGGTCGCGGCGCGCGACGCGACGAAGATCCCCGCCACGAACGACACGACGCCCAGGTAGAACAGCGGGTCGAACAGGGCGCTGACCACGGCGTTCGCGGTGAAGAACCGCGTGAGGGTGAGGTCGACGATCTCGCTGAGGCAGCCGAGCACGATGGCGACGGCCCCGAGGCGGAACAGCAGCCGACTCACGGGCAGCGAACCGCGTGCCGAGCGCAGCAGCAGCACGCCCACGAGCGCGATCCCGCCCATGTGCAGCACGCCGTACGCCCACGCTCCGGTCGAGGTCTCGGCCGCGGTCTCGAGGAACAGGAACGACGAGGGGCCCCGATCGGGCACCGCCACGAAGAACACGACCGCGAACAGCGCCCCGAGCAGCAGGGGGAAGCGCCACCGCAGGGTGGGGATGCGCGCGGTCGCCGGGGCCGTTCCCGCCTGGATGCCGAGCCACAGGGCCACCATGGTGAGCACGTTCTGCACGAGCTTGAGGATGTTCGTGCCGCCCAGTGCCCCGTCGAGCACCTCGATCGGGATGACCGTCCCCTGGGTCAGCAGGGCGATCGCGCCGACGAGCGCGGCGAGCCAGGCGATGCGGGCTCGGGGCTGTCGCCAGGCGACGCGCGCACGTCCCACCACGACGAGGACGAGTCCGACCAGCGCCGCATCGATCAGCAGCACGGTCACCACGACAGCTCGGCGACCCGGGGGCTGGTGTACATGAGCTTCGCGATGGCGTGAGCGACGTGCTCGGCCACCAGCTCCGCCTCGACCTCGGGCGTGGTGAGGGCGGGGTTCGCGTGGGGCGAGACCGAGGAACGCTCGTGCAGCGCTCCCGTGCAGTGCGCATCGTCGAGCAGGTGGCCGAGCTCGTGCGACGCGGCGAACTGGCTGTACAGCGGCGCGTCGGCGGCGCGCACGTGGATGGTGCCCTCACGCCGGTCGGGGAAGTAGGCGAGGAATCCCGTCAGGGTCCCCCACGTGGCGGTGTCGGACTCCGCGACGACGGTGAGACGGATGTCGACGGCCGCTTCGACGGCGCGGACGACCTCGGCGAACGTCATCCCCGGCGCGAGCGCGGCGCGCGCGAGCGCGCGATCGACCCGGGCCTGCACCCGGGCACGCGTCTCGTCGGCCTGCGTCATCGCCGGTCCCCCTCGCGGTCGATCATGGTGTCGGCGGCCTGCCACGGAGCGAGTGGGCGATCGCGCGCAGGGCGTCGGGCGACATCTGCCCGAGGGCGCGGAACTGGATGCTCTCGGCCCCCGCCGCGCGCATCGCCTCGCGCAGTTCGAGTTCGGCCTCGGTGCGGTCGGTGAGCGCCTCGTCGGTGTGGTCGGTGAGGTATTCGACAGGAACGTCGGCCCACTGCGTGATCTGCCGCAGCACCTCTTCGTCGACCACGACCGTGTTCGTCGTGGCGTCGAGCAGGCCTCGGGCACCGGCCGCGACCGACGGGTCGGCATCGTCGAGGTGCCCCAGGAGCTCGGTCTCGGTGGCGGCCTGGCTCGAGATGAGTCGGCGCACGCGTTCGCTCACGGCACCGGCGGGAACCCGCATCTCGACGCGCGGCGCCGACTCCGGGCTCGCGAGCTCTTCGGGGGCGACGCCCAGGACGGCGGCGAGCGATTCGATGTCGTTGGTGTTGTACGGCAGCGAGAAACCGGCCCGCGACTGGTAATAGCTCTTCGTCATTCCGGCGCGACTGATGAGCTCACCCACGGTGAGCCCTTTCGCCTTGCGCAGGCGATCCACATTCGCCACCACTCGTCGGGAGTACCGAGAGGGTGGTCCGACAGCGCCACGACCCACGTCTTCGATCGTAGACGACCCTCACCCGGGGGGAGGTGATCGTATTTACGTGACGCCGGGAGTGCTATTTACGATCCTCTGTGCTTGGATGAATACGAGACATCGCGTGCGGCCCCCCGGCTCGTTCCGCCCGCGTGCGTCGGATGACGCGGGGCTGCCGCTTTTCTCGCCTACGGGCGCGGCGGCATTGGGGGACGCCGCGCCCGTTCTCCCCTCTCGGCGAGACGGTCAGGCGATGCGTCGCTCCCCCGGACGGATGACCCGCCACCAGCTGTGGCCGTAGCCCTCGAGGGCGACCTCGAACCTCCCGTCCTTCAGCGGCACCGGACCCTCGGTGTCGCTCAGCAGGTTCACCACGCTCCACCCCTCGGCATCCGCTCCCTCGAGAGTGAGGTGAAAAGTGCGTCCATCCGGGGCGAAGTTGTGCGCGGCGACGACCATGCCGAGTTCGCTCGTCACCGAGTGAGCCAGCACGCAGGCGTGGGGCTGATCCAGGATGCCGAGCTCCCCCCACCCGATCTCGGGCGAAGCGCGGTAGTGGCGCACCAGGTTCTGGACGAACCTCAGCATCGAGTCGGGGTCGTGGCGCTGCTGGGCGACGTTGACGTGCTGCGGGCCGAAGCCGCCGGGAACCACCTGTGCGACGAGATCATCGCCGTCGGCGTGCGAGAAGCCCGCGTCTTCGGCGCCGGTCCACTGCATGGGAGTGCGAACGGCGGCGCGGCTGCCCTCGATCTCGGGGTTCTCGCCCATGCCGATCTCTTCGCCGTAGTACAGCACGGGCGCGCCCGGCAGCGAGAAGACCAGGCTGTAGACCATGCGGATGCGACGAGGGTCGCCCTCGAGCATCGACGGCAGGCGGCGGGTGATTCCGCGGCCGTGGATGCGCTGACCCGCGTTCGGTGCGAACGCCTCGAACACCTCGTCGCGCTCGTCGGCCGTGAGCTGGTCGAGGGTGAGCTCGTCGTGGTTGCGCACGAAGTTGCCCCACTGATTGCCCCGGGCGATGTCGGGCCGCGAGAGGAGCGCATCGCGGAGCGGACCGGCATCCTGACGGGCGAGCGAGAGGAAGAGCCGCTGATTGGCGACGAAGTCGAACTGCATGGTCAGCTCGTCGCCGTCGGCGTCGCCGAAGAAGCGCAGCTGCTCGTCGTAGGGCAGGTTGACCTCGCCGAGCAGCATGGCGTGACCGCTGCGGCGCGAGACGTAGCCGCGGAGCTCGCGCAGGAACTCGTGCTCGGGTCCCTCCTGCCCGTCGATGAGGTGGGGCACGGCGTCCACCCGGAAGCCGTCGATGCCCAGTTCGAGCCAGAAGCCGATGGCTTTCGCGATCTCTTCGCGCACCTCGGGGTGGTCGGTCGCGAGATCGGGCTGGTGCCGGTAGAACGAGTGCTTGTAGTACTGCCCCGCCGTCTCGTCGAAGAACCACACGCCGTCTTCGACATCGGGGAACATGCTCGCGGGGGCGTCGTCGGGCACGTCGTCGCGCCACTGGTAGAAGTGGCGGTACCGGTTGTCGCGACTGGTCCGCGCCTGCTGGAACCAGGGGTGCTGGTCGGAGGTGTGGTTGACCACGAGGTCGACGATCACGCGCATTCCCCGGTCGTGCGCGGTCCGCAGCACCTCCACCATGTCGCCCAGCGAGCCGTAGCGGGGGTCGACGCCGTAGTAGTCCTCGATGTCGTACCCGTTGTCGCGCTGTGGCGAGGGGTAGAACGGCGCGAGCCACAGGCACGTGACCCCGAGCTCGGCCAAGTGGTCCAGGCGCTGCGCGAGGCCCCGAAGATCTCCGATGCCGTCGTCATCGGCATCCAGGTAGGTCTTGACGTCGAGGTTGTAGAAGACGGCGGTCTTCCACCACAGGTCGCTGGTGTCGGTGAGTCTCATGCCGTCGTCACCCCCGTCGCGGTGTCGGGGTGGCGCGCGGTGGTCGCGGAGGTCGTCATCGGAGCCCTCTTCTCGGGAGCGGTGGCGGCTGGTCCCCTTCGTTCTACCCACCGCACCTGATCATCGGCGGCCTCTTGCCTCGGTCGCGGTGATGTGCGTCGTGCGGTGTCGCGTGGCGGGCGGAGGAGCAGGGACGAACGGAGGACGCACCACCCGCGAGGGCCCTCCCCCCGACCCACGCCCTCCGCCCGTCACCGGCCGCGGGGCAGCGCCACCAGCAGCGGAGCGCGGGTCAGAGGCGGCAGGACTCCCGCTCGACCAGCGACACGTCGATCACCGTGAGCTCGTCGAGGCCGAGGCCGGCGTCGGGCCGCAGGCGCGCGAAGACGCGCTCCGCGGCGAGCGCTCCGATGCGGCGCGGATCCTGGTCGATCACGGTGACGGCCGGGGTGAGGGTGTCGGCCATCGGGAAGTCGCCGAAGCCGACGAAGGGCATCGGCGCCCCGCGCAGCACGTGCGCGAGCGCCATCGAGGAACGGGCGTTGGCCGAGAACAGCGCCGTCGGCGGCTCCGCCAGATCGCGGAGCCGTGCGAGGGCGGATGCCGCGGACTCGCGGTCGGAGACCTGTGAGGCCACGAGCTGCTCGTCGATCTCGACGCCGGCGTCGCGCAGCGCCCGGCGCCAGCCCTCGACGCGCTTGGTCTCGGTGGACAGGTGCACCATGTCGCCGACGTACGCGATGCGGCGGTGCCCGTGCGAGAGCAGGTGGCTGGTGGCGAGGTGAGCGCCGGCCTCGTCGTTCTCGGTGAAGGTGTCGGTGAGCAGACCCACGGGGGCACGGTCGACGAAGACGATGGGCGTGTGACCGCGCCAGCGCTCGAGCCACGAGTGGTCGGTGCCGACGGGCGCGATGACCAGCCCGGTCAGCTGGCGACCGAGCAGGGACTCGAGCGCGGGGCGTTCGTCGTCGGGATCCTCGCCGAGGCTCGTCACGAGGGTCGACAGGCCGTGGCGGCGCGCGGTGTCCTCGACGGAGCGCGCGATGGCCGCGAAGAACGGGTCGACAACGTCGGGCACCGCGACGCCGATGACCGAGGCGCGACCGGCGCGGAACGTCGTGGCCAGGGCGTTGGGCACGTAGTTGAGGTCGCGCATGGCCGCCTCCACCAGCGCGCGGGTGTCGGGCAGTACGTGGGGGTCGTCGTTGAAGACGCGCGACACCGTCTTGGTGCTCACACCGGCGCGCAGGGCGACGTCGCGCATCGTGGTCACGAGGCACCTCCGGGGTGTGGGCGAGTGGCGGGTCCGACGAGCCACCCTATCCGGCGGTCACCGCCGACCAGCGCCGAGACGGCGGGGGCCGACGCCGCCCCCCGCCGGGCGGAAGAGGCGTTCTCCCGCCCGGCACCGTGGCATCCGTCCCCCGCGCGCACCCGCGGCGAGATCGGCCGAGGGGCGTCGGACGCGATCATGGACGGACCCGGCGCCGGGCGGGCGTGGTCATCTCAGCGGCCGTCGACGGCGTCGGCGAGCTCGCGCAGGCGCGGCAGGGCGCGGCCCGAGAGCAGCTCCTCGCGGCGGTCGGCGTCGATCGAGAGGCTGTCCTTCCACAGTGACCGACCGGCCATCGCGCCCGACGCACCGTTGGCGACGGCCGTGCGCACCTGCTCGATGAAGGTCTCGTGGTCGACACCGGCCGACAGCACGGCCCACGGCACACCCTGGGCGACCTCGGTCACGCGGGCGCTGGCCTCGGCCGAGCCGGGGTACTGGAGCTTCAGGATCTTCGAGCCGCACGCGACCGCCAGTTCGGCGCCGTCGACGACGAGGTCGGCGAACTTCGCCTTGTACTCCTCGTCGCTCTCTTCCTCGAGCTGGTACGTGAGCAGCTCGACGATGAGCAGCAGGCCCTCGGCCTCGCAGGCGGCGACCAGGTCGCGGATCTCCTGAGCGACGCGGGAGTCGGCATCCTGCTTGTCGGGGCGCGTGTAGTAGAGCATCTTCGCGACGGTGCCGCCCATGTCGCGGACCGTGCGGGGGGTGACGCCGGGCACGAAGCGCGTGTACTTGAGGCCGTCGACGGTCTCGAAGCCCGAGGCGTCGAGGCCCACGACGAGTCCGGTGTCACGGTCGAGAACACCGTCGTCGACGATCTGCGGCAGCGCGACCTCGGGGTCGAGCAGGATCGCGGGAGCGTGGTTCGCGAGGTGGCGGACGAGATCGGCCTTCACCTCGGCGAGCTCCTCGCGCGTGATGGCGTCGGAGCCGTTCGGGGCGTCCTTGATCGCGGCCTTCATACCGTTGCGCTGGTCGGCGGCGACGATGAGCATGTGGCCGTCGGGGGTGCTGATCGACTGGAGCGCGCGGCGCTCGAGCGTGGTGAGTTCGTTCATGTTTCTCTCTTCTCTGGGGTGTGCGCGCGCGTGCGGTCGGTCGGGGCAGGCGCGAGGGTCGGGTCAGGAGGGGACGGATGCCGAGACGAGGCGCCGCGCCATGTCGGCGGCTCCCCACGCGACGTCCTGCTCGCGGGCGGACAGGGCGAGGTCGGGCAGGGCGTGGGCACGGGCGCGTCGGACCGAGGCCATGCCCGCCCACCCGCCGGTGAGCGTGGAGTGGGTCGCCGGGGCGACCTCACGGTCCATCGCGGCGATGAGCTCGGCGATCTCGGCGTTGCTGTGCCGGAGGGCGGCCCCGAAGATCTCGGCGGGAGAGGCCTCGGCGTGCAGCGTCAGGCGCAGGACGCCGTCGTCGTTGCGCGCCCCGGTGACCTCGATCGCGCCGGCCGGCAGCTCACCCTCGTAGGGAAGCGCCATCACCGCGGCGTCGAGGGCGTCGCGCCCCGCGCGATCGCTGATGCCGCTCGCGTGCAGCACGCGACGCAGCAGGAGCCCGGTCTTGACGCCGGCGACGAGCACGTGTTTGCCGGGCACGACGTGGCGCACCTCGTTGATGAGGGCGTCGGCCAGGCGCTGGCGCGCGGCGTACCCCAGGGGCGCGTCGAGCACGCGCAGCAGTACCTCGGCCGTGCCGAGCGAGACGTGGTACCCGTCGGCATCCAGCGTGCCGTTGGCTTGAGCGGCCACGAGGTGGTCGTGGCCGGCGACGGTGAGGGCGGCACCCGCGACGCGCGGGCCGAAGACACCGGAGGCGACGCCCCACGAGAGGCCTCCGCCGCGGAGCGGGGGAAGCAGCGTGTCGTCGACGCCGAGGGCGTCGAGCATCGCGGGCCACGCGGCGCCGGAGTCCTGATCGATGAGGCCGGTGCGTGAGGCGAGCGAGAGCTCGAGGGCGACGTCACCGCCGAGGGCGGCGACGATGAACTCGGGCAGGTCCAGCCAGCGCAGACCCGCGAGGTCGGTGCCCTGATCGCGCAACCAGGCGAGCTTGGCGACGCTCACCTGCGCTCCGAGGGGCAGGCCCGTGCGCCCGGCGAACTCCTCGCGCACCGTCCGCGGGAACGCCGCGATCTGCTCGAGGCCGCGCGGGTCGAACCAGGCGAAGCCCGGGCCCGCAGCGGCACCGCTCTCGTCGATCAGGATGCCGGTCTCCCCCATGCCGGCGACGGCGAGCGAGGTCAGCGGCTCGGCGGTCAGCGGGGCGAGGTCCGCGTCGACGAGGTCGACGAGCGCGCGCGCGGAGGCCAGCAGGTCGGCGGCGTCGATGTCGGTGGTTCCGCCCGCTCCGACCCGCCACGGGGTGGGTACCTGAGCGCCGGCGATCTCGGTGCCGTCGTCGTCGATGACCAGCATCTTGATCGCGGTGCTGCCGAGGTCGAGCCCGGCGTGGAGGCGCGCGGACCCCGAAACCATGTCACCGGTGTCTCGCATGAGCGGCCGTCCTTTCCGGAACTTCTTCGAGTCCCGGAATTTCAAGCATGACACCGGTGACTTGCTACGTCTATGGTGGGGGTATGCCGTCGCCGTGTCAAATACCCGAATCGCTTGCCGTCGTCGTCGCCGGCACCGCCGGCAGCGGCAAGAGCACCCTGGGTCGGGCGATCGCCGAGCGCCTGCGGGCGCCCCTCGTCGACCTCGACAGCGTGACCACGCCGCTGCTCGACGCCCTGCCCGACGGCGCGCTGGGCGACCACTGGCTCACGTCGCCGCACGGTCCCGCGATCCGCGCCGGACGCTATGCCGCCCTGCGCGCCACCGCCGCCGACGCCCTCTCCACGGCGGGCCGCGTGGTGGTCGTGGCGCCGTTCACCGCTGAGCTCACCGGGGGCCCCGAATGGGACGCCCTATGCGAGGCCCTCGCCCCCGCCGAGCTGCACGTCGTGCACGTCGACGGAGATCCCGCCGTGTTGGCATCCCGTCGCTCATCCCGCGGCGCGTCTCGCGACGCCCACCGCCCCGACACCGCTCCCGTGGCACCCTCGATCCCGGTCACCGCCGTCGACGCCGAGCTGTCGACGGCGCAGCAGCTGGCCCGCGTCCTGCCGGCGCTCGGGATCCGGCGGCCGATCGATGCGGACGCCGAGATCTTCACGCGCGAGTTCGACGCCGTGCTGTTCGACCTCGATGGCACGCTGGTGGACTCCACGGCATCCGTGGTGCGGTCGTGGCGCCGCTTCGCCGAGCACTTCGACGTGTCGATGGAGGCCCTGCACGCCAACCACGGCCAGCCCGCGCGCACGCTCGTGGGTCATCTGCTGCCCGCCGACCGGCATGTCGAAGCCCTCGCGCACGTCACCGACCTCGAGGTCACGGATGCCGTGGGCCTTCTCCCCATCCGAGGCGCCGACGCGTTCTTCACCTCGGTGCCGGCCGAGCGACGGGCCATCGTGACGTCGGGGTCGGTGCCGATCGCCACCGCCCGTCTCGCCGCCGCCGGGTACGAGCGTCCCGACGTGTTCGTCACGGTCGACGACGTCGAGAACGGCAAACCCCACCCCGAGCCGTTCCTCACCGCCGCCGCCCGCCTCGGCGTCGACCCCGCGCGCTGCCTCGTCGTCGAAGACGCGCCGGCCGGCATCGCGGCAGCCCGCGCCGCCGGCTGCGCCGTGCTGGCGCTGACCGGCACGACGGCGGAGGAGGAGCTGACAGCCGACCTGGTGGTGGACGGACTGGATGCCGTGCGGCTCGAGGTCGCGGCATCCGGAAGGCTGCGGTTGGTGCCGGCCTGACACCGGCTGGCTGCGGGACGCGATGAACGCCGCATCCCGCGACGCACCGGTGGCGTCAGTTAATCCAGACGGCGGCGATGCTGCGGTCGACAACCCGCCGCCACCCCGCGGGGGCTGACGGGTCGTGGCTTGCGGTTCCTGCCATCCAGAGCACCGTCATGAGGTCGTCGGCGGTGAACTCTGGGGAGAGGACACCCGCCGCGTGAGCGTCGTCGATCAGGTCCCGGCCGAGCGCGGTCGACCGATCGCAGGTTTCGATGAGTGACGTGGCGTTCGGGAAGCGACGGAGCATGGCGTCGTTCAACGCCGGATCGGCGACCTGCAGGTCGATCATCCCCGCGATGAACGCCTCCAGTCGCGCCCGGGGCGACGGTTGACTCAGTGACTGCTCCTTGAGTGCCAGGAGCTTTTCACCGGCGATTGCGGTGATCACGGCGTCGATGAGGGACTCCCGGGATCCGACCCGGTTATAGAGCGTCCCGATACTCACGCCGGCCTCCCGAGCGATCTCCTCCAGCGGAGCGGAGAGGCCGCGGCGCGAGAACACCGACAACGCGGCGGCGTGCAGTCTCTCGACGTTCGCCAGGGCGTCTCGGCGGAGACCGTTCGCACGTGTCATGACACTCCAGTGGATATTGAGGGCACCCTCAACATAGACTGGTGCAACTTGAGGGCGCCCTCAATCTACCTCACCCGTGAGACGCCCTGCGAGATGTCAGGGCGCGAAAGGACACATCATGCCGCTCATCACCATCATTGGAGCCGGTCCCGGACTGGGTCTCGAGATCGCCCGCGCCTTCGGGCGCAGGGGCTTCGATGTCGCTCTCGTGGCGCGTACCCAGACCAGGCTCGACTCTCTCGTCCAGACCCTCGTGGGCGAGGGAATCACGGCGCACGGGTTCACTGCCGACATCAGCCGACCGGACACCGTCACGACCGCCATCCGCACGATCAAGGACACGCTCGGCCCGATCGACGTGCTCGAGTTCTCGCCGGCAGACCCGTCTCTCGTGCCCGTCGACGTGCTCGAGGTGACGATGGAGAACCTGCAGCCGCAGATCGACTTCTATCTCGGAGGCGCCCTCAACGCCGTCGGGGCTGTGCTGCCAGACATGATCGCGGCCGGCGAAGGCACCATCCTCATCACGACGGGCGGTGGCTCCTTCAATCCCATGCCCTTCCTCGGCAATGTGAACATCGCCGCAGCGGGACTTCGCAACTGGACTCTCAATCTGCACAACGCACTGGAGCCCAAGGGCGTCTACGCCGCGCACATGGGCATTACCGCCCTCATCGGAGCCGGCCACCCCGACGCCGAGCCCGATGTCATCGCGGAGGCGCTGGCACGGCTGCACGACGAACGTCGGCTGCCCGAGCTGCACTACGTCGCTTACAACGGCTGACACACGGACCACGCGAGGGAGACGTAATGGAACTGACCATCTTCGGCGCCACCGGTCGCACCGGCATGCGCGTGGTCGAACAGGCACTCGTCGCGGGGCATGACGTGGTGGCGTTCGTCCGCAATCCGGCAAAGCTCACCGTGCGCCACAGCCGGCTGCGGGTCGTGCAAGGCGACCTGACCGACGCGGTCGCCATCGAAGACGTCGTCCGCGGCGCCGACGCCGTGCTCGCCACCCTGACCCCCAACCTCGCCCGCGGGTCCAAAGACATGCCCGTCGCGACGGGAACGCGCCACATCGTGGCGGCAATGCGCACCCACGGAGTCCGCAGGCTCGTCTTCAGCTGGGGGCCGAGCATTCTGATTCCCCGCGGCCCGCTGACACGCGCGTTGAGCAGAGCGAGCTACGCCCTGCTCGGATTGGGGCCCGAGTCCCGCGAGGTGGGCGAGGCGATTCGCGGCTCCGATCTCGACTGGACGACCGTGGTCGTCACGATGCCCCACGACAAGCCGGGAACGGGACGTATCAAAGTGCGAGGGGCGACGGCCGGCGCAGGAGACCGGGTCCGGTGGCGCATCTCCCGCGCCGACCTCGCGACGTTCATGCTCGCTCAGGCTGACGATCTGCGATACGCCCGGCAGGAGTTGCGCATCAGCAACTGATGGCCCTCTCGTGCTCCGCAGGCCGTGGACGGGACGGGAGCCCCGTGAAACCGTCTCGTCGAAGGCACTAGTGGCCGGCACGACGTCGATCCGCCAGAACCGCTTGCCAGTACCCTCGGAGGATGGGAAAGAAGCTCGGACTCGTTCTTGCGGGCAGCGCCCTCATCGGGCTCTTTCTTGCCTGGATGCTCTTCAAGGGAACTCACGCGGTTCAAGCCTTGATCGACCCGAATCCATGGCTCGGCTTCGCCGCCTGGGGACTCGCATGGCTCTGCGCACTCGGTGGAGCCGCGCTCGTCGCTCGCGTGGTGTTCCGTGCAGAAGCAGATCGGGTAGACGAGGTCGACTGAGGCGGTCTCGACCCGGCGGCGCGGGCCAGGGCACAGGCGGAACTCGGAAAAGAGCGGGGTCTGGCCGAGGCCGTCGCCCTGCCCGCGCTGCTGGCGGAGATGCGGGAGTCAGGCGTCGTCTGGTGTTCCCGCACGGTGGCCCCGGTCCCCGAAGCACCGAATGGGCCGGCGGTTGGCGAGCGCTACTCGGCGGACGCGCTCATCGCGCCGGGCACGGTCTCGATCTGGGTGGGTCGATTCGGCGATGAGGACGCCCTCGACGATTACGTCACGTTCCGCTATCCGTCGGACGAGGGGTGGAGTCCGTTCACGCGCGATCACGGGCTGGACTGGATCGACGAAGACTTCGCGGAGGCCGATCCAGCGCTTTCGAAGGCGCGCACCTTCTGCCGATACCTGGTGGTCGACTGACTGGCTGCCGTGCGCCTCGAGGTCGCGGCATCCGGCGCGCTGCGGCTGGCGCTGGCTTCCGCGCGTTAAGCAGCCGCCGGGCCGCTGCGGCGCTCAGCCTTGCGCGCAGCCCGGGTCGGAGCCCCCGCCCCGCAGCCCGGCAGCCGAGCCCCGCCCCGCACACCTCCGGCAACCCACCCCACCACCCGCTCCCACCCACACTTCCCCCGCGAAACGCAGGAGTTGTGCCGAAGCCGCAGCGCACACCCCGCCATCGCGGCCCCTCTGTCACGATGAATCACGAACGGGCGGCAGGGCATTCAAGGGGGCAGACATGGCGCGCGTCGCATCGAGCTGGTCGAGATTCTGGAACAGGGGCGGGTTCTGGCGGGCGCTCCTGCTCGCGGTCGTCTATCTCGGCGTCTATCTGCTGATCGGTTTCCTGCTCAGCCGCGTGCTCACCCCGGGCGGAAGCCTGCGGGGCGAGACGGGCAGCGCCGGCGACGTGTTCTTCGGCACCGGCGTCCCGATCCTCGTCACCGGGGTACTGCTCGTCGCCTTCGCGGCGTCGGTCGGGTGGCGCCGAGAGCTGTTCTCGCGGCAGACGCTCGGTGGGCGCCGGTGGATGTGGACGGCCGTGATCGTCGTGCTGGCGATCAACGTCTTCGCCCTGCTCTCGATCGGTTACGCAGCCGCGGGGCTCCCGCTCGTCGGCGCCTGGTTGGTGACGGGACTGTTCATCGGCTTCGTCGAAGAGCTCGTCACGCGCGGCTTCGTGGTGAACCTCATGCGCAGGGCCGGTCACCGCGAGATCGCCGTGGCCCTCGCCTCGGCCGGGATCTTCGCCGCGCTGCACCTCGCCAACCTGTTCACCTCGACCGAGGGCGTCGCCGTGGTGCTGCAGCAGGTCGTGTACACCTTCTTCTTCGGCCTGTGCATGTACCTCGTGCTGCGGGTGACCCGCACGCTGATCGCCCCGATGCTCGTGCACGCGAGCACCGACCCGACCCTCGAACTGCACGCCCTGTTCCCGGCCAACGGCCTGCTCGGCGTCGTTCCCACGCTCAGCACCTACATCGTCGTGCTCACCGGGCTGATTCTGCTGATCGCCCTGATCGTGAGTGAGCGCCGCCGCGCCGCCGCCGCACCCGCCTTCGAGTGAGGGGTCGATTCCCGTCGCCGCGGGGCTCCCGAGGCGGCGGGGCCTGACGCCTCACGCGCCGGACCGCGTCGCCCTCTCGAGCAGCTCCAGCACGTGCACGTACGACTCCCCCGTCGCCTTCGTCATGCCCAGCTCGCAGGTGCGGTTGCACGAGGCGTACGCGTCGGCGCCCCAGCCGGCGACCTCGGCCGCCTCAGGAGCGGTTGCGGCCTCGGTCAGCTCCGGGTGCAGCATGCCGCGATCGCCCGCATACGCGCAGCAGCCCCAGGCGTCGGGGACGCGCACCTCGGATGCCACGACCGCACCGATCGCGCGGAGTGCCGGGTCGATGCCCAGCTGCGTCGACGAGCAGGTCGGGTGCAGCGCCAGCAGCTCGGCCACCGGTGTCGGGGTGAGACGCGGAAGCAGATCGGATGCCGTGAAGGCCACGGCATCCAGAACCCGGATGCCGTCGTCGCGCAGCGTCGCCGCGAAACCCTCGGTGCAGCTCGACGCGTCGCACACCACCGGGAGGGCGCCGTCGCGCGTGGCCTCTCGGACGGCCGCACGCACGCGGGCCGACATGGTCGCGTGCCCCTTCGCGTAGCCCTTCGACGACCACGGGGTGCCGCAGCACAGCGCGTCGATGCCGTCGGGGACGACCGCCGAGACGCCGGCGCGCTCCAACAGCCGGGTGAACGCCGCGGTCGCGCCGATGCCCTCGGAGGCGCCGAACATGCTGCCCACGCAGGCCGGCAGGAACACCGCCACGGGCTCCACACCCGCCGCGCCGACCCGAGACCCCAGCGACCGCCGCGATGCCCCACCGGCGGGAAGCTCCGCCGAGTACCGCGGCACCGTATCGGCGCCGAGCACCGCGCGGGCGGCATCCGTCACCGTCCGCACGAGCGGCGTGGGCAGCGCCGCGGCGACCGTCAGCGCGGCGGATCCCGCGCGCGTCACCGCTCCCCATCCGGTCGCCGCCGCCGACCATCCCGCGGCCAGCACCGGGTTGGCATCCTCCCGCCGGAAGCGCTTCATCAGCGTCCCGGTGTTGATGAGCACGGGGCACGCCGTCTGGCACATGCCGTCGACCGCGCAGGTCTGCACGCCGTCGTAGTCGTAGTCGCGCTCGAGCTCCGCGACGAGAGCCCCGTCGCCGCGCTCGCGGGCTGCGGTCGACGCCCTCCGCACGACGATCCGCTGGCGCGGCGTCAACGTGAGCGATCGACTCGGGCACACCGGCTCGCAGTATCCGCACTCCACGCACCGGTCGGCCTCGGGCTCGATCGACACGGGCGTCTTCAGGTCGCGCATGTGCGCGCCGGGGTCGTCGCTGATGATCACGCCCGGATTCAGGATGCCGCTCGGGTCGAGCAGACGCTTCAGCTCGACCATCACGTCGTACAGTTCGTCGCCGTACTGCCGGCGCACGTACGGCGCCATCGCGCGACCGGTGCCGTGCTCGGCCTTGAGGTTGCCCCCGGCGTCGAGCACCAGGTCGACCATCGCCTCGGTGAACCCCTCGAACCGACCGAGCGCTTTCGCGCCCTCGAAGCGGTCGGTGAGCATGAAGTGGATATTGCCGTCCTTGGCGTGGCCGAAGATCACGCTGTCGGAGTAGCCGAATCGCGCGAACAGCTGCTGCAGCCCTTCGCAGGTGTCGGCGAGACGCGCGACGGGCACGACCACGTCTTCGAGCAGCGCCGTCGTGCCCGAGGGGCGGGCCCCGGCGACCGAGGCGTAGAGGCCCTTTCGGAAGGTCCACGCGGCGGCGCGCTGCACCGGGTCACGGGAGAAGACGGCCGCGTCGAGCAGGTCCTCACCGGCGAGCACGTGTGCGCCCGCCCCAGCGAGCTCCCGGAGCGCGGGAGCGTCGTCCGCGTGGTACTCCACGAGCAGCGCCGCCTGCGCCGTGGCCTCGAAACCGTGGATGGCGGCGGGAGTGCCTGCCAGACGCTGTCCGACGCGCAGGGAGGTGGCATCCATCAGCTCCAGCGTCGCCACTCCCGTCGACACCAGGGCGGGAAGAGCGCGGGTGGCCGCGTCGAGCGTGGGGAACACCGCGAGCGTCGTGGCGACGGCCGGGCGGATCGGCACCGTGCGGAACGTCGCCTCGGCGACGAACGCGAGCGTCCCCTCGGATCCCACCGTGAGGTGCGCGAGCAGAGCCGCCGGGGTGTCGAAGTCGAGGAACGCATTGAGGGCGTAGCCCATGGTGTTCTTCATCGCGAACTGCCGCCGGATGAGCGAGACGCTCGCGGCATCGCCGACCACGCGCTCGCGCAGCCGCATCAGTCCGGCGACCAGCGCCGGCTCGCGATCGCGCAGCACCGCGTCGGCGTCGGGGGCGGCCGTGTCGACGACGGTCCCGGATGCCAGAACCAGCACCAGTCCCTCGAGGGTGCGGTACGAGTTCTCCTCCGTTCCGCACGCCATGCCGCTGGAGTTGTTCGCCACGACCCCGCCGATCGTGCACGCCGCTTCGCTCGCCGGATCGGGGCCGAGCCGGTGCCCGTGCCGCAGCAGACGCGCGTTGACCTGGCGCACCGTGGCGCCCGGCTGAGAGCGCACGCGGCGCCCGCCGTCGAGCACGTCGATCCGCCCGAAGCCCTGCCGCACGTCGATCAGCAGTCCCGCTCCCGACGACTGCCCCGACAGGCTGGTGCCGCCCGAGCGGAAGGTCACCGCGGTGGCCGAGGCGGTGGCCGCCCGCAGGATCGCTCCCACCTCGGCCGCGTCGGCGGCGACCACCACGGCATCCGGGGTCAGCAGGTAATGGGAGGCGTCGTTGGCGTAGGCGACCCGGTCGATCGCGCGCGTGCGGACGCGCGACACGTCGGCGACCGCCGCGGTGATCTCGGGAGCGAGGACGCTCACGCGTCGCCCTCCGGGTTCAGAGCGCGAGTGAGGTCGGGCTCGGTGTCGACGAGGGCCCGGATGCCCTGGGGCGGTCCCGCGACGAGGGTCGACGCGTGCGCCACCGCGTGGGCTCCCCACTCCGCGGCCGAGGCTGCGGCCACCGCGAGCGGATCGGCGCCGGCCGCCTCCGCGGCGGGCGCGCGTGTGAGACCGAGCAGGAACCCCGCCAGGGCGGCATCCCCCGCCCCCGCCGTGTTGGCGACGTGCGGGGCCTCGGCGCGGGCGAAGACCACCCGCTGGTCGGTGACGGCGAGCAGGCCGTCGGCGCCCATGCTCGCCAGCACGATGCCCACGCCGCGCGCGACGATCTCGCGCGCGGCGGTGACGACGTCGCCCAGGGTGGTGAGGGGGCGCCCGACCGCAGCGGACAGCTCGTCGACGTTCGGGGTGAGCAGGTCGATGCCGGCGGGGTCGGCGAGCAGCGCGTCGAGCGCGGCTCCGCTGGTGTCGACGGCCACGCGGGCACCGCGCTCGCGGGCCGCCGCGCGGACGGCGGTGAGGTCGACGAGGGCGTGGGTTCCCGCGAGCTCCGGCAGGCTGCCCGAGATGACGAGCCAGGGCTGCTCCCGCGCGGCGAGCTCGTCGCGCACGGCCGACACCGTGGCATCCCACGCCTCCGCCGACAGCGGCGGGGTGGGAGCGTTCACCTTGGTGGTCGCTCCGTCGGCGTCGACGATCGACGTGTTCACGCGTGTCGCGCCGGGCACCTCGACGATGCGCAGCAGGGGGGCGGTGAGTCCGCAGCGCGCGAAGCGCACGTCGTCGGCGCCGAGCACCACGACGGCGGCCGTAGGCGCGCCGCCCGCGGCGAGGGCGGCCGAGACGTTGACGCCCTTGCCGCTCACCTCGCGCGTGTAACTGTCGGCGCGGGCGAAGGCGCCGCGGCGCAGGATGCCGACGCGGTAGGTCGCGTCGATGGCCCCCGCCGCGGTGAGGGTGACGATGCCGGTCATGCGGTGCGTCCGGTGATGACGTCGAGCAGTCGATGCACTTCGCCCGCGACCGCCTCGCGGCCGGGCGAGAGCCAGCGGCGCGGGTCGATGGCATCCGGGTCCCGGTCGAGCTCCGCGCGCACCGCGGAGGTCAGCACCTGGTTCAGGTGCGTGCCGACGTTGACCTTGCGCACGCCCGCGCGCACGGCGCCGTCGATGCCGGCGTCGGCGACGCCGCTGGAGCCGTGCAGCACGAGGGGCACGGACAGGGCGGCCGAGAGGTCGGCGATCAGGGCTTCGTCGAGCCGCGCCGTACGCTCGCGCATGGCGTGCTCACTGCCGACCGCGACGGCGAGGGCGTCGACGCCGGTCTCGCCGACGAAGCGCACGGCCTCGGCGACGTCGGTGCGGACGCCCGGTGCGTGCGCGCCCTTGCCCCCGATCTCGCCCAGCTCGGCCTCGACCCAGGCGCCCGCGGCGTGCACGCGTGCAGCGACGGCGGCGGTGCGGTCGAGGTTCTCGGCATCCGGCAGGTGGGCCGCGTCGAACATGACCGACCGGATGCCGACGGCCAACGCCTCGTCGACGAGCGACTCGTCGGTGGCGTGGTCGAGGTGAACGACGACGGGCACCCGGGCGGCCTCGGCCAGCCGTAGCGCGGCCGAGGCGGCCGGGGCGAGCCCCCCGTGGAACGCGATGGCGTTCTGCGACAGCTGGAGGATCACGCCGCGGTCGGCGGCTTCGGCCCCGGCGACGATGGCCTCGGCGACCTCGAGGGTGATGAAGTTGAAGGCCCCGACCGCGCGGTGCGCGGCGAGCAGTTCGGGCATGTCGGCCAGCGGCACGGCGGTGTCTTTCTCGTCGGTGGTGATCGGCGGCGCTTCGCGCGCGCGTGAGTCGCCAGCAGGTGTCGCCGATGTGGTGTCCGAAGCGACGAAGTGTGGCGACTCACGCGGAGGGGGGAGGTCGGATGCCGGGACCTGGGAGCCCCGGCATCCGGGGTGTCAGCAGCTGGACTTGTAGACCGCGTCCTTGCCGTCGGTGTCGATGTTGTCCTTCGTCAGAATCGTGAAGCCGGTCTGGATCTTCTCCTCCGTCGCCTCGCCCTTGAGCGCGGCGATGGCCTGCTTCACGCCGTCGGAGCCGATGGTGGCGGGCTCCTGCGCGACGAGCGCCTGCACCGTGCCGGCCTGGAGGGCCTTCACCTGGGCGGGGCCGGCATCGAAGCCGACGATGGTGACGCCGTCGGAGCCGATGGTGGCGGGCTCCTGCGCGACGAGCGCCTGCACCGTGCCGGCCTGGAGGGCCTTCACCTGGGCGGGGCCGGCATCGAAGCCGACGATGGTGACAGCGCCCTGCTTACCGGCCTGCTGCACACCGGTGGCGGACCCCTCGGCGGCGAACAGGTTCGCGGCGAAGATGCCGACGATGTCGGGGTCCTTCTGCAGCGCGGCGGTCACGATCTCGGCAGCCGCCGCAGGGTGTCGAACTCACTGGCGGTTGTCGTACTGCTNGCGCCCTGCTTACCGGCCTGCTGCACACCGGTGGCGGACCCCTCGGCGGCGAACAGGTTCGCGGCGAAGATGCCGACGATGTCGGGGTCCTTCTGCAGCGCGGCGGTCACGATCTCGGCCGCCGTGGAGGGCTCGTTGTGCGAGTACTGCACACCCACGGATTCGAACTTCGAGTCCTTCGCGACCGCGTCCTCGAAGCCCTTCGCTCGGGCGTCCGTGGTCGAGATGCCGGGGTCGACCGAGACGACGAGCACCTTGCCGCCGTTCGGGTTGGCCTCCTGAATGGCTTCGAACGCGGCCGCTCCGCCGCCCTCGTTGTCGGACGAGATCTGCGAGACCGCGCCCGAGGGGTCCTCCAGCGTCGTGTCGACGAGCACGACCTTGATGCCCGCCGCCTCCGCCGCCGCGATCGGCGCCTGCATGGCCGACACGTCGGTCGGGGCGATGAGCAGCGCGTCGGGCTTCGACGCGACGATCGCGTCGACGATCGGCTTCTGCAGGGTGGGGTCGAACTTCTCGGGACCCTGGGTGGTGACGGTGGCGCCTTCCTTGGCGGCTTCGTCCTGGATGCCGCACTGCATGGAGATGTAGAACTCATCCCCCGCGACGCCCTGCACGAACGCGATCTTGTACCCGCCCTCCGCGCCGCCCGACGCGGAGCCCGACGAGGCTCCGCCGGAGCACCCGGCGAGGACGAGGGTGGCTGCGGCGCCGAGGGTGGCGAACGCGAGAACCTTGCTGTTCCACTTCATTGTGATGACCGTTCTCTCTTGGTGGGGTCGGATGCCGGGCTTCAGCTGCGGCGTCCTCCGCTGACGAACTTTCGCCAGAGGCTTTGGGTGTTGCCGCGGGTGGCGGCGGTGCGGCGTACCTGGTCGACGTAGACGGCGGTGATCAGCACCGCTTCAGCTGCGGCGTCCTCCGCTGACGAACTTTCGCCAGAGGCTTTGGGTGTTGCCGCGGGTGGCGGCGGTGCGGCGTACCTGGTCGACGTAGACGGCGGTGATCAGCACCGCACCGACGGCGACCTGCTGCCAGAASGGCTGGACACCRGTGATGACGAAGCCGTTCTGCAGGACGGCGGGGATGAAGAGGCCGACGACGGTGCCGAAGATCGTGCCGACACCGCCGAACAGGGACGTCCCACCGATGACGACGGCGGCGATGACGTTCAGGTTGGTCTGCGACTGTCCCGCGATGGCGGTGGTCGAGAACTGTGAGAGGGCGAGGATGCCGGCGAGGCCCGCGAGTGCTCCCGACAGGGTGTAGACCGAGATGAGGTGGCGGTCGACTTTCACGCCGACGCGGCGGGCGGCGAGCTCACTGGAGCCGACGGCGTAGGTGTACAGCCCGAACTTGGTGAAGTGCAGCACGACGGCGCCGAGCACCACGACGACGAGGGCGATGACGCTGATGATCGGCAACGACCCGAACACGTTGCCGTACCCGATCGACACGGTCAGCACGGTAGGAACGTCACGCACGTCGACTCCACCGGTGAGGATCTGCGCGAGGCCCAGGGCCATGCCGAGCGAGCCCAGCGTCACGATGAGCGGCGGGATCTTCGCCTTGGCGATGAGGAAGCCGTTCAGCAGCCCCCAGCAGACGCCGCTGAGGATCGACACCAGGATGCCGATCGTGGCGACGCCCCACCCTTCGCCGCCGAGGGCGCGCATCACGAGGGCCGAGACGACGCCGGAGAACACCAGCACCGACCCGATCGACAGGTCGATGCCGGAAGTGATGATGATGTACGTCATCCCGACGCCGAGCACCGCGAGGATCGAAGCGTTCTGGATGATGAGGCGGAAGTTGGACCACTGGGCGAACGACTCCGGCGCCAGAGCGCTGAAGATCAGCACGATGACGATGAGGATGATGAGGATCTGGAAGGCCTGCGCCTTCAGCAAACCGACGAAGAAGTTCGGTTTCGAATCGTCGAACGTGCCGATCGCGACGGTCTCCGTCGGAGGTGTCGTGGTGCTCATTTGTGGTCGTCCTTCGTGACGGCGCCGGTCATGAGCCCGACGAGTTCTTCCATGGAGGTCTGTTTCGCGTCGATGTTCGCCACACGAGTGCCGAGGCGCAGCACCTGGATGCGGTCGCACACCTCCATCACGTGCGGCATGGAATGCGAGATCAACACCACCGCGATGCCCTTGTCCCGCACCCGCCGGATCGTCTCGAGCACGTTCTTCGTCTGACGCACACCGAGAGCAGCGGTGGGTTCGTCGAGGAACACCA
>NZ_LMRB01000005.1:0-140879 GCF_001424715.1 Microbacterium sp. Leaf436
AATCTGACCAAACAGGAAGTCAAAACTGACTATCCAGATGCCAACCCCCAAAAAGAGGATTGGACTTTGATCCAAAGGAATTCTCGCGATCCGAAGACCGACGAGGATAAAATTGGCATTTGACAAGTGCACGCTGTTGAGTTCTCAAGGAACGGACGCACCCACAGAAACAATCTCTCGACCTACCCGTGAGGCAATTCACGCCTACGACCCACGACCCCTTGTCTCTCACCGTGGGACCTGTAGAAGATCAACGTCGTGAGAAGCGGGCCGAAGGCCAGACCAGAACGTTACACCATTCGGTGTGTGTTCTGGGTGGTTCACCACTTGAGAGGATGCGGGGCCTTTCGGCCGAGCCGCTCTCCCCTGTGGGGCGAACAAGTAAAAGACTACGTGCGGGACACCGACTCGGCGAATCCAGCCACATCCCGGGCGTGTCACGGCGCCGGATCACCGGAATGACGCGGGATTCGCCGCTCCCCCGGAGACCCGCCCCGTCACGGGTGCGGGTCTCATCTGATCAGACCGACGCGGGCTCGGAGGCCTTGTCGACCGGCAGCGGCCAGAGGGCGTCGAGCAGCTGACGCACCCACGCGAGGAGGTTCGCATCATCGGCATCCTGCGGAAGCGGAACCACCATGGCGTCTCCCCCCGCGACGAGCTTCGCCTTGGGGTACAGGCGCTGAAGGCGCACCCGCATGGAGTCGGCGAGGTTCGCCGGTGCGACCCGCAGGTTCGACCCCATCGCGACCACGTCGGCGAGACCCGCTTGCGCGGCCCGCCGGCGAAGTCGAGCGACGGCGATGAGCCCCTCGACCTCGGCCGGTGGCTCGCCATACCGGTCGCGGAGCTCCTCGACCACCAGGTCGATGGCGTCGTTCTTGGCCGTGGCGGATGCCGCCGCCGACAGCTTCTGGTACGCCTCGAGGCGCAACCGCTCACTGTCGATGTAGAACTCCGGCAGACGCGCGTCGATCGGCAGCTCCAGACGGAGCTCGGCGGGGCCGTCGACGTCTTCGCCGCGGAACGTCGACACGGCCTCGCCGATCATGCGCAGGTACAGATCGAACCCGACGCCGGCGATGTGCCCGGCCTGTTCGGCACCGAGCAGGTTTCCCGCGCCGCGCAGCTCGAGGTCTTTCAAGGCGACCTGCATGCCGCTGCCCAGGTCGTTGTTGACGGCAATGGTCTCGAGACGGTCGGCCGCCGTCTCGGAGAGCGGCTTCATCTCGTCGTACAGGAAGTACGCGTAAGCCCGGTCGCGCCCACGGCCCACGCGTCCGCGCAGCTGGTGCAACTGCGAGAGTCCGTACTTGTCGGCCCGGTCGATGATGATCGTGTTGGCGTTCGAGATGTCGAGGCCGGTCTCGATGATCGTCGTCGAGACGAGCACGTCGGCCCGGCGCTCCCAGAAGTCGTCGACGACCTGCTCGAGGGCGTGCTCCCCCATCTGCCCGTGCGCGACCACGACGCGCGCCTCGGGGACGAGTTCGGAGAGATGAGCGGCGACCCGCTGGATGGACGACACGCGGTTGTGCACGTAGAAGATCTGTCCCTCGCGCAGGAGTTCGCGGCGGATGGCAGCCGCCACCTGCTTGTCGTTACGCGGACCCACGTACGACAGGATCGGATGCCGGTCCTCGGGCGGAGTCGCCAGCGTCGACATCTCGCGAATGCCGGTGACCGCCATCTCGAGCGTGCGCGGAATGGGCGTGGCGCTCATGGCCAGGATGTCGACGTTCGTCTTGAGCTTCTTGAGAGAGTCCTTGTGCTCGACGCCGAACCGCTGCTCCTCGTCGATGATCATGAGACCGAGGTCTTTGAAGTGCACCTTCTCGGTGAGGATGCGGTGCGTTCCGATGACCATGTCGACGGTGCCGTCGGTGATCCCCGCCAGCGTCGCCCTCGCCTCTTTGTCGCTCTGGAAGCGCGACAACGGCCTAACCGTGACCGGGAAGCCCGCGAAGCGCTCCGCGAAGGTCTCGAGGTGCTGTTTGACCAGCAGCGTCGTCGGCACGAGCATGGCGACCTGCTTGCCGTCCTGGATCGCCTTGAAGGCGGCGCGCACGGCGACCTCGGTCTTACCGAAACCCACGTCGCCCGACAGCAGGCGATCCATGGGGATCGGCTTCTCCATGTCGGCCTTGATCTCGTCGATCGTCTGCAGCTGGTCGAGGGTCTCGGCGAACGGGAAGGCCTCTTCGAGCTCGCGTTGCCAGGGGGTGTCGGGTCCGAAGGCGTACCCCTTCGACGCCATGCGCGCCGAATACAGCTTCACCAGTTCGACCGCGATGTCACGGACCGCCTTGCGTGCCCGCCCCTTCGCCGCGGCCCAGTCGCCTCCGCCCATCTTCGACAGCGTGGGCGCCTCGCCGCCGACGTACTTCGACAGCAGGTCGAGCTGGTCGGTGGGGACGAAGAGCTTGTCGCCCGGGTACCCGCGCTTGGCCGGGGCGTACTCCAGGACGAGGTACTCCTTGGTCGTCTTGACCGCGTTGCGCCCGCCGCTCGACACCTCGCGCTGCGTGAGTTCGAGGAACTTGCCGATGCCGTGGGTCGCGTGCACCACCACGTCGCCCGGCTTCAGCTGCAGCGGGTCGACGACGTTGCGGCGGCGCGACGCCAGCTTCTTCGGGCCGCGGTTGTCGCCGCTGACCGAACGACCGTAGAACTCGGTCTCGGTGATGACGGCGAACTTCGCCTCGGGCAGGTGGAATCCGCGTTCCAGCGGTGCGCACACGACGTGCGCGACCCCCGGCTCGGGGGGCGTGCGCACCTCGTCGACGCGTCGCGCCGCGATGCCGCGCTCGGCCAGCACGTCGCGCGCTCGATCGACCATGCCGGGGCCCGACGCGGTGACCACCACGGACCACCCGTCGGCCAAGAGCTGTCCGACGTGCGACGTCGCGCCGTCGACATTGCCCTGGTACGAGGGGACGGGATCGGCCTTCACCCGGTACGCGGACTCATCACCGACCACGAGGCCCTCGTCTTCGGCATCCGCTGCGCCCGAGTCGAACGCGCTCAGCTGCCACCACACGCCGCCACGTCCGCTCGAGATCTCGTGCAGGTCGTGCAGGGTGACGAAGTCGCCCGAGTCGAGGTCGACGGGGGTGTCGGCGCCGGCGGTCGCCGCCGACCACGCGGCCTCGAGGAACTCGCGGTTGGTGTCACCCAGCGTGGTGGCACGCGCCGTCGAGCGCTCGGGGTCGACCAGCGCCACCGCACTGCCGCCCGGGAGGTAGTGGACGAGGGTGACGAGGTCGTCGACCAGCACCGGGATGAGGGACTCCATGCCCTCGGCGGGGATGCCCTCGGCCATCTTCTCGAGCAGCTGACGCAGACCCGGGTAGCCGTCGCGCAGGTCGGCGGCACGGGAGCGTACCTCGGCGGTGAGAAGGAGTTCGCGGCTGGGGTTGAGCGACACGGATGCCACGTCTCCCGGCAGAGAGCGCTGGTCGGCGACCGAGAAGGCCCGGATCTGATCGACCTCGTCGCCGAAGAACTCGACGCGGAAGGGGTGGTCGGCCACGGTGGGGAACACGTCGAGGATGCCTCCGCGCACGGCGAACTCGCCGCGCCGCGAGACCATGTCGACGCGGTGGTAGGCCAGCTCGACCAGGCGCATGATGACGGACTCGAGCTCGTGACCGCGTCCGCCCACGACGAGTTCGATCGGCTCGACGTCGCCGAGGCCGGGGGCCAGCGGCTGCAGGGCGCTGCGCACCGAGGCCGTGACGACGAGGGGTGCCCGCCCATCCCACGCCGCGATCCGCCGCAGCACATCGAGGCGGCGTCCGACCGTCTCGGGGCTCGGGCTGAGCCGCTCGTGCGGCAGCGTCTCCCACGCGGGGAAATGGAGCACCTGCGCACCCGGAAGGACGGCCTCGAGAGCCGGACCGAGCGACTCGGCGCGTCGGCCGGTCGGGGTGATCACGAGGACGGCACCCGGCTCACCCGCCGCCCGGCGTCGTTCGACGAGGCCCGCGATGACGGGGGCGTCGAGTCCGTCGACGAGGGAGAGAGACAGGTCGGCGGAGGCCGCAGAAGCGGCCTCACGGTACGACTCAGCCTGCTCGAGGGCGCGCACGATCCCGGGAACTGTCACTCGCAGAAGTCTACGCGGGGGTACCGACATCGGACCCGGCTGGACAGTCGTGGTCGCCCGTGATCGACACCCGGATCCGGCTCACCGTCCGCTCGGGCGTTCTCGTAGAGTGGCCGCATGTCCTCTCCGAGCGCCCCGAACGGCCCGGTCTTCGCCGCGCCGCACGTCGCGCCCCCGGCCGGCACGCTGCTGACTCCCCCGCCCGTCGCACGTCGAGGACGCCCCCTGGGAACCTGGGCGCTGCTGCTGTCGCTCATCGCCACGGTGCTGGCATCCGCCGTCGGAGGGTTCCTCGCCTTCCGCATCGCCCGGGGCGTCGGCCCCGACCTCCTGAACTCGACGACGGTCGACTGGCGGGTGTTCTCGCCGGTACGCGACCTGGTCCTCGCCGCGGAGGTCACGTTCTGGACGGCCACCGTCATCGGCCTCATCGCCTTCGTGCTGGGCGTGGTGGCCACGGCCCGCGACGCGGGTCGCGGCGCCGGCATCGGGGCGATCGTGGTGTCGGTGCTCGGCCCCCTTCTGTTCGCGGCGTTCATCGTGATCGCCGTCGTCGGTGGAGTCGCGACGATGCCGGCGGGCGGGGGCTCGGTCGTCTGAGCCCCCGCTACCGTGCTCCGGCGCGGCGCGTCCAGCCCGGGCGGTCACCCCGCCGTCGTTCCTACACTGGAGCGACGGGCGGATCCGGCCCGTCTCCGACCTGAGGAGGACACCGTGAGCAGCGTCACCCCACCGCCCCCCGAGCCCTACGACCCGCCCGTCGCGCGCGCCGGCGCCGCGGAGCCCGCGTACGGCGCACCCGCCGCACCGGCCTACGCTCCCCCGCCGTCGTCCCGAGGGGCGAAGGGTTCGCGGACCCTGGGCCTCATCGCGTTCCTCGCGTCGATGGTCGGCGTGGTCGTCGGCATCGTCTGCGCCCTCATCGCGGGCCTGCAGAGCGGTTCCCTGGCGCAGTACGCCGACGCCAGCGGCGAGATCGACCCGAGCACCCTCCCGCCCGGTACCGAACAGACCGCCATCCTGATCGCCGTCCTCAGCGTGACGGCCTTCGCGGTCTACGGCATCTTCGGCCTCTGGGGCTTCATCCAGGGCATCGTCGCGGCGGTCAAGAACCGCGGACGCGGCTGGGGAATCGCCGCCGTGGTCATCGCCGTGCTCGGCGGCATCGCCGTCATCGTCGCCTTCGTGGGCGGGGTCGGCCTGGGAGTGGCGCCCAGCATGTGACACCGACACATCGACGGCCCCGATCTCTCGAGACCGGGGCCGTCGTCGTTCGAACCCGCGCGGGTCGCGGTGTCAGCTGCGGGGGGCGTGGAAGCGCTGCTGCGCGGCCACCAGGCCCTCGTCGACGAGCATCTCCACCGCGTCCGCCGCATCGGACACGAGGATGGGGAGCGTCTGACGCTCGGTCGCGCTGAAGGGATCGAGCACCCAGTCCGCGGGATCCTGCCGCCCCACCGGCCGGCCGATGCCCACGCGCACCCGGGGGAACTCGGGCGTCGCCAGTGCCTTCGCGATATCGCGCACCCCGTTATGGCCGCCGTGGCCCCCGCCGGTCTTCAGCTTGATCGTGTCGTAGGGGATGTCGAGCTCGTCGTGCACGACGACCACGCGCTCGGGCTCGGTGCCGTAGAACCGGGCGAGGCCGGCCACCGGCCCGCCCGAGACGTTCATGAAGCTGTTGGGCTTGGCCAGCACGAGCTTCGCCGCGCCCGGCCGCAGCCAGGTCTCGACGACGCGCGCGTTCGCCTTGTGCGCGCGGAAAGCCTCGCGGCGGCGGGATGCCAGCTCATCCATGACCATCTGACCGATGTTGTGCCGGGTCGCCTCGTACCGCGGGCCGGGGTTGCCGAGACCGACGATCAGCCAGGTGTCTGCCATGGCATCCATCCTTCCGGGTCCGCGCTCGGACCCCGCACAGAGAAAACGAGGGGGCGCGAAAACGCGCCCCCTCGTGGTCGGCAGGCCGTGACGCGGCCCGCCGGAGATCAGTTCTGGTCGCCCTCGGCCTCTTCGGACTGCTCCTCGGCGACCTCTGCGTCGGCTTCGGCGATCTCTTCGTCGGCAGCGAGCGTGTCGAGGGGGACCGAGACGCCGATGATCAGCGTGTCGGGCTCGGTCACCAGAACCGCGCCGGCGGGGAGGGTCAGGTCGGCGGCGGTGATCTGCGTGCCGTCCTCGGCGCCCTCGACCGAGACCTCGATGTTCTGGGGGATGTGGGTGGCCTCGACTTCGAGCGACACCGTGGTGTTCTCGAGGTTGGCGACCGTGCCGGAGAAGGGCTCGCCGACGACCGTGACGGGCACGTCGACCTGGACCTTCTCGCCCTTGTTGATCACGATCAGGTCGATGTGCTCGATGATCTGACGCACGGGGTCCTTCTGCACGTCCTTGACGAGGACGAGCTGGCCCTTGCCGGCGATGTCGAGGTCGAGCAGCGCGTTGGCGCGACGGATGAGCAGCGCGACCTGGTGGCCGGGCAGCGCGACGTGCTGGGGCTCGGTGCCGTGACCGTAGATGACGGCCGGGATCTTGCCCGCGGCGCGGAGGCGACGGGCGAAGCCCTTGCCGAAGTTCTCGCGGAGTTCCGCGACGACCTTGTTGTCTTCCGACATGATGTTCTCCTCGCGGGTACGTGTCCCGCAGCTTGTGAGCGGACCGGGTCCGCGCGTGTGTGGTCTGGATTCGACTCGAACGCGATCGCGTGAGGAAAGCCGGAAGCCTGCATCACCGCGTCGATCACGGATGCCGCGTGCACCTGACGGTGCGCGGCATTCCCTCGCCGAAGTTCCCCGGAAGTCTACCAGCGCGCGACCGTCGGCACGACCCGCCCGGAGGTGGGCCTCCTCGACGCCCGTTCCGGGCTCGACGAGCTCCCGCGGCCACCACCCCGACCACCCTCACCGATGCGTGCGGCACCGCCGGGGGTGCGGAGCCGCGGAGGCGCACGGCGTCGGTTCGGTGGGCACGACGGTAGAGTCGAGAGGCCAATCGACCCGGAGGATCATCATGGACAGCGGCTTCTTCTCTCACGTCGTGCTCTGGGTCATCGGCGGCATCGCCGCGGTCGGCCTGGTCGGCACGGTCGGCGCCCTCTTCACCCTGGGCCGCTCGGCGGCGTACAAGAAGCACTGACGCCGTTCAGTCCTCTCGGGCCACGCCCCGCATGGCGTCGTCCGCTTCGCGGACGATCCACCGCATCGCGTCGGCGGCCTCATCAGCACGCCCGGCGGTCACGGCGAACGCCACGTCCTGATGCCAGCGCACCGCGTGCGGGTTGGCGTCGTGCGGCATGAGTTCGTGCAGCGTGCGCCCGACGAGCACGGATTCGACGACCGTGCCCAGCGCGGCGAACATCGCGTTGCCCGACGCGGAGAGCAGCGTCCGGTGGAACCGCACGTCGGCCGCGAGGTACTCCCCGCCGTCGGCGTGGTTCTCGGTACGCGCCATCTCCATGACGGCGGAGACGAGCTCCCGACGCTGCGCGTCGTCGGCGTGGACCGCCGCCCCGTGCGCCGCGAGCGGCTCGATGGCCGCGCGCAGCTCACCGAGTTCGCGCAGGTGCGCGTCGCGACCGGGTCCGGCGAGTCGCCAGGCGATGATCTCCGGGGCGTAGACGTTCCAGTCCGTCGCCGGCAGCACCTCGACGCCGGTCTTGCGTCGCACCCGCACCAGCCCCAGCGACTGCAGCACGCGCACCGCCTCGCGTCCAGCTCCGCGTGACGACCCCTCGGCGAGTTCGCCCGTGACCAGGCGCGACCCCGCGGCGATCTCGCCGCGCACGATGGCGGAGCCGACGCGGTCCACGAGTGCGTCGTGCAGGGTCGGCACGGGCGGACGGTCCATCGTCATCCCCCGATGATGACAGACGTCATCCGGACTGACAGACATATTTGTCGTGCAGAATTCGTCATCCTGTGCTTTTATGTACGACAAATAGACCCGCGGCATCGCTGCCGCCCGCCGGACCAAGGACGCTCATGGCCATCACCACCCTCTCCCCCGCGCTCGTGCTCGCCGCCGCCGACAGCGGTCCCGCCGCACCCGCCGGGCAGCTCATCACCGCCGCTCTCGTGGGCGTCGCGCTCATCGTGGTGCTGATCACGTGGGGCAAGCTGCACCCCTTCCTCGCCCTGACCATCGGCGCCCTGACCACCGGTGTCGTGGCCGGCATGGCGATCCCCACCACCGTGACGAGCTTCACCGGAGGCTTCGGATCCACCATGGGCGGGGTCGGAATCCTCGTCGCCCTCGGCGCCATCTACGGCAAGCTCCTCGCCGACTCCGGAGGAGCGGACCGCATCGTCGACACCCTCGTCGCCCGCGCCACCCCGCGCAGCCTGCCGTGGGTCATGGGGCTCATCGGCGCGATCATCGGACTGCCGATGTTCTTCGAGGTCGGCCTCGTGCTGCTGGTTCCCGTGATCATCCTCGTGGCCCGCCGCTCGGGTGTCGCCCTGATGAAGATCGCGATCCCCACCCTCGCCGGCCTTTCGGCGATGCACGGCCTCGTGCCCCCGCACCCCGGCCCCCTTGCCGCCATCGACGCTCTCGGCGCCAACCTCGGCCTCACCCTCTTCTTCGGCGTCATCGTGGCGATCCCCGCCGTCATCATCGCCGGCCCCCTGTTCGCGCCCCTCGCCGCCCGCTGGGCTCCGGTGCCCGTCCCCGAGCTCTTCCTCTCGGCCGAGGAGAAGGGAGACGAGCCCGCGCGACGCCCGTCGTTCGCCGCCACCCTCGGCAGCATCCTGCTACCCGTCTTCCTCATGCTGCTCAAGGCCGTCGCCGACATCGTCGCGCCGGGCTCGACCGACGCGTGGAAGGTCGTCATCGACTTCCTGGGCCTGCCGATCATCGCGCTGCTGCTCGCCGTGCTCGTCGGCTTCGTCGTCCTCGGCCGCGGCGCCGGCTTCGATCGCGCCCGCCTCACGACCGTCGTCGGCTCCTCTCTCGGTCCGATCGCCGGCATCCTCCTCATCGTCGGCGCCGGTGGAGGCTTCAAGCAGGTCCTCGTCGACACGGGTATCGGCAAGGTGATCGCCGACCTCGTCGCAGGTTCCAGCGTGTCGGTCCTGCTGCTCGCCTGGCTCGTCGCCGTGGTCATCCGCGTGGCGACCGGCTCGGCGACGGTTGCGACCATCACCGCCGCCGGCATCCTCCAGCCGCTCACCGAGACCCTCGACGCCCCCATGACCGCGCTGCTCGTTCTGGCGATCGGGGCGGGATCGGTGTTCCTCAGCCACGTCAACGACGCCGGATTCTGGCTCATCAAGGAGTACTTCGGTCTCGACATCCCGATGACCCTGAAAACATGGACCGTGCTGGAGTGCGTGATCTCGGTCACGGGCCTGGCCGGCGTCCTCGTGATCAGCGTGTTCGTCTGACCCGAGCGAAGGGAACCCCGAGATGACCTCCACACCGACCTCTGCCGCACACGTCGACGCCGAACGGCCCGCCGCGTCGTCGGCATCCGCTCCCCCCGTCCTCGTGTTCATGGGACCCGCTGGAACCGGCAAGTCCACGGTCGCCGGCATGCTCGCCGGTCGCCTCGGTTGGGACTTCCAAGAGGGCGACGACCTGCACCCGCAGGAGAACGTCGCCAAGATGGCGGCCGGTCACGCGTTGAACGACGACGACCGCTGGCCCTGGCTCGACCGGGTCGCCGGCTGGATCGACGGGCAGATCGCCGCCGGACGCCCCGGCGTCATCACGTGCTCGGCGCTCAAGCGCAGCTACCGCGACGTGCTGCGGCGCGACCAGGTGTCGTTCGTGCTGCTGATGGGCGACCCGAAGCTCGTGCTCGAACGTCTCCTGCGCCGCCAGGGCCACTACATGCCGCCGTCGCTGCTGACGTCGCAGTTCGAGACCCTCGAGATCCCGGATGCCGACGAGCAGGCGATCCGCATCGACCTCGACATGACACCCCAGGAGCAGGTCGACGAAGCCATCGCCCTGCTCCGCCTCGCCACCCCCTGAGAGACACGCGGTCGAGCCGATACAGTGGCAGCGGCAGCCCGCGTGCGCTCGCCCACCCCTTTCTCGCACCCGAATACGGAGCAACGAATGACGTCGACCCCCTCCCCGACCGGACCTTCGACCGACCAGGATCAGGCCCCTCACGAAGCCGCCCAGGTGCACGAGGGTGCGCCCGGCATCGAAGAGGTGGACCGCCCCACCGTCGAGGCCGACTCCCGCCCCCAGGGCGAGGGCGACGGCCGCGCCAACATCGGCGTCGTGGGCCTGGCCGTGATGGGCTCGAACCTCGCGCGCAACCTCGCCAGCCGCGAGGGCAACACGGTCGCGGTGTTCAACCGCAGCGCCGACAAGACCGAGCACCTCGTCGAGGCGCACCCCGAGGCCGAATTCGTCCCCTCGTTCTCGTACGCCGACTTCGCGGCGTCGCTGTCGGTTCCGCGCACGGCGATCATCATGGTCAAGGCCGGCCGCCCCACCGACTTCGTCATCGACGAGCTGGTGAAGGTGTTCGAGCCGGGCGACATCATCGTCGACGGGGGCAACGCCCTGTTCACCGACACGATCCGCCGCGAGAAGGCCGTGCGCGACACGGGCATCAACTACGTCGGGATGGGCGTTTCGGGCGGGGAAGAGGGCGCGCTGCTCGGCCCCTCGATCATGCCCGGCGGCTCCGACGAGGCCTGGGCCACCCTCGGCCCCATTCTGAAGTCCATCGCCGCGGTCGCCGAGGGCGAGCCGTGCGTGGCGCACGTCGGCCACGACGGCGCGGGCCACTTCGTGAAGATGGTGCACAACGGCATCGAGTACGCCGACATGCAGCTCATCGCCGAGGCGTACGACCTCATCCGTCGCGCCACCGGCAAGAGCCCGGCCGAGATCGCCGACGTGTTCGCCGAGTGGAACCGCGGGGAGCTCGAGTCGTACCTCATCGAGATCACCGCCGAGGTCCTGCGCCAGACCGACGCCGACACCGGCAAGCCCCTGGTCGACGTCATCCTCGACCAGGCCGGCGCCAAGGGCACCGGCGCCTGGACGGTGCAGACCGCCCTCGACCTGGGCGTCCCCGTCTCGGGCATCGCCGAGGCCACCTTCGCCCGGTCGCTGTCGAGCCACCCCGAGCAGCGCGAGGTCTCGCGCGAGCTCCCCGGCCCCTCGGGCACGGACGTGCTCGCGGGCGCCGACGCCGACGCGTTCATCGAGCAGGTGCGCCTGGCGCTGTACGCCTCGAAGATCGTGGCGTACAGCCAGGGCTTCGACGAGATCCGCGCCGGTGCCGCCCAGTACGACTGGAACATCGACCTGGGTGCCGTGTCGAAGCTGTGGCGCGGCGGCTGCATCATCCGCGCGCAGTTCCTCAACCGCATCGCCGAGGCCTACGACGCCGCCCCCGAGCTGCCCGTGCTGCTGACCGCTCCGTACTTCGTCGAGGCCCTGGGCCGCGCGCAGGACGCATGGCGTCACATCGTCTCGCTGTCGGCCGACAGCGGCATCCCGGCCCCCGCGTTCAGCTCGTCGCTGGCGTACTACGACGGCCTGCGCGCCGAGCGCCTGCCCGCCGCCCTCATCCAGGGTCAGCGCGACTTCTTCGGGGCGCACACGTACCGCCGCATCGACAAAGAGGGCACGTTCCACACCCTCTGGTCGGGCGACCGCACCGAGATCGAAGCCGAGGACACCCACTGATCAGGGCCCTCTCGAAGCGGCGGCGAGCACTGCTCGTCGCCGCTTCGGCGTTGTACGCGTTCGGTCTCTGGTGGATGACGCTGCGCCCCTCGATCTACGACGCCGGTGTGGGCGGCATCCTCACCGCCGTCCTGCGGGCGCTGGCGGCGTGGCCGCCCACCGCGTGGGTCACGTTCGACGTGGTGGAGTCCGCCTCGAACGTGGCGATGTTCGTCCCGCTGGGACTGCTCGTGCTCGGCTGGGGCGGGCGGTGGTGGCACGGCATCGTGATCGCTCTGCTGCTGAGCATCGCGATCGAGACCGCCCAGCTGGCGTTCCTTCCCACGCGCGTCGCCGATGCGCGCGACGTCGTCGCGAACACCCTCGGGGCCGGTCTCGGCGTGGTCGCGCTGGTCCTTCTCAGGCGCCTGCTGCCCGGCTCTCAGGATTCCCATAACCCACGCCATAGAAAGCTCATAGATACGCGAGCACAATGAGTTCCATGACCGCGACCGCCCCCGCCCCCGCCTTCACCCGCCCCGACGGGAGCGCCCTGCGGGTGCTCGTCGTCGATGACGAGCAGATGCTCACCGATCTGCTCTCGATGGCCCTGCGCATGGAGGGCTGGGAGGTGCGCACCGCCGGGTCGGGCTTCGACGCCCTGTCGGCCGCCCGCGACTTCGAACCGGATGCCATGGTGCTCGACATCATGATGCCCGACCTCGACGGCATGGCGGTGTTGCAGCGACTGCGCCACTCGGGCAACGACGTGCCCGTGCTCTTCCTCACCGCGAAGGACGCGGTGGCCGACCGCGTCGCCGGCCTCACCGCGGGCGGCGACGACTACGTCACCAAGCCGTTCAGCCTCGAAGAGGTCGTGGCGCGGCTCCGGGGCCTCATGCGGCGCGCGGGCACCGCACTCACCCGCGACTCCGAGCCCATCCTGCGCGTCGGCGACCTGTCGCTCAACGAAGACAGCCACGAGGTCGTGCGCGGGGGCCACGAGATCGAGCTGACGGCGACCGAGTTCGAGCTGCTGCGCTTCCTCATGCGCAACCAGCGGCGCGTGGTGTCGAAGGCGCAGATCCTCGACCGCGTCTGGAACTACGACTTCGGCGGACGCTCCAGCGTCGTCGAGCTGTACATCTCGTACCTGCGTAAGAAGATCGACGCCGGCCACGAGCCGCTCATCCACACGGTGCGCGGCGTCGGCTACATGATCAAAGCCCCCCAGTGAGCATTCCCCCGCGGCCGGCGCCGCCCGCCGCGACCGCGGGTGAGAGGTTCACGCGCCTCCGTCGGCCCTGGACCCTGCAGGCGCGCCTGATGACGGCGGTCATCGGCATGGTGGCCTTCATCCTCGTGATGATCGGCATCTCGACCAGCGCGATCCTCAGCCAGATCCTCTTCTACAACCTCGACGCCTCGGTCACCGATGCCGCCTCGTCGGTGCAGTCGCAGATCGGATTCCAGAGCACGGCCGAAGAGGTGCTCGAGGCGGGCCCCCGCGACCCCGGCACCCTGCTCGTGATGAACTCTCGCAACTCCCTCACCGGCGCCGTGGTCAGCGACGGCGGCGCGCGGGCCCTGACCACCGACGACCTCGGGCAGATCGCCGACAGCCTGCGCTCCACCGATCCCGCCGCGCAGACGGTGAACCTGCCGAACCTCGGCGAGTACCTCGTGCGCTCCTACAGCTCGCCCGGCGGCGTCGCGTTCCTCGTCGGTCTCCCCCTGTCCAACGTCACGGGCTACATCGGGGCCATCCTCACCACCGTCGCCCTCGTGACCGCCGGCGGCCTGCTGCTGCTCGCCGTCGTCATCGCCATCGTCATCCGTCTGGGGCTCAAGCCCCTGCGCGCCGTCGCCGAGACCGCCACGCGCGTCGCCTCGCTGCGCATGGACCAGGGCGACGTGTCGATCACCGAGCGCGTCCCCGCCGACCAGGTCGACGAGCACACCGAGATCGGTCAGGTCGGCCTCGCCCTCAACTCCCTCCTCGACACCGTCGACGCCTCGCTGACCGCTCGCCAGCGCAATGAGGAACTCATGCGCCGCTTCGTGGCGGATGCCAGTCACGAACTGCGCACGCCCCTGGCATCCATCCGCGGGTTCTCGGAGCTGTCACTGCGCGCCATGCGCCAGGCGCACGACGACGAGAGCCGCCAACGTATCGAGCTGGCCGTCGAGACCACCGAGCAGTCGCTCGAACGCATCCAGGCGCAGTCGCTGCGCATGACGACGCTCGTCGAGGACCTGCTGCTGCTGGCACGCCTCGACGAGGGGCAAGAGCTCGTCTACGGGTCGGTCGACCTCACCCGCCTCGCCGTGGAGGCCGTCGGCGACGCGCGTCCCGCCGGACCCGACCACGCCTGGACCATCGACGTGCCCGACCAACCGGTCGAGCTCGCCGGCGACTCCTCGCGTCTGCACCAGGTCGTCGCGAACCTCCTCGCCAACGCCCGCACGCACACGCCGGCGGGCACCGTGGTGGCCGTCTCGGTCGCCCACGAGGGCGACGAAGCCGTACTGCGCGTGCACGACGACGGCCCCGGGATCGACCCCTCGGTCGCCGCGCAGTTGTTCGAGCGCTTCGCCCGCGGCGATCGCTCCCGCGACCGCAAGACCGGCGGAACGGGTCTGGGGCTCTCGATCGCCCGCGCGATCGTCGAGGCGCACAACGGCACGATCGGCGTGCGGAGCACGCTCGGTGACACGACCTTCGAGGTGCGCCTGCCCGCGAAGCCCGCCGACCCCGTGTGAGCCGACGCGCTCAGTCGGCGCGGCGCTCGAAACGCGCGGGACCGGTCTGGCGGGCGGCGCGCACGCGCCCGGCCATCTCGGCGTCGAGGAGGGCGTCGACCTCGTCGAGGGCGAACCAACCGACCTCGGTCATCTCGCCGTCGACCGGCACCGGCTCGCCCGAGCGCCACGTGCAGGCGAAGACCAGGTCGAGGTAGTCGCTCTGATCGCCGTTGTCGTACGTCACGCGCGGGATCTGGTGCACCCATACCAGTCGGTCGACGTCGATGCGCACGCCGGCCTCTTCCTCGGCCTCGCGCGCCGCGGCATCGGCCGGCTCCTCACCCGGGTCGACGATGCCGGTGATCGGGGTGAGCCGACCCGAGTCGCTGCGGCGACCGAGCAAGACGTCGTCGCCGCGGACGATCACCGCGGTGACGCCGACGAGCGGCAGGGGCATGGTGCCGACGTGGCGGCGCAGCTCGAGGACGAAGTCGGGAGTGGGCACGCGTTCACTGTAGACCGAGCCCGGCGGACGGCCGGGTCGATCCCCCGCCGTCCGCCGCCGCATACGCCACCTCGGCCGCTCAGTACCCCGCGAACGCGTCGGTCGTGAGCGACTTCGCCTTCCCCAGGGCGGGTGCGAGAGCCGCGATCAATCGCGGCGGGCCCGATACGTAGGCCGCACGCTGCGCGAGGTCGGGAACGGCGCGCAGGAGCCCCTCGGCATCCACCCGATCGGGTCCCGCCCAGACCCACCCAGTCGGCAGATCGACCGGCTCGTCGGGCGAGAACACCACGACCGGGATGCCGCTGGCGACGATGTCGTCGCGGAACGCGAGCTCGTCCGACCCCGACACGACATAGGCGAGCACCGCGTCGCGACGCTGACCCGTGGCGGCGAGGTGCCGCAACTGCGACACGAACGGGGTCACGCCGATGCCGGCCGCCACCATCAGCACGGGCGCCGTGGGGCGCGCGGGGAGCACGAAGTCGCCCCACACGCCGGTCACCGCGAGCGTTCCGCCGGGCTCGACCGCGGCGAGGGCCTTCTTGTACGACGACTGCGAACCGTCCTTGAAGGCGATGCGCACCTCGGGCAGGTCTTCGGGGGCCGACGCGATCGAGAACTCTCGGCGCGTTCCGCGCCCGTCGGGGCGACGGTGGGGCACATCGAGCTCGAGGTACTGCCCGGGCGAGAACGAGAAGGGTCGCGCCGCGTGGAACGTCAGTTCGCGCACGGTGGGAGTGAGGTCCCGCCGCCGCTCCACACGCAGCCGCACCGCGGCACGCAGGCACAACAGGAACGCCACGAGGTTTCCGATCAGCAGGGCGCGCTCCTGACCGAGCGTGATCGCGCCGACCGCCAGCGGCCAGCCGGCCAGCACGCCGACCACGACCGCCACGACGTACTGCTGCGCGCGGCGCGGGGGCAGCGTCAGGGGCTCCGAGAGCATGAAGGCCCCCAGGAACAGGAACGGCGACGAGAACGCGACCTGCAGCAGCACAGCCGGCACATCGACGGGGAATCCCGCCGACTGGAACTGCACCGTCGTGCGCACGAAAGCGACCGTCATGGCCACGAGCCAGAAGGTCACGACCACGGGGAGCTTGTCGGTGCGCACCAGCAGCAGCACGCCCAGCACGAGGACGGGGGCCGCCATCCACGGCGAGCCGACCCACCAGGCGGAGGAGCCCAGATCGGGCGCCCAGATGCTGACGATGGTCAGCACGGCGGCTCCCGTGGCGGCCGGGTTGAAGATGTGGCGCCCGCGCCAGGCGAGCAGGTACTTCGATGCGGATGCCACGACACCCGCGAGCACGAGACCGGCGAGGCCGATGGGCTCCAGCGTCGGCCGCAGCACGAACAGCAGGATCGCGGCGGTGATCAGCGAGGACTCGAGCCGGCGCGGCATCCGGAGCAGGCTCTGCGCCGCGAGATCGGTGAGGGCGCACGCGAGCGCGAGCACCACCGCGCTGACGACGATCTCGAGCGGCTGCGGACCGACCTGGCCGGCGAACGACAGCACGAGCGCGATGAGCGCCAGAAGGCCCAGTGAGAACATCACGAGCCGGTACATCGAGACCCGGCCGATCAGGCCGAGCACGCGGGTGGAACCCGCGGTGAGGGTGGTGGTCACGAGAAGACCTCTCCGTCGAATCCGGGCGACCACTCCACGCGGCCGTCGGTACGCATGCGCACCCAGTGCGCCTTCCAGGTGGCGGCGAGCTCGGGCCCGCCGTCGAAGAACAGTGCCGTCGCGAGGGCGTCGGCCCGCATCGCGGTGTCGGCGAGCGCCCAGGTCGCCGCGAAGGCGCGCACGGGCGCTCCCGTGCGGGCGTCGAGGACGTGATGAAGCCCGTCTCCCCACGCGCGTCGGTTGATCGCCGAGGCGCACAGCGCGCCGTCGACCACGGTGGCCACGCCGATCGCGCGCGTCGAATCGTAGGGGTGCTCGAGGGCGACGCGGATCGGCGCCCCGCTCGCAGCCAGGTCTCCCGACCCGTCGACCACGACGTCGCCGTCGACGTGACGACGCACGGTCTCGTGCACGAGGTCGACCAGCCGCCCCTTGCCGAGGGCACCGACGTCGATCGTCGCGGGTGCGCGCAGGGCGAGCTGGTCGCTCCCCCACGTCAGGGTGTCGCGCCACGACGGTGCGGGCTGCGGCTCACCCCGGGGGGCGAGCGTGAGTCGCGCGTCGTAACCCAGACGGGCCAGCGAGTCGCCGACCAGCGGGTTGACCGCCCCGGCCGTCGCGGCGTCGAGCTCGTCGTACATCGAGAGCATGGCGTGCGCGTCGTCCGGGGCGGGCACGGATGCCGCCCGGCCCTCGGCGAGGGCCGACACCAGCGAGTCGTCGCGGAATCGCGACCACTCCCGGTCGAAACGCTCGACGACGGCCGACACCGCGTCGCGGGCGATCGGGGGCAGGGGGTGTGCCGTCTCGATCGCCCACGACGTGCCGATCGCGTCGAAGACCCAGGTCGAGCCCGTCGCGGTCGGAGTGGACACGAGGGTCAGGCCTTCGCCTCGGTCTTGATGGTGTCGACGGCCTTCATGAATCCGCCGCTGGTCAGCGACGAACCGGCCACCTTGCTCACCGAGATCTCGTCGAGCTTCTTGCCGACGACCTCGTCCTTGATACCGCCGATGAACTCGCCCTGGTAGCGCTGCGATTCGGCCGCCTGCGGGTCGCCCGTCACCGTGACGTCGGTGACGGTGTCACCGGCGAGGACGAGGGTGACGTCGACGGTCTCGACGCTCTCGGGGGTGGCGTACTGGCCGGTGGCCTCGTACGTGCCGTCCGTATAGGTCCCCGCGGCCGTCGAGCCGCCGGCGGCGGCGCTCGCGGTGGCGCTGGGAGCAGCACTCGCGGCGCTGGTCTCGGCGGGGGCCGCGGCATCGGTGGTGGTGGTACCGCCGGAGCACCCGGCGAGGGTGACGATTCCGGCGACGCCCAGCAGAGCGGTGCCGATGCGGACGGGACGGGGTACGGCTGTGGTGCGGATCATGAGGGTCCTCCTTCGGTCGTGCCTCGCGGCGCGTTCGTTCTCACGGTAGGGACACGACCTTGGTGGCGTTCCGGTTCACACCTTTGTGCGGGCTGTGAAGGAGGACGCGAAAACCCCCGCCTCGAACCGCAGGCGGGGGTTTTCGAACGGTCGCTTACGCGTCGCCGCCGAACATGCTCGTGACCGAGCCGTCCTCGAAGACCTCGTGGATCGCGCGGGCCAGCAGCGGCGCGATCGGCAGCACCGTGAGCCGGTCGAAGCGGCGCTCGGGCGGCAGCGGGACGGTGTCGGTGACGACGACCTCGTCGATCGCGGCATCCTGCAGTCGCTCGGTGGCCGGGTCACTGAAGATCGCGTGGGTGGCGGCGACGATGACCTTGCGGGCACCAGCGGCCTTGAGCGCCTGCGCGGCCTTCTGGATCGTGCCGCCGGTGTCGATCATGTCGTCGACCAGCAGGCAGGTGCGGCCGTTCACGTCACCGACGATCTCGTGCACCGAGACCTGGTTGGCGACCTTCGGGTCACGGCGCTTGTGGATGATCGCGAGCGGCGCGCCCAGGCTGTCGGACCAGGTGTCGGCCACGCGCACGCGGCCCATGTCGGGCGAGACGACCGTGAGGGTCTCGCGGTCTTCGCCGGTGAGCGTGTGCTGGAAGTGCTCGAGCAGCACGGGCTTGGCGAAGAGGTGGTCGACGGGGCCGTCGAAGAAGCCCTGGATCTGCGCCGCGTGCAGGTCGACGCTCATGATGCGGTCGGCACCGGCCGTCTTCAGCAGGTCGGCGACGAGACGGGCGCTGATCGGCTCACGGCCGCGGCCCTTCTTGTCTTGCCGCGAGTACGGGAAGTACGGAGCGACGACCGTGATGCGCTTGGCCGAGGCGCGCTTGAGCGCGTCGAGCATGATGAGCAGCTCCATGAGCCACTCGTTGACCGGCGGCCCGAAGGACTGGATGACGAAGACGTCGCACCCGCGGATCGACACCTCGAAGCGGGTGTAGATCTCGCCCGAGGCGAAGGTGCGGTGCTCGGTGGGGGCCAGTTCGGTGCCCAGGTGATGGGTGACCTGTGCGGCGAGGTCGAGGTGCGAGCGTCCGGACGCGACGACCAGCCGCTTCTTCGTCTTGGCGACGAGGCCGGGGGCGATGCCGTTGTCGCGGTCGAGATCTACACGATTCTTCTTACGAGCCATCGGCCGCTTCCTGTTCAGCCCGGGCCCGCGCGGCCACGTCGGCCGCCGCAGTGCCCGGTCGGTTCTTCTCGACCCACCCCTCGATGTTGCGCTGGGGTGCCACGCTGAGCGCCAGCGCACCGGCGGGGACGTCCTTGCGGATGACGGCGCCGGCGCCCGTCTTGGCGCCGTCTCCAATCGTAACCGGCGCGACGAAGACGTTGTGCGAGCCGCTGTGCACCTCGTCGCCGATCACGGTGCGGTGCTTGGTGAGATCGTCGTAGTTCGCGGTGATCGCTCCCGCGCCGAGGTTGACCCCGCGACCGATGTCGGTGTCGCCGATGTACGACAGGTGGGGCACCTTGCTGCCCTCGCCGATGGAGGAGTTCTTCACCTCGACGAACGTGCCGACCTTGCCGTTCACGCCGACGCGCGCGTTGGCGCGCAGGTAGGCGAAGGGGCCGACGGTGGCTCCCGCTTCGACGACCGCGAGCGTTCCATCGGTGCGCGTGATGGTGGCGTCCTCGCCCACCTCGCAGTCGACGAGGGTGGTGTCGGGTCCGATCGTGGCGCCCGAGGCGATCACGGTGGCACCGCGCACGTGCGTGTTGGGCAGGATCGTGACGTCGGGGGCCAGCGTCGCGGTGACGTCGATCCAGGTCGTGGCCGGGTCGACGACGGTGACGCCCTCGAGCTGCCACCGGCGCACGGTGCGGGCGTTGAGGGTGCGCCCCGCCTCTGACAGCTGCACGCGGTCGTTGACGCCGAGGGCCGCGGAGGCATCGGGGGTGACGGATGCCGCGACCCCGAGCTGCGCGTCGCGGAGGAGCCCGATCACGTCGGTGAGGTACTTCTCGCCCTGGGCGTTCGCGGTCCCCACGAGCGCCAACTGCGCGCGCAGGGGCGCTGCCTGGAAGACGTAGACGCCCACGTTGATCTCGGTGACCGCGGCCTCGTCGGCCGTGGCGTCTTTCTGCTCGACGATGCGGCGGACGCCGTCGGCGTCGTCGCGGATGATGCGGCCGTAGCCGAACGGCTGGTCGACGCGGGCGCTCAGGAGCGTGACGGCCGACCCTCCCGTGCGGTGAGTGGCGAGCAGCTCGGTGAGCGTTCCGGTCTCGAGCAGCGGCACGTCGGCGCTCAGCACGAGCACGTCGCCCTCGAACCCGCCGAGCGCCTCCAGCGCGGCCTCGACCGCGCGGCCGGTGCCCGGGACCTCGTCTTGATCGACGACGACGACACCCGGGGCGAGCTCGGCGACGGTGTCGGCGACCAGCTGCCGCTCGTGGCGCACGACCACGACGATGCGCGCCGGGTCGAGGGACGCCGCGGTGTCGAGCACGTGACCGACGAGCGGACGACCACCGACCGGATGCAGCACCTTGGGGGTGCGCGACCGCATGCGGGTACCTTGACCCGCGGCGAGGACGACGACGGCGAGCTCGGTCGGTGATGTCATGCTCCGCCGCCAGGATTCGAACCTGGACCTAACAGCTCCAAAGGCTGTCGTGCTGCCGTTACACCACAGCGGACCGTGCCCGCGGGCACCGGTCAAGTCTGCCAGACGACGCCGTCTCGCACGGGCGGCGCGACGCGACGCGACGGGCTCTCGACATAATGAGACGGTGAGCCGGGACAGCGACGAGGTCGACCGCATCGTCGATGCGTGGATGCATCAGCGCCCCGACCTCGATTTCTCCCCCCTCGAGGTGCTCTCGCGCGTCGCCCGCTTGTCGCGTCACCTGGACATCGCCCGCAAAGAGGCGTTCCGGCGCAGCGACATCGAGTCATGGGAGTGGGACGTGCTGTCGGCGTTGCGCCGTGCCGGCGAGCCGTATCAACTGAGCCCCAAGCAACTGCTGCAGCAGACCCTGGTCTCGAGCGGCACCATGACCAATCGCATCGACCGACTCGTCGCCCGCCGTTTCGTGCGCCGCGAGGCCGATCCGCAGGACGGACGGAGCATCCTGGTGACCCTGACCGAAGACGGACGCGTACGCGTGGATGCCGCGATCACCCGGCTCGTCGATGCCGAGGCCCTGCTGCTCGAGGGACTCTCGCGCGGCGACCGCGATCGCCTCGCGACGCTGCTGCGCAAGCTCAGCCTGGGGTTCGACGCATGAGCGCCCCGGTCGAGGCGCCGTCGGCGTGGACGCGCGTGAAGGCGTGGTTCGACGTGCGCTTCCGCTCTCCCGCCGCCATCTACGGCTTGATCGTGTTCGCCGCCTTCGTCACCATCGCCGACGACCACGCCGAATCGGTGTGGGAGGTGCTGCTGACGTCGACGGGTTCGCTGTTCGTGTTCTTCATCGCCCACGTCTTCGCGCACACGCTCACCGAGCACGCCACGCACGGCCTGCGCCACGCCACACGCGAGGGCATGCGTCACGGCGCGGGCATGCTCTACGCGTCGGTGCCCGCGATGCTCGTGCTCGTGTGGGCCGGCGCCACCGGCGTCTCGGTCAGCGACGCGGCCGAGCTCTGCGGGTGGACCACGTTCCTCGTGCTCGCGCTCCTCGGGTACAGCGCCTACCGGCGCCGAGGCGCGGGTCTGCTCGGCCGCCTGCTCGGGGGCTTCGCCACGGCGTGCCTCGGCATCTTCATCGTGCTGCTCGAGCTCGTCATCCACTGAGTCCCGCGCCGCCGCGCGCGGCACGTGGCGGGACCGGTGGCCGGAGTCAGCCGATGGCTTCGGTGAGCTCGAACCACGTCATCTCGAGCTGGTCGCGCTCGCTCTCGAGCTGCGAGATGCGCTGCATCTCCGTACCGAGGCCCACGTAGTCGCCCTGGTCGTGGTCGGCCAGAGCAGCCTTCGCCTTGTCGATCTGCTGCTGCAGCTTCTCGATGCGTCGTTCGGTGGCCGAGGCCTCTTTCTGCGCGGCGCGCAGCTCGGCGCCCTGCAGCCCCGGAGCCGTCGCCACGGTGCCGGATGCCGCGGACCGCGAGGGCTCGGCATCCTGGAGCGCGCGCAGCCGCAGGTATTCGTCGACGCCCCCGGGAAGGTGGCGGAGCTTGGCGTCGAGGATCGCGAACTGCTGATCGGTGACCCGCTCGAGGAAGTAGCGGTCGTGCGAGACCACGATGAGCGTGCCCGACCAGGAGTCGAGCAGGTCTTCCATGGCCGCGAGCATGTCGGTGTCGAGGTCGTTGGTGGGCTCGTCGAGGATCAGCACGTTCGGCTGGTCGAGGATGACGAGCAGGAGCTGCAGGCGCCGCTTCTGACCACCCGAGAGGTCTTTCACGGGCGTCGAGAGCTGGGCGCTCGAGAAGCCGAGGCGCTCGAGGAGTTCTCCGGGGGTGAGCTCCTTCGCCTTCGAGCCCGTACCGAACGAGTACGTCGTGCGCAGATTCGCGATCACCACGCGGACGGGATCGTTCATGTGCTGCTCGAGCTCGTCGAGGCGCTGGGTGAGGGTGGCGACCTTGACGGTCTTGCCGCGCTTCACGCGTCCGCTCGTGGGTTCGAGCGAGCCGGTCACCAGGTTCAGCAGTGTCGACTTGCCGGCGCCGTTGACGCCCAGAATGCCGGTGCGCTCCCCCGGTGCGATGCGCCACTCGATGTCTTTCAGTACGGTGTGGTCGCCGTACGTCACCCCGACATCGAGAAGGTCGACGACGTCTTTGCCGAGGCGCGCGACGGCGAGGGACTGCAGCGCGACGCGGTCGCGGATCTCGGGCACGTCGGCGATGAGCTCGTTGGCCGCGTCGATGCGGAACTTCGGCTTCGACGTGCGCGCGGGGGCACCGCGGCGCAGCCACGCGAGCTCTTTGCGCGCGAGGTTCTGCCGACGCTGTTCGATCGTCGCGGCCTGGCGGTCGCGCTCGACGCGCTGAAGGATGTAGGCCGCGTACCCGCCCTCGAAGGGCTCGACCAGGCGATCGTGCACCTCCCAGGTGGCGGTGCAGATCTCGTCGAGGAACCACCGATCGTGCGTCACGACGAGCAGGCCGCCGGCCGAGGGCGCCCACCGCCGCCGGAGGTGCCCGGCCAGCCAGGTGATGGCCTCGACGTCGAGGTGGTTCGTCGGCTCGTCGAGGAAGAGCACGTCCCAGTCGCCCGACAGCAGCTGGGCCAGTGCCACGCGACGGCGCTGCCCGCCCGAGAGGTCGCCGAGGCGCGCGTCCCACGGCAGGTCGCCCAGGAGTCCGGCGATGACGTCGCGCGTGCGCGCATCGCCCGCCCACTCGTGCTCGGCGCGCTCGCCGACGACCGCGTGGCCGATGGTCTCGTCGTCGTCGAGGGTGTCCTGTTGATCGAGCACGCCGACGGTCACACCGCCGCGCACCGTCACGCGCCCGCCGTCGGGCTCACGGATGCCGGCGAGCATACCGAGCAGGCTCGACTTGCCGTCGCCGTTGCGACCGACGATGCCGATGCGGTCGCCCTCGTTGACGCCGAGCGAGACGGAGTCGAAGACGACCTTGGTCGGGTATTCCAGGTGCAGGGCTTCGCCCCCGAGCAGATGTGCCATATCCGTCCCAGGCTACGCGGTGCGCGGGCTCGCGCGCTCTGCGCGAGGAACGACGGAGGCCGCCCCCGAGTGGGGACGGCCTCCGATGTTCGGGGTGAGCGGCCTCAGCTGAGACCGGCCTGCGAGAGCCAGTCCGCGGCGGCGGTGCTGGCCGACGCCTGCTCGCTGCCCTCGACGCGGTCGCGCAGATCGATGAGATCGTCGGTCGTGAGCTTGGCCGAGATGGCGTCGAGCGCGTCCTTCAGCTCCGGCGTGTCGATCGACGTGCTGAGCAGGGGAAGCACGTTCTGCGCGGCGATGAGGTTCTCGGGGTCCTCGAGCACGAGCAGGTTCTCGGCCTTCAGCGCCGGCGACGTCGTGTAGATGTCGGCGACCTGCACCGTGTTGTCGACGAGGGCGCGGACGGTGTCGGGGCCACCGAAGTCCTCGTAGGGCACGAAGGTCACGTTGCTGACGCCGTACACCGACGCGAGGCCCGGGAGGCCGTAGCCCAGCTCCGCGAACTGCGGGTTGGCGCCCAGGCTGAAGGGCTGGACCTTGGCGAGGTCGCCGATCGAGGTGAGACCGTTCGCCTGCGCGTACGACTGGGTGACGACGTAGGCGTCCTTGTCCTCCGCGGCGGCGGAGGCGTAGACGGTCAGGTCGTCCTTGGACACGGCATCCGTCAGCGCGGCGTCGACGTCTTCGGTCGTGCGCTGCGTGAAAGCGGTGTCGTAGTACGCCAGCAGGTTGCCGTTGTACTCGGGGATCAGGTTGATCGAACCGTCCTGCAGGGCGGGGATCGTCTGCTGACGCGGTCCGATGTTGAACTTCGTCTGCACGTCGAAGCCCTTGGCCTTCAGGGCCTGCGCGTAGATCTCGCCGAGGATCTCGCTCTCGGGGAACGCGAACGAGCCGACGACGATGGTGCTGGAGTCTCCTCCGGCATTACCGGTTTCGGGAGCGGTGGGATCCGCCTGCGAACACCCTGCCAGGGCCACGACGGCCCCGACCGCGATGACGCCGAAGGCGACCCGGCCTTTACTGAAAATGCTCATGCTGTGACATTCCTCTCTTGGGTTGGTGTTTCCACCACCGTCTCGGGACGGGACGCCCGTCGACGGAATCTGTTGCCGCGACCCCCGGAGACTGCTCCGGGGCCGCGGGTGAGTCGTTGCACGATCGCGAACAGCGCGTCCACCACGAGCGCGAAGGCCGTCACCAGGATGGCTCCGCCGAGGATGCGGTCGTAATCGTTGAGGCCGATGCCGCTGCTGATGATGCGGCCGAGCCCACCGAGACCGGCGTACGACGCGATGACCGCGGTGGCGATCACCTGCAGCGTGCCCGCACGGAGCCCGCCGATGATCAGCGGCAGGGCCAGCGGAATCTCGACGCGCGTGAGGATCTGCATCTCGGTCATGCCGATCGAGCGCGCTGCGTCGATGGCCGGTCGCGACACCGACTCGAGACCGGCGTAGGCACCCGCGAGGATCGAGGGGATCGCCAGGAGCACGAGGGCGACGGTCGTTCCCCAGAAGATGCCGGAGTTCCCCTTCACCAGGGCGCCCAGCACCATCGTGAGGAAGAACAGCACGCCCAGGGTCGGCAGCGCGCGCATGGCGCCCGTGAAGCCGATGACGAACTGTCGGCCGCGACCGGTGTGCCCGATGTAGAACCCGAGCGGAAGGGCGATCGCCGCGGCGATGACCACCGCGACCACCGTGTACAGCAGGTGCTCGAGGAGTCGGTCTTGGATGGGCAGGGGCGACACTCCGCCGGGCTGCCAATTCTGCGGCGCGAAGATCCACGCGATCGCGTCGAGGAAGAGATTCATGCGCGGCCCCTCGGAGACACTTCGTCGGCCGCTGCGGTGGGCTCGGTGCCCCCGGCAGCAAGGGGGGCGGCCACGACGGCGCGCTTGCCACGCCGCTGGGCGGCACGGTCCACCCTCGCCCAGGGCATGAGGATCCTGCCCGCGGCGACGAGGATGAGATCGAACAGCAACGCGATGAGCAGGGTGGCGACGATACCGACGCCGACCTCCTCGAGGTTGTTGCGCTGCTTGCCGTTGGTGAACAGGTAGCCGAGGTTCTCGGAGCCGATGAGCACGCCCACCGAGACCAAAGCGATCGTCGAGACCGAGACGACGCGCAGTCCCGCCAGCATGACCGGGCCCGCCAGGGGGAACTCCACCTGCCAGAACCGCCGCCAGGCCGAGAAGCCCATCGCGGTCGCCGCCTGCTTCGTCTCGGCCGAGACCGAGAAGAACGCGTCGGAGGTGGCACGCACCATGATCGCGACGGCGTAGATGGTCAGCGCCACGATGAGGTTGGTATCGCTCAGAACGCGCGTTCCGAGGATCGCGGGCAGGATGACGAACAGCGGCAGCGACGGGATCGTGTACAGCAGGCTCATGGCCGTGATCACCGTGCCGCGGGCGAAGCGGCCCGTGAGGGTCACCCGTCCGAGCGGGATCGCGATGAGGAACCCGAGCACGATCGGGATGATGCTCAACCGGATGTGGTTGAGGGTCAGATCGACGACCAGGGGGAAGTTGCCCCAGAGCCACGTCACGACAACGGCTCGTCTCTGAGCGCACCCTGCGTGCGTCCCGAGGCATCCACCACGACGGTGCCGTTCTCCGTCTGCTTGAGGTGGAGCGCCCGCTTGCCCTTGACCGCGCCGATGAAGCTCGCGACGAAGTCGGATGCCGGATTCTCGACGATCTCGCTCGGGCTTCCGACCTGCGCGATCTTCGCACCCTTCTCGAGGATGACGACCTGGTCGCCGAGCAGGAAGGCTTCGTCGATGTCGTGGGTGACGAAGACGATGGTCTTGCCGATCTCGCTCTGCAGGCGCAGCAGCTCCTGCTGCAGTTCGTCGCGGACGATCGGGTCGACGGCACCGAACGGCTCGTCCATGAGCAGGATGTTGGGGTCGGCGGCGAGCCCGCGGGCGACGCCCACACGCTGCTGCTGCCCACCCGAGAGCTGGCTGGGGTAGCGGTCGGCCATCGCGGTGTCGAGCCCGACGGTCTTCATCAGCTCGAGCGCGCGCGCACGGGTTGCCTTGCGGCTCTGCCCCTGCAGGACCGGCACCGTGGCGATGTTGTCGGCGACCGTGAAGTGCGGCAGCAGACCGGAGTTCTGCATGACGTAGCCGATGCTGCGGCGCAACTGCACCGCGGGCTTGCCGCCGATGTCGTCGCCGTCGATCGCGATCTCGCCCGACGAGGGCTCGACCATGCGGTTGATCATGCGCAGCAGCGTCGTCTTGCCGCACCCGGACGATCCGACGAACACCGTCGTCTTGCGCGAGGGGATCACCAGACTGAACTCGTCGACGGCACGCGTGCCGTCGGGGAAGACCTTGGAAACGGTCGAGAATTCGATCATCTGCGTGCCCGACTCAGTCGGAGACCACGACCTTACGGTCGAATGCGACGTAGCCGGCGAAATCCTTGCCGACGCGGTCGACGGCACCGGGGCGAAGGTCGGGGTACGACCACGCTCCGTCGGTGAGCTCGGCCCCGTCGAGCGAGATGGTCCAGTACTGGGCCGCACCCTTCCACGGGCAGGTGTACGCCGTGGGGCTCTGCTGGAGCGCGCCCTCGCGGACCGCGGCCGGCGGGAAGTACCAGTTGCCTTCGATGGACGCCAGGTCGTCACGGTCGGCCTCGGCGATGACGACGCCGTCGAGTACTGCCTTCATGGGGTCCCCCTTCGTGGTACCCCGCGGGTACGGCACCCTGCGGTGGCGATCCACCTCGGTCGAGGCTACCCAGGCGGAAATCACGCCAAGGCCAGATTGCCCTGTGTGACACGCTCGGGTATGGTGCCCGCCGGTCAGGCGACGCGGGCTCCGGCGACCGGACCGTGCACGTGGAGGGCGACGAGGCCGGCCGCGCTCAGGGTGATCTGAAGATCCAGGGCGGAGGCTTCGTCGGCGGCGAGGAAGGCCAGCGTGGGGCCCGACCCCGACACGATCCCCGCGAGGGCCCCGGAGCTCTCGCCCCGTTGCAGCACGCGCGCCAGGTCTGGACGCAGGTGCAGAGCGGGCGCCTGGAGGTCGTTGCGCAGGGTGGCGGCGAGCATGCGGGCGTCGCCCTGGCGCAGGGCGTGCAGCACGTCGGGGTCGACCGCGGGATCGCGGGGTGCGGGCCCGATGTCGACGGCGTTGCGCTCGCGGTGTGCGTCGAGCTCGCCGTAGACGACGGGCGTCGACATTCCGACCTCGTTGGGCACGAGCACCCAGTCGAAACGACCGCGCGCGAGAGCGGGACTCAGTTCGTCGCCACGCCCCGTTCCCACCGCCGTGCCACCCAGCAGGGCGAAGGGGACGTCGGCCCCGAGGCGGGCGCCCAGTCGCGCGAGTTCGCTCGACGGCATCCCGAGCCCCCAGAGCGCATCGCACGCCACCAGTGCCGCCGCGGCGTCTGCCGACCCGCCGCCCATTCCTCCCGCGACGGGGACGGCCTTTCGCACCGCGAGGTGCACGCCCCGATCGATCCCCGCCGTCTGGGCGAGCAGGCGCGCCGCCCGCACCGCCAGGTTGCGTCCGTCGGTCGGCACGCCGTCGACGTCGACCGGTCCGCGCGCGGCGACCTCGAGCGTGATGTCGTCGGCCGGTGTCGCGACGATCTCCTCGTACAGCGACACGGCTTGGAAAGCCGTCGCGAGCTCGTGATATCCGTCGTCCTGAACGTCGCCGACCTCGAGGAAGACGTTGATCTTCCCGGGCGCGCGCACGCGGACGGATTCGGACGACGCGGGGGTCATCGCCCCGCTCGCAGACCCGTGCGCCCGGCCGCGTCGCCGTGTGCGAAACTGGAACGTCGGCCCGCTTCCCGCCGTCGCTCACGCGAGGTCACGGGAAGGTCCGGGCCGGAACGCGCGATTCGAGTCACTCTTCGACAGTAGCGCGCCCCCCGTGTCGATCGGCGCCGCCGCCGAAACGCGACCGAAACGCCGGAACCATACGGTGTCCGAATCCCGTCCACCCCTTCCGAGGAGGCAGCATGCGCCCGATGGTCCCCCTGTCGATCGACGCCGATCCCTGGCGCGCCCTGCTGTCCCGGTCCGATATCCGGATGCACGACGGCATCCTGCACGTGATCGACGACACCGCCCCGCCCGCCCTCGCGGAACGCGAAGACCTGCTCACCGCGGCCGCTGCCATCGAGGCCGCGGGCGTGCGCGTGATGCTCGTTCGCGATGCCAACCGTCGCCCCAAGCTCGTCGTCGACACCGCCGACGCGATCGCCGCGATCGCCGCCCTGTGCGATCCCGACCTCGGTCCGGTGTATCTGAAGGCACGCGGCGAAGACCCCGTCCCGGCGCACAGCGTCGTGCCCGCACCCGGGACCGTCCAGGCATACGCCGTCTTCCGCCCCCGCACCTCTTCGGAGGGCTCGTACCGCTACGGCGCGGCACTGGCTCCCCGCTTGGAGCTGTGGCGTTTCGGCAAGACGACCATCGAAGCGCCCCGCCCCAGCGCCCTGACCCGACGTCGCTTCGACGCGGCCGATCTCGACCTGGTCGAGGTCGAGCGGTACGGCCGCACGTGGACGACGGTGTCGGGCATGTTCGATCCGCACCCCAACGAGTTCACCGCCGACGTCGACATGGTCTTCTCGTGGGTCGACGGCTCCTCGAGCGAGTTCCAGCGTCAGCGTGCCGCGCGCATGCAGGGCTACGTCGTGGGCGACGGCGACGACAACGCCGCCCGCTACCGCCAGGTCGACGAGCTTCGGTATGCGCTGCGGAGCGTGCACATGTACGCCCCGTGGGTGCGTCGCATCTTCATCGCGACCGACTCCCCCACTCCCGAGTGGCTCGCCGACCACCCCAAGGTCACCATCGTGCGCAGCGAGGAGTTCTTCGCCGATCCGTCGGTGCTTCCGACGCACAACTCCCACGCCGTCGAAGCCCAGCTGCACCGCATTCCCGGGCTCGCCGAGCACTTCCTCTACAGCAACGACGACATGTTCTTCGGTCGTCCGGTCACTCCCGAGCTGTTCTTCAGCGGCGGGGGCGTGAGCCGGTTCGTCGAGAGCGGAGTCCGCATCGGCAGCGGCCCGTCGCACGTCGACCGCTCCGGACACGACAACGCCCTGCGGGTGAACCGCGCGCTGCTCAAGGAGCACTTCAACCGCGTCATCACGCTCGACCTCGAGCACTGCGCGACGCCGCTGCGCCGCTCGGTGGCCTTCGAGCTGGAGCAGGAGTTCGCCGAGGACTACGCGCGCACCGCCGCCAGCCGGTTCCGTTCGGCGACCGACATCTCGGTGACCAACAGCCTGTACCACCACTACGCGCTGGCGACGGGTCGCGCGGTCATCACCACGCAGCCGCGGACACGGTACGTGCAGACCACGCAGCTCGATTCGCTGCGCACGATGGAACGCCTGGTCTCGCGGCGCGACACCGACATGTTCTGCCTCAACGACGGCAGCGTGCCCGAGATCCCCGAAGAGGTGCGCGTTCCCGCCCTCCGCGCCTGCCTCGAGCGGTACTTCCCGGTCGCCGCTCCGTGGGAGAAGCCGTCGGTCAGCGCAGAATCGGCAGCGGCGTCGTCGGCGGCGACACCCGTCCGCTGAGCTCGCGCGCGCTCGGCACCAGGATCCCGGCGTCGCGTAGGCGTCGCTGAGACTCGGCGGCGTCGACGTACTGCAGGGCCTCGGTGGCCGCCAGCGGCACGACCGAGTGCACGATCGTCTCGTCGTAGATGTGCACGGTGTTGAAGCCCTGCGCCGCGTCCTGCGGCCGGGTTCCCCCGGCGGGCACCATGAGGTCCTGCGTGTAGCAGGTGGCCGAGGCGACCGACACCGGGATGCCGGCGAAGGTGGCGAACGTGGAGTAGTGCAGGTGGCCGGCGAGGATCGCCCGCACGTCGGTGCCGCGCAGCACGTCGGCGAGGCTCCGCTGATCGCGGAGTTCGACCGAGGCGGCGAGGTCGAGCACGCTCGGCACGGGCGGGTGGTGCATCGCCAGCACGGTGCCCAGCGGGGCCGGGGTCGCCAAGACGTCGGCGAGCCAGGCCAGCTGCGCGGCGCTGACCTCGCCGTGGTGCGCGCCGGGAACCGAGGTGTCCAGCGTGACGATGCGCAGTCCGTCGAACTCGTCGACGCGGTCGACGGGGGCTGCAGGGTCGGCGCCGTCGTCGGGCAGCAGGTGCGAGCGGAAGGTGGCGCGATCGTCGTGGTTGCCCATCACCCAGACGACGCGGGCGTCGAGGCGCTCGGCGAGGGGGTCGACGAGCGCGCGGACGCGGTCGTACGCGTCGGCCTCACCGAAGTCGGCGAGGTCGCCCGTGAAGACGAGCGCCTGCGGCCGGATGCCGGACGCCTCGATCGACGCGACGGCTCGGGCGAGATACGCCTCGGCGTCGACCCTGTCGTAGAGCCGGCTCCCTCCCGCGCGCAGGTGGGTGTCGCTCAGGTGCAGGAGCACTCGCTCAGCGCGGGGATACTCGGCGTAACGCATCTCGTTCCTCTCGGGCCGTCGGGTACGACCTCGTCACCGGCGTGATGCTCCCGGTTGGCTCGAAATGTTACCGGCATGTTTCACGAACGCGTGATGAACACGGTGCGAATTCGCCCAGATGCCCCTCGATTTCGGTGCGAGAAGCGCGGCACGACCGCGCCCCCTCGGGCGGATCGGCGTCCCCCCGGCCGACCGTGCCCCGCGCCGAGCGCCGCCGCCCGACAGCGACAGCGCCGCACGTCAGAGGGCGGCGATACGGGCGTAGTCCTCCACCGTGAGCTGCTCGCCCCGCAGCGTGGGGTCGACGCCGGCTCTCTCGAGCTGAGCCGATGCCTCGGCTGCGGTTCCCCCCAGCACGGCCGACAACGCCTGGCGCAACATCTTGCGGCGCTGCTGGAAAGCGGCATCCACGATCTGGAACGTGCGGCGCCGGTGCTCCTCGGAGCCGCGTACGTCGGCGTCGCGCTCGAACGCGACCAGCACGCTGTCGACGTTCGGTACCGGCCAGAACACCTGGCGCGACACGGTGCCGGCGAGCCGCCACCGTCCGTACCAGGCCGCCTTGACGCTCGGCGCTCCGTACACCTTCGACCCGGGCGGGGCGGCGAGCCGCTCCCCCACCTCGGCCTGCACCATGACGACGCCGCTGCGCAGGTACGGGAACGTCTCGAGGAAGTGCAGCAGCACCGGCACCGAGACGTTGTAGGGCAGGTTCGCCACGAGGATCTCGGGCTCGCCCGGCAGCGACTGCACGCGTAGCGCGTCGGCGTCGATGACGGTCAACCGGTCGGCGGGCACATCGTGCGCTGCGGCGGTGGAGGGAAGACGCTCGGCGAGGCGGTGGTCGATCTCGACGGCCACGACCGAGGCACCGGTCTCGAGGATCGCGAGGGTGAGCGAACCGAGCCCGGGACCGATCTCGACGACACGGTCGGATGCCGAAACGCCGGCGACGTGGACGATCTTGCGCACGGTGTTGGCGTCGACGACGAAGTTCTGCCCGAGCTTCTTGGTGGGGGTGACGTCGAGGTCGGCGGCGAGCCGGCGGATCTCGGCGGCACCGAGCAGGGAAACGGGCATTGTTCCACTGTAGTCAGCCTCGCTGCGCGCTCCGGGTGACAGGAGTAGCGTGTGCGGGTGAGTCAGACCCAGTCGATCCCCGCGAACGCTTTCACCCTGCGCAGCCCCTTCGGTCGACGAGCCGTGGTGCTCTCGATCGCGGCGGCCGTCGGCGGCTTCCTCTTCGGATTCGACTCCTCCGTCATCAACGGCGCCGTGCAGTCCATCGAGACCGAATACACGAAGGCTCCGACCCTCACCGGCTTCGTCGTCGCGATCGCGTTGATCGGCTGCGCGGTGGGCGCGATCGCCGCCGGCGCCCTCTCCGACCGCTTCGGTCGTCTGAAGGTCATGATGATCGGCGCCGTGCTGTTCTTCGCGTCGTCCATCGGGTCGGCGCTGACGTTCAGCGTGCTCGACCTCACCATCTGGCGCGTGATCGGCGGGCTCGGCATCGGGATCGCCTCGGTGGTGGCTCCGGCCTACATCGCCGAGGTGGCCCCGCGTCAGATCCGCGGCAGCCTGGCGTCGTTGCAGCAGCTGGCGATCACGCTCGGCATCTTCGCCGCCCTGCTCAGCAACGCCGTCCTGGTCGGCATCGCCGGTGGCACCGCCGACAACCAGCTCTGGTGGGGGCTCGAAGCCTGGCGTTGGATGTTCCTCATCGGTGTGGTGCCGGCAGCGGTCTACGGTCTGCTGGCCTTCACGATGCCCGAGTCGCCGCGCTTCCTTCTCGCGCGCGGACGCACCGACGAGGCGCGGGCCGTCTTCGCCCGCCTCGTTCCCCCGGCCGACCTCGAGAAGACCCTCACCGAGCTCACCAACGGCCTCGAGGCCGACCGCCGCAACAAGAGCGCGTCGCTCGCGGGCAAGGCCCTCGGACTGCAGCCGATCGTCTGGATCGGCATCATCCTGTCGGTGTTCCAGCAGTTCGTCGGCATCAACGTGATCTTCTACTACTCCACGAGCCTGTGGCGGGCGGTCGGCTTCGACGAGAGCAACTCGCTGCTCATCGGCGTGATCACCTCGGTGACGAACGTGCTCGTGACCCTGATCGCCATCTGGCTCGTCGACCGCGTCGGCCGCAAGCCCCTGCTGCTGGTGGGCTCGGCGCTGATGGCGCTCTCGCTCGGCACGATGGCCCTGGCGTTCTCGTTCGCCACGGGCTCGGGGCAGGACGTCTCGCTCCCGGGTGCCTGGGGTCCGGTCGCGCTCGTCGCCGCCAACCTCTTCGTCGTCGGGTTCGGCGCGTCATGGGGACCGCTCGTGTGGGTGCTGCTCGGCGAGATCTTCCCCAGCCGCATCCGCGGCAAGGCCCTCGGCGTCGCCGCCGGCGCGCAGTGGCTGGCCAACTTCCTCGTGTCGTGGACCTTCCCGCAGCTCGCCGACTGGTCGCTCACGATCACGTACGGCGCCTACGCGTTCTTCGCGGCGCTGTCGTTCGTCTTCGTGCTGTGGAAGATCCCCGAGACCAAGGGCATGGAACTCGAGCAGACCGAAACGTTGTTCGTACGCAAGCCGAAGAAGCAGAAGAGCTGACAGGATCCCTCCATGACGAACAACTCGAAGTCCCACGAAGAGATCCGCGAAGAGCGCGAAGCGGCGCAGAAGGAGAAAGACCGTCTCGAGCGCGCCGAAGAGGCGCGACTCGACGACGAGAAGCGCTGAACCCTGCGCCGGCCTAGAACTCCCCGTAGACCTCGAGCGTGTTCGCGGCGACCTGCGCGGCGAGCTCGTCGGCATCGATCCGCAACTCGGCCGCCAGGAACCGCAGCGTCACGGGGATGAGGTACGGCGCGTTCGGGCGGCCGCGGTAGGGCGCCGGGGTGAGGAACGGGGCGTCGGTCTCGACGAGGATGCGCTCGCGCGGCGTGACGGCCAGCGCGTCGCGCAGGTTCTGCGCGTTCTTGAACGTGACGTTGCCCGCGAACGACAGGTAGTACCCGCGGTCGGCCGCGATGCGCGCCATGTCGGCGTCGCCCGAGAAGCAGTGGAACACCGTCTTGTCGGGAGCGCCGACGCGCTCCAGCGTCTCGAGTACGGCCTCGTGGGCGTCGCGGTCGTGGATCTGCATGGCGATGCCGTGCTTCTTCGCCAGCGCGATGTGCGCCTCGAACGACCGCATCTGCGCCGGGATGCCGTCGGCCTCGGTGCGGAAGAAGTCCAGGCCCGTCTCGCCGATCGCCCGCACGCGCGGCTCGGCGGCGAGCTCGTCGATGACCGCGATCGCGGCATCCAACTCCCCCGCCCGCTCGTACACGGGGGCCTCGTTGGGGTGCACGGCCACGGCCGCGAGCACACGCGGGTGCGTGCGCGCCGCCCACGCCGACCACCGCGACGAGTCGATGTCGCCGCCGGCCTGCACGACGCCGTGGACACCCACCGCCAAGGCCCGCTCCAACTGCTCGTCGAGCGACAGTCCGGTGTCGCCGTCTTCGATCTCGAGGTGCGTGTGGTTGTCGTAGACGGGCACGCCGAGCGGCTCGGGCGCGGGCGGGTAGCTCACGTCGCGGCGCCCGTCGACCGAGCGCTCACGCACGTACTGGCTGGGATCGACGCCGTCGATGGTTCCGCGAGGGCGCTCGACGGGCGTGGAGCCGGCGGGGGCGGACCCTTCGACCGGCTCAGGGGTCACGGGCGTCACGCCTGCTCGACGCGCGGGAACAGCGGCGACAGGCCGGCGACCGACGTCCCGGCCTGCAGCACGCCCCAGGCTCCCGCTTCGCGGAGGGGCTGATCGCGCACGCCGCCCAGGCTCTCGGCGGCACCGAGGGCGGTCCACAGCTTGTCGGTCGCGACGGGCATGACGGGCGACAACAGCACCGCGAGGGCGCGCAGTCCCTCGGCGGCGGTGTACAGCACGGTGCCGAGGCGCTCGCGCTTCGCCTCGTCCTTCGCCAGCGCCCACGGCTCGTTCTCGGTGATGTAGCCGTTGAGCGCGTCGACGATCGTCCAGATCGCCTGGATCGCCTCGTCGATGCGGAACCGCTCCACGGCCGCGTCGGCGGAGGCCGCGGCATCCGCCACGATCCGCTGGATGGCGAGATCGCCCTCGGCGTACTCGCCGGCCGGGGGCACGATCCCTGCGAAGTACTTCTCGATCATCGCGATGGTGCGGGATGCCAGGTTGCCGAAGCCGTTGGCGAGTTCGGCCTGGTAGCGGGCCGACAGGTCTTCCCACGAGAAGGAGCCGTCCTGGCCGAAGGCGATCGCGGAGAGGAAGTAGAAGCGGTACGCGTCGGAGCCGAAGACGTCGGTGATCTCGGTGGGCGCGATGCCGGTGAGCTTGGACTTCGACATCTTCTCGCCGCCGACGAGCAGCCAGCCGTGCGCGAAGACCCCGCGGGGCACGTCGAGGCCGGCGGCCATCAGCATGGCCGGCCAGATGACGGCGTGGAAGCGCAGGATGTCTTTGCCGACGACGTGGAAGGCGGGCCAGCGGCGGGCGAACTCCTCGGTGACCTCTCCGGTGACCGGGTCGGTACCGTAGCCGACGGCGGTGGCGTAGTTGAGCAGCGCATCGACCCACACGTAGATGACGTGTGAGGGGTCCCACGGAACCGTGATGCCCCAGTCGAAGGCCGAGCGCGAGATCGACAGGTCTTTCAGACCGCTGCGCACGAACGACACGACCTCGTTGCGCGCCGACTCGGGGCGCACGAAGTCGGGCTCGGTCTTGTACAGCTCGAGCAGGCGGTCCTGGAACTCGCTGAGCTTGAAGAAGTAGTTCTTCTCCTGCAGCAGCTCGAGGGGCTTCGAGTGGATCACGCAGACCTTGAGCCCCTCGAACGGTCCGGTCCCGTCGACGATCTCGGCCTCGGGCTTGAACTCCTCGCAACCCACGCAGTACAGGGCCTCGTACTCGCCCGCGTAGATGTAGCCGCGGTCGAAGAGTGCCTGCACGAACTGCTGCACGCGCTCCTCGTGACGGGGCTGCGTCGTGCGGATGAAGTCGTCGTTGGCGACGTCGAGGGTCTCGAGCAGCGGGAACCACGATTCGGTGACGAGCTTGTCGACCCACTCCTGCGGGGTCACGCCGTTGGCGGCGGCCGCGCGCAGCATCTTCTGGCCGTGCTCGTCGGTGCCCGTGAGCATCCAGGTGTCGTCGCCCGCCTGGCGGTGCCAGCGCGCGAGCGTGTCGACGGCGACGGTCGTGTACCCGTGCCCGATGTGGGGCAGATCGCTGGGGTAGTAGATCGGCGTCGTGATGTAGAAGGATCGGCCGGAAGTCACCTGAGGATTCTACGGGGGCGCGCCGACGCGCCCGACCGCGTGACGGGTCAGCGTTTGACGGCCAGTCCCGCCTGGTACAGCTCGCGCGAGGAGTGGCCGGTCAACGACGCCACCTCGGCCGCGGCCTCTTTGAGTCGCGTGCCGCCGCGCACGAGTTCGAGCACCTGGGTCACGGCATCCGGGAACGCGACCTCGCGCGCACTGGCGCCGCCCACGACGATCGCGATCTCCCCGCGCACGCCCTCGGCCGCCCAGGCGGCGAGTTCGGCGAGGGTTCCGCGCTTGACCTCTTCGTACAGCTTGGTGAGCTCGCGGCAGACCGCCGCGGGGCGATCCGCGCCGAAGGTGGCGGCGAGGTCGTCGAGAGTGGATGCCAGCCGCGACGGCGACTCGAAGAACACCAGGGTGCGTTCCTCCGACGCCAGCTGCGCGAAGGCGCGACGCCGGTCGCCGGGCTTGCGGCGGGGGAACCCCTCGAAGGCGAAGCGGTCGGTGGGGAGTCCCGCCACCGCGAGGGCGGTGACGACCGCACTCGGACCGGGCAGGGCGGTGACCGTGACGCCGGCGGCGGCCGCCGCGGCGACCAGACCGAAACCGGGGTCGCTGACGGTGGGCATGCCCGCGTCGCTCAGCACGAGGAGGTCGTCGACGCGCGCGAGCTCGACGAGTTCGGCGGCGCGCTCCTTCTCGTTGTGATCGTGCAGCGCGATCAGGCGAGGACGGTTCTCGACGCCGAGGCCGGCCATGAGCCGCTGGGTGGTGCGCGTGTCTTCCGCCGCCACGACGGTGGCGTTCTCGAGCGCTTCGATGAGACGCCGCGAGGCGTCACCCAGGTTGCCGATGGGCGTCGCCGCGAGGATGATCACCGTTCCACCTTATGCTGGGGGCCGTGAGCACCGTCGGCCCTCCTCTGCTGGCCCCGATCGAGCGAACGCGACTCGACCGGTGGCGTGACGCGATGCTCCTCGATCCCCGGGGTCTGCGCGTGTGGCGATGGCTGGCTCCCGCCCTCGTCACCGTCGTGGCGGCCGTGCTGCGTCTGATCGACCTCGGCAATCCGCACCAGCTCGTGTTCGACGAGACCTACTACGTGAAGGACTCGTGGAGCCAGTGGGTGCTCGGGTACCCCTCGACGTGGCCCGAGGGCGCCGACGCCAGCTTCGCCGCCGGTGACACCGACGTCTTCACCGGCATCGGCAGCTACGTCGTGCACCCCCCGCTCGGACGCATCCTGCTCGGCGCCGGCATGGCGGTGCTCGGCCCCGACTCCGCGACCGGATGGCGCCTCTCGGCCGCGGTCTTCGGCACGGCCACGGTGCTGCTGATCTACCTGTTCGCGCGGACGCTCACGCGATCCATTCCGCTGGCGACCGTGGCATCCGGTCTCTTCGCCATCGACGGCCTCGGCATCGTGCTGAGCCGCATCGCGCTGCTCGACATCTTTCTCACGTTCTTCGTCGTGCTGACGTTCTGGTTCGTCGCCCTCGATCACCGGCGCACCGGCGATCGTCTGGCCCGTCTCGTCGCGGCGCGCGAGGGCGGTCCTCCCCGGTGGGGGCCGATCCTCTGGAACCGCCCCTGGCTGCTCGCCGCGGGTGCCGCAGCGGGAGCAGCGACCGGCGTGAAGTGGTCGGGCCTGTACGTGCTCGCCGGGGTCGGGATCTACGCCGTCGTCACCGACGCGCTCGCGCGCCGCCGCGCGGGTGTCGTGCAGTGGCCGGTGGATGCCGTGCGCCAGGGCCTCGCCTCGTTCGTGCTGCTCGTTCCGGTCGCCGCCGTCGTGTACCTCGCGAGCTGGTCGGGCTGGTTGTTCACCTCGGGCGGGTACATGCGCGGCCTCGCGGCGTCGGCGAGCGGGTTCTGGTCGTGGGTGCCGCAGCCCCTGCAGAACCTGTGGGCCTATCACCAGGCGATGTACAACTTCCACGTCGGGCTCGTCACCCCGCACAGCTACGCCAGCCCCGCCTGGCAGTGGCCGTTGCTCATTCGCCCGACGTCGATGTATTGGCACCAAGACGACTTCGGGGTGAACGGCTGCGCCCTGCCGGACGGCTGCACCGAGGCGATCTCGAGCCTCGCGAACCCGCTCATCTGGTGGGCCGGGGTCGCGGCATCCGTGTATCTGCTCGTGCGGTTCGTCATCGCGCGGGACTGGCGCCATGCGCTGGTGCTGACGGGGCTCGCCGCCACCTACGTGCCGTGGCTGCTGTACCCCGAGCGCACCATCTTCCAGTTCTACACGGTGGCGATGCTGCCGTTCCTGGTGCTCGCGCTCGCGTTCGCCCTGCGTGACATCGCCCAGGGGACGCGCGGCATGTCGCGCGCGGGCGGTCAGGGTGTCGTGCTCGTCTTCGTGGTGGTGTGCGTGGGGATCTCGGTGTTCTGGTACCCCGTGTGGGCGGGGCTGCCGGTGCCGTACGAGTTCTGGCGCCTGCACAACTGGCTGCCCACCTGGATCTGACGTGAGCCGCGGCGACGAGTGGCTGCACGACCCGCGGCCGGTGCAGCGGGTGAAGCTGTTCCGCGATGCCCCCGTCGACCACACCGCGTGGCCGGCGACCGTGCCGGCGGTGGCGCAGTTTCTCGAGGTCGCGGCGGGCGACGGGTGGGAGTTCGGTCCCGGCGTCACTTTTCTCGTCGGCGAGAACGGTTCGGGCAAGTCCACCCTCATCGAGGGCATCGCCGAGGCCGCCGGGCTTCCCGCCGAGGGGGGCTCGACGAACGGCGGCACCGAGACCCGCCGCAGCGAAAGCGCCCTCGGCGAGTGGCTGCGTATCGAGCGCAGCCCCCGCGCGCCGCGCTGGGGCTTCTTCTTACGCGCCGAGACCATGCACGGCTACTACTCGTGGCGCGAAGAACTGGGCGGCCCGGCGCCGAGCCTGCATGAGATGAGCCACGGCGAGTCGTTCAACGCCCTGCTCGACGAAGCCCTCGACCACGAGCACTACGTTGCGGGCCTCGCGTGCCTCGACGAGCCCGAGGCGGCCCTGTCGTTCTCGTCGACGCTGCGCTGGCTCGCGTCGCTCGACCGCATGCGCTCACGCGGAACGCAGGTCATCTGCGCCACCCACTCCCCCGTGCTCGCCGCCCTGCCGGGCGCGACGATCCTCGAGCTCGGCGAGTGGGGCATTCGCGAGAGCGCGTGGGAAGACCTGGAACTGGTGCGACTGCACCGGGGGTTTCTGGACGCGCCGGGACGGTATCTGCGGCATCTGCTGGAGTGAACGAGTGGGTTCAGCCCCGATACCCCACGAGGCAGGCCTCTGGCGGACTCCCGATCCGCTCAGTCGACGAGCATCGTCGTCATCGCCAGGCGGAGATTGCCTCTGGTCGTGACGCAGGATGACCGACGACCATCGGAGCAACAAGCGCGGCTACGGAGTTGTCCGGCCTTCGCCGGAACTCCACTCGATTTATCGGTAATCGTCGCTTGGGGCTCCATCCCTGGCCGGGTGGACAAACGTCATTCGCGCACCCTTGGGTACCGCATCACTGGGCTATTCATACTGTGATCGACGTCGCCTCGGACCCTCGCCCGCTCCCACATCCAGCCCAAGCCAGCGATTTACCCGCTCTGCCTCCGCACGCGCGGAGCCAAGGGACGTGAGAGAACCATCTAAAACAAAAAGGTTGTCCTGAGTTTCGAGCTGCACGACCCCACTCTGCAAGGATCGGCTCACAACGGGCCAGCAAAGAATGTAGAACCACCCTTCTTCTAACACCCCCGTCGCTCGCCTTATGGAGCTACGCAAGTAGGAGCGTGTCCGCCACCACGAACGAGCCACCAGCATCTCGCTCTCAAGAAAGACTCCTACCCACCAAACACGCAGCCACGCCCAAACAAGACCCACGATCACAGGAAATACAGGAAGGATCAACAACAAAATCTCCTCAATGGGTCGTCCAATGCTTGCAATCAGAGCCCCTATCGGAAACCAAATCAAAATCAACGTCATCACGAAAAGGCGAAAGACGCGGCCGTTCCTTGTTCTTCGATCGATACTCATTACCGCAACAACTTTCACTCAGTAGTATCGAATTTTGCCTTGTCGACTACCTCGAGCGTAGGTGTTCACCGGTGCAGCACGTTTCCCGGGAGCCTGAGGCCGTGATCGTCTCTGCAAGACGTCCTGACCAACGCGCGATCGTATTGGCAGGCCTCAGACTTGCCCTTGTACAGGCGCCCGCGACGATCGCGCCGGGGGCTTCTGGACGCGCCAGGACGGCATCTGCGGCGTTTACCTGAGAAGGGGATACCGCGGACACGTTGTCGTTGTCCACCTAGCCTTGGCAGAGCCGTCCGCCTGGTACGCCGTCCACAACGCCTGCGCTCACTGCAAAGGATCGAAGTCCGAGCGTGTCAATGCAATCCCCGCGGCCTCCCGGATTCGACGAGCGACCGCTCGGACGGTTACTTGCCTTCCGATGGTTCCGGGAAAATCGCGCGCCTCGCCCTTCACTCGGATCTTCACAACCGCCACTGCACCCGCAAGGGGCAGCCAACCGATCGATCCCCACGAGAACATGCCGGCGTACCGAACTATAGAAACTCCTTCGATCTCAGCCAGAAGCATGACCGATGTTCGGAACCAGCCACGAACAATGACCGATTCCGAAGTTAGCCAAACACCCATGAACCACGGACGAACCAACCAGAAGACCGTGACGAGAAGCAGCCAGAGTGCGGATTTCGTCCCCGGCAAGCTCCAGTCATACGTGAGCATTGGCGCGCTGAATGCCGCCGCAAAAAGGCACCCTCCGACGCGAGCCCCGCGGGCAGAACCTGGTATGCGCTCAATATACATAGGCCCGCATCCATCCTCCGCTACGCTTTGTTGCTTGCGTACCAAAAACGTTCACTCGCCAACCGGTTACCAACGGACGTACGGCGTCACCCATCCCGTTGTCGGCAACGTTGAACACCGCGGTTAGTGGTACTTCTAGTTGTGTGCGAACAGTGCGGGAGATCGGCCGCACTTCGACGCGGGTCGTTACTCGGCCAAGCTGTGCGATCGCTCGGGCCCCCACTGTTGCCTGAAGCGTGGAGGCGGCAGCTTTGAAGACGGCCTTCATGCCTATGCTTCCCGCGACCGCGCCTGCGGCGGAGACAGCTGCGTCGCCGAGCCGTCCCTGCGCCACATAGGCCAAGGTCTCCACGACTCCGCAGGCAGCGCCCACTAGTCCTGGGACGAACCCGCACGCGAACAACGCTGCCTTACCAGCCGGTGAGTCGGTAATCGTTCCTCCCGATGAGATAGGTCGGCCAGAAATAGTCGTTATCGACGCCGCCCTCCACCGGATCGACCTGCAAGAACCGACCCAACGCGGAGACATAAACGCGGACGCCCGTCTCGACGATCAGCTCGGTCGCACCACCGTCGCCGGCGATAGATGCGTAAAGCGTCAATCATCCTCCCGCATGATGGGCTCAAAATTGAACGCTCTGGCAAATGCAAGCTCATCTAGCCGAGAAGTTCGTGACGTAATGAAGAGGGCAAATCCACTCACAACAGTTTCTAGCCTCATGTCATCCATCTCAAGGGAAATATGGCTAATGTCCATCTCGGGGTAGCGTTCATTGAAGTGACCGTGAAGGAGCGGAACGGCCTCCTCGGGCGCGGCCGCCAGGAGCAGGAAGAACCGTTCTTCTGTGAAACCCTCCTTTGACGCCCCATCTGGCCCAAAATCCATAAAGCGTGATGGTCGGAACTTCGATAAGGCGCGCGGCGTACATCTGCTGCCGCTTTGAGAACGGCCCAAACCACTCGCGTGGCCGGATTGCAGGGACTCCAAATGGAATGCCGCGCCTCATTGTCTGCACCGTTGACGGTACATCATCAACGAGGGAGAAAAACCGGCGAGAAAAAGTTTCTGAGATTAGTTCATCGGTTCCTACAGACACCGATCCACGACCGACGCACATTGCCCGAGTGTTGTATTCAGCAAGTATTCGTGGGAGACCATTCCGTTCCCCGTCGAAGATGAGAGAGAGGCTGTGCTTCCGGCGCAGCCGACCACCAGTCCAGTGCAAGATTAGATAAACGTAACGCCGATCCGAGATTGTCGCGTCGAATCCCTGCATCTGCACGACCCTTTGCAGGGCGTTAATTTCTTCAGCAAACACTATTTGCAGCTCCATCTCTGGCCGGGCGGGCAGTGCCCGTACCGGCTGCGATACCGCGATATGTATCGGAGCAACAAGCGCGGCCACGGACCGGCACCTCGGTGCACCCTGATGTAACTCCCTCGCACAGTCTCAATTAGTAAGTTGACCAAGGGTTCGCTACATCCGGCATAGCGATCCTTTCCCTGGGCTCCTCGAAATAATGTCGAACCAGTTCCTGCTCACGATCCTTAGGGGCAAGTTCAAAGGACATGCTTCGAGAGAAGCTATCGACCCAATCGCAGATCTCATGAATCGAGCCCCAAGTGACTATCACGTCAGTCTCGACGCCACCCATGGTCGCCACCTCGGGACTGAATGTTACCTCGACCAGGAATTCCGAGGCCGACCTACGCTCGAGGACAAACAGTGCAAAAAAAGGGTCTTCGCCGCGAACCATGACCAGTGCACGACTCGATCGCTGAAGCCTCTGCCAGATGTTGGGCATTCAACCCTCCGTTATCAATAGTAAACGTGAAAATTCTGCTTCACTTTATTCCGCCCGTAATTCCACTTCGTCCGCCCTTCGCTCGCCAAGTAATGAGGCCCGCGGACCCATCGACCAGACTTGCCAGTTTGCATTGGGGTTCCGTGGCTGGACGTCCTCGGCGTTGCACTCCGCCCCTTCCAAAGCCCTGCCGCCCATCGTGCGGACCGCGCCGTCGCAATCATCTGGCCAGCAGCGCCTGGGACCCCCCGCGTGTAGAGAGATGCTCGACGCACGATCTGAACAGCTTTAACCACATCAGCGGCAACCTTGGCCACCCGTATGGCCACTGAGGCAACCTTCAAGGCCGCTCCGACAAGCTGGCCCCCGGGCACGAACATGAGGGCCACCGACGCGACATCCAGGACGGTGAGCCAGTCGACCGCAAACTTCCCGCTGAGGTCATTCTTCCCGACCGGGTCCGTGGGCCAGACGTAGTCGTTATCGACGCCGCCCTCCACCGGGTCCACCTGCAAGAACCGACCCAACGCCGGTACATACAGGCGGGCGCCCATCTCGACGATCAGCGCCGTCTCCAACGCTTCGGTCAGCTTCTGCGCCCCTTGGAACCACCCCGTCGTCCCGTTCACTGCGCCCGATTCATTGGCCGCCCCCGTACCCAGCGCGAGCGTGTCGGCGTCGAGGGGCTGACCGAACGGGTCATACAGCTGCACGCCGGACGCCGACGAACCATCCCCCGTCGTCACCGTGTGCCCCTGCAAGGACGGATACGACCACGTCGCCGTGCCCGATGTGGGAACGTCGACCGTCACCCCACCGGGCAGTGACAGGAACACCACCGCCGTGGTGTCCCCCGATACCACTGCCCACGGGCTGTCCCCCGCACCGGCGTAGATGTAGCGAGAGGTCACCTTCGGTGCATCACCGGCCGGATCCACGGACCGCGACACCACCCGGCCCGACGCATCCCGTACCAGCGACACCGTGGACCCGGCATACGTCCTCGTCCCGACATGGCGGTTGTCTGCGTCGTACGAGAACAACAGGTTCGACAGACGCGTCGTGTTGCCGCGGAGGTCGTACGTGATCTCGTCGGCGTTGAATCCGTCAGCGATCTGTGACGCCCCAGGGCCCGCACCCCACACCGGGTTCGACAACAGGCGGTCGGCCCAGTCGTAGCAGTACTCCGCCGTCATCACAGCCGTCTGCGATGACCCCGGCGCCGTGTATCGATCGACGTATCGCGTGCGGTTACCCGATGCACCCGCGGAGGTGTTCGGCCCGCACCCACCCGACAACGCGAACTCATACGACAACTCATGACCGGGAATCTTCGCGGAGACGAGACGTCCTGCCGCGTCGTAGCCGTAGGTGGAGTCGAACGACTGCCCGTCTTGCGAGATGCTCTCGCGCACGATCCGACCCGCGACCGACCGGGTCACCTCATCGGTGATCGAGGCCGCTGAGGGGAACGACCACGTCTGCGACCCGATCGTGCCGCGCGTGTCGTCCCACGACACTCCGAGCGCCGACCCACCCAGGTACGACACCTGCGCGAGGCGCTGCTTCGCATCGAACGACGACGCCGCATACACCTGCCCGTCGAACGTCACCGTCGTCGTCTTACCGTCGCGGTCGTAGGCGAACGCCGTCGTCGACGAGGCGATGCCGGGACCGGCCGTCGTCACGTGCAGCACGCGGCCGGTGAGCGATTCGTAGACCGGCGTCGTGACGACACCCCACACGTCGGTGTACGCGACAACGCGCCCGAGCAGGTCGGTGGTTGTCGTCGTCGCCGACGTGAGCGACCCGGGCACGGGGGTTCCGGTCACCGTGACCGAGAGTCCCGCGGGCGTCGGCGAGTAGGCCGTCGTGACCGTGTCGGTTGCGACATCATCCCCGCCCGCCGAAACCTCCTTCACCGTGCGCCCGCGGGCGTCGACCGTCGTGCACGACCACGCCTCGTCGCCGGTGACCCGCGTGCCGGCCGCACGACCCATCACGTCGTACACGTACGACGTCACGATCGCGGGGCCGCTGGCGGGTGCCGGCCCCGTCGAGGATTTCAGCATCCCGAACTGGTGCGTGCCCGCGGGGACGCCGCAGGTGTCTTCCGACAGCTGCTCGGCGTCGCCGTAGTAGGCGCGCGTGGTGCTCTTGGCATCCGTGATCGAACCGGACGCCGCCGCGGCCGGCAGTGCCTTCGATTTCTGACGCAGCCATCCGGCGCCGTTCACCGTCTCGGACACCGCGGTGCTCTTCAACGCCAGACCGCCGGGGTCGACCGTGGAGGCCGACACCTGTCCGACGACGGGGTCTTGATACGTCGTCTCGGTAACGATCGACGGGGCCGCCGCACCCGCGACCGACGTGGAATCGTCCACCGTCGAGCGGGTCACGAGCCCGTAGTCGGGGCGCAGTTGACTTCCGGGCACGGCCTGGAACGACCCCGCCCCCGGCGGCTTCCACTGCAGGTCGACGCGCGCGCCGCCCGCGTTCTCGTAGTACTCCACCCGCACACGGCGCACGTCCCCCTCGCCCACCGTGAACGCGACGCTGTCGGCGGCCGTCGGCCCCTGATCCACCCAGCGGTCGATCATCAGGACGTCGTCGAGCCAGACACGCGAGCCGTCGTCGGTGCTGGTCCGCAGCTGATACGTCCCGGACTGAGGGAACGTGATCAGACCGGTCGCACGCAGAGAGAAGTTGTCGCTCGACACCGTCCCCGCGATCGGCGAGCCCCCACCCCAGTCCTTCTCGAACGTCCCGTCCGCCGGACCCACACCCAGGGCGTACGCGTCGGGTTTGCCCGAGAGCTTGCGCGTGTTCGAGTAGTACGCGACCTGCAGGCCATTCAGCCCGCCGTCGTACACGGTTCCGGTCGACGACGGCACGACACCGCAGCCCGCCGCCTCCGCCGGCCGATCGACCGGCCGCCCATCAATGCGGAAGCATGCCGCGGGCGCCGCGCCGTAGGCTGCGACCACCCGATCGGTGCGGTCGTACACCTTCGTCGACACCAGGCCCGCGGCATCGGTGATGCGCCGCACGAGGTCTTTCGCAGCATCCCATTCCTGGCTCGTCGACACCCCCATCGCGCTCGTGGATGCCGTCTGCCGCCACGCCGCGTCATAGGTGACCGTCTGAGAGACCCCCGCCAGACCCGACACAGCCACCGTCGTACGTCCGTCACCGTACGAAAACGTGCGCGCCGGACGCTCGGCTGCCGTGACGCCATCCGGCGCCGGGAGCGTCACCCCCGTGGCGCGCGTGCCGTCGTAGATGATCGACGTCGACGCGGGATCGTTCACCCCCGCCGCGGCAGGGACGGGGACGCTGTCATTGGCCGTGGCATCCCGGATCTGGCTCAGCAAGCCGCCGGCAGTGTCGTATCCGAACAGCGTCAGCTCGTCGCCGGGATCGAGGATGGCCGCGAGCTGTCCGTTGACGTTGTAGAACAGCTGCGATTGCGACCCGTCGGGGTACGAGATCCGGCACAGCATGTCGACCGGTGCCTTCGCGTAGCCCGCGCTCGATCGCTCGGAGCACGACGAGCGGTCCCCGTTCTGGTAGCCGAACACGACCTTGCGCGTGTACTGACCGCCGCTCTGCGACACCGGATCGACCACCTCGGTGGTCACCCCGTTGGCATCGAGAATCGACTGCGGTGCGGCGGCCTTACGAACGTCTTCGGGCGGCGTGGCCGAGGCCACGCGCCCCTCTTTGGTGAAGTGATAGACCGTGCCGTCTTCGTCGGTGAGCACGACCCAGCCGTTGCCGTCCAACGAGAGCACGCCGTACTCGCCGTCGGGAGCCTTGTATCCCCCCGCGGCGATCTTGACGTACGTGTGCGTCTTGCCCGTGACGTCGGTCAGCACGACCGAGGCGTCGGTGAGCTGCGCCAGAACCCATGACGAGGCGGCACCCGCCAACGGCACCGAGGCGCCCCACCCCTGCGGAAGCGTCGAGACGCGCTTCGTGAACCAGTCGGGCGGGACGTTCACCCGCATGGGCGAAGACGCGCCGTCGTGCGTGTACTCGACCCACAGGTCGACCTGCGACAGCCCCACCTGCTCGTAGTACTCGACCTGAATCGGCTTCGCTCCTCCGGCCACGGTGACCGGCGACCCGCTCGCCGTCGTCATGGTGCCGCCGTCCCACCGGTCGATCACCCGTCGCCCGTCGTACGTGACGCGAACTCCGTCGTCGTGAGTGGCTCCGAAGCGAAGAGACTTCCCCACCAACTCCGACGGCACCGTGAGAAACCCCGTCCACCGGGCCAGGAAATGATCCGCTGGGACGGCCTCTGCCGGTGCCCCCAGGCCCCACCGGAACGACACGGCGGGATCGGTTCGCACCATGATCGCCGTCTTGTCGGTGAAGGTGTACCCGCTCGGTGCTGTCGGTGGCGCCCCTCCCGCACGGGCATCGAAGTATTCGCCGACGAGACCCCGATTGGCGCCCGGGACCTCCTGCGAGTTGTACGTGAACGACATCCCCATCGCACCCCCGAGGGTCTGCACGGTCGGGGACGCGAACGAGACGTTCACGTTGCCATTGGCGAGGTTCGTCGTCACCGCGCCGGCGGAGTCGTACGGAGACGGCCCCGACGCTCCGAGGCGGAGGTCGGTGCGCAGCCGACGCACCCAGCCGTTCTCGGTGTTCGTGTCCTGTCCATCGTTGGTGGTGACCGTCCACGAGTACACGCCGCCGTCTTGCAGGGTTCCCGGCGGGACGGTCCACGAGGCGATCCCGTTCTCGGCCGTGATCCAGCCGGACGTCACCACGGCTCCCGATCGCGCGTCCTGACCCGTCGCGATCTTGAACTGGTACCTCATCGAGCCGCCGACCCCGTCCGTGTCGGCGACGGCTCCGACGCGCAGGCTCGGGGTCACCGTCGTCACCGTGGTAGGCGTCTCGGTGACCGCGCTGCCCGGCGCCGCCGTCGCGGCATCCGGAAGCGGCACGTTGTTCGTCGTGAAGCTGTACACGGGCGATTGGCGTTGCGTCGATTGGCCCCACAGACCGTTGAGATCGTCGACGACCGAGACGCGCCAGTAGTACGTCGTGCCCGTGCGCAAGACACCAGAGGGCACTTGATACTGCGTACCACCCTCCCACCCGCGCCCGGCGACGAGTTTCGTCATACCCGGGTCGGTGGCGAGCTCGAAAGCGTACTGCTGCGTGCGGTTGCCGGGGTTGTACGCGTTCAGGCCGAGCACCGGCGTCAGCGATACGCCGCCACCCCCGTCGGCGGGACCCCAGCCGCCGACGGACGGGTAGTTCCACGACTCCACCCACAGGGCGGACTGCACACGCTTCAGCGAGTACGACGAGCCCTCCCAGCCGCCGATCATGAACGCCGGGCGGTCTCCGATGCGCAGGTTGCTCGCGAGCCGGGCCACGATACCGTCGCCCTCGACCTCAGCCCAGTCGGTCGCCAGGTTGAAATAACCGAGGTGGGATCCCATCGCGTTGTACGAGAAGCCGCTCGCATGCTGGACCCATCCCTGCTGCCACGACGTCGTACCCTGACCGTCGTATCCCACCGCCATGTTGGCGGCCACGATGAACTGCCCGGGCAGGTGTCCGTAGTCGTACGAGACCACCGAGCGCCAGTACCGGTTCCCGTTGCCCTCGCGCGTATTGCCGATCATCTGCGCGCCATGCCACACGGTTCCGTCGGACTTGTACGCGGTCGCGCCGTTGGGCGTCATCACCGTCGGGTCGATACGCACCGGGTACACACGCGCGGGGTCGCGCAACCACTCGCGGTCGGCGCGCAGGGTGTACCGCCACGACCCGTCGCTCGCCTTCCACAGCGCGACCTTCAGGGCCACCTCGGCGTCGCCCGACTCGCCCTCGACGCCACTGGAGTCGGTGGCGATCGGGGTGGGGATCATCAGTACCTCGGCGCCCGATGCGTCGGTGAACACGACGGAGTCCGCCTCGCCGAGCGCCGGGGTGAGCGAACCGGCATCGATACGCCAGGTCCACGACGGCCGAGACGCGGGAGCGGCATCGAGCACGAGCGACTCCTTGACCCCGCCCGGCTCGACGCGGTACTCGAGGTCGGCACCGCCCGCCACGTCTTGGTAGGTGAGCTCCTCCCAGTCGTCCCACCACCAGAACGGGGCGGCGACCTCGCCGGGCTCCGCGCCGACGAGAGCGAACGAGACGTCGTGGCCCTCGCGCGAGACCGTCACCGAGGGGGCTTCGTCGGCGCCTCCCCGGAAGACGGGAGCCAACGGGTGGTCGTCGACGGTCCAGTCCGCGCCGTCGCGCGACACCGACGTGTTCACATCGACCCACGTTCCGTCGTCCTGCCGCGCCCGCTCGGGCGTGGACGACACCCGAGTGACGGTCGAGCCCGTGCCGCTGACGTACCGCGTGGTGTCCTCGCCCTCATCGACCGGGCTCAGACCGGAGGTGGGGACGCGGCGTCGCTCCCACTCGTCTACGGCAGCGCCCACGGGCGGCGGTTCGATCGCGGGCACCGCCGCCGGCTCGGCGCCGTCTGCCACGTCGGTGCTCGCCGGAATGGTGAAAGACCCGTCGGGAAGCGCCGGGGGCGGTGAGGGCTCGTCGGACGCCGCCAGCGCCGGAGCGTCAGCGGTCGAGGGCGCGGCCGCGGAAACGACCACACGTGAGACCGCCATCGCCGCGTCGAAGGGAACGGCCGTCCCCACCATCAACACCATCGTGGCGACGATCGAACCGGGCCAGAGACGTGAAGAGAGGAACATGCCCACCCCCGAAGGTGCCGCCGACGTGGCGGTGAACGTCACCCGAGGACTCAGGTTGCGCCGAGGTTAGGCATCAGGCTTTGTCAGGTTCGCGCTGCTTCCGCGTCATTCCGCGGCTCGAACAACCGCACTTCACCCGCGCGACGGGAGATCGGCGTTCTTCGCTCGCCCGCTCTTCCCCCGCGGCGGACACAGGAACGGCCCGCCGCGCGAGGAGAGGCCGCCGGCCCCACGGCGTCCGACGCCCGCCGACGTGCAGTCCGGCTCAGGCGCTCCGCAGCGCCGATGCGTCGGACGGCGGCCACGCTGCGCCCGCCCCATCGAGGCTCACGACGGCGTCGGCGATGCTCGTCTCGAAGGCGAAGAGCGGTTGCCATCCGGTCTCGGCGCGCAACCGAGACGCGTCACCGCGGATCGATGCCGGGTCGGAGGGACGGATGCGATCGGGATCGACGCGCAGCGGGGGGATCTCGCGCCCCACGGCGGCGCAGATCGCGTCGACGACGTCGCGGCCGGAACGAGCCACACCCGAGGCGACGTTGTACAGCGAATGGGTCAAGGCCGGCGCGTCGGCGAGAGCGAGATAGGCGCGGGCGACGTCGCGGACGTCGGAGTAGTCACGGCGAGTGTCGAGGTTACCGACGGTCAGCGGCTCACCGGGGGCGGATGCCGTGAGCTGGCGCGCCAGGTCGGGCACCAGGAAGCCGGGACCCTGCCCGGGACCGAAGTGGTTGAACGGTCGCGCCACCACCGCGTCGAGTCCGCGCGCGCGATAGAACGCGATCTGGTTCTCGACGAGGATCTTGCTGACGACGTAGGGCGACGAGAATCCGATCGGCGAGGACTCATCGCGCACCGACTCGCCGGCGGAGGCCGCGTAGACCGCGCCGGAGCTGACGGCCACGATGCGCCCACCGCCGCCGGAACGCAGCGCCGCCTCGCAGAGCACGGTCGTCATCGCGCTGTTGTCGGCGATGTACTGCTGCGGCCGGTCGAACGACGCACCGACGGCGGCGAGACCGGCCAAGTGCACGATGGCGGCGTCCGACGGCGCCGACGCCGGCCACTCGTGCCGCAGGTCGACCCCCGCATAGCCGTCGAGCGCCTGCTCGATCCCGGATGCCGCCCGCTCGGTGCGGCCGATACCGAACACCGACCATCCGGCCTCGGCGGCCGCTCTCGCCAGGTGACCGCCGACGAAACCGCCGACGCCCGTGATGACGAGGCGTTTCATCCCGCGGCGACCGGCGCGGCGCTGAGGGCCAGGTCGTGCGCGACCATGCGACGCGTCATCTCGGGGAGGTCTACGCGGCGACGCCAGTTGAGCACGCTCTCGGCCTTGGCCGGGTCGCCGAGCAGCACGTCGACCTCTGCGGGTCGGAAGAACGCCGGGTTCTGAACGACGTAGGGGCGCCACTCGTCGATGCCCGCCGCGGCAAACGCCAGCGTGAGGAAGTCCTCGATCGAATGGGTCTCGCCCGTGGCGAGCACGAAGTCGTCGGGCTGGTCGTGCTGCAGCATGCGCCACATGCCCTCGACGAAGTCGCCCGCGTATCCCCAGTCGCGCCGCGGCGTGAGGTCACCGAGTTCGAGGTGGGACTGGCGGCCGGTCACGATGCCCGCGACGGCGTCGGTGATCTTACGGGTGACGAACTCGACGCCCCGTCGCTCGCCCTCGTGGTTGAACAGGATGCCGCACGAGACGAACATCCCGTAGCTCTCGCGGTAGTTCGTCGCCGCCCAGTGGCCGAACAACTTGGCGACGCCGTAGGGGCTCCGGGGGTGGAAGGTCGACTGCTCGGTGTATCCGGTCGCGGGGCGGTTGTAGTCGAGACCGCCGAACATCTCGGAGGTGGACGCCTGATAGACGCGCGTCGACCCCGCACGTCCCGCCAGGCGCACCGCCTCGAGCACGTGGAGCACACCCTTGCCCGTGACCTCGGCGGTGAGGAGCGGGTTGTGGAAGGAGTACCCGACGTGGCTCACCGCACCGAGGTTGTACAGCTCGTCGGGCTGGCTCACCTCGACGGCGCGGATGAGGGACGTGAGGTCGGTGAGGTCGCCCTCGATGAGGGTGACGGCGGGGAACTCGAGCGCGAACGCGTCGCGACGCGGGTTGCGCTGCCCACGGACGAGACCGAAGACGTCGTACCCCTTCTGCAGGAGCAGCTCGGTCAGGTGTCCCCCGTCTTGACCCGTCACTCCGGTGATGAGAGCTCGGGGCGGCGTGTTCGTGGTCATGGGCGGGTCCTCTTCTGCCGGATCGGGGGCGCCGGACAGGGCGCACTGCCGAGATCCTGTGCCCACCGCGCCGAACGCCTTGGGCGTGCCCGCGCCGCTCGCCCCGGGTGAAGAACGTCATACCCGCCCGATGCCGCGGCGGTTGCGCCCGGAGGCGAGGGACCGCTCGGGCGCTGTTCATCCGGGCTCTCACCCGGCGTCGGACGGCCCGCGGACCACCGCGCGGGGGTCGGAACGCACCGGCCGCGCGCAGCAGGGAAACGCGCGGAGAGGGCGGACCCGCCTCAGACCAGTCGCGCCGGATCCGTCGTCGGCAACGCGCACGTGAACGCGCGGCAGTCGTACGCCGTCGCCTCGCCGGCCAGGGCGCTCTTGCCTACGAACAGCTCGAAGCCCGCCGCGGCGAAGGCTGCGGCCTGTGCCGGCGACACGACGACCACCACGTCGGCGGCGACGCGGCGCGCCGCGTCGGCGATCTCGGCATCCGAGTCTCCGACCACGACCACCTGGCGCGGGGTGGCGGCGAGTCCGAGGGCCACCTCGAGGATCGCGCCGTGCGCGAGCGGCGCGGCGAGAGCCGCGTCGGCGGCCACGCGCACCAGCGTGTCGGCGGCTTCGCGATAGCGCTCCCCCGCGCCCAGACGCCACAGGTCGAGAGCGGCGGCGGCGAACACGGACGGGCCCGAGGGAGCGGCTCCGTCGCTGGGCACCCCGCGCGGCTGCATCCCCTGCGCGGTCAGCACGGGATCCCCGCCGCCGGGGGGAGCGATGCCGTCGTCGCCGAGGCACAGATCGATCAACGCGCGGGCCCGCTCGGCGTAGGCCACCTCGCCGGTCGCGCGGGCGAGGGCGAGCAGACCGCGGGCGAAGCCGCCGTAGTCCTCGAGCGTCGCGGACGCGGCGGAGCGGATCTCGTCGAGCGAGGCGCGGCGGAGCGTCCCGTCGTCGGCGACGTTGTTCTCGAGCACGGCGTCGGCGGCCCAGCGGGCGGCCTCGACGGAACGGGGGTCGGTGCGCGTGCCCGCGGCGGCGAGCGCGGCGATGGCGTGGCCGTTCCAGCCGGTGACGACCTTGGCGTCCAACGCCGGAGGAGCCAGCCCCGCCCGCTGTTCGGCGGACGCGCGGTAGTAGCCGCCCTCGTTGCGCGCGCCGTCGATGATCGACTCGGAGTCCTGGGCCGCGGCGATCCCCCCGGAGGGGAGTTGGAGCACGTCGACCAGGAAGCGCGCGGCGTCGGTGGCGGTGACCTCGTCTCGCGCGGCGAGCGCGACCTCGACGAGGCCCGCGTTGTCGGTGAGCATGCGCTCGAAGTGGGGCACGCTCCAGTCGCGGCGCGTGGCGTAGCGGAAGAAGCCGCCGTCGATCGTGTCGTGCATCTCGGAGTCGCGCATCGCCGCCAGGGCACGGGATGCCACCGGTGCGGCCTCGGGGGCGGCGTCGACGAGCGCGGGGTGCTGCAGGAATCGCAGCACCGGGGTGTTGGGGAACTTCGGCGTCTCGAACGCCGGGCCCGCTGCGAAACCGGAGTACTCGCGGTCCTCGCGTGCGGCGACGGTGCGGGCGGCCGCCGCGAGCTGGTCGAGCGTGGGCGGCGCGTCTGCGGCATCGGTCGCCGCGGCGGCGAGCGCGTCGCGCAGCGAGGAGCCGGTGGCATCCACCTCGTCTCGCCGCAGGGTCCACGCTTCGCGCACCGCGGCGAGCACCTGGCGGAACGACGGCTGCGGGGGGCGGGGAGCGGGAGGGAAGTACGTGCCGGCGTAGAAGACGCGCCCCTCGGGAGAGGCGAACACCGTCAACGGCCACCCCAGATGGGGAGTGAAGGCGGAGGCGGCGTCGAGGTAGGCGGCGTCGACGTCGGGATGCTCCTCGCGGTCGACCTTGATCGACACGAAGCCGTCATCGAGGACGGCAGCGGTCTCGGCATCCTGAAAAGACTCGCGCGCCATGACGTGGCACCAGTGACAGGTGCTGTACCCGATCGAGATCATCACGGGCACGTCGCGGCGCGCAGCCTCGGCGAACGCCTCGGGCCCCCAGGGGAACCACGAGACGGGATTGTCGGCATGGGCCCGCAGATACGGGCTCGAGGCGTTCGCCAGGCGGTTCAGATCAGTTCACCTCGTCGGGGTGCGAGCCCACGCGGCCCGAGCCGTCGCCCGGGTCGACCTGGTCGATCGCGGCCATCTCGTCGGCGGTGAGCTCGAAGTCGAACAGGTCGAAGTTCTCTTCGAGGCGCTCGCGGCGCACCGACTTGGGGAACACGATGAAGCCGTGCTGGATGTGCCAGCGCAGCACCGCCTGGGCGGGCGACTTTCCGTGGGCTTCGGCGGCATTCTTGACCGCGGGCAGCTCGAACAGGTCGTACTTGCCCTGGCCGAGGGGGCCCCACGACTCGATGTGCATGTCGTGCTCGGCGCCCCACGCGGCGATCTCGCGCTGGCTGAGGGCGGGGTGCAGCTCGATCTGGTTCACCACGGGGGTGACACCGGTCTCGGCGACGATGCGGTCGAGGTGCGGCACCAGGAAGTTCGAGACGCCGATCGAGCGGGTCTTGCCCGCCTCGCGGATCTCGATGAGCTTCCGCCACGCGTTGAGGTAGTTGTCGGCCTGCGGGGTCGGCCAGTGCACGAGGTAGAGGTCGACCGCGTCGAGTCCCAGCTTCTGAAGGCTCTCGTCGATCGCGGCGTGCGGGTCGTCGCCGTCGTGGCGCGAGTTCCAGAGCTTGGTGGTGACGAAGAGCTCGTCGCGCGGGATGCCGCTGGCGGCGATGGCCGCACCGACGCCCTCTTCGTTCTTGTAGATCGCCGCGGTGTCGATGTGGCGGTAGCCGACCTCGAGGGCCTCGGTCACCGCGCGTTCGGCGTCGTCGGCGGGGACGAGGAACACGCCGTAGCCGAGCTGGGGGATGGAGTTTCCGTCATTGAGCTGCACAGAGGGAACGGTCATGGCATCCACCCTAGGAGGCGCCTCCGACATCGGATCCGGGGGTTGACGGCCCCTACGACAGCGGAGGAGCCGAGGCCGCCCGGGCGAGCGCGTCGGCAACGAGCCGAACGTTCTCGGTGACCGATCCCGCCGTCACCCGCACCCACTGCTGCGCCGAGGCGTCGGCGAGGAACGGCCCGCCCGCGGCGACCGCGATGCCCTCTGCGGCGAGGTAGACGAGGGCGGCGCGCTCGTCGCGGACAGGCAGCCACAGGTTGATCCCGTCGGGTGCGCCCACGTCGATGCCGAGACGTCGCAGGGCCGCGGCCATGCGATCGAGCCGATCACGGTAGATGAGGCGGGCCGTGCGGACCGGCGCGACGGAGCGCGGGTCGATGAGCAGTTCGAGCAGCACCGACTGCAGCAGCCGCGACGTCCACCCGGGTCCCAGCATGCGACGGCGCACGATCCGCTCGACGATGTGAGCGGGTCCGCCCAGCGCGGCGATGCGCAGATCGGGGCCGTGCGACTTCGAGAACCCGCGCACGTGCACGACCTGGGCGGGGATCCACCGCGCGAGGGTGACCGCCGGGGCAGTGGCGATGAGAGCGGAGTGGTCGTCTTCGATGACCGTCACCGCGCGTCCTCCGGGAACGGTGAGCAGCACGTCTGCCAGGCGTCGCGCCCGCGCCGCCGACATCGACACCCCGGTGGGGTTCTGCGCCCGGGTCTGCAGCACCAGCGTCGAGGGCCGCTGCGCGAGCACGCGGGCCAGGGAGGCGGGCAGGATGCCGTCGGCATCGCTCTCGAGCGGGATCACGACGCCGCCGGTGGCATCGACCAGGTCGAAGATGTACGGGAAGCCCGGTGACTCCACCGCGACCCGGTCGCCGAAGCGCACCACCTGCTCGACCGTGCGGGAGATGCCGTCGAGCGCCCCGTCGACGACGGTCAACGCCTCGACCGTGCGCACCGGCCAGTCCTCGGCGAGCACGTCGTGCAGTTCGGGGAGCACGGGCAGGTCGTGATAGCGGCCGGTGTCGGCGCGAGGTCGCGCGCGCGAGAGCGCCCGCTCGATCGAGGGGAGCATCGCCGGATCCGGCGTGCCGAGCGACAGATCGAGACGGATGCCGTGCGCGCCCCGTCCGCCGAGTCCGCTCGGGGTGGGTGTCGGTGGCATCGCCCGCTCGCTCGAGGACATTCCTCGTACCCGTGGACTCAGCCACTCGCGACGCTCGGAGCGCACGAAGGTGCCCGAGCGACCGCGAGAGGTGACGACTCCCGCCTGGGCGAGCGCGCGCCAGGCCGCGGCTACCGTTCCGGTGGACAGCCCCAGGTCGGCCGCCATCTGCCGGACGGTGGGAAGGCGCTCCCCCGGCCCGAGCGTGCCGTCGGTGACGAGACGGGCGATCTCGGCGGCGAGCCCCGCGGCGGAGCGGGACTCGAGGGCGCGGGGCGAGAGCATGCGGCTCCAATTAACGACGAAGTCACCCGACGAAATCGTCGGGAAATGTTCAGGCGCGACAGTAACAGAACGACCCGCACGAATGCGACCACTCGCACTCCCCGGCGGGGCAGAGACCGAGGAGGACCCATGACGACGGTGCGAGCGGCCATCACGCAGACCACGTGGACCGGTGACAAGGAATCGATGCTCGACAAGCACGAGCAGTTCGCCCGCGACGCCGCAGCCCGCGGCGCCGAGATCGTGTGCTTCCAGGAACTCTTCTACGGTCCCTACTTCGGCATCACGCAGGACCAGAAGTACTACCGCTACGCCGAGCCCGTCGACGGGCCGATCGTGCAGCGCTTCGCCGCCCTGGCCAAGGAGCTGGGACTGGTCAGCGTGCTCCCCATCTACGAAGAGGCGCAGACCGGGGTGTACTACAACACCTCCGTGCTCGTCGACGCCGACGGCACCGTGCTCGGCAGCTACCGCAAGAACCACATCCCCCACCTCGAGAAGTTCTGGGAGAAGTTCTACTTCCGCCCCGGCAACCTCGGCTACCCCGTGTTCGAGACCGCCGTGGGCAAGGTCGGCATGTACATCTGCTACGACCGCCACTTCCCCGAGGGCTGGCGAGAGCTGGGCCTGAACGGCGCCCACATGGTGTTCAACCCCAACGCCACCAAGCCCGGGCTGTCGAACCGCCTGTGGGAGGTCGAGGGGCCGTGCGCCGCGGTCGCCAACGGTTACTTCGTGCTGCAGCCCAACCGCGTCGGACGCGAAGACAACGAGTACGGCGACGAGGCGGTGTCGTTCTACGGCAGCAGCCAGGTGATCGACCCCCGCGGCAACCACGTCGGCGCGATCGGCTCGGCCGAGCACGAAGAGCTGCTCATCCGCGACCTCGACATGGACCTCGTTCAGCAGATGCGCGACGACTGGCAGTTCTACCGCGACCGTCGTCCCGACACCTACGGCGAGATCGTGGAGGCCTGACATGGCCACCACCCTGATCACGGGCGGCACGGTGGTCTCGGCGACCGGGCGCACCGCCGCCGACGTGCTCCTGGACGGCGAGACGATCGCCGCCGTGCTGTCGCCCGGGTCGACCCTGCTCGGCCACGACCTCGCGGCATCCGTCGACGCCGTCATCGACGCCACCGGCAAGTACGTCATCCCGGGCGGGATCGACGCGCACACGCACATGCAGCTGCCCTTCGGCGGTACGAGCGCCTCCGACACGTTCGAGACGGGCACTCGCGCCGCCGCGTGGGGCGGCACGACGACCATCGTCGACTTCGCCGTGCAGCGCGCCGGCGAGCGCGTGCAGGACGGCCTGGCGCACTGGCACGAACTCGCCGCCGGCAACTGCGCGATCGACTACGGCTTCCATCAGATCGTGGGCGGAGTGGATGCCGACTCTCTCGCCGCACTGCCGGGCCTGATCGACGAGGGCATCTCGAGCTTCAAGATGTTCATGGCCTACCCCGGCGTCTTCTACGCCGACGACGCCCAGATCCTGCGGGCGATGCAGGTCGCCGCCGACACCGGACTGCTCACGATGATGCACGCCGAGAACGGTCCCGTCATCGACGTGCTCGCCGAACAGCTCATCGCCAAGGGCAAGACCTCGCCGTACTTCCACGGCGTCGCCCGCGCCTGGCAGATGGAGGAGGAGGCGACCCACCGCGCCATCATGCTGTCGCACCTGACCGGCGCGCCGCTGTACGTCGTGCACGTCAGCGCCAAGCAGGCGGTGGAGCAGCTCGCCTGGGCGCGCGACAACGGCCAGAACGTCTTCGGCGAGACGTGCCCCCAGTACCTCTACCTGTCGCTCGAAGACCAGCTCGGCGCGAACAGCGAGCAGTGGGGCGACTTCGAGGGCGCCAAGTGGGTGTGCTCCACCCCCCTGCGTTCGAAGGACGAGGGCCACCAGCACCACATGTGGCAGGCGCTGCGGACGAACGACATCCAGATGGTCTCCACCGACCACTGCCCCTTCTGCATGAAGGACCAGAAGACGCTCGGCCAGGGCGACTTCCGCGCGATCCCCAACGGCATCGGCTCGGTCGAGCACCGGATGGACCTCATTTACCAGGGCGTCGTCACGGGACAGATCACCCTCGAGCGCTGGGTGGAGCTGACCAGCACCACTCCCGCGCGCATGTTCGGCATGTACGGCAAGAAGGGCGTCATCGCGCCCGGTGCCGACGCCGACGTCGTCGTCTACGACCCGGCCGGGCACACCTCGATCGGCGTCGGCAAGACCCATCACATGAACATGGACCACTCCGCGTGGGAGGGCTACGAGATCGACGGCCACGTCGACACCGTCATCTCGCGCGGCAAGGTCGTCGTCGACGACGGCGCGTACCTCGGATCCCCCGGCGACGGGCGATTCGTCAAGCGCGGCCTGAGCCAGTACCTGGTCTGAGAGGAACCCCATGGATTTCGGTGTCGTCCTGCAGACCAATCCCCCCGCGGCACGCACGGTGCAGCTGTCTCAGCTGGCCGAGGCGCACGGCTTCAGCCACGTGTGGACCTTCGACTCGCACCTGCTGTGGCAGGAGCCGTACGTCATCCACTCCGCCATCCTCGCCGCCACCCGCCGGGTCACCGTCGGCCCGTTCGTGACCAACCCCGCCACCCGCGACTGGACGGTCACGGCCTCCACCTTCGCGACCCTCAACGAGATGTACGGCAACCGCACGATCTGCGGCATCGGCCGCGGCGACTCCGCCGTGCGCGTGACCAACGGTCGGCCCACCACGCTGAAGGCCCTGCGGGAGTCGATCCACGTCATCCGCGAACTCGGCAACTCCCGCGCCGTGGAGTACAACGGCGCGACGCTGCAGTTCCCCTGGAGCCGCGGGTCGGAGCTCGAGGTGTGGGTCGCCGCCTACGGACCGCTCGCGTTGAAGCTGACCGGCGAGGTGGGCGACGGCTTCATCCTGCAGCTGGCCGACCTCGACATCGCCGAGTGGATGATCCGCACCGTCCGCCGCGCGGCCGAAGACGCCGGGCGCGACCCCGACGAGATCTCGTTCTGCGTCGCCGCCCCCATGTACATCGGAGACGACACCCCCGAATCCCGCGCGCACATGATCGAGCAGTGCCGCTGGTTCGGCGGCATGGTCGGCAACCACGTCGCCGACATCGTGGCGAAGTACGGCGGCGACTCGTCGGTGCCCGCCGCGCTGACCGACTACATCGCGGGGCGCACCGGGTACGACTACAACTCGCACGGAAAGAGCAACAACGACCACGTCGACTTCGTGCCCGACGAGATCGTGGAGCGCTTCTGCGTGCTCGGCACCGCCGAGGAGCACATCGCCAAGCTCGAGAAGCTCCGCGCCCTCGGGGTGACGCAGTTCGCCGGGTACCTCCAGCACGACAACAAGGAGGAGACGATGCGCGTCTACGGCGAGACGGTCATTCCGGCGCTCACTCCCCCGGTGACGGCGAAGCGGTGACCGACCAGGTGCTCGCGCCGGGGACGACCACCGCGGTCGTCTCCGAGGAGCGGATGCCGCGGGGCGGCCGTTCCTCACGCGGGCGCGCCACGGCGATCCGCGTCGGCTGGGGAGTGCTCGGGATCGCCGCGGTCGTGGCGGTGTGGGAGCTCTACAAGCTGCTCGGACCCGCCGACGGCGTGACCGTCGGAAGTGACGGATCGGCCGGATCGGGCGTCATCCTGCTGCCGCGCAGCCACGATCGCGCCATGCCGCACGTGGGAGACATGGTGGTGCGCATGTTCGCGCCCACGAGCGGAGGAGACACCCCGCCGCTGATCGTGTCGGTCGCGGGAGCCGCCGGCATGACGCTGGGCCTCGCCGCCCTCGGCTGGGTGATCGGCGTCGTGGTCGGCTCGCTCCTGGGCGTGGCGATGCAGCGGTGGCGTCTCGTCGAGGCGGGGCTGCTCCCCTGGATCGTCGTGAGCCAGATCGTGCCGCTCATCGCCTTCGCCCCGGTGGTCAACGCCATCGGCACGCAGGTCGACCGCTCCGGCTTCCCCTGGCCGCCGTGGCTCTCGGTGGCCCTGATCGCGTCGTACCTGGCGTTCTTCCCCGTCGCCGTCGGCATGTTGCGAGGCCTCTCGGCCCCGGATGCGATGCACCTCGACCTCATGCGGGCGAGCTCCGCCGGGTGGTGGCAGACGCTGGTGCGCCTACGGCTGCCCGCCGCCGTTCCCCACCTGCTGCCCGCCCTGCGCCTCGCCGCCGCGTCGGCGGTCGTCGGCGCGGTCGTCGCCGAAGTCTCGATCGGTCTGCGGGGCGGCATCGGGCGCATGCTCATCCAGCTCGCCGGCCAAGCCTCGTCCGACCCGGCCGCCCCCTGGGCGCCCACCTTCGGCACCGTCGTGATGGGACTCGTCGCAGCCTTCGGCGTCGCCCTCGTCGGCGTCGCACTACACCGCTTCCGTCGCGGGGAGGACACCGCATGACCGCCCAGACCGCCACCGACCTCGCCGTCCGCGCCGCGGGCGTCGGCAAGGTGTTCCCCAGCGCCGGAGGCGAGGTGACCGCGCTCACCGGCGTCGACCTCACCGTCGCCGCCGGCGAGTTCGTCTCGCTCATCGGACCCTCCGGCTGCGGCAAGTCGACACTGCTGCGACTCATCGCCGATCTCGACAGTCCGACCGGCGGCGAGCTGACGCTGTACGGGAAGTCGGCGCGCCAGGCGCGACTCGACCAGGACTACGGCATCGCCTTCCAGCAGGCGGCGCTGCTGCAGTGGCTGACGGTGGCCGCGAACATCGCTCTTCCCCTCGACCTGCACAAGTGGCCCCGCGCCCGCCGCGACGCCCGCGTGGCGGAGCTCGCCGAACTCGTCGGACTCACCGACTTCATCGGCCGCTACCCCGACCAGCTCTCGGGCGGCATGCAGCAGCGCGTCGCGATCGCCCGCTCCCTCGCCGCCCAGCCCCGACTGCTGCTGATGGACGAGCCGTTCGGCGCACTCGACGAGATGACCCGCGAGCGGTTGCAGTCCGAGCTCGCGCGCATCGCCGCCGAGACCGGAGCGGCCGTGGTGTTCGTGACGCACTCCATCCCCGAGGCGGTGTTCCTCTCGGACCGCGTGGTCGTCATGAGCCCCCGACCGGGACGGATCACCGACGTCATCGACACCCGCCCCGGCCGCGAGCGCGACGACGACCTGCGCGAGTCGCCGGAGTTCTTCGCCCGCGTCACCGCCGTGCGCGAAGCGTTGCACGGCACCCCCGTCCACCGGGCGAACGAGCGATGAGCGGGGTGCGGCTCATGGCGCGGACGTGCGTGGCATCCGGGGTCTCGATCAGCGCATCGGATGCCGTGACCCGGCGCGCCGTGGCCTCGCTTCCCGCCGGAGGTGGTCGATGAACGCCACTCCCCTGCCGGGCTGGGCGCGCCTGGCCGCCCCCGTCGTCGTGGGTCTCGCGGGGTTGCTCGCCTGGTACGCGTTCGTCGCCTCGGGCAGCGCGCCGCGCATGCTGCCCGACCCGTTCGCCGTCGCGACCGAGCTCGTCGCGCGCTTCCCCCTGGTGGGGGAGGCCGCCGGCATCACCGGCACCAATGCCTTCGTGGGGCTCCTCGCCGGAACCGTCGTCGCCGTGCTGATCGCCGCCCTCGCCGCAACCTGGCGACCGGTCGACGGCATGACCGCCCCGCTGGTCGCGGCCCTCGCGGTGGTGCCGATCGTCGCGCTCACCCCCATCCTCAACACGATGTTCGGGGCCTCCAGTCAGTTCGGACGGCAGGCCGTGGCCGGGATCGCGGCGTTCGTGCCGGTGTTCGTGAACACGCTGAGGGGCCTGCGCCAGACCCGGCCCGTGCAGCGCGACCTGTTCCGCGCGACCGCCGCCACCGGCGGACAGACCTTCCTGCGTCTGACCCTCCCCACCGCGCTGCCCTACCTGCTCACGGGCGTGCGGGTCGCGGCATCGCTCGCCGTCATCTCCGCCCTGGTCGCCGAGTACTTCGGCGGTCCCGCCGACGGCATCGGCACCGCCATCGCGACCTACGCCAAGTCGGGCCGCGCGGCCCTGGCGTGGGCGTTCGTGGGCGGCGGTATCGCGATCGGTCTCATCTTCTTCGCCGTGACCGCGCTGCTCGAACGCGTCGTCGCGCGACGCCTCGGCGCGCTACGCCCGCCCGGCTGACCGGCATCCCGGTCCTCACAGAGCCTGCACCACCACGACACGCTCCACCCGAACCGGAAGGACCATCCATGAGACACAGCACCCGTCGCGCCCTCGGCGCGGTCGCCGGGGTCGCCGTCGCGGCCCTCACACTGTCGGCCTGTTCGGGCGGAGGCTCCGAACCCGCGGCATCCGAGGGCGACTTCACGCCCCTGACCTCGGTGAAGCTGCAGCTGCAGTGGCTGCCGCAGGCGCAGTTCGCGGGCTACTACGTCGCCCTCGACCAGGGCTACTTCCAGGAGGAGGGCTTCGACGACGTCGAGGTGCTGCCCTCGGGCGGCGACATCGTGCCGCAGGACGCGCTCGTCGCGGGCGATGTCGACTTCGCCGTCGCCTGGGTGCCGAAGGTGCTCGGCACGATGGAGAACCAGGGGGTCGAACTCACCGACATCGCGCAGGTGTTCCAGAAGTCGGGAACCACCCAGGTGTCGTGGAAGGGCTCGGGCATCACGAGCGTCGACGACTTCGAGGGCAAGCGCATCGGCTCGTGGGGCTTCGGCAACGAGTGGGAGATCTTCGCCGCGATGGCCGACAAGGGCCTCGACGCCTCGACCGTGCAGATCACGACGCAGGACTTCTCGATGAACGCCCTGCTCGACAAAGACGTGGATGCCGCCCAGGCGATGACCTACAACGAGCTCGCGCAGCTGCTCGAGACGGTCGACCCCGCCACCGGGAAGCTGTACACGATGGACGACATCGACGTGATCTCGTACGAGGACACCGCCGGAGCCATGCTGCAGGACGCCCTCTGGGCCGACACGCAGCGACTGGCCGACGACCCCGCCTACGCCGACGCCGCGAAGCGCTTCCTCAAGGCCGTCGTCAAGGGCTGGGTGTACGCCCGCGACAACCCCACCGAGGCCGCGGACATCACGTACGCCGCCGCGACCGCGCCGGGCGTCGACGCGTTCCCCGTGGGCCCCACCCACCAGCTGTGGCAGATGAACGAGGTCAACAAGCTCATCTGGACCGGCGGCGACTTCGGCATGATCGACACCGCAGCCTGGGACAAGACGGTCGCCGGAGCGATGAAGGCCGTCAACCAGGACGGTCTGAACCTCATCACCGCCGAGCCCGCCGACACGGCCCACTCCAACGAGTACATCGAGGCGGCCCTGTCGGAACTGAAGGACGAGGGGGTCACCGTCGACGGCGACTACACGCCGATCGAGGTGACGCTCACCGAGGGCGGTCAGTAGGACCCCACCGACGGGGCGGCCGGGTCACCGGTCGCCCCGTCGGCGTGCGTGACGGCGTGCGGCCCCGCCCGCGGCCGGGCCGTTCTCACGGGTTCGCCCCGACGCGCCGCGCACAGGTGGGCGCGGGTCAGCGTGGTTGACTGACCCGATGCAGAGCTCGCCCCCCGCCCAGCGCTCGCGGGTCCGCCCGGCATCGCCTCGTCGGCGGTGGATCAGAATCATCGCCCTCACCGTCGCCGTCGTCGTCCTGGCCGCGCTGGTCGTGGGCGGCTACACGGCGTGGTCGCTGTCGCAGAGGCTTCAGGATGCCGCGGTGCCCCTCAACGACCCGCCCTCTCAGGCTCCGTCGCTCAGCACCTACGACGAGCCGTTCTCGCTCCTGGTCGTGGGCACCGACGAGTGCGACGATCAGGTCAAAGACGCCTTCGGCGAGCGCTGCACCGACCCCGGCGCCGAGGGCAACCGCAACGACGTCAACCTGCTCGTGCACGTCTCGACGAACCCGCGGCGCGTGACGGTGGTGTCGTTCCCCCGCGACCTGCAGGTCGCGATCCCGGACTGCACGCGCGAAGACGGCTCGGTCTCGTCGGGCGTCGGGAAGGCCTCGATCAACACCGCGTACGAAGCGGGCGGGCTGACCTGCGTCGCCGACACGGTGTCGGATCTGTCGGGCCAGCCGATCCCGTTCGCCGCGAAGGTCAGCTTCGGCAACGTCGTGAACATCACCGACGCCGTCGGTGGGGTCGAGGTGTGCATCGGCGGCGACGGCATCGACGACTACGACGCGGGCATCGCGTGGGAGCCCGGGCTGCGCGTGGTGAAGGGGTACGACGCCCTGGCGTTCCTGCGCACCCGCAAGGGCATCGGCGACGGCAGCGACCTCGCGCGCATCGGCAACCAGCAGCAGTACCTCTCGCGGCTTCTCAACAAGCTGCGCAGCGACGAGGTGCTCTCGAACCCGGTGACCTTGATCGGCCTGGCCAACACCGCCGTCGACAACATCACCCCGAGCGAGAGCCTCGCCGACCCGCTGCGCCTCGCGCAGCTCGGCTACACGCTGAAAGACGTGCCCCTCGGCGACGTCACCTTCGTGCAGTACCCCGTGGTCGACGACCCGTCCGACACCAACCGCGTGATCCCCGACGACGCGGCGGCGGCCGTGCTCTGGGACGCCCTCGCCCGGAACGCTCCCCTCGCCCTCACCGGTGAGGCGGGAGCCAACGGCGGCGTCGAGATCGATCCGTCGCAGCCGCAGCCGGCACCCGTCGAGACGACGCCGGCACCGGATGCCACGACGGCGACGCCGGCGCCGGAGGTCGTCGAGCTGCCGGGCAACGTCAGCGGGTCGAAGGCCGACCAGTCCACGTGCTCCGTCGGAAACGGCTGATTCCCGGGCGGGGCAGACGGGGGCGTCCCCGATGGGAGACGATCGAGGGGTGAAGAACGCCTCGCGCTCCGCGGTCCTGCTCGTGCTCACCGCCCTGACGTTGACCGGCTGCGTGCCCCCACCGGCTCCGGCGCCGAGTCCGACGGCATCCCCGTCACCGACGCCGACGCCGACGGTCACACCGACGCCGACAGCCACGCCCGACCCGGCGGCGGCTCTCAGCCTGGAAGACAAGGTGGGTCAGATGTTCATGGTCGGCACCTCGGTCGACGGAGCCGATCCGACCACCCTCGCCGCCGTGACCGACGATCACATCGGCGGGATCTTCCTGCACGGACGATCGGATGCCGGGACGCAGGCGACCGCCGCGCTCGTCGGCGGATTCACCTCGGCCGTCGCCGCCGGCGACCCCGAGCTGTGGGTCGCCACCGATCAGGAGGGCGGGACCGTGCAGGTGCTCTCGGGCCCGGGGTTCGACGAGATCCCCTCGGCCGTCGACCAGGGCGGGCAGGACGACGCCACGCTGCGGGCGAACGCGGCGACCTGGGGCGCGCAGCTCGCGCAGGCGGGCGTGAACATGAACCTCGCCCCCGTCGCCGACATCGTCACGAGCCCCGAGACGGCGGCATCCAATCCCCCGATCGGCGAGCTCGCGCGCGAGTACGGCTACGACGGCGCCACCGTCGCCGCGAAGGCCGGGGCGTTCGCCGACGGGATGCGCGACGGCGGCGTGCTGCCGACGTTCAAGCACTTCCCGGGCCTCGGTCACGTGGGCGAGAACACCGACACCACGGCCGGCGTCACCGACGACTTCGTCACCGCCGACGGCGCCGACGTGGGCGTGTACTCGACCGTGCTGCCCGCTGGTCCCGCGGTGGTCATGCTCTCGACCGCGGTCTACGCCAAGATCGACCCCAACGCCCCCGCCGCCTTCTCGCCCACCGTGGTGGGTGTGCTGCGCGACACGGTGGGGTTCGACGGCGTCGTGACGACCGACGACCTCTCGGCCGCCCAGCAGGTGCAGGCGTGGTCGCCGGCCGACCGGGCGACCCTCGCCGTCGAGGCGGGGATCGACCTGCTGCTGGTGTCGGCCGACTCGTCGGTCTACCCCGAGATGCGACAGGCGGTGCTCGCCCGGGCGCAGGCCGACAGCACGTTCGCGGCCAAGGTGGACGCCGCGGCCTCCCGCATCCTCGCGCAGAAGGCGTCGATGCCCTGACGGGTCTCGGCGCTCCGCCCGCATCCGGGGGGGGCACGGCACCCGACGGCGGACACCGCGATAGGCTCGAAGGCTGTGTCTGTCGAACCCGTCATCGTCTACCCGCCCGAGCTGCCCGTCAGCGCCGCGCGGGACGAGATCGCGCGCGCCATCCGCGACCACCAGGTCGTGATCGTGGCCGGGGCGACGGGCTCGGGCAAGACCACGCAGCTGCCCAAGATCTGCCTCGAGCTCGGGCGCACCTCGATCGCGCACACGCAGCCCCGCCGCATCGCCGCGCGCACGATCGCCGAGCGCATCGCCGAAGAAATGCAGGTACCGCTGGGCTCCACCGTCGGGTACAAGGTGCGCTTCACCGACAAGGTGTCGGCCGACACGCGCGTCGCGCTGGTCACCGACGGCATCCTGCTCAACGAGATCCACCGCGACCGCCTGCTGCGCCGCTACGACACGATCATCGTCGACGAGGCCCACGAGCGCTCCCTGAACATCGACTTCCTGCTCGGGTACCTGCGCCGCATCCTGCCGAAGCGCCCCGACCTCAAGGTCATCGTCACCTCGGCCACCATCGACCCCGAGAGCTTCGCGCGCCACTTCGCCGCTCCCCCGGCCGAGCCCGGCGGCGATCCGGTTCCCGCGCCGGTGATCGAGGTGTCGGGCCGCACGTATCCGGTCGAGATCCGCTATCGACCGGCCGGTGGGGCCGAGATCGTCGAGGGTGCGGGCGAAACTCCTGAGGATGGGGATGCCGACGGCACGGACGCCGCGTCATCCCGCCGCCGCGAAGCATCCGGCCCGCAGAAAGTCAGGAGTTCGGCCCGGCCCGCCGCCAAGCCCGGGCGCGACGGCGACGACATCGACGAGGTCGGAGCCGTGGTGGCGGCTCTGCGCGAACTCGACCGTGAGTCGTCGGGCGACGTGCTCGTCTTCTTCCCCGGCGAGGCCGAGATCCGCGATGCGGCGGATGCCATCCGCGGGGCGTACCGGAACGACGCCGCGCCCACCGAGGTGCTGCCGCTGTACGGACGCCTCTCCGCCGCCGAACAGCACCGCGTGTTCGAGCGTTCGAGCGTCGCCGGTGTGCGCCGCCGCGTCATCCTGGCCACGAACGTCGCCGAGACGAGCCTCACCGTTCCCGGCATCCGGTACGTCGTCGACACCGGCACCGCGCGCATCTCGCGCTACAGCAACCGCTCGAAGATCCAGCGTCTGCCGATCGAGGCCGTCTCGCAGGCCTCGGCGCAGCAGCGTTCGGGCCGTGCGGGCCGCACCTCGCCGGGCATCGCGATCCGCCTGTACTCCGAAGAGGACTTCACCCGGCGTCCGGAGTACACCGAACCCGAGATCCTGCGCACCTCCCTGGCATCCGTCATCCTGCAGATGCTCTCGCTCGGTTTCGGCGACATCCAGGCCTTCCCCTTCCTGACCCCGCCCGATTCGCGGGGCGTGAAGGCGGCGTTCGACCTGCTCGTCGAGCTCGGCGCCGTCAAGCTGCCCGCCCGCGGAGAGTCGGGAACGCCGCGTCTGACCGAGATCGGCCGCGAGATCTCGCGCCTGCCGATCGATCCCCGCTTCGCCCGCATGCTCATCGAGGCGCGCCGCAACGACGTGCAGTCCGAGGTGCTGGCGATCGTGTCGGGCATGTCGATCCAAGACGTGCGCGAGCGCCCCGAGGAGCGCCGCGACGAGGCCGACCGGTTCCACGCGCGTTTCACCGACCCCACCAGCGACTTCCTCTCGCTGCTGAACCTGTGGGAGTACCTGCAGGAGAAGCAGGCCGAGCTCGGCTCCAGCGCCTTCCGACGCCTCTGCCGCAGCGAGCACCTCAACTACGTGCGCGTGCGCGAGTGGGTCGACGTGCACCGGCAGCTGCGATCGTTGGGCGGCGAGCGCGGCTCCAACGACGGCGGGCGCGGGCGCGGCGGTCGGAACCCCGTCCCACTTTCGGCTGTCTCAGACCCCTCCAGGCCTCATGATTCGGGACACGGCTCGCACGAATCGGGACGAGGTTCGCACCGCGGCCCCCAGCACGACGCCTCTGCCCCCGAGGGCCACGCCGCCGGCGATGCCATCCACCGCGCCATCCTGTCGGGGCTGCTGTCGCACCTCGGCATCCTGGATCCACGCACCGTCGCGCAGGCCAAGGATCGCAAGGCACCGGGAGAGGCCCGCCCCACCAAGGGCGAGTACATCGGCGCGCGCGGTGCGCGATTCGCGATCTTCCCGGGTTCCGGGCTGAAGAAGCGGCGTCCGTCGGCGGTCATGGCCGCCGAGCTCGTCGAGACCTCGCGGCTGTTCGCGCGCACCGTCGCCGCCATCGACCCGGCGTGGGCGGAGGACCTCGCCCCCGACCTGGTGAAGCGGTCGCTGAGCGAGCCGCACTGGTCGAAGGATGCCGGGGCCGCCGCGGCCTACGAGAAGGTGACGCTCTTCGGGGTCGAGCTCGTCGGCCGGCGCCGGGTGCAGCTCGCGCGTTTCGATCGTCCGCTCGCGCGCGAGATGTTCGTGCGGCACGCCCTCGTCGAGGGCGAGTGGGACCCCTCGGTGCTCGACAAGCGGCTCACCGCGTTCCTGCGTCGCAACCAGGAACAACGCCGCCTGCTCGAGAAGATCGAGGAGCGCGAGCGCCGCCGCGACATCCTCATCGGCGACGAAGCGGTCTTCGCGTTCTACAACTCGCGGATCCCCGCCGACGTCAGCGACGTGCGCTCGTTCGAGGCCTGGTGGAAAGACGCCTCGAACCGCACGCCGCACCTGCTCGACCTGCGCGAATCCGACCTCACCGGCGACCGCGCGCAGGGCGATGACCGGGCTTTCCCCGCCCGGTGGCAGCAGGGCGACCAGACGCTGAACCTCGCCTACCGTTTCGAACCCGGCGCCCCCGACGACGGCGTGACGGTCGTCGTACCCCTGCCGTTGCTCGCGCAGCTGCGGCCCGACGGCTTCGACTGGCAGGTGCCGGGCATGCGCGACGAGCTCGTCACGGCGCTGCTGCGCGCCCTGCCCAAGACCATCCGCCGCAACGTCGTGCCCGCCGCCGACTGGGCCGAGAAGTTCAGCGCCGAGCTGGCGGAGAAGGGGCCCGAGCAGGCCAACGGCCTGCCCCGCACCACGCTCGTCGACTCGCTCGCCGCGCTCGTGCAGCGCGTCGCCAACCAGCGCGTGAGCGCCGCCGACTTCGAGCTCGAGCGCGTACCCGGTCACCTGATGGTGTCGTTCCGCGCGGTCGACACCCGCGGCCGCGCGATCGGCAGCGACCGCGACCTCGGCGCCCTGCAGCGCCGCCTGGCCGACAAGGCGCGCTCGAGCGTCGAGTCGACCATCGCGCGCCCCTCGACCCGCGCGTCGGCGCGCGTCGCCGAGGCCTCGCCCGCGTTCGCTTCGCGCGCGAAGCTCACGACCTGGGACCTCGACGAGCTGACCGAGGTCGTCGACACCCCGGTCGCCGGCGGCGTCGTGCGCGGCTACCCGGCTCTCGTCGACGAGGGCGACAGCGTGGCGCTCCGCGTCGAGGCGACCCCCGAGGACGCCGCGCGGAACACCCGCGCCGGCATCCGTCGGTTGATGCTGCTCGCCGTGCCCTCCCCCGCGACGTACGTTCTCGATCACCTCACCGCGAACGAGAAGCTCGCGCTCGCGGCATCCCCGTACCAGAACGCGAAAGCGTTGATCGAGGACGCGCGCGTGGCCCTGGCCGACGACATCCTGCGGCGCGAGGCCCCCTCGGGCCTGGTGCGCACCCGGGCCGACTTCGAGCGGGTGCGCGACGCCTTCTCGGCGGCGTCGGTGGACCGCACGTTCCAGACCGTGTCGCTTGCGGCGAGGATCCTGCTCGGCCAGCGCGAGGTGGAGCGGGCGATGAAGGATGCCGCGTCCATCACCCTGCTCGGAGCCCTCAACGACGTGCGGGGGCAGCTGAAGGGTCTGCTGTTCTCGGGGTTCCTCTCGCGCGCGGGCCTGTCCCGACTGCAGCACTACCCGCGTTACCTCGCGGGTGCTCTCGACCGGGTGAAGACCCTGTCGGACAACCCCGGCCGCGACCGCCAGCGCATGACCGAATACGAGCGGACCGCCGCCGGCTTCGTCGAGGCGGGGGGTGCCATGCCCCTCCCGGCGGACGCGCCGGCGAACCTCGTGCAGACCCGCTGGCTGCTCGAGGAGCTGCGCGTGAGCCTCTTCGCCCAGCGCCTCGGCACGGCCGAGCCCGTGTCGCCCCAGCGCATCGCCAAAGCTCTGAAGTCCTAGTCCCCGCCGACCCGACCCGGCCCGCGGCGCGGGAGGGACGGGGGCTCAGACGCCCAGAGCGCTCCCCCACTCGCGCAGCAGCGACTCCAGAGCGCGGCGCTGGGCGGGAGTCAACGACGCGAGCAGGCGCTGCTCGTTCGCCGTGTGCGCGACCACGGCCTCGTCGATCACCCGGCGGCCCTCGGCGGTGAGCGAGACCACGCGACCGCGACCGTCGCCGTCGCTCGCGCTGCGCGAGACGAGACCGGATGCCAGGAGCCGATCGACGCGTTTCGTCACCGCGCCGGTGGTCACCATCGTGTGGCGCGCGAGCTCGCCCGGGGCGCAGGCGTAGGGCTCGCCGCCGCGGCGCAGGGCGGCCAGGATGTCGAACTCGCCCTCGCCCAGACCGAAGCGTCGGAAGACGCCGAGCAGCTCGGCCTCGAGGTGATCGGTGATGCGGCTGAGGCGCCCGAAGATCTGCATCGGTGAGGCGTCGACGTCGGGCCGTTCGGCGGCCCATTGCTCGACGATCCGGTCGACGTGGTCGGCATCCATGCTCCCACTATATCTTCCGCGGAAGCTATAGTTCCTTCCATGGAAGATAAATGGCGTCTCGTCGCCGTCACCGCGGTCGCCCCCATCGCCTGGGGAGCGACCTACGTGGTCACGCGACATCTTCTGCCGGCCGATGCCCCGCTCTGGGGCGCGGCGCTCCGCGCCCTCCCCGCGGGCCTGCTGCTGTGGACCCTCGCCCGCCGCCGGCCACGTGGCAGCTGGTGGTGGAAGGCGCCGGTGCTGGGTCTGCTCAACTTCGGCGCGTTCTTCGTCCTCGTCTACCTCGCCGCTCAGCTGCTGCCCTCCTCGATCGCCTCGTCGGTGATGGCGCTCTCGCCGCTCACCCTCGCGGGTCTCGCCTGGCCCCTGCTCGGTCAGCGCCCGACCCTGCGCTGGGCCGCGGGAACCCTGCTCGGCGTCGCGGGTGTCGTGCTCGTGGTGGGCTGGAGCACCGGGGTGGTGCCGGCGCTCGGGGTGGTGATCTCGGCCACCGCGCTGCTGGTGTTCTCGCTCGGCGGCATCCTGACCACGCGCTGGAGCGACGAGGTGCCGCTGCTCGCGACCACCTCGTGGCAGCTGATCGCGGGCGGACTGGCCCTGACGGTGGCGGGCGTCGCCGTCGAAGGCGCACCGCCCCGGGTGGATGCCGCGGGGATCGCCGCCTACGCGGGCATCGCCGTCGTCGCGACCGCGCTCGCCTTCGTCTGCTACTTCACGGGCCTGCGTCACCTGCCCGCCGGCACGGTGGGACTGATCGGACTGCTCAATCCCGTGACCGGGGTGCTGCTCGGCGTCATGGTCGGTGGCGAGTCGCTCGCGGTCGCGCAGATCGCCGGGATCGTCCTCGTGCTGGCCGCCATCGCCGCCTCGCGCCCCGCCCGCACCCGCGCGTGAGTCGCCGGCATTCGTCGCCCGCGAGCCGAGCGGAGCGACGAATACCGGCGACTCACGCGGTTCAGGACGTCAGGGACACCTGCCCCAGCTCGGCCTCGACGTCGACGACCGACGTCGCCGACGGTGAGGTGCGCAGGCGGTTGTCGACGTTGCCGAGGCCGCCGTCGATCGTCACGTCGTACGCGTCGTCGGGCAGCGTGACGTCGGCCGAGCCCGCGGTGACCTTCACCGTGGTGCGGGCGGGCGCGACCCCGTCGAGGGTGGCGGACAGGTTTCCCCCGGCCACCTCGAACGTCGCGGTGTCGACCCCGGTGAGCGTCGTCGACGCGGCACCCCCCGCCACCGAGACGTCGAGGGTGCGCGCGCTGCCCGACAGATCGACCGTGCCTCCGGCCAGTTCCACGGTCAGCGACGCCAGGTCGATGTCGAGATCGAGCGCGCCGCCGGCCACGTCGATGCGAGCGTCGAGATCGGTGGTCGCCGACGTGCGGGGCAGGGTCAGGGTGGCCGAGGTGGCGTCGCCGGCCCATCCGACGAGTCCCGCCCGGGGCGAGCTCACCCGCAGGGTGTCGCCGTCGCGCTCGAACGTCCACCCGCTCGAGTCGCGCCCACTCGTGTCGAGCCGGGCGTCGGCGACGTCTCCGTACTCGATGGTGAGCGCCCCACCGGCCACCTCCACGTCGAGGTCGGTGAGACCGTTCGTCGAGGTCTCGCCCGCGTCGACGGCGGTGCCGCTGTCGCGGAAGGTCGCCGCCGCAGACACGCCCGTGCCGACGACCGCGCCGAGGAGCACGCATCCGCCCACGACGATGGTCGCGATCGAGACGGCGAGGGCCGTGCCGCGGCGGCGGGGAGGGGCCGGCGGGGTGGGATCGAGCGGGGGCTGCACGGTCATGAGGAAGCTCCAGTGTGGTCGTGGCCCAGGTGGACGAGGGCGGCGATGACGCGGCGGTTGCCCGTCTCGCCCTGCTCGAGGCCGAGCTTGGTGAAGATGGCGGTGATGTACTTCTCGACGCTGGCCTCGGAGACGAACAGCGCCTGCGCGATCGACTGGTTCGAGCGCCCCTCGGCGATCAGGGCGAGCACGGAACGCTCGCGCTCGGTGAGGCTCTGCAGGCGCTCGTCGCGGCGACGCCGCGCCAGCAGCTGCCCCACGACCTCGGGGTCGAGCACCGTCGCCCCGCCGGCGATGCGGACGAGCGCGTCGAGGAAGTCCCGCACGTCGGCGACCCGGTCCTTCAGCAGGTAGCCGAGCGCCCCCTGCCCGTCGGCGATGAGGTCGCTGGCGTACTGCTCCTCGACGTACTGCGACAGCACCAGCACGGGGAGTCCCGGATGCCGCGACCTCAGCGCGATCGCGGCGCGGATGCCCTCGTCGGTCCAGGTCGGCGGCAGCCGCACGTCGAGGATGCAGAGTTCGGGCGCGGTCTCGGCGACCGCGGCCTCGAGGCCGTCGGCGTCGGCGAGGGCGGCGACCACCTCGTGGCCGTCGTCGGCGAGCACGCGCACGAGCCCTTCGCGCAGCAGCACGCTGTCTTCGCAGATCAGGATGCGCACGGTACGTTCACCTCCACCGTCGTCGGACCGCCCTGGGGGCTGTCGATGCGGGCCGTGCCGCCGGCGGCGGTGACGCGGTTGACGATGCCGTCCAAGCCCCCGCCGGGGACGATGCGCGCACCGCCCAGTCCGTCGTCCTCGACCCGGGCCCACAGGGTCCCGTCTTCGCGCAGGCGCACGTGCACGCGGCATCCGGTCGCCCGGGAGTGCTTGGCGGCGTTGGTCAGCGCCTCGGCGATCGAGAAATACACGGCCGCCTCGGCCGGACGGCTGCAGCGGCGTGACAGCCGCACGTCGAGGGTGACCGGGATGTGCGAGCGCGAGGCGAGCGCCGAGAGGGCGGCATCCAGTCCGCGATCGTCGAGCACCGAGGCGTGGATGCCGCGGGCGAGCTGGCGCAGTTCGGTGATGGCCGACTTGGTCGAGGCGTGCGCTTCGGCGACGAGCGCCTTCGCGGCCTCGGGGTCGTCGTCGATCTTGGTCTGGGCCAGGCCCAGCGTCATGCCGATCGAGACGAGGCGCGGCTGGACGCCGTCGTGCAGGTCGCGTTCGATGCGCGTGCGCTCCACCTCGGCGGCGCGGACGGCTCCGGCACGGCGGGTGTCGGACGTCCGTGCCTGCTCCTCGAGCTGTGCCTCGCGGGAGGGGACGAGGATGGCTCGGGCGATGACCCCGTGCAGCACCGCCAGGCCGACGATCGCGGCGAGCGACGCCACGAAGACGAGCAGTCCCACGAGCGGGGCGGCGACCCCCTCGAGGGGGACGAAGCCGAGCAGCCGCGTGTTCGACCACCCGAAGATCGGGCTGATCATCAACGCCAGGCCCCAGGCGGCGAGGCCGGCGACGGCGAGCGTGATGATTCCCAGCAGCGTCGCGATGGTGAACGAGGCCACCGCGCGCCACTGCCCGGGGTCTTTCGCCTGCAGCCAGATCGTGTCGAGGACGCCGACGAATCCGGGGCGGGGGCTCCGCCGCGGACGCAGCGGCGGCAGCCCGAAGCCGTAGAGGCCGTCGAGACGCGCGCGCTCGAACCAGGCGATGGCGAAGAGGACGTAGACGAAGGCGACGAGCACGATGACGCCGACGAAGAGGGCGGCGAGCAGTCCGAGACCGGCGCCCAGCATGCCGAACAGGGCGCTGAAGACGGCGGGGCCGATGAGGCCGAGCGCGGCGAGGTGCGCGGCGGCACCGGCCACCCGGCCGGGAGAGGCGACGCGGATGCGCGGCGGGGTCGGCGCAGCCGTGACGGCCGCGGGTGCCGACGCGGGCGCGGTCGTGCTCGCGGCGGGGTCGGTGCCCGAGGGCGCCGGCGGAGGAGGCGGAAGGACGGATGCCGTGGTCATGGGTTCCACGCTAGGGGTGAGCCCCGCGGGGGCACCGCCCGGCCAGCCCCCGTGCGCGTTCGGGTTATCCCGAAAGGTCGTCGGCGCGCAGCCAGCCGGTATCGACCAGGGCCGTGTCGACGTCGTCGGGCCGGAGGATCTCGGGCGACCCGCTCATCACGCCGGCCTCCGGCGCGCGGCGGGCGAGGAGGGCGTCGATCGCATCGACGGTCGCCGGTACCAGGGCCCGCGGGTCGGCGAAGACGGTCGCGGCGATCGCGCCGTCGTGGAGCGCCCGCGCCGTGACGGTGTCGGCGCCCGAACCGACCACGAGCGGGGCCGGCGCAGGAGCAGCCGTCGACGAGGGAACGGGGGTGGGAGACGGCGAGGCGTCGTCGTCGGCCGGCGGGTCGGTGGTCACCGCGGTCACGACGCCGCGTGTGACGGCATCGCCCAGGGCCAGCAGCGCGGTGGGGGCCGGGTCGGAGCGGCCGAGCGCGCGAGCACGGTCCTCGGCCGCGTCGGCGACGTCGAGGGGATCGTCGGCGACCGCCGCCTCGTCCCACGTCGCTCCCGCCACGAGGGTGAGATGCCCGTCGACGGCGGCCGGAGCAAGGGTCGCCACGGCAGCGTCGTACCGACGCCGTTCCCACGCGTCGTCGGTCGTCGCCGCGAGCACCGCGACACGGGCGGGCGCGACGACCGGAGCGGAATCGTCGGGGCTCGTCCCCGCGTCGGGCCCGGTGCTCTCGTCCGTGTCGGGGCCGGCGTCGGGCTCGATCGTCGCCCCGGCGTCGGACCCGGCATCCGGGGTCACCTCGGGCAGCTCCGCGAGCAGCGCCTCGGCCTGCGCGCGACCCAGCTCCTCCGGCTCGACGACCGCGGTGAAGGCGACGGCGTAGGCGGTGGAGGTCCGCCCGAAGAGCACGACGGGGTCAGTCCCCTCGGACGGGGGCGCCGCCGCGGAGACGTCACCCGGCAGGGGCGCCACGATCACGGCATCCGCACCCTTCGTGCGCATGTTCTGCACCTGAGCGACCTGCGTGCGGGCGTCGTCGGCCGCGAACTGCAGGTCGACGCGATAGCCGCGGTCGCGCAGAGCCGCGGACAGGGCGTCGCCGGCCCGCATCCACTCGGCGTCGGCGGTCGAGGGAAGAGCGATACCGATCACCCCTGCACCGTCGCTCGTCCCCGTGGTGCGCGCGGTCGTGGACGTGCAGCCGGCCAGGGCCAGGGCGAGGACGGCCATGAGGGCGGCGGCGGCACGGAGCGGCGTGCGGGGGGTCACCCGCTCCATCCTGCCCCACACACGGGAAACGCCCCGTCGCGCGAGGCGACGGGGCGTTTCGGGACGAGCGTGGATCACCCGCGGGTGCGGTTCTTGTTCCACACGTCGAAGGCCACGGCCAGCAGCAGCACGAGACCCTTGATGAACTGCTGCACGTCGGTCGAGATACCCATGAGCGACATGCCGTTGTTGAGCACACCCATGACGAGACCACCGGCGATCGCGCCGACCACGCGGCCGACACCACCCTGGACGGCGGCACCACCGATGAACGATGCGGCGATGGCATCCAGTTCGAACAGGTTTCCGGCGCCGGGGCCGGCCGAGTTCAGGCGACCCGTGAAGACGATGCCGGCGAGGGCCGCGAGCACGCCCATGTTCACGAACAGCATGAAGTCGACGCGACGGGTGTTGATGCCCGACAGCTTCGCCGCGGTGCGGTTGCCGCCGATCGCGTAGATGTGGCGACCGAAGACGCTCCGGCTCATGACCGTCGAGTAGCCGATGACCAGCACGGCGAGCACGACGAGGACGATCGGGGTCCCGCGCGAGCCGGGAGCGACGCCCAGCAGGTAGGTCAGGTAGGCGATGAGCGCGCCGCCACCGACGATCTTGAGGATGAACCACAGCTGCGGCTCGTTCTGCAGCTCGAGCGCCGCGCGCTTGGCGCGCTGGCGCACCTGCGACACGACGAACATGACCAGGGTCAGCACGCCGAGGGCGACGGTGATCCACTCGGCGGGCGAGCTGGCGGCCGGGAACAGGTCGGGGAAGAGGTAGCCACCGCCGAGCTGGCGGTACTCGGTCGGGAAGGGCGTGATCTGCGTGTTGCCCAGCGTCATCTGCGTGAGGCCGCGGAACAGCAGCATGCCCGCCAACGTCACGATGAACGCGGGGATGCCGATATACGCCACCCAGAAGCCCTGCCACATGCCGACCACGGCACCCAGGAGCAGCGACAGCAGGATGCCGAGCCACCAGGGCAGGCCCCACTGCACGATGAGCACACCCGAGACGGCACCGACGAAGGCCGCGACGGAACCGACCGACAGGTCGATGTGCCCGGCGATGATGATCATCACCATGCCGATCGCGAGGATCAGGATGTAGCTGTTCTGGACGATGATGTTCGACACGTTGCCCGCGGTGAGCAGACGACCGCCGGTCAACGCCTGGAACAGCAGGACGATGACGATCAGCGCGATGAAGATGCCGATCTCGCGCAGCCGAGAGGTGAAGAACTGCAGCATGCCGCCGGCACCGCTGCCGGTGCCGCCGCCGACGGGACCCTTCGGCGTGGCGGGACCCTGGGGGGTCACGGTGTTGTCAAGCGCTGACATGGTCGGCTTCCTTTTCCTTGGTCATGAGCACCATGAGGGCCTCGGGAGTGGCCTCTTCGATGGGCAGCTGGCCGGTGATGTGGCCTTCGCTGAGGGTGTAGATGCGGTCGCAGATGCCGAGGAGCTCGGGCAGCTCCGAAGAGATGACGAGCACCCCCTTCCCCTGCGCCGCGAGGGAGTTGATGATCGTGTAGATCTCGTACTTCGCGCCCACGTCGATGCCGCGGGTGGGCTCGTCGAGGATGAGCACCTCGGGGTCGGAGAACAGCCACTGCGACAGCACGACCTTCTGCTGGTTGCCGCCGGAGAGCTTCCCGACCACCACGTCGACGCTGGGCGCCTTGATGTTCATCGACTTGCGGTAGCGGTTCGCGACCAGGTACTCCTCGTCGCCGTCGACGAACCCGCCCTTCACCAGCTTGCGCATCCCGGCGAGCGAGATGTTGCGCTTGATGGTGTCGATGAGGTTGAGGCCGGCGCCCTTGCGGTCTTCCGTGACGTACGCGAGCCCGCTGCGGATGGCGGCGGGAACCGTCGAGGTGTCGGCCTTCTTGCCGTTGATGTAGACGGTGCCCGAGATGCGCGAACCGAAGCTCTTGCCGAACACGCTCATCGCCAGCTCCGTGCGACCGGCACCCATCAAGCCCGCGATCCCGACGACCTCGCCGGCGCGCACCGTCAGGTTGGCCTCGTGGATGACGACGCGGTTGGCGTCGGTCGGGTGACTGACGTTCCAGTCCTCGATGCGCAGCACCTCGTCGCCGATCTCGACGTCGCGGTCGGGGTAGCGGTTCTCGAGCTCGCGGCCGACCATCCCGCGGATGATCCGGTCCTCGCTCGTGCCGCCGGTGGCGACATCCAGCGTCTCGATCGTGCGACCGTCGCGGATGATCGTGACCTCGTCGGCGATCGCGCGGATCTCGTTGAGCTTGTGGCTGATGATGATGCAGGTGATGCCCTGCCCGCGCAGGTGACGGATCAGGTCGAGCAGGTGCTCGGAGTCGTCGTCGTTGAGGGCGGCGGTGGGCTCGTCGAGGATGAGGAGCTTGACGTCCTTCGACAGCGCCTTCGCGATCTCGACGAGCTGCTGCTTGCCGACACCGATCTCGTTGACGGGCACGTCGGGGCTGTCGCCCAAACCCACACGGGCGAGGAGCTTCGAGGCCTCGCGGTTCGTGGCATCCCAGTCGATGAGACCGCGGTGCGTGATCTCGTTGCCGAGGAAGATGTTCTCGGCGATGGACAGGTAGGGGCTGAGGGCCAGCTCCTGGTGGATGATGACGATGCCGGCGGCCTCGCTGTCGCGGATGTCCTTGAACTCGACGGTGTTGCCGTCGAAGACGATCTCGCCGCGGTAGTCGCCCGCGGGGTACACACCGCTGAGCACCTTCATGAGGGTCGATTTGCCGGCGCCGTTCTCGCCGCAGATGGCGTGAACCGTCCCGCGCGCGACGGTCAACGACACGTCGGCGAGCGCGATGACGCCGGGGAACTCCTTGGTGATCGAGCGCATCTCGAGGATGGTGCTCACGAGGTCCTCCTTGCAGAACCGGCTCGTGGCCGGTCGGGATGATGGGGCGGGGGCGCTGCGCGCCGACCCGCAGGAGCCTCCGCCGCGACCCGGTCGGGCCGCGGCGGAGGCGGGGTGGGAGGGTCGGAACCCTCCCGGGGGATCAACCCAGGTCGGCCTCGGTGTAGTAACCGCTGTCGATCAGGAGTTCCTTGTAGTTGTCCTTCGTGACGATCGTCGACTCGAGGAGGTACGAGGGGACGACCTTCTTGCCGTTGTCGTAGGTCTTCTCGTCGTTGACCTCGGGGGTCTCGCCCTTGCGGATGTCGTCGACCATGGTCACGGCCTGCTTGGCGAGCTCGCGCGTGTCCTTGAAGATCGTCGAGTACTGCTCACCGGCGATGATCGACTTGATCGAGCCGGCCTCGGCGTCCTGACCCGTGATGACCGGCAGCGCGTTCGCCGCGTAGCCGCCCGAGGTGAGGGCCGAGATGATGCCGATCGACAGGCCGTCGTAGGGCGAGAGCACGCCGTCGAGCTTGGTGCCGCCGATGACGGTGAGGATGTTCTCCATGCGCTTCTGCGCCGTCTCGGGCAGCCAGCGGAGGATGGCCGCCTGGCCGAACTCGGTCTGGCCGGAGGGAACCGTCAGCACACCCTTGTCCATGTAGGGCTTGAGGGTGTCCATGGCGCCGTTCCAGAAGTACGTGGCGTTGTTGTCGTCGGGGCTCCCGGCGAACAGCTCCACGTTGAACGGGCCGGCGGCGCCGGTCTCGGCGCCCGACGCGTCGAGCACGCCGAGGCCGGTCAGGAGCGACGTGGCCTGCTGGACGCCGACCTTGTAGTTGTCGAACGTCGTGTAGTAGTCGACGTTCTCGGTGCCGTTGATCAGGCGGTCGTACGCGATGACGGGGATGTCGGCGTCCTTGGCCTGCTGCAGCACGTCGGTGAGCGTGGTGCCGTCGATCGAGGCGACGATGAGCGCCTTGGCGCCCGAGGTGATCATGTTCTCGATCTGCGAGACCTGCGTGGGGATGTCGTCGTTCGCGTACTGCAGGTCGACCTGGTAGCCGAGCTCTTCGAGCTGCGACTTGACGTTGTTGCCGTCGGCGATCCAACGCTCCGACTGCTGGGTCGGCATGGCGACGCCGATGATGCCGCCGGCTTCTGCCGAGTCGCCGCTGCCGGCGCCGGTGCGGTCTCCCGCGCAACCGGCCAGGCCGATGCCGAGCGCGAGGACGCCCGCTCCTGCGATCGCCTTGAGCATGCTGTGCTTCTTCACTCTGGTTCCCTCCGTTGGGTGTTTGTCGCGATGTCCCCCGAGGAGCCCATCGCGGGCAGTGCTGACGACGCACGTCGGGCGCACGGTCGGCGGGGCGAAACGGAGGCGGTCGATGAGGCGGGTCACCCGCGTCGTTCGAAACGTCTTCGTCTCGACGGATCCGCTCCGCAGCGAGTCCCGTCGGCCGTGTGACCCGGTCATGTGACCGTTCACATTGTGTGAGTGATGCTACCTCGCGCTGAGCAGTGGCTGTCAAGTCCCGATGCGTTCGCGGTCCAGCCGTTGCCGAAACGTGACGAAAGTCACCACGACGGCGGAGCCGTCGACGAGCGCACGATCAACCGCAGGTGATCGGGCTCGCCCGCGGCGATGTCCTCCACGTCGACCCCGAGGGCGGTGAGCAGATCGATCACGGCGCGCGTGCCGATGCCGGCGAAGTCCTGCCGCACCGTCGTCAACGGCGGCCACAGGTGCGCCGATTCGGGAACGTCGTCGAAGCCGACCACCGAGATGTCCTCGGGCACCGAGCGACCTATGGCGCGAACGGCATGCATGAACCCCAGGGCCATGTGGTCGTTGCCGGCGAAGACCGCGGTGGCATCCTCGGTGCGCAACAGCTCGAGCCCCGCCTCGAAGCCGAACTGCGCGCTCCAGTCCCCCAGCACCGGCGGCCGGGGGGAGAGATCGTGGGCGTCCATCTCGGCGAGGTACCCGCGCATCCGATGATCGGCCTCGACCCAGTCGCGGGGCCCGGCGATGTGCAGGATGCGGGTGTGCCCCAACTCGATGAGATGACGCACCGCCGCCCGCGCGCCGGCGGTCTGGTGGTTGTGCGACGAGGTCGTGCCCGTCGACGACACGATCTGCACGGGCACCGGGAGCTGCAGCTCGTCGAGGATCGGCAGCACCCGCGTCTGGGGGGCGACGGCGATGAGCCCCTCCACCGACTGCTGCATGAGGTGGTCGATCGAGGCGCGCACGTCGTCGGGCGCGCTGGTGGCGAGGTTGGTCACCGTCAGGCGGTATCCGGCCGCGCGCGCGGCCGACTCCACGGCCTGGATCATGGTCGCGACGCCGAACGTCGTGGTGCGCGGACCGAGGACGCCGATCAACCGGGAGCGACTGGTGGCGAGGGCGCGGGCCGCCTGGTTCGGCACGAACTTCAGCTCGGCGATCGCGGAGCGCACCTTCGCGGCCGTCTCGGGTCGCAGCTGCGGGCTGTTGTTGATGACACGCGAGACCGTCTGATACGACACTCCCGCCAGACGGGCGACGTCACGGATGCTCGGGGCGCGGCCCGTCGCTTCCGGGGTGTCGGTGTCGCTCATGGTCCGCCTCGTCGCGGGTCGCGCGCTGTTGCGTGACCGGTCACACGAGACTAACCGACGCGCGCGCCTCCCCCGTCGGCCGAGGTTTCCCCCCGTCCACGGGGCGTCAGGACTCCAGCAGGGCGCGGTAGAACCGGATGCCGCGGAGCCACACGTCCACGCGGATGCGTTCGTCGGGAGCGTGCAGCGCGTCACGCTCTGCGCGGGTGAGGTGGAACGGCGCGAAGCGGTACACGGCGTCGGTGAGACCGGTGTAGAAGCGGCTGTCGCTGGCGCCGAGCTGCAGATAGGGCAGCGCGACCACGTCGTCGCCGAGGGTCGCCGACACCGTCGCCGACAGCCGCCGCCAGGCCTCGCCCCGCCACGGCGACACCGGCGAGGGTTCCCCGCCGTGGCGCAGCTCGATGTCGACGAGCGGGTCGGCAACCGCGCGGCGGAGGTGGATCGCCACATCGGCGAGGGTGTCGCCGGTGAGCAGGCGGACGTTGACCCCGGCGCGGGCGACCGTGGCCAGCACGTTGTCGCCCGCCGCTCCCTCGAGACGCGTGACGACGGCGGTGGTGCGCACCAGTGCGTTCGTCTCGGGGCCGACCTGCGCCAGCGCCCTCGTCAGCAGGGGCGCCGTGACACGGCCGTGCCGGAACACCGTGCCCAGCGGGGGCGCGGCGTGGGCCGCCGCCGTCGCGAGCATGGCCCGCACGGGTGGGGCGAGGCGGAGCGGGAACGGGCGGCGACGCAGGCGATCGACGGCCCGGGCGAGACGGGCCGTCCCGGGCATGGCGGGCGGCGTCGAGGCGTGTCCGCCGGCCTCGCGCGTCACGAGGTCGAACGTCGCGACTCCGCGTTCGGCGACGCCGATCATGGCGGTGGGCGCGGCGACGCCGGGAACGGCTCCCTCCACCACCGCGCCCCCCTCGTCGAGCACCAGGGCCGGACGCACGCCCCGCTCGGCGAGCAGCGCGGCCATCGCCTGCGCCCCCGTGCCGCGGGTCTCCTCGTCGTGGCCGAGGGCGAGCCAGATGTCGGTGCGCGGGACGACCCCGTCGGCCAGGGCCTGCTCGACGGCCTCGAAGATGGCGACGAGGGCGCCCTTGTCGTCGATCGCCCCCCGGGCGTGGATCGTGCGGTCGGCTCCCTCGCCCACGATCTCGGCCGAGAACGGTGGATGCCGCCACTGCTGCCCCTCGACGGGGACGACGTCCTGGTGCGCGAGGAGCACCAGGGGCGCGGCGTCGGTCGTTCCCGCCCAGCGGTAGAGCAGCGACCGCCCCGCGACGACCTCGCGCTCGAGTCGGGTGTGGACGAGCGGGTAGAGACGTTCGAGTGCGGCGTGGAACGCGGCGAAGGCCTCGTCGTCGACGTCGGCGGGGTCGAACCGCGACACCGTCGCGATGGCCAGGAGCTCGCGGAAGCGCTCGACGGGCGTCATGCGACGAGCCTAGACGGCCGCTCCTGTCGCCGTGCGGCCCGGCGGGCCCCCGGAGGGTTGCGCGCCGATACGGTGGGGGTATGACCGGACTGCACTGGGGCATCCTCGCCACGGGCGGCATTGCGCACGCCTTCACCTCCGACCTGCGTACCGCGGGTCTCCACGTCGCCGCCGTCGGCTCACGCCGCATCGAGAGCGCCCGAGAGTTCGCCGAGACCTACGGCATCCCGAACGCGCACGGCTCGTACGACGACCTCGTGGCCGACCCCACGGTCGACATCGTGTACATCGCCACCCCGCACCCCGGCCACGTCGATACGGCGCTGCTCGCCCTCGACCACGGCAAGCACGTGCTGGTCGAGAAGCCGTTCACGCTCAACGAGGTCGAAGCCGCCGCCATCCGCGACAAGGCCGCCGAGAAGGGTCTGCTCGCCATGGAGGCGATGTGGACGCGCTACCTGCCGCACATGGTGCGCATCCGCGAGATCCTCGCCGCGGGAACGCTCGGCGAGATCCGCGTGGTGTCGGCCGATCACACGCAGAAGATCTCCACCGACCCCGCGCACCGCCTCAACGCGCTCGAGCTCGGCGGCGGCGCGCTGCTCGACCTCGGCATCTACCCGATCTCGTTCGCCGTCGACGTGCTCGGCCTTCCCGAGCGCATCACCGCGCTGGCGCGCCTGTCGGATGCCGGGAGCGACGCCGAGGTCGCCACGGTGTTCGCCCACGCCGGCGGCGCGGTGTCGACCACCGTGTCATCGTCACGGGGCGCCGGCACCAACTCGGCGCAGATCGTCGGCACCGAGGCCCGTATCGAGATCGATCGGGTCTGGTACACCCCGACGTCGTTCCGCGTCGTCACGCCCGACAACGCGGTGGCCGAGCAGTTCACGAGCGAGGTCGAGGGACGCGGCATGCAGTATCAGGCCCTCGCGGCCGAGCGTCTGATCGCCGCGGGCGCCACGTCGAGCGACGTGCAGCCGATCGATGAGACCGTGGCGATCATGGGCGTGCTCGACGAGGTGCGCCGGCAGATCGGCGTCGTCTACCCCGGGGAGCGCTGAGCACGCCTCACGGTCCCCGCACGCGCGGGGCGGCACGCGCGGGCGGCACGCCGACAGGGGTGCCGACTACCCATGCACCGCGGGGACGGGTCAGACTGGACGGTATGCCCGATACGCAGACCGCCCGCGTCGCCGTCTACCTCGACTTCGACAACATCGTGATGTCCTGGTACGACCGCGTGCACGGGCGCAACGCCTACTCGCGTGATCGGCAGAAGATCGCCGAGAACCCCATGGATCCCGAGATCGCCGAGCGTCTCACCAAGGCGACGATCGACGTGGGCGCGGTCATCGACTACGCGGCGTCGTTCGGCACCCTCGTGCTCACGCGCGCCTATGCCGACTGGTCGGCGCCCGTGAACGCCGAGTACCGCTCGCAGCTGGTCGCGCGCGCGGTCGACCTCGTGCAGCTGTTCCCCGCCGCGGCGTACGCCAAGAACGGCGCCGACATCCGTCTCGCGGTGGATGCCGTGGAGGACATGTTCCGCCTCCCCGACCTGACCCACGTCGTCATCGTCGCCGGTGACAGCGACTACGTTCCCCTCGCCCAGCGCTGCAAGCGGCTCGGACGCTACGTCGTCGGCGTCGGCGTGGCGGGGTCGACCGCGAAGTCGCTCGCGGCCGCGTGCGATCGCTTCGACGCCTACGACTCGCTGCCCGGCATTCCGAAGCTGGCCGAGACCAAGAAGGACAAGGACGCCGCTCCCTCGCGGCCGCGCACCCGGAGTCGTTCGAAGGATCCCGCGGTCGACCTGCTCGAGCGCGCCATGCAGCTCGAAGCCGAGCGCGCCGACGGCGAGTGGCTGCACGCGTCGGCGGTGAAGGACCTCATGAAGCGTCTCGACCCGTCGTTCAGCGAGAAGGCCCTCGGGTTCCGCAGCTTCTCGGACTTCCTGAAGGCGCAGACCGCCCACGTCGAGGTCGACGAGGAGTCGAACGTCGTGCAGGTGAAGGCCGTCACACGGAGCTGACCCGGGCGACGGGGGATCTCGTCGGCCGAGGTTCCGGCGGCGGGGATTCCCGCGACCGGGACCCCGTCGACGGGAAGCCCGGCGACGGGGATCGCGGCGACGGCGCGCCCGACGCGCGGACGCCGGGGCTCCGCGCGCGGGGGCCTCAGCGCCTCTCGGCGCCCGGGGCGACGTGGGCGAGCACGCGGTCCCAGACCGACGTCAGCGTCACGTGGCCGTTGACCGATCCGATCTCGTCGTCGGGCACGATCTGCATCTCGGCCGACCGCATCCGCGCGACGTACCACTCGGCATCGCCGGTCGCCGCGGGACCGTCGCCGCCGACGATCACGAGCGCCTCCGCGTCGAGATGGTCGAGCAGGGGCGTGCGCAGGTCGCGGCTGAGCGGGTCGGACGGGCTCTCGACCCCCACGATCGCCAGGCGATCGACGACGGGACCCATCGCCGCGGCCAGGTAGATCGCGATCGCTCCCGCCGACCGCTCCCCCACCAGGCCGACGGGGACTCCCGGGGCCTCCCGCTCGACGAGCTCACGCAGGGCGTCGACGGTGAGCGCGGCGGGGGTCTGCCCGCCGAAGACCGGCGGGTCTTCCAATTCGGGGGCGTCGAGACCGACTGCGATGATGCGCACGTCGTAGCCCGAGGTCACCCGCGAGTCGGGGTCGGTCGTGGAGACGTCGCCGGTGCGCAGCACGAACACCGCGCGCGGAGCTCCGGGAGTGCCGAAGCTGCGGTAGCCGAGCTCACCGTCGAGCCAGGGGGCCAGACTCATCGAGGGGTCCTTTCGTCGTGCTGTCGTGTCGTCCCCGGCGGGGAGGAATCATCGGGGCGGTCGGCTCGTCGATCAGCCGGCCGTCGGTCGAGCATCGTCGGCCGAGCATCGTCACTCGGCGGTCGCGTCGGCGGCGCTCCCACTGCTGCCCGCGCCCGCGCCGTCACTACCGCCCGCGCCCGCGGGGAGCATCGCCCGCAGGGTGTCGATCGTGTCGGCGTCGACCGCCGTCTTGTCGGGACGGTATGCCTTCACCCGGGCGAAGCGCAGCGCCACGCCGCCCGGATACCGCACCGATCGCTGCACCCCGTCGATCGCGATCTCGACGACCGTATCGGCGACGACTCGGATGCCGCCCGGCACCGCTCCCGTCTCGCGCTCGGCGAAGTGCGCGGTCTGCCACCGCAGGGTCTCGTCGGTCAGGCCCTTGAAGGTCTTGCCGACCATGACGAAACCGCCGGGTTCGCCGAAGCGACCCTCGGGATCGCGCGCCCCCAGGTGCAGGTTCGAGAACCACTCCGCGCGACGCCCCGAACCGCGTTCGACGCCCAGCACGACCAGGTCGAACGTGTGCACGGGTTTGACCTTGAGCCAGCTCTTGCCGCGTCGACCCGCGGAGTAGCTCGCATCGAGGCCCTTCACCATCACGCCCTCGTGCCCCGCGGCAAGAGCGGCGCGGGCGAAGGCGTCTGCCGCGTCGGCGTCGTCGGTGAGCAGGGCGGGGATGCGGTAGGCACCGGCCACGCGCTCCAGCTCGTCGAGGCGGGCCTCGAGGGGGTCGTCGATCAGGTCGCGCCCGTCGACGTGCAGGATGTCGAAGAACCAGGGGCGCAGGGCGATCTCGCGGGCCGTCTCGGCCCCGAAACGCGCCATCGTGTCTTGGAACGGGCGCGGGGCACCGTCGTCGTCGAGCGACAGCGTCTCGCCGTCGAGGATCACGTCGTCGACCGGCAGCGCGCGCGCGACCTCGACGATCTCGGGCACGCGGTGCGTGACGTCGGCGAGCGTGCGCGTGTAGACCGTGACCTCGTCGCCGTGTCGGTGCACCTGCACCCGCGCACCGTCGAGCTTGTACTCCACCGAGGCGCGACCGGCCGTCTGCAGCGCCTCGGCCACGGTCGCCGCGGTCGAGGCGAGCATGGGCTGCACGCCGCGACCGACCACGAGGCCCACGGCGCTCAGATCGTCGACCGACCCGGTGAGCGCGACGCGAGCCGTCTCGCCGAGGTCGCCCGACAGCATGGCGGCCCGACGCACGAGCGCGCCGTCGCGGTCACCGGCCCGGGCGATGGCATCCACGAGCACGCCCTCGAGCGCTCCGGTGCGCAGCTCGCCCGTCATGATGCGGATGAGCAGATGCCACTCGTTCGCGGTGGCCCGCGAGGCGAGATCGTCGAGCAGCCCCGTACGGACCGCCGCCGATCCCGCTCCCCCGACCTCGGCCAGGCGCGAGAAGGCGTCGTCGACGTCGCCGACGGTGAGCGTCGAGGTGTCGGCGTGCTCACCGCCGTGTGCCGAGAGCGTGCGCCACCCGACGCCCAGGCGACCCTGGCGCGGAGACGCGGTCAGCAGTCCCACGGCGGGCTCGATCTCGTCGGAGGCGAGCGCGCGCAACACCGCGGCGAGCGCGTCGACCTTAGCCAGGCGGGATCGGGTACCCGTGACCGTCGTGAGGGCCGTGTCGATGTCGCCGAGGAGCATGTCGGCATCCTGGCATCCCCCTCCGACATCGCCCGTCGGCTTGCGCGGGCGGGACGGTCGTGGCATCGGGTTCCCCGGGGGTGGCCGGGGCGCACGGTCTCGTCGAGAGCGCGGCCGATCGTGCCGGCCCCCGCACGCCCGCGCTGATGAGTGGGCCCCGCGACACCGCTCATCACATGTGGCCCCTGCTCGCAACCCCCGACTCGATGTCGGAGGTTCGGGGTGTGCTGGACGCCTCCCCCAGGAATGAGGCCCCGTGAACGCTCCCGCCACCCTCGAACAGTCCGCCCGCACCGCCCGCGACGTCTTCGGCTGGGACGACCTGCTGCCGGGCCAGGCCGAGGCGATCGACGCGGTCGTGAGCGGCCGCGACACCCTGGTGGTCTTCCCCACCGGTGCCGGCAAGTCGGCCGTGTACCAGATCGCCGGGTGCGAGCTCGGCGGGGTCACGGTCGTCATCTCACCCCTGCTGGCCCTCCAGCGCGACCAGATCGACTCCATCGACGCGGCTCCCGACGCCCCCGCCGCCGTCGCCTTGAACTCCCGTGCCGGTGCCGCCGCGCGCGCCACGGCGTGGGCGGCCATCGAGGGCGACGACGCGGTCTACGCCTTCCTGGCCCCCGAGCAGCTCGCGAACCCCGAGGTGTTCGACCGCCTCGCGAACGCCGACGTGCGGCTCATCGTCGTCGACGAAGCGCACTGCGTCTCGGCATGGGGGCACGACTTCCGCCCCGACTACGCGCGGATCGGCGACGTCGTCGACGCACTCGGCCACCCTCCCGTGCTGGCGTTGACGGCCACGGCATCCGCCCCCGTCCGTGACGACATCGTCGCCAGCCTGCGCATGCGCGAGCCGCACCTCGAGGTGCGGGGCATGGACCGCCCCGAGATCCACATGGCCGTGCGGCGACACGAGCACGACGCCGACAAGCGTCGCGCCGTCCTCGCTGACGTGCAGGATGCCGGCGGCCCTGCGCTGCTGTACGTGGCGACCCGCAAGGGAACCGAGACCTACGCCGACGAGCTGGGCGCACTGGGTCTGCGGGCGGCGGCCTACCACGGGGCCATGGCGCAGAAGCGGCGCGACGAGGTGCACACGGCGTGGAGCGCGGGCGAGCTCGACGTGGTCGTGGCGACCTCGGCGTTCGGCATGGGCGTCGACAAGAGCGACGTGCGCCTTGTCGTGCACGCCGACGTCACCGAGTCGCTCGACTCGTACGCGCAAGAGATCGGCCGGGCGGCGCGCGACGGTCAGCCGGCGCGGGCGATCCTGCACTACCGCGCCGAGGACTTCTCGCTCCGGTCGTTCTTCGCGGGCGGCCACACCAAGCGCGCCGACATCGCGGGCGTCTGGGACGTGCTGCAGCGCGCCGACAGGCCGATGCGCGCGAAGGACATCGCCGACGAGGGCGGTCGTTCCGTGCGTGCCATCGGCCGTGTGCTGAACCACCTGGTAGCGTGCGATCTGGCCGTATCGGGAGCCGAGGGCGTCTCGATCCTGGCGAAGGTGTCGGCCGGCGACGCGGTGAGCGCCGTGCGTGAGCGCGACGAGGCCGAGGAACGCATCCGCGCGTCGCGCATCGAGATCATGCGCGGCTACGCCGAGACGGTCCATTGCCGACGCCGAGCCCTGCTCGAGTACTTCGGCGTCGAGACCCCGAGCCACTGCGGATCGTGCGACCGCTGCGACACCGGAGCCGCCGCGCCGATCGACGAACCGGCCGCCGCGGCCGACGCCGACGGCATCCGCATCGACTCCACGGTCGAGCACGGCGAGTTCGGCGTGGGCACGGTCATGGCGATCGAAGACGACCGGCTGACGGTGTTCTTCGCCGACCACGGCTACAAGGTTCTCGCTCGCGCGGCGTTCGAGCGCGGCATCCTCGAACTCGGCGAGGCGGCGTAGTCGCGGCCGGTCTTGCTCGCGGCGAGACCGCGCGCGGGATCCACCGCGTCGGCGACACCCCCTGGGTGCAGCGCAGGGGTCACCGCGGCAAAGTCAGGCTCCGGACGCGGCGCGGGGTCACCGAGCCCGCGTCGACCACCACGCCCACGCCACGAGCGGTACCTGCAGGAACAGCCGCGCGAAGCGGGCACGGTCGGTGTTCAGACCCGGCGCCGAGCGCCCGGTGCGCCACTGGTGCACGTTCCCCGGGAACACGGCGACGAAGAAGGCGGCGATCGCGGCTCCGATGCGGCCGCGCTCGCGCGGCAGGGCGACCAGTGCGGTGCCGAGCAGCACTTCGACGGCCCCGGATGCCACGACGATGGCGTCCTTGTCGAGGTGCAGCAGGCGGGTGGCCCACCCCGGCACGACGATGCGATAGCCCCGGCGCCCCCACGTCACGTGGCTGACGCCGGCGCCGACGAGCAGCAGAGCCAGGCCGCCGCGGGCGACGGAGCGGATGGTGAGACCTCGACGTCGTGCCATCGGGTCAGTCTGCCATCCGTGCCGGGGCGCGGGGTCGCCGCGCGGGTCGCGACTCAGCTCAAGTTGCGCAGGTCGGTCAGCGAGCGAGACGCGAAGGCGATCTCGTCGAACACCGCCGTCGCGCCGGGCCCCATCGGCGCCTGCGCGAGAAAGCCCACCGCGACCGCCGTCGACTCGGCACCCAGGCGGAACACCCGCACGAAGTGCCACGACACCCCGTCGAGCGAGAAGTGGAAGACGAAGGCCGGGCCGGTGCGCGCGACACGCAGCCACACCGCGTCGGTCGTGAAGACCGGCCCGTTCGCATCGTCGGAGAATCCGTCGGTCACGACGCTGACGACCATAGCCTCCCCCTGCGGCGAGTACTCGTTGCAGAGCTTCGCCCACCGGTCGGGATCGGACCAGAGCGCGAGTGCTCCCGCGTCGAAGGTCGAACGCGCGCCGACCACGCGCACACGCGCCGAGAGGACGAAGTCGGTCTCCGGTGCGGCGAAGGCGAGCGCCGTCGCGCCGTGCTGGGCCGCACCGCCCGCCGAGTCGTTGGTCCAATCGACGCCACCGGCCGACCGCAGGGTCAGCGCGCGCGCGGTCTCGTCGTACTCGGCGTCGCCGTCGACGCCGGTCCAGTGCAGGGCGGGAAGGCCGGGGAGAGAGAGGGTCACGACGGCACCCTATCGGTGCGCTCGCTCGACGTCGCCGACGCTCCGCCGCGGCGGGGTCGCGTGCCGAGGTCGGCCGCCGCGCGCCACAACCACTCGACCGGACCGGCCGAGAACCGCCGAAGCCACAGGTGCGCCGCGGCGGCGACGACCGCGGTGATCACGAGGAAGGCCGCCACCGTCACCGGCACGCGCCAGGGCGCGAGGGTGGACGCGAGCCCGAAGCCCCAGCCGTAGAAGAGCGCCCCGCCGAGGAGGTTCTGCAGCAGGTAGGCGCTGAGCGCGACCCGGCCGATCTCGGTGGCGCGGCGGGCGAACCACCCGCCGGTGCCCCGACGCACGCAGAGCTCGACCACGAGCCCCAGGATGCCGAGAGCCACGACCGGGGCGACCACGTACCGCTCGAGCAGCAGCCCGGCGGAGGTCGCCGACAGCGCGAGGACGAGGTCGACGGGAGCCGCGCAGAGCCCGACGATCATGAGTCGGCGGCGCAGTCGAGCGCCCTCGGCCGAGAACACCCCCGCCCGCAGAAGTGCGGCGCCGGCGAGGAACATCGCCAGCGAGAGGAAGCCGATGAGCACGGGTTCGGCGCGGAAGACCGCCGCGTTGTCGAGGCGGAACGCGGCGAGACCCAGGAACGATGCGTCGGCGTAGGGGCTGGGCTCGGACGGCAGCGGGAGGTCGGCATCCGCCCCGGGAAGAACCGTCAGCACCACGACGAGGAGCGACATGACCGCGAGGTGGATGCCGCCGAAGACGACGATGAGGGCTCGTTGGGCCCGCGGGCGCGTCAGGAGCAGGAACGACACGACCGCGGCGGTGACGGCGTACCCCATCAGCACGTCGAACTCGGCGATGAGGATGTAGTTCACGACGCCGTCGACGAAGAGCAGCGCGGCGCGCCACAGATAGCGCCCGGGCCATCGTCGCTGCTGCCGCACGGCCGAGCGGTGCTGGATCGCGAGTCCGACCCCGAAGGTCAGCGAGAGCAGGGCGAGGAACTTGCCCTGCGCCAACGCCATGAGGGCCAGCTGCGTCGTCGCCGCCGCGGAGGATTCGCTCGACAGCACCGGCGCACTGAGCATGCCGAGCAGGCCCCAGGGGTGCGAGAAGACCCAGACGTTGGTGGCGAGCGTGCCGACGATGGCGATTCCGCGCACGACGTCGAGGGCGGCGAGACGGCCCCGATCCGGCAATACGTTCGTATTGTTCACGGCTTCACCGTAGCCTACGACGGTGGACGAATCAGCCCCCTCTTCTGCGCGCGGAGGAAAAGACGCCATCGCCGAGGCGGTGCTGCGCGTGCTCTCGACGGGCGGGGCCGACGACCTGAGCGTGCGCAAGGTCGCCGCCGAGGCGGGCGTCTCGGTCGGGGCGGTGCAGCACCACTTCCCCACGCGCGCCGCGCTGATCATCGGGGCGATGGATGCCGTGAACGCCCTGTTCCGCGCGCGTATCCGCTCCGCACTGGCCGAGGCGGCCACCGCGCGGGAACGGCTCTCCACCGTGTGCGAGGAACTGGCCTGCCTCGGCGACGCCGGTCCGCGCGACGCCATCGTCTGGACGGCCTTCGCCTCGCGCGCCGGAACGGACCCCCGGGTGCGCGACATCCACGTGCAGGGCTGGCGAGCGGCCGAGGGTTTCGTCCAGACCCTGTTGACGGAGGCCTATCCCGACGCCGGCATCACGCCCGACGACGCCGCACTCCTGCTCGCCACCCTCGACGGCATCGCCGTCGCGCGGGGCGCGGAGGGGGATGACCGCATGGCGCGCGACCGCGCGCGGCGGATCATCGCCGCCGTACTGGCCCCGTTCGCCGACCGGCGGTGACGGCCGCCCCTGTCGCCGTGACGCCCGTCGCCGTACGCCCCGCGCGCCCGACGCCGCCGCTCCGGGCCGTTCAGCTCAGAGGGGAAGCCTCGGTACCGAGGCCAGCAGTCGGGCCGTGTAGGGATGCTGCGGGTGCGAGAGCACCTCGGCCGTCTCGCCCACCTCGACGATCCGGCCACCCTCGAGCACGGCGATCCGCGCGCACAGGGCCGACACGATCGTGAGGTCGTGCGAGACGAGCAGCATGCCGATGCCGCGCTCGCGGGCGAGCGAGCGGAGCAGGTCGATCACCTGCATGCGCACGCTCGTGTCGAGGGCGCTGACGGGCTCGTCGGCCAGCAGCAACCGCGGCGACGGGGCGAGCGCGCGGGCGATGGCGATCCGCTGCCGCTGGCCGCCCGAGAACGCGTCGGGGTAGCGCTCGGCCGCGTCGGCGGGCAGACCCACGTCGGCGAGCAGGCCCGCCACCCGGGCGCGCCGGTCGCCCTCGATGCCGAGCGATCGCAGCGGTTCGGCGATGGCGTCGCCGACCTTCATGCGCGGGTCGAGCGACGAGAAGGGGTCTTGGTAGATCGGTTGCACGGCTCGGCGGAAGGCCCGCAGCGCCACGCGGCGAGTGGGCAGCCGCGCGCCCTCGAAGTGGACGGCGCCTCTCGTGGGCGCGCGGAGTCCGAGCGCGAGCTGCAGCAGCGACGATTTGCCGGCTCCCGACTCCCCCACCAGGCCGACGCTCTCGCCGGGGGCGATCGCCAGCGACACGTCTGTCAGCACGGGGCGGTCGGCCCGGTACGCGAAGTCGACGTGATCGAGCGACAGGATCGGGACCGTCATCGCGTCTCCTTCGGCAGCAGATCGTCGAGGGCGCGGGATGCGGCGACGAGCTCGCGCGTGTAGGGCTCGACCGGCGCCGAGACGAGCGTCGCGGTGTCGGCGACCTCGATCTGTCGCCCGCCCTTCATCACGAGCACCCGGTCGGTCATCCCGGTGACCACGGGGAGGTCGTGGCTGATGAACAACAGCGCCATGCCGCGTTCGGTGACCTCGCGCTGCAGCAGATCGAGGACGCCGGCCTGCACCGTCACGTCGAGGGCGGTCGTCGGCTCGTCGGCGATGAGCAGGTCGGGAGAGCCCGCCAGGGCGAGGGCGATCGCGACGCGCTGGCGTTGGCCGCCCGAGATCTCGTGGATGTACGACCGCGCGACGCGCTCGGGCTCGGCGAGCTTCACGTCGGCGAGCGCGTCGAGGACGGCGCGCTTCAGTTCATCGCCGCGCAGTCCCCGGTGCCGGCGCAGGGGCCAGGCGAGCTGTCCGCCCACGCGCATGAGCGGATCGAGCGAGGCCAACGGCTCCTGGAACACCGCGCCGAGGATCGTGCCCCGGACGCCGTCGAGCGTGCGCTGCGATGCCGTCACGGCATCCACGACGCCCTCCGACGAGCGGACGCGAACCGCTCCGCGGGCACGGAGCGGATGGGCGAGCAGGCCCAGCGCGGCGAGGGCGGTGAGCGACTTGCCCGACCCGGACTCGCCGATGATGCCGACCCGCTCGCCCGGGGCGACCGAGAGCGAGACGGATTCGACGAGGGCGCGGTCGTCGAGATCGACGCCGAGGTCATCGAACTCGAGCAGGGGCGCGGTCATCGGATGCTCCTCGAGGCGGGGTCGGCGACATCGCGCACGCCGTCGGCGAGCAGGTTGATGCCGATGATCGTGGCGACGAGCAGGATGCCGGGGAGCAGCGCCGCCGTCGGAGCGATCGTCACGGTGCTCTGGGCCTCCTGCAGCATGCGGCCCCAGGACGCGTTCGGCGGCGGCGAGCCCAGGCCGAGGTACGACAGGGACGCCTCGGCGATCACGGCGCCGCCGAACTGGAGGGCCAGCGGCACGATCAGCGTCGGCCAGACGTTCGGAAGAACGTGCCGCCAGACGATGCCGAGAGTGCCGGTGCCGGACGTGCGGGCTGCCGTGACGAAATCGCGCCCGAGCACCCGAACGGCCGTGACGCGGGTCAGCCGCGCGATCACCGCGGATCCGGCGAGGCCGATCGCGAGAATCGCCGACTCCACCGACGCTCCGCGCCACGCGACGATGAGCATGGCCAGCAGCAGCGTGGGGAAGGCGATCGCGATGTCGAGAAGGCTCGAGATCGCGTCGTCGATCACGCGACCGGTCGCCGCGGCGACGAGGCCGACGACGATACCGACGACCGCGGCGATCACGACGGACCCGACGCCGACGAGCATCGCCAGGCGCGCGCCGATCATCAGCTGAGAGAAGAGGTCGCGACCGAGCCGGTCGGTGCCCGCCCAGTGCTCCGCGCCCGGTGGGAGCAGACGGCCACCGCCGGTGTCTTCGGGGGCGAACGGCGTCCAGAACGACGAGACGATCGCGATGACCGCGATCGCGCCGAACAAGACGGCGCCGATGGTCAGGTTGAGCGAGCGGCGACGCCGGGGGGCGGGGCGCTGCGCCACGATGACGACGGGGGGAACGGCGCTCATGCGACGGCCTTCGCCCGGCGGTTGCCCGACAGCGTCCCCCGCAGGCGCGGGTCGATGAGACGTTGAGCGACGTCGGCGACGAAGCCCAGCAGCAGCACGAGGGCGGTCGAGAACAGGATCACTCCCTGCACGCTGGGGAAGTCCTGCTCGCGAATGGCGACGAGGAGCATGTCCCCGAGTCCGGGGAGGGCGAACACGCGCTCGATGATGACCGCGCCGACGAACGTCGTCGACAGTTGGATGGCGAGGATCGAGATCACCGGCACGACCCCGTTGCGGATGCCGTGTCGCCACAGCGCCGTCGAGAAGCTCTGCCCCGTGGCCCGGGCGGCGCGCAGGTACTGCTGGCCGAGCACGTCGAGCGTCGCGCTGCGCACGTAGCGGGCGAGGTCGCTGCCGGCGACGATGGCGATGGTCAGCACGGGGAGGGTCAGGGCGAACAGAGCGGCGCCCGGATCCTCCCAGTCGCGACGGGGGAAGCCACCGGCGGGGAACAGCCGCCAGTTCAGCGAGAGCACGCCCACGAGCAGGATGCCGACCCAGAACACCGGCACGGCTCCGCCCAGCTGCGACAACGCCGAGAACGTGGTGCCGTACCAGGTGCGCGACTTCCACGCCGCGAGGAAGCCGACCGGTACCGCGATGATGACCGACAGCGCGAACGACAGCAGCGTCAACGGCAGGGTGACGTTCAGTCGACGGAGGATCTCGTCTCCCACCGACAGTCGGTTGGTGAAGCTCTGCCCCAGATCGAGTGTCGCGAGCTGGCCGACGTAGTCGGCGAACTGCACCCAGATCGGCCGGTCGACGCCCAACCGGGCTGCCGCCGCCTGGATCTCGGCATCCGTCGCCCCCACCGAGATGAGAGCGAAGACGGGATTGCCGAGCACACGCAGCACGACGAACAGGATCACCACGGCCAGCGCGAACGCCAGCAGCAGCAATCCTGTCCGTCGAATCAGATATCGCCCGATGATCAGGCCTTCTGGATGCCGTAGACGTAGAACAGCGAGTTCAGGCCGTTCTCGGGCACGCCCGTCACGCCGGGCGCGGCCACGCGCAGCTGCGGGTTGAGGTACAGCCAGACGCTCGCGGCGTCGTCGGAGATCTGCTGGTTGACCTGACGGATGAGCGCAGTCTGCTCCTCGACGCTGCCGGCCGCCTCGGACTCCGCCAGCCACCGCTGCACATCGGCGTTGTCGTAGCCCCAGTAGAAGTCGGGGTTGCCGTAGAAGTTGATGTCGCGGTCGTTGACGTGGCCCTGGAGCGTCGCCTGGAAGTCCTTGTCGGTGTAGACCTGCTGGTACCACTGGTCGTCGGTGATGATCTCGATGTCGACCGTGATGCCGACCTTGGCCAGCTCCGACTTCAGGAACTCGGCGACCGTGGAGTGCACGCCCGAGTCGGGCGTCTTGATCGAGAACGTGAACCCGCCCGCGTACCCCGCCTCGGTGAGCAGCTGCGCGCTGAGGGCCGGGTCGTAGGGGTTGTTGTCGGCGAGGTCGATGTACCACGGCTCCGACGGCGGGACCATCGAACCGATGAGCTGGCCGCGGCCGTCCCAGATGGCATCCAGCAGCTTCTGCCGGTCGATCGCCGAGTAGATCGCCTTGCGCACCTTCACGTCGTTGAACGGCTCGATGCGGTCGTTGAACGCGAGCAGCTCCTTGGTGGTCGAGGTGCCCTCGATGATCTGGAAGCCCGCCGCCTCGAACTCGGCCAGGCTGTCGGGGTTGGCCTGGCTCGTGACGAGGTCGACGGCGCCGGTGAGCAGCGCGTTGTTCAGCGCGGTGGGGTCGGCGTAGTACTGGTAGACGACGCCTCCGTTGGCGGGCGCGTCCGCCCAGTAGTCGGGGAACACGTCGAGGCTGATCGAGTCGCCCTTGCGGTAGTCGGCCAGCTCGTAGGGGCCGGTGCCGTCGGCGGTGGCGGTGAGGTCGCCCGCCTCGGAGTTGACGATCCAGACGTAGCCGAGGTTGTAGGTGAAGCTGATCGACGGCTGCTTCAGCGTCACCTCGACCGTCGAATCGTCCACCGCGGTCGCGGTGTCGATGACGCTCAGCTGACGCTTGCGCGCGGCGATGGAGTCGTCGCCGATGAAGCGCTCCAGGCTGTAGACCACGTCGGCGGCGGTGAGAGCCTTGCCCGAGTGAAAGGTGGCGTCGCGCAGCGTGAACGTGTAGGTCAGGCCGTCATCCGACACCGCGGTCTCGGCCGCGAGCAGGGGCTCGACCTCGGCATCGTCGGTGATCTTGAACAGACCCTCGTAGACGTTGCCGGTGAACACCTCGGTGACGCCCGACGACCCGCCGAAGATCTGGTCGAGGTTGGTGGGCTCGTTCTGCGAGCCGACGACGATCTCGGCCTGCGGGTCGGACGCACCGCCCGAGGCGGAGCCGTCGCCCGAGGCGGAGCCGCCTCCGGCGGCGCATCCGGCGAGCACGAGCAGTCCGGCGGTGGCGACCGCGATGGCGGCGCCGAGGCGGGTGGAGCGGAAGCGTGAGGACACGTCGATTCCTTCTGGTGGTGAGGGGCGGGGACGCGCCGAGTGCTGTGGGCGCGGGTGGAGCGGGGTGAGGGATGCCAGGGGGCTGGCGGCATCCGGATCGGGTCAGGGGTGGAAGTCGCCCTCGAAGCGCACGCGCTTCTCGCCCGCGCGAACGGGGAACGGCAGACGGTTCTGCGCGGGCGGAAGCGGGCAGTTCATCTGGCTGGAGAAGCCGCACGGCGGGACGATGGCGCGGTTGAAGTCGACGTCGAGCTCGACGCTCTCCCCCGCGGCCAGGGGACGGTCGGATGCCGGGCGGTCGAGGAACAGGAAGCGCCCGGCGCCGTAGCTCTCCACCCCATTGGTCGTGTCGCCGAAGACCAGCTGCAGCTTGGCCGTGCCCGCGTAGGTCGTGTCGAAGGCGGCCAGGCGGAACTCGCGACCGTCGACCTCGAAGACCAGATCGCCCGAGACGGGGAGGGCGCGCGTCGCACCGTCGTCGCGGATGTGCTCGAACGGAGCCACGCGCTCTTCGTCGACGAGCTCGAAGCGTCCCCGCAGAACCCACGACGGGTCGTAGTCGTAGGTCTCGATCGCCTCGAACGCCTGGTTGGCGGGGGAATCGCGCCGCCAGATGCGGTACCCCTGCTGCGTCTCGCCCGAGTCGATGTCGGCGCGCTGCAGTCGGGTGAGCAGCGCGTCGTCGGGATGACCCTCGCGGGCGGCGGCGTCGTCGACGGCCGGGGCGCCGGCGGGCGACCAGTGGGTCAGGACGAGAGCGAGCGGCCCCTGCGGGGCGGTGACGGCGGCGTGGCGCGCGGCGATCCACTGGGCGTGGGCGACCGGAGCCGTGTCGTTCGAGGTGGTGGGGGGCGAGGAGGACATCATCATCAGTCTCACAACGCCGCGCCCGTCGCGAGAAATTCCGTGACGGACTGTTTCCGTTCGAGGGCCTGGAAGGTGCCCCTCCCGCACGGTCCGGTGCGACAGCCGAAGTGCGCACCGTGACGGCGGCGCCCGCCGGGAGTACGCGGTGGCACCTGCCCGCCCTCCGGCGCGCCGGATCGCTCAGCCGGGGCCAGGGGCCACGCGCCGGGCGAAGTCGACGTACGCCTCGACGGTGTCTTCGGGCACGATCGCGCGCAGCACGACCTCGTCGGCGGCCGCCGTGTACGCCGCGAGCGCGGCACCCAGCTCGGTGGCATCGCGGATCGTCGTGTCGACGGCATCCACCCCCATCCGTGCGAAGTTGGCCGCGTAGTTCGGGAACGAGGCGTAACGGGCCGTCTCGGCGTCGAGACGCTCGCGCGCGGCCGAGTCGATCGCCGTGCGCACGTAGACCGCGACGTGCGCGGAGGGAGCGACCGTGTGCAGCGCCTCGGACTGCGCGTGCGCCTCGGTGGGCGGCACCCAGTTCAGCAGCACGCCCTCGGCGTGCTCGGCGCCCGTGCGACGCATCCTCGGGCCCAGCGCCCCGACGAGCACCCGTGGGATACCCGCGGCGCGCAGCACCTCGATGGCCCCGCGCACCCGCGCGAGCGCGCCCTGCTTCGCCATTCCCGAGCCGATGCCGAGGGTCAGGCGGTCCAGCGGAAGACCGAGCGATGCCATCGCGGCGGCGATCTCGTCGGCGGGGCGCCGGTCGACGGGAACGACGCCCGTGGCCAGACGCAGGCGTTCGGTCACGCGGGCCGCGGCCGCGAGGGCGGCGAGGGCATCGCCGTCGGGGGTGTCGTTGATCCAGAGCGTGTCGAATCCGGCGCTCTCGACCGCCGGAGCGATCTCGGCGATGGCCTCGGGCCCGAGCGAGCCGGCGAGTCCGAGAGAGACGGCACCCCGTGTCACGAGACGCCTCCGGCGTGGGGGACGGCCACCGCGACCTGGCCCACCGCCGAGAAGAACGCCGCCAGGTCGACGTCGTCGGTCGGCAGGAGCACGACGTCGTCGACGCCGGCCGCCTGGAAGCGCGCGACCCCCTCGGCGACCTCGGACACCGAGCCGGCGAGGACCCGGTCGGCGGCATCGTCGCGATCGGCGAGCACCGCGGTGGCACGAGCGCGCGCGTCGGGGCCGAAGGCGGTGAGCACGTAGGCCACGATGTCGGCCCGACCCTCGCGGCCGGCCTCGGCCCGCCCCGCCTGCACGGTCGCGACCGCGGAGGCGATTTCGGCGACGGTGTGCCTGCTGTCGAGCACCACCCCGTCGGCCACGGCACCCGCGAGCGCCAGCGTCTTGGGCCCCTCGGCCGCGGCGTACATGAGCGGCGCCTGAGCGGGCGGCCAGTCGAGAGCGACGTCGCGCAGCTTCACGTAGCGTCCCTCGGTGCTCACCGTCTCGCCCGCCAGCAGAGACCGCAGGGCCGGCAGGTGCTCCTGCATGAGCATCAGGGGCGAGGCGGCCTTCGCCCCGACCTGTCGCATCCAGTCCTGCACCCCGTGGCCGAAGCCGGGCAGCAGACGCCCGGGGAACATGCGCTCGATCGTGGCGACCTCCATCGCCGACGCGGCGACGTTGCGCAACGGCAGGGGGGCGATGCCGATGCCGATGCGCAGGTGGTCGGTGACGGCGAGCGCCGCGGCGGCGGCCGCCCACGCCGACGAGCGGAAGCAGTCCTCCCAGAGCCACAACTCGTCGACCCCCGCGTCTTCGGCCGCGCGCGCAGCGTCACGCAGTTTCTCGGGCGGGTGCGGGTACGGGCTGAAGATCGTGCCGATACGACTCATGCGTCTACTCTGCCGGGCCCCTCCGACATCGGGCGAGGGGGTGGCGCGCGTCGTGCCGATCCGGCTGGGTCCTTCACGGGCCGGGCCCTCCGAGGGACCACCCTTGCGGCGCACGCACGGACGACGAACGCCCCGGGACCGACGTCCCGGGGCGTTCGTCCTGTCTTACGCCGCGAGCGCCTGTGCGGCCGCCCCGACCACGAAGCCCGTGGGGGTGGCGTCCACCGTCACCGCTCCGCCGTCGACCAGCTCTCCCGACACGAACAGGTCGGCGACGCGATCGTCGACCTCGCGCTGGATGACGCGGCGCAGGGGCCGGGCACCGTACTCGGGCTCGTAGCCCACCTCGGCCAGCCGGTCGACAGCCGCGTCGGTGACGTCGAGCGCGACGCCCCGTGCCGAGAGCCGCCGCGAGGTCGCGTCGAGCAGCAGGCGCACGATCCGGCGCAGCTGCGTCTTCTCGAGCTTGCGGAACAGCACGATGTCGTCTATGCGGTTGAGGAACTCGGGCCGCATGGCCTCGCGGAGCTTCCCCATCACGCGATCGCGCAGATCGTCGTCGGCGAACTCGCGGCCGGTCGTGGTGAAACCGATCGCCCCGGAACGGGATGCCAGCACCTCGGCGCCCAGGTTGGAGGTCATCACGATCACGGTGTTGCGGAAGTCGACCGTGCGCCCCTGGCCGTCGGTGAGACGACCGTCGTCGAGCACCTGCAGCAGCAGGGTGAAGACGTCGGGGTGGGCCTTCTCGATCTCGTCGAACAGCACCACCGAGTAGGGAGCGCGACGCACGCGCTCGGTGAGCTGGCCGGCCTCGTCGTAGCCGACGTATCCGGGAGGGGCACCGATCAGCCGCGACACCGTGTGACGTTCGCCGAACTCGCTCATGTCGAATCGGATCACGGCGGCGTCGTCGTCGAAGAGCGAGCCCGCCAGGGCCTTCGCCAGTTCGGTCTTCCCGACGCCGGTGGGGCCGAGGAACAGGAACGATCCGACGGGACGGCTCTCATCCCCCATGCCCGTGCGGTTGCGGCGCACGGCCTTGGCGACGGCCGCGACGGCATCGTCCTGCCCGATGACCCGGGCGTGCAGTTCGTCCTCCAACTGCGACAGGCGGCCGCGCTCGGTGGCCGTGAGGCGAGCGACGGGAATCCCGGTGGACCGGCTGATCACCGCGGCGATCTCGGGCTCGTCGACCACCGCAGCCGACCGCGGCCGGGCGGTGGCCGCGTCGAGCCGCGCCTGCACGTCGGCCATCTCGTCTCGCAGACGTGAGGCTTCCTCGTAGTGCTCGGCCGACACGGCGGCGTTCTTGTCGGCCTCGAGGGTCGCGAGCCGGGCGAGCAGATCCGTGGTGTCGACGCGCACGCCCAGCTTCAGCCGCAGACGGGCGCCCGCCTGGTCGATCAGGTCGATCGCCTTGTCGGGCAGCACGCGGTCGGGCAGGTACCGGTCGCTCAACTCGACGGCGGCCCGGAGGGCGTCGTCGGTGTAGGACACGGCGTGGTGCTGCTCGTAGGCCGCGCGGAGCCCGTGCAGGATCTCCACGGCATCCGGGATCGACGGCTCCCCTACGCGCACGGGCTGCAGGCGGCGCTCGAGCGCGGGGTCCTTCTCGATCGTGCGGTACTCGCGCAGGGTGGTGGCGCCGATCAGGTGCACGTCGCCGCGGGCCAGGCGGGGCTTGAGGATGTTGCCGGCATCCATCGACCCGTCGCCGCTGCCGCCCGCACCGACGAGCGTGTGCACCTCGTCGATGAAGACCACGAGCTTGTCGGATGCCGCGATCTCGTCGAGCGTCTGGGTGAGGCGCTCTTCGAAGTCGCCGCGGTACCGCGCTCCGGCGAGCATGGCGGCGAGGTCGATCGAGACCACGCGCGTGTCGCGCAGCTGCTCGGGCACGTCGCCGGCGACGATCGCCCGCGCGAGTCCCTCGACGACGGCGGTCTTTCCGACGCCGGCCTCGCCGATGAGCACGGGGTTGTTCTTCGTGCGACGGCTGAGGATCTCGAGGGTCTGCTCGATCTCGTCGGAGCGCCCGATCACGGGGTCGAGTGCGCCCGCGGCCGCGCGCGCCGTGAGATCGGTGCCGAAGCGGTCGAGGTTCGGGGTGACGGATGCCGACTCGGCGGGCGCGTCGACCTCGTCGCCGCCGACGACGGTCTCGCGCACGCCCTGGGTCAGGGCTTCGGCGGTGACGCCGGCCTGGGCGAGGATCTGGCCGGCGGGGGCGTCTTGGGCGAGGACGAGGGCGAAGAAGAGGTGGTCGGGGTCGACGTAGGTCGATCCGGCCGCGCGGGCGACCTGGAAAGCGTGGAACAGCGCACGCTGCACCGAACCCGCGACGACCGCCCCGTCGACGTCGGCGGCGGGACCGGCCGCCGGCAGACGGCTCTCGGCCGCTCGGGCGATGGCGGCGGGGTCGGCTCCCAGGCGCGCGACGGCGTCGTTCGCGGGCGATCGTCCCACGAGGACGTGCAGCACGTGCAGGGCGTCGAGCTCGCGCTGGCCGCGGCCGAGCGCGAAGCGGCCGGCGGCCTGCAGCGCGTCCTGGGTGCGGGCGCTGAGGAAGCGGCTCAGATCGATCGAGCGTTCGGCACGCGCCTGCTCGCCCGCCAGGTAGCGCGCGAGGAACTCGTCGAACGACTGGGCACCGTCGTCTGCGGCGCCGGGGGTGACATTCTCGGGCAATTCCGTCTCCTGATACGTGAGTGCAACGGACTCAAGTTTGATACTTGAGCGTCGACGTATCAAGGTAACGCCGCTGCTCGCGGCGTATTCCCGGTCACGGCCCCAGCGTCGGATCGACCTCGTTCCACAGCTCGATCGTCTGCACCAGCCAGAACACCGCGAACAGCCCCACGGCGACGGCCTCCCCCCAGAGGATCACCGGAACGGCCGCCGTGTCGACGCCCGCGAGCAGCGCCGCCACGAGAACCGCCAGCGTCAGAACGATGGCCGCGGCGACCGCGCCGTACGCGAGGCGAACACCCCGCCCGTGCGACGAGCGCGGATGCGGGCGCCACGCGGCGAGGGCGGCGACGGCGGCGATGAGGAGGAAGAACCCCACGGCGGCCGCCTCGTGCGCGATCACGAAGAACGACGTCGGCGACACCCCCGCCCAGACCGCACCGGCGACCACCAGCCCCGCGACCGTCGCCGCCGTCAGCGTCACCCCGCGACTCGTCGTGCCCTGCACCCGGGCGAGGATCAGTGCGGCGATGACCCCGAGCAGCACGACGGATGCCACGGCCACGGCGTTGTTGACCACGGTCGGCATCACCGCATCGGGAACGCATGCCGTCGCCCCGGGGCAGCCCGAGCCGGGCCCCGCGACCGCCGTGGGCAGGTAGGCGATCGCGAGGGCGAGGACCGCGGCGACGTCGAGAAGAGCCTGCTCGAGACTCCGCCCCGACAGCGCCAGCAGCGCGAGGGCGATGGCGCTCAGCGCCCCGACGAACACCGGTCCGGCGGGCGTGTAGTACGCCGAGCTGATCGACGGCAGCGGGTCGCCGCCCGCGATCTCGATCCCGACCGAGAGGGCGAGGAGGACCGTCGCGCCGATCAGCGCCAGGCGCACGTACCGGTACGTGCGCTGCGTGGACGTCGTGCGAAGGCGCATACCGACATCGTGGCAGCGGCTTCCGACATCGCCACCGAGGCGCCCGGGCCCCGGAGAGGCGCGGGAGGACCGGAGGCACCGCGAAGGGCGGGGACGCGCAAGGGTCGCCTGTGATGTCGGGGGGTTCTGCCACACTCGTCGGCATGCGCGAATTCCTCTCCGGCGCCGGGCTCCTGGCCCGCGGCCTCGGTCAGTGGCGCCGCACGCCCGGCGCGATGGCCCTCGGACTCATCCCGGGAACGGTGGTCGGCCTGGTCTTCGCCGCAGCTCTCGTCGCGTGGGGTTTCGCTCTGCCCGGCCTCGTCGTGGGCTGGACGCCGTTCGCCGACGACTGGGTACCGTTCTGGGCCGACGCGGCCCGCACCGCCCTGGGCCTCGCGTCGTTCGGCGCGGCCCTGCTGCTCGTCGTCGTGTCGTTCACCGCCGTCACGCTGCTGGTCGGCGAGCCGTTCTACGACCGCATCTGGCGCGCCACAGAACGCAGTCATACGGGTCGCGTCCCCGACACCGATTACGGGTTCTGGCGCGCCGTGGGCGACAGCGTCCGATTGATCTCCCGGGGCGTCCTCGCCGCAGCTGCGGCCTGGCTGCTCGGGCTCATCCCCTTCGTCGGCGGCGTCCTGGGCTTCGTCACCGGAGTGGTGCTGACCGGCTGGCTGCTCGCCGACGAGCTCACCTCGCGCGCCCTGTCGGCGCGGGGTCTCGATCGCCGTGCGCGCCGCGACATCCTGCGCGCGCATCGCGCTCGCGCCCTCGGTTTCGGGGTCGCCACGCAGCTGTGCTTCCTGGTGCCCCTCGGTGCCGTCGCTGTCATGCCCGCCGCCGTCGCGGGCAGCACCCTCTGGGCGCACGCCGCTCTCGACGAGATGCCCCGTCGACCCGCCGCGCCGCGCCCCGTCGCGGTCCCGCCGGCCGACCCGGCGCGATAGCCTGGACCGACCGAAGGGATCTTCATGTTCATCGTCTCGCTCATCCTGTTCGTCGGGGGCATGCTGCTCACCGGCCTCTCGTTCTCGCTCGCAGCCCCCGCGCTGTTCTTCGCCCTGGGCATCATCCTGGTCTCGGCGTCGTTGGCTCTCCCCTTCCACTTCGGCACCCGGTAAGCCGCTCGGCGGCACGGCACACGGCAGAGAGCGCGGGCGACGATGTCGACGTACACGGTGGCCGACTACCTGCTCGATCGGCTCGCCGAGTCGGGCGTCCGTCATCTGTTCGGCGTTCCCGGTGACTTCACCCTCGCGTTCCTCGACCATGTCGAGCGGCATCCGCTGATCGAGTGGGTGGGATGCGCGAACGAGCTCGGTGCCGGATACGCCGCCGACGGTTATGCCCGCCTGCACGGTCTCGGGGCCCTCAGCACGACCTTCGGCGTGGGTGAGCTCTCGGCCATCAGCGCGGTGGCGGGCAGCTTCGCCGAGCACGTTCCCGTGCTCCACGTCGTCGGCGCACCGACCACCGCCGTCCAGGCGGCGGGACGCGCGAGCCACCACTCGCTCGGCGACGGCGACTTCGGCCACTTCGCCCGCATGACCGCCGAGGTCACCGCGGAGCACGAGGTGCTGTCGGCGACCGATGCCACGACCCAGATCGACCGTGTGCTCGCCGAGGTGCGCCATCGGCGACTGCCGGGCTATCTGCTCATCCCCGCCGATGTGAGCGAGGCTCCGGCTTCTCCCCCGGCCGCCGCGCTCCCCGCCCCCGACGTCGTCACCGACCCCGCCGTGCTGGCCCGGTTCCGCGATGCGCTGGGCGCCCGCCTCGAGGTGGCCGACTCGGTCTCGGTTCTCGCCGACATCCTCGTCGCGCGTCTGTCGGCCGAACCGTCCCTGCACCGCGTGCTCGCGCAGGGCGTGCCGCACGCCTCGCTGCTGTGGGGGCGCCGAGTCGTCGACGAGTCGGCTCCGGCCTACCTGGGGTCGTACCTCGGCGCAGCCAGTGCCCCCGCCGTGCGCGACGGGATCGAGACCGCCGATCTGCTCATCATGGCGGGTGTGCAGTTCACCGACCTCACCAGCGGGTTCTTCTCGCAGCGCATCGATCCGGCACGCACGGTCGAGATCCGCGGCGAGCACACGCGCGTCGGCAACGACGACTTCCGCCCGCTCGCGATGCGCGACGCGCTCGACGCCGTCGCCGACGCCCTCGCCGCACAGGGCGATCGCTTCCGCGCCCCCGCGGTCAACGGGGTGCCGGCCGCACGCGAGCCCCTCGACCCCTCGGCCACGCTGAGCCAGACGGCGCTGTGGCGCGAGATCGCCGGTTTCCTGCGCGACGGCGACACCGTGCTCGCCGACCAGGGCACGTCGTTCTACGGCATGGCCGGCGAACGCCTCCCTCACGGCGTGGTCTTCGGCGGACAGCCGCTGTGGGCGGCCATCGGCTTCACCCTTCCCGCGATCCTCGGCGCGGCCCTCGCCCGCCCCGAACGGCGTCCCGTGCTGCTCATCGGCGACGGCGCCGCTCAGCTCACGGTCGGCGAGCTCGGCACGCTCGTGCGCCAGGGCATCCCCGCCGTGATCGTGGTCGTCGACAACGCCGGGTACACCGTCGAACGGGTGATCCACGGGCTGCACGAGCGGTACAACGACATCGCCACGTGGGACTGGACGGCCCTCCTCGCCGCCATGGACCCCGCCGGCACGAGTGTCGGCGTGCGCGTCGACACCGTCGGCGCGCTCACCGAGGCCCTGGCAACCGCCCGCTCGGCGACGGGGCTGACGCTGGTGCAGGCCGTGGTGCCGTCCGACGACGTGCCGCCCGTGCTCGCCGACCTGGCCTCCGCGGCGGCGGCGGCCAACCGCCGCGCCTGAGGCCAGGAGCAGCGGGTACCGTGGCACGGTGCCCTTCTCCTTCGAAACCCTCCGCCGCTGGCCCGATCTCGAAGGGCCCGAGCTGTACGCCGCCGACGCGGCCGATCGACTGATCCTCGACGAATCGGCCGAGGCCCGCGCCGCCGCCGTCGACGGTCAGCTGGTGGTGATCGGCGACGACTACGGCGCGCTCACGCTCGCCGCGGCCGACGCCGGTGCCCGTGACATCCGAGTGCACCAGGACGGCGTCATCGGCGAGAAGGCCCTGGCGGCGAACGCCGAGACCGCGGGCCTGTCCGACACGTTCATCTCGCGGGACCGGGATGCCGCTCTGCTCGCCGACGCGCGCGTCGTGCTGCTTCGCCTCCCCCGCTCGCTGCGCGAGCTCCGTGACATCGCCGGGCTGATCGCGCTGCACGCCCACCCCGACGTCGTCGTGTTCGCGGGCGGCCGCCTCAAGCACATGACGGTCACCATGAACGAGGTGCTGCGCGAGCACTTCGACCGGGTCGACGTCTCTCACGCCCGGCAGAAGTCCCGTGTGCTCCTCGCCCGCGGCCCCCACGACGGCGCCGAGCCCCAGCCCGAGCGCGCCACGGTCGACGGTTTCGAGATCCGCGCGTTCGGCGGTGCCTTCGCCGGCGCCTCGATCGACATCGGCACCCGCCTGCTGCTGGCGCACCTGCCGGCACCGAGCGGCGACGACGCCATCGACCTGGCCTGCGGCACCGGCGCGGTCGCCGCAGCCCTCGCCGTACGGCATCCCTCGCTTCGCGTGATCGCGAGCGACCAGTCGGCGATCGCCGTCGCCTCGGCGCGGGCGACGGCCGACGCGAACGGCGTCGCCGACCGCATCGAGGTCGTGCGCGACGACCTTCTCCGCTCGCAACCCGGGGCCTCCGCCTCGTTCATCGCGCTGAACCCGCCGTTCCACGTGGGCGCCGCCATCCACGAGGGAGTCGCCCCCCGCATGTTCTCGGATGCGGCCCGGGTGCTGCGCTCCGGCGGCGAGCTGTGGACGGTGTGGAACTCGGCCCTGCAGTACCGACCGGCGTTGACCCGACTGGTGGGCCCCACGCGTCAGGTCGCCCGCGATCGCAAGTTCACGGTGACGGTGTCGACGAAACCGTGAGTGCGCGGCCGCCGCGGACGGCGGAGGTCCTCAGGCCCGGGAAGGAGCCGTCATGCACCATCGCCTCGCGTACGCGGTCGCCGTGAGCGTCCTCAGCGCCGCGCTGGCGACCGGCTCCCCCGCCCCGGCCTCTGCCGTGGCGCGCTTCGACCCGCTGAGCGCGAGCGACACGGTCGCCCTGCTGGCGGACTGCTCGCGGGTGACGCCGAACGGCCGCGATTACGCCGAGATGCACGACCTCGACCTCTGCGGCGTGCAGGACACCCCTGAAGACCGGCCGCTGCCGACCGAGGCCGTGGGCGGCGAGGAATGCGGATCGCTGACCCTCACGACGACCGGGCGCGGCGCGGGGCTCGTCGCCGTGGAGTGGAGGGTGGCCTCGCGTACCGGTCCGATCCTGGGGATGGAGCTCGACCTGACGGTCTCGGGACGCGCGGGTGACACCGTGCACCACTTCGCGACCGCGGTCGGCAGCCCGCTCGCGTCGGACGGGGTGGTCGTTCCCGCGGGGGTCGGCAACGCCCGGGTCACGCTGTCGGGAACGGTCGAGACCTTCACCACGACCTGCACGGTCGCCTCGGCGAGCGCCCGTACGTTCGTCCGCTGAGTGCGGGAGCCGCAGGAGGAGTCACCGACGGACGACCGAGCGTCGCATAACCCCGCGCAGGCGACGAGTGTCAGCCCTTACCGCCCGGGGGACCCACGACCAGCAGCACCACGAACACCACGGCGACCACGGCGATCAGCACCGCCGCCAGCACCCAGGGTCGACGCAGGAAGAAGCGCAGCAGCCGGTCGATCGGCCGGCGATCCCGCGGGTCGTCGCCCGCGTCGCGACGCCAGGCTCCGCGCAGGCGGCCGCTGCGCTGCAGCCAGATCTCGGTGGGGATCGTCGCGTAGGGGATGACGGCGCTCACGACCGCGACCGCCGCGGGCCCGAGGCCCCACCGCTGGTTCAGGGCGACGAGCACCGCGGTCGCGCCGTAGGCGAGGAACACGAAACCGTGGATGCCGCCCCCGATCGACACCGCGATGGGCAGATCGGCCGTGGCACGCAGGATCAGTCCCGCGATCAGCAGTGTCCACGAGATCGCCTCGGCGATCGCGAGCGTGCGAAACAGGGTCAGGGGCGTGCGGAACACGTCTCTCCTCGTTCGGGTCGGGGCCTCCCACCCTACGGACTGCGCGGCGGCGATGCCCGCCGACCGTTCGACGTCGAACGACGACGAGGACTCACTCGATGGGCTGGTCCTCGCCGTCGAGTGAGGGATCCGACTTCTCCCCCTCGGCGGCGGTCGAGGTGTCGGGCTCGGGGCCGGGTTCGATCGGGGGCTTCTCGCGTTCGGCATCCATTCCTCCACACCATCAGAAAGTGAGAGGGATGCCACACCCTTGACGCCGTCCCCCGATCGCCCGTTGCGCGGCGCGTAGGCTGAAGCAATGGCGGAATCCCGGGGGCGCGTGTGGACCGGAGTCATCCGGGTGGGACCGCGACAGGGCGATCATCGCGTCGCTGTGCGTGCCGTGATCAGCGTCGGCGTCCCGCTGCTGGTGCTCCTGCTGCTCGGTCGCCTCGACCTCAGCGTCTACGCGAGCTTCGGCGCCTTCGCCGCGCTGTACGGCCGCAACGACGTGCCGCGGGTGCGCCTGCGCATGCAGGCGACGGCCGGCGGCATGCTGTTGGCATCGATGCTCGTGGGCACCGCCGTGTCGTTCCTGTCCACCCCGGCGCTGGGGAGCGTGGCGGTCGTCGCCGTGCTCGCGGCGGCCGTGACGCTGTTCGCCTACCGCAAGCAGTGGCACCCGCCCGGAGCGCTGTTCGCGGTGTTCGCCGCGGGTGCGACCGCGAGCTTCCCCGCCACGGCCTCGACGTTCGTCACGGTGCTGGTCGTCGGCGGTGCGAGCGTGCTGTGGAGCCTGCTCGTCTCGGCGGTGTCGGTGGTGGTACGTCGCGGATCGTGGCAGCGTCCCGCCCGCCCGCGCCCGCCGATCGGCGCCGTCGCGTGGGAGATGACCGCCACGGTCGGCGTCGCCGCGCTGCTCGCGGGCATCGCCGGCGCACTGCTGGTCGGCACCCACTGGTACTGGGCCATGGTCGGCGCCGTCGCCGCCGTCGGCGGGGCGCACGTGACCGCGCGCCTCATCCGCGGGGTGCAGCGACTGGTGGGCACACTGCTCGGCGTGCTGATCGCGGCGGGACTGCTCGCCCTGCACCTGCCGCCGTGGCTCGTCATCGTGATCGCCGTCGCCCTGCAGGCCGGGGCCGAGCTGTTCGTCGGCCGCAACTACGGCATCGCGATGATCTTCATCACCCCGCTCGCGCTGCTCATGGTGTCGCTCGCGTCGCCGGTGGGCCCCGACCTGCTGCTGCGCGACCGGGTGATCGAGACGATCATCGGCGTCGCGGTGGGAACGATCGTCGCGATCGTGTCGGCGGTGCTCCGCCGCCGTTCCTCGCTAGGGTGACCCCCGACATGAACGACCATCACGACTCGCCCGCGCGCCGCGCCCTCGGACACGACGCCGCCGAACGCATCAGCGCGGGATGCTACGGCGCCCTCGTCTCGGCATCCACTCTCATCGGTCTCGGCAACGCCGAACTCAGCGACGTGATCGCCGTGGTGGCGCTCACCAACGTCGTGTACTTCGCCACCCACGTCTTCGCGTACTCGCTGGGCGACGTGTCGTCGAAGCGTCCGTGGCAGATCGTCCGGCACCACCTCGCGGTCGGTGCACCGATGGTCTCGGTGACCTTCCTGCCACTGCTGGTGGTCGTCGCGCTGTCCGCCGCGGGGGCCGACCTGCAGACGGCCCTGCTCTGGGGCGTCGGCGTGGCCATGGCCTACCTCGTCGTCGTCGCCACCGCCGGAGCGCGGCTGCGCGGCTACCCCGCCGTCGCCGTGGTGCTCACCGCGATCGGATCCGTGGTCATCTCGGGACTGCTGATCGTGGCGAAGCTGCTGTTGCACTGAGGCCGTCCGGCCGCGTCACCCGGATTGTCGGCGGGTCGTGCGAGGGTGGGTTCTCGTGACCCCCGGTTCCTCCCCACCTCTCACCGTCGTCGGCGCCGTCAACGTCGACCTCACCGCCCGCGTCGAGCGCGCTCCCGCTGCCGGAGAGACGGTCGCCGACGGCGTACTGCAACGCGGCCCCGGCGGCAAGGGCGCCAACCAGGCGGTCGCGGCCGCCCGGCTGGGCGCCGCCGTGCGGCTGATCGGCGCGGTGGGCGACGACGCCGACGGTCGTGGCATCCGGGATCAGCTCACCGCGGTCGGCGTCGACGCATCGGGCGTGCAGACCGCCGAGGCCGCGACCGGCACCGCCCTCATCGTGGTCGACGCGACGGGTGAGAACTCGATCGTCGTGTGCGCCGGCGCGAACGCCGCCATCGACGCGACGACGCTCGGGATCGAGCCGGGCGCCGCGGTGCTGATGCAGCTCGAGGTGTCGGATGCCGTCGTCTCGGCCGCCGCGACCGCCGCCGGCTTCTTCGCCCTCAACGCCGCCCCCGCCCGTCCGCTCCCCGCCGGAGTGCTCGAGCGATGCGACCTCGTGATCGTCAACGAGACCGAGTACGCGCAACTGCCCGAGGTGCACGACGCTCCCCTGCTGTGCGTGACGCTCGGCGCCGACGGCGCACGGCTGTTCCGTCAAGGCGAGCTCGTGGCCGCAGCCGCCGGTGTCGCCACGACCGTGCGCAACACCGTCGGCGCGGGCGATGCGTTCTGCGCGGCTCTCGTCGTCGGGCTGCTCCGGGAAGACTCCGAGGCCGACGCCCTGGCGCGCGCCTGCGCGGTGGGGTCGGCGGCCGTCGCCGACGAGGCCTCGCAGCCGGCGCTCGGCCCCCTCGACACGTACGGAGCGTCCGCATGACCCGCCGCCCGATCCTCGTCGACTGCGACACCGGCATCGACGACGCCCTCGCCCTGGCGTACCTGCTGGCCGAACCGAGCGTCGAGATCGTCGGGGTGACGACGGTCTCCGGCAACACGGATGCCGCCCGCGCCGCCGCCAACACCCTCTCGCTCTTCGAGCTCGCCGGCGAGAACGACATCCCCGTGGCCGTCGGCGCCCACGACTTCCGCGGCCGCGCCTACGCCGGTGGCGCGCCCCACGTGCACGGCGACGACGGGCTCGGCGGCATCGCACTGACCGCCGCCGCCCGGGCGCACGATGCCCGCGCCGCCGTCGAGCTGATCGACCACGCGGCCACCCGGCATCCGGATCTCACCGTGCTCGCCCTCGGGCCGCTGACGAACCTCGCCGCGTACGCCGAGGCCCCCGGCGTCGCCCGGTTCGACCGTCTCGTCGTCATGGGCGGCGCGTTCGCCCACTCGGGCAACGTCACCGCGTGGGCCGAGGCGAACATCCACAACGACCCCGAAGCGGCCGCCGTCGTTCTCGCGCAGGACTGGGACACCACGCTCGTCCCCCTCGACGTCACGATGACGCAGACCCTGGATGCCACCGACCTCGTGCGCCTCGAAGCGATCCCCGGCGCTCTGCCGCAGGCGTTGGCCGCGATGCTGCCGTTGTACCTCGACTTCTACGCGGGCCGCGTGTTCCCCGACCGTCGCTGCGCGTTACACGACCCGCTCGCCGCGATGGTGGCCGCGGGGGTGCTGCGCGGGGTCAGCGTCTCGTCGGGACAGGTCGAGGTACGGCTCGAACGCGGCGAGCGCGGGCGCACGGTGTCGTCGCGCGGTTCGTCGACGCAGCGGTGGGTGCGCGGCATGGAAGGGTCCGCGGTCGAGGTGCTGCTGGAACGGCTGGAATCGCGGGAGTGGCCGGGCTGAGGCTGCGGCCGTCGGTTCAGGAGCGGTGCAAGCGGCGCTTCAACCAGGCCGTCATGCGACCGGTGTGACGGTCGGTGAACTCGTTCGCGAGCTGGAACGCCTCGTCGCCGATGTTCGCGCCGGCGTTGATGGCCTCGATCGACCGCAGTGCGCGTTGTTCCTGTTCGTCGTCGTGGGCCATGGTGTCCAGCGTACGAGCGTCGGGAGGCTGAGGCGTCGTCTGAGCGACGTCGCGTGACACAGTCGGGCTGGCACTCGACGGGGTCCCTGACGTCGCGGCGTCCTCCGCCGCTCGTCGCGCGACGACGCCCCGTTCTCTCGCGCGGTCGAACCCCTCTCGGATGGGCGAACGGACTCGCTGCGTCAGGACACCTCGCGTGGGGGTGGCACCAGTCGACGTTCGACCCCCGCGGCGAAGAGGTCCACGCCGAACGCGAAATCCGCCTCCGCCGTGGATCCGTGCTCCGGGGTGAGCGCGGCGCTGGGCGCGGTGACCCCGACGCTGTCGTAGTGCATTCGCTGCTGCTCGTGCAACACGTGGCCGATGATGAAGTGCAGGAGAACCAACGCCGCGCGACGAGCCTCCGACGCTTCGACGCCATCGGCCTCGAGGGCCGCGACCAGGCGATCATGAGCACCCGCCGCCCCCACGCCGAGCGCGAGAGTGCTCAACACCACTTCGGCTCCGTCGCGGTAAGCCAGAAGCGCATCGCGCAAAGAGTGAGCCGCCGCGTGAGCATGTGAACCCCTCACCGCCCCGGGGGCCGCGGACTGGCCCGCCACGATTCGGTCGGCAAGCTCCGCCAGCAGCGTCTGCTTGTTGGCGAAATGCCAGTAGAGGGCGCTGGGCTGCACGTCCAGCGCAGACGCGAGTCGACGCATCGTCAGATCCGGCAGCCCGTGCTCGTCCAGGATGTGCAGCGCTGCGCGCGCGACATCATCTCGGGTGTGGCGACGCCCGTTCCCGTACTCGGCCATGAGGACACTATATAGTGAACGACGTTCTAGAGAACACCGTTCAAGTGAACACTGTTCACCAACCAGAAGTGGAGCACCATGAGCAGCTACGTCACCCGCCGCCGGCATCTCGACACGACGGATGTCGGTCGCGTCGCGGTCTTCGCCGCGGTCATCGCCGCCCTGGGCCTGCCCGGCAGCTTCAGCGTGTTCGGGGCCGTCCCCGTCACCGCCCAGACGCTCGGAGTGATGCTCGCGGGCACGATCCTCGGCGCGCGCCTCGGCGCTCTGTCGGTGAGCGTCCTGTTGCTCCTCGTCGCGGTCGGGCTCCCGCTCCTCGCGGGCGGCAGGGGCGGCGTCGGTGTGTTCTTCGGGCCCTCCGCCGGATATCTGCTCGGCTGGATCGTGGGGGCCATCGTCATCGGCGCGACCGTGCACGCGGGAGGTCGACGTCCGTCGACGTGGCGCACCTTCCTCGGCCTGATCATCGGGGGGATCTTGGTCGTCTACGCCCTGGGTATCCCCGTCCAGAGCGCCGTCACCCGGCTCCCCCTCGCGGAGACCGCACTCGCCAGTCTCGTCTTCCTGCCCGGAGACCTCGTCAAAGTCGCCATCGCCACCACCGTCGTCATGACCCTCGTCCGCGCTTACCCCCGCGCGTTCCGACGTTCGTGGCCCACGAGCTCGGCATCCACTCCTCCGTCCGACTCAGAGACCGTCACCCACACATGATCACGACGGTACGCAGCGACAGCGCGCAGATCCTCGAGCGCTTGCGCTCGCTCCGCGCGGCCGGGCGGGTACCGCTCGTCACCGATTCCCGCTGGGGCTCGCCTCACGACGTCGACGCGATCCTGTCGGCGCCGCTTTCCGCAGACGTCGCGTGGGCGACGACGACCTCAGGCTCCAGCGGCACCCCACGCGTCGTCGTCCGGACCGCGGAGTCCTGGTCAGACTCGTTCGACGCGATCTCGAAGGCTCTGCAGGCCGGACCCGAGGAACACATCCTGCTTCCCGGATCCCCGTCGTCGTCGCTGACCCTCTTCTCGCTCGCTCATGCGCTCGAGAACGGCCCCCGCCCCCTGCTCGGGCTCAACGTTCTCGGCTCCCCGATGGCGGAGCGAGCGACGTGCATGCACGGCACTCCGCACGCGTTACGGGCAGTTCTGGATGCCGGCGTGCCGGCGCGGATGAGGATCGCTCTCGTGGGTGGCTCATCGCTCGACCCCGCGCTGAGGACTCGAGCCGAAGCCTCCGGCCTGCGCGTCATCGAGTACTACGGGGCGGCAGAGCTCTCGTTCGTGGCCATCGACGAGGGCTCCGGTCTGCAGGAATTCCCCGGCGTCCGTCTGGACGTCCGAGACGGAGAGCTGTGGGTGAGGTCCCCGTACATCGCCCTGGGGTACCTGGGCGCACCTGGCCCACTGCGGATGCGAGACGCCTGGGCGACCGTGGGAGATCGTGTCCGTATCTCGGACGGTCGGCTACAGATTCGGGGGCGCCGGGACGGCGCGATCCTGACCGCATCCGCGACCGTGATCCCCGGAGAGGTCGAGAACGTCCTTCGAACGGCGCCCGGCGTTCGTGACGCGTTCGTGTGCGGGATCCCACACCCCGTGCTCGGCGCACTCGTGGCGGCGCACGTCGAGCTGAGCGGCCCGGAACGGCCCGATCTCCCTGGGCTGACGCGCCGCCTCGCCCCGTCTCACCGTCCGCGCCGCTGGTTTGTCGGCCCGTTGCCGCGCACCGCCTCCGGGAAGATCGCCAGGGCTGAAGCAGAACGCCGCCTGCGTGCCGGGGAGGTGCCCCGCTGTGATCCGAACCGATCGTGACCCGGTGATCATCGCCGCTCGACGAACGCACATCGCAACCCGAGGACGCGCCCTGGCGCGAGCCACCGCCGCAGAACTCGCCGCACCGGTCATCCAGCACACGCTGCGGGACGCACGACGAGTCGCTGCGGGAGAGATCGAGGTGGCAGATGTCGTCCTGGGCAACTGCATGGGCCCGGGGGGAAACCTGGGCCGCATCGCCGCCCTGGGCGCGGGACTCGGGTTCGGCGTGCCCGGTGGAACGGTGGACCGCCAGTGCGGGAGCGGTCTGGCGGCGATCATCGATGCGGCCGCCGCCATCCGAGGCGGCGATGCACGCCCACGGATCGCCGGGGGCGTCGAAAGTGCATCGACCGCCCCCACCCGCAGCACGGACGGCAGGCCCTACGCCCGAGCGCCCTTCACGCCCGCGGGTTTCGCGGACCCGGACATGGTCCGGGCGGCCGAGGACCTCGCCGCGCACGACGGCATCTCCCGCCGTCGACAAGATGCCCATGCAGCCCGAAGTCACGCCCGCGCACGCGCAGCCCGCACCGCCGGCCGCTTCGACGACGAGACCGTCCCGATCCTCGGATCCCGCGACGACGATGCCATCGGGGTGGCGGACGCGGTGCTCGCTCGCCTACCCGCCGTCTTCCCGGGCGGAACGGTCACCGCGGGAAACACCGCCCGCGTCAGCGACGGGGCGGCGACGGTCCTGCTCGTTCCCGAGGGGCGAGGACCGGGGCTCGCGTTGCGCGCTGCCGCGGTGATCGGTTGCGACCCGGCTCTCCCCGGTATCGGGGCGGCGGCCGCCGTGCAGGCGGCGTTGGCATCCCGAATGCTGGCGACGAGGGAGGTCGAGGCTTTCGAGATCGTCGAGGCCTTCGCGGCGCAGAGCCTTGCCGTTCTCGACCGGCTGCACCTCAGCGAGGACGACTCACGTGTGAGCACCGACGGCGGCGCTCTCGCCTACGGTCATCCGTGGGGAGCGAGCGGCACCGTCTCGGTTGTCCGACTGTTCAGCCGCCTCGTCCGGGGCGGCGCACCGTCAGGCACGTACGGGGTGGCAGCGGCATCCGTGGGCGGCGGCCTCGGGGTCGCGGCGCTCTTCCAGGTGGTGCGATGAGCATCCACCTGGACCGAGCGTCGGTGCTCATCGCCGGGACACCGGTGCTGAACGACCTCTCGCTCGAGATGAACGTGCGAACCACCGCGGTGATCGGCGACAACGGCTCCGGCAAATCCACCTTCGCACGGCTGCTCGCCGGCCTCGTGGCGACCACCACGGGCACGACCCGAGTACTGGGTCTCGATCCCCATGCGCAGGCGAAAGAACTCCGGGCGAAAACCGCCTTCATCATGAGCAACCCCGACGCCCAGATCCTGATGCCGACTGTCGCGGAGGACGTCGCGTTCTCCCTCCGGCCTGAGCGGCTCGGAGCCTCTGAGCGCGACGCCCGGGTTGCGCACGCACTGGCGCAGTTCGAGCTCACCTCCCTCGCGGACCGTTCGTCGCACGAGCTGTCCGGGGGGCAGAAGCAGCTTCTGTCGCTGTGCGGCGCGTTCGTGCGTCGGCCCGCTCTCGTCATCGCCGACGAGCCGACCGCTTACCTCGACGCGCGCAATGCCCGCACGGTCACGCATCACCTGCTCGCAGACCGCGGGCACAAGCTCGTCGTGGTCACCCACGACCTTCACCTCGCCGCCCGATGCGAGGCTGCGGTGCTGCTCTCCGAGGGGCGGGTGGCCGCGGTCGGCCCGCCCGCCGAGGTGATCGCGACCTACGAGGACTCACTGCGGTGCTGAGCCTCTACCGTCCTGGCACGGGTCGCCTGAATCGGATGCCTGCGGGACCGAAGGTGGTGGTGCTGGTCGCCATCGCCTCCGCCGTGTCGTTCCTTCCCTCGACGTGGTGGGCGGCGATGGTCGCCGTCGGCGTCGCCCTCACCTGCTACCTGTTCGCCGATCTCGGCGATGGGGCGCTGGGCATGCGGGACCTGGGGCGCCAGCTGCGCGCGGTCCGATGGATTCTCGCCCTGACCGCCGCCAGCCAGCTGCTCTTCTCGGGCCCCGAGGCGGCCCTGTCCAACACCGCACGGGTATCCGTGATGCTCGTGGTGAGCGGACTGCTCGCCCTCACGACGAGGGCGACCGAACTCCTCGGAGCGTTGGAGCGCGGCCTCCGTCCGCTTCGTGCTCTCGGACTCGACACCGAGCAACTGGCACTCATGCTCTCGGTCACTGTCGCCGCCATCCCGGTGCTCGCCCGCCACACGCGGGAGCTTCGAGACGCTCAGCACGCCCGGGGATCGCGGGGCAGCGTCCGGGCGTTCATCGTCCCCTTCCTCGTCATCGCCTCCAAGCACGCCTTCGACGTCGGCGACGCACTCTCGGCTCGAGGGGTGCGTTGATGCGGGACCGTCCTTCGCCGTCGGCGACGACACGGCGCACCATCCGACGGGCCTCCCCGTGTCACGCCGCAGGTGACCTCAGACCCCGCGTGCGCCGTCGGCCCCGTGGGCCCAGCGGGCGAGACCAGCCACGAGGGAGCGAACGGCGGGAGACTCATAGGCCTCGACGTCGTGACCCAATGCGCAATATGCCGAACGACGGCCCCCGGTCACGTGCGTCCAGACGACGGGATGCATCTCGTCCGCGTAGCTCTGGCGGAAGAGGATGCGTGCGTCGGCGTCGACTCGCAGCCAGGAGTACGCCTCATCGATGGTCTCGATGACGGTGGGGAGATCGGCGCACGCCACGTCGGCGTCGCGCAGCAGCCGCATCTCGCCGCGAGCGGGGTGCATGGTTCGACCTCGCACCCATCGGCCACCCAGTCGTTCCTCCCAGAAGTCGCCGGTCGGCAGGAGCGTCGCGGCCACGTGCAGGGCAAGGATTCCGCCCGCGTGGTCGGCGAGAGCCGAACGGAGGCGCGGATCGTGGGGGTGAGCCTGCTGTCCCCCGCCGGCGTTGACCACGAGCAGGTCGGAGCTTTGCAACAGCGTGTCGAGGTCATCGACTCGCGTGACCGTGCGAACGGTGAAGCCGTCCGCACGGAGTATCGAGGCGAGTTCGACGCTGGTATCGGCGAACGGATGCCAGGGATCGGTGTAGTCCTCTCCACCGGAGAAGAGCACGGCACGGCTCATGCGGGTGCCGCCGTCGACCCGCGCAGAATGAGACGCGGCTCGACGTGGAGTTGCAGGGGGGGCTCGGCGCTGGGCTCGGCGATGAGGTCGATCAGCATGCGCGTAGCGAGCGCACCGACGCGGCGGCGGTCGGGCGCCACGGCAGCGATGGGCGGATCCGCATGGGCTGAAACGTCATCGTCGTAGGCGATGATCGACAACTGCTCGGGCACGCTCAAGCCTCGAGCTCGAGCGTTCTGCAGCAACCCGAAGAGGGAGTTCTCATCGCCATGGCAGAACAGAGCGGTCGCCCCCACTCGCTGGACCGCATCCATCACGACGTCGGCTCCTCCACGTTCCCAACGCGGGCCTGCGCCGAGCTCGTCGGGCCCGAGGATGCCACTACCTTCCTCGAGCCCCAACCGCTGGACGGCGTCGCGCCACCCGAGCCGCACGAACTCGGAACTCTGCGAGCTGCCCCTGCTCACCATCAACACACGTCGGTGCCCGAGGTCCGTCAGATGCCGCACCGCTGAGAGCGCACCGCGTTCGTGGGCCGTGCGCACGGACGACACCGTCCCGAGACCACCGCCGGGGAGCTCCCGCTCGACGAACACCACCGGAACGTCGAGCTGAGCGAGCCTGTCGAGAAAGCCCGGGGGCGCGACCCGTTCTGAGACGGTGGGCACCCAGAGCAGACCGGAGACGCCCCCCGCCACGAGTTCCTCGATGAGGCGGTACTCCTCTTCGAGGTCGTACTCGGATATGGCGAGCCGCATCTCACCGCCCCGGGCGAGCACGTCGTTCACTCCTTCGACGACGTACCGGTAGTAGTAAGAGGTGGGTACGACCACCCCGACTGTGCCGGTGAAGGCGGGGCTCACGTCGGACCGGGACTCCGGACGAAGAACAGCGCCTCCTCGTACTTTGTCGAGCACCTGCTCCGCAACGAGCGTGTCCAGGTCCCGCCGGACCGTGACGTGAGAGACACCGAGGTCGCTGACGAGCGAGGTGATGCTCACCGCCCCGTCCTGTTGCGCACGGCTCAGAATCCGCGCACGTCGTTCCGCAGCGAGCATCACGGCCTCCTATGCCTGTGTTCGACAGGCTCATCCTAATCAACTGATCTCGTTTGTTCTACTCTGATCTTTTCCGGGGTGTGTATTTAAATATCGTTCGATGTCTTGCGATGTCTTTCTTTTCGTGATGATACTGACGGGTCGCCGGCGACGACGCCGCGATGACTCAAAGGAGACGTCATGACTCGACGACGAGCGAGAATCTGGATAGGCGGGGCGACCTCCCTCGCCCTGGCCGCGGGAGGAGCGTTCGTGGCCGCCTCGCCGGCTCTGGCCGCGACGATCACACAGGTCGCGGTGAGCCAGGCGGGATACAGCGCAAGCGGGTTGAAGGTGGGTTCCGTCGTCGCGGACGGCCCGCTCGCGCCCGGCACGTCGTGTCGAGTTCTTGAAGGCTCCACCGTCGTCGTCCCGTCCTGTGCGCTGAACGACGAGGGAGTCGTGTGGGGCGACCGCGTCTACACCGTGGACTTCACCGCCCTCGACACTGTCGGTACCGACTACGTTCTCGAGGTCGACGGGGTCGCCTCCCCCCACTTCCAGATCCAGGACAACGTGTGGGCCGGCTACCTCGATGAGATGACGGCGTTCTACCGACTGCAGCGCTCAGGTGTCGCCACCGCCGACGTGTACCCGAGTGGCTACAGCAGCATCGCTCCCTCCGCGAAGGCGTTCCACGGCCCCGGCCACCTGGACGACGCCGCATCGGAAGACGGGACGATCCACTACGACCTCACCGGTGGGTGGTACGACGCCGGCGACTACGGCATCTACGGCGGCAATCAGTGGGTGGGGGGCAACATCGCCGTCAGCTACCTGCGGTACGGGGACACACCGGCGGTGTCGTTCGACAACGACAGCAACGGCGTTCCCGACCTCGTCGACGAGGCTCGCTTCGGTAGCGAATACCTCCTCCGGATGCTGGATGCCTTCGACGGCGGGTTCTGGGACGTGAAGGGCAGCGGGAGCTTCCAGCACCCCGACAAGCACACCGACGGCATCGTGGGCACGAAAGACGACCGACGGATCTCCGGCTACGGCGTCGGAGGATCAGCGAAAGCCGCGGGAACCTTGGCCGCCACGGCTCGAGCTGTCGAGAAGGCGCTCGACGACGGAGCGATCCCCGCGGCCGCGGTGACGGAGTGGGAGGCTTTCGCCGCGCGGAGCCGTGCGGGCGCCGAAGCCTTCTACACCTATGCCGACACCCACCGATCCGACCCCCTCGGCGGATACTCCACCACGCGGGGCGGCCTCGACAACTCCTTGCTGTTCGCCGAAGTCGAGCTGCACCTCCTGACCGGAGACGCGGGCTACAAGGACTCCGCCGAAGCCACGATCGCGGCGACCGATTTCACCATCCTCTCCAACACGAACTACTGGGACCTCGCGCCGCTGTCGATGGCCGAGTTGTACCCCGCCGCTTCGCCCACGGCCCAGGCGCAGATCCAGTCGTACCTGAAGAAGCAGTTGGACTACTTCCTCACCAGCACGGATGACACCCCTTACGGCGTGGTGGACCAGTTCAAGAACTTCGGGGTCAACGAGCCGCATGTCTCCTACGTCGCGGATGCCCTCCGCTACTACGAGCTCTTCGGCGACGAGCGCGCACTGGAAGCCGTCCAGCGCGGCTTGTACTGGGTGTTCGGCAACAACCCCTGGGGGACGAGCTGGGTCTCCGGAGTCGGCGAGAAGAGCACGAAGTTCCTTCACACCCGACTGGACGAGGACGCCCAGAACCAGGCGGGTACAGGAATCGTCATCCCCGGCGCTCTCGTCAGCGGCCCCAACGCCAAAGACCCTCTCGACGTGAAGAGTGGAAGCCCGTGGTACGCGGACCGCCCCGTCTGGCAGGACAGTGGACAGCAGTGGCGGTACAACGAATACAGCGTGAGCATTCAAACGGGCCTGTTCTCCGCCCTGTTCGGGCTGACCGCAGTCGGCGATGCCCCGTGGGACGGGGGCACGGACCCCGCGCCCCTCGCGGTGACGTCACCGCAGACCGGGGACTATGTCACCGGCGACGTCACCGTCTTCGCGGACAGTGATCTCAGCGGTCTCGCGCTCGGCCCCAATTGGGCCCCCATGGCGACCTCCGCCGGCGTCGCCACCGGTTCCTTCAACGTGAACGGTGTCGCTCCGTACACGAACGCACGTGTGGACGTGCGCGGCACGCAGGCCGATGGTTCGCAGGTCTACTCGTCGGCGCATTACACGGTGGCTCCACCGCTCCCGAACCCGGGCAGTCCCCTGCTGTACGACGGGTTCGGCAAGGACGGCCTGTTCGGAGTTCAGGGGTACGCCTGGGCGAATTGGTACAACAACCACGCGGGGGTCGGTTCCGTCACGAACACGACGGTCGATGGGCGCACGGTGGGGCGGTTCTTCCAGAACCCGGCGACCTCCGCCTCGCAGGCGAAGTTCCAGCCCTGGCATCACTCGGTGGATGCGAGCGGATACCGCTATCTCACCGTGACGATGCGCTCGCCTTCGCCGAACCTGCGCTTGCGCATCGAGGTCTCCGACGCGGACTCGAACCACCGGGTAACCGGCACCGCACCGATCGCCGTGTCCAATGGCTGGAACACCTACTCGTTCGACCTGGCAGCGTTCCCCGGCCTGGACCGGTCGCAGGCGAAGATGGTGTTCTGGCTGCAGCAGACCGCGGACACGGACGGCGAACTCCTCGTGGACGAAGTCAGCTTCACGAACCAGGCGAGTGGAACCGCGCCGACCCTGACGGCGATCTCCCACACCGGTGGGTCGCTGACGACGGACGACGACGTCACCGTTCAAGCGACCTACACGGACGCGAACGGTGAGGCGCCCCACAAGGTCCAGCTGGTCCTGGACGGGGTGGTTCGGGACATGACTGCGGTCGATTCATCCGACACCGACGTGAGTGACGGAAAGGTTTATTCGCTCACCGGGAAGTGGGTGAAGGGCGCGCACAGCTACTTCGTACGCACCACGGACACCACCTCTGAGGTGGTGTCCTCCCCACCCACGACGGGGGTGGTCGTTCAGTAGACCGAGCGAAGGGCGGGCCCGTCGGGCCCGCCCTTCGTCGTTCGACCGCCCACAGACTCCGCGCGCGTGACGCCGTCGAACCGCTGAACGTGCGATCCGGGCCCAGTCGGCGCCGCAGCGCCCGCGAGACGAGGCGGCGGCGTCTCGCGCGTTACGCGGACAGCCCGAGAAGCGATCGGTCGACCACGTGGCGGGGCGCGCTCCCGCGCACGAGTGCCTCGAGCCCGTCGAGGGCCGAGTCCGCAAGACGCAAGGTCTCGCGGTGCATGGCCCCGGCGATGTGCGGGGTGAGAACGACCCCGGGAGCGTCGAACAGAGGCGAGTCGGCGGGTAGCGGCTCGGGGTCGGTGACGTCCAGCACTGCACGAAGCAGACCGAGGCGGCATCGCTCGATCAGCGCTTCGGTGTCCACCAGTGCCCCGCGCGCCGTGTTGATGAGCACAGCACCAGGCCGCATCGCGCCGATGCGTCGAGCATTCAGAAGGTTGAGAGTGGACGGGAGTTCCGGAGCGTGTATCGACACGATGTCACTGAGCGGCATCAGGTCGTCGAGGTCGATCAGGCGCGCCCCCGCGGCATGGACGTCCTCGGGAGTGGCGTAGGGATCGGCCACCACGACGTCGAACCCGAACGGGCGGAGCAGCTCTGCGACCCGACGTCCGACGCGCGAGAAGCCGACGAGTCCGACCACGCCACCGAATGTGACGGACGGAGCGATGTCGTCTCGCCAGGACCCCGCAACGTCCCGTGTCGAGGCGTACCCCGCCGCGTAGACGGGGACTCGCTTGGCTTCCATCAGGATGGTCGCGAGAGTGAACTCGGCGACGGGGATCGCGTTCGCTTCTGCGGCACTCGTCACGATGATGCCGCGATCCCAGAAGTGCTCCGTGACGAGGCTCTTCACTGAGCCGCCCGTGTGAAGCACACCTCGGAGGCGCGGAGCTGCGCGCAGAACGGTCGAGTCGAGCACCGGGGTTCCCCATCCCGTGATGAGGAACTCGACGCTGTCGAGTCGGGCGAGCACCTCGTCGTCGAACACGTCTACCCGCGCCGGCTCGTCGAGATCCACCAACGCCCGCAGTCGTCGCCAACGCGCCCCGTCGAAGAGGTCTCCGCAGGTGCGCTCGCTCATCACGAGGAGCGCCTTCGGGTGTGCGTGCGAGGTGTCGCCGTCGACGTCGTCAACCATGGCACGAGGCAACCACACGTCTCAAATATGCACAAGTCTTAAACACTTGTGTTTATGACTTGAGAATATTTCTTGCGATATGAGCGCGGCTGTGCCCATACTGGGCCCACGTGCACGACGAAGTGACGGAGCACCCCGTTCTTCGTCGGGCACCCGCGTGGCGGTCATCGGGCCGCCTTCGAACGGAGGAATCATGCAACAGCGCACACGTCGCGTACTCGCAGCCGCAGTTGTCGTGCCCGCTCTGGCGGTCATGGCCGGCTGCAGTGCAGGCAATGGAGCCGGCGACGCAGACAGCGGCGACGGCAAGGTCACGATCAGCATCATGGGCAAACCTGCCGCGACCAACACCGCCGCGGTGGAGCTTTTCGAACGTCAAGTCGCCGCGTTCGAGGAAGCCAACCCGAACATCACCGTGGAGGCTTCCGACGTCCCCTGGGATGCGAAGACGTTCGCCACGCGCCTCGCCGGAGGCAGCGCACCCACGCTCCTGCGCGTGCCTCTGACCGAGCCACCTGCGCTCATCGAGCGCAAGCAGGTCGCGGACATCGCATCCGTGGCATCGGAGCTCGACAGCTTCCCCGACCTGAACCCGCGCGTCATGCAGTTCCTCGAGCAAGACGGCGCCGTCTACGGCATCCCCGAGAAGAGCTACGCCTTCGGCCTCGTCTACAACCGCGACCTCTTCACGCAGGCGGGTCTGGACCCCGACGCTCCCCCGCAGACCTGGGACGAGGTGCGCACAGCGGCGAAGCAGATCTCGGAGAAGACCGGCAAGACCGGCTTCGGTGAGATCACCACCAACAACAGCGGCGGCTGGCACCTCACGGGGTACGACTACACCTATGGCGGCAAGATCATCGATCAGTCCAGTGATGGCACGTGGAAGGCCGCGTTCAACGACGACGCGGCCCGCGACGTCCTCCAGCTGTGGAAGGACATGCGCTGGGAAGACGACTCCCTCGGCGACAACGTCCTCGGAAAGCAAGAGGACCTCGTCGCGGAGTTCACCGCCGGCAATGTCGGGATGTGGGTGACCGCTCCGCCGGACGTCTACCCGAACTACATCGCTGCCGGTGGTAAGCCCGAAGCATTCGGAGCCGGTGCGATGCCGCAGGGAGGCGCCGATGCGACCCTCGCCGGCGCGACCGTCCTCATGGTGAATGCCACCGCGACGGAAGCCGAGAAGGAAGCCGCGGTCAAGTGGATCGACTGGCGGGCGTTGCGCCCCAACTACGACCTCGACGTCGCCGCGGAAACCGCCGAGGCCTCCGCCGCGGATGGCCTTCCCGTGGGTGTGCCCGTCGCGCCCATCTTCAGTGCAGAGGCGTACGCCGCCTACCGTGACGCCATCGCCGAGTACGTCAACGTGCCGGTGGAGAACTTCGCCTCCTACACCGCGTCGCTGGACTCGCTCGAGTACGTCCCTGAGCCGGCGGTCGGCTCCCAGGAGATCTACGCGGCGTTGGATCCCGTCGTCCAGTCGGTGCTCACCGACCGCAACGCCGACATCGATGCGCTGCTCGACGACGCCGAACAGCGGGTCAACCAGATCCTGGCCCAGTACAAGTGATGACCAGCACCACCGAGCGCCTGCGCAGCGTGACCGACCGTCACGCTGCGCAGGCCGCGCGGCCCCCGCACCGGCGTCGCCGGTCCCTCACCCGAAGCCGGGCAGCATGGGCGGCGCTGGCGTTCCTCGCGCCGACTCTCGTCATCTTCGGTTACTTCGCGTGGTGGCCCATCGTGCAGAGTGCCGCGCTCGCGTTCCAGCAGACCGACCTCGTCACCGCACCCGAGTGGGTGGGATGGCACAACTTCGAGGTCCTCTTCTCCGACCCGCTCCTGCCGCGCGCAGCCGTCAACACTCTCTGGTTCACGGTGCTCTCGCTCGCCATCGGTCTGCCCATCCCTCTGCTCTGCGCGGTGCTGATCTCCGAACTGCGCCGCGGGGGCACCGTCGCTCGCGTCCTCGCCTACCTCCCGGTGGTCATCCCACCGGTGGTCTCGGTCCTCCTGTGGAAGGTGTTCTTCAACCCGGGAGAGACGGGCGTCGTCAACAGCCTGCTCGGCCTGATAGGCATCGGCCCGCTGCCGTGGCTGCAATCGCCGGACACCGCGATGCCGAGCCTCGTCATCGTGGCCACCTGGTCAGGAGCCGGCACCGCCATCCTCATCTACCTCGCCGCGCTCACCGGCGTCAGCACCGAGCTCTACGAGGCAGCGGAACTCGACGGTGCATCCGTCTGGAAACGCATCGTGCACATCACATTGCCGCAGATGCGCGGCGTCATCCTCGTTCTGCTCCTGCTCCAGATCATCGGTGCCATCCAGGTCTTCACCGAGCCCTACGTGATGACGGACGGCGGACCCGCGAACGCCACCGTCACCATCCTGCTGATGATCTATCGCTACGCATTCCTGTTCGGGAATTACGGAGTCGCCACCGCCCTCAGTCTCATCCTCGCCGCAGTTCTCATCATCGTGTCAGCGGTGTACCTGCGACTCACTCGTTCTTGGAGCACCCGATGACTGTCACCGTCGACAAATCCCGACCCCGCACCCCAGCCGAACCACGCGAGCGCGGAATCCTGTCGAGCTTCGACTGGCGACGGCCGCGCATCTTTCTCGGGTGGCGCACGATGCACATCGTGCTGCTCGTCGGGCTCGTCGCCCTCGGAGCGGTCCCCCTGATCTGGATGCTGCGGGCAGCGATATCGTCCACCACCGATCTGCTGCAGAACCCGCTGAGCCTCATTCCCAGCCCCGCGAAGTGGGAGAACATCCCCGACGCGTGGGACCTCCTGTCGATCGGCCAGTACCTCGGGAACACCGTCGTCCTGGTGGGGGGATCGTGGATCGTTCAGCTTCTCGTCTCGGCAACGGCAGGCTTCGCTCTTGCCGTCATCCGACCGTGGTACGGGCGTTTTGTGTACGGCGCCATCCTTCTGACGCTCTTCGTACCGGGCACGGTCACCCTCATCGCCCTGTACTTGACCGTCCTCGATCTGCCTCTGCTTCACCTGAGCCTGACGGACACCCCCTGGGCTGTTTGGCTTCCCGCGGGCGCGAACGCCTTCACGATCCTGTTGGTGAAACAGTTCTTCGAGGACATCCCGCGAGACCTCTTCGAAGCAGCGCAGCTCGATGGAGCCGGATGGTTCACCGTCTTCTGGCGCATCGTGCTGCCGATGTCGCGCCCCATCCTGGCCGTCGTCTCGCTGCTGTCGATCATGACGGCCTGGAAAGAGTTCCTGTGGCCGCTCATCGTGCTGACCGACCCGGAGAAGCAACCGCTCGCAGTCGCACTCCCCCGTCTCGCGCAGGCAACGGATCCCGCCTACCTCATCGCCGGTCTCCTGATCGCCAGCATCCCCCCGATCCTCATCTTCCTGATCTTCCAGCGTTCCATCGTGAAGGGGATCGGTTTCACCGGTCTGAAAGGCTGAGCGTGACCTCGCACCACCAGAACCCCCGCCTGACGTCGACAGAGCGCGCAGCTGACCTTCTGACTCGACTCTCCCTCGAGGACAAGGTCGGGCTGATGTTCCACACCGTCATCGAGTCCGGGCCGAACGGCACCCTCGTCGAGACCACGGGTGCCCTGAGCAAGTCCCCCACCAGCACCGTCGTACTCGACAAGCGCATGAACCACTTCAATGTGCACGGGCTCGGGACTCCTCGAGAAGCAGCCCGCTGGGCCAATGCGCTGCAGGCACTCGCGGCGCAGACCGAACACGCGATCCCCGTCACCATCAGCACAGACCCTCGGCACGCCTTCACCGAGAACGCCGGAGCCTCCTTCGCCGCACACGGGTTCTCGCAATGGCCTGAACCGCTCGGCCTCGCCGCCCTGGACGACGCCGACATCCTCGAACACGCGCGCATCGCTCGCACGGAGTACCTCGCCGTCGGTATTCGCATGGCTCTCCACCCGCAGGTGGATCTCGCCAGCGAACCCCGGTGGGGCAGGCAGTTCCAGACGTTCGGAGCGGACCCTGAGCGGACCATCCGCGCCCTTCGGGCGTACCTGGAAGGGTTCCAAGGCGCGCATGTCGGCGAGGGTTCCGTGGCGTGCGTCACCAAGCACTTCCCCGGGGCGGGACCGCAGCTGGGTGGGGAGGATGCCCACTTCCCGTACGGCCGCGAGCAGGTGTACCCCGGCGGACAGTTCTCGCTGCACCTCGCCCCGTTCCGCGCAGCCATCGCCGCCGGAACGGCAGGAATCATGCCGTACTACGGCATGCCCGTAGACCTCCAGATCGACGGCGAGCCCATCGAACCCGTCGGTTTCTCCTTCAACCGTCAGATCGTCACACGATTGCTCCGGGAGGTGCTGGGCTTCACCGGGGTCGTCGTGACCGACTGGGAGCTCATCCACGACAACGTTGCGCAGGGGCAGGTCCTCCCCGCGAAGGCCTGGGGTGTGGAACACCTGTCCCCCGCCGAGCGGATGCTGAAGGCCATCGCCGCCGGCTGCGACCAGTTCGGCGGTGAGGAGTGCACGGACCTCCTGCTCGACCTCGTCCACACCGGCCGCGTCGCGGAAGCCCGGATCGATGAGTCGGCGATGCGTCTGCTCGAACTCAAGTTCCGGCTCGGGCTCTTCGACGATCCATACGTCGACGAGGACGAAGCGGCGGAAGTCGTCGGATGCGCCGCGCACAACGAGGCAGGGTTCCGCGCTCAGGCGGCCTCCGTCACCGTCCTCCGCAACGCGCAGGACGACAAGGGGACGCCCCTCCTGCCCGTCCCTCGAGAGCAAGAGCTGCGCGTCTACGTCGAGGGAATGTCGGAGAAGGCCGCCCGTCGTCTGGGTCGCGTCGTACCCCGTCCGGAGGACGCAGATTTCGCGGTCGTCCGACTTCCCGCACCGTACGAGCCTCGTGACGACCTGCTGTTCGAGTCGCTCTTCCACCAGGGTTCGCTGGAATACCGGCCCGGACTCCTGTCGCGGCTGCGGACCGTGGCCGGCAAGACACGACTCATCGTCGACGCCAACCTGGAACGACCCGCCATCCTCACGCCCCTCGTCGACATCGCCGACACGGTCGTCGGCACATACGGGGTCAGCGACGAGGCGCTCGTCGCGGCGCTCACCGGTCAGATCGCGCCACGCGGGCGACTCCCCTTCGAGATCCCACGCTCCCCGGGCGCCATCGAGAACTCCCCCGAAGACGTGCCCAACAGCACCCCAGACCCGCTGTTCGCCGCGGGCTTCCGAGTCGAGGTCGTGCCTCGATGACCGCCCCTGTCTCGGATCGCATCGACCGCTTCGTTCAGGAGACACTCCGCCCCCTCGTCGTGGCAGCGTCGGCGCCCGTCGACATCAGCGCGTGGCGGGTGCCCGGCGAACCCGTGCCCTTCTCCGACATCCTCGACAAACCGTTCCAGCCCTTCACCGTCGGCCAGCGGTGGGGAACCCCGTGGAGCACGCTATGGCTGCACGTCACGGGACTGGTGCCCGCGGCGTGGACGGTCACCCCGCATCACCGCATCGAGCTGATCCTCGACCTCGGGTTCAACGGCGAGTCACCGGGGTTTCAGGCGGAAGCCCTGGCGTTCCGCCCCGACGGCACCATCGTCAAGGGCGTCTCACCGCGCAACGCGTGGGTGCCGGTCGAGCAGGGCACCGTCGATCTGTACCTCGAACTCGCCGCCAACCCGACAATCCCTCCCGAATCGCACTGGCGTTCGACACATCTGGGCGCCTCCGCACTGCCAGAAGGCGCCGAGCTCTACACTCTCCGGCGCCTCGACATCGGGTTAGTGGACACGAGAGCCGAGCGGCTCCTGCTCGACATCGACGTGCTGTGCGGTCTCGCGAACCAGCTCCCCGAGCACTCGCCTCGCCGCGCCCGCATCTGGGCGAGCGTGACCGCCATGCTCGACGGGATCGACCCCGACGACCTTCCCGGCTCTCTCGGGCGCGCGCGGGAGTCGCTGGCCCCCGCTTTGGCGGCGCGGGCCAGCGACAGTGCTCACACGATTCTCGCCACGGGGCACGCTCACATCGACTCCGCGTGGCTGTGGCCGGTACGCGAGACCATCCGCAAGTGCGCTCGCACGTTCTCCAACGTCCTCGAGCTGCTCGAGCGATACCCCGACATGACGTTCGCGTGCTCCTCCGCCCAGCAGCTGGCCTGGATGGAGGAGCACTATCCCGAGATCTTCGCCCGCATCGGCGAGCAGGTCAGGGCGGGCCGTTTCATCCTGGTGGGCGGTCAATGGGTCGAACCCGACACCAACCTGCCGGGCAGCGAGGCAACGGCGCGTCAGCTCATCGTCGGTAAGAGATGGTTCCTCGACAAGTTCGGAGTGGACACGACCGAGGTCTGGCTCCCGGATACGTTCGGCTACTCCGCATCCCTGCCGCAGCTCATCCGGCTCTCCGGGGCTGAGTGGTTCATGACCCAGAAGATCTCGTGGAACCAGACCAACCGGATGCCGCACCACACCTTCTGGTGGGAGGGTATCGATGGGACACGGGTGTTCACGCACTTCCCGCCCATCGAGACCTACAACGCCGAGCTCTCGCCCGCCGAGCTCGCGCACGCTGAGCGCACGTTCACGGATCACGGCACCCAGAGCGTGTCCCTCGCACCGTTCGGGTGGGGCGATGGCGGCGGTGGGCCGACCCGCGAAATGGTGGAAGTCGCGCACCGTCAGCAAGACCTCGAAGGCTCGCCGCGCGTCACACTGGGCTCGCCACGGGATTTCTACGAACTCGCCCGTGGGGAGAGCGCTGTCCTGCCCGTGTGGACAGGGGAGATGTATCTGGAGTTGCACCGTGGCACGCTCACGACCCAGCTCAAGACGAAGCAGGGCAACCGCCGGACCGAGCGACTCCTTCACGAGGCCGAGATGTGGGGGGCGACCGCGGCGTTGTACGGACGGGCAACGTATCCGTTCGCGCTCCTGCAAGAAGCGTGGCAGCAAACGCTCCTCCTGCAGTTCCATGACATCCTGCCGGGCAGCTCCATCGCCTGGGTCCACCGCGAAGCGGAGGCAGCTTACGCGGACCTCGCCATCAAGCTCGAAGACTCGATTCGTGCGAGCTTGGCGGCCCTGACCGGGGAGGGTGAGCGAAAACTCGTAGCGAACTCCGCTCCGCTGACGCTCGGGATGGTATCCGCCGGAGGCGTCGGAGCGACCCCGACGCCTCTGTCCGAGACGCGTCTCACCGCCCGCCCCGAGGGAGGGTGGGTGCTGCAGAACGCACTCACGCGCGTCGTCGTCGATGCGGACGGTGTGATCGTCGGCCTGAGCGGCCCCTCGGGTCGCGAGGCCATACCCCGCGGCGAGAGGGCGGCGGTCCTACGACTACACCCCGACTACCCCGACAAATGGGACGCCTGGGATATCGACCGGCACTATCGGACGCGAGCTGTGGAACTCGACCGCGCGGATACCGTCGAGGCCTCCGTCACGGATGGGGCAGGCCGTGTCTCTGCGTCGCGTCGCGTGGGGAACAGCCTCATCACTCAGATCGTGCGCCTGGATCCGGACTCCCCCAGCGTCGAGGTGGAGCTGAGGGTCGACTGGCGTGAGAGGCATCGGCTTCTGCGCATGTACGTGCCCCTGGAGATTCACGCCGATGCGACGCGAGCGGAGATCCAGTTCGGACACGTCACTCGCTCGACGCACGCCAACACCTCGTGGGACGAAGCACGCTTCGAAGTCGTCGCTCAGCGCTGGATCCACGTGGCGGAAGCGGAGTATGCCGTGGCCATCGCGAACGACTCCACGTACGGCCACTCCGTTGAGCGCGGGATATCCGCGGAAGGTGCAGTGGTCACGACCGTGGGACTGTCCGTTCTGCGCGCGCCGACCTTCCCCGACCCGGATGCCGATCAGGGCCACCACGAGATGCGTTTCCGCATTCGTCCGGAGGCGACGCTGACCGACGCCGCCGAAGAAGGTCACCAGCTCGACCGGGCGCTGCGCAGCATCCGGGGCAGCGACGATGTTCCTCCGCTGGTCACCTCGTCCAACGCAGCGGTACGTGTCAACACCGTCAAGCTCGCCGAAGATGCTTCGGAAGACCTCATCGTCCGCGTGTACGAGTCGTCGGGCGGTCGACAGACGACGACCCTCGCGTTCGCAGTGGCGTTCGCCTCCATCGAGGAGGTCGACCTCATCGAACGTCCGATCGACGATGCCAGGTGCTTCTCAGACACCGCGTCCCTCGAGCTGACGCTTCGCCCCTTCCAAATCCTGACCCTGCGCTGCCGTCGTGCTGATTCGCACTGACGGCAAGACCGACTCCTCCCCACTTCGTCCGGCGACACCCCGGCCCTCAGAGAGGCAACGAATGAATCTCCACTCCCCCGCCGAGACCCGCACACGCGAGATCGGCATCATCATGAACGGCGCCACCGGGCGGATGGGATATCGCCAGCATCTCGTCCGGTCGATTCTCGCGATTCGCGATGCCGGCGGCATCGAGCTCGCCGACGGATCCCGCGTGACCGTCAAGCCGCTTCTCGTGGGTCGCAGCATCTCCACGCTCGCGGAGCTTGCCGCGCAGCATGACATCGAGGATTACACGACCGACCTCGACGCAGCTCTCGCGGACCCCCGGTGGGAGATCTACGCCGATTTCCTCGTCACGAAGGCGCGGTCGACGGCCCTGCGCAAAGCCATCGCGGCGGGCAAGACCATCTATACCGAGAAGCCCACCGCGGAGAGCCTTGAAGAAGCGCTGGAACTCGCCCGGCTCGCTGACGAAGCCGGGGTCAAAACGGGAGTGGTACACGACAAGCTCTACCTCCCCGGTCTGCAGAAACTGAAGCGGCTGATCGACTCCGGCTTCTTCGGACGCATCCTGTCCGTTCGTGGCGAGTTCGGCTACTGGGTCTTCGAAGGCGACTGGCAACCCGCGCAGCGTCCCAGCTGGAATTACCGGGCCGAGGACGGCGGCGGAATCATCGTCGACATGTTCCCCCACTGGAACTACGTGCTGGAGAACCTGTTCGGTGAGGTTCAGAGCGTCTATGCCGAAGCGGCTGTTCACGTGAAAGACCGCTGGGACGAAGCCGGTGAGCATTACGACGCGACCGCCGAAGACGCGGCCTACGGCATCTTCGAACTCGAAGGCGGGGTCGTCGCGCAGATCAACTCGTCCTGGACGGTGCGCGTGAACCGGGACGAGCTCGTCGAGTTCCAGGTCGACGGGACGCATGGTTCGGCTGTCGTCGGGCTTTTCGGCGCCAAGATCCAGCCGCGCAACGCCACCCCCAAACCCGTGTGGAACCCCGACCTCGAAGACGCGCACGACTATGACGGCGACTGGCAGCGGGTGCCCACGAACGAGGTGTTCATCAACGGGTTCCGCCAGCAGTGGGAGGACTTCCTCGTCTCCTACGTCGTCGGGACTCCCTACCCGTTCGACCTTCTCGCCGGCGCGCGGGGGGTGCAGCTCGCTGAGGCGGGTCTGCGCTCCAGCCGCGAAGGGCGCAAAGTCGCCCTTCAGCCGCTGACCGTCCACGCGCAGGAGAGCGACGCGTGACCGGACTGTCCCTCCTCTCGATCGGCGGCGTTACGACCACGGTCGATCTCGCACCGTCCCCGCCGTGGACGAAACCCCCGCAGCCGCTCAGCAGTCGGGTCGCGTACGCCGCCGCGCACGTGGTTCCGGTCACCTGGGCGGCCAACACTCCGGGCAGTCCCGCGCAGATCGACTGGGACGCGACGTTGCAGTTCCGCCGCGCGACCTATTCGTGGGGGCTCGGGGTCGCCGATGCCATGGACACGGCACAGCGAAACATGGGCTTGGACACCGCTGCGACGCGGGAACTCATCGCCCGTTCCGCGGAGGTCGCCCGCGAGGAAGACGGCGCACTCGTCGTCGGAGTCAATACGGACGATCTCGAATCGACTACCGCGTCACTGTCCGAGATCGTGGATGCGTACACCGGGCAACTCCATTACGCGGAAGATCACGGCGCGGGCGCCGTCTTCATGGCATCCCGGCATCTTGCGCGTACCGCGCAGAACGCTGACGACTACCGCAGCGTTTATCGCGGCGTGTTGCGGAGCGCGTCGAAGCCCGTCGTCCTCCACTGGCTCGGCGAGGCATTCGACCCCGAACTGGCGGGCTACTTCGGAGCCTCCGACTGGAGAACCGCGGCAGCGACGCTGCTCAGCATCATCGACGAGAACGAAGACAGGGTCTCCGGAGTGAAGATGAGCCTGCTCGACGCCGGCGCGGAGATGTGGGTTCGTGAACGCCTCCCCCGCACCGTGCGGATGTTCACGGGAGACGACTTCAACTACGTCGAGCTCATCGCCTCCCAGGACGCGGCAGGTTCAGGGGAACGCCCCCGATCCCATTCCGACGCGCTGCTCGGGGCTTTCGCGGCGTTCGCGCCGGCCGCATCCGCCGGCATTCAAGCGCTGGATGCGGGAGATGAAGACGCGTTTCGTCGGATACTCGAACCGACGGTGGCCCTCAGCCGGCAGATCTTCTCTGCGCCCACGTATTTCTATAAGACGGGCGTCGCCTTCCTGGCCTGGCTGAATGGGCACCAGCCGTCGTTTCAGATGGTCGGCGGTCTTCATGCCGCGCGGAGCCTGCCGCACCTGTCGAAGATCGTCGAGCTGGCCAACGAGGCGAACGTCCTCGAGTGTCCCGAGCTTGCCGCCTCACGATGGCACGCCATGTTGCGCCTGAACGGAGTGGAGTCGTGAGGGTTCACCCGCGCTTGTCCATCAATCAGGCAACTGTGAAACATGCTGACCTCGCCACGGCTCTCACCACATCCGCTGCGGCCGGCTACGAGGCGATCGGACTCTGGCGTGAGCCCGTCGCCGAGGTCGGTTTCGACACGGCGTGCGCGATGCTGGCGGACTCCGGCATGCGCTTCACGACGTATTGTCGTGCGGGATTCTTCGGGCAGCCGGACGAAGCACGACGTCTCGCCAACAGCGACGACAACCGCCGCGCCATCGATGAAACGGCGGCCTTGGCGGCCGCGGGGGCGGAGGGCTCAACGCCGACCCTCGTCGTCGTCGCGGGCGGGCTCCCCGAGGGGTCCCGGGACATCGCCGGCGCGAGAGAACGCGCTCGCGATGCCATCGGTGCGCTCGTCCCGCACGCACGAAGCGCGGGCGTCACTCTCGCGCTGGAACCTCTGCATCCCATGTACGCGACGGACCGTTGCGTCATCTCGACCCTGGCTCAAGCGCTGGATCTCGCCGCAGCTTTCGAACCCGCCGAAGTGGCCGTCACGGTCGACACGTTCCATATCTTCTGGGATCCCGCGGTCCTGAACTCCATCGATCGCGCCGGACGCGAAGGCCGCATCGCCACGTACCAAGTGTGCGACTGGAAGACTCCCCTCCCCCACGACGTCCTGCTCAGCCGTCACTACCCCGGTGAGGGCGTCATCGACTTCGCGTCACTCACCACCGCCGTCGAAGCGACCGGCTACAACCGCGACATCGAAGTGGAGATCTTCAACGCCGAGGTGTGGGCGGACGACACCTCGGCGGTCCTGCACACCACCGCGCGTTCGTTCGAGCGGTTCGTGTCACCGCACCTGCAGAGCTAGGGCGCGGGCGATGAATCCGCGATCGCCCACTCCGGGCCTCACGCCGTCCGGTCCGTGGGGACTCGTCCCGCTGCAGGTGTGGGTGCGTCCGTGAAAGTCGTCTTCGCGCTCGACAGCTTCAAAGGATCCATCGCCGCAGAAGACGCGGTTCACGCCGTCGCCGACGGGTGGCGGCGCGTGGCGCCGCGCCTTCGCGCCGTGTCCCGACCGATGGCGGACGGTGGCGAGGGCACGTTGCGAGCCTTCCTCGCCGCAGAATCCGAGGCGGCGGAGCACTTCGTCGACGTAGACGGCCCACGGGGCCCCGTTCACGCGTCGTGGGGAGAGCTCCCCGGCCGAGTCGGTGTGGTCGAACTCGCCAGTTCGAGTGGAATCGAGCTCTACGCGGAGGCCCTGCGGCCCTGGGATGCCGACACCTCTGGCTTCGGGCACGTGATCCGCGCTGCCCTCGACCACGGGATGGAAACGCTCATCGCGGGGATCGGGTCTTCCGCGTCCACCGACGCGGGGACCGGGCTCTTGCGCGCGCTCGGTGCCCGCTTCTTGGATGGCGAAGGCGAGCCTGTGCCGCCGGGCGCCCGCGGGCTGCGGGATGTGGTGACGGTGGACGTTTCACACCTCAGGGCGGTTCCGCGGGGCGGGATCATCGTCCTGTCTGATGTGACGAACCCGCTCACGGGCAGCGAAGGCGCGGCTCGTGTCTTCGGAGCGCAGAAGGGATTCACCGGAGACGAGTGTCGGAGGGTGGACGAAGCGCTCGGACAGTTCGCGCCGCTGCTGACAGGCGCACTGTCGAGGGCCCACCCGGAGGCATCGGGATCCGGCGCCGCCGGTGGCGCAGGTTTCGCGTTGTCAGGATGGGGAGGACAACTGCGGTCCGGCGCGCACGCGGTCGCCGAGCTGTCGGGATTGCGCGAAGCCATCGCCGACGCCGCCTTCGTCATCACCGGGGAAGGCGCCTTCGACGGCCAATCCGCTCACGGCAAGGTCCCGGGATACGTGCAGAGCCTGGCCCAGGAGCTGGGCGTACCCGTGGGGCTCATCGCCGGCCGCATCTCCCCAGGTGCAGACACCTCCGGCTTCACCGAGGTGGTTTCGCTGACCGACATCGCCGGGTCCGGGAGCGCAGCCCGGCTCGAGCCTGCTCGTTGGCTCCGCCACGCAGGCGGGGCACTGGCGCGCCGGGCCTGTACGGCGCTGGAACTCAGCCATGGGGACGTGGGCCCCGGGCGCGTACGTCCCTGACGCGCCGAACACGCCACCAGTAGTCGTCGCGTCGGAATCGCCGTCTCTCCCCTTTCGAGCTACGGCCCGTCAGCAGCCGCTGCGGGAGCGACACTGACGGGCCTAGCTCGAGGCGGGTCGGGGGCTAGCTTCCCGCGGTGGGGGTGAGTTTCAGATAATCCAACATCAGCTTGTACCCCGCGGCGCTGCTGTTCTTGCCGGTGGTCGTCAGGCGAATGAGGTAGCTGCCGGGTGCGGGGAACGCGTACGACCCCGAGGTCAGGTCCTTTTGCCCGGCGGTGGTGCTCCAGAAGAAGTCCTGGGGGCTTCCGACGTTGTTCCCGCCGACGGACAGCTGATAGATACCGTTTCCGCTGGACTTGAAGGCCCGCGACGTGATGTCGTACGTGCCTGCTTGCGGCACATCGACGCTGAACTCGATGTAGTCGCCGACGGCGTTGTTGTTGACTCCCAGTTTCTTCCCGCCGCTCGCGTTCGCGTCGTTGTACAGCGTGACGGAATCAGTGAGTGCGTTGACGGGCAGCGTTTCGGCTTCGTAGACGTTCGGCAGCGCAATCGGTGCGGGATTGGGTTGCTGAGCACCGCCGAGCGAGAACTTGACGTGGAAGTCCTTCCCACCGGCGCCGTTCACATTCACCTTCACCTTCACGGTCGGCGTGTACTGGAGGACGGTGACCTCCGGATCCTTCGAGATGAGTCCTGTCGCGGGGCCGTCCAGCGTGAGGTAGACCTGTCCGGTGTTCTTCTGGGTCGGATCGGCCACCGACAGCTCGACGCTGTCGGTGGTCTTGCTCACCATGACCGACGCCTTCTTGTCGGTGGTCACACCGGCAGCGGACGTCGGCTCGTCCTTCCAGAAATTGATCCCCGTGACGTTCAGCGAGTTTTCTCGTACCGCCTGCACGGATGCGGAGTTCTCGAGGATGCTGATGTGGGGGGCTGCAGCGTAACTGCTCACTTGAGCGCTCGTCTTGTTGGGCAGAAGAACGTACGAGTACCCCGCGTTGCTCGGGTTGGTCCCCTGGTCCAGCGCAAGCGAGAGGTAGTTCCGGTTGATGGCGGTGGTATTCGCCCATTCCGAGGAGGAGTTGAGCTGCTTCCAGTTTCCTGTTCGCTGCTCGCGCAGACCATTCACGGTCGCCCCACCCGGGAAGTAGTAGCCGATGTCCGAGCCGGCGACGCTTCCCGAGAGGTGAACAGTATTCACCCCAGACGCCGTCTCCGCCCATCCCAGCGCCGACGATGTGGCTGCGCCGTTGACCGTCAGCGCGTTATCACCCGCGGCGTTCAGCTTGCGATTCTCCACGATGGTCTCGGTCCCGATGCCGTCGGTGCTCGTGATCCCCGCACCCAGCGCGACGATCTCGTCGTCGAACATGAACCACGACTTCTTGCCCTCCAAGGTGCGGCCCACGGGATGCAGCTCCATGCCGGTGACGCCGTACTGACCCAGAATGCTGGCACCACCGACCCAGGATTTGTCCGTCCGACTGTTGGCGGGCTGAGTCGTGTTCTTCAGAACGGTGGTACCCGGGAGTCGGTAGCTGTCGACGGTGGGCCAGAAGTCATCGTTGAATTGGCTCAGGTCGTTGTTGTACAGGTAGGTCATGCCGTCGCCGGTGTGCCACCCTTTCGCGTTCTCCGAGTTGATGGACTCGTATCCGCCGATCCGGCTCGAGGCCATGCTGATGCCGAACCCGAAGCCCGGTCGGAGGTGAACCGTGCGGTCGATACCCGTGAACTGACGGCTGGCCACGAGCTCAGCGCGAGCCGGAACGGTGCTATCGCCCAAGATGTCTTTCGCGGACACGATGAGGTCGACCGGCACCTGGGAGAGGAACGTCTTATCCGCATCCACGCTCAGCCACGCTTTGATCATGCTCTTGAACGCGGTGGAGTCTGCCGGCGGCGCGACGTCGGCGAGCCGCGTGATGGACGCGAGTACGGACACCGCCGCATCGTCGTCCTGCGTCCCGAAACGGCTCGCTTCACGGCCTCGAACCATATCCATCAGGTTGCCCTTGTAGATGAACGGTTCGTACGCGTTGTAGACCCACTGGATCACGTTGGCGCTGTTCGGGTCCGTGACGTCCCAGGTGGAATCCTCGAGCAGGTACATCAGGTCGGCGATGCCGGAGAGGAGGGACGCTCCGTATCCGCCGTTGTAGGCGTAGAAGTTGTGCTGAACGAAGGATCCGTCCGCGTAGAACCCGTCGCCCGTCGTGACGTAGGGGAAGAGCGCGCTCAGCCCGTCACGACCGGCCGCGACCCGTGCGGCATCCTGAGCATTGATACCCGAGATCGCGATGACCTGGCTCTCCCACAGTCGGTTTGCGCCGGTCATCGCGACCGTCGGCTGGGCGTAGGAAACAGCGGCCATGTAGCCGGAAACCTGAGTGCTGGTGAGATCGCTGTATACGAGGGCGACGATGTCGTTCAGCGCGAGCGGCGCTCCGATCTGCCAGTGCCACCAGTTCTGATACATGGTGGCGCCGTTGTAGTAGACCTTGGTGTTCATCCAGTCCAGGGCGCCGATGAGGTCGGCCTTGAGCTGAGTGTTCCCCTGCAGGCTCGAACCTGCCGTGGAGTAAGCGAGGGCCATGTCGCGCAGGTGCTGGTACGTCCGCGTGACGCTGGCTGAGTCGTTCCCGAACGGTGAGTCGTCCCACAGCCGGTTCCGGTCGGAGTTCTTCTTCATCGAGTCCCAGTACTGCTGACCGGTTGCGGTGATGCGTGTGATACGCGCCGCGATGTCCGCGTCCGATGCATCGAACGTGGAACCGCCCGCCAACATGACGGCGTACTTCTGCCGCAGGGTGTCGAACTCACTGGCGGTTGTCGTACTGCTCAGCGCACTGCTGAAGGCGGCCGCGGGTGGAGCTGCTGGAGCGGCTGCGCGTGCATCCGACGGCTGTAGCACGAGGGCTCCTGTGATCATTGCGAGCGCGACGGTAGAAGTGGTCGCACGCGTGAACGAAGTACCGAACATCATTGTCCTTTTCGTAATTGTTCGTTTATGGGGTGACTGCGCCGGTCTTACGGAACGCGGCGCCAGCGCAGCTCGATGTCGCTCGGACGAGCGGCCGCCACGACAAGGGGCGGCCAGTGCTCTGCGCACTGACCGCCCGGGGTGTCAGCAGGTGGACTTGTAGACCGCGTCCTTGCCGTCGCTGTCGATGTTGTCCTTCGTCAGGATCGTGAAGCCGGTCTGGATCTTCTCCTCCGTCGCCTCACCCTTGAGCGCGGCGATGGCCTGCTTCACACCGTCGGAGCCGATGGTGGCGGGCTCCTGCGCGACGAGCGCCTGCACCGTGCCGGCCTGGAGGGCCTTCACCTGGGCGGGGCCGGCATCGAAGCCGACGATGGTGACCGCGCCCTGCTTACCGGCCTGCTGCACACCGGTGGCGGACCCCTCGGCGGCGAACAGGTTCGCGGCGAAGATGCCGACGATGTCGGGGTCCTTCTGCAGCGCGGCGGTCACGATCTCGGCAGCCGTGGAGGGCTCGTTGTGCGAGTACTGCACACCCACCGACTCGAAGGTCGAATCCTTCTTCACGGCGTCTTCGAAGCCGGTGGCGCGGGCGTCGGTCGTGGAGACACCGGGGTCGGTCGACACGACGAGCACCTTGCCGCCGCCCGGGTTCGCATCCTTGATGGCGTCGAAGGCCGCAGCGCCGCCGCCCTCGTTGTCGCTCGATACCTGCGAGACCGCGCCGGAGGGGTCCTCCAGCGTCGTGTCGACCAGGACGACCTTGATCCCCGCGGCTTCGGCGGCGGCAATGGGTGCCTGCATGGCGGACACGTCGGTGGGGGCGATGAGCAGCGCGTCGGGCTGGGAGGCGACGACGGCGTCGACGATGGGCTTCTGCAGGGTGGGGTCGAACTTCTCGGGACCCTGGGTGGTGACCGTAGCGCCCTCGGCCTCGGCCTCGGCCTGGATGCCGCACTGCATCGAGATGTAGAACTCATCCCCCGAGACGCCCGGAACGAATGCGATCTTGTACCCGTCCGCGCCCGCCGACGCGCCTCCGGAGGCCGCGCCGCCGGCGCAGCCGGTGAACGTGAGCGTTGCTGCCATACCGAGGACCGTCAGTGCGGTCGCCTTGTTGTTCCACTTCATTGTGATGTGCCGTTCTCCTGGTTGGATTCTTGGTGGGGTACCGGGGAAAAGGGGTCGGATGCCGGGCCTCAGCTGCGGCGTCCTCCGCTGACGAACTTTCGCCAGAGGCTTTGGGTGTTGCCGCGGGTGGCGGCGGTGCGGCGTACCTGGTCGACGTAGACGGCGGTGATCAGCACCGC
>NZ_LMRB01000006.1:0-30206 GCF_001424715.1 Microbacterium sp. Leaf436
CGGAAGCTAAGCCTCTCAGCGCCGATGGTACTGCAGGGGGGACCCTGTGGGAGAGTAGGACACCGCCGGACTTCTTTTAGTCGGAATGGCCACCCAATGTTGGGTGGCCATTTCGCATTTACGGGCACATTTCCCGGGAAGGCCAGTCATGTCGACGAATGACGCGAACGATCGCAAGAGCAACGAAGGACGCTCGGGCGACCGCGCGTCCGGTCGCGGGCAGTCTTCCGGAAGGGACGGGGCGTCGCCACGCGGCGACCGTCCGTTCCGTCGTGAGGGCGATGCCCGTCCTCCGCGCGACAACGACCGCCCGTTCCGTCGGGACAATGATTCGCGTCCTGCGCGTGCGGGGGATTCGCGTCCGCCGCGTGAGGGTGACCGCCCGTTCCGTCGTGACAACGATTCGCGTCCGCCGCGTTCGGGTGACTCCCGTCCATCGCGTGACGGCGACCGCCCGTTCCGTCGCGACAACGACTCGCGTCCGCCGCGTGATGGCGACCGCCCGTTCCGTCGTGACAACGATTCGCGTCCGCCGCGTGATGGTGACCGCCCGTTCCGTCGTGACAACGATTCGCGTCCGCCCCGTTCGGGTGACTCCCGTCCATCGCGTGACGCTGATCGCCCCTACCGTCGCGACAACGACTCGCGTCCGCCGCGTGATAACGATTCGCGTCCGCCCCGTTCGGGTGACTCCCGTCCATCGCGTGACGCTGATCGCCCCTACCGTCGCGACAACGACTCGCGTCCGCCGCGTGATGGCGACCGTCCTTACCGTCGCGACAATGACTCGCGTCCGCCGCGCGACGGTGACCGTCCTTACCGTCGCGACAATGACTCGCGTCCGCCGCGTGATGGTGACCGCCCGTTCCGTCGCGACAACGATTCGCGTCCGCCCCGTTCGGGTGACTCCCGTCCATCGCGTGACGCTGATCGCCCCTACCGTCGCGACAACGACTCGCGTCCGCCGCGTGAACAACGATTCGCGTCCGCCCCGTTCGGGTGACTCCCGTCCATCGCGTGACGCTGATCGCCCCTACCGTCGCGACAACGACTCGCGTCCGCCGCGTGATGGTGACCGCCCTTACCGTCGCGAAAACGATTCACGTCCGCCCCGTTCGGGTGACTCCCGTCCATCGCGTGACGGCGACCGCCCCTACCGTCGCGACAATGACTCGCGTCCGCCGCGTGATGGCGACCGCCCTTACCGTCGCGACAATGACTCGCGTCCGCCGCGTGACGGTGATCGTCCGTACCGTCGCGAGGGCGACAATCGCGGTTTCGCCGGCGGGAATGACCGTCGTCCCTCAGGTGACCGGCGTCCCGGTGCGGGCGCACCCCGCCGCTTCGATCGTGACGACGCACGTGCCACGCGTCCGCCGCAGGACCGGCGCGAGCGGGGTCCGGAGATCCCCGAAGAGATCACGGCCTGGGATCTGCCGGGCGCGGCACGCAACGAGTTGAAGACGCTGAGCAAGGACAACGCCGAGAACGTCGCCCGCCATCTCGCGATGGCCGCGCGTCTCATCGACGAAGACCCCGCGCTCGCGCACGAGCACGCGTTGGCGGCCTCTCGGAGCGCCGGCCGTGTCGGCGTCGTCCGCGAGACGGTCGCCATCACCGCTTATGCGGTGGGGGACTTCGCCCTCGCCCTGCGAGAGCTGCGCACCCACCGTCGCATCACGGGCTCCGACGATCAGGTTCCGCTCATCGTGGACAGCGAGCGAGGAGTCGGCAAACCCGATCGCGCGCTGGAAGAGGGCCGCGCGGTGGACCGCTCGAAGCTCTCGGTCCCGGTCCGCGTGCAGCTCGCGATCGCGATGTCCGGTGCTCGTCTGGACCTCGGAGAAACGGAACGGGCGCTCCAGGAACTCGACATCCCCGAGGCCGACCCCGACCGTGCGTTCGAGTGGAGCCCCGCGCTGTTCAGCGCTCGCGCCGCGGTGCTCGAGGAGCTCGGGCGTGACGCCGAAGCGGCGGAGTGGGAACGCCGTGCACAGATCGCCGCCGACGCCCTCGACGCCGCAGCGGGCGTCGCCGACCGCGAAGTGATCGTCGTCGAGGAGATCGAACTCATCGACGACGAGGGCGGTGTGGACGTGGCATCCGGGGTCATCCCGACAGAAGACCCCGGCGTCGACGACATCGAAGACCTTGGCGACACCTCCACCTCCGCTGACGACGCCGATGTCACTGATGCTGACGCCGATGCGGTTTCTGCTGGCGCAGTGGACGTCGACGAGGCTGACGCCGACTCTGACGCTTCGACGGAGTCCTCCGCCCCCGACGAGGACGCGCGATGATCTTCGGCCGCGGCCGGACGGCGTCGACACCGCTCGACGGCATCGACGTCGTGCTCGCCGACCTCGACGGCGTCGTGTACGCGGGCCCCGGTGCCCTCCCGCACGCCGTCGACAGTCTCAACCGGGCCCAGGACGAGGGGCGCCGGCTCGGTTACATCACCAACAACGCCTCGCGCACCGACGCATCGGTCGCGGACCACCTCTCGTCGCTCGGACTCCGCGTCGCCGCCGACGACGTCACGACGAGTCCGCAGGCGGCCATGCGGCTCATGCGTGACCTCGTGCCCGCCGGCTCCACCCTTCTCGTCATCGGCGGCGAGGGTCTCGTCGTCGAGGTCGAGAAGGCCGGCTTCGTCGTCACCCGCAGCGCCGACGACGCCCCCGCGGCCGTCGTGCAGGGCTTCGCCCCCGACGTGGGATGGGCGCACCTGGCGGAGGCCGCCTACGCGCTTGCTACCCCCGTCGAAGACGGCGGCATCCCGTGGGTCGCGACGAACACCGACTGGACCATCCCGCAGGCGCGTGGCATCGCCCCGGGAAACGGCACCCTCGTGTCGGCCGTGCACACGGCGGTGGGACGCCTGGCGACGATCGCGGGTAAGCCCGAGCGTCCGATCTTCGACGAGGCGATCACCCGGACAGGGGCGAAGGCGCCGCTGTTCATCGGAGACCGGCTCGACACCGACATCCAGGGAGCGCGGACCGCGGGCATGCCCTCGCTGCTCGTGCTGACCGGGATCGACCGGCCGAAGCAGGTGCTCGCGGCCATTGCGTCGCAGCGTCCCGACTACATCGTCGAGGATCTGCGCCAACTCTTCGAACCGTATCCCGAGACCATCGTCAAGGGCGCACGCACCCGCGTGGGTGACGCGATCGTCGAGGTCGACGGTGTCGACCTGCGCATCGTCGCGGAGGGCGGTCGGCAGATCGACCTTCTGCGCGCCGGAGCCGCGGCGATCTGGAACTCCGGACGCGCCATCTTCGGCTTCCGCGTACCCGAACAGCTGTACGCGGACCCGTTCCGCGTGCGCTGACGTCGGTAGCATGGCATCCATGTCGGACAGCTCCGCCCCCGATGCCGTTCCCGAACTCGTCGATCGCCTGCGGATGATCGAGGAGCAGCCGCTGGGAGCGCGCGCGGAGGCCTACGCCGCCGTGCAGGACGAGTTGGCGCGCCGCCTCGAGTCGGCACCGACCGACACCCCGGCAGCGCGGCGGGCGTGACTCCCCGTCTCGATGCGGAGCTCGCCGCCCGAGGGCTCGCCCGCTCCCGCTCGCACGCCGCTCAGCTCGTCGTCGACGGGCTCGTGAGCGTCGACGGGCGTCCGGTCGTCAAGACGTCGGCGCAGGTCGGCGACGACAGCGTCATCGACGTGGCCGGATCCGACCATTACGTCAGTCGGGGAGCCCACAAGCTGCTCGCGGCGCTCGACGCCTTCGACATCGTCGTGGACGGTGTCGCCGCCGTCGACCTGGGCGCGTCGACGGGCGGCTTCAGCCAGGTTCTGCGCGAACGCGGCGCTCGCCCCGTCCTGGCCGTCGACGTGGGGCACGGGCAGTTGTCCACCGTCGTCGAGTCCGACCCGGACGTGGTGTCGGTCGAGGGGTATAACGTGCGGTTCATGACCGCCGCCTCTCTGGCCGCCGCGACGGGTGTCGACGAGCGGCCACGCATCGTCACCGGTGACCTGTCGTTCATCTCGCTCCACCATGTTCTTCCCGCGATCGTCGAGACGATGGATCCGGCCGCCGACGTCGTGCTGCTCATCAAGCCCCAGTTCGAAGTCGGCCGCACCGCGGTCAAGGGTGGGCTCGTCACCGACCCGGCTCTGCGGTCCGACGCCGTGCACGGCGTGCTGTGGGCCGCGTGGGACGTGGGCCTGCGCACCGCGGGTCTCATCGCGTCGCCGATCGTCGGAACCCATGGCAACCAGGAGTACGTCGCGTGGTTCTCGGCCGTCCACGGCACAGAGCCCTCACAATGGGAGAGCACCGTGACCCGACTGACCGGAAGCCGATGACCCCCAGCGATCGCCGAATCCTCCTCGTCGTCCACGCGCGCCGTGACGACACCGTCCATGCCGCCGAACGCATCATCACGGCCATCTGCGCGGCGGGGGCGACTCCCGTCGTCTCGGCCGAGGACCGCCCCGAACTCGCCGAGCGCCTCGGCCTCGAGGGAGTGGCGACCCTGGGTGTCGACGTGGGCATCGACGACGTCGAGCTCGCCATCGTCCTCGGCGGGGACGGCACCATCCTGCGCGCGGCCGAGATGGTGCGCGGAAGCACGGCCCCCATCCTCGGCATCAACATGGGGCACGTGGGATTCCTCGCCGAGATCGAACGCGATGACATGGACGACGCGGTGCGTCGGGTGATCGACCGGGACTACACGGTCGAGGAGCGTCTCGCGCTCGCCGTCAAGATCGAAGACGCCGACGACCGTGTCATCTTCGAGACGTGGGCGCTCAACGAGGCCACCGTCGAGAAGGCCAGCCGCGAGCGCATGCTCGAGGTCGTCATGGCCGTCGACGGTCGCCCGCTGTCATCGTTCGGCTGCGACGGCGTCGTCGTCGCCACCCCGACCGGCTCGACCGCCTACAACTTCTCGGCCGGCGGCCCCATCGTCTGGCCGACCGTCGAGGCGATCGCCGTCGTGCCGCTGTCGGCGCACGCGCTCTTCGCGCGTCCCCTCGTGGTGAGCCCCGAGGCCACCGTCGCGGTCGAGGTCTTGGAGCGCACGAGCGGCAGCGGCATCCTGTGGTGCGACGGTCGCCGTTCGCACGACCTGCCTCCGGGCGCGCGTGTCGTCGTGCGCCGGTCGTCCCGCCCGGTGCGGCTGGCGCGGCTGCACCCGGCCGCCTTCACCGATCGCCTCGTGCGCAAGTTCCACCTCCCCGTGACGGGTTGGCGGGGAGTGGCGGGGGGATCGTCATGATCGAAGAGATGCGCCTGCGCGATCTCGGTGTGATCGCCGACGCCACCTTGCCCATGGGACGGGGATTCACCGCCATCACGGGCGAGACCGGCGCAGGCAAGACGATGGTCGTCACCGGTCTCGGACTGCTGCTCGGCCAGCGCGCCGACTCGAGCGCCGTGCGCAAGGGCGCGGCGCAGGCGACGGTCGAGGGCGTCTGGCTCGTTCCCGAGGACGGCCCCGTGGCCTCCCGCGTGCGCGAGGCCGGCGGCGACGTCGAACCGGTGGGCGGCGGCAGCGCTGAGCTGTATCTCGGTCGCACCGTCTCGAGCGAGGGACGAGGACGCGCGACGGTCGGCGGACGCACCGCTCCGGCCGGTGTGCTCGCTGACCTCGCCGACGATCTCGTCGTCGTGCACGGGCAGTCCGACCAGCTGCGGTTGAAGTCTTCGTCGGCGCAGCGCGACGCGCTCGACCGCTTCGGCGGCGGTCCCGTGACGGCGGCCCGCACCGCCTACCGCGGCGCGTGGGACACCTGGCGCGCCCTCGACGCCGAGCTGACCACCCTCACCGCCGATCGCGACGATCGCGCCCGAGAGGCTGCGCAGCTGCGAGCCGCGATCGCCGAGATCGAAGCCGCTGCCCCCGTCGAAGGCGAAGAAGACGAACTGGCTCGGCGGGCGGAGCGTCTGGCGAACGCCGAGGAACTGCGTCTGGCGGCGGTCACCGCGCACGCGGCGCTGTCGAACGACGACGGCACACCTGACGTCGTCACCCTGCTCGCCGAGGCGCGCCGAGCACTCGAACGCATCGCGGGCAGCGACGCCGCGCTCGCCGCGATCGGAGAGCAGGTCGCCGATCTCGGCTATCGCGCCACCGACGCGTCGGTGGCGCTGTCGGGGTACCTCGCCGATCTCGACGAGTCGGGTCCGCACGAGCTGTCGGCCGTGGACGAGCGAAGGGGCGTGCTCGCGGGTCTCGTTCGCGCCCACGGATCGGTGGATGCCGCGATCGCGCTGCTCGAGACGGGTTCGGCCCGTCTGGTCGAACTCGACGACGACGGTGACCGTATCGAACGCCTCAGCGCGCAGCGCGACGCGGCCGCGACAGAACTGGATGCGGCCGCCGACGACCTCAGCGCCGCGCGACGGGACGCCGCCGCGCGCCTCGGTGCCGCGGTGACCGAGGAGCTGCACGCTCTGGCGCTCCCCGACGCCCGGCTCACGGTCCAGGTCGCCCCCGCTGTTCCCGCCGGGCACGGCCGCGACGAGGTCACGATCCTGCTCGCTCCGCACCCCGGCGCGGATCCGCGAGCCGTATCGCGCGGGGCCTCGGGCGGAGAGCTCAGCCGTGTCATGCTCGCCATCGAGGTCGTCATCGCCGGAGTCGACCCGGTTCCCACGTTCGTCTTCGACGAGGTCGACGCCGGGATCGGCGGTGCCGCGGCGATCGAGGTGGGCCGCCGGCTGGCACGGCTGGCGGAGTCGTCGCAGGTCATCGCCGTCACCCACCTGGCCCAGGTCGCCGCCTTCGCCGGGAACCACCTCACCGTCGTCAAGGGCAACGACGGCGCGGTCACGGCATCCAGTGTCCGGCGACTCGACGGCGCGGAACGCGAGGCCGAGATGGCTCGCCTGCTGTCGGGCCTGAGCGATTCCGACGCCGCCCTCACCCACGCCCGGGAGCTGCTGCAAACGGGACGCTCCGTTCGGTGACGCGCGCTCGCCGCACGATCTTCACGCTGCGGTGATGCGGATGTCGGAGGGTGGTGCGAGACTCCCGAACAAGGCGGATGAGATCCGCGAGAACCATCGACCGAGCTGACTGATAGGATCGAAGCCCGTGATGCAGACTTCGGACGCGGGACATTCAGACGACAAGATCTTCACGACGAAGCACATCTTCGTCACCGGAGGAGTGGTCTCCTCCCTCGGAAAAGGCCTGACGGCGGCAAGCCTCGGCAATCTCCTCACGGCGCGAGGCCTGCACGTGGTCATGCAGAAGCTCGACCCGTACCTCAACGTCGATCCGGGAACGATGAACCCGTTCCAGCACGGCGAAGTCTTCGTGACCGATGACGGTGCCGAGACCGACCTCGACATCGGGCACTACGAACGCTTCCTCGATATCGAGCTGAGCCAGGCGGCTAACGTCACCACCGGCCAGATCTACTCGCAGGTCATCGCGCGCGAGCGCCGTGGCGAGTACCTCGGCGACACGGTGCAGGTCATTCCGCACATCACCGACGAGATCAAGCGCCGCATGCGCCTGCAGGCCAGTGAGAGCCCGCAGCCCGACGTGATCATCACCGAGATCGGTGGAACGGTCGGCGACATCGAGTCGCAGCCCTTCATCGAATCGGCACGCCAGATCCGCCACGAGCTCGGCCGCAAGAACGTCTTCTTCGTGCACGTCTCGCTCGTGCCCTTCATGGGCGCGTCGGGCGAGCAGAAGACCAAGCCCACCCAGCACTCCGTCGCGACGCTGCGCTCCATCGGCATCCAGCCCGATGCCCTGGTGCTGCGTAGCGACCGTCCCGTCACCGAGTCGAACAAGCGCAAGATCGCGCTCATGTGCGACGTCGACGAAGACGCGGTCGTCAACGCGATCGACGTGCCCAGCATCTACGACATTCCCTCGATGCTCAACGATCAGGGTCTCGACGCCTACATCGTCGACGCGCTCGACCTCGACAAGGCGGCCGACGTCGACTGGTCGCGGTGGCAGCGTGTGCTGCAGGCGGTGCACAACCCCAAGCACGAAGTCACCATCGGGCTCGTCGGCAAGTACATCGACCTCCCCGACGCCTACCTGTCGGTCACCGAGGCGATCAAGGCGGGCGGCTTCGGCCAAGAGACCCACGTGACGATCACGTGGATCCCGTCCGACCTGTGCGAGACGCCCGAGGGCGCCGAGAAGGCTCTGGCGGCAGTCGACGGCATCATCGTGCCCGGCGGGTTCGGTATCCGCGGCATCGAGGGCAAGCTCGGCGCGCTGCGTTTCGCGCGCGAGCAGGGGATCCCCACCCTCGGCATCTGCCTCGGCCTGCAGTGCATGGTCATCGAGTACGCGCGCACGATGGCCGGTCTCGAGGGTGCCTCGTCCAGCGAGTTCGACCCCGACACCGTCCACCCCGTCGTGGCGACCATGGCGGAGCAGGTCGACATCCTCGAGAGCGGCGACCTCGGAGGCACGATGCGCCTGGGCCTGTACCCGGCCGCCCTCGCCGAAGGCTCGCTCGCCGCAGACCTGTACGGGCAGTCGCAGATCTCGGAGCGCCACCGTCACCGCTACGAGGTCAACAACGCCTACCGCCAGCAGCTGAGCGACGCCGGTCTGGTGTTCTCGGGCCTCAACCCCGACCTCGACCTCGTCGAGTTCGTCGAGCTGCCGCGCGACGTGCACCCGTACTACATCGCCACCCAGGCCCACCCCGAACTGCGCTCGCGCCCGACCGAGCCCCACCCGCTGTTCAGCGGCCTGGTCGCGGCGGCGCTCGACCGTCACCGTTCGAGCGAGCTGTTCGACGTCGAGGAGGACTGACGTGGAAGAACTGCGCGACGAATCCGTCGAGCTCGAGGTGCTCTCGAGCGAGCTCGTCTACGAAGGCGCGGTGTGGGACGTCCGCTCCGACACCGTGCGCTACGGCGACGGCGAGATGACCCGTCAGTACGTCGCCCACCCGGGAGCGGCCGCGGTGGTGGCCATCGACGACGACGGGCGCGTGGTTCTCATCCAGCAGTACCGGCACCCGATCAAGGAACGCGACTGGGAGATCCCGGCCGGACTCCTCGACGTGGCCGGCGAACCCCCGCTCGAGACGGCGAAGCGCGAGCTGACCGAAGAAGTCGACCTCGAGGCGTCGCGGTGGCAGCACCTCGTGTCGATGCACACCACCCCCGGCGGCAACGACGAGGTCGTGCACCTCTTCCTCGCGCGGGGACTGACGACGGTCGAGACCGACTACCAGCGGGAGCACGAAGAGTCCGACATGCGCGTCGAGCGGGTGCCGCTGGCCGATGTCATCGACGGCGTGCTGTCGGGGCGCCTGCGCAACGGCATCCTCGCCACCGGCGCGCTCGCCGCGGCCGAGGTGCTGCGCCGCGAGGCCGCGTCGGCCTGATGTGGAGCTCGAGCGCGCGGTCGAGACCTACCTCCGCCACGTCGCGCTCGAGCGCGGGCTCTCGGACCACACGTCCGCCGCGTACCGCCGCGACCTGACGGTGTACGTCGCCTGGCTGCGGGAGCGAGGGGTGACGACGATCGATGCGGTGACGCCGGCTCTCATCGCCGACTTCGCCGCAGAACGCGCGTCGGCGGAACCTCCTCCCGCGTCGTCGTCGCTCGCGCGCCTGCAGTCGTCGGTGCGGGGACTGCACCGTTTCCTCGTGCGTGAGGGGCGCGCCGACGACGACCCGACGGGTCGACTGCGGCCCCCGAAAGCACCCCGCCGTCTGCCCAAGGCGCTCACCATCGCGCAGGTCGACCTGCTGCTGGATGCCGCGGGTCCCGCACCGAAAACCGAAGACGCCTCAGCGGCGGAACCGTCGGCGATCCGGGATCGGGCGCTGCTGGAGCTGCTGTACGCGACCGGCGCGCGGGTGTCGGAGATCGTGCAGCTCGACGTCGACGACACCGCGCACGGTGACCTGCTGCGGGTGCGCGGCAAGGGCGACAAGGAGCGCATCGTGCCGGTGGGGTCCTACGCGCGTGCCGCGATCGAGGCGTACCTCACGCGGGTGCGTCCGGGCTTGGCATCCCGGGGACGCGCCACACCGCGACTGTTCCTCGGGGTGCGCGGGGCGCCGCTGTCGCGACAGAGCGCCTGGCTGATCATCCAGGCCGCCGCCGAACGCGCCGACCTCACCGCGCACGTCTCGCCGCACACGCTGCGGCACTCGTTCGCGACGCACCTGCTGCAGGGTGGGGCGGACGTGCGGGTGGTGCAGGAACTGCTCGGCCATGCGTCGGTGGCCACGACGCAGATCTACACGCACGTCACGGTCGACGCGCTGCGCGACGTGTACGCCACGTCGCATCCGCGGGCGCGGTGACGGGGGCGAAATCGGCATACTGGTTCTGCCCCAGCATCCGCGCGTCGGTGCGCCCGACCTTCGAGAGTGAGCGCATGACCACCCTCGCAACGAGGGACGACCCGGGGAAGTGGTGGTTGTCACTGCTGTACATCGCCGTCGTCCTGGCGGCTGGCGTGTGGGCGGTGCTGTCGCATCCGATTGTCGACATCGTCTCATTCGTCACGACGTCGCCGTCTGAAGCGGTGCCCGGGATGCTCACGGCGGCGACCCTCGTGGGCGGCACGCTCGTCGTGGTCTGGGTATGCCTGAGGATCCCGGCGGTGCGTCACCGGCTGCGCCCGGGGGCGGCGAGTATCGCCGCGAGCTCGGCGACCTTTCTCGCCGTGGGCTGGGGGTGGTTCGTCCTCTTCGCGTTCGCCGAGGACGGGGATGTCTGGAGCCGCATCCCTCTTGGGGTGGCCGCGTGCGCACCGGTTCTGCTCATCGCCATCGGCGCGCTGACGATCTCTCGGCCCATCCAACGCGATCACGATCGTCGAATTGCTTCTGCCGCGACCGCGCTCGCGGTGAGACGTCCGGGCCCTGAGAGACTAGAGGGATGACCGCAACGCTCGTCGCACAGGGCCTCGCCGGAGGCCACGGACACCGCACCCTGTTCGACGGCATCGACCTCACCGTCGCCCCCGGGGACGTGATCGGGGTCGTCGGGGCCAACGGTGCGGGCAAGTCCACGCTGCTGCGTCTGCTCGCGGGCGTCGACGAGCCGCAGGGCGGGTCGATCACCCTCGCGCCGGCCGACGCCTTCGTCGGTTGGCTGCCGCAGGAGCACGAACGCGTGCCCGGTGAGACCGTCGCCCAGTACATCGGCCGCCGCACCGGGTCTACCGAGGCGACACGCGAGATGGACGCCACCGCGGCCGCGCTCGGAGATCCCGATGCGGTGGGGGCCGACGACGCCTACGCCACCGCGCTCGAACGCTGGCTCGCCAGTGGCGCCGCCGATCTCGACGAGCGGATGCCGGTGGTCCTGGCAGACCTCGGCCTGCAGGTGGGACCGGATGCCGAGATGACCGGGCTCTCGGGAGGGCAGGCCGCGCGCGTGGGGCTCGCGGCGCTGCTGCTCTCGCGGTTCGACATCGCGCTGCTCGACGAACCCACCAACGATCTCGATCTCGACGGCCTCGAGCGACTGGAGACGTTCGTGAGGGGGCTGCGAGGTGGCGTGGTGCTCGTCAGCCACGATCGCGAGTTCCTCGCGCGCTCGGTCACGCGAGTGCTCGAGCTCGACCTGGCGCAGAGTTCCCACCGCGTGTACGGGGGCGGCTACGACGCCTACCTCGAGGAGCGGGCGACGGTGCGCCGACAGGCGCGCGAGAAGTACGAGGAGTACGCCGAGACGAAGGCCGACCTGGTCGGGCGGGCTCGCACCCAGCGCGAATGGTCAAGTCAGGGTGTGCGCAACGCGATGAAGAAGTCACCCGACAACGACAAGATCCGCCGCAAGGCCGCGGCCGAATCGAGCGAGAAGCAGGCGCAGAAGGTCCGACAGATGGAGAGCCGGATCGCGCGGCTCGACGAGGTCGAGGAGCCTCGCAAGGAGTGGCAGCTCGAGTTCACGATCGGGACGGCGCCACGGTCGAGCTCGGTCGTCTCTACGTTGTCCGCCGCGGTGTTCCGGCAGGGCGACTTCACCCTCGGCCCGGTGTCGCTGCAGGTCAACGCGGGCGAGCGCATCGGCATCACCGGCCCCAACGGTGCCGGCAAATCGACGTTGCTGCGTGGCATCCTGGGTCGTCAGGCGCCCGACGAGGGCTCGGCGAGCCTCGGCGCCAGCGTCGAGATCGGCGAGATCGACCAGGCGCGCTCGCTGTTCGTGGGGGAGCGCCCGCTCGCCGAGACCTTCGAGGGCTTCGTGCCGGAGCTCAACGCGGGCGAGGTGCGGACGCTGCTGGCGAAGTTCGGGCTCAAGGCCGATCACGTCGCCCGCCCCGTCGACCAGCTGTCACCGGGGGAACGCACGCGCGCGGGGCTGGCCCTGCTGCAGGCCCGCGGCGTCAACGTGCTCGTGCTCGACGAGCCGACCAACCACCTCGACCTGCCCGCCATCGAGCAGCTCGAGCAGGCGATGGAGTCGTACACCGGCACGCTGCTGCTCGTCACGCACGACCGGCGCATGCTCGCCGCGGTGCAGACCGACCGGCGCTGGCGCGTCGAGGCCGGGGTCGTGACCGAGCTTTAGGGAGACCCGCATAAACGCTGATCCTGCACGGAAACGCTCAGACAGCGCGTTTATGTGCAGGATCAGCGTTTATGCGTGGGGAGGGCGGGGGTCAGCGGCCCTGGCGCTTCTTGTACGGCTTGGGCTCGCCCTTGACGATGGGGGCGCGGCCCTTTCCCTTCGACGCTTTGGCTTTGCCTCCGCCGGGTGCCTTCTGGCGGGGAGCCGCGGGCGGCGCGTCGGCGATGCGGTGCCGGGCCTCGGTGAGGAGCAACTGGCCCGCGGGGGTCAGCTGCGTGGGCGGGGTGCGCGACACGAGCGGCTGCCCCACCTCTTCTTCGAGCTTGTCGATCGTCGTGTACAGCGAGGCGAGGGGGATGCGGAGCTTCTCCGCCGCGCGGGGGAAGTGCAGCTCCTCGGCGAGGGCGGTGAACCGGACGAGGTGCTCGAGCTTCATGGCATCCATTCTCGCGTGTTCGGCGGCCGCCCGTTGAGTGTCCACGACGCGCCGCCCGCGCACCGGGCCCTGCGGCGTGTTTTGGACACTCAACAGGGGGGGTGGGCGGCACGGCGGCGGGGCGGGCGCGGCGGGTTAGGCGGCTGAGGCGAGCATACGGTCGGCGGTGCGCAGCGACAGGGCCATGATCGTCAACGCCGGGTTCGCCGCGATCGCCGACGGGAAGACCGAGTTGTCGCAGATCCACAGGTTGGGGATCTCGTGCGAGCGACCGTCGGCGTCGACCACCCCGTCGGAGGGATCGTCCGACATGCGGCACGTGCCGATGGTATGCGCCGAGCGGGCCAGCACCATCGTCTCGCGAGCTCCCGCAGCCTGCATCACCCGCAGCATGAACGCGGTGGCGTGGCGGTCGATCGCCTTCTCGTTCTCGCCCGCGGTGAACGTCACCCGAGCGCGAGGGATGCCGAACTCATCGGTCTCGTCGACCAGCTCGAGCCGGTTGTCGTCGGACGGGAGGCACTCGGCGTTGATGCCGATGCCGGCCATGAAGCGCGCCTGGTCGAGACGCTGCATGAGTTCGGGCCCCCACAGGCCGCCCCCGCGGGTGAGCGTGGTGGCGAAAGTGAGGGGCATGACGCCGAGGCTCTGCACGAGGTAGCCCCCGGCGAAGTCCGCGTCGGCGGGACGCATCATGTCTTCGCTGATGAGCGACGACGGATACCCGCGGTGCCCGCGCACCGGCTCGTCGAACCGGCCCCACACCTGCGTCGCCCCGTGCGCGAGGAAGTTGCGGCCGACCTGACCGTTGTCGTTCGCCAGACCCGTGTGCAGCAGCAGTCGGGGCGTTTCGACCCCGCCTCCGGCCAGGACGAGGGTCCGGCAGCGCTGGCGTCGGTCGACACCGTCCTTGCGGTAGACGACCGCCTCGACGTGACCGCGGGCATCGAGCTCGATCCCGTGCACCATCGCCTCGCTGCGGATCTCGGCCCCGGCGGCGACCGCCGCGGGCAGATACGTGTTGGCGGTGGAGGCCTTGGCATCGGTCCGGCATCCCTGGTGGCACTCGCCGCAGTTGACGCACGCGCCGCGCTCGCCGTGGTGATCCTGCAGACGCGCCCGGGTGAGCACGGCCGCCGGCGCGTCGGCCCAGCGGATGCCCAGGGCGTCGCAGCCCTTCGCCACGAGGTTCGCCGGTGCGTTGCGCTTCGCCGGCGCGTAGGCGTACCGGCGGCTCGGGTCCCACGGGTACGGCGTCGGGCCGGACACGCCGATGTCGCCCTCGACGCGCTCGACGTAGCTCAGCAGCTCGTCGGGGTCGACGGGCCAGTCGCGGCCCTGACCCGACTCGGTGCGCAGTCTCAGGTCGCGGCGGTCTGGGCGGGGCGTGAACGCCCCCCAGTGCAGCATCGAGCCACCGACGCCGCGCCCGCTGTTGTTGGGTCCGAACGCGGTGGGGTCGTCGCCGCCGCTGAGGCGCTCGGACATCCAGTTGATCTCGACGGCCTCGGTCTCATCGGGGGTCAGGTCGTCGAGCGAGAAGTGGCGTCCGGCCTCCAGCGCCACGACGCTGAGGCCCTTGCCCGCCAACTCCGCCGTCAGGGGCGCGCCGCCGGCGCCCGTGCCGATGACGACGACGTCGACGATCTCGTCGTCGGTGAAGGTGCGCATCTGCTCGAGGTTCATGCTGCGTCTCCCGCCGCGATCGAGCCGCCGACACCGGCGGGCTCCCAGTCTTCTCGGCGTCCCAGCCGCAGTTCCACGTAGCCGCGCATCGGACTGCCGCCGGTGGCGAACCCGTCGTACCCGACGCGCGCCATGCTCGCCGGGTGGGCCAGCCACTGGCGCACGAGGTCGTTGCGGGCGTCCTCGAGCCACGCCGTCAGCTGAGCGGCGTCGAAGGAGCCCGTCGCCTCCGTCGTTCCCTCGATCGCGGCGCGCACAACGTCTTCGCGCGCAACGGGGTCGGTCGGCCACACGGATGCCAGGGTGTCGAGCCCCGCTCGATACGCCTCGGGGTCGGGTGGCAGGTCGGCGTTTCGCCACCCGTCACCCTCACCGCGCGCGAGTTGCGCGTCGACGCGGGCGGCGAGGTCGATCGCGGGTCCCTTCTGCGGGACGACGATGTCGGCGATCTCGCGGAGCAGCACGAGTTGCGCGACGTCGAGCACGGCGGGGGCGTAACCGCGGTCGTCGGGAACCGCGCGACGGTTCAGGATGCCGCGCACGCGGGCATCGACGCGGTCGCCGGCGATGAGGTTCGCCCACTCGGCGGGGACGACGGGGCCGAGCAGTGCCTCGTCGGTCGCGAAGCCCGCGATCGCGTCGGCGGCCTCGGCTGCACGCTCCAGGGGGATCATGTGCCCCGTGTCGTCGAGGAGGACGAACCGCGCGCGCGGGTACACCGCGGCGAGCAGACCCGGCTGCGCCGCGGCTCCGAGGTCGGCATCGTCGGTGCCCGCGAGCACGAGCGCCGGGAGGTCGAGGGTGCCGACCTCGGCGGTCGCGTCGATGCGGCTGCCCGTCTCGAGCCACGCGCGCCACGCGGCGGGAGAGGTGCGCCCGAGATCGGCGAGGGCGAGGCGGCGAGCCTCGGGATCGAGCGGCTCGGCGGTGTTCTGCTCGAGGAAGCTCTCGGCATCCGTCTCGGAGATCGCGCCATCGGACACCCACGACAGCATCAGCTCGCGACGCTCTTCGTCCATCGGCTCGGGACGCGGGGGCGACGGAGCCATCAGCACCATGCCGCTCAGCCCGACCAGGGGGGCGTCTCCGCGCAGGATCCGGGAGGCCACGAGTGCGGCGATCTTGCCGCCCATGCTGTGGCCGCCCAGCATCCAGCGGCCGCGCGCGTGTGCCGCGAGGTGGCGGACGACGTGGGCGACGGTGGCGTCGAGCGAGGAGTCCGCGGCCGCGGCCGCCGAGCCGAAGCCGGGGAGGTCGATGCCCTCGACGCGCACCCGGCCCGAGAGCTGGGCGGCGACGCGATCGAAGGAGTCGGCGCTCGCGCCGAGCGCGTGCAGCATGTACAGGGTGACAGGCGCGTCGCGCGGGGCGGCGGCGTTCTCGGAGGGCATGTCTTCACGCTCGCCTACCGCGGGGGTGCGGAAGGGTCGGTTGCGGATCGGGACGTTTTGCGCAAGGGCGCCGCGGGCCTCGCGGCCAGCGGGACGGGAAGCGGGCCGAACTCTGAGAAACCGGCGCGACCGGACGGGTGCAGGGTGCGGCGTCGGCGGAGACGAAGAAGTCGGGAGTTCGGCCCGGGGCGGAGGGCCGGTCAGGGCGTGACCATGCCGCCGTTCACGTTCAACGTCTCGCCCGAGACGTAGCTCGACTCCGCCGACGCCAGGAACACGAACGCCGGGGCGATCTCGGCGGGCTGTCCCGCGCGCTGGTAGGTGCTCTCGTCGTCGAAGTGCTCCATCTGGTCGTCGGAGACGCCCTGGCTCACCTGCAGCGCCGACCACGTGGGACCGGGGGCGACGACGTTGACGCGGATGCCGCGGGGGGCGAGCTGCTGGGCGAGACCCTTCGACAGGTTGTTGATCGCCGCCTTGGTGGCGGCGTAGTCGAGGCGGTCGGGGGCGGGGACGTAGGCCTCGAGGGACGCGGTGTTGATGATCGTGCCGCCCTCGGGAAGGTGCGCGAGCGCGGCCTTGGTGATCCAGAACGGGGCGAAGACGTTCGTGCGGAACGTCTGCTCGAACTGCTCGTCGGACAGGTCGTCGACCTTGTCGACCATCACCTGCTTGCCCGCGTTGTTCACCAGGATGTCGAGGCCGCCGAGCGCCTCGGCGGCCTGGGCGACGAGCTCACGGCACGCGCTCGGATCGGAGATGTCGATCGCGATCGAGACGCCCGTGCGCCCGGCATCCCGGATCTGCTGCAGGATGTGGTCGGCGTCGCGCTGCTCGGCGGGCAGGTGAACGATCGCGACATCGGCGCCCTCGCGGGCGAACGCGATCGCCACGGCCCCGCCGATGCCGGAATCGCCGCCCGTGATGAGTGCCTTGCGTCCGACCAGGCGGCCCAGGCCGCGGTAGGTCTTCTCGCCGAGGTCGGGCACGGGGGTCATATCGGCCTGCACGCCGGGCTCGGGCTGATGCTGAACGGGCGGCTCGACGCGGGCGTAGCGGGTGACCGGGTTGTCGAAGGTGAACTGGTCGCGAGCGGAAGTCATGGCCCGACGGTACGCACCGGCCCCCGTGTCGGCCGGGGGCCTTGACGGAATTGCGGATGCCGCGCACGCCACGCTTCACCCGGGGCGCCGCCGCCCTCGCCCGCCGGTGACGGCGCGGGGGATCCCTAGCGTCGACGGGTGACCGCCCCCGCGCCCCGCCGCGTCCTGCACCTCGTCGACCGGGTGACGGGAGGTGTCCCCGTCGCGGTGCGGACCTACGTCGCGAACTCCCCGGCCGGTGTCGACCACGTCATCGCCGCGCCGTTCTCGGACGGCGCCCCCGCCGCGGTGTGGGAAGGAACCACCGCGATCCATCGGGAGTGGGACACAGCATCGGTGGGGCGGGCGGTTCTCGGGCTGCGACACCTGCTGCGCACCGCGTCGTTCGACGTGGTGCACGCGCACTCGACGTTCCCGGGTGCGTACCTCCGGCTGTGGGGCGCGCCGCGCCGCGCCCGCGTCGTGTACACCCCTCACTGCTACGCCTTCGTGCGCACCGACGTCGCCCCACCGGTGCGCGCGGCCTTCCGCGCCGTCGAGACGCTGCTGCGCGGGCGCGCCACCGTCGTGGCCGCGTGCGGCCCGGGGGAGAGCGCCGAGGCCCTCGGCCTGGGTGTCGCGCCGGAGCACATCGTCACGGTGCCAAACGTCTCGTCGCTTCCCGACGCCGCCGCGCCGATCGCCGCTCGGCGCACGCGGACGGCGGCAGCGTCGCTGCGCGTGGGGATGCTGGGACGCTGGGTGGCCCAGAAGGACCCCGACTACTTCCGCGCGCGGGTGCAGGAGCTGCGCGCGGCGCTCGCCGAACCCGTGGAGGCCCGGTGGATCGGCAGCGCCGACGGGGGCGCCGCCGCCGCGGGGCACGACGAGCCGCGGGTGCACGTGACCGGATGGCTCCCCGCGACCGAGGTCGGTGCGCAGCTGAGAGAGCTCGACCTCTACCTGCACACCGCCGCGTGGGAGGGGTTCCCGATCGCGCTGCTCGATGCCCACGCGGTAGGGGCGCCGATCCTTGCGCGCGCCATTCCCGCCTTGCCCGGGCTTGCGCCCGCGTTGACGATCGAGCAGGGTCTCGGCGGCTTCGTGGATGCCGTTCGCGCCGGCCGGCTCGGGGCGTGGAGCGACGCGAATCACGCGGCGTGGAGCGCCTACCTCGGGGACCGCACCGCGCGGGCGCAGCGGGTGGCTCTGGAGCGCGCGTGGTTCGGCGAGGTGGCCGACGGCGGGTCTCGCTGAGGGGCTGCCGGCGGGCGCGCCCGAGGAACCGCGCCGGTCAGGGGCGGAGCTCGGCGCGCACCTCCGCCACGATCGCGGCCACGCGCGCGGCGGAGTCGGCCCACGAGTACAGGCTCTCGTTCAGGCGACCGCGACGGGAGAGCTCGGCCCGCAGCGCGGGGTCGCCGTCGAGGCGCTCGATCCCCCGGCGGATGTCGTCGGGGTCGCTCGGGTCGACCCACAGGGCGGAGTCGCCGAGCACGGTGGGAAGAGAGGCCGCCCGCGCGGCGAGCACCGGCGTACCCATGCGCTGCGCCTCGAGCGGCGGGATCCCGAAGCCCTCGTAGAGCGAAGGGAAGGCGAACGCCGTCGCGCCGCGGTACAGGCGCGCGAGCTCGTCGTCGTCGACGCGACCGAGGAAGCGCACCCGGTCGCCGGCGGTAGAGCTCATCGACGCGTGGAAGGCCTTCGCCTGGTTGCCGACGATGAGCAGGCGGCGTATCTGCCGCAGATCGGCCCGGTCGAAGGCCGTGAGCAGGGCGTCGAAGTTCTTGTGGCGGTTCGGTGAGGACACCGCGAGCAGGTACGGGGACCCCTCGTCGTGCGCGGGGCCGTCGGCGGGGAAGTCGCTCGAGACGGCGTTGGCGACCACGCGGAGCTTGTCGGCCGGCACTCGGTAATGCAGGGCGATCTCGCGCGCCGAGAACCCGCTCACGGTGATGACGCGGGCGCTCGAGCGCAGCAGGGGCGGGATCAAGGCGCGGTAGAGCAGACGGAACGATCGCGCGAAGCTCTCGGGATGACGCACGTAGGTGATGTCGTGGTGCGCGACGATCTGCGGCCGATAGCGCACCGGTCCGGTCGTGGCCAGGCCGAGCAGCAGCGGAGTGCCCGACCGGCGGAGGTGCGCGGGCAGATCAATCTGCTCCCAGAGGTGACCGCCGCGGCGTCCGACCTGTCGGATCTCGACGCCCAGGTCGGCGTCGAGGAGACGACCCGGTGGGGCGACGACCACGACGTCGATGAGGGGGGCGAGTTCGCGGACGATCTCGCGGGCGAATCGTTGGACCCCCGTCGTGGGGTGGGTGAGGAAACGGCCGTTGACGACGAGCGGGGTGTCGGAAGCAGACATGCGGGAGGGCTCCGGAGTGAGACGGCGGTGAGTGGGGAGGGCGGGCACACATGGTGCGACGACGTCTCAGCTTCGACGCCGCGCTCGCCGCGGTTCGCGCGCCCCGAAAGGTGAGCACCCGGGTGAAGCGCGGGCCGCGCCCGGGTTCGTCGGCGGAGGGGGATACGCGCGGCGGCGGTGCTCACCGTTCGTTCACGCCGCTCCTCACCCCTCGACGCCGGGCACGTCGTCACCCGCGCGCGCGGAGCCATTCGCGCAGGCCCCGCACCAGGCGCCGGCGGCGCGCCCGGTCGGGGTCGTCGGTGGCCTCACCCGCGCGGCGGGCCGAGGCGAGCGCGATGTCGTCGGGCGGCCAGACGAAGCGCAGGAGCAGACGCGCCCGCGTCGTCGGGGGCTCGCCCCGAAGCGCCGCCCAGTAGGCGCGGGCCCGGCTGGACTCGGCGCGCCAGGCCCAGTCGCGCGGGACGCCGTGGTCGCCGTCGAGCGACCCCGGGGGAGCCAGGGGTGCGAGCTCGTCGCGCAGCACGCCGACCGCGCCGAGCTCGCGCGCGCGATCGAGGGAACCGGGTGCCCGGGCGAGCAGCAGGGCGGCCGTGTCGGACGTCGCCCGCGTGCGCGGTCCCGCCCCGATGACGGGGCGCACGGCGTGCACGGCGGCCAGGACGGCGTGCGTGTCGGCGCGCGGCACCCGGATCTCGACGCCGGCGAAGCGCATCGGCTCGGCGTCGCGGAGCACGATCGCGAGAGCGTCGGCGTCGGCGAGGGTGAGCCCGGGGAAGCGGCGGTGGACGTCGATCTCGCAGCCCCAGCGTTGTGGCGTCATGGTGGCGGTGTGGTGCACCGAGGTGCCGCGCCACGGATCGGGTTCGCGCGACCAGCCCCACGGCTCGAGGGCCGCGGCCAGGATGTCGCCCTGCGCCGGGTCGCACCACACGTCGACGTCGCCGGAGTGCTCGCGCTCGCGCAACCCCTGGAGGAAGAGCGCCGGGCCCTTCGTGAACACGCAGGGGATGCCGTGCTGCGCGGCCACGCGGGCCGTCAGGGCGTAGACGAGCTCGTGCAGCGGCGACGACAGCGTCGGCGGGTCGAGCCGGAGCACTCGCGCGGGGTGGGAGGGATCGCGGGAGACGAGGCCCGCGACGCTCATCTGGGCCAGCATCTCGCGCTCCGCCGGGTCGAGATCGCCGTCGCCGACGGGGGCCCGGTCGATCAGTCGACGCCAGAGGGCGGCGCCCGCGCCCACCAGGCACAGGGCATCACCGGGGTCGGTCGGGACCATCAGGATCTCGGCACCGGCGTCGAACAGGGCCGACCCCCGCACGTCGAGGGCGCCGTGGGCGATCGCGAACCACCCGTCGGCGGGCGGGGAAGAACTCATGCATCGCTCCCGGGTGGGTGGTGGGCGATCTCTCACTCTTCCGCGTGCCACGGCGCGCGCGGATCGATGTGCGCCCTCCGCCGTCGGACGGCGACGAGAAGTTCGTCCGCGACATCACCCGCGACGCGCGTTCCCTCGCCACGGCACGTGCGCGAGGCGCGTCGACTCAGCGCACGCCGCCCCGGTCCACCAGACGCGTCGGAACCAGGTGCGTGTGCGACCCCGTCGCGGGAGAGGCCCTGCGGGCGAGGAGCGTCTCGGCCGCGCGCGTGCCGAGGTCGGCCACGTCGTAGTCGACGATCCGTATGCGCCGGGGGAGCAGACGTGAGAGTTCGAAGTCGTCGAAGCCGGCGATGGCGACGTCTGCTCCGCGGGGCAGGATGGCCTCGAGCGCGCCGATCGTGACGCGGTTGTTCGCGCAGAACACGGCCGTGGGCGGATCGTCGAGGTCGAGCAGGCGCTGCATCGCCTCGCGGGCGACCGCCGGGGTGTGGAGGCCGTCGACGACCATCGCGGGATCGGGCTCGCGTCCCGCGGCGCGAAAGGCCTCGTGGACCCCCGCCCAGCGCTCGGCCATGGTGTAGATCCCGCGGGCGTCCATCAGGACGGCGATGCGACGGTGTCCGGCCTCGAGCAGTTCGGCGACGGCGGCGCGCGCCCCGCCGCGGTTGTCGAGCAGGATCGCGTCGGCGGGCACACCGCTGCCGGGACGGTCGAGGAAGACGACCGGAGTGCCGAGCTCGACCTCGCGCCGCAGATAGGAGTGGTCGTCGGCCGTGGGCACGACGATGAGTCCGCCGACCTGACGCTGGCACAGGTCGAGGGCGAGGGTGCGCTCGGTGTCGGCGTCTTCTTCGCTGGAGGCCATGACCAGGTGCATGCGCTCACGGGCCGCGACGGTCGAGACGGCGGCGGCGACGGCCATGTAGAAGGTGTTCGACAGGTCGGCCGCGATGAAGCCCACGGTGTCGCGGTTGCCGGAGCGCAGGCTCGCGGCGAGGGCGTTGCGGTGGTAGCCGAGTCGTGCGACGGCCGACTGAACCCGCTCGGTCATCGCGGGGTCGACGTTCGGTTCGCCGTTGATGACGCGCGAGACGGTCTTGAGACTCACGCCCGCGTCGGCGGCCACGTCGACCATCGTGGGGCGGCCGGTCTTGCGCATGAGTCTCCTCGGAGGATGCCGTCAGGCACGGCATCCTCCGAGCATAGGGACCCGGGCAGGCCGACTTCGGGATCCGGGCGGGCCGACTTCGGGATCCGCGCGTCGGCGGGGGCTGATGCGCCCGTCGAGTGTCCGAGACACGCCGCTGCCAGCGCGACGGATGCGGCGAGTCCTGGACACTCAACGGGTTTGGCGGGAGCAGGTCAGACAGAGCTCGGAGCGACGAGCGCGCCGGTCTCGTGCGAGGCGATGGCGGCGGCGAAGAGCCGGTGCGTCAGCGCGGCCTCGTCGGGGCGGACGCAGCCGAAGCCGTCGCCGAGCTCGCCCACGTACTCGGCGAGGAAGGCCGCCCACATCTGCAGGATGGCATCCGAGAAGCCGGACTCGAAGTTGGCTCCGGTCACCGTGGGCCACACCGACTGGCTGCCCGCGTCGATCTTCTGCCAGCTCTGCTCTCGCCCGACGCCGGGAACGTCGATGACGGCGAAGACCTCGACCTGCTTGGGGTTCTTGGTGCTGAAGCGCACGCCGCCCGACATGCCGATGGCCTCGAACTCCCACGTGTTCTTGTGGCCCGGCGCGATGCGCTTGGTCTGGGTGGTGAGCGGGAAGGGGGCGCCGTCGTGGCGGGCCCAGGAGTGGATCACGGCGTTGTCCCAGGTGTCGCACGGCTGCGGGGTGCCGTCGGGACCGGGGCGCTCGGTGACGATGTCCTGCAGGATGCCGACCACCTTCTCGGGCGTCCACCCCAGCCGCAGCGGCACGTGCCAGGTGTGCATGCCGAGGTCGTTGAGCACGCCCGCGTCGCCGCAGAACTGCTTCTGCCGCTTCCAGTTCAACGGCTTGTCCACGTCGATGTCACTGGAGTGCAGGAACGAGCAGTTCGCCTCGACGATGCGGCCCAGGGCTCCCGAGCGCACGTAGTCGACGGCCCACTGGGCGCCAGGGAAGAACGGCATCTCGCTCGAGACCCGCACGAACGACACGGGGTTCTCCGCGATGGCGGCGACGACCGCGTCGGCGGCGGCCCGGTCGATGCCGAACGGCTTCTCGGCCAGCAGCGCCTTGCCCGCGCGGATGGTGTCGACGTACAGCCGCTCGTGCAGGTCGTGGCGCACCGCGATGTAGACGACGTCGACGCGGGGGTCGGCGAGCAGCTCGTGGTGGTCGGTGGTAGTCAGCTGCACGGTGTCGATGCGCTCGAAGAATTCGAGCGCCGCGGGGTTGATGTCGCAGACGGCCACGAGCTCGGGCTCGACGGGGTGGTCGATGAGGGCCGGCCAGCGGCGCAGCGCCGCGGCGATCTCGCGGCCCATCAGCCCTCCGCCGATGATGCCGATGCCCACCTTCTTGCCGGTCATGCGGCACCGCCGATCAGGCTCAGGGCCTCGTCGACCGAGGCGTCGTCGTGCACGACGGCCATGAGGGCCGCGGTGATGCCGGCGGGGTCGCGATGCTGGATGACGTTGCGGCCGTACACGATGCCGCGGGCGCCCTGCTCGAGCACGGCGCGCGTGCGCTCCAGAAGAGTGCGGTCGTCGACGCGCCCCCCGCCGCGGACCAGCAGGGGGGTGTCCCCGGCGGCCTGGATCACGCGGTGGTACTCGGTGATGTCGTCGGTGGGGTCGGCCTTGATGAGGTCGGCGCCGAGCTCGCGTGCCTGACGCACGAGGGTGACGATCTTGGCGGTGTCGCCGTCGACGCCGTACCCGCCGCTGCCGGGCTTGGTCTGCATGACGAGGGGCTCGATCATCAGCGGCATCCCGTACCGCTCGGCGTCGGTGCGAAGAGCCAGGATCGACCGGATGCACTGCTCGCGCACCTGGGGTTCGCCGGGCAGATCGAGCAGGTTCACGCACACGGCGACGGCGTCGAGGCGCACGGCGACCTCGATCGCGTCGGGCACGTGGATGCTGTGCAGGGGGGATTCGAGCGGGTCGCCGTACACGTTGGCGATGTCGGTGCGCAGCACCAGGCCGGGCTTCTGCTTGCCGGGGACGCTCTGCAGCAGCGGAGCCTGGCCGAGCGTGAGCTGCACGGCGTCGGGGCCGGCTGCGACGAGCGTCGCGACGGTGGCGGCCATGTCTTCGATACCGGTGAGGAAGCCGTGTTCGTGGAACGCGCCGTGGTCGACGGCGACGTCGAGCGCGCGGCCGGAGGTCGCGTTGAAGAGGCGGTGGAGGCGGGGTTTCGACATGGGGTGTGGGTCTCCGAGACGTCGGGTCGGGGCGCGGCTCTGCGCTCGACCGTCAGTATGCGGGGCGCGAGACAACGTTGTCAACGACTGCTAACGTGGGCCGCGCAACGGCGAGGAAGGCGGGGCTCATGGGCGAGCTGTACGGATCGACGATCGACGAGGCGCGCCGCAGGGCGGGGTGCACGGCGCAGGTCGCGAGCGTGGAGGCATCGGTGCGCACCGACGGACCGGATGCCGGAACCCGGCGCCTGCGCGTGATCGCGGGCGACCTCGAGGTCGAGCTGCTGCCCGACCGCGGCCTCGATCTGGGTCAGGTGCGTCACCGTGGTGTGCCGCTCGCCTGGGTGTCGCCCACGGGCTGGCCGCGGCCGGGAGCGGGGGGCTTCGGCGCCTCGTTCGGGGGAGGCCTCGTCACGACCTGCGGCTTGCTGTCGTTCGGCCCGCCGTCGGTCGACGCCGAGGGGGAGCACCCCCAGCACGGGCGGTACAGCGGGCTCTCGGCATCCGTCACCCGAGCCGAGGTGACCCCGGACGCCGTGGTGGTCGAGGCGGTCGTCGTGGAGGCCACGGTGCTCGGCGCCCATCTGGAGCTGCGGCGGAGCGTGCGGGTTCCGCTCGGTGAGGGGCGGATCGAGCTGCGCGACGAGATCGTCAACCGCGGCTCCCGCGAGGTGGAGCCCATGGTGCTGTACCACGTCAACCTCGGCTGGCCGCTGGTGGAGACGGGCTCGGTGCTGCGCTCTCCCGCCACGGGGGTGCAGCCGCGCGACGCCGCGGCCGAGGTGGGACTGTCGTCGTGGGCGGAGTTCCCCGAACCCGTCGCGCACTACCCCGAGCAGGTGTTCGCGCACGAACTGCCGACCGACCGTCGGGTGAGCGCCGAGGTGATCGCGCCGTCGGGGCTCGGCATCCGGATCTCGTTCGACACCTCGGTGCTGCCGGGGATGTTCCAGTGGCGCGTGGCGCAGGAGGGCGGGGTGGTGCTCGGGGTGGAGCCGGCGACGGCCGCGACGATCCTCGGTCGCGGCGACGCGCGGGCGAGGGGGCTGCTGCGCGCACTCGCCCCCGGAGCCTCGTGGGAGCTCGGTCTCGACATCGCTGTCATCCGAGATGCTTCCGTGACTTGACAACGTTGTCCCATCGGGCTCATGCTGACTCCAGCGCAGCCCGCCCGAGGGTTTCGTCCCCAATGACAACGATGTCGGAGATGCGATGACGCACGACGAGCGACCGTCCGCCACGGCGGCCACCGAGGCCATGGCGCCCCGGCCGCGCGCCCGACTCATCGACGTCGCCACGGCCGCGGGGGTCAGCCCCAAGACGGTGTCCCGTGTCGTCAACGACGAAGCCGGCGTGCTGCCCGCCACCCGCGATCGCGTGCTGTGGGCCGTGCGCGAACTGGGCTTCGTCCCCGACCGCAGCGCTCGGGAACTCAAGCGGCGCGACGCCGACACGATCGGCATTCTGATCGACGCGATCAGCGACCCGTTCTTCGCCGCGTTCGTCAGCGTCGTCGAAGAGCTCGCCGTCGCCGAGGGACTCAGCGTCATCTTCGCCAGCACCGGCTACGACGCCGCCCACGAGCGCACCCAGCTCGACCGCCTCACCGGGCACCGCCTCGCGGGCCTCATCGTCGCGCCCGTCGCCGTGGACGCCGCGACCCTCGCGGGGCTGCGCACCCGCTTTCCGGTCGTCTGCATCGACCGCTCGCGCCCGGGTATCGACGCCGTCGTGATCGACGACTTCGGCGCCGCCGCGGAGGCCACCGCCGCCCTCGTCGCCCACGGGCACCGTCGGATCGCCTTCATGGGCGAGGACGTGCCCTATCCCACGGTCGACGATCGCCTGGCCGGCTACCGCTCGGCTCTGAAAGCGGCGGGTCTGCCGTTCGACCCCTCGCTCGTCGTCACCCACGAGCGCTTCGGTCGAGGCGAGGCCGCCGAGGCCTCGCGCCTGCTCGAACGCGGCGACGCCCCCACCGCGCTGCTCTGCGCGACCAGCCTCGCGGCGATCGGAACGGTCCGGGCGATCCGCGCGAAGGGCCTGCGCATGCCGGCGCTCATCTCGTTCGGCGACTTCACCCTCGCCGAGGTGCTGGAGCCGGCGATCACCTACGTCGACCACGACCCGCGCCTGCTCGCGGTCGCGGCGTTCCGGCTGCTGCGGCAGCGCGCCGCACGCCCCGACGAGGGTCCCGCGCGCATCGTCGTGCCGACCCGCCTCGTCCCGCGGGGATCGGGCGAGGTCGGCGTCGGTGCCGGATCCCTGCCCGCCGTCGCCGCGCCGGTGGGCGCTGTCGCCGCGGAGGGGGCGTCCGTCGCGCAGCCCGCGTCTGCCGGGCGGCCCGCCGCGCCCGCCGTGCCCTCGGCACCTGCCGGGGAGCCCGCCCCGTCGGCGTCCGCCGAGCAGCCCGCCCCGTCGGCGTCGGCCGGGCAGCCCGCCACGTCAGCGTCGGCCGGGCAGCCCGCCCCGCCCGAGGCCGCCCCCCTCTCCGTCGCCGTGATCGAGCCCGCCCCGTCGGCGTCGGCCGGGCAGCCCGCCCCGTCGGCGTCGGCCGGGCAGCCCGCCCCGCCCGAGGCCGCCCCCCTCTCCGTCGCCGTGATCGAGCCCGCCGCGGCGCTCGTGGCGACGGCCTTCGCCCTCGCCCGCACCGAGACCTCCGGCGTCGCCGCCGTGTCGTCCTCCGAACCGATCGGAGCCTCGTGATGAAGCCCGTCCTGTTGCCCCCGAACCCCGTGCAGCACTTCTACCTCGGCGGTGACCGCATCGCGGCCCTCCGCGGCATCGTGCCCGAGACCGACCGCCAGCCCGAGGAGTGGCTCGGCTCGACCGTCTCGCGCTTCGGCTCCGACACCATCGGCCTCGCGATCGCCGAGGATGGCGCGTTCCTGCGCGACCTGGTCACGGCCGACCGCGCCGCGTGGGTGGGGGCCCGCGGCGGACGCGACGCCGCGGATCTCGGCATCCTGGTCAAGCTGCTCGACGCGCGCCAGCGTCTTCCCGTGCATGTGCACCCCGACCGCGAGTTCGCGCGCGGGCACCTCGACTGCCCGTACGGCAAGACCGAGGCCTGGTACGTGCTCGAGACCGAGGCCGACTGCGCCGTGCACGTCGGCTGGAACCAGGCCGTCGACCGCGACGAGCTCGACCGCCGCCGCGACGCGCAGGACAGCGAGTGGATGCTCTCGCGGATGAACCGCGTGGTCGTCCGCCCCGGGATGGGCGTGCTCGTGCCCGCCGGCACCGTGCACGCGATCGATGGCGGGATCTTCGTCGCCGAGGTGCAGGAGCCCACCGACTTCTCGATCCTGCTCGAGTGGTCGGTCACGACCTCGACCCGCGACGAATCGCACCTCGACCTGGGCTTCGACGCCGTCATGCCCGCCGTGTCGACCGAGAAGCTGGATGCCGCAGCCCTCGACGCCCTGATCAGCACGGCCGGCACGACGCCGGCGGGGAACGACCTCCGCTCGCTGCTGCCCGCCGCCGCCGACCCGTACTTCCGCCTGTTCGACGCGGCCGGCGAGACCGCCGCCCGTGAAGCCGGTTTCGCGGTGGTGCTGGTGCGCGAAGGGTCCGGCGCGTTGGTGTCGGACGCGGGCTCGGTCGACGTCGAGCGCGGACAGGTCTACGCCGTCCCGCACGCCTTCGGCGCCTGGCGCCTGACGGGCGAGGCCGATGTGCTCGTCGCGGCGCCCGGCGCCGGCTGGCCCGGGACCCTGCGCGGCGGGGGAGTGCGGTGAGCGACTACGTCGTCGGCATCGACATGGGAAGCACCAGCACCAAGCTGCTGGTCGCCACCCCAGACGGGCGCCAGGTGCTCGTCGTGAGCCGCCGCTCACCCTGGACCAACCTCGACCACGGTCAGGCCGAGATGCCTGCCGACCGCGCCATCGCCGTCGTCCGCGAGCTCGCGGCCGAGGCCGACCAACGCCTCGACGCGGGCTATCGCATCGTCGCCCTCGGGGTGTCGGGCATGGCCGAGGCGGGAGTGCTGCTCGACGCCGACGGCACCGCGCTCGCCCCGATCATGGCGTGGTTCGACCCGCGCGGCGCCGCTCAGATCGCGGCGACCCCCGACGCGTTCCGCGCCGAGTTCCCCGGCCGCACGGGGCTGCCGGTCGGGCCCCTGGCATCCATCGCCAAGCTCCTGCACCTGCGGGATCGCGGGATCGCGCTCGCCGGGACCACCTTCCTCAACGTTCCGGAGTTCGTCGTGCACGCGCTCGGCGGCCCCCGCGTGGCGGAGTACTCGCTCGTCTCGCGCACCGGACTCATCGACCAGGACGACAGCACCCCCTGGCAGGCGGCGCTCGACGTGCTCGGGGTGGATGAGACGATCCTCGGCGCTCGCGTCAGCGCCGGCGAGGCGGTCGGCACGCTGAGCGACCCGGCCATGCCCGCGGGCTTCCGGGGCGCCGCCCTCACCATCGCGGGGCACGACCACCTCGTCTCGGCCGTCGCCGTCGGCGCCACCCACACGGGACAGCTGTACGACTCGATGGGCACCGCCGAGGCGCTCGTGCGCGTGCTCGACGACACCCTTCCGTTCGCCGCGCGCGAGCGTCTCGCGCACGCCGGTATCAACTGCGTGCGCCACGTCATCCCGGGCAAGTACGTGCTGCTCGCGGGCACCAAGTCGGGACTGCTCATGCGGCGCGTGCTGCAGCTGCTCGGGATCACGGATGCCACGGGACGCGCGGTCATCGATGACGCGGCCGTGGCTCTTCCCGTCGACGGCACGCTCGCCGACGGCGGTCTCGAGGTGTCGGGCGCCCGCAACGATGACGGCGTGCTCAGGATCGTCGCGCAGAGCGACGGACTCAGCCCCGCCGAACTGTTCGCGGCCAGCCTGCGCCACGGCAACGAGATGCTCGCGGAGTGCATGGCGGTGATGGACCGCGAGGTCGCCCCTCCCACCTCGACGGTGCTGACCGGCGGCTGGTCGACCATGGCGTCCGTCGTGCGCTCGCGCTCGGCGCTGCTGCCCGCGGTCACCGTCTCGACCCACGACGAGGGCACCGCGTACGGCGCGGCGTTGTTCGCCGCGTTCGCCGCCGACGCGGCATCCCGGTCCTTCGAGGACGTCGCCGAGGCGTTCCTCTCTTCTTCTCTCGTCGCGGACGAGAGCCCTCTTCTCACCAACGAAAGGAGCTGACGATGTCGTCAGTCACCACCGCCGTTCCCGTGCTGCAGGCGCGGGGACTGTCGCGGCAGTTCGGTTCTGTCCGGGCGTTGAGCAATGTGGATTTCGAGGTCTATCCGGGGGAGGTCACCGCGCTCATCGGTGACAACGGCGCCGGAAAGTCGACGCTGGTGAAGGCCTTGTCGGGCAATCTCGCCGTCGATGAGGGCGAGATCCTCTTCGATGGGCAACCGATCGAGATGTCGAACCCGCAGGTCGCGTCGGCGTTGGGAATCGAGACCGTGTACCAGGACCTGGCCTTGGCGCCGCATCTCGATCCGGTGCAGAACATGTACCTGGGCCGCGAGATCCGCCGCCCCGGCCTGGCGGGTGCGCTGGGGTTCATGAAGACGAAGGACATGGCCGTCGCCTCCCGCGCGGCGTTCGATGAGCTCGGCGCGACGGTGCGTTCGTTGACGTCGNGAAGCAGGCGGGGTCGTGGGTGGCGCGCCGGGTGGACCCGCCGCGTGAGCGCGGTCGCGCGCCGCATCCCGGCCACGCTCGCACTCGTCGGCATCCTGATCCTCGTCGGCGTCGCGGCGGGCACGAACATGAGGGCCACCGACGCGACATCCAGGACGGTGAGCCAGAGGACATGGCCGTCGCCTCCCGCGCGGCGTTCGATGAGCTCGGCGCGACGGTGCGTTCGTTGACGTCGCCGGTGGGGGAGATGTCGGGTGGGCAGCGGCAGGCGATCGCGATCGCTCGTGCGGTGCATTGGGCGGGGCGGTTGGTGTTCCTCGACGAACCCACCGCTGCTCTCGGTGTGCGTCAGACGAAGAACGTGCTCGAGACGATCCGGCGGGTGCGGGACAAGGGCATCGCGGTG